>DATMIF010000018.1:0-171922 GCA_035554655.1 Flavisolibacter sp.
GAAAGCGACTAAATATATCAAGAACTGGTAAGGCTATTGTATCAAGTTAAAGATTGTGGCAGGACATTTGAGCCTCTCCTGCAAAGTATGACATGAAAGATATTTTTGTAACCACGATGAATCAACCAAACTCGTGAATGATTCGACAACTGTGGCGGGACAGTACGCCAAACAATGGGAGATAGGTTGGCAGAGTGAGTCGATACAAAAAACAAGCACTAACGATCAATAAGAAACGTAATTTTATAAAAACCATAAGAAAATTGTAAATCAAAAATCAACTATTATGAATCGTAAGAAAATTCTAATTGCATTTTTATCAGGTACCGTTTTTTTTACAGTTGCCTGCAATAACTCATCGGGCAAACAGGATAGTACTACAACTAGTGAAACGAGTTCGGGCACTTCTTCAACAGCCAGCGATGCCAACAATCCCAAAGGAATCGGGCCTCATCAAAACATTCAGTTAACGCATCCTCTCGATGAGAAAATGATAGCCGAAGGACAAAATACTTACAATGTAAAATGTGCATCATGTCATAAACTTACCGATGAAAAATTGGTAGGCCCAGGATGGAAGGGTGTTACAGACAGAAGACAACCTGAATGGATCATGAACTTTGTAACAAATACCGAAGAAATGCTGGAAAAAGATACGGCGGCGCAAAACTTACTGGAAGTGTGTTTGGTGAAAATGCCGAATCAAAATCTTTCAGAGCAGGACGCAAGATCAGTACTTGAGTTTATGCGCAAAAACGACGGGAAACAATAAGAACATAACCTTGAAATTATCTAAAGCCATCTTACACGATGGCTTTATTTTTTTGTTGCCCGGCAACTATCAGTCTTGTTACTGCAATTAAAAAAGCCCCGGTAAAAAGAATGATTGCCGCTCCCCACAACAGCCATTTATAAATGTCGTTGTTGGTTTGAAAGAGTATGCCCAGTCCCTGTACCATCAATAAAGCTTCGTTGGCAATAATGCCAGTGGAAAATATAATGAATGGGAAAAGGACAAGCTTATTCCTTAACATAAAATATCCATTTTCAATAAGCAGGGCCAATATGAAAAAGGTTATAAAGCCAAGAAACACTAAATGCAAAAAGCCAATGATCACAGGCCTGTCTCCATAAACAGCATTTCCCAGTCGGGGAAAAATTGTTCCTACCTGCAACAACATTTTTAACAAGAAGGACACAATGGAAAAAATCCAGAAAGTCTTCGTGATTCTTAAAGAAAAAAGCTTTTCAATAGAAACGGACTTTAATAGATTATACAGGTAAAATAGTGTCATCAAAATAAAAAAACAACCTATCGCTGCGAGTATATAGAAAAGACTTTTATTATGCCATAGCAGTGCAAGAAAGAGAGCTGGTATAATTGAAAGACATAGAAAAATTGAAAATAGCCTGCCACTTTTATCTGGAACGGTGGTATTATTAAAAAGATAATTCATTAAGAGTGCGAAAACCGAAAGGGTAAAAAAGCCATTGTATTGGAAATGTAAAAAAGTGTAAATAGAATCCCGGTAGAGTAAAGACCCGCCCGATCTTGTAACAATGATATAGGTTAATCCAAGTGTTCCGAGTAACGACAGCATTAAACTCATCAGTGCCGACGAACTTAAAAGTTTTATGGTTGAACTTTTGTTGGTACTTAAAACATCTCTTATAAAAACAGGTACAAATACAATAACGGCAACTACGTATAATGTAGAAAGTACAATGGTTAAAGCATTGTATCCAAAAAAAGGGAAGGCGAATGCCATACCAAGGCCGCTGATCTCAACAAAAGTTAAAATCCATTGATAAATTTTCTTGCGACAAAAAGGTTCAGGTAGAATATCATAAATAAATAAAGTGATAAAGCACAATCCTGCCCAGCCGGCAAACGCAAAATGGGAGTGTGCACTTAACAATCCGCTGTAATCAAGAAAATGAAGCGGGAAAAGGATTTTACTTCTTAATGCAAATCCTAAAAAAGCAACGATGGATAAATTGATTAATGCAAGGGTTAACCAAAAACTTCTTCTGTTGATCATGAATTTTTTACTTCTGTATTAGTCCGCAACCAATTCTCCAATTGCTCCCATGGTAGCATTGGCGAACGAATGGTCTACAAAAGTATATTTTCCTTTTTCAGGGAGAACAAATTCCATAATTGCACCTTGCGCAGGCCCTATTAACGCGGCTTGCATGCCTGTAAATTCATTGGCGGGATTTCCATCCAGCCACACTTTATCAAGAATAGTCCCGATAATGTGGAAGCTTGAAATATTGTTCGGGCCAACGTTCAGGAAATATAAGCGAACTCTTTCTCCCGTTTTTACGTGAATAGGATGAATGACATATTGGGCGACCTTACCATTAAAGGCCATGAAATTGGGTTGTTTCTGCATGGCCATAGTCGTGTCAGGTATGTACGTACTGCCTTGTTGTTTTAAATAGTATTCGTTTTGAATGATCGTAATTTCTTTATCGACCGTACCCGGAAAGCCGCCCTTGGGTTCAACTATCACCATTCCTACCATGCCTGATATCATGTGCAGCAGCACCATCGGCGTTCCACAGTGATACATGAATACACCCGGGTAGTTAGCTGTCCAAATAAAACTAATTGTTTCGCCAGGGTTAATACTTCTGTATTTGTCTTCGGGATTTACCATCGCTGCATGGAAGTCAATTGAGTGGGGCATGGGCTGTAACATTTGTCCGCCCATCGTCATGCTCATCATCGAGGAATCGTTGGACCGGTCCGTCATTGAAAACTTTACCGTCTGCCCTACCCGAACTCTCAACACAGGCCCGGGTAAGGAATCGCCATATAGCCAGGCAGTAAACGACACATCTCGTTTTACAGTAAACAGTTTATGCGTTACATCAATTTTTACTTCAACCGTATCGCCATCTTGTAATTTAGGAACATTAGGTGCATAAGCAAGCGGTCCTCTTTGTTTTTCGTTGTTTGGAGTGGTTGTCACCAATGCTTTAGGCGCACCTAATACCATTTTTGAGTTTGATCCTGACTGATCATTCTGATTGCATGAGCATACAAATGCAATACTTAAAACAAACAATATCCGTTTCATGGAAATTTTGCTGAAAAAATTATGCCTTAATGATAACTGTCAAAACAGTAGCTGACCGAAATCATGTCAACCCGGAAACACTAAGGATATATTTGTCTACATTAAATAAGATGTTATGATCTTTTCCAAATCGTTCGGGTACGCAATAAGAAGCATTCTATATGTAGCAGTTATGAGAGACGAAAAGCGTTATGTGCAGGTGGAAGAGATAGCTGCTAAACTGGCGGTGCCACGTCATTTTATGGGCAAGATCATGAAAAAACTGGCAAAAGAAAAGATCCTTATTTCAACGAAAGGCCCCTCCGGTGGCTTTATGTTAAGCGAACATACTTTAGAAATGCCATTGATGGATCTGATTGTGATTATTGATGGCGTTGAAATTTTTGATACCTGTGCGCTCCGGGCTAAGGAATGCAATGCCGATAATCCATGTCCGATGCATTTCCAGATGGATAGTATAAAACGAGATTTAAAATCTGTTTTGTCTGAAACTAAAATTGGCGGTCTGCTTGAAGAAGATAAGACTGAATTCATCAGGAGCATTTCCACAGCCATAGGTATTGAACCTTCTCAAAAGATCTCAGAAGCTCAGAAAGTTTATTAATACGGTTTCCATGTTGGTGCAGGATTTTGATAAGACAATATCTGATATTGTGCGGTCGGACTATCGCACTGCTGATGTATTTAAAAAGTATGGTATCAACTTTTGCTCTGCCGACGGCAGATTGCTTGAAACCTGTGCTTCCCAAAATCTTAATTACAATGCTATTTTAGAAGAGCTGGTGGTTGCGACAAAAAATATCACCATTTCTAATGCGCTGCATTTCTCCGAGTGGAAAGTTAGTTTTCTGATCGATTACATCATAAATGTGCACCATGCTTATATGCATGCAGCCATTTCTTCTTTGGAAGCTTCTCTTTCCTCTTTCGTTGAAACACACAAAAGGGAAAACCCTGAAGTAAACAAAATCCTTTTTCTTTTTCGCGACATGGTATCGTTACTGGTTAAACATAGTCGCCATGAGGAAGAAATAATTTTTCCTTACATAAGGCAAATCGAAAATACCCATCGCCGCAAGGAAACCTATGGCAACCTTTTTGTGCGAACATTGCGAAAACCATTGAGCAACATCGAAAAGGAACACGAAGTGATCTATTCTATTTTAAAACAGATTCAAACACTTACTAATAATTATACCTGCCCGTCAAACGCCTGTGCCGATCTTTCGGCCATTTATAATAAACTAAACGAATTTCACAACGATATGTTACAACACACACATTTAGAAGATGACATTCTCTATCCGAAGGCCATAGAAATGGAAAAAGAATTGTTACAACTCTAAAATATTAAGTTTACAAAATTTTTATTGTGCCTTTTTCATTGCCACAACTTTCACGAAAGCAGGCGTCGGTCATTGCACTCGGTGTTTTTATAATAACTCTTTTATCGAGTTATTACCTTCCCGGCTATACCATTATTTTAAGTGGGTTGCTTGTTGTTATTTTCTTATCCATTTTTATTCAGGACAGGCAATCGACAATCATTGCAGGTTTGTTAAGCGGCGCATGTGTAATTGTACACTCTTTGCTTACACGAGTTCAGTTTTCAGTTGAGATCGAAATGCGATATATCTACATTCTTGTTCTTATTTTTTTCACTACTGTAATCGTATTGTACATAAAAAAGCTAATCCAGCGAATGCAATACGATAAGTCGCATATTAATTCACTTTTTGAGAATGCCACAGAAGGTTTTGTTATCACGGATGACCTTGGAAATATAGTCCTCGTGAATCCTTCTGCATGTAGGATTTTTGGTTACGAGGTGGAAGAAATGGTGGGACAAAAAATTGAAATGCTAATTCCAGAAAATTACAAACGCAGCCACATTCACATGAGGGATGAATTTTACAGGCATCCACAAAATCGAAGCATGGGGCATGCACGCGAGTTGTATGGCCGTAAAAAAGATGGAGTGAGTTTTCCAGTGGAAGTGAGTTTAAGTACCTATCTCCAAAATAACCACCGCTTTGTTATTGCTTTTATTGTAGACATCACCCACAGAAAAGAAATTGAGCAGAATATGCTCAAACAACAAAAGCAGCTTGAAAAAGTATCGGACGAAATGCGCAAGCTAAACTCTGAATTAGAAGCAAAAGTGGAAGAGCGAACCGTTATTTTAAAAGAGGCATTGCAAAGGTTGGAGCAATCGCAGGATGAACTGAGCGAGGCTTTAGATAAAGAAAGGCAACTAAGCGAGATCAAGAGCCGGTTTGTATCCATGGCATCTCACGAATTTAGAACGCCGTTAAGCACTGTGCTTTCATCGGCTTCGCTTCTTTCAAGATATACTACAACCGAAGAACAGGAAAAAAGACAAAGGCACATTGAAAAAATTAAAGGCTCTGTAAAACATTTAAACGATTTGCTTGATGATTTCCTTTCACTTGGCAAGCTGGATGAAGGAAAGATCGGGGCTGAATTCGGCGAAGTGAATCTTTATGAACTCCTCAGCGATACAATTGATGAAATGAAAGGGCTGGCAAAAAAAAATCAGAACATAGAGTACGAACATTTTGGCTCCGAGATGATTGAAAGCGATGGAAAACTGATCAAAAATATCCTGATCAACCTTATTTCAAATGCCATCAAGTTTTCAGACGAAGGGAAAACCGTTCATGTAAATAGCACTGTAAAAGAGACTGTTGCGGTAATTTCGGTTAGGGATGAAGGTATCGGCATTTCAAGGGAAGACCAGGTGCACCTGTTTTCATCCTTCTTCCGTGGTAAAAACGCATTGAATATACAAGGTACCGGCCTTGGATTACATATTGTAAAACGTTATTTGGACCTATTGAGCGGAGACGTAAATTTGAAAAGTGAGCTTGGAAAGGGGACAATTATTACATTTACAATTCCTGTAAAATATTCTTAAATGGAAAAAACGATCCTGGTAATCGACGACAACACAGACATCAGAGAAAATACTGCCGAAATTTTGGAGCTGGCAGGTTACAAAACATTTACTGCAGAAAATGGCAAGCAGGGAGTTGAAGTTGCTGTAAAACAAAAACCTTCCGTTATTGTATGCGATATCATGATGCCCGAACTGGATGGTTATGGTGTTCTTCACCTTTTGAGGAAAAACCCTGAAACACAAAACATTCCATTCATTTTTCTTACTGCTAAAACGGAGCGCAGTGATTTTCGCAAAGGAATGGAAATGGGTGCGGACGACTACATTACCAAGCCCTTTGAAGATATCGAGTTGTTAAACGCAGTTGAAGTTCGTTTGAAGAAAACCCAGATACTTGAACAGAATTATTCTTCTTCTCCTCAGGGTTTAACCCAGTTTTTAAAAGATGTAAAAAGTACGGGCCTTATTCAAAAGCTTTCGGAGCAATATGCTGTTGAGAATTACGACAAAAAGCAAATGCTTTACCAGGAAGGAAAGCGTCCACGCTTTTTATATTATTTGTTAAAAGGGAAAGTAAAGGCCTATAAATCGCATGAAGATGGCAAAGAGTATATTACCAATTTATACAGCGATGGTGATTTTATTGGTTATACTGCACTGATTGAAGATACCAACTACGATGACAGCGCTACTATACTGGAGGATGCAGAAGTAATGATGATCCCCAAAGATGATTTCCTTCAAATGGTATACAGCGATATCAGCATTGCATCAAAATTCATTCATATCATTACTCAAAATGTAAGAGAGAAAGAGGAACGTCTCCTCAATCTTGCATATAGTTCACTGAGGAAGAGAGTTGCAAAAGCACTTGTCGATATTGTTGAAAAGTTCAACTTAAAAGAGCAGACAAGTCCAATTGAGATTTCGAGAGAGGACATTGCACAATATGTTGGAACGGCCACGGAATCTCTGATCAGAACACTTAGCGATTTCAAGGCTGAAAAACACATTGATATAAAGAGCGGAAAAATCATTGTCAATAATCTTGAAAAATTGAAGAACCTTCTTTATTGATGTTGCAATGTCAAAGACATTGTCATCTCGTTGTAAGTTTCTAACGCTACTGATTAATCTCGTGTTAAAGGGTAACGTGTATCATCTTTTCACTTTCCCTCGTATTCTATTTTCGTATCATGGAAGCTGAAAAAATGAATTCAATACTGGTAAGAAAATACAACCAGCCTGTGCCGAGGTATACCAGCTATCCAACTGTACCTTTTTGGAAAGACGAGATAAATGTTGATGAATGGAAACAGGTTTTCACAACCAGGTTTGAAGAACAAAATCATACCAATGGCATCAGCCTTTATTTGCACCTGCCTTTCTGCGAATCGCTTTGCACCTACTGCGGCTGCAATAAAAAAATCACTACAAATCATAAGGTAGAAGACGAATATTTGCTGGCAATTGAAAAAGAGTGGGTGATTTACCGCAGGCTCATGAAGCAAACACCCGTCGTTCGTGAGCTCCATATTGGCGGCGGTACGCCAACCTTCTTTTCTCCACGAAATCTGCAACGTCTTTTAAATTTTATTTTTAAAAGCAGTATTATACATCCGAGGCACGAGTTCAGCATCGAAGGTCATCCAAACAATACAACCCAAGAGCATTTAAAGATGCTGCACAAGTTGGGCTTCCGTCGCATAAGTTATGGCGTACAGGATAACGATCCTGAAGTGCAGCGTGTAATAAACAGAATTCAGCCCCTGGAGAATGTAAAAGCCGCAACTGAAAACGCAAGGGCAATTGGATTTACTTCTGTAAACTTTGACCTGATTTACGGACTGCCATTGCAAACTTTAGAAAGTATTGAAAGAACAATTAACGAGGTCATCGAGTTAAGGCCGGATCGGATTGCCTTTTACAGTTATGCCCATGTGCCGTGGACAAGTAAAGCACAGCGATTGTTTGATGAGTCGCATTTGCCTTCGCCGGAAGAAAAAATCCTTCTATACCTGAAAGGGAAAGAGTTGTTAATGAAGAACGGTTATGTTGATATTGGCATGGATCATTTTGCATTACCTCAGGATGAATTATATAAAGCCTGGAAAGAAGGACGACTTCACCGGAACTTTATGGGATATACAACCACGTCAACAAAATTCTTATTGGGCCTGGGTGTATCCAGCATTAGTGATACAGGAAATGGGTTTGCACAAAACGAAAAGACATTACACGATTATTATGCAATGATCAGCGAAAACAAACCGGCAATAAAAAAAGGCTACTTTTTGAGTGAAGAGGACGAAGCATTTCGAAAATATATACTTGACATCATTTGTAAGGGAGAAGTATCGTTCGAGGAAAAACATTTGCCTCTGCTGGAACAATACAGTTTTCCATTACTTGATGAGCTAGAAAAAGATGGGCTGATCGTGTGGGATAAGTATGGATTGACGGTAACAACACAAGGGCATAATTTCCTCAGAAATATTTGCAGCGCCTTTGATCTATACCTTCAAAGAAATTCGACCGATGGCAGAAAAGTCTTCAGCAAAGCAATCTAAGTTTCAAAATAGCAGTTTAGCAAGAACCGCCTTTTCAGGCGGTTCGTTCGTTTTTAGTTGTTTGCTCTGCTATGCCATTGATCAACTTGTTTTTCTTTTTGTTTACGAAGTATGCCCAGTAATTTATTTACCGTGGTGTCTATTGCCTGTTCAAAATCATCCTGCGCACTTTCCTTTACAAAAAGATCGTTACCCGGAACTTCAAGCCTTATTTCGCAAAAAGTATCGGGTGTGTTTTTAGCTGCACCAACATACAGGGTAACATTTGCCCTTACGATATGATCGTTAGGGGTCAATTTTTCCAGTTTCTCCCGCACGTAACTTTCTAAACTTTCACCTGCTTTAAATCCAAGCGACTGTATGATAACGTCCATAACTTTTTTTACGGAGGAGTAATACCATTATCATACCACTTCAAAAAAATATTTCAGGCAAGTATGTAATTGCCGCGGTTGCTGCATCCATACAGAAAAGTTTTGTTATGCAATTGAAAGCAGTGCTAATAGCCATGATGATTCTACTTGTTCTCACAACCTTTGCCGGCGACGGTCCCATGGTTGTTTCTTCCAGTTTGAAAAACGTAACAGTTTACCGAACCGGTGCAGAGTTAATTCATAATACTTCTGTCTCACTCGAAAAGGGCAATGAAGAATTAGTTATTGAAGGAATAAGCAACAATATCGATATTAACAGCATCCAAATTAATTGCCCTTCTGCTGTGACAATAATGGGAGTTGAGTTTTCAAATAACTACCTGGCTATCCCGGCTGTAACATCGAGAATAAAACAACTGCAGGACTCTGTTGTAGAGGTACAAAAGGATTTAGGAAAGTTGAACGTACAAATTCAAACTAAAGCTGATCTTTTGGAAGTTTTGAAGTCGAACCGTGATATAAAAGGGCAGCAAACAGGCTTGAGCGTTGCCGAGCTAATGAAACTGATGGATTACTACAAAAATAAATCCACCGAACTGCAAAATGAATTAGCACAGGAAAAAGAGAGGCAGAAAAAACTATTTGATCTTATAACGAGAATAAAGATTCAAATCAACGAAGAGGAAAACAAAAACACAAAAGCCGTTGGACAATTGAAGCTTCAATTATCTGTTGCTGCTGCAGGTAAATACGATTTTGTTCTTTCATATATAACACCAAATGCTTCGTGGACCCCGTACTATGACATTAGTGTCGATGATATCAAAAGTCCTTTGAAGGTTGTTTATAAAGCCAAAGTGGCTCAAACTACTGGTATCGACTGGAAGAAAGTGAAGTTGTCTCTTTCTACATCGGTTCCCAATCAATGGGGTAATGCACCTGTTTTGAAAACGTGGTTTCTTAGTTACATTAATCCTGTTCATGTAATGGAGAAAAGCTTATCGAAAGCACCAATGGCATTGCAAGGAAAAGCTGCCGGTCTTGAGGTTAAAGGCGAATCATTAAATGAAGTAGTAGTCAGCGGTTATACAACAAAAGTTCGTGGCATCAGTTCAAATAAAAGTGCTGAGCCATTATACGTGGTAAATGGTGCTGTTATGAATGCAAATGACTTCGCAAAACTTAATCCTAATTCAATAAAGTCAATTGATGTTCTGAAGGATGCGTCAGCAACTGCTGTCTACGGAAGCCGGGCGGCAAATGGAGTAGTAATTGTTACGCTTAAAGACGGTTTAGAGGACTATGTTTCTGTTGCCGACAATGAACTAAATGTAAGTTTTGATATTGATCTGCCTTATGATGTCGCAACGAATGGAAAAGAACAAACTGCGACATTGAAAGAATATTCAGTAAACGCCTTATATAAGTATTATGCTGTTCCGAAATTAGATAAAGATGCTTACCTGCTGGCAGAGGTGCCGGATTGGGAGCGTCTTAATCTTTTGCCTGGGGATGCTAATATTATTTTTGAGGGAACTTATGTAGGCAAATCTTTTATTGATCCTTCGTCAACTTTAGATACACTTAACCTTACTCTTGGCCGCGATAAAAGGGTTGTAATAAAAAAGGAGAAAATGATTGATTATAGCAGCACCAAATTTTTGGGTTCGAACAAGGTTCAAAAGTTCAGTTATGAACTAACAGTGAAGAACAATAAAAAGGATACCGTGACGATGATGTTAAAAGATCAATATCCATTAAGCACAAATAAAGAGATAGAAGTTGAGCTGGCCGATGATGGCGGAGCTTCCGTTAATACTGAGTTGGGAGTGCTTGCCTGGAAATTGCAATTGGCTCCCGGTGAAATGAAGAAAGTCCGCTTTTCATATTCAGTAAAATATGCGAAAGACAAATTGCTTAACCTGAACTAAATAATATTGGAATTGAATACAATAAAAATCCCCTCAAAAAGAGGGGATTAATTATGTAAGGCGCTTTGTGTTAACTTGATTTCTTTTTCATGGAACGGACGCCTTTAGTCTTTTCAAAGGATCGGGACAGTGGTCGGTTTTCTTTAAGGTTCGGATCTAAAACGGGCTTTCTAAAGTATTGGATTAAAGTTTTTCAAAGAAGTTGACTGATATTGGATTTTAGTTTTGGTTTTTCAGAATTGGATTTAATTCTTTTTTTCGGACGATTGGTTTTCTTAGGATTGGTCTTTGGTTTTCTTAGGTATTGGACGATTGATGTAATATCAATCAACTTCTGGTACAAATGTAGTCCTGACATTTAATTTCTGCAATTGTAAAAATGCCCTATTTTAAATTTATGGTATTTACTTAGTCTCAGGTAAAACACTCATTTTTCGTCAGGGAAACTCCCGAAAACTTCATTCGTACAATTACGTTGCTGAAATGTGTAATTAGTTGTTTGTTGCACCATTATCGATCCAGCAAATGATTGCATTTTTTTGAGTGGTCGACAAACTACTGTTCTTTGGCATAGTTCCACTTGCAACAGCCGCACGAATAGTTGATCTCGCATTAAATACTTGTTGATAAGTGGTTAGCGGTCCTGGGCCGTTAGAACTTGATGCATCATGGCAGCCAGACGCAGCACAAACACTTTGCATGATCGGGCTTACATCAGCAGAAAATGTTTTGGTTCCTGTACAAGTAACATTGGTATTAGTGTTGCTGCTATTGGCCGTTTCGGAATTTTTAGTGCAACTGATAATTACAAGTAAAATAAGTACGGCGATTAGTGAGAGTTTTTTCATACACGGGTTTACAAAATATAAACTGTAATGCGTTATAAATGGTTGCCTTTGAGAAATAAAAAAGCCGCTTAAAAAGCGGCTTTCATTTTATTAAAACATTTTTTTAAGAAAGTGTTGCCTCAGAAGAAATCTCTGTCTTCAACAATTTTGAAATCGGGCAATTTTGTTCTGCATTCTTTACAGCTTCTTGGAATTTATCGGCACTGATACCTAAAACTTTTCCGGTTACAATTAAATGCGATTTGGTTATTGCGCCACCTTCGAAGGTGATCTCGCATTTTGTTTCAAGCCTATCAGGTGTTACTCCCATTTCACCTAAAACAAAACTAAGTTTCATGGTGAAGCACCCTGCATGAGCAGCCGCAACTAATTCTTCAGGATTTGTGCCTGGTTCATCTTCGAAACGCTTTCTGAAATTGTACGGTACATTACTTAATACATTACTTCCTGTTGTTAATTGGCCGTTGCCATCTTTTCCCGAGCCGTTCCAAACGGCAGTTGCATTACGTATCATAATTTTAAAATTAAATTAAAGGTCAACAAAGCTAATGCATATTTTGTTCGATGAATTTATCTCTCAAAGCGAAGTGAATTACCCAAACGATATTAATATCAGAACTTGAGAAGCTTTTATTTACCAAGCTGAATCGCTTCCAGAAACTTTAATTGCGTCGCACTCTTATGCGTTTACAATTTTATCATCATTCTATCATCACTTTCTATTTTCATAACTGATGGCAACCTGCAATCATTGTTGATGTGTGCCCGCTAGAATTACAAGAGCTTGAAGTGAGCGATCCTTCACCATGATTAGGATAAACTCCACAGTAGCGACAGTAGCAGTTCAGTTGTACATAAAGCAAAAAAAGCTACCAGCCTTAAAGCTAATAGCTACAAGAAAGTTTGTAACATCAGAAATGTCCAATATCAAACCTCAATGTAGAATGACTATGCTGCATGCGCATGCATAACAATATCGTTCATTGAAATGCCCATATGGCTCTCTTCATAAACGCATTGTCCATCCCTGATCACCAAAGCTTGTGGCGATTCATGGGGAACATTAAATTCCTGCGCAATTTTATTGGAGAGTCCCCTGTAAGAAAGAAGGTCCAAAAAATAAAAATCAATATCTGAAGGCTGCGATACTCTTTGCAAACGTTGTAAGGCAACCGAACTGATAGAACAGCGGGTACTATGTTTAAAAATTACCTGTGGCCTGATCTGCGATTTACTAATTATTTGTTTCAACTGCTCTTCATCGGTTAGATGAATCCAATGCATACACACAAAATTTTAAATAAGCTTAACAATTTCATTAACCTTTAAACGGACGCCTGGTATCAGCTGTTGCTGCCGGACATCCAACCTTGCTGCGGGATGCAAAACAGGAAGAAAGGCTTGTGATAACGAGAATTAATAGGGTAAAGGCAATCAATTTGTTTTTCATTTTGATTTAGTTTGGATTAAAAACGGTTTATTTTGCCAGATATTTTGCAAATATAGCCACGAAACGGTGAGGATGCAATATTCAACAGATATAAAGACTGGTGAAAATTTTCTCCCTAAGATCAACTGGCAAAAGTTATTCAAAGATCTAAAATGAAAATCCATTTTATCTCGATAGGCGGAAGTGTAATGCACCAACTGGCGATAGCATTAAAGCGAAAAGGATACCAGATAACCGGCAGTGACGATGAAATTTTTGAACCGGCAAAAAGCAATCTCGCAAAAGAGGGAATATTTCCCGAAGAGATTGGCTGGCAGCCTAGTAAAATTACAAATGACCTCAACGCTGTCATTCTGGGAATGCATGCAAAGGCTGACAATCCCGAACTGTTAAGAGCAAAAGAATTAGGGGTTTCTATTTATTCGTTTCCCGAATACATTTTCCAGGAAAGTCAGAACAAGATAAGAGTGGTGGTTGGCGGCAGTCATGGTAAAACAACAACCACATCCATGATCATGCATGTGCTGAAAGAAACAGGAAAAGATTTTGATTACCTCGTAGGAGCAAGATTGCAGGGATTTGATCAATCAGTGGATGTTACAAACGCACCAATAATCATTTGCGAAGGCGATGAATATCCTGCAAGTATTATAGAGAAACGTCCGAAATTTCATTTCCTTTTCCCACACATTGCTATTATAACAGGAATTGCATGGGACCATATAAACGTGTTTCCAACATTTGATAATTATTTAGAGCAGTTCCGAATTTTTATTGACAAGATAGAACCAGGTGGTCATCTCATTTATAATGACACTGATGCTGTTTTGAAAGAATTGGTAGAAACGCATGTGAGAACAGATATTCATTATCATCCTTATAACGTTCCCGATCATTCCATTACAAACGGGGTGACAAGCGTATTGGTTGATGGCAATACAACTGAATTAAAAGTTTTTGGTGATCATAACCTGCTTAATCTTAACGCAGCCTGGATTGCATGTAAAGAGTTGGGGTTAAGTTCAAAGCAATTCATTCATGCAATTGGTTCGTTTACAGGTGCAGCAAAAAGGTTAGAACTTTTAGCAAAAAATAACTCAACTGTTATTTATCGCGACTTTGCACATGCACCGTCGAAAGTGAAGGCAACAATTGAAGCAGTAAAAAATCAATTTCCCGACAGAAAATTTATTGCCGCTCTCGAATTGCATACTTACAGCAGTTTAAATGAAGCCTTCATGAGAGAATATAATGGTGCGATGGACAAAGCCGATGAAGCCTGTGTGTTTTACAGCAAACATGCACTTGAATTGAAGCGAATGCCCGATCTTCCTAAAGACGTTGTTAAAACTGGTTTTGCAAAAGAGAGCCTCGAAGTGTTTAATGAAAGATTGCAATTAGAGAGGTGGTTGAATGGCCTCGACTATAAAAATGCTGTTGTAGTGTTTATGAGCTCCGGTAATTACGACGGTTTGGATACTGAAGCCCTTGCCCGGAGAATTACACAGGCGGCCGATTAATTTGGTGTACAAAACACACAATACTTTACCTTTACCACCCTTTAAGAATTGCCGAAATGCTACAATTGAAAAAACCACTTGCTTTCATTGATATTGAAGCTACGGGTACAAACGTCTCTACCGATCGTATTGTTGAAATTGCCATTGTAAAATTATTGACGGATGGCAACAGATCTGTGAAGAGAAAAGTTATCAATCCGCAAATTCCAATTCCACAGGTATGTATCGACATGCATGGTATTACCAATGAAATGGTGAAAGACGCTCCTGTATTTAAACAAGTGGCGCAGGAGATCAAGCAATTTCTGGACGGTTGCGATCTTTCCTGCTATAATGCTTATCGTTTAGATATTCCACTGCTGATGGAAGAATTCATTCGTGCTGAAGTGGATTTTGAAATGAAGAACAGGAAGATTGTTGATGTACAAAAAATCTTTCACCAAATGGAGCAAAGAACTTTATCGGCAGCATACAAATTTTACTGCAATAAAAATTTGGAAGGCGCACATGGCGCAGAAGTAGATGCTGCTGCCACTGCCGAAATCTTAAATGCACAAATAGAACGTTATCCCCAATTAGGAACCACTGTTGATTCCATCATTAAGACAGTAGGCGAGGACAATATCATTGATTTTGCACGTCGCTTTACTTTTGACGATAAAGGCGTGGAAGTTTTTAATTTCGGTAAACACAAAGGCCGCCCTGTTGCTGATGTTTTGAAGGCCGAACCACAATACTATGATTGGATGATGAAGGGCGAATTTCCCATGAACACGAAACAGAAACTGACGGAGATGTACACGAAGATCATGTTGAAAAAATTAAGTTAACAGAACAAGTTATTAGCATTGGAAAAGCTGGTTATAATACCCACGTACAACGAGAAAGAAAATATCGAAAAAATTCTCCAGGCAGTTTATGATCTGAAACAGGATTTTCATGTACTGGTAATTGATGATGGTTCTCCTGATGGCACTGCAGATATTGTGCGCAGCCTGCAGGCAAAATTTGATCACACAGTTTTCTTAGAAGAACGAAAAGGAAAATTAGGATTGGGTACTGCCTACATTCATGGATTTAAATGGGCAGTGGATCGTGGTTACAATTTCATTTTTGAAATGGATGCCGATTTCTCTCACAATCCGAACGATCTTCCGCGTTTATACGACGCTTGCAAAAATGGTGGTGCAGATGTGGCCATTGGTTCGAGATATGTAAAAGGCGGCGGTGTAAGAAACTGGCCTGCCGATCGCATATTCCTGTCAAAAGGTGGCTCGCTTTATACCCGCATGATTTTATGGATGCCTGTTCACGATCAAACGGCGGGATTCATGTGTTACAGGAGAGAAGTTTTAGAAACGATCAATCTTGACGAAATACATTTTGTTGGTTATGCCTTCCAGATAGAAATGAAATTTGCTGCATGGAAATTAGGCTTCAAGGTTAAAGAAGTTCCCATCATGTTTGAAGACCGCAAGTATGGCGAATCAAAAATGAACCGTGGTATTGTGAAGGAAGGAATTCTTGGTGTATTAAAACTGCGCTGGTATAGCTTCTTTACTAATTACAGGAGAAGGGTGAAGAGCAGGTTAAGTGCATCGACAGAGGTTGTGAAGTAAGAATAAAGATTTGTTAGAGAGAAACTTTGAGTAGGTTCTGTCCGTCAATCGTCAATCCGTAACCGGTCCGCCTTTTTTACCCACTCTTCCAGTTTTTTCATATCAGAGAAGATAGGCCCTACGGTCTCAACAAATTTGAGCTGGCTTTCCTTAGTGTCAGCATTGACAAATAAAGTTCCGGCTTCAGGGTCAAATTCAATGTGACTGAGAAGTTTCTTGTCAAGCTTTTCAAGTATTTGCTTTATGTGTCCTTCCCAACAATAGCCATTTCCTTCATAACCGTGCTTTTGAAAAAAGTCGTAATACTTGGGATAAAGTTCTTCGCTTTCAATATTGGCAACAATATGGTATTGTCCACCAATTTCCTGTAGTTCAAAAGGGTAATACTTTGTCACCGTTTTTTGTTTTTTTGGTGTCGTTGTGTCTGATGAAATGGAAATGACTTTATCTGTCATGTGGGATATTGTGTCTGCAATTTCTTGTCTTTCACTGGAGCGACTGTTTACCTGCCCACAACTTGTCAAGCAAAGTGTCAAATAAATAAAAGTTGTGAGTTTTAGCATGATGGTTCAAATGTGGCGTACGGCGTTCAGGGCTTGGCGTTTGTGGCGGAATTTGAAAAACGTCAGCCGATTACCGCTGCTGGTTAAATGTACAAAAGTTGATTTAAAGAATTGTTGCTCTGCGATATTCGTCAAGCTGGAACTAATGCCGATGCTTAGGTAAAGCTGAGTAATTGCGTTCAGTCCGCCGACATAACGCCAAGCCGCTTGTTGCCTGCTGCCTTGTCATTCGATAATTGGAAAGCCGAAAAATACTTTCCAAGACTTCAAGTACGAATAGTTTGTGGTTCCTAAATTCTTTAATGTCAACCAAAGCCTCTTCAAGTTCTTTTTGATTTGAGTATATAAACCCGGAAATCTTCTTAATTGCTTTTCTCTCATGAATGAAATAAAAGTTTCTCACTTGTCCACCTTTAATTGGTTCATACCAAACAAGCTTACCGTCAAAGTCAGTGAAATGATAGGTGGAAGTTTGTTGTGTTAGAACATTTTTGAAGGTTACTGTCTTGCTTGTCGTGTCAACAGTAATAAGGTTAGCGTCAAAAAGAAGTTTTCCATATATGCATATCAAAAGAAAAAGTACAAAACCAAAGAAAATCTGTCCTGCAATTGGTGTGTCACCAAGCCCTATAAAAAGCCAATAAATTAAAGCAATTAGTCCACCAACAGAAGCTAATGAGAACCAAAATCCGAAAGTTTTGTATTGTCCCTTTATGGTCATTGATGGCTTTTTGAAGAAGCGAGTTGTGTCATTAAGGTTGCAGGCAACGTCAAGGGCTTTATGCAGGTGGGCAATGTTGTTCCGTCCAGCCCCCCTACTGAAGCCGAATAAAGTTACTAAAGTTGAAAATACATATATCGACGCAGCAAAGCAAGTCGACCCCGATATGAAGCTGGGATATGCACTGCAGATGAAAGACGCATTCCGTCTGGCCCACTTGCATAAAACTTTTTGTTATAGGCCGTTTTTCTTTTGCTGCGCTATGGCCGCAAATATGTTGAAGTCATTTTTCTTTGTCAGCCTCGCCAAGTTCGTATAAAGTAAAATTGCTTCGTCATAATTTTTCTTTACTTCAAATGTCCAAGCTTTAAAATAAATACTCTGCAAGGCATACTGGTCTAACTTAATAGCATTGTCAAAGTCTTTTAATGCATTGTCGAAGTCAGAGACTTGAAAATACATGACTCCACGTTGAGTAAAAAAATCTTTATCCCATGTCTTTGGGTCAGTTTTGTTTAGGGTAAGAATAATATTTTTGACAGAGTCCATGTTAAGTCCATGTAAAGCTGAATACCGTAAAGTGTCCATCAGTCTGTAATAGGGGTCGCAACTATAAATCATACTAACAGAAATACGGCCATAAAGATCTTGTCCAAATTTATAACCGGCCTGATAAGATGTGTCATTATAAAGAGCCTTACACTCTCTTATTATTAAGTCGCTATTTTTTTCCATTGCCTTTTGGAAGCAATTACTGAAATACTCTTCCGTCAAATTTTTTGTCTGGCCAATACAATTGCACACGTCTGATGAAACTTTATTGTCTAAGGTGTCTTGTCCAAAACAGATGGATGTAATTAAAATTAAAATTATTAGTTGTAGCGTCTTCATAAAATGGCCTATAACGGATCAGCATTGCTGAAGGCGTGGTATTAGCGCCTTGTCAGCTCATAACTGAAGCCAAATTGAAATACAAAAGTTGAAAATAAAAGTAAATGTTCAAAAGCGTTCGGTCACGCTGAATATGCCGCTGATAAGAATTCCAAATGCTGATATTGCGAAATGTCAGCCACGCTTTAAGCAATGCCTTTGTTGGCTGTAGCTTTTTTGTCATTTAATGTTTGATAAAGTTTTTTAAGCATCTCTTCAAAATCGTCTCTTCCTGAACTATGAAAATATTTAACTGTGTCGCCTGAAACAAGTTTGATTTTTAAATTGTAATACTGTGGGTCAAGACCACGACTTATATTTTCTATCTCACTCCATCTTATAGTTGTGTCGCTGCAATCTGCTAAAAAGAATTTCTTTGTCCACAGAATTTTAATTTCATTATCGTCAATTGTCCATTGCGTTCGTCCAGTTACAAATATTTGCCAAAGAATATAAGTGATAAAAGCTAAAATTGAAACAAGCAATATAGATAAACCTTCATTCTGCAGTCCGCCTGGTGGTAAAAGAGTTCCCGCGCTTACAAGAATTATAACCAAACCAGTTATAATTAAAACAATAGCATTCGTCTGAGATACTAACTTAACCTTGTATGTCAACGTTTAGTGTTTATGGATATTAATGATTATGCAATGTCGTTTTAAAAAAGCAATTCTACTTGTGAAGTGTCTGAAAGTTACAGCCAACGTCTATCGGCTTGGCGTTCGGTGGGATATTTTATAATGTCCAGCCGATAACAGAGCCGAATAAAGAACTAAAGTAAAAATTTATTGATGAAGCATAACAGAATTCCGTCTGACCGATATGTAGCTGATAGCGATTTGCAGATGAGAATTTATTCGTCGTGCCCCACTGACGCCAAACCGCTGTAAGCTGCATGCTCATTGCTTGAGATGCTGTCTACCAAATCTTCCACCATGGCTTGCCGCTGTCTTGTTGGTGATAAGCGCCGCCAAGAATTTCTTTTGTTCGATAATTAAAGGAAAACGGTCTCCATTCACCACCGTCACCTGTTGGTTCGTAAGCAAGACCAGTTACGTAGTCGCCAGAAAAAGAAATGTCTTTAAATCCGTCCCAAGATGTTCTCTCACTGTGCCATACTGTGTCACTACTAACTTCAACTACAGTAAAGTCTGTCTGGTCTACTCCAATTAAAAGATTGTTGTTTGCTTGAAAAATATTAGTAAAACCAACGCCAAATGCTTTTACCGGCTTTTGCTCATCGTCCGCCATTATATAACATTGTCCGAAAGCAAAAATCACTGTTCTCTTAAATTCAGGAAAGTCATACACAGCACTGAAATTTGTCAAACCGGATTTGAAGTTCGCAACCCAAGTTGTTCCGTCACTTTTATAAAAGCGTACAACAAAACCTTCGGAATAAAAAGGAATATCACCTTGCGAAATCGGAATGTACATTGGTCCGTATGAGGGAAGACCCTCTAATATTTGATATCGTTTGTCTTGCACGGAATGTTTTGGGTTGCAGCTTACACGTAAATTTATGCTATTAGACGCTACTTCGTCATAAAAACAAATATTGGTTTTCAGTTCTTTATTGTTATACTTTTTGTATTGTCGTTGCGTCAATCCACCGGATTACTTTTTGTATTGTTGCAGTTGAAAGACTAAGTGCTGTTTCGCGTCTTACCTGATCATCAGCACCGTTCCCTTCTTTTCTATGTTTCCGCACAAAGTGGTTGCACTAACGTGATAAATGAATACACCTGATCCTACTTCCTCGTCTTTATACCTTCCATCCCAACACTGGTTTGGATTCGTAGTATAGAAAACTCTATTGCCCCAACGGTCATAAACAGAGAGTTTTAAATTAGAAACGGCGCCTAAAAACTTCACGCCGAAACAATCGTTTAACCCGTCACCGTTTGGCGTAAATGCATTGGGTATTTGAATGCCATTTTTTGCAAGATCGGCAGATACATTCACGGCAATACTGTCTTCTCCAAAACATCCTAATGTTGTTGTCACTACTACATGGTAAACGGTAGTTGTTGCAGGACTTGCCACCGGGTTCGATATATTGGGATTGCTCAAGGATTCTGCCGGTGACCATACATATTTTGCTCCGCCAGATGCCGTCAGCTTACTAAGACCTAATGTGCAATTGACGTCGTTTGATTTGCTCAATTGAATAGTTGGAGGCGGCGCTGGATTCAGCGTAAGGAAAGTAATGATGCTGTCACAACCTATCGGCGTTCTTAAAGTGTCATTATAAAATCCCGGTGTACTTACAATTGCACCCGAAGGCAGCCTGTAAGTTTCATTCGGACAAACGAATCTTTCAATGGTTTGTCTTGACGGAACGGTAACGTGCAGGTAAATGTTCCTGATGAGACTATCGCATCCTCCCACATATCTTGTTGTATCGCTATAAACACCTTCTTTTGAAGCAGTTTGTCCCCAAGGTAAGATTACTGCATTACCATAGCAGGTCACTACAAAACTATCTTTAGTAAATACAGGCCTTACAAAAAGATTGATGGTGCGAATAAGACTGTCGCAACCTGTTACATATCGCACGGTATCGCGGTATAAGCCGGCGGAAGAAACATTTGTACCGTTTGGTAAAGTATAGCTGTTTCCCTGGCAAATCGTGTCGTACAGATTTTTAAAAATGGGAGATTGAACACTCAACTGAAGATTAGTAATCAAACTATCGCAGCCAAAGGCATAACGAACAGTATCTGAATAATTCCCTGCTGCACTCACGGTTGCACCTGAAGGCAAAGTGTATGATTTGCCACTGCAAATAGTTGCATTCACTGGTTGCTTTATTGCAGGTGGAACAACTACAACAGTTGTAATATTAGAATTTACCCGGCAGGTTGATATTTGAATATTTCCTGCCTGGCTTACCAATAACCTGTATTTGTATTTTCCGGGCGAAAGAACAGGAACCGTATATGCAGGAACCGTTGCATTTGGAATATCCGTCCAACCCCCACCATTGACGCTGACCTGCCATTGATATTCATTGGTGAGATAACAACTTTCAATATTAGCTGTGAGTGCAACGGGCGAGCCGCAAACGTTTACCGAATCGCCATCGCCTGCCACTCCAATTTTTGTGTTAGGCCCAGCTGCACGAAAAGTAATATCATCCAATGCGATATCGTTACCATTTCCTCCGGGAGCATTATTCTTCATTCTTATTACAACAGAACTAACGCCTGCAGGTAAGGTGAAATACATGGCGTATTGTTTCCATTCCAAGGTGGATGTATTGGTAGGAATATCTCCGGTGTTATAACTCTGTAAAACAGTACCGTCAGTTTTTTCAATGCTAAATGTAATGTTTGGAAGTATTCCAGGCTTGTTGTGAACATTAGCTGCCCAAGCAGAAAACTGGTAAGTAGTGCCGCTGCAAAGGCCATTCACCTGCTGCACATAAAAATCGCTTGGTGTATAGTTTGCATTTACCAGCATGTAATAGCCATTTCCGTCGCCTGTATGATCAGTAATGATATGCCAGTTGTTACTGAAACATGCAGCGGAATAACTTGCAATTGTGTATTGACCATCATTCGGACACTGGCTGGCAATGTATTGCATATTGGTTATGCCCGCGGCAAGAGGAGGGCCGTAGTTAGCTCCCTTTCCGAAAGTGATGTTTACAATAGGGTCACCAAGGCTACCGGTGCAGGACAAGACATTCAGTGCACGAAAATTTGTCAATATTTTTTTTGTGGAATCTGCCTGAGCAAAAATGGTTGCAGGACTGAACAGAATCAAAAGAACAATGCAGGGAAGAAAACTTTTATAAATAGGGTTCGATTTCATTTAATTGCAGTCGCTCCGGTATGAATTTCTATCCAGTTATTAATAGTTTTCGTTAGCAAAATGGTCAGGAAAGATACGTAGTTAAAGCGCAACTGCGGCTGATAGAAATCATTATCTGCCCTTAATGAATTTGTGAATAGCCTGCAGCATAAAGCCTATTGATTTTTGCCGTTTCTTTGATGCGGATGAAAAAGGCGCTGATACAATTACATATAGCTATTTTCCTTGCAGGTTTTACCGGTGTGTTAGGAAGGCTGATCACTTTAAATGAAGGCTTACTGGTTTGGTACAGGCTTTTGATTACAGCACTTACCATGTGGATTATTTTTTCATTGAGGAGGAAGATTCGGAAAATATCTTTCAAAGACATTTTGAAAATTTCGGGTGTAGGATTTATTGCTGCCATGCACTGGGTTACTTTTTATGGTTCGGTAAAATATGCTAATGTCTCCGTGGCCCTGGTTTGTTTTTCTTCTGTCGGATTTTTTACTGCCTTGCTCGAGCCTTTGTTTTCAAGAAAAAGAATTGTTGGTATTGAAGTTTTGCTAGGATTATTTGTAATGTCAGGCATCTACATCATTTTTCATTTTGATCCGAAGTATAAAACGGGAATTATTGTCGGGATTATTTCTGCTTTATTAATTGCTATCGTTATGATCCTGGTCCGGCAATTTGTGCAAAGGATCAATTCAGAAACATTTCTCGTATGGCAGATGACAGGTGGCGTTGTTTCTTTATCGCTCCTCATGCCTTTTTATCTCAATCGTTTTCCTACAGAACATGTTTTGCCTTCGGCTTCGGATTGGATGTGGCTACTAATACTTGCATGGTTTTGTTCTGTGCTTGCATTCCAGTTCTCTGTAAATGCCTTGAAACACCTAAGTGCTTTTACGGTTAACATCAGTTACAATTTCGAACCGTTGTACGGAATTCTTATGGCCTTTGCCTTGTATGGCGAGAATAAGGAATTGGACTGGAGTTTTTACCTGGGACTGGCGATGATTGTAATTGCAGTAGGATTACAAATGTGGAGAGTATGGCATCAATCGAAAACCAGTACCGTGACCTCAACTTCATGAAATTCCGTCTAACGAAAATCAGCTTTGCATAGAGCTCAATTCCCTTAATTTAGTTTTACAAGACATCATTATGAAACGTTTCTTTTTTGTTTTTCTCTTTTTTCCTCTTTGTCTTTTAGCACAAAAAAAGCCATTGGACCATTCGGTATATGATAGCTGGCAAAGCATTGGCGAAAGAATGATCTCTAACGACGGTAAATGGGTGGTGTATTCGGTAACACCACAGGAAGGTGATGCAGATCTGTTCATTCAATCAACGGATGGAACCAATTATAAAAAACAAATTTCCCGCGGCTACAATGCTGTCATTACGGAAGACAGCCGCTTTGTAGTTTTTAAAATCAAGCCATGGTATAAAGACACACGTGAAGCAAGAATTAAAAAGAAAAAACCTGAAGACATGCCGAAAGATTCCATTGGCATTGTTGAATTAGGTAAAGACGATGTGCTTAAAGTTGCAAAGATCAAATCGTATAAAGTTCCTGAAAAAGGATTCGGCTGGATTGCATATCAAAAAGAAATTCTTGCTTCAAAACAGGTAATTGCACCAACGCAAAAAACGGTGGACAGCTTAAAGAAGAAAATCGACTCATTGACATTGCTTGTAACCGAATTGAAAAATATCAAATCAGGTAACAAAGATGGCTTGGATGCCGACGATGATCCTTCGGTTTCGGCAAATGCAAATGAAGGGAGCGATTTGGTTCTTCGCAATTTGATAAGCAGGGAAGAAAAAACTTTCAAAAATGTTGTTGATTATTCTTTCAATGTTTATGGCCAGAAGCTTGTGATGCGCACTTCAAAATCAGCGAAAGACAGCCTGAATGCCAATGCTGTTTTGTTGTATGATTTAAAGAAAGGAAGACTCGATACAATTTTAAAGAATGGCAATGATTTCAAAAATTTTGCCTTTACTGAAGACGGGAGGAAACTCGCTTTTGTTGCAGAAAGGGACACAAACAAAAAAGCACTTCAAAAGTTTTACGATTTGTATTTGTATCGTGATGGCAGCGATAGTGCCATTGTATTAATCAATAAACATTCGGTAGGAATGTTGATTGGCAATACAGTAAGTGAAAACGGAACGATCAATTTTAGCAAAACCGGTAATCGCTTGTTTTTTGGAACTGCGCCTATCCAACCACCAAAGGATACTTCATTAATTGATATCGATTTTGTAAAAGTTGATATCTGGAATTACAAAGATGATTACTTGCAAACGCAGCAACTATTTCGTTTGAATAATGACCTGAAAAGGAATTACCTCGCTGTTTATGATTTTGCGGATGGAACGATGAAGCAATTAGGTTCAGAAGGATTACCGCTTGTTATTCCAACTAACGAAGGCGATGGCGATTATTTTCTTGCTGTTACCGATACAGGAAGAAGAGTAGAGGGACAGTGGACCGGCAATACAAAAAAAGATGTGTATTCTATTGATTTAAGAACCGGTAAAAGAACATTAGTGAAGAAAAATCATGACGGGCAGTTTTATCCTTCATCAACCGGGAAATACATTTTGTTGTACGATAATAAAGCAAAAAATTATTTTGCCTGGGATGGAAAAAGTTTGAAGAACATCACATCAAAAATCAAAGTGCCATTATATGATGAGCAGTTTGATATGCCTGATGATCCGAATCCTTATGGAATTATGGGATGGCATGAAGGTGATTCTGCAGTCTATGTTTATGATAGGTATGATGTGTGGAAAGTTGATCCTCAAAATATCTTTTCGCCATTGAACTTTACTAGCAATGGTAGAAAGAATAAGTGGGTTTATCGTTATGTTAGATTAAACCCTGAGGAAAAATTTATAAATTCAACCCAAAGGCTTTTCTTTAGGCTGCAAGATGAAAACACAAAAGAAACATCTTGGAAAAACGGCCGCTTTTTAGATGGTAAATATAAAACAGAGATTGGCCCTAATCCATCTCCAACGAATTATTCCGGATTTACCAAAGCAAAAAACACAAACACCTATTTATATACCAGGGAAAGTTTTGATTTTCCGACAACTCTTTATTCTGCAAAAGAAGAGACTTTAAAATCTGGAGCCCGGGGAATTACTGAATCAAGTTTGGTAATTACAAATGCGTTACAAATGAGCGAGTACAATTGGGGCACTGCACAACTCTATCATTGGAAAGCATTCGATGGAAAACCTGCAACCGGCATTTTATACAAACCTGAAAATTTTGATTCGACGAAAAAATATCCAATGCTCATTTACTTCTATGAAAGATTGAGTGATGGATTGTATAATTACATTGCACCTGCGCCAACGCCAAGCCGTTTGAATATTCCATTCTTTGTCAGTCGTGGTTATTTGGTGTTTGCTCCTGATATTGTTTATACAAAAGGACATCCTGGAAAAGATGCGTACAACTACATCGTGAGTGGCGCTCAATCATTGACAAAAAAGAAATGGGTAGATGCCAAAAACATAGGTATACAGGGGCAGAGTTGGGGAGGTTACCAGGTCGCTTATTTAGTTACAGCAACGAATATGTTCAAAGCTGCATGGGCAGGTGCACCGGTTGTAAACATGTTCAGTGCATACGGCGGTATTCGATGGGAAAGTGGATTGAATCGACAGTTTCAATATGAACGATCGCAAAGCCGTATTGGTGCTACTCCATGGGAACGTCCTGATTTATACATCGAAAATTCTCCTTTCTTTCATTTGAAAAATGTAAGGACTCCGTTAGTTATCATGTCGAATGATGCCGATGGTGCAGTGCCCTGGTATCAAGGCATCGAATTTTTTACGGCCATGCGTCGTCTTGGCAAAAAAGTTTGGTTGCTCAATTATAATGGAGAAGCCCACAATCTTGTTGAAAGAAAAAACCGTAAGGATATTCAGATTCGCGAACAGCAATATTTCGATTGGTTGTTGAAAGGAGAGAAGCCGCCGAAATGGATCACAGATGGCGTACCTGCAGTGAAGAAGGGAAAAGATTGGGGATTGGAGTTGCAGGATCAACAATGATCTATTATTTTTCGGCCTTCAAAACACACAATGAAAAAAATATTCGTACTCTTTTTCTTGCCACTGGTGGCATTTACAGTAGTTAGTGATTGGAAAACCGTTAACATCGATTCGAGAGTTTCTATTGCATTTCCAAACGATCCTGTGGTACAGGACAACGGCGGAAATCCCACTTGGCAGGCCATAATAAACGATCATACTATGTGTATGGCGATGATTATCGATTTTGAGAAGCTGGGGCTCGACTCAGCCGGTGTGGCTACCGAAATGGCGAAAGACGAGCAATTTGCTAGTTTTAGAGATGGCATGCTCGGGAAAATGCCAGGGGCTTCTGTTATTAATGAAAAGAAAAGAATTGTTTCCGGGCGTCTCACGTATGACTTCATCGTCGATATGGGCAGGGATGCCAATTCCATTAATAAAATGTACAATCGTAACATTTTTGTTGGCTCCAAACTTTATTCCTTAAGTTTTCTCGAAAAACAAAGTCAGCCTGAAAAGGATCTGCGTGAGACTTTCTTTGCTTCCTTCAAAGTAAACTAAGCCGGTTGACTGATAAATTTCACGAGGCTTCGCTTGGCAATAGGCAATAACGTTTCTTCAATAGGAAAACTTAATTCGGTTTCAACACTATACACCGCAGGATTCGGAAGATCGCTGCGGTTTTTTATTAATTCTGTTTTTAAACTTTCATAAGTATTCGCCATGCTGCGGTACATCAATTCAATGTAATTTGTTTTCATTGTTCTGAACTTCTCGTCATGCTTTTCAAAAAAAGACAAGCGGTATTGATAAACATGCGTTGATCTGCTATTGCCTGCACTTAAAAAGAAATAACCTTCCTGCATATCCAAAGGGATAATCCCGATTGGCGTGATGGTTAAATTTTCTTCCACAAATTCATAGATCTCCGTTCCATTGCTGATGGTCGTTTTCATTTCTCCTGCAGAGTAATTGATGATCTCTTCCAACTCCTGCATCAGTTCATCATCAGCGATCATCTGCTCATATAGCACCTGCAGCTTTTCAATTTGAATACCTGTAAGCTTTTTGGGAAAATGCTCTTGTAAATATTTTTTGTTCTCACGAAAGGCAACAATATTGTTGTAATGGAAGATAAGGTCAGATAGTTGTGGATAGAGTTTGTTTTCATTGAAATACTTGTTGATCTGTTGTAAATAGGCAAGGAGTGTATATTTCTTCAGCTCAAAATCAATGTACCCTTCTGCAAACCATGTTTGTGATAACTGTTTCATAGTTTAAAAGATTTCATTTTCTAATTTACTAAATAGACAATTCAAATCATAGACCTGTTTATCTTTAATCTGTTAATTGTGGAAACCATGTACAAATCAATTTTATTCATAGCTGCCCTGTTTTTAATTTCCTGCAAGGCCACTATTTACTATGTGGTGCGTCATGCCGAAAAAGCCACGGCAACGACCATGGCAAATACCAGTATGACAAGCGACGTGCCATTGTCTGAGGCAGGTAAACAAAGAGCCGAAGCTTTGAAAACGATGCTCCAAAAAGAAAACGTCAGGCATATTTTTTCTACGAACTACATCCGCACCAAAACCACAGCGCAACCATTAGCCGAAGCAATCAATGTGCCTGTAGAAATTTATGATCCAAAGGATTCTGCTTTTATGACCAAACTAAAATCGCTCAATGGCAATATTTTAATTGTCGGCCATTCCAATACTGTTGATGATCTTGTAAATGAATTAAGTGGAAAGAAAGAAATAAGTGGTGATCTGCCGGACTCAGAATATGGAGATTTGTTTATTGTGAAAAAGAAGGGTAGTAAAGTTTCTTTCGAAAAGAAACATTTTGGTCAATAAAAAAGCTCTCAGTGTTGAGAGCTTAACCTGGTGTTGAGTCAGTAACCGGTAATTAATTCACATCCTGCCCCTTCTTCAATTTCTCGATCATATTTTCAACATTGGTTTTATTTGGACCGGCAGGCGATAACGGCAATGCCAGTTGCGCATACTTCAAGGCATTTTTATAATCTCCATTTGCTGAATAACCTCTTGTTAATCCCACAAGCGTTGTGAACTGGTTTGGATTTTTCTTGTAGTTAACCTGAAAAACTTCCAATGCATCTTTTGCTTTCTTCTGTTGAAGCAATTGCCTCCCATAAGCATGCAATTCCTGCATAGAGCCCAAAGGCAATGCTTGTTTCATAATACTATCGGCTTCTTTTTCCCTGCCAAGTTTTGTAAGTATGGAAGTCTTGGTAGAAAGCGTTTGAAAATTTGCCTGGCCAACAAAGGGTTCTGAAATGGCCCTGTTGGCCCACTGCAACCCTTCTTCCAGGTCTACATTCCTGTTGGCAGTGAATTGTGCAGCCTGGACAAACGATTGCCAGCCGGGATTGAAATTTTTTTCACTTCTCAATTCTCTTCTGAAAGATTCCAGTTGGGTTTTTACATAATCGACTTCCACATTAAAAGGGATAGATAATTTTTCCCATTGCAAAGCAATCGTTGCACTGTTTTCTGTTTCATTGGTGAACTCGTACTTCAACCACTCAACATTTTTATCCAATGCAACAGGTTTCACTTTCACACGAACCGCATCTTCTTTGTCATCATAAAAAAAACTTCCCCATGATGTCGAATTCTTTGAAAGGATCAATGTGCATTCGTTGGGATCATAGGCAATAAAAAGTCCATACTTGCCAGCAGGCAATGACTGTCCCTCAATCTTTACATCATCCGAAAATTGAATGGTGGTATTTTCATTGGCACCTGCACGCCATGGAGCTGCTTTACTTGTTCCAAATCCAAGGTCGTTGAAACCAGTAGGGACCAGTTGCCCCCAAATCTTTCCTTCTCGTCCTTTCACGCCGGGACGGTTGTAAATGATAACTACATCGGTAATGCCAATGCGTTCAGCAACCATTGCTTTTTTGTTGCCGCCATCTGGCAACGTGGTAAGTTGTGCATCGAGTGTTGACAGCAAAACAACTGTGGTTGTCAACAATAAAAAGAACTTTCTCATATCAAGGTTTTAGTTATTAAATCTACGTAGTTGGTGATGCAGTCGTAGATTTTTTTTATTGAAACCGCCAGATAAAAAAAGAAAGGTAAATGATAGTGATAAATGGATGATGTAATGAACTGCATTGCTACCCTCATCGCCTGTTGTGTCACTCCCTTGTGCGTTTGGGAATTCTATTGGACATAGTTCAATCTTTACTATTAGCGGAACCGTCTCCTTTATGCTATAATCAGGTGCTCCGCATTGGCTCAGCATGACAAGGCAAAAACTTTACTGCGTTTAAACTTTACAATTATTGGAGTGATTGAAATCAGTTAACCTTTGCTTGTCATGCTGAGGAACGAAGCACCTGATTATTCAATTATAGGGAAAGATGTGTAAATAATGACTGTTTGCAGGGTGATAATAGTTACCGAGCGACGAGTGTAATGCGACGCAACCTGCGATCAATAATAGTAATGACGTTCGGCTTATAATTATGCTAACACTGCTTTTCGAATATTCACCAACTTCGCCAGTAACGCTTCAAGCAATTCCAGCCGCAGCATGTTTGCGCCATCACTTTTTGCAATAGCGGGATTTGGATGTATTTCAATAAATAACCCGTCGGCACCAGCTGCGATTGCAGCTTTAGCAATGGTTCCAATCATTTGAGGATTGCCACCTGTTACACCGGAAGTTTGGTTAGGCTGCTGCAAACTATGTGTACAGTCCATCACAACCGGCACATTGGTTTGTTGCATCAAAGGAATGTTTCTGTAATCAACAACTAAATCCTGATAGCCGAATGTCGTTCCTCTTTCAGTGAGCATCACTTTGTCGTTTCCTGTACTTCTGATTTTTTCAACAGCGAACCTCATGGCTTCGCCGCTCACAAACTGTCCTTTCTTCACATTCACAATTTTGCCTGTCTTCCCGGCAGCAATGATCAATTCCGTTTGCCTGCAAAGGAATGCTGGTATCTGTAAAACATCAACATATCTTGCAGCACTGGCTGCCTCAATTTCGGAATGTATATCTGTAACCGTTGGTAATGAAAACTTTTGTCCTGCTTTTTGAATGATCTGCAGACCGGTTTCATCGCCAAGTCCTGTAAAAGAAGAAGCACTGGTACGATTTGCTTTTTTATATGATGACTTAAAGATTAATGGAATGCCGAGACGTTTGCAGATGCAGGAAACTTTTTCAGCTACATCAAAAACCAGTTCTTCACTTTCTACAACACAGGGGCCTGCGATCAAAAAGAAATTGTTCTTATCGTAATGCTGATTGCTAAAAAGATCATCCAAAAACTTTACCATGGCGCAAAAATACGGCAAACGGGAAAGGCAATTCGAGTATTCAAGTTTATTATGTCTATCGCCTGCTGCACTCCGGTGACGCTCAATTGCTAATTGCCGTTTCACGATTACATTTGCAACCTCAGTGAACTATATGGCAAGAGAAAAAATTTTAGTTATCGGCGCTTCTGGTCAAATTGGTGTAGAACTTACCCTGGCGCTTCGAAAAATTTACGGTGCGTCTAATGTTATTGCTTCCGACCTGCGTGAACAAAATGAATTACTACAGGGAACCGGGCCTTATGTAAGCCTGGACGTAATGAATAAAGAGATGCTTCATGTGCAGGTGATACGTCAAGGTGTTACGCAGATTTATTTGCTCGCAGCGATTTTGTCTGCAACAGGAGAAAAGAATCCTAATCTTGCATGGCACCTGAATATGCAAGGGTTATTGAATGTGCTTGACATTGCGAGAGAAGAAAAGCTTTCGAAGGTATATTGGCCAAGCAGTATTGCTGTGTTTGGACCAACGTCTCCAAAGAAAAATTGTCCGCAACAAACCATTATTGAACCAATAACGGTTTATGGTATCAGTAAATATGCCGGTGAATTTTGGTGTAATTATTTCTTCAATAAATACGCCGTTGATGTTCGCAGTTTACGTTATCCCGGCTTGATATCTTACAAATCTGCTCCGGGTGGAGGTACTACAGATTATGCAGTTGAAATTTATCATGAGGCTTTGGAAGAAAACCATTACAACTGTTTTTTGGAAAAAGACACTTACCTGCCAATGATGTACATGCCCGATGCCATTCGTGCAACAATTGAATTAATGGAAGCACCGGTTGAAAAGATCACGACAAGAACATCCTACAATATTGCTGCAATGAGTTTTTCTCCTGAGGAAATTGCAGCAATAATCAAAAAACAAATTCCTGAATTCAGCATGAGTTATGCTCCTGACTATCGGCAGGCGATTGCCAATAGCTGGCCTCAAAGCATTGATGATGCTGTGGCAAGAAATGATTGGGGATGGAAACCTGAATTTGACCTCGCAGCGATGACGAAAGACATGTTGGAGAATTTGCAGAAAATTTTGCACCATTAATAGCTGAGCTTTTTTGCTACGGTTTTTGCTTCTCCATTCTACAATTAATAGTGGATGTATGAAGCAAAGAAGTAAATGGGCTATATTATCAGGAGTTGTTCTTGCAATGTTACTTTCTTCCCTGGACCAAACAATTGTGTCCACCGCAATGCCCACTATTGTTCAGGAATTGCACGGATTGGAACATATCAGTTGGGTGTTTACTGCCTACATGTTAGGATCAACTGTTACCGTTCCCATCTACGGAAAGCTTTCAGATATTTTCGGAAGAAGAAGTTTATACCTGGTCGGTATTGGCGTTTTCTTAGTTGGCTCAATGCTGTGTGGTCTATCGCAAAATATGACGCAATTGATTATATTCAGAGGATTGCAAGGCATTGGTGGTGGCGCTATGATGGTAAATTCTTTTGCTATTATTGGTGATGTTTTTCCACCCGCAGAAAGAGGAAAATTCCAGGGTTATATTGGTGGTGTGTTTGGATTGAGCAGTATTGCAGGTCCATTGCTTGGCGGGTGGATCACCGATAATGCATCGTGGCGATGGGTGTTTTATGTAAACATTCCACTGGGCGTTATTGCTATTGCAGTGTTGGCAAGTACGCTTCCAAAAATTGCTGCACATACACGGGATAAAAATATCGATTGGTGGGGCGGATTTTTTATTCTCACAACATTAGTCCCTTTATTGCTTTCCCTTGTCTGGGGCGGAAGTGTGTATCAATGGTCATCGTGGCAAATCATTAGCTCATTGATCGTTGCAATTATTTCGCTGCTGGTTTTTATCCGCATAGAAAAGTCAACAACTAATCCCATTCTTTCTTTACAACTTTTTCAAAACAAAGTTTTTCTCGTGTCGGTTTGCGCTTTGTTTCTTACGTCAATGGGAATGTTCGGAGCTATTATTTACATCCCGATATTTTCGCAGGGAGTGATCGGTGGCTCAGCTACGCATGCGGGTCTGGTACTCACACCTATGATGCTGGCATTAATTACTGCATCTACAATAAGCGGACAAATTATTTCCCGTACAGGAAAGTATAAGATGCTGGCAATTGCAGGAACTGCAATTACTGTGGCGGGATTATTTTATTTCTCAACAATTGGTGCTCACACAACCAGCATTGCTTTAATTACACGCATGATTGTGTTAGGTATCGGACTCGGATCAACCATGCCAATTTTTACTTTGGCAGTTCAAAGTGCATTTCCGAAAGAAAGGTTGGGAGAGGTAACAGCAGGTTCGCAATTGTTTAGGAGCGTGGGAGGTACGGTGGGCACTGCAATTCTTGGAGGTATCATGAACAGTCGCCTTACAACACAAATGGGTCGTTTGCAAAGCGAACCTTTTGTAGCGCAACTAAAGCAGTTTGATAATGGAAATACCGCAAGTCATTTTGATGGAAGTTTCATTCAAACGGTGCTCAACCAGGATGCGCAGCAGCATTTCAAGGATATGCTTTCAAAAGTTCCGGCACCGTATCATGAAACTGCAATGAACAACTTCAATCATTTCATCGCTTCTGCAAAAGTTTCATTCAGTGATGCTGTTGATAGCGTTTTTTTAGTAGCTGCATGCCTGATGATTGCAGCGTTGATCATTGTTTTCTTTCTTCCAGAAATTCCTTTAAGAAAATCTGAACGTACTGCTATGGAAGAAGCGGGAATGCTGCTGGAAGATGAATTGGGCAATGCAGACAATGACTGTCAGCCAAGAATGCAGGCAGCTCGTAATGAAAAAACTTAGCTCTTTTGCAGAACTAAGTTTAATATTCTTGGTATCGAGGTTTTGTTATCGTTGTCAAAATATTCATCAAGATCGATCAGCTTCAATCCGTATTTTTTTGCGGACTGAATGAAGTCTGAAATATTATGGTTGTAACATTGAACAATTTGTAATCCCTGTTCTGTTTCAAATCTCGCTTTGCTGCCGCTGTATTGTTTAAAAGGATGTAATTCGCCGATATAAATCAACCCTTGCTCGTTTAATTTTTTGTAGGCTTCTTTAAAGATGTGATCAAGGTTTTGAATATGCTCCAGCACCAGGCTGAAACTGACGAGATCAAAACTTCTTTGAGTGAAATTCCATCCGTTGTTGATGTCGGTTTGTATGAACTCAACTTTTGCAGATTGAATTTTCTCTTTAGCTTTTGAAAGCATTTCTTCTGAAAGATCAATTCCCGTTATGTGTTCTGCTTTCTGCAAAAACCATTCTGTATTTTTTCCTGTGCCACAACCTATTTCCAAGACACTATTAAATGAAATAGTTGAAAGCGTATTTCTTAAGGCAATCCCTTCTAGATCCCTGGTCTTATTCTCATTGGTATCGTATTGTGAGGCCCAGGAATTGTATGCTTGTTCGGGTTTCATGCAGCGAAGCTATCAACTAATTCTATTTAATCTTTCAACGAGTATTCTGCTGATTTCATTTGCACGATTGTGAACCATCAAATGCGTTCCCCCTTTAATCAATATGTCTGGGTGGGAATAGCGGTAAGGAAATATTCTGTCCTTAGTTCCGTGGATGTGAAAGAGATTGCCAGGTCTTGTTTCATTTTGCCAATTAAGAATTTCGTTCACTGCCCATTTCATATAATTACTGGTGGCTGATTGGGTGTATCGTTTTAAAAGTTCTTTTTCTCTTTCTGTTTCGGTACCGAAATACCAATTGAGAATAGGTGAGTACCATTTGTAAAAAATGCCGGGAACAATTTTATGTATTCTTAGTGAGCGGACAATTTTAAGAAGCGGACGCAATTCTTTTTTTGTAGCAATAGATGAAATGATGATGGTCTGTTTGGGTTGAACGATTTTGTTCAGTTCAACTGATACAATTCCACCTAAAGAAACGCCGACCAATACAAAGTCATTCGATGTATCAATTTGCTGTAACAGCCTTTTGCAATAATTGCTAAGGCTTTCTTTTTTCAATGGCTCTATCCAGTGAACGTGATGAACATTGATATATGATGGCAGGACAAGATTCTCAAATAATGTTTCATCTGCTGCCTGTCCGCTGATAAAATAAACTGTCAATTAATTTTTTTGTGAAGTTCAATCACAAATTCTGTTCTACAAACGATTCCATATGTCTCGTCTTGCTGCATAGATCAGCTCATCAACATACGCCCCGTTTTTAAAAAATGTTTTCTCCAATCTTGCTTCCAAAGTAAAACCCGCTTTCTCCAGTGCTTTTTGTGAAGCAATGTTATAGCCGAAAGGTCTTGCGTAAATACGGAACATATCGAAATTTGCAAAGGCATAATTTACCATTTGGACAATAGCTTTTGATATGATGCCTTTTCCCCAATAAGGTTCTGCAAGCCAGTAACCCATTTCAGAGTTTTTGCGATAGACATCCTTTTGCGGGTGAACGCCAATAGCGCCGGAGGCTTCTCCGTTTATTTCTATTGCAAGAATATTTCTTGGAGTGTTTTCGGTTGCCATTTGAATAAATGCCTTGCCATTTTCAACGGTGTAAGGGTAAGGAAAAGCATCGGTGAGATTTTTTGAGATGTTGAAGTTGTTGGCATGCTTCACAAGACTGTCCAGGTCTTCAATTGTCCACGGGCGAAGTTGAAAGTGCATAAAGAGATGAAAATTATACTTGCTCTCTGCATTTTATTCCTATTAATTAAGGCATAGAGCGTAATTGAAAAAATAAGTTTTCGTGACTTATGGGCACTGTAGTTTCTTTTCTGAAAAGTACATGCCATATCCAAGATCACAGCTTTGAAATATAATAGTATTGGATCTCTTATACACGAAACAACTACTGTTTCCTGCTTTTATCAAAGAATCCCCAATGGCAATGACATACCCGCGATCTCTTCTAAGTAAATCATGGAGTAACAGGCAATTCTTACCATTAGTGACAAATACATCATCATACTGTCGAGCTGACGTCTTGATCTTATAAATTACGCCAGCAAATTGCATTTTGTAATTTGCTTTAGTTCGTTGTTCCCTTTTGTAAAAAACCATAAAGACAATAAACGCCACAATTGACAACCAATAAATCCAAAAAGCCGCCATTTTTTGTTTCTTTTCATCATTTCTTTAAGACAGTATAAAATCAAATCAATCTATGCTCATACGCATATTTCACTAAGCCAATCACACTATTCGTCCCTGTTTTCCGAAAGATATTTTTCCTGTGTGTTTCTACGGTACGTTCGCTGATGAAAAGTGTTTCTGCAATTTGTCTATTGCTGTATTCTTTTTCTATCAGGCGGATGATCTCAACTTCGCGGCCGGTTAGGTGCGCTTCTTTACTTTGTTTTTTCCGGTCAGCAGTTTTTTTCAGCTCTTCGAGCACAACTTCACTGAAATAAATTCCACCGCTTGCTATTTTTTCAATAGCAGCAACCAGTTCTCTTTTGCCAATGTTCTTTAGCACATAACCGGAGATATCCGCATCGTTGATCATCTCGTTTACAACATCTCCCTGACCGCTCATCGAAAGTGCAAGAATTTTTATTTGCGGAAATTGCTTACGCACCTCTTTGGCCAGCACATCACCTGTTATATCAGGCATCATTACATCAGTAAGCAAAATATCAACATGATGTTTCTTTAAATTTTCAAGCACTTCTTTGGGCTGAGTGGTAGCAAAAGCAAAATGGTAACGATGCTCACCTTTAAGGAGCGCCATAAGTCCGTCAATAACAATTTGATGATCGTCTACAAGTGCGAGAGAGATTTTGCTCATAAGCTAACTGAAAATAAGAAAAAAAATTACACAGGAACATGAAGTGCCACCAAAGTGCCTTTACCAGGAGAACTGTCAAAATCAACTGTGCCTTTCAGGTATTCAACACGTGTTCGGATATTTATTAATCCAATGCCTTCAAATACTTCTTTATTGTTAGTATCGAAACCTTTTCCATTGTCTTCAATGGTGGCAGTAATTTCATTTCTTTCCCTAATGACAGAAATATCCAATGTATTTGCATCTGCATGTTTAATTACGTTATTCACACATTCCTGTATCACCCGGTATAAAACGGTTTCAACGTTTGAATCAAGACGATCTTCCAAACCTTCGGTATATAAATGCACCCGCAACTTGTTTTGGTCAAGTTTGTCAATGAATTCACGGATTGCTGATGCCAGGGAACTTTTTAGCAAAGCATTCGGCATCATGTTGTGCGATACAGAACGCACCTCTTTGCAACTTTCATCAACCAGGGCTATGATGTTTTCAAAATTTTGTTTTTCGTCTTCGTCTTTAAATTGAGCGTTTGATTCGAAGGCCGACAAATTCATTTTGGCTGCACTCATCATTTGTCCGACGCCGTCGTGCAAATCTTTTGCTATGCGCTGTCTTTCTCCTTCTTCAGCTTCTATCACGGCTTTGGTCGCTTCTTCCTGTTGTTTTAAAATAGCGGCTTTCATTTTTGCCTCTTGCTTCCATTGGTAACGCCGGTATTGGGTATAGCCGAGCAAAGAGACAAGTATGAACAAAGCAACACCAGTTCCAATCATTATTTTTTGTCTTACCAGTTTATTTTGTTGCTCGTGGATCATCCGCTCCTTCTTTTCAGTTTCGTATTGTGTTCGCATTTCTGCCAATGCCTGGGGGCTGGCATCTGCATACATGCTATCTTTCATTGCACTTAATTGCTTGTATACATTCATGGCAGCATTATAATTACCCGCTCCTTCATAATTGCCTGCAAGGGCCTGGTAAATCAATGGTAATTTTATAACGATGTTATTTTTTTTTGCAATGTTCAATGCCTGCAGTGATATGTCAATTCCTTTTTGGTATTGGCCTGTTTTAGAATACAAACCGGCAATAGTTGCCATGTCGGAAACCATGAAGAAAGGATCGCCCAGTTTTTCGCGAATTGCTTTTGCTTCAGTCAGCACTTTCAGTTCTTCCGCGTATTGCTTCTTGGCCTCATAAACGGTTCCCAAAATATTAAGACCGTTAGCTTCTGCAATGAGATCATTGTTTTTTTTAGCAATGTCAATTCCAATCAACACAAATTTTTCTGCAGAGTCGTATTTTTTCAGATCACCATAGCAGGATGCAAGATTATTATATGCGGCAGCATAGGTGTCTAAATTATTTGAGCGCATTAACGTAATTGCCGTTCTGAAGTACACAACAGCAGTATCGCACTGGTTTAACTCCATAAAAGCCCAACCAATGTTGGTTACTGCTTTTATCTTGCTAAGTACATCAGCACTTGCATCGGCAATTTTTAAACTGGCATAATATCGCTCAAGTGCATCTCGCTGCTTGTTCAAATGCATAAAGTAAGCGCCTTCAAGATTATTGAAATCAACAAGACGCAGATCCCTGCTGTTTTGTAAATTGAGATAGTGTATATTCTTTTGAGTGTAGTAAAGTACACTATCAAATTTTTCCGTCTTGTTATAGTACAGAGCCAGGAGGTATTGAGCGTCTACCAGTTTTTTAGGATCGCTGTTGCCAATAAGCTTCGCAGCTTCCTGCGCAGATATGAATGAAAGCTGTGGATCGGCGTTCCTGCTTTCAAACGCCTGCTGCAGCAATAAGGTGGTTTTTTTCGTGTGGTTCGTTTCTTTTTCAATCGCCTTGCGCAGATCATTGTTCTGGCTGAAAGAAGATAAAAAGCAGAAAAGAAAAACAACAGAAACAATTCTTCTCATAAGCGCAGTCAGGATGCAATATTCAATACATCCTTCATTGAAAAGATACCTTTTTTATCTGAGATGTGCTCTGCTGCTAAAACTGCCCCTAATGCAAATCCTTTGCGGCTGTGTGCTGTGTGAATAATCTCAATATCGTCTACCTCTGATGAATATTTTACATAGTGTGTGCCCGGTGCAGGGTCAGTTCTTTCGCTGATGATAGAAAGTTGTTCTTTATTTTCTGCAGCTTCGTTGGCCCAGTTTTTTTTGCGGGGCAGATTGGAAAGAATTTGTTCAGCCAGTGTAACGGCAGTGCCACTTGGCGCATCTTTTTTAGCTGTGTGATGAATTTCTCTCAGGGTTACATCATACTCCGGCTGAGAAGCCATTAGCTTTGCCAGCATTTTATTTACTTCAAAGAAGATGTTAACGCCAATACTGAAGTTGCTTGTTTGCAAAAAACTGCCATTGTTTTCTTTGCAATAAGATTTTGCTTCTTCTATTTTATTATTCCATCCTGTTGATCCGCTTACAGTGGGTACGCCAAATTGAAGACACTTCATTACATTATTAAATGCACTTTCAGGACCAGTGAATTCAATGGCAACATCGGCTTTGGAAACGTTTTCCTTGTTGAAGTCCTGTTGGTTGTTGATATCAATCTTCAAAACAATTTCGTGTCCTCTTTGCAGGGCAATTTCTTCAATCATATGGCCCATTTTACCGTAGCCTATCAGTGCAATTTTCATAACTGTATTTGATTTGGTATGCGAAAGTAAAAGGCAAACGCCAAACGGCAAGCAAAATCGGCAAACGGCAAAATGGAAACGGCAATTGGACAGTCTTTGATCTCAGACCTTTCATCCTCAAGTTAGCCGTTCATTTTAGATCTGAAAAACCGAAAAAAGGAATTGTCTGTGCGAATTAGAACTTTCTGAAATTGCTGTTTGCCATTTGCTGTTTGCTGTCTTTGAACGCAAGCACTAAACTAACGCCTGTAGTCCTTGCCATTTGGCTCGGGCCAATCTTAAATTTTAGCGAGAGGTCCTTACTTACATCAAATGGTTTGAGGTGTGCATCAACAGTGGCATCTACAACATTCAATCCCCACAATACTATTGTAGCCAGAACAGAATAATCTATGTCCTGCCGGAATCCATCGCGGTAGGAGCGTAATGCATTTGCATTTCCTGAAGTCAATAATGGTTGAAGAAGGGGATCTACCTTACCGAAGTTTGATGTGTCGTTAGTGGCCAGAACCCTGTAAGCAAATCTTGTTTTTTTATACCATTTCAAATTGTATTGAAATACGGCCCCTGATATGCCCAATGCTCCATAAATAATTGGAAGCTTCCAGTATTTTTTATTGTAGATCTGTCCCAGCCCGGGCAAAATTGCAGAACGAATGGCTGCGGTTTTTGGCGAGTGATGCCTTAAAACAGAATCTACTTTGTCTACGTTAGATAATGGAGGCGCAGCCTTAAGAGCGGAATCCGCAGTAGTCATTTTCTTTACAGTATCTCTCACCGAATGTGTTGTATCTCTTAATGCGCCGGTCGTGTCCTGCGAAAAAGCCATCGCAGTGATTAACAAACAAAGCGAAAGAAAAAAGATACGGCGGGTATATTTCAAAAGGTTAATCAATGGTCACATTCATTTGATCCAATAACTTGTTCAATTCCTCGAGCGAGTAATAATCGAAGGTGATTTGTCCACTGCCGTTTTTGGCATGCTTCAACTTTACTCTGGTACTGAAATGGGAGGCCAACTTGTCTTCTACTTTTTTATAGCCCTCAGGCAAAGAGCTTTTTGTTTTTTGCGTAGACTTTTCTTTGTAAAGATTTCTGACAAGACTTTCTGTTTGACGAACCGAAAGACCTTTGGTTCTGATCTCATCGAAAATGTACAATTGCTGGTCAATCTTATCAACAGCTATCAATGCCCTTGCATGACCCATGCTGATCTCACCATTGCGAACCGCAACCTGTATGTCCGGTGGCAGTTTCAGTAGCCGGATATAATTGGTAACCGTGCTGCGGTCTTTGCCCATGCGTTCGGCCACTTCTTCCTGCGTATGATTGAGTTCTTCCATCATGCGCTTGTAGCTCAAGGCAATTTCTATGGCATTCAGGTCTTCTCTTTGCAGGTTTTCCAGTAAAGCCAGTTCCAAAAGTTCCTGGTCGTTAGCTTCGCGAATGTAGGCGGGAACATCTTTAAGGCCGGCCATTTTTGCGGCACGTAATCTTCTTTCGCCGGAAATGAGGCGGTATTTATTACCATGAAGCTTTGAAACCGTAACCGGTTGAATAAGATCGTGTAATGTAATAGAATGAGCCAGCTCCTTTAAAGCCTGTTCATCGAAGTCGCGGCGGGGCTGCTTGGGATTGGTCTCAATATTTTCAAGTGGCAGTCGGAGCACACTGGTGGCAGCTTCCACAACCTGGGGCTTTAACTGTCCCGCAGTGTTTTTTAGATCGGAGTCTATGCTCTGCAAAAGCGAACGGATGCCTTTACCTAATGCGTCTTTGTTTTGTTTTGGATTGGTCATTACAAGTTAGAAGTTCAAAGTTTAAAATTTCAAAGTTCCTGAAATTCGGGCAGTCAACACCAGTTGCCAAAGATATTTAAACGAGGTGTTAAGAGGAGGTTGAAATTTAAGCGGCAGAAAATTATTGTCCTCATCTGTTACAACTATAAACTTAAGTATATTGAAACAGTCAAAGCTGCGCTATGCTTAATGAGAAAAAAAGATTTCCTGTGGCTTTTATTTTAATGGTTGTTTTGTCTTCCTGCGCCACCATTCTCAACAAACCTGTTCAAAAAGTCTTTATTACTACGGACAGAAACCTGAAGCTGATATCAGTCGATACAACTGTTATTACCGATTCATCGCATAGCGGTAACCAATACATGCAACGAAGCAATCGGCCTCTCGTCATCCGGGTTCAAACCGACAGCATTGAAAAATCGCTGCGGTTACAACCAACTAAGTCATTTGCGTATTGGTTTAATATACCAGAGAACTACGGCATTGGAATGTTGATAGATAAAAACAGCTGGTATGAACTTTTCGCAGTTAACATGGAAAAGAATTTATAACGACTCCGCAAAAAAAACCGAAACGGTTAAGAACCGCGGAGCAGGATTAAGTCTTTCTGCTCAATACCGCTTAGGCAATTATTTCCGGCTTGGCCTTCTTTATCAACCTGTATTATTCAATGTAAATAATAAGACGTCCATAGGTTACCAGCATTTTACTTCTTTTAGCCTTGCATGGGAGGTGCCGATGAAAGTTTGCCACCTGTAAATTTTAGAATAGGGAATCGCTGATACTTAATCAGAAATGAATGCTCTAACTTACACACTGTCATCCTGAGCTTGTCGAAGGATGATTTGAAAAGAAATCTTCAATGCACGACATTTACAACTACTGGGTTTATATAGTTAGATGCAGGGACGGTAAGTATTATGCCGGTGTTACCAATGATCTTGATAGAAGACTCAAAGAACATAATGAAGGGATCAGTCCCAAATGTTATACTTACGAAAGAAGACCTGTAGAATTAATGTATGAAGAACATTTTCACGACATCAATCAAGCTATTGCGTGGGAGAAGCAATTGAAAGGATGGTCGAGAAAAAAGAAGGAAGCTTTGTTCGTAAGAGATGTTGAGGAAATTAAAAGACTGGCGAAATCTAAAAGCAGGTCAAGTGATGATGCAACTTCTATCCATCCTTCGACAGGCTCAGGATGACAAATACTCTACTTTAATATTCTTATTTCTAATGCTGAGTGGATGAGGAGAGTGACAGTCCTGACAATCCACCCGTGTAAATCCCTCTCATCTGTCCTCTCTTCCCATCTCCCCGCAAGCCTTTAACTTTGACGCATTCATTTTAAAACGATACACCATGATCAAACCTCTTGTTTTTGTTTTTGCAGGTGCGGCCATTTTAATTTCATCATGCAATACTAACGGTAATAGCAATTCCAACACAACTGCTTCAAGCGACAGTTTAGCACCGGTAGAAACAAAACCACCTAATTCCACTTACAAACCCGCCTTCCCCGGGCAAACAAGGATTGCAGGTGTAAAAACAAAAACACCCTACGAAGGCACCATCCTTACAAGCGATCTGAAAAATCCCTGGGGTATTACTGTTCTGCCCGATGGCAGGTTTCTTATTACCCAAAAAGAAGGTACGATGAGAATTGCCACCACAAGCGGACAACTAAGCGAACCTATTACCGGTCTGCCTGCTGTAAATTCTTCAGGGCAGGGTGGACTGCTTGGACTTACACTCGATCCCGACTTCCAAACCAACCGTATGGTATACTGGGTATTCTCTGAACCCACTCCCGAAAATCATACAGCCGTTGCCAAAGGCAAATTGTCGGCCGATGAAAAACGTATTGAAAATGCCACCGTCATCTATCGTGCCTTGCCTGCCCACAACAGCAATTTGCATTATGGAGGAAGAATTCTTTTTGATAAAACAGGTAACCTGTTTGTAAGTACTGGCGAAAGATCTGATTTGGCAACAAGGCCGCTGGCGCAGGATCTTAAGGCAGCTCTTGGCAAAGTGCTTCACATTACAAAAGATGGAAAGGCTGCACCCGGCAATCCCTTTGCCAACCGTTCAGATGCTTTGCCCGAGATATACAGTTATGGTCACCGCAATGTGCAGGGACTTGCATTTAACCCTCAAACAGGCGATCTGTGGGAATGTGAATTTGGCCCCTTGGGTGGCGATGAAGTGAACCGTATTCAACCCGGCCATAATTACGGATGGCCCACCATTACTTACGGACTTGAATACAGCGGCAAAACAATTGGTGAAGGCATTCAGCAAAAAGAGGGCATGGAGCAACCGGTTTATTATTGGGATCCTGTGCTCTCGCCAAGCGGAATGACGTTTTACGCCGGCGATAACATGCCCGAGTGGAAGAACAACCTGTTTATTTGCGGCCTAAGCAGCCAGCACATTGCAAGGCTTGTTATTAAGGAAAATAAAGTAACAGGAGAAGAAATGCTGCTTGCCAGCGAAGGCCAGCGTTTCAGGGATATTACACAAGGAAAAGATGGTTTGTTGTATGCGGTTACCGATGGAGGAAAATTATATAGGATAGGGAAGAAGTGATCAATTGAATTTAGTGAAGGATTGAAATGTTAGGGTTTCTTCATTTCTGTGTCGTTGGTGGGCTTAACACATTGTCTACGCCTCAACACCAATTACGGCGTAAAAGGAACAACACTGTCATTCAGGTTTGCAAAAAATGCCTTGCTGAAAACAGAATCGGTTAAATTGATGGTTGCGTTGTTATTTACTTTGCTGCTCCAAAGAATATTGTGCAGTTCAAAAATCCTCCCATCATTTTTAATTGTATCATCATCGTTTCCTACACCGTCGTACCTGTTGCTTTCAAAACCGAACATGGAATACTCTAACAAAAAGCCTGTCGGCACCTGGCTTTTATCTATCCTGAACACGCTGTCTCTCCACCTTTCTCTTGTAATGTTGTTCGTGTCGATTACTTCCAGTTGCGCATAAGATTGCCATACCGCAGTGATTGCGGTAATGAGTAGTAAAATTTTTTTCATTACAATTGATTTTTAGTTGAGGATTAATTACTGCATTTGCAAACGTTGAATTTGAAATCGAATCGGCCATTTTTCAGAATAATCGAATTATTCGTTACTATGCTATTATTTTTTCTTTCTTTTAGTACCAACTCAAACTGGCCTGAAATAATTTGGTTTTGGGGATCAATTTTCGTTATAGTGAATTTGCTTCCCGAAAGCGGGCCAACAAAATAGCCGTCAGCACTCAAACTATTATCACTATATTCTACAGCAATGGAATCTGTTTTATCACCTTCTGTTGTTATGATACCAATAAGCGCCGAGGAAATAGATAAATCAGATCTTTTGCTTCCTTCTTCTCTTTATTGTTCGCCCGGGGTCTTCTCTCCCGGCTTTGTGCTGGGCAGAGACCCCGGGAGTTTCGAAGCAAGAGCATCATTCACATGTACTATGTTTCTATATCTCTTTATTCCTCTTTCATAAAAAGAAGCACTGGAGTGTTCATAATCTGTAAACTCATTAACCAGGTTCCATTTCTTGCTTACAGGATTGTGATGAATGTATTGCAGCTTTTGAAAAATAAATTCTTCACTAAAGCATTCCTTAGCGTCAAAGCTGTCTTCAAAAGCCTTGTGTATCTGTCCTTTCTTTGCCTCTCTTTTCTTTATGCCACCATGCAATAGATCAAGTAATTTATTTTCTTTATTTTCTTCAAGTCTTTTAATGATTTCATAAGCCATAAATCTTTTTGCATTACCAACTACGGTGTTTAATGAATTTGGCATTTGTGGAAAATAGAGAAGTACATGAACATGGTTGGGCATGATGACATATCCTGTTACATAGATGTGATTGTTGTGCAAATGATCAAACCATTTGTAAGCGGTATCATATGCATTTGCTTCTTTAAATAGTCGCAGCCATTTATAGTAGGTGAAGGTGATGAAGTAAAAACTGTTTTGGTTTTGACCGTGCTGAAAACGAACAGACATGCCTTAAAGATACTGCTTGTTAAATCCCGGGGTCTCTGCCCCGCACGGGGCTCGGAGAGAAGACCCCGGGCGGACAGTCAAAAGATGACGAGAAGAGTGAACAAAAGATAATTAGAGCCGTAATGCGGACTATTATTTTCTTCTCCGTTCTTTCTTTGCAAAATATTTTGCTATACTTGTTGGTATAGTTTTCGGGCCAAGCTAGCACAAACACCTCCTTCAATTTTCATACATTCATCAGGGACCTTACAGGGAGGTTATAGGGACCTTATAGGGAGTTTATAGGGAGTTTAATTCATAGACAACCCATGATAGCTACAACTCGGTCTCTACTACACCTTGTAAGTGCCATATCATTATCACTGAAAACAATACCTTAAACAATCAATTAAGTTGGCTCCTCGTTCAAGTCAATAGCCCCAATCATAACTCTCAACCAAAATTCTAGACCCCTTATTTGAAATCCTAAACTAAACTTCAAACCCATCTCAACCACAAACCCCCCATCAATGGCACAATTGTTGAAACATTATTACCGATAGTTTGTTTAGTCAATGACTTTTACAAGCGTCATTTTTCAATTACAGGCATTACTGCACGTAATTGAAAACCGGTCCCGCCGCAAGGCGGGATTCTTATTTATACTCATTTACTTATTTAGGTTACCATGCACAAGATGGCACTAGGATGATAAGTGTTGGAAGAGGAAGCGAATCCGTGAAAATCTGTCTCATCCGTGTCATCCATGTTCATTACATTAGCACCTTGCCATCTTCTTTTTCTTGTAACCCCTTGCAACAATTTTTTGAATATAATCGGGAGCGAAGGGCACTTTGCAGGCTGTGCCATTCATATCAATAGAAAGCGGCCCGAGGGATTTACCTGTCTTAATGGCGTCCGGAGTTAATTCTTTTACATAGCCACCAACGGCAATAATAAAACTGTTCATGGTATAGCGAACACGATTTACTGCGGTTGGAATTTCTTTAGCAGCTCTTTGCATGATTTGCCTCAGTTGTTGTATGTCAAGTTCGTCATCACTTTTAAGTGCTACAAGGTTTGCCAGCGTCGACCATCCTGATGACTGTACATTTTCTTTTTTGGAGTCGATCCATTTCAATCCCAGTTCCCATCCATAATCACTTTCGGCAGCTATCCATGCCACGGTGTATTCACTCACCATTTGCCAGCTTGCAGTTTCGGCCCAGTGTTGCAGATCCTTTTTTGTCATTTTAGTTTCATCGGCAATGAGCCCTGAAAAGTATTGTGCATCGGGAATGCCTGAATCATACAATTGCAAAGACAGCTCGTAATCCTTCTTCACTTTCTTTACGATCTTCTTCATGTCTTCAACCTTTACACCATATTGATTGGAAGGAGCACCATGCTTTGCAAGCACCTTGCGTATGCTTTCAGATCCCATTTCTTTAAGTTGGGATAAAACTTCTTTGGCAGTCATAGCAGTGTTTGAGAATAAAAGTTAGGATAAAATCCTGTGTGGGCAAGGGGACGAACACGGATGACACGGATGGGAGGGATTTTCACGGATTATTTTTATTTTACCATTACATGCTTTTAAATATTATCAATGAAACACGAAGAATTAACGAACAGAATTATCCAGGCTTTTTTTAAAGTGTACAATAGTTTGGGATATGGTTTTCTTGAGAAAGTTTATCGCAATGCTCTTCATTTTGAGCTGTTGCAGATGGGCATTAATGCGAGCATGGAGAAAAGGGTTTTTGTTTATTATAAAACTCAGGTGGTTGGCGAATACTGTGCGGACTTAATAGCTGAAGATGCAGTGATCTGTGGACTAAAAACCAGTGAATCTTTGTGTGAGGCCGACGAAAATCAACTGATCAATTATTTAAAGGCTACCAATATTGAAGTGGGATTATTATTAAACTTCGGCAAAAAGCCAGAGGTGAAAAGAAAGATTTATGATAATGAAAAGAAAGTTTGGCGTACAACTAGAACAAGTGAAATATCAAAGAACACGGACAGCACAGATGAAAATGACTTGTACAGATATTGATAACCCGTTTTAATAAGAGAAAATCCGTGGTCATCCATTAAATCCGTGTCATCCGTGTTCAAAAGGTTACTTACCCTTTCTTTTCCTCATCGTATTATCACTCCTCACTTCTTTCTTGTTGTGCGTAACATCGTCACCTTTAGTTTCCCACTCTTCGTTACTGCGGCTGTCAATGTCGTCTTTATTTTGCGGCACTGGCCTGTGCCCCGGCATTGACTTGTTCTGCATATTATCCTGGCTTCTGCTTCGTTTCATAAAACACATTTTACAGTCATAATCGAAAAATTCATACCATTTTATCAGATCGGGGACAGTTTCTTCGTTATAGATGTTTTATGTTTGAGCGTTCTAAATACTGTTTGTGGACCGACTGAAAGGCTTTTTATTTTTAATTCTTACTCTTTGCATTGCCGGGACTGTTGTTGGGCAGGGAAAAATTGTCATTGGATATGCAAGAGATCAGCATAGCCTTGAGCCTGTTCCATTTGCTTCTGTGCGTTATCGTGTTGCCGGCAGTGGTGCCTTAGCCGATTCTTCAGGAAGATTCTTTCTCTTTCAGCCCGATCATACTATAGACACTTTGGAAGTGACATCGGTAGGTTACCAGGATTTTATTATGCCCGTTAACTTCTCAACCATTGTTGGCGATACACTTCGCATCAATGCCAACATGGTTCCGGGAAAAATTACTGCAACCGTGACTATAAAAGTAAAAGTGAACCGCGGACTGATTTTGTGGAGGAGAATTGTTGCGCATAAACCCATGAACGACCGTTACCGCTTCAATAATTTTTCGTACGAGATATATAACAAGCTTGAACTCGATTTAAAAAACATCAATAAAGACAGGCTCGCAGAGGCAAAGGTGATGAAGCCCTTCAGTTTTATTTTGAAGAATATTGATACGGCGGATGGCGCCACATTTTTACCCGCCTATCTCACCGAAGCCATTTCCAATTATTATTACCAAAATAATCCAGTTAAGCGCCGCGAAGTTTTTACTGCGGTAAAAACAATTGGTGTGCAGAATGAAAGTGTTTCGAAGCTCCTTGGCGGGATGGACCAAAACGTAAACTTCTATAACAATTTCATTCCTGTTTTTGATAAACTCTTTATTAGTCCTATAAGTGACAACGGAGATAATTATTACAATTATAAAATTGCCGATACACAAAAGCTTGCCGGACGAAGGATCATTCACCTGCTGTTTTCACCAAAACGAAAAGGAGAAAATACCTTTGAAGGCGATTGCTGGATACATGATACAACCTACGCCGTTCAAAAAATGAACTTGCGTTTGGATGCAAGTGCAAACGTTAACTATGTTCAGCGATTGAGTTTGATACAGGAGTACCAGTTGATCAACGACACCACATGGTTTTTATCGAAAGATAAATTTGTTGTCGATGTCAATCCCATTGGCAAAAACAGCATTGCTTTCATTGGTCGAAAAACAACGACGTATCAAAATGTGTTGGTGAATGACTCTTCGATAACCAAAGAGCTGGCGAAGAATAGGAAAAAAGAAGAAGTGATTCTCCCTCCTGATGCTGCTGACAAAAACGAAGACTATTGGGCTAATTCACGTCCTGAGGAATTGTCAAAAACAGAAAAGACGATTTACAAAACCATCGACACTTTGCTGAGTCTGCCGGTGTTTCAACGTTACACAAGATGGATCAATTTTATAGGTACAGGCTATTTACCTGTAGGTAAATTTTTGCTGGGCCCCTGGCAGAACTGGGTTTATACCAATTCGGTTGAAGGCACACGTTTGCGTTTCGATTTGGGTACGAATAGCAAATGGCAGAAGTATACCATTCTGCATGGGTATGCGGCCTATGGCTTTGGTGATCAAAAATGGAAGGGTGAAGCGGATGCTATGTACCTTTTCCATAAACACCCAAGAATGTATGTGTATGGTGAATTTGTAAATGATTTTGATTATGGGCAGCAATATTTTGGAGAGGTTAGCGATGATAATATTTTTTCACTTGCTATTCGCAAATCAGGCGTGCTCAGAAAATATATAAAGCTGAGACAGGAAAAATTTGAATTCTTCAAGGAGTGGGAAACAACCGGGCTATCCATCTTATCAACTACCCAACGCAAGCAATATACGCCGGTACGAAATCTTCCTTCGAAATCTTTTTTCCCAACGGATAACGGTGAAGTATTCAACACATTTGAAACTTCCGTACGGTTGCGTTTTGCTTACCTTGAAAAGTTTTTGGAGAATACTTTTTACAGAACCAGTTTGGGAAGTGATTATCCAATTATTGAATTAAAATACACGAAAGGAATTTCAGGAGTTTTGAACAGTAGCTATAATTACTCAAAGCTTTCTGGTAACGTTCATAACTATAAAACTATTCCGCCACTGGGTAGTATTTACTATCGCGTATCCGCAGGAAAAACATTTGGCACCCTTCCTTATCCATTTTTGGATGTAGCTCCCGGCAATGAAATTTATTATTACAATGCCTATGCATTTAACCTGATGAACAAGTGGGAATACATTCATGACCAGTATGCAGGCATCCAGTTTGAACATAACTTTGGCAATGGATTGTTTCGTTTCATTCCGCTTACACGTAAATTAAAATTGCGCCAGTTCTGGACAGCGAAAGCCTTGTGGGGAAGTTTGTCTGATAAGAATTATCAGCTGAATAAAGCAGCCGGTTTAAATTTTCAGTCACTTAATGGAAAAACCTATCTGGAGATAGGAACAGGAGTTGACAACATACTCAAAGTACTTCGATTTGATTTTATTTATAGGCCACTGCCTTTGGCACATTCAAAAATAAATGCCCAACGATTTGGTGTGTTTGGAAGTTTCCGTTTTACTTTCTAGAATGAAATGAATTGGGATAGCTTAATAAGTTAAATTTAAGTGAGCTTGTCAGGCTGAGCTTGTTGAAGCCCATGATACCAGCATCTAATCGTCCTTCGACAAGCTCAGGATGACATACAGCTCCTTTCGAGTAATTCGTCTAAAATTCGTGTAATCAAAAGCAACTAATCAAAACCGGCAATCATTTGAAATGCTGTTTCTCTTCCTGATGACAACGCAGCTTCAACAGTTCCGATTTCAGGACCGTCAATTAATCCTTCACCGGCAAAGAAGATGGTATTTTCAATTGGAATTTTGATGATCTGTTTGTAGTTGCTTCCATTCACAACTTCATATGAATAACCACCGCAACTGTAGGGATCATTCACCCAATTGGCAACATGCCATCCTTTTAATTTTTGTTGAAGAAGCGTTTTATCAATACTAAAAATTTCACTCAGTGATTGAATGGCCTTCAGGAGAATTTCTTCATTGCTTAAATCTTTCAGTTCTTCCGCATGTGGTCCTCCGCTCCATCCTGTTAGCATGGCTACATCTTTTGGATAATACGTCCACCAGGTTGGGATGATGGCTTTTGAAAAAATAAAACTCAGCTTATCCAAATCCTTTCCTTGTGTAAACTTTTCATTCTTCCAAAACGGTTGATCAAATTGAAGAAGCGTTTTTATAACAGGGCCAAATCCCAATGTCTTTGCAGCATTGATGGTATTAGTAATAGCAGGAGAGAAATGAATGGTTTCGGATTGCAATACGCCAACCGGAACGGTTATCAAAACTTTTCTTGCATGAAAAGTTTCTCCTTCACACACAACTTCAACATCATCCTTCTTCCATTTTATTTCTTTTACAGGATGTGATAAAAAGAATTGCACGCCTTTTTCCTTGCACTTACCGTATAAGTAATCAATCAATTTTATATAGCCGCCCTCAATGCGGTATTGCTCATCGTCGGAAGTTGTTAGCTCGTCTCTAAGCGAAAACGTACTTGCTTTGTGCGTGTCAGCGGCGTAATAACCTTCAACATAATTCTTCAATGTAAAACGGGCTTCTTCAAATTGATCTCCCTTCAAAAAATCGTTGATAAATTCAGCGACACTAATGTCTTCTCTTAGCTCTTTAAACTTTTTATTCAATGCAGAAAAGTCTTCAATGAAATCACTTTGTTCATCAAGCGACTCATCTTCATTCTGCCAAATGTCCCCACTTACTTTGTATTGTTCTGCTCCTGCTTTTTTTAGCAACATTTTTGTTAGCTCAAGATTACCATGAACGAATTCTGCTCCCAACTCCACCGGCAATTCAAAATTGTTGTCTTTAATAGTATGCGTTCTTCCGCCAACCCTGTTTTTTGCTTCAATAACAGCAGTTCTTTTCCCGGTTTGTACCAATTCCCATGCAGCCATTAATCCGGCAGCGCCGGCGCCGATAACGATTATGTCAAAAGAATTTTCTTCCATAATTAATTTTGAAGTTCCACTGCATTAAATTTCGGATATTCATTACATCAAAATTTCTGCCATGAGAAAAATAATTTCTGTTTTAGCCGGTTTGTTTTTTTGCTTAAACCTTTTCAGCCAGAGTGAAATGGATTCATTGTCCATGCAGTTCCAGGCAATGATGAAGAACACTACTTATGGTAAAAATAAAAATGCCGGAAAGTTTTACAACATTCGTGGCTTTAAAATGTATACGGAAACTTATGGAACAGGGCAGCCGCTTCTCATCATTCATGGCAATGGTGGTTCAATAAATAATTTCCTGTACCAAATACCATATTTCTCAAGCAAATACAAAGTGATCATTGCAGATAGCCGTGCGCAGGGCAATTCTAAAGATGAAAGCGATTCACTTTCGTATGAAATGATGGCTGATGATTATGCTGCCTTGCTTGATCAAATGAAAATCGATTCAGCTTATGTTATTGGATGGAGCGACGGTGGCATTAATGGATTGTTGTTAGCAATCCGTCATCCGGAGAAAGTAAAAAAGCTTGCAGTCACAGGTGCTAATCTTTGGCCTGACACGACAGCAGTGTTCAATGACGTGGAGCAAATGGTTTTGCCTGAGTACAATTCAGCAAAAGCAATGACCAGCAGAACACCACAGCAAAAAGCAGGTTGGAAGTTGTTGCGATTGTTAGTAGAGGAGCCTCAAATTCCACTAGCTGATCTTCATAAAATCTCTATTCCAACTTTGGTCATCGGCGGTGATCATGATGTGATAAAACCTGAGCATACTCTACTTATTGCGCAAAACATTCCCAACTCTTATTTGTGGATATTACCCAACAGTGGGCATTCAACGCCCATTATTTACAAGGACGATTTTAATAAACAGATTGATGATTTCTTTTCAAAACCGTTTAGGAAAATTGATGGTGTGAAAAGATTCTTTTGAGTGATCGGTGGCTTTCTTGCTGTATCGGAAACGGTTGCTGAAAAATCAAAGCTTACATAAGTAAGGGCTGTGAGTCGGCGCCCTTCCCATCGGGAAGTTCGGGATGGGCCATCAATCGACAAACTCCTTATAGCATGGACGATAGCCGGCCAGGTAAGAGAAAGGAGTAAGTACAGTAAAAAGAATTTTCTGGATGGTATAAGGTGGTTTCGCAACCCTGTAAACATGCGAAAACCTGTTAGCCATCAATGCTACCTGTAATATTCCGGGCATACCTTTTTCATCTGTTTTCTTTTCATTGGCAATGCCTATCCCGTTTTCAAGAAAATATTCTGTATCTGATGCAGGCATTACTTTCCAGTTTACCCTTGCAATGTTTCTTGAATGATTCCACATGGAATGCACCTGGCTCTTTTTGAGACGTAACTTATCACCCTGTTTTAAAACTCTTACAACATCATTTGTACGTACACTGATCTCGCCTTCGATCACTGTAAAATATTCTTCCTGTGAAGGGTGATAGTGTGGCACAGGTTCCTTTGAATTGGGTTGAAATAGGGATTCCATTTCCAGTAATTCCCCACCAGTGTCGTCCGATGTTTGAATGAAAGTTATTTGTTGTCCTGTTTTCTTATTGTTGATGATTTTGCCTTTGTACGCCATTTCATTTATTTAACGAAACAAAGGTTTGCCGTAAAAGTCTTTTTCAAAAAGTGTTTTGTAATGAATTGAAAGATTTGGCTGATGAAATGAGATCAGTGCTTGCTGTAAGCCTTTTCTCCTGCAAGGATGGCAACCGGCAAATGATTTGCGGCAGGAGGTATAGGACAATTGTAGACACCACTTACATAAGCACAATAGGGATTATATGCTTTGTTGAAATCGATGACTACTTCATTGTTTTTGATGTCACTGGTTTGAAGATCGATATACCTGCCGGATTCATAGGTTTCGGTTCCCGTTGTTGCATCGGTGAAGGGGAGGAACAAATAATTTTTGTACTGGTCGTTATTCATCAGCCCCTGCGATTGGTACAAATTCAATTTTACCAAAGTGTCATTGATCTTGAAACTTAAAATGCCATAAACACGGAAAACCTTTTTGATCCTTCCTGAAGTAGGCATTTCAAACCATTGGTCTGTTTGTGCTTTTTCAAATTTGGCAACCACCCTATATTTTTCATTGATATCAAAAAAGCGGAGTGATTTTCTGCCTTCGCCTTTAACTACTTCGTGGGTATTGATGTAATTTTTGATGTAGCTTTTAATGGAATCCCCGTAAGATAATTGAGCAGTCGAAATGTATCCGCAGAAAACCAGTAGCAAAGAAAAAACATACTTCATAGCTGCAAGTTTAACTCATCATCAGCACATTCACACTACGCTGTAAGATGTTGAACGCAATTTCGGCCATCAGGTTTTCTTTATCAAGCGTGGGATTGACTTCTGTTATTTCGAGGCAGCAAACTTTTCTTATTTGCATAAACTTACTGATCAAATCTTCTGCTTCACGTTCTCTCAGTCCATTATTCACCGGCGTTCCTGTGCCCTTGCTGATCGATGAATCCAAACTGTCCACATCGAATGAAATATAAATGTCGGTGCAATCACTCAGGTAGCGCTGCACGGCACGAACAATATTCTCTGCACCCTTGCTGCGTACTTCCTTTGTCGTGATCACTTTCATTCCATATTTATCAATCAGTTTCTTTTCTTCTTTCTCAAAATCACGAAGGGAGATATAAACAATGTCTTCCGGTAAAACTTTGGGGGCGATCTTCCCGATATGCTTCAGGTAATTCCAGTGCTTGATTGTTTCTTCATCCAGGTCATGCACTGCACATTCTTCGTTATCCTCATTTATTGCAATAGCCAGTGGCATGCCGTGAAGATTTCCTGACGGAGTTGTGTAAGGTGTGTGCAGATCTGCATGCGCATCAATCCACAATACACCTAGTTTGCTTTTTGGCTTAGCTATTTTAATTCCTGCAATTGTAGCACCCGAAGTTGAATGATCGCCGCTGAGAACTACGGGAAAGAAATTATTCTTCAAACAATCATTTACAGCCTTGCTCACCTTGTCATACAATGCAACCACGCCTTTTATCCTTTTTGCATAAGGAGACTCTATCGGTTGATACAGCAACTCGTTTTGAACAGGAATTTTTTCAGAAGGGAAGTGAATAAAAAAATTGCTCATGAAATCAAGGGCTGCGATCTTGATCGCCTCAATTCCCAAACTGGCGCCGCGTGTGCCTGCACCTATTTCAGATGGTACTTCTATCAACTTAATATTCTTCATAACAAACAATCGTAAAACAAAATACGACAATATGCCGATGTGTCTATGTGACAACGACATCCGTTGGCATATTGCCGTATCGTCACATTGCAAGATTATTCGTGTGCGGCTAAAATCGGGATAGTGCTTTCGTAAACGAGCTGTTTGGTTTTACTTGTTTTGAATAAGTTTCCAAAGAAAGAATGGTTACGCGGAACAGTCACGAGTATATCAATGTTTTTATCAGCTACGAACGTCTGAACGGTATCGACTAAGTCAAAAGTGCCAATAAAATAAAATTCAGGCCTGTATTCTTTGAACATTTCCAGCAGGCGGCTTCTTTCTGACATGAATTCCGGCGTAAGTGAAACATAATGTTCGCTGTTCACATTCACAATATGCAATGCAGGCCTGAACAGGTCGAGAACATTTTTAATGGGGGCAGCAGGCATGCTATTCAGAACGTCCTTAAAATCTGAAAGGAGGCAAACATTCTTCACTTCAAAATATTGGGCTGTTGCAGGTACCACCAAAACCGGGCAAACATTTCTTTCAATCATTTTTAAAGTGTTACTTCCCATCAGCACCTGTTCCAGTTTTGATTTTCCTGTTTTGCCCGTTATTCCCATCACAATTAAATGCGCATCTAAATGGCGGGCCTGCTTTTCCAATGAATCGATGAAATCACCGCCTTCTTCCATGCGGGTTTCAACTTTGATGGAGTGCCTGGTTTGCAATTCATCTTTCAGGCGATCGAGTAAAATATTGGCGGTTTCCTTGTCTTCGTCGTTTTCGTAAACATGGTAAAGAACGAAGTTGACGTCGTAAATACCCTTTACCATTTGCGCTGCATAACGGGCTGCATTGTCCGCAACCTGCGATAAATCTGTAGGAACAATAATCGTTGTCATAAAGTGGCTTGGTTTTATTTCGGCGGCAAGATAATAAATACAAATTCACCAGCTTTCCAAACCTAATTTTTGCCTGTGAAAAAGCTGGGTATAAACAGTTTTCCTAGGGCGTTAAAATGCCCGCCACTGTGGGGTCATTCCGTTATATTTGCGCATCTTAAAACTGATAGTGTGCGATTAAAATCTCTCGAAATCAAGGGCTTTAAAAGCTTTGCGGACAAAACCCTTGTGAACTTTGACGAAAACATTACGGGCATCGTTGGTCCCAACGGCTGCGGCAAAAGCAATATTGTCGACAGCATTCGTTGGGTAATCGGCGAGCAAAAAATATCTCACCTGCGTTCGGAAAACCTTGAAAGCCTTGTTTTCAATGGTTCAAAAACACGTAGCGCCAGCGGACTTGCAGAAGTGAGCCTGACTTTTGAAAACACAAAAAATCTCCTTCCCACCGAATTCAATACTGTAACTATAACCCGTAAATTTTATAAAAACGGCGAAAGTGAGTATCGTTTGAATGATGTGAGCTGCCGTTTAAAAGATATCCAGAATTTGTTCATGGATACTGGTGTTTCCACCGACAGCTATGCCATCATTGAATTGGGAATGGTGGATGACCTGATCAAGGACAAGGATAACAGCCGTAGAAGAATGCTGGAGCAGGCCGCAGGTATTTCTATTTATAAAACCAGAAAGAAGGAAGCCAAGCAGAAACTAGATGCAACAGAGCAGGATCTGGCACGTATCGAGGATTTGTTGTTTGAGATCAACAACCAGTTGAAAACATTAGAGAACCAAGCCAAAAAAGCGCAGAAATACTACGAGATCAAAAAAGATTATCGTGAGATCAGTATTGAATTAGCAAAAGCTGCTCTCGAAGGTTTCAATATTACGTTCAGGGAGTTAAATGAGCAACACGAAACAGAAACTGATAAACGCATTGCCCTAGAAGCTGAAGTTGCTACTGAAGAGGCTGCGTTGGAGCAGGAGAGAGTTGCTTTTATTGAAAGAGAAGGTGAACTGCATACATTGCAGCAAGGCTTCAATGAATTGGTACAGAATGTTCGAACAAAAGAGAATGAAAAGAATTTAGCCTCCCAGCGACTAGAATATTTGAGAGAAAGGCAGGAAAATCTCACTCAATTTTTGAATAAGGCAGAAGGTCAGATTACAGGTATTGAAGAAAGCATCCAGTTCACGAAATTGCAGATAGAAGAAGAGGAGCAAACGCTTCAAAATCTTTCAGCGCAATTGGAAGAATTGCGTTCGCAGGTGGATGAAAAGAGAACTGTTTTGGATGAGAACCGCAATGCATTGAATTCACTTCGTTCTTCTTACCAGCAAGTACAACGCAGCCAGTTTGATGCTGAGAAGAAAGTGGCTGTTGCCGATACGTCTATTCAAAACCTGCAAAGGACAATTTTTCATTTGGAAGAAGAAAGATCAACAAGACAGGGTCAGATTCACCAATTGGAAATAGAGAAAGAAGAAAAGAAAACCGAGCTGCAAACAAGGCAAACAGACCTTGAGCAGTTGCAGCAACATCATGAACATACGAAAGAACAGATCTTACAAACACAGGAAGTGTTGGAAGGTTTGCGTGGGCAATTGGCCGATGAAAGTCGCAAGCTCGATTCTAAAAAGAATGAACATGCCCTTCTTAAAAGTTTGATTGACTCTATGGAAGGTTATCCTGAAAGTGTGAAGTTCCTTCACAAAAATTCAGGATGGAATCATAATGCGCCAATTCTTTCAGACATCATTTATGTAAAGGAAGAATTCAGGGCTGCAGTTGAAAATGTTCTGGAACCTTATCTCAATTATTATGTTGTAAACAATTTACAGGAAGGTTTGCAGGCAGTTCATTTGCTGGACGAAAACAAAAAGGGTAAAGCCAATTTCTTCTTACTTGATAAAGTGAACACTTCAGGAAATGGAGTTCCTGATCATCAACCAGAAGGAACAATTCCTGTTATGGATGTAATTGAAGTTGATGGTCAGTACCGCAAACTTGCGGAGCAATTGTTAGGAAATGTTTTCATTGCCAATGATGACTCTGCATTGGAAAACAGCAATGGTTCCGTGGTGTTGGAAAGAAATGGTAAGTATGTAAAAGGCAGTTATACTTTAACCGGCGGAAGCGTTGGTTTGTTTGAAGGAAAAAAAATTGGCCGTGCGAAGAACCTTGAAAAATTACAGGAAGAAATTGCTGCCCAACAAACCGTCGTTGATGAATTGAATGCACAGATTCAATCCCGCCATAACGAAGTCATTGCCTTTAATGCCGATTTAAGAGAAGATGTAATTCGCAAAACCGAGCAGGAAATTCTTGGGATCAATAACCAGTTGTTCAACATTCTGAACAAGCTCGAAAACCTGAATTACTCTCAATCGCAATCGCAAAACCGTATTGAAGATTTGCAGGGACAATTGGATGATACACATGCATCCATTGCCAATACCCGAAACGAATTGAACGATCTGAATGAAAGTCTCAGCAACTATTCAAATCAATTGAAAGGAGCGGAGGCGGCTTATAGCAATATTGAAATTCAGTACAACGAGATCAATACTCAGTACAATAATTTGAACCTGCAGGTAACACGTGAGCAAAGCAAGATTGCAGCCTTAAAGCAGGAACACCAATTCAAGAGCAATCAACTAACTGATCTTCGTAGCCAGGTGGAAAGCAATACGGTTCAATTAAAAGATACCACCGAAAGCATTTCTATCTCTGAAGAAAACCTTACTCAAATTGAAGGAGCACTTCATGAGTTGATGAGAAGAAGGGCTAATGAAGAAAGCATTCTTAACGAAGCAGACCAGGCATATTATAATTTACGTAACCATCTTAATGCGAAGGAAAGCGAGTTGCGTCACAAGGTTAAAGAAAAAGAGAACATTGAGCATTTGTTAAGTGCTATCAAGGATAAGCTGAATGATGTAAAACTTCAGCTTGCGGGAATGAAAGAGCGTTTGAACGTTGAATTCAAAATTGTTCTCGAAGATATTTTGGATGAACCACGTACAGGCGAAACGCCTGTTGAGGAATTGCAGGAAAAGGCTGACCGCATGAAAAAGCGTTTGGAAAATCTTGGCGAGGTGAATCCAATAGCGATTGAAGCGTTTGAGGAAATGAAAAAGCGTTATGACTTCATCGTTGAACAAAAAGATGATTTAGTTAATGCTAAACAAAGTTTATTGCAAACTATTGCCGAGGTAGAAACAACAGCCAATCAAAAATTCCTTGAAACTTTCAACCAGGTGCGTGAAAATTTCCATCGTGTTTTCAAATCACTTTTCACCGAAGATGATCAGTGCGATTTGATCCTGGAAAATCCGGATAACCTGGCTGAAACCGGCATTGATATCATGGCGAAGCCAAAAGGAAAGCGTCCGAGCAGCATTGGGCAATTGAGTGGGGGAGAAAGAACATTGACCGCAACGGCCTTGTTGTTTGCGATCTATCTAATTAAACCTGCTCCATTCTGTATCCTGGATGAGGTGGATGCACCGTTAGATGATGCAAATGTCGGCAAGTTCACTAACATGATACGTGAGTTTAGTAATAATTCTCAGTTCATCATTGTTACGCATAACAAGACAACTATGAGTACTGTGGACGTCATTTATGGTGTGACTATGCAGGAGCCAGGAGTTAGTAAACTTGTACCTGTAGATTTTAGAAATCTCAGTCAGAATTAAACAAAGACCAATCATATTCTTAAATAGCTTTCATAAACGAAAGCTATTTTTATTTGTATTAGTTCAATCAATTTTAATCATATGGTAAGAACAATTGCATTACTGACAGCATCCAACATTTTTATGACGTTTGCCTGGTATTATCATTTGAAGAACACGGGGTGGCCTATTTGGAAAGCTATTTTACTTAGCTGGTGTATCGCTTTCTTTGAATATTGCCTGATGGTTCCTGCCAATCGAATTGGTTTTGCCGGCGGACTGAAAGTATACCAGCTAAAAATCATCCAGGAAGTGATTACCCTTTTGGTGTTTACTGTTTTTGCAGTTTTAGTGCTGAAAGAACCTTTCCAGTTAAAATATCTGTTTAGTTTTCTCTTTCTTATTGGGGCAGTTTATTTCATGTTCAAGTGAATGCAACAAACTGTTAATCCAAATCGTCTTTCTTTTCGATGACTGATTATGAAGTTAATTTTGAAAGAACAACTCTACTCATGAAAAGGATACTCATAACTATTTTCTCATTTTTCATTTTCCATTTGGCCTTTGCGCAGCAAAAGCCTGAAGGTTTGTTTATTAATTCAAAAGTCCCGGACTTTAAAGCACAGGACCAAAATGGTAATGAAATTATTTTTAAAGATTTAAGAAAGAAGGGAAACGTAGTGGTTGTATTTACCAGGGGAAGCTGGTGCCCTTATTGCAACAAGTTCTTGACGAAGTTACAGGATTCTTTGCTGTACATAGCGCAGAAACATGCGCAGGTAATTGTAATAACACCTGAGTCGCATGAAGGCATTGATTCTGTTATTGAAAAAACGGGAGTTAGATTCCCTATCATTTATGATTCGGCAATGAAGATCACAAATGCTTACCAGGGCAGCTACAAAGTGGATGAAAAAACATTGGTTCGCTATAAAAATTCAAACCCGACTATTGATCTTTTGAAAATCAATAATCAAAGAAAAGACGCTTATCTGCCTATAACCGCAGTTTACATAGTAAACAATGAGGGTTCTGTTACTTATCGTTATTTCGACGAAGATTACAAGAAACGTGTTTCCGTAAAAGAAATTTTGCAAGCATTGAAGTGATGTTTGTTGTAAAACACCATAACAGTTTTGTTTGGATAGTACCTGTGTAACGTTCACCCAATTTTCCCGATTCAACTTGTCAATGGTTGTTGACACCTACTTACGATCTTTTGACAATAAGAGAACTGACAGCCGACATTGGTATTAAGGGAAAAAATCAGTTAATTGCCTCTTTCAATTTCGCTTATGAGGATAATTTTTCTTTTTGCCGTCCTTCTGATGGCGCTCAATCTGGGAGCTCAAACAGATTCCGCATCTAAACTATCTATTACTCCAACTTATACAAGCATTCAAACATTGACTCGTTCAGACATTGAGCGATTGCCAGTGAATAGTTTTTTGGAATTGGTGCAAGGCGCATTCCCCTTCATTAGCGACAAATCTGTAATAGAAGGCGATTATTCTTTTGTTGTGAATGGATTTGTTTTGATCAATCCAAATGCAATTAATGTTTCTCAAATTGAAAGTATCAGTTTTTATGCTGTAGGTACCGACATTACCAGGGGAAGTATGGCTAAAAAAGGCACATTTGTTATTTCAACAAGAGTCCCAAAGAATGGACTTAATTTTTCAACCAAAACCGATCTGCTTCTTCCTGATGAAAATTCAATGTCGCCATATTCTCAGGTTACAAATTCATCCAAAGGCTTCTATTCCCTCGATGAATTAAGTTATCATCATAAGGACATAAAATGGTTTACATCCAATTCATTTTCCTTCTTAAAAAATAAAGCTCCCGGCTACGTAACTACCAATGCTTTTTATCCAACTTCTACAAGTGTAAGCGAATCTTCTTCTGAGATGAGGCGTTTCCGGTTTTCAAATTTTGCAGGCTATGAATTTAATGAGCACATGAAAATTGACGGAGGGCTCTTCTTTACCAGCAAACCTGCAACAGCAGATGGAAAAACAGCTTTTACGGGCACCCCTGCAATGGGTGAACAAATTTATCAGTCAGATAATAAGGGACAGCTATTAAGCAGTCATGCGGGATTAACGCTAAAACCTTCTTCCCGTATTATCAGCCAACTGACTGCGGAGATGGTTCGCTCAAAGGCAAACGGAAACAGTTCTTTTACCCGGCCCGATTTTGTTTATCCGCAACCTCCAACCGGTACATTCTATTATGGGTCCAACTTTTTATATCGTTATACTGCCTATGCTGTCTCTGATTATTTTTCATGGAAACCCATTGTTTCTTCCAAAGTAACAATAGACTTCGGATTGTTGGCGCAGGGCCGGTGGAGTAAAATTCGCGAAAGAAACTATTCGGAACAGGGACAGTCAGGTCAACCTGGATCTATCAGTACGTCTTACTCCACCTCTTCCAGGAAAGTCCAAAGTTTTAATGTAAATCCTGTTGTTCATTTGGATTTCAGGCAACTATTATTTGCTGAAGCAGGATTTAGCTATGATAGTTATAAAGAAACCTGGTTTGGTGCAAACAAGCGCAAAAAATTATTACCTAATGTGGGTGCTAGGTTGGAGTTGGCGCCATTGCTTGACAGCAAGCTTGTTTCTTCTCTTGAATTTTCCGCTAATTACAATAAATACCTTACGGGTGGCGATGTAAATGATTTTCTTGAAACCGATAGTCGTGCGGTTCCATCAGGTTCTATATCCGGCGGTCCCTATTACGTTCCAACGCTGACAAGTGACTATCCAACGGTTGAAAACTGGTTGGTTTCAATGTCAATAGGTTTCAGAAATAATAGACTGGTGCTTAAATCTCAATATCGAAATTTCAATGAAATGATCTTATGGTATACGCAAGTGCCATATTCAAGTTATGTAAGCATGTATGATCGCCTGACAACAAAGGGTCTTTGTTTTGAGTTGAAGACTTCGATTATTGAAAAACAAAAAGTGAACTGGAAATTATATGCAACGCTTTACAATGAGAAAGGAACTTTGCATTTCCCGGGTTATCAACCTATAACAACAGGCGGTTTGACGGATGCAGGAAAAGCTCCGTGGAGAGGTGGTCTGAGGACATCGGTTGATTATCGCGGCTTCTTTTTGCAGGCGCGGCATTATTCAATTTGAATGAAGCTGCTTATGATAAAAATGGGAATTTCCAGGATGACATTAATCAATACAATGCGAACTTTTTGCTTGTTGGTTACAAAGTGCCTGTGAAAAAAGGAGTGATCAAAGGTCTTGAGATCAATGCACAAAGCAGGAGTTTGTTTCATTCCAAATCATACACTACATCGAAATATGTCGGTTTAGGTGCACAACTTGATTTTTAAATCCAGGACTTTCAAAGCTGATGTAGATCGGCAAAAGATTTGATATGCTTAGACAAATTTTTGTTATGGGCAATCAAACTATGTCTCCAAACGATTCCAAACAAATTGTTCTCAGCTTTATTGATGCAATGAATAAGTTCGATTACGCAAAAGCAAGAAGCTATGTCACAGATGATTTAAACTTTGTTGGCGTATTGGGAACCCGTAATGGTGCAGATGCGTATTTCAGCGACATGCGGAAAATGAGATTTTAATACAACCTAATAAAAGCATTTGCCGATGGCGATGATGTTTGTTTGTTATACGATATTAAAATGGGCGAACAAAGTATTTTTTGTTGCGGATGGGATCAGTTGAAGGAAGGAAAGATCAGGTCATTCCGTGTTGTATTGGATCCAAGGCCGCTGTTAGAAAAGAATTGAGGTTAGCGGAAAGTGTAGCCTATCCCCACATGCATTAAGTCTGCTTTATGGCCATGTGCTTTCAACATTAGTTCAGCAAGCAGGTGATGGCAAATGTTATAGCGCAATCCAACGGATTCTAATAACGAAGAATTGCTATTGTAAACAAAAACGCCAAATTGTAGTGGTATGGTTATTCTTCCAAGGTTGTACTCATAAGAACCGTAGATCGCAACCTGCGATGTTTCGATATTTCCCAAATGTTTTACAAGGGGATCTGTTTTTACAGACTCATCTTTTGTGACAAACATTCCAATTGATAAAATGCTACTGTAAGAAATTTGTTTGGAAATTTCTCCAGTAAGAAGCTTTACAAAATAATAAGAGCTATCCGGCACCTGCATTTGTTTTATGCCACCGCTAAGAAAAACTTTATAAAAGATCTTTTTATTTAAGCTGTCATTTACATGAAGTAGCTTTTTGCTTTCTCCACCAAAAGCATATCTATATCCAACACTTAAAGAGGGAATGTTTATACCTAGATTGGGTAAACTTGTTTTTGCATTGGAACAATGATAAAATGTTACCGCAGCATTTATAAAATGGCGTGAGTTTAACCGAACTTCATTTTGCCATTGTACGCTAGAATGGGTATTAAACTTTTGACTCAAAAGTTCATTCTCTGGATTCGTTGTTTTATTGTAAGGTTTTTCTACCCAGCCTACACCAAATGCAAAACGCAAATTGCCCTGCAGTGCATTTAATGTGTACAAAGGCATTTTTACATAAGGATATAAGCAAACGATGGTACCAACATATTGAGAGCCCGAATGGGTAACCGAAAGACCAACACCCCATTGGGGTAGTCGTTTTGTGTTGTTCCATGCTGCACCAGGATTCATTTGCGATTGATAATAAACTTCTCCCTGGTAAGGACGCGAGTCGCGAATGCGGTTGAAAGTATTTCCGATACTGGTGCCCAGGTAATACTGTGCACCAATTGATGAATAATCAAAGAACCTGCTTTGTGCATCAGCAGAAGTAAAAAAAATCATTGCCAGCAAAAACAATACAGGTATTCGTCTCATCTAAAAAAAATTAAAACGGCGCAATTTAAATGGAATCGTTAATCCCAGGAACTGATAACAAATTTTTTACTCCTTTACTTCTTTCTCTTTTACTAACGAAAGATCCGCAAGATCTATCTGCATGGGTAGCAAGCCAATTTTTACAACTGCTTTTTTACCACGCAATTCAAGTACTTCTCCAACTTGCAAATTGCGTTTCATCTTCACTTTGTCGCCAACTTTTATGTCGCCATTTATCTCTTCGTACTTTGAATCGAGTTGTTTTTGTTTTTTGCTTACAGCCTTCTGTTCGTTCTTCTTAAAAAGCAAAGCCGCTATTTGTTTTATTACTTTGTTTTTGTCTTCGGCTTTCTTCCATTCAATAACAATTTGGCGAAGTTTCCGCTCCATATCTTTCAGGTAAGCAATTCTGTCTTCACTGATCTTGTTTTGTTGCTTCAATAATTCGACCTGTTGCTTATGTTTTTCACGATCCATCACCTGCTGCATCTCTTTCTTCAATCGCTCATTTTCTTTCATTAATTGATGCAGGTCTTTTTCTTTCTGCTGCACCTTGTGCAGATCCTGCTCCGTGCGATTGAGCAATTTGTCCAGCCGAAAATGTTCTTCGTCAACAAGACTTCTTGCTTTTTGAATAAGTCTTTTGTCCAAACCAATCCTTTCTGCAATAGAAAAAGTGTAGGAACTTCCTGGTTTGCCAACAATTAATTTGTAGAGTGGTTGCAACTTCTTTTCATCAAAAGCCATTGCGCCGTTAATGATCCCAGGCGTTTTGTTGGCCATCACTTTCAGGTTCAGATAGTGCGTTGTTACAATGCCGAAAGAATGTTTCCTTGCCAGTTCATCCAGAATAACTTCTGCAAAGGCACCACCAAGATTGGGATCACTTCCACTTCCCAATTCATCAATAAAGAATAAAGTTTTGCCACTTGTGTTTTCCATGAAATATTTCATGCTAAGCAAATGGCTGCTGTAAGTGCTTAGTTCAAATTCGATGCTTTGCGTATCACCAATATGGATCATCAATTGTTTGAAAATTCCAAATTGAGACGAAGGATTTACCGGAACAAGTAATCCACTCTGCACCATCATCTGTAAAAGTCCAACTGTTTTTAACGTTACAGTTTTTCCCCCGGCATTTGGACCGCTAATGACGAGGATTCTGTTTTTATCATCAAGCGTAAGATCGACAGGAATCGTTGGTTTCTGCGATTTTCTATTGTATAAGTAGAGTAGCGGATGATAGGCTTTTACTAAGTGCACATGCGCTTTGTCGGCTACTACCGGATATTCACCCTGAATATCCATTGCAAAGGATGCTTTACCCCTTATAAAATCATATTCACCAACAATCGTGTGATAATTTAAGAGCAAAGATGCATAAACAGATAAATCTTTAGTGAGTGTTTTTAAAATCCTGTACACTTCCTTTCGTTCCGAGTTCTCTAGCTCATAAAGCTGGTTATTTAACTCAATGATTTCCTCAGGTTCAATGAATGCAGTTCTTCTGCTGTCACTTTCGCCATGCAAAATTCCTTTTACTGTTCTTTTTTGCTCTGCATAAACGGCAACAACTCTTCTTCCGTTCATGAAACTCTCTTCAATGTCAGCCAAGTATCCTTGCTTATTTAAATTGCTGATGATGCGATCAAATACTCTTCTCAGCTCATTTCTTTTCCTGTAAAGATTCATCCTAATGGATTGCAGCTCATGCGAAGCATTGTCTTTTACATTGCCGCTGTCATCAATCACATCATCGATCATTTTCAAAATAGCCTTCTCATAGTAAGTGCCGCTGATCACTTCTGCAAGTCCTGTATAAATCGTTTTTCTTTCAGCATCAAACCACCTGAAGATACTTTCAATGCTCGATGCAAGCTTGCGAATGGAGACTAGTTCTTCTCCTGCAAGCATAGAGCCTTGTATGCCAAGTAATTTTAGTTCTCTAGAAAGATTGAGTATATAATCGTTCGGAAAATGAATGGCGTTTTGAAGCAGTTGCTTGTATTCGTGCGATTGCTTTAATTCAAGGTCGATATATTCTTTTTTTGTATGAATGCGAAGTTCGAACGCCTTTGTTTTAGCGTATTGTGTACGGCATTTTTCAGTTAGCAGATTTTTTATTTTATCAAACTCTAATTGAACCGAGGCTGATTCAGGGTATAATTTCATCTACGTATTAAAAAAATTTGTGCAAAGTTACGGTAGCGACAAACACTAAATTTATGCAAAAGCCTCTCCAAAGACAGTGTTAAAACTTTTTTGTTGGCTTTTCCTTCCATATTTTCAGACTGAAATTTGTTTTCTTCGATTCTGTATGATGCTAAAAACACTCATAACAAGCTTGAGTTTCTGCACCATTTTTGCATGCAACTCCGAAAAAAAATACAACGCTATGACGTCTTCACTTATTAATGCACAGGTTGTGGACAAAACCGATACGGCAACCTTTGCTACAGGATGCTTTTGGTGTACTGAAGCAATCTTTGAAGAGCTGAATGGCGTTTTGAATGTAACATCCGGCTATTCGGGTGGAAGTGTACCCAATCCTACGTATAAAGAAGTTTGCGGTGGAGAAACAGGACATGCAGAATGTGTTCAGGTTGTGTACGAGCCAGGCAAGATCAGTTATGATGAGTTGTTGGAGGTTTTCTTTGAAGTACATGATCCTACAAGTTTAAACCGGCAGGGTGCTGACATAGGAACACAATACCGAAGCGCTATTTTTTATCATAACGATGAACAAAAGCAAAAAGCAGAATATTATAAAAACGAATTGAATAAAAGTGGTGCATACGAAAAACCGATTGTAACGGAAATCACTCACTTTACTAAATTTTATCCTGCGGAAGATTATCACCAGGAATACTACGATAACAATAAAAACACAAATCCTTATTGCTCTGTAGTCATTCGCCCGAAGCTGGAAAAGTTCCAAAAAGTATTCGCGAAAAAATTAAAGACCAATAATTAGTCTATGTGTATCTTGTTGACGAGTTCAACAAGTACCTATGACTAAAATCTCAATCAATTTTCTGCTTTTTTTTCTTCTTCCAATTTTTTCTTTTGCACAAAGGAAGGAAATTCCTAAGCTGCAAGTGCTTACTTCCGGCACAAAAACTTCTCTGCGCGGATTAAGCGTTGTTAGTGACGAAGTGGTTTGGGTGAGCGGCAGCAATGGCACCGTTGGGAAATCTACCGACGGCGGTAAAAACTGGAAATGGTTTTCAGTAAAAGGGTTTGAAAAAAATGAGTTTCGGGATATTGAAGCTTTTGATGCAACGACTGCATTAATAATGGCGGTTGGAGAACCTGCATACATTTTACGTACTGTTGATGGCGGCGAATCGTGGAAAGTAGTTTACGAAAATAAGAACAAGGGAATGTTTCTTGATGCGATGGAATTTTGGAATGGGCAATCAGGGATTATAATCGGCGATCCTATCGATAAAAAATTTTTTGTTATCAGAACTTTTGATGGAGGTAAAACATGGCAGGATGTTCCGGAAACAAACAGGCCACCTGCGGATAGTGGTGAAGCGTGTTTTGCGGCTAGCGGAACTAACGTTCGTGCACTTGATAATGACGAAGCTGTTTTTGTGTCAGGAGGATTAGCGTCGAGTGTTTTTATACGTGATCAAAAGATGAGGTTGCCAATTACACAGGGGCTGGAAACAACAGGTGCCAACTCGATTGCCGTTTGGGATCGCTATAAAAGAAAAGGTGGAAATCAATTGGTAGTTGTAGGCGGCGATTTTCAGAAACCAGATTCAGATTCTTTAAATTGTTGCTTCACAACCAATCGTGGTAAAACATGGAAGTCTCCAAAAATTCCTCCCCATGGATACAGGAGTTGTGTAGAATATTTAGACCCTAAGATTTTAGTGAGCTGCGGATTGAACGGTGTTGATTATTCAACTGATAATGCAAATACCTGGAAATGGATCTCAAAAGAAAGTTTTCATGTATGTCGAATTGCAAAGGTTGGGCGAACTGTTTACCTGGCGGGTAATAACGGCAAGGTTGGAAAGCTTGTTTACCAGTTTTCAAATAGGGCAGATAGGTTCAAGTGACGCTTACCATTTTTTCAACTACTGCTTTTAGTTGAGATGATGTGTGAAAGAATTGATAGAAGAAACAAGCACTTTGTATAAAAAACTTTGAAGTGATATGAAATAAATAGGCCGGATAGAAATCCAGCCCGTTAAATAAATGATTTAAAAAAAGCTGTACGAATGTAGAAGGGTTTGGTTTAGAAAGCAACCGTGTTACTACGCAAAATAGTAGGTGTTACTACGTGATTTTCTACAGAAACCGGGATTATTATTTTAGGTCACTTTATCTTTTCAACCCATTGTTCAAGCTTTTAAATAAATTACCGCGTCAAGAGGTTGTCGCAACATAGGTATTCTATTGTTATTAAAAACCAACGAACATGATTGAAATAATCAAACAGCCATGGCCATGGTATGTTTCAGGGCCGCTGATAGGATTAATGGTTCCCTTGCTTTTATTGCTGGGTAATAAAGCTTTCGGTATGTCATCAAGTTTGCGGCATATCTGTGCTGCATGTTTCCCATCCAACATTTCTTTCTTTAAATACGATTGGAAGCGAGAAGCATGGAACCTGTTTTTTGCAGGTGGAATTTTAGTTGGCGCTTTTGTTGCATGGAACTGGTTGTCAGATTATCATCAAATCCATTTTAATCCAAAACTTCTAGCTGAATTAAATCAATACGGAATATCCGATTATAGCAAAGTTGTTCCTTCTGAAGTAATGAACTGGCATTCGCTTGTTACGCTAAGAGGATTCATTTCAATAGTTGTCGGCGGTTTTTTAGTGGGTTTTGGAACAAGATATGGCGGAGGATGTACATCAGGCCATGCCATTATGGGCCTTTCCAATCTTCAATGGCCTTCATTAGTTGCTACTATTTCTTTTATGGCCGGTGGATTTATGGTAAGCAATTTTCTTCTTCCCATTATTTTAAAATTGTGATCATGGAAAAAACAAGTGCAGCAAAAACCGGTAATAACGTTTTGTTACAGTCGAAAGAAAAAGCATCTGGGAAAGGAAATATTTTCCTGTCTAATCTCAGGTTTTTACTTGCAGGATTTTTGTTCGGAATGATTTTGATCAAAGCCGAAGTGCTGTCATGGTTTAGAATACAGGAAATGTTCCGTATGCAAAGCTTTCATATGTATGGTATTATAATGTCGGCCATTATAACGGGGATGATTTCCATTTTTATCATTAAGAGAGTAAATGCAAGAAGTATTAACAAAGAGCCAATAATAATCAAACCAAAGAAATTTCATAAAGGATACATTTTTGGCGGATTCATATTTGGCATCGGTTGGGCCATTACAGGTGCTTGTCCCGGACCTTTGTTTGCACAAATTGGAAGCGGCGCTACCATTGTTATTGTAACGTTGCTCAGCGCATTGGCAGGTACATGGACGTATGGATTATTGCGGGACAAACTGCCGCACTAAATTCGTTGCTATATTCACAGTAGAAACTTTCAAAATGAATATTTCAAAAACAATAGCGGTTTTTAGTTTTTTATTGATGGTGGCTGGTAGCAAAACGTCAGCCCAGGGCCGTTTTAACTGGACAGACGATCAACTGATTGAGCCATCCGAATTGTCAACGATCATCAAATCAAATAAAAATATCCCGGTGATCTTTAGTGTGGGACCCGGAGCTGTCATTCCCGGTTCAAAAGATATCGGGATGGTAAAAGAATCGGACAATCTGCAGAAGTTCAAGCAGCATCTTGAAAGTATTTCAAAAAACAGCCCAATTGTAATTTATTGCGGATGTTGTCCTTTTGAACATTGTCCAAACGTAAGGCCGGCAATCCAGACATTGAAGGATATGAAATTCACTAATTACAAACTATTGAATTTATCTCATAACATTAAAGTGGATTGGATTGATAAAGGTTATCCGACAACGGATTAAAAGCAGATTATTATAACCCTTAGCTTACTTCTTCAATTAGTGCAACCGTTTGCGCCGCTAACGGAAGCAAATCGCATTTAACTTAGATACGCATTATAACAGCTATCAATTATGAATAGAAAACAATTCGTCAAAACAACCGCTTTTGCAACTGCGGCTGTTGCTCTTCCCGGTAAAAATTTGTTTGCATATTTCGCCGATCCCAAAGTCCGGATTGCATTGATCGGAACAGGACTGCGTGGTCAAAACCATCTTGAACTTCTGTTGAGAAGAGCCGATGTTGATGTGGTTGCGATTTGTGATGTAAGCGATGTGATGCTGGCTACTGCAAGAGACATGATCATTAAAAGCGGCAAGAAAATGCCACAGATTTATACCGGTGACGATCATTCATGGAAGCGTTTACTCGATAAAGAAAAATTGGATGGTGTAATTATAGCTACTCCCTGGGAATGGCATAAGCCGATAATAATTGGTGCACTTGATTCGGGGATAAAATATGTTGGCACTGAGGTAATTCTTGGAATTACATTACAGGATCATTGGGATGTAGTAAAAGCGGCGGAAAAGTACAATGCCAACGTAATGATGCTGGAAAATGTTTGTTATCGAAGAGATGTGATGGCAGTACTCAACATGGTTCGCCAGGGTTTGTTTGGTGAATTGATTCACTTGCAGGGGGGGTATCAACACGATTTAAGAGAGGTGAAATTTAATGATGGTGTTCACCCTTACGGACATGGAGTAGAGTTTGGCGAAAAAGGTTTTTCCGAGGCAAAATGGAGAACCAATCATTCTGTTCATCGTAATGGTGATTTATATCCTACACATGGGATTGGACCTATAGCCCAATACATCAACATCAATCGCGGCAATCGTTTTCTTTCACTTTGTTCTTTCTCTACTAAATCAAGAGGATTGCATAATCACATCGTAAAGAACGGCGGAGAAAATCATCCGAATGCAAAAGTGAGGTTTAAGCTGGGGGATGTAGTTACCACTTCCATTAACTGCGCCAATGGCGAAACAATTTTGTTGCAGCACGATACCAATTTGCCAAGGCCTTACTCTCTTGGTTTCAGAGTGCAGGGAACTGAAGGTTTGTGGATGGATGTAAATCGTAGTATCTACATACAGGACAAGTCTGCAAAGAATGATCAATGGGATGATGCAAAAACATGGTTTGATAAATATGATCATCCTTTATGGATAAAATGGAGCAGGGACACTGAAGGTGCAGGCCATGGAGGAATGGATTTTTTTGTTGTTCATTCATTCATTGAATCCATAAAAAGAAAACAACCAACCCCGATGGATGTCTATGACGCTGCAGCATGGAGTGCTATAACACCATTGAGCGAACAATCAATTGAACTCGGACATGAAACGGTTGAATTCCCTGATTTTACGGGTGGACAATGGATGTATCGCAAACCGGTTTTTGCATTGAATGACGAATATTGATAAGATGGATGACATCCTAAAACTGTTTGGTTTGTTTGATGCAAAGTGGCAAACATTTGGTACGGGATTGATCAATCATACCTGGAAAATTTATACTGCTGACCGTTCCTATATTCTTCAAAAGATCAACGACAATGTTTTTAAGCAACCGCAGGATATTGCCTACAATATAAGGTTGATAGCAAACTATCTCAAACAAAATCATCCTGGTTATTTTTTTGTTGCGCCGGTTACAGCCACTGATGGAAAAGATCTTATTTATTGGGAAGGGCAGGGCTGGTTTCGATTGATGCCATTCGTAGAAAGCTCCTTCTCTTTTGATGTAGTGCAAACGCCAGGTCAGGCTTATGAAGCGGCGAAACAGTTTGGAAGATTTACGAAAGAGCTTTCCGGATTTAATCCTGCTCACTTGAAAATTACAATACCACATTTTCATGATCTTGAGCTGCGCTATCGGCAATTTCTAGAAGCCATTTCAAACGGAAACGAAAAGCGAATCAATGAATCAAAATCTGTTATAGAAGATTTGATTCAATATGCAAATATTGTTGACGAATACAGGAATGTGGTTAGTAATTCCCAATTCAAATTGCGAGTAACACACCATGATACCAAGATCAGCAATGTGTTATTCAATGAAAACAACAAAGGGCTTTGTGTGATCGATCTCGATACAGTAATGCCTGGATACTTTATCAGCGACGTTGGCGATATGATGAGAACTTATCTCTCACCTGTTAGCGAAGAAGAAGCTGATTTTGAAAAAGTTCTTATTCGAAATGAATTTTACAAGGCTATAACCGAAGGTTATAGCGATGAAATGAAAGATGAATTGACGGGTCTTGAAAGAAATTATTTTCTATTCGCAGGAAAATTTATGATTTACATGCAGGCCTTGCGTTTTTTAACCGATCATCTCAACAATGATATTTATTACGGAGCCAAATACGAAGGACATAATTTTATAAGAGCCAGAAACCAGACAACACTGTTACAGCGCCTCGATAAAATGGAAGTAACCGTATGACTAAAATAATGATCAATGAATCAGCAACTGAAAAACATCGTTCTATTCTTTAGTTTCTTTTATTCTTTTTCTGTTTTTGCTCAAACTAAACATAGCTTTCAAATAGCCCCGGGTAACTTTTTGTTGGATGGGAAACCATTTCAAATTATCAGCGGTGAAATGCACCCGGCGAGAATTCCAAGAGAATATTGGAGACATCGAATTCAAATGACAAAAGCGATGGGATGCAATACTATCGCTGCTTATGTTTTTTGGAATTATCATGAAAGAAAAGAAGGACAGTTTGATTTTTCATCAGGCAATCACAACATTGCTGAATTCATTAGAATATGCAAGCAGGAAGGAATGTGGGTATTACTGCGTCCTGGTCCTTATGTATGTGCCGAATGGGACTTTGGCGGCTTGCCAACTTATCTTCTAAAAATCCCGGACATTAAGATTCGATGCATGGATTCACGATACATGTATGCGGTAACCCGGTATGTAAATCGTTTATCGAAAGAAATTAAGTCTTTGCAATGTTCCAATGGTGGACCTATTCTGATGGTGCAAATAGAAAATGAATATGGGAGCTACGGTAATGATAGAGAATACATAAAAGCTTTGAAAAAAATGTGGACTGAAAATGGAATGGCTGTTCCATTTTACACTGCCGACGGCCCAACGCAATTTATGTTAGATGCCGGATCGGTTGAAGGGGCTGCAATTGGGTTGGACAGTGGAAGCAGTAAGGCTGATTTTGAGCAGGCAAAAAAGAAAAATCCAAATGTTCCTTCGTTCAGTAGCGAAACTTATCCAGGCTGGTTGACACATTGGGGCGAGAAATGGGCGAGACCCGATACAAATTCTTTAAAAAAAGAAATTGAGTTTTTATTAAAGAATAAGAAATCATTTAACCTGTATGTTATTCACGGCGGGACAAATTTTGGATTTACTGCAGGAGCAAACGCATTTTCGCCAACACAGTTTCAACCCGATATTACCAGTTATGATTATGATGCTCCCATCAATGAACAAGGATTGCCTGCGGCAAAATATTTTATGCTGCGCAGATTGATCGGGCAGTATGTTGATTATAAAATTCCTGATGTTCCGCAACCAATTAAAACAATTGAGATCTCTGCTATTCAAATGAAGAAGGCATGGAATCTTTGGAATTATCAATTGCCTCCCATTCAAACTGCACAACCAAGACCGATGGAAGCATTCGATCAGAACCAGGGTTTGATTATTTACAAAACAAAATTGATAGGCCACAAAAGCGGAACATTGAAAATTTGGGAACCGCATGATTATGCATTGGTGTTTTTGAATGAAAAGTTTATTGATACAGTTTACAGGGATGGCGGAAAGTGGGAAGTAAGTCTTCCTAAAACAAATGTTGATACGCCGGTATTAGAAATTGTTGTAGAGGGCATGGGTCATATCAATTTTGCACAATTCATGATTGACAGGAAAGGAATTACCGACAGGGTAACATTGAACGGAATGACATTGATGAACTGGCAAGCCAAACTTATTTCATTGGATGAAAATTTCATCAAAACAAAAAAGCCTGACCTGAAAGTTAAAGTCGACAATGACAAGCCCTGTAATTTTTTTGAAGGCAGTTTCGAATTATCTGGAACAGGTGACACTTATTTTGATATGAGTGGCTACTCAAAAGGTGTTTTGTATGTGAATGGCCATAACCTTGGAAGATATTGGAGCATTGGACCGCAGGAAAGATTGTATTGCCCTGCAAGTTTTTTGAAGAAAGGTAAAAACGAAATTCTTGTTTTTGATCTTCACCAATTGTCTGCTGCTGCAATTAAAACTTTTTCTTCTTTGAATGACTGAATTGTTGCGCAACATCTGCAACGAATGAAGTAATATCTTCGCGGGTTCTAATGTCGTCTATTAATAAAAGTTTGCGTTGGTTTGTTGCCGGAACTTTATTCGCTATTCTTTGGGCCTCTGCTTCTACGGCAACCAAGATCGGCCTTACTGTTGCACAACCATTGGTAATAGCAGAAGTGCGTTTCGCTATCGCCTCATTTATTATGCTGTTTATTTCTCATTTTATTTTAAGGCAACGTTTACCTGTCAAGAAGGAATGGAAGCAATTGATAATTTATGGTCTTTTAAACATCAGTATTTACCTCGGTTTGTATGTTGTTGCGATGCAACACATCACGGCGGGAATTGGAGCTTTAGCTGTTGCATCTAACCCTGTATTCATTAGTTTTCTTTCCGTATTCTTTTTAAAAAAGAAGCTTCATTTTTCCATTATAATTTCTATCATCGTTTGTACGCTTGGAGTATTATGTGCTTCATGGCCTTTGCTTGGCGATGCTTCTATAAGCGTTCAGGGCTTAGTGGTTTTGTTTTTAAGCATGCTGTCTTATTCCATCGGTGCAATTTATTTTTCGTCCAAGGAATGGAGTGGCCTCTCGCTACTTACAATTAACGGGTGGCAAACTTTTCTTGGTGGATTATTTTTATTTCCGGTAATGTTTTTCTTTTATAAAAATTCCGGCAATCATTTCAACAGTACGTTTTGGTTGTCTGTAGGTTGGCTGGCAGTACCCGTTTCTATCTTCGCCGTGCAATTGTGGTTATGGTTGTTACAACTGAATGCAGTCCGTGCAGGTCTGTGGTTATTTCTTTGCCCGCTATTCGGTTTCATCATTGCGGCCTGGATAATGAAAGATGCTATTAGTGCTTATACTGTTGTGGGAGTTGTGTTGGTGATCATAGGATTGTTTTTATCAAGGATTAATACAAAAAGAACTGAAGTATTGCTTGATTGATGATGTTTATTTTTGTCAGGCTGTATATGTTTATAGCAACTGAGAATAATTTTTGAAATAAGAAATCGATTATCATGAGACAGATCGCATTCGTTTCTCTCTTTTGTTGTTTCATTTTACAAATTCATGCACAACAAAAAATAAATCCTGATTCCATTCGTGATAAAATGCAATGGTTCCAGGATGCGAAACTTGGTATTTTCATTCATTGGGGAATGTATTCGGTGAATGGAATAGGAGAGAGTTGGAGCTTTCACAACAAAGAGATCAGCCATGAAGATTATTTAAAACAAATGAAAGGATTCACGGCATCCAAATACAATCCTGCTTCGTGGGCTGCATTGATCAAAGAAAGCGGTGCTCGTTACGCCGTTATTACCACTAAACATCATGATGGACTTGCACTTTGGCCTACGAAACAAAACCATTTAAGTACAGTAAAAAATACGCCGGCTAAAAAAGATTTGCTTAAGCCTTTTTATGAAGCTTTGGATAAACAGGGCATCAAAAGAGGCGCCTATTTTTCTTTAATTGATTGGAGCTATAATGATTATCCCGGTTTTTTAAAAGACAGTGAGCGTTATAAAATTGCCGATGATCCCGAACGCTGGAAACGTTTTCAAAACTTTTTTCAGTCACAAATTGATGAAGTGAACAATGCATATAAACCCGCACTATGGTGGTTTGATGGAGACTGGGAACACAGTGCAGAAGAATGGCAAAGTGAAAAAGTTCGCAATGAAATTTTAAAAACAAATCCTGCTGCCGTCATAAACGGACGATTGCAGGGCTATGGTGATTATGAAACACCGGAACAAAATTTTCCTGTAAGCCATCCTAAATACAATTGGTGGGAATTGTGTATGACCATCAATAACAGCTGGGGGTACCAGCCAAAAGACACAGCATGGAAAACACCATTTGAGATCATCACCATTTTTGCAGACGTGGTAAGCAACGGAGGCAATCTTTTGTTGGACATTGGCCCAAAGGAAGATGGAACCATTCCACAGGAAGAAGTACACATTTTAAAAGAGTTAGGCAAATGGAATAAAAAACATGGAGAAGCGATCTTCGGAACGTTGCCGGGACTGCCGCAGGGACATTTTTATGGGCCCACTACCATCTCAAAAGATTCTTCAACACTTTATTTATTTCTTCCTGCCCACCAAACTGGGTATGTAATGATCAAAGGGTTAGATAATGTGATCAAAGATGTAAAAGTGTTGGGAACACGTTATCACTTGTCGAATAAAATTGTTGGCAAAATTTCCTGGAGTGCTGTGCCTGGGCTAGTGTTCATTAATGTCCCCGAAAAATATTCCGATCCTTACATGACGGTTTTGAAATTGCAATTGGATAAACCTCTGAAGCTGTACAGGGGCCACGGTGGATTCAATTAGAATTTATTGCGTTTAATCCTCACCAGCGGATTTGTATTTAAAGGCAGAGGGCAATGGCTCAATTTGTTGGCAGAACCTTCTAATTTTAAAGGCGCTATTTTTAGTAGGCCTTTTAAATTTACATTCATGCTGAATGATAGGATAAAACCTCTTGACGGGCTTAGGGGAGTTGCAATAATTTTTGTTTTGCTCTACCATCTTTTTAATTTTGGGATCCTTTACCCTTTTTTTTGGTTTGGTTGGATAGGCGTTGATTTGTTTTTTGTTCTATCAGGTTTTTTAATAACAAATCTGCTTTTGAGTACAAAAAACTTCAATGGTTATTATAAAACTTTTTTGCTTCGCCGAGCGTTGAGGATCCTGCCGCTTTATTATTTGGTTGTTGTGTTGTTTGCAATCATTGCCCCGCATTTCAGTACAACAAAATGGTTTTCCGAGTATCAGATTTTTTTTTGGACTCACACAAGTAACTTTTTATTTCTCAATAAGGGTTTTTTTCGTCCGTTAGGTCATTTTTGGTCATTAGCTATTGAGGAACAATTTTATTTGATTTGGCCTTTTTTCGTTCTTTATTTAAAATCAAAACAGCTAATAGGCGTTTCGGCTATATTAATTATTATAAGCATTTTAATTCGGTCGATATGGTCAGAAAATCCGTTTATATCTTATGGCATGCCATTAGCCCACTTGGACGGCCTTTTAATTGGCTCAGTTATTTCAGCTGCGTTGCGAACAGATAAGACACGTTTATTTACAACTAACATAAATTACATTTTCATTTTTTGCGGACTGGCCTTTGCAACATTTATTGCTTATGGCTTTTACTCAAAAAGCGAATTGCACAGCAATCCGCTATCTATTACGGTTGCTTCGTTTTTCTTTGGCTGCGTACTTATTAGGTGTTTGGGGTGCGGGTGGATGGCTAAAATGTTTTCAAACAGTATTCTTGTTTATTTTGGTAAATACTCGTACGGCATTTACATATTTAACAGCCTGTTTTATCATTTCGCTAATTGGGTGGGCGTTGATAAGTGCAATGGAAACCAAAAACTATTTTTTTACACCCTGGTTCTTTTACTTACGTTGTTTGTTAGCTATATGAGCTACAACTTTTTTGAAATTAAATTTTTAAACTTAAAAAACAGGCTCACTCAGCGTTTCGTAACGTAGCAAAAAAAATAATTGTTCTGCATTTGTTCATCTTCAAAATAGGTAGCGCAATAGAATTGTACTACCTATTTCTTTTTTAAAAACTACTTAGGAAATTCATTGTGCCCGCCTCATTTCTGTTTTTCAAATTAACATTGAGCCCTAACATTTGCTTATTGGTGATCCGTGTTTTATTAATGCTTTTTGAATTAATAGCGGGAAGATGGAAAGCCCGTTGGCCATTGAAGTTGTTTTTGGTTGCAAATACAAAATAGCGATTATGTAGAGATTAAATCTTTAAACCAAAGTGATGCGGTATTAATTTGGCATTAAAATTAACCTAAAGCAAGCCCTGTTTTACGGAGAAACCCGCTCAAACCTAAGCTTGTAGCGGGTTTTACTATTTTCAGAGCGGAGAGAGAGGGATTCGAACCCAACTCATAACCGCTGTTATTTCAATAATTTAGAGAAGTTGCAAATTCTCGACTCACGGTAAACTCACTGCTATTTAAACCTTGCCTGCACTACAAACCTTTCGAATAAAATTATCGTTTTTCCACCATATAAAAAAATCATTAAAAAGACCGGATACACTAGCCAAGGAAGTATTTACTTCTCAATACACGCTCATGAATGATAGAGTTGTATGATATTCGAATGGTATCTATTCATTATTATTTTCTAACCAGCAATTCATTTAATTCCGGAGTATCCATCATCCGCTCTAATTCGGATTTTACAATTTTATTGACATCATTTTTTACCTCAACATAGTTGTTTAAAACAGTCTGATCGTTTACGTTAGAAACGAAAGGGAGACTTTTATATCTACCCTGTTCCTCCTTTATTGAGTTATGATCATTGATGATCTCAGAGCAAAATGCTTTCAGTTCAATTTTCGCTTCAGGATTGTCTGCGACCATGCCCACAAACTCTCCACTTGATAGTGCTGAAATCTTGCTTGCCGGTATCGCCAATTCCAATTGTTTTGAGTTTGTAATGCTGGTATCATTTCGATTGATTGCTATGCTTTGACGATCCTGCAAAATTTTTCCAAAACGTTCAGATAATTGTTTTGCAGTTTCTCCGCTTACCTGGCCACTGATAATGTTTCCTGTTATGTTAAGGATCACGTCAGCTTGTTCCTTGCCATAGTGTAGTTTTAGTTGACTCGCATCCTGCACCGCAAGAGTAGTTGCAACCTTATTACTTCTTGCCGTTGCGATTAGGTTATCTATACCATTAAAATAGATGGTTGGAAATTCATCAAATATCAGAGATGCCTTATGGCAGTTCTTCTTATTGATCATTCGTGTAAGGGCAGTAGTGTATAAAGAAATGACAGCACCGTAAGTTTGCGATTTTTGAGGATTGTTGCCCATGCAAACAATTTTGGGCGCTTCAGGATTATTAATATCAAGTGTAAAATCATTGCCTGATAAAATATAATAGAGTGGAGGAGATGAAAGTCTTGACAAACTGATTTTAGCGCTTGCAATTTGACCTTCCAGTTGCTCTCTTGCTTCATTTAAATAGGCCATTACGAAAGGGTTGATAAGCACTTCTATTTGTGGCTCGGCTCTGAGTATTGAAAACAATTTTTCATAGTCCACTTGTGCCAGTTCAATCACATGCGGTAGCGTACAGTATCTTCCATCTTTGTATTTTCTTAGAAACCAAATCAGCGCCGTAACAAAATTGATCGGGGATTCTACAAAAAAGTCACCTGTTTTTTTGATCCATTCCCTGTTTAGTCCTAGCATAATAGTTCGTGAACATTCTGCAGCGTCCGTGATATCGTGAATGGTAGATGCAAATAGTGGATTACTTCTATGAGACCTGTTCAAGTCGTCAAAATTGATGGTATAAAATTTTGGTGGGACTTTATAACGGTGTTTATTCTTTAGGTACTGATTATATGCAATCCTGGCAAGATCATCGAATTTGAAATCGTAGATGAACATGCTGAAACCTTTTTCGATGTGTTGTTTAATAATATGCTGAATGATGAAATAGGATTTACCACTTCCCGGTGACCCCATAATTAGAAGACCTCTGAATGGATTAATAATATTGATCCAGCTTTTTCGAGGCCTTCCTTTTAAATTATACTGAGCAGGCAGATTAATAGAGTATTCATTTGTCATCAAACGTTCTTCCTGCGGGAAGGTCTCATTGACGGAATTAAAGACACTATTGCTTAACCTGAAGCTTATGATCTTAGTGAGAAGCGTGCCGCCAGTTAGAAAAAGAATTAGTCCCAAAATAGTAACCAACATGTAACTGACTGCAATTGTTTGGACAGAGCTATTAATCTTGAAAATAAGAAAGCTGATAAAATAAATAGTTAGTCCAAAGAGAATATGCAAGCTTGCTCTGTTATAATTCATTTTTTCGTCTTTTCTGCCCCGGACGCCGAGCATCGAAATTGTCATAAGAGCAAGTGCAATCACTTTTGATTTATGAAAGTTTGTGAACAAGCCTGTCCGGTGAATATTTTGTAGTAAACGGTCCGTGATCTCAGAGCGTAGGTCCCACAATTTAAAAGCGGCGTAGCAGTAATAATAAAAATGGATTAAGAGAACTGCAATGCTGATCATCCTCGTCAGGTCCAGGATTTTCCTGAGACCTTGTTCATTCTCGCCTGTCTGCATAAAACCTTTTTTTTTGTTATTGTGACTTTCTTTTTTTCTTCTTTCGGCCTTTGAGACGATATGGTAATTGTCCATATTGTTCAATTGGTGTAATCACTGTTTCCAAAAGGCGAGATGGATTTAATTCAGTTGTTTTTTGATCATAGTTTAAAAGCGTGAGTTTTGTTTTGTAATCAGTATTTATTTGATCTGCAATCTGGTTTTCTATTTGCGGAGCCTTACTGCATTTTTCAAGTATTGCCTTTGCACTGTACTGCTTACCAATATCACTGCCATTAAAAACAGTTTTGCTGGAATGATCAATATAAGTGAGACCATAAATAATTCCCTCCGCATTTTGCCTTATGACGAGCGTGATTTTTTCTTTCTCTAAAGCTTTTTGAAAGGAAGCAAGACTTTTGTGTTGTGCAAGCAGAACCCAGTCAATTGAGCTGCTGACTGATTTTTTAAAAGGTTGTTTTAAAGTTTCATTCTCTGCAAATTTCTTTGCCAGATAGGGGAGAGTTGGTCTACCCGAAATGGAACTTGCTTTAATAGGTACACCTGTCTTGTTCCCGTTTGCGTCTAGAACTCTATAAACAATACCATGGTGTTGTTCAGTTTTGCTTCCTGGCGCTCCTTTGTCTGCGACCATATTATACAGCTTTAAAACAGCATTTAGTTCTGCCAGTGATGCGAATTTGTATTCTGAAATGACAGCATTCAGGATATTCGAGATGGCTTTTTTCGTAGGCGATTTGCCATAGATTATTTTTTGAACATTAATGGGAACTATTTTTTCGGTTTGATTTCTGCTTTGTTCTTCTGCTTTTTCTAAACCAAATTCAATTTCTATTTCTTTTCTTGCCAGGCTAGATTTATTTCTTCCCAGATTATGTATCGAAATTCTTTTGCCATTTTTCTGAATGGTTGTGGTAACGATGTGAACGTGGGGATGGGCGGCATCGTAGTGTTCATACACCAGGTATGGCTGCTTGTTAAAGCCAGTCTTTTCCATGTAAACTCTCGCAATCTCAACGAGCTTTTCTTTATTTAGATTTTCATGTACTGCAAAATTTAAAGAGATATGAACCGTGTTCGTTGAAGCTCTTTTGTTGAGTGAAATAAGTTTTTCAAATCGAAGGAGCTTTGCATAAAAATTAAGGCAATTTGCATCCTGTAAGAAATTATGCGCATAGATACACTTGGCTAATCCTTCCCTGACTTTTTGTTCATTGTAATTGAGCGCTCTTTTAATACTCGCAGGCACTGTTATTTTTGCGACCATAACTCATAGATTTGGTTCAGTTTTTCTTTGATTTCATCAATCTTCTCGAAGAATATCTTCTTATGAAATTCGTTTTGAGCAGCCCATGCTTTTATCTCTTGATCGTGGTCGAGAATGTGTAGTTTGTGGACGACCTGGTTGAAATTGTGGCCGATAGCATTCAGTTCTTTTTTAAGCTCAAGCATTTCAAGTAAAAAATCGTCTGCAGACTGGTTGCGGTAAAGAACATAAACAGGTTGTTTTAACAGGATATCCCTTGTGTATTCACTCATGGAATTACAAGTGGTTTTTTCATAAAGTTGGTAAAGCTTCTTTTCTTCTTCATCACTCATCCGTACGGTAAGCCATTTATTGCGTGTTATCTTTTTTGTTTTCATCACAGACTCTTTTTCACAGTTCAAATTCTAAACCGATCTATCCCAAACGACTCCGGAGTGAAGGGCACGGAAGTCGATATGTGCCACATTCGTACATCTTGCCGGTGCAAGAAACTAAAGCACCTTAGGGTCGCCATACTAAAGGTAGATGCAGTTCAGGATCCAGAAAATACAGGTTCAGATTCTGAAGTAGCGAGTGCCTGTCATTCAGAATATTTTTGCACTATAAACAGTTTTCAAATAAAAAACGCGATGTTATGACAAGTGAAACAATGAACGGCAGTAAGGAGAAATCGTTGATGTACGAAACCATTTTGTGCAGTCCGGGAATGAATGAAAAATGCAGGATCTCGCTTACGCTTACACGCCAGAAAGTCCTTGTGTTTTGCAGGTTGATTGAAGCTTGCCTGTTGGACGAAAAGAAAGGTTTTGCAGACGAGATTTTGTCTGCAATTTCAAAAGGGAAAATAGAGGAATTCAAATTGCTTCATGAGGAAATTCTAAGCAAGACAGAACTAACCGATTTTTATCAGAAACTAAAGTTGTTATGAACAAGAATAACCCGGACTCGCGGAGCATTTCTATTTGTGGAAACCAATGATATCTTGTTATTCCCTCCGGGTGAAAAAGGATGGTGGGCTTTTTATACTTTAAAGAAAAAGACAAATGTTCCTGAATAAAAAAAGGGCTCATATGAGCCCTTCGTCTGCAAATGAGAAATAGCTTTCTTCACAGAGAATAACATGGTCCAGGACTTTCATATCGAAATATCCTGCGGCGCATTTTATTTTTTGAGTGAGATCTTCATCTGCTTTAGATGGTTTCAATGAACCGGAAGGGTGGTTGTGTGACAGGATCATCGACACTGCGTTTATTTTAAGTGCAGCGGAAAGAATCAGTCTTGGGTCGGCTACTGTTCCTGTAATACCTCCTGTTGAAACGTTATATACAGCAATAACTTTGTTCGCCCTGTTAAGAAACAGCACCTTAAATTGTTCTACTAGTTCCAGTTTGCCCTCTTCCCATACACATCGCAATATCCGGGCTGCATCAGAAGAGCTGGTAACTGAAGGTCTTTCAGATGCCTTCACTTTTGACCTGTACACGAGTTCTACTTCAGCAACTTTTACAAATGTTTCTTTGTTGATCATCTGTTCCATAACATTCATTTAAGAGTTAAAAGATTAATTATGGAACCGTCATGCGGCTTTGAGCGATCGAGGCAAGGCAGGAACGGAATAAATGAGTCTTAAAAAATATTGGATGTGTTTCTTTATGCCGGAAATTCCCTTGCCGCTTCAGAAGGTCAAAGCCGAACTTTGTGCAGGGATTAATGAAGGAATCCAAACTTAATCGTACTACTCTCATTATAATTATATTCTTTCTACTAAGGCATTTTTTTAGCACTTCACCAGATTGCGATCATCGATGAATTTGGAGGACAAATAGCCGTAAAATATCAGGGGTTTGTCCCTTAAATTCTAATTGCCGCCGCTACAGTTCATTAAAATACTTTCGAAGTCTATCGTGCAATGAAGCGGGATACGGATATAAAAGACCCAAAATATTTTAACAACTGGCCCTCAGTCGCTCGACGTTTCTCAAAAAGGTCTTTGAAGACTTTAAGTGTACTAGGCGTAAATTGAACAAACGCGAATGAATTTCGACTCATTAATACAGTATATTTTAGGCAACCATTTTTATAATTACCAATAACCCACTATTTTGAAGAACTATAAATTTTCCAATCATCTATTAGCGAGAACGCCGCTCCTCGATTGGCAGGTTTCAGCAAACCAATTCGCCGCTATCCTTCAAAGAGAAGATTTCAGGGCTGCTCTTTTTTTAGCGAGCAGGTCTTTTTACAATGAACTTTCAAAAAAAGATTTCGATTACTTTCTTTTGTCGGACAAGCAAAAACAAGCTATAAAAAAATATATCAACAGGGCCCGGTTTAGGTCTACACCTTTTGGACTGTTCGCGTCAGTATCTTTAGCAAAATGGGGTGAAGAAGGGGAACTTTTTGAATTCGGAGAGCCTGTTGCCAACATTTACCCTGATTTTCGCATTCTCTACGAACTGGGGGATAAGCAAATGGAGGGCCATGGATGCACAACACAGGCATTTCAAACCAATGCTTCCCTTTACATGAACAGTGTCGATTGCAGGTATTTTAAAAAGCTGGTGGATGGAAACTGCATCAGCTTTTCTATGGTGTCAGTAGAAAAGGACCGTCTGCTAAATTCACTGCTGCAATTTTGTAAAAAACCAAAAACATGGGATGAAATAAGCTGTTTTTTGACTCAAAAAAACATCGCTTCTGAGACATCGGAAAACTTTATTCATGATCTTATTCACGAACAGATCCTGGTGTCCGATCTTTCTCCCAACATAACTGGTCCTGGATACCACCCGGTGCTCACAAACCCTCATCAAAACGATCCCGCAATTGGCGCTATTTCAGGACAAACAGGAACAAAAATTGGTGCATCGACAGCGCTTCGATATATTCTTTCAGCGGCTCACCACATGGATCATTACCTGAACAAGTCAGAAAGCACTAACCATTTTTATTGCATTAGTGAGCGAAGACTTAGGGGAGGAAGTTTGAGCCGGCAATATCAGAAGAGTATTGTAGAAGGTTTACACTGCCTGGCAAAATTGTCGCAGCCTTTTATCAATAAAGATTTGCAATCTTTTGTAAGGGCATTTGAAAAAAAATACGAGTCTGAAGAAATTCCTTTGCTTGAAGCACTTGACCCACAGTTTGGAATCGGTTATGGGGGGCTGGATAAAATAAAAGCGAACTATGGATTTTTAAGCACGGGTTATGATGCTGAAAACAATCAAACAAATTCCGGCTTGCCGGAAAATGCGCTTGCTTCATGGCTGGTCAATGAGTGGAATTTGCGTTTTGAACATAGCCATGAACTTGAAATTACTGACCAGCAGCTACAGCGTCTCAACAAGCCTGATGATACGGTAAATCCGGCACCAAGTCTTTCAGTTGTCTTTCGGACTTTAGGTGATAAAGTAGTGATAGAGTCAGCAGGTGGGACGTCCGCTCTTGCGCTAATCGGCAGGTTCGGCGTACTCGATAACGTTTATAAATATGCGCAATCCATAGCAAAGGAAGAGCAGCTCCAAAACAAAAATGTAGTATTCGCCGAAATTGCCCATTTGTGCAATTTGCATACTGCAAATATTAACCGGAGACCTCACTTTTACGATTACGAGATTCCTGTTCTTACCGGTTCGCTCTTGCCGGCGAGTAAACAAATACATCTTAATGATTTGATGATTTCTGTTCGCAATGGCCAGGTCAACCTTTGGTCTAAAAAACTAAAAAAGACTGTTGTCCCGCGGTTGTCCTCTGCTTTCAACTACAGCAGGAACGACCTGCCTGTTTTTCGTTTTCTCTGCGATTTACAGGGGCAGGGAATGAATGCTAATTTAAATATTTCGCTTGCTACCATCATTCCAGGGTTGCCATTTTATCCAAGGGTTATATACAAATCCTGTATTCTCCAACTTGCCGAATGGCATCTTGATATAACTAAGTTGCATAACCTGCAACAAGCTAAAGATCCTTTTACTGCATTTCGACGACTGGCTGATAGTATTCAGCTGCCAAACTATTTCAGCTATTGTATTGGCGACAATTTTCTTGTTTTTAACAGGAACATCGCAGAGGATATTGACTTGTTTTTAAAGGAAGTAGAACAACAAAAGTTGGTTGTCTTAAAAGAGTTTCCATTTATAGGCAAGCCCCATATGCAAACATTTGGCAGGCAAAATTTAATTCCACAATATGTTGCCGGCCTTGTCCTGCAAAAAGAAGTATATCATCATGTGCCAATTTTTGGGCGCCAATTGAAGGCAGGTACAGAAGATTGGGTATACTTTAAGCTGTATTGTCACCCGCTTTCTTCAGACCTCATACTGAAACATCACCTGTTTCCGCTCATAGAAAAGCTAAAGAGAGACAAATTGGTATCGGGCTGGTTTTGGGTACGCTATAATGATCCTGAATATCACTTAAGGGTCAGGGTTAGGGTAAAGCGAGGATTAAAAACGAAACTGATTCAGCAGTTTTCTATCTGCCTGGAAAAACTATGCTCCGGCAAACTGGCAAGCCATTTTCAAACCGACAGGTATAAGAGAGAACTCGAAAGATATTCACCGCAACTTATCGGGCAGGTTGAAGATATCTTCCAGGCAAGCAGCGAGTGGGTCGCTGCATTTATAAATGGGCAAAGTGAACTAAATTATGATGACCCGGAAGTGATACTCAGTGCCGTCTTATCAGGGGCTGTCATCTTAAATGCTTTCACTGTCTGCGACCAGGCAGGCTTGTGTAAAAAAGCTTTTGAAGGCTTTTTTGATGAATTCGGTGCTCCGAAAGATTTGAAATCCGAGATGGAAAAATTGTATCGGCAGCTCGAAAAGGAAATTGATAGGTTGCTATTTAGCTGTGAAGGAAGACAGCAATTTGCATGTTTGGTCCAGGCTGTAAAGAAACTGGTCACAGCTCATCATGAAGGCAGCATAAAAGAAGTTTCGCTTGAAAAACTCGCTTTGGATGTCATACATATGCACCTGAACCGTTTATTTATTTACAACCAGCGCTATTTCGAAATGATTCATTATTATCTTTTACAAAGAACACTGTACAAACATTTGTACAAGGCAAGTTAACGGCTTTGCGACCTTTTGGTTTTGATGATATGCTCTTTCATAAAGGCAGTAAATGATTCTTTGTAGCTGGTTCCAACGGTGATTGCATTTAATTCACCTTCAAGAAAAAGTTCATCGCCTTCAAGACGACTGATCTTGTCCGTATTAACAATGAAAGACTTGCTTACACGAAGAAAGAATGGTGGAAGTTTCTCTTCAATCTCACTCAATGTAAGATAGGTAAGGTGCTTTTTATGTTTAGTTGCAATGGACAAATAATTTTTCTGGCTCTGGATATAAATGATCTCATCATACTGAAGTTTAATCAGCTTCCCTTTTGTTTCGGTTTGAATATAAAAGAATGGATCGTGCACCTGGTTCTTGCGCTTTTCCAATATCCGGTCACTAATCTTTGTTATGCACTTGAGGAAGCGTTCAAACGAGATGGGTTTCAGAAGGTAATCACTGATATCCAGTTCGAAGGCCTGTACAGCAAAATTGGGGTGGGCAGTAGTAAAGACAACAGCGGTTTTATCCTTCAGTATTGCTCCCAGTTCAATGCCGGAAAGTTGCGGCATTTCTATATCTAAAAATGTGATATCAGGATATCTATTTTGTTTTTGCAAAACCGAAAGTGCATCAAGGGGGTCTTCACTGGATCCAACGAGTTCCAGCACAGGTGTGCGGTTGATATAAGCTGTTAGACTTTTTATTGCGTGAGGCTCGTCGTCAATTACGTAACAAGTGAGCATATTCTTTAAAGAATGATTTTAAGATGAACAGAAAAACTGGAATCATGATCTTGCAGTTGCAGGGAAAACCGGTTGTCATAGCACGACTGCAAACGGGTCCTGATATTGTTGATCCCGATACCAGGCGATGAAAAGGAAATCGTTTGCCGCTTCTTATTGAAGGTAGAAAACTCCATAATGCCATCTTTCACGTAAAGTTGCACTTTTGCCGGGTTACCAATATTGGTGAGGTCTGCATACTTGAAGAGATTTTCTACGAATGGTACCAGCACAAGCGGAACGATCCTTACCGTTTCGAAATCACCTTGCGCATCAAATTGTAAGCAAAGTTTGTTACTAAACCGGTACTGGTTGATCTTTACCAGGTTTTGTATCTGTTCAATTTCCTTCTCCAGACTTACCTTCCCGTCCATAGTGTTTTCAACCAAAGAGTAGCGCATCATGTCCGATAAGGTGATAATAGCTTCGGAGGCAGTTTCTGATACTTCCTGCACTTCGCTATGTATAAAATTAAGTGTGTTGAATAGAAGATGAGGATTGATCTGTGCCTGTAAAAAAGCATTTTTCGAAGAAACAAGCTCCAACTCCAGCCTTTGCCTTTCTTTTTCTTCAATCAATGCTTTTTGTTCGATTTCTTTCATCTTTCTGATTCGCTTAAAGCTTTCCAATATGCCCCAGTAGGCGGAGCTGAAGATCATAAAGTAAATGCCACGCCATACTGCTCTGGCAAAGGCAACTTCGTTTGAAAAGTAAAAGAAAAGAAATCTTTTTTTTACACCTGATGTTTTTTGAAGCAGGCTAACCAGGAATATATAAATGGAAAGTTCCGCTACAACCAATAACAGGAATAAAAAAAGGTTTTTATGCGCAGGTGAAAAACAATAACCGAGGACCCATGCATGTAAGTAAAAAAGAGCAATGTTCATAATATAAGATGTTATATACAGCCTTGCCGGAGAATATATGCCTGAGGCATGTTCAACAACAAAGACTATTGATACTTCGTAGGCAATAAAAACCATCCATGCCAATACATGATAAGAAAACTTTTGACTGGAGAGGGGTTTATAGTAGGTCATTATCGGTTTTAGTTTCAGTTATCTCCCGGCAAATATCAAAGATGTGCACCGGTATTTGGAAGACGTTTTATGGTCATTGTCACAGCCATGGAAATATAGAGAATATTTTAGCTCATCTACACAATAGATCACCTGATGTAAAAAACGAGAGACACTTTCTTTTTCGGCATAGGTTGCTTCTTAAACAGGCAATTATGGATAAACTTAAGTCACCCTTATTAAAGCTCAGGACAAGGACTTTACTGACTTTTGAAAATAAGTCTCTCAAAAAGGCAGGCCAGTTTGCAGACACAGATCCCACCTCTTCTACTTTACCGACAATAGGTGGAATCTTAACAGGCGGGCTGTTTCAGCCAATGCCGAAGAAAGGATGAGCCTTAATGCTATGAAGGTATAGAGAATAAAATTGGTTAAAAGCTGAGTGCACAGAATAACTGTTGCCATAGCGGGTTACATCGTCTTCGCAACTGGCGTTTGGCCGGGGTATACAAAGGGCATATATGTACGTACCGATAGTGTTTGAAGTACGGATAAATAAAAACTCGAAGTTGAAGATGGTAAAGGATCCATACGGCAATGAAATTTTTATTCAACAGGAAATGGCTGAGTTCACCCGGCATATCAACTCGCTGGATGAAATTTTAGATGACATTACAACTGTGATAGAAAAACCGGCTATGATGTTTAAAACCAATGGCGCGATAATCCAGCTTTATTACATGAGGGCCATTGGCTGGAATAGAACGCTCCTGGTATGTGCTCAAAAAAGGCATGACCATTTTGAAGTGACAAATTGTGAAATGGATCCTTCAGCCAGGAAGTTGTCTGAATTATATCATTGGGCAGACCAACTGATTTGAAAAAATTAATGATCCTTGTAAGACTGTTCTCGTATTCGTTATTCTAAGGCCTGTCCCAAAGACGGGCCTATTTTAGCTAGGGGCAAAAGCGCAACCTGCCATCAATTACCTCTGGCAAGTAGCACTGTCCGAAGTAATTGAATTCTGTCCAGATTCTGTTTAAGTGTTTACATCGGCACGGTCGGCAAGTAATTCAGCATAGCTGTGTTCCAGTTCCCTAATCTTTTCCAGCAGATCATCCTTTGCTGGTTCGTTGGTTTCTTTTTCCATTATCGATGCTAATGCTAATCAAAGTCCGGTTATGAAGACAAGGCTATTAGCTCCGACTGACATTGCAATAATAGACCACTTCGCTTATAAGTAAATAGCCTTAATTCGGAAAAATACGATCATCACTATCGTAAAATCTTTACATGACTAAGAAAACCTGATGCTAAATTGTATTACAAGCCAGCCGTTCGTAGATCCGACCCTAAAACCCTTAAACGCCGTTTTATGAAACCATTCAGGATCCTTATGCTGGAAGACAACCCCCTGGACATCACGGCTATTCTAAAAACCCTGTCCAGACTTTCTTTCGAAACAGAATACACCATAACCGGTTCGGCAAAAGAGTACATTGAAAAATTAAATGAATACGACTATGACCTGATACTTTGCGATTACCAGCTTCCGGAATTCGATGCTGTAAAAGCCCTACATGCAAGAAATCAAAAAAACAATTCTATTCCTTTTATACTGGTCACAGGAGCAGTTTCGGACGAAGTAGCTATACTGGTTTTGAAAGAAGGTGCAGATGATTATATTTTAAAAAGTAAAATGCAAAGACTTCCCTTTGCTGTAGAAAAGATCATGCGCCGGCAAAAGATCGAATCAGACAAAGAGTTTTTGGAAACATCATTGTCTGAACTCACACAACGCTTTCAGCTGGCGGCGAAAACTTCTTCCGATGTTATTTGGGATTACGATATAGAGAAGAGCAGGATATATTGTTCAAGTGCTGTTGAAAAAATCATAGGCAACTGTGCGGAGGAAAACTTTAATCCGGATTATCTCAAAACTTTCATACACAAGGATGACCTTCCTGCCATTGAAAGAAGCTTGCTTGCTTCGGTAAAACGAAAAGAAAACCGGTGGAGAAAGATCTTTCGTGTCATACGCCAAGATGGCTCCATTGCATGGGTCAATGTAAATGCTCTGATACTTCGCGATAAAAGGGGAAAAGCCATTCGGGTGACCGGCGTGCTGCACGATGTTACTGAGGTGCGCAGGCTGCAACACCAACTGGTAGAACAGGAAATGCAGAATCAAAAAAATATAACGGAAATTACCATCCAGGCGCAGGAAAAAGAAAGAATGGAGATCGGAAAGGAGCTCCATGATAATGTCAATCAGATCCTGGCAACTGCAAAGATCATGATCGACACTGCCAAAAATTTTCCTGATATGCATGATCTCTGTCTGATGAAAAGCCAGGAGGCCATTATGGAAGCCATAAAAGAATTGCGCAATCTGGCCCACTCCATGATGCCTCCTCCTTTTGAAAAAAACGAGTTTGAAAATATTTTGGCGGACCTTGTTTACAATATCAACCTTACAGGTAAGATCAATGTCCGTCTTTCGTTGCCAGTGGCGGACAGGCTTCATAAAATCAGTAATAAAATCAAGCTTTGTTTTTACCGGATCATCCAGGAACAACTGTCCAATATCTTAAAATATGCAAAAGCAAAAAATGTTTCTGTTATTATGGAAATAGGAGAGATAATGTATTGTTTATCTATTGAGGATGATGGCGTTGGATTTGATCCGGCCAAACGATCAAAAGGAATTGGATTAACTAACATGGAGAGCAGGTGCAGCTTATTCAATGGTACTATGGAGTTGATAACAGCTCCCGGTAAAGGCTGTAAAATAAAAGTTCAATTGCCGGTATCCAAGGCAATCTACAGCTGATGCATCCTTGTGTTCGAAGGTAATCGGCGCATGCTTGTGTTGACAGGGCTATAAAATATTTCACGGTACCAATAAACAACTGAACTGCCTCCAGCAAAGGTAATTTTCTATTTGTCGTTGTTCCACTGATGTTCGGCTGTCCCGGCAGTTTGATTTGCTGCATTTTGTTGGAAATGAAATGTGCATCCTAAAGAAGCACAGCCCCCTTTTATGATGGCTTGATTTCACCGGAAGGATAGAGCCGGAGTTTGCAGATCACGGAACAATTCTTCCACGTTAATTCCCGGCAACGTTTGCGTAAAAAATAAAGATCCAAACATTTTTAAGGCCTGAATGTTTGTAATTTGTCCTTGCACAGGTTCTTAAGAGCGGGAGTTTTTAGCATGCCTGGCAGTTGAGCTTTCAAAAAATGAGCTTAGCGACAAACTAAACTTGTATTTCTAATTTTAGTGAGGATAATTGCTGCATTATAATGGATATTCTTTTACAAAAAATCCAGGACGGGGATGAAAAAGGGTTTAAAGAATTCTATGACCTGCAGTTTTTCAAATTGTACCAATTTGCTTATTCATTTGTACATTCCAGGGAGATATCGGAGGAGATCGTGAACGATGTATTTCTTAACCTATGGCTGAAAAAGGACCGTTTAAGCACTATTAATAATATCCAGGTTTACCTCTATATTTCAATAAAAAACGGCTGCCTCAATTATTTACGCAAAAACAACTTATCCCTTCCTGTTTCCATCGATGATCTAAGTGTCGACCATTTTCCAATGGTTCCAGATCCTGAATTCTTGCTGTCACAACGGGAATTGCAACAACAAATTCGAGAAGCTATTGAACAATTACCCTCCCGTTGCCGTTTGATATTCAAAATGGTGAAAGAAGATGGGTTAAGTTATAAGGAGGTTGCTGCCATTTTGGAGATTTCCATTAAAACGGTGGACAGTCAGTTATGTCTCGCTCTTAAAAAGCTTGCTGCCATCCTGCAGCCAATTAATATTTGACGACTTCTTTTCGTCTTTCCCAAAAAAAGTTATAATTCTCTTAGGGAGTTCAGGCAAAATATGGTTCCTATTAAAAGCAACCACTGGGCAGATCTGATTTTTAAGTGAATTGGTCACGATATGGCAGCACAAACAAGTATGAACCTGGACAGAATATTAGAGTTGTTAGCAAAACAAATGGGTAATGCCGCTTCCGAAGCAGATCTCATTGAATTAGAATACTTGCTCCTGCAACATCCTAATCATCAGCATCTTGTTTCGATTCTGAAATCCATTCAATCAAAAAAATTGAAGCAGCCGGCCCAGAATGAGGAGTTAATTGTAAAAGAAGGATGGGAAAAGCTGCAGCAGAAACTAAAAGAGATCAGTTTTCAGGAAAACCATCAAGCCAGACACCTTATCATCAGGGGGGTGTTTGCAAGAAAGCAGCTGCAATGGGCTGCGGTTTTGATAGGTCTCATTCTGCTCGCTTCCGTACTTTATTTGCAACTGGTAAAGCCTGGTAATGGAAATATAATTGGCTCTGTGCAGGAGGCGGTGCTTCATGGCAAGCCTGAAATGAAAGCGCTGCCTGATGGTACTGTTGTCTGGATCAATGCGGGGAGCAAAATCCGTTACAATGCAGAACAAGGCACAAGGGATGTTTATCTCGAGGGGGAAGCCTATTTTAAAGTGAAACATGACGCCGAACATCCCTTTATTGTACATGCAGGAAATCTTGCAGTAAGAGCGCTGGGTACCGAGTTTAATGTGTCAGCGTATCCCGGTGAAGACCATGTGGAGGCTACGCTGATCAAGGGAAAGGTCCAGGTGACCATGGACGAAAAGCCAGATCAGAAGATTATCCTTGCTCCGAACGAAAAGTTGACAGTTGTAAATAAGCATGTTGTCGCGAAGGACACTTTGGTAAGAAAAGAAATCAGTTATGAAGTGAAGCCTGTAGAAATTCTCCCGGTGATCAATGAAGCCGGCGAAGTCGCCTGGATGCAGGACAAGCTGGCCTTTCAAAACGAATCGTTTCTGGACTTGGCTAAAAGAATGGAAAGAAGGTATAACATACATATTGTTTTTCATGATGAATCCCTTAAGAAAGAAGCGCTTTCTGGAATTTTTGAAAACGAAAATATCAATAAGGCTTTGCGTGTATTGCAAATGACTACACCGTTCCGATACCGTATGAAAGGAGATTCCATTTTTCTTAACCGCCTTTAACTGCGAAACAACCCAATTGTTTATGAAATGAAAATGATTGCTTATGTATAGAACACGATATGGTTGACTGCTAAACAAACAAAGAAAAGGGAAGAGCGATTACTCTTCCCTGAAATGAGACATCTCGGAACAGATTGCAGTCTGTTCCTATTATCTAATCTTCCAAATTAAAGGTATGAAGAAAATGGTGTTGCCATGCCTGTGGCATGTCAATGTTTTATCCCGTAAAACGATTCTCTGTATGAAACTTACTGTTTTGCTTCTTTTTGCTTTCAACTTCCAGGTTTTTGCAAAAGGATATGCACAAACCTTCTCTCTCAACATGAAGAATGTCGGAGTTGAGGATGTATTGAATAAGCTGCAAGATGAAAGCAAATACAGGTTCTTTTATAATTATGGCCTGGTTAAGACGCTTAACCCGGTATCGATATCCGTCAAGGATGAAACCCTGCCAAACATTCTGAATAAAGTATTGGGGCGAAGGTTCGATTTTAAGATACTGGAAGAAGACATGGTAGTGATCTCACCAAAGAATGAACTGTTTGCGAGTGTCCAGGGAACTGTCACTGATGACAAAGGAAATCCACTTGTGGGCGTCTCCGTTGTAATTAAAGGAAGTTCAAAGGGGACAACTACTAATTCAGAAGGAAAATATGTAGTAGATGCTGATGCTAAAGACGTACTGGTTTTTTCGATGGTAGGATATGAAAGCCAGGAAATTCAGGTAAGCAGAAAAACGGTTATTGATGTTCAGTTAAACCTGTCTGCTTCTTCATTGAGCCAGGTGGTAGTTGTCGGTTATGGTACCACACGAAAAAGAGATTTAACTGGGTCGGTAAGTTCAGTCAATATGAAGGACATGCAAAAAGCTCCTGTACGTTCTTTTGAAGAAGCTTTGGCGGGAAGACTTGCCGGTGTAACAGCAAGTTCAGAGGATGGCCAGCCCGGGGCTTCTGTAAACATTGTTATTCGCGGAAACAACTCCATTACGCAGGATAATTCTCCTTTGTATGTAATTGACGGTTTCCCGTTGGAAAACCCTGATAATAATTCCATCAACCCCGCAGAGATTGAATCCATTGAGGTTTTGAAAGATGCTTCTTCCACAGCTATTTACGGTGCCAGGGGGGCTAATGGCGTTATCGTGATTACAACCAAAAAAGGGAAAGAGGGAAAAGCGGTGATCACTTACAATGGTTACATGGGATTTCAGCAAAATAACAGGAAGGTAGAGCTCATGGATCCCTATGAATTTGTGAAACTGCAGTCTGAGATAGATTCATTGAATACCGATACTACTTTTCTTGCCAATGGAAGAACGTTGGATTTTTATAAAAACATCAAAGGTGCCGATCTCCAGGATTCGATTTTCCAGACGACCCCCTTCCGTAATCACTTTATTTCGCTTACCGGTGGTACAAAGGACACCAAGTATAGTGTTTCAGGGTCGGCTTTCAATCAAACGGGTATCCTTGCGAACTCTGGTTATGACAGGTACCAGGGACGTATCCGTCTGGATCAGCGGGTAAGTAAGAATCTGAATGTTGGTATTAATGCCAACTACAGCAATTTGAAACAGTATGGGTCGAGCCCGGCACAGGATGGCAATGGATTTTATTATGGCAATTTGTTGTTCAGTGTTTGGGGTTTCCGTCCGGTAACTGCCAATCTTTCACAGCCTGAGGATGTGGATGAGGACGATGACACATTTTTGGCCTTGCAGGGATTTAATCCGCTGAAAACTGCAAGGAATGTATTAAAAAGAAGATTATCAGATGTACTTACCTCTGACGCGTATGCCGAATATTCTTTTTTGAAAAAATTTAAGCTGAGAGTAACGGGTGGTCTCACCAAAACAAAAGCCAGGAACGAAATTTTTAACAACAGTCAAACTCCGCTAGGCAGCCCTTTGACAAAAGCAGGGGCTGATAACGGTGTGAATGGGTCACTGATCTACAATGAAATCACCAGTTGGGTGAATGAGAATACGCTGACTTATACCAACCAGGTAAGCAAGGCAAGCCTGATAAATGCAGTGATTGGCTTTACGTCCTCGGGTACCAATACCTCATCGTATGGTGCCAGTGCCAATCATATTCCCAATGAAGACCTCGGAATTTCCGGCATTGATGAAGGAACGCCGGTCGCAGTGACTTCCACCTCATCAAGTTATAAGCTGGCCTCTTTCCTTGGAAGGGTGAATTATACTTTGTTATCCAGGTATCTGTTTACTGCATCATTCAGGGCAGATGGTTCTTCGAAGTTTGCTCCTGCTAACCGGTGGAGCTATTTCCCATCCGGTGCCATTGCCTGGCGTTTAAGCGATGAAGCTTTTATGAAGCCGTTACATTTTATTTCGAACGCCAAAGTAAGGGCAAGCTATGGTTCAACGGGGAATAATCGTGTATCTGATTATGCCTACCTGTCGAGGATCAGTCTTCCATCAAGTGTGGCTTACAGCTATTATAATAATCCCGTTGTGGCAGCCGTGTTATCATCACTTGGAAACAAGAATCTAAAATGGGAAACAACAAACCAGACGGACCTTGGTTTGGATCTTGGATTTTTAGATCAGCGGATTTCGCTGGAAGCAGATGTGTACAGGAAAGTGACTTCCAATCTTCTTCTGGATGCAAGCCTTCCTGGCTCAATGGGCTTCAGCACAGCACTTAAAAATATTGGGAAAGTGCAGAACCAGGGCCTGGAGCTGACGTTAAATACGGTAAATGTTAGAAACAGAAAGTTCACCTGGTCATCCAACTTAAACATTTCATTCAACAGGAATAAAGTACTCGAACTTTCTGATGGGGAGACCGAACGATATACCACAGCATCCTGGGATACGTACACAGCCAACGTCCCCCTATACATTGCGCAGTTAGGTCGTCCAATTGCAATGTTCTGGGGATATTTATGGGATGGCAACTATCAGTATTCTGATTTTGATGAGACCAGTCCGGGTGTTTATACTCTAAAACAGGGGGTGGTAAAGTATACGGCCACTGCCTCCAACCCCATACAACCTGGAAACATTAAATTCAAAGACATCACCGGCGATGGCGTGGTAGATGCCAATGACCGCACGGTAATTGGCAATCCCAACCCCGATTTTACAGGTGGCTTTACCAATGACTTTACCTATCGCAATTTTGACCTGAGTGTATTCTTTACCTTCTCCTATGGTAATGATGTGATCAACATTAACCGTATCATTATGGAAGGCGGAAGGGTGCGTAAAAACCAGAATTATTTTGCTACTTATGCTGACCGCTGGACGCCGGAAAACCAGAGTAATGAATACTTCCGAGTGAATGGTGGGGGCCCGCTGGATTTCGCTTACTCATCAAGAGTGATTGAAGATGCCTCGTACATTAAACTAAAAACAGTTCAACTGGGATATAATTTCCCGCAAGCCCTCATTAAAAGAGTGAAGTTGAGTAACCTGCGATTGTATGTATCGGGTCAAAACCTTTTGAAGTTTTCGAAATACAGCGGCTTTGATCCAGAAGTATCAAAATTTGGTAGTTCGGCTTTAAGGCCTGCATTTGATTACTCGGTTTATCCATATGCCAGAACCATCACTTTTGGTTTAAATGTTTCATTCTAAAGAAGTCAATAATGAAAAAAATAATAATTCCCATTTTGATCATAAGCGTGGCGGGCGTTTCGTGCAAAAAATTTTTAGACACCAAGCCTACAGATTTTGCAGTGCCTGAACAATATTATAATACGGAGCAACAATTAAACGAAGCGCTGGCCGGTGTTTATAATTCACTCACAACAACCTATCTTTTTGGTTTGTACCAGTCTTTTTATTACGTGGCAGGCACTGATATTGAATATTATAAGTTAAGCACTACCACACCGCATCCTGCAAACTATGATATCACAACCACTGAGCCCAGGATTTACAATACCTGGAAAGATATTTATAGCGGAATTAATCGTGCCAACAACCTGCTCGCCAATATCAACAAACCAAAAATGAATGAGAAGAACCGGAATGTCATCAAAGGAGAGGCGTTGTTTGTGAGATCCTACCTGTATTATTTGCTTGCTTTGCAATGGGGTGATGTTCCTTTGATACTGGAACCTACGCTGGATAGCCGTAAGGTCAATCATGCACCCGCTCCTGTTAAGGAAGTATATGAGCAAATCCTGAAAGATCTTAAAGAGGCAAAAGACCTGGTGAATACCTATTCTGAAAACGGAACCACTGTGCACGCATCCAAAACAGCTGTTGAAGCCTTATTGGCAAGGGTTTGCCTGAATATGGCTGGTGAGCCTTTAAAGGACGCTTCAAAATGGAAGGAAGCCAGGGATTGGGCAGACAGCGTTATACAGTCACATGAACATTCTCTAAATCCTGACTACAAGCAAGTATTCATTAATGAATCAGCCGATGTTTATAATGATGCTTATGATGAAATGATTTGGGAAGTGGAGTTTTGGGGCGATAACAGGGGAGCAATTGATGCAGGAGGGAGATGGTCTATTTATATGGGCGTGCGTAACTCCGACCTGAATATGTACACTTATGGTTATGGTGGAGCTACCGGGTATCTATACAAATTGTATAAGGACGGCGATCTGCGTCGCGACTGGGCAATTGCGCCTTTTAATTTTTATAAGAATAGCACACCTATTGAAGTCATGATCCTTCCAACAGATGTATATTCCCGAACAGAAGGCAAATGGCGCAGAAAGTATGAAGCAGGGTATCCTAACCTTGCTAATGAATATAATTCTACAAATTATCCTGTCATTCGCTATGCGGATGTTCTGTTGATGTTTGCGGAAGCAGAAAATGAATTGAATGGTCCTACACAAAGAGCATTAGACGCCATCAATGCTGTACGGAGGAGGGGATATGGCTTTTCGCCAACAACACCGGTGAATTCTGTGTCCGTGGTCAGTAGTATCAATATAGGTTCAGCGGGATCAGGTTACCTTGTTGCCAATCCCTTGATCCCTGTTACTTTAAGTAGCGGTGGTGGTATTGGTGCTACCGGCATCGCCTCTATCGGGCAAACGGGAACAACGCTTGGCAAGGTCACTGCAATAAGTGTAAGCAATCCGGGGTTAAATTATACTTCAGCTCCAACAGTAACCGTAGGAACACCCTGGCAGGCCAATACCAATTACCCCGCAGGAACGCAGGTGTTTAACGGCAATTATCTTTATACTGTTACGACCTCAGGAAGTTCTACTACCACAGCGCCTACACAAACAAGCGGCGCTTCCAATCCCGCTGTTACAGGAATTACTTTTACATACGCCGGAACTAAAGCCACAGGTACCGCAACGATTGGTACATCTAAAGTGGACATTACCGGCGTTGGCCAGGATTCGCTTCGTAATGCTGTACGCGAAGAGCGTGCAAGAGAACTGTGTTTTGAAGGCCTGCGCAAATTTGACCTGATCCGTTGGGGCATATTCGTTCCTCGGATGAAGGAAATTGGTGCAGACATGAATGCCAATTTACCTTCGGCTTTAAAGTATGCAGTGAAAGCGTATAACAACGTAGAGCCAAAACATGTTTGGTTTCCCATTCCGGAACTCGAGCTTACGCTAAACAAAGACATGCGGCAAAATGAGCTGTGGAAGTAAGTTAAAGCAGCGGGAAGCGAGGGAAATCAGCACGAACAAATGTTTCACTGGACATACCCGATCAATACAAGTGTGCAGAAAGCAGATGCACGCTTGTAACCCGCTTGTTTTTACCTGGTAAATAAAAACATCATTTTGACAGAAGAACAGCCACATCATTATCCCGGTTGTCCGTAACAGTTATACCATTGTTCCGGATTCGGGTTCACCTGGTAAAAAAATACTGATATGAATTCATTATTGCTTGTGTATTGTAAAATATTTTCCAAATTATTTTTTTCCATTCTTGCTGCAGCCATTCTGATTTTAATAATAACGGGAGCATCTTGCAAAAAAGAAAAAGAGGGTGAAAAGGACATTGTCATAAATGTAAAATCAACTGGTGCTGCCGGCGATGGCATTACAGATGACACGAAAGCTTTTCAAAAAGCGATAGACGATGTCGCCCTGAAAGGCGGTGGAACTGTGGTAGTTCCTAAAGGGAAATACCTGGTGGATGCAGATACCACTATAAAAATCAGGAGTTACATCAGTTTGAAAATGGATGACGAAGCAGAGCTAATTGCAAAACCTACTGCCAGTCAGAGATCGTATATTCTTTTGGTGCTCAACTCCACGGATGTGAATATCACTGGTGGCAAGATTACTGGTGACCGCAATGCGCATCTTGATACGACGGGTGAATGGGGGATGGGCATAGCCGTGTATGCCGGAACGAACGTAAATATTAACGGCACGAAAATTTACAATTGCTGGGGCGATGGCATTGTTATCGGGTCCAAAAGTGCGGCACCTTATTATGCCACCAATGCTTCTAGAAATGTTACGGTTAAAAACGTAATAAGCGATAATAACCGGCGGCAGGGCATTACAGTTGGTAAAGCCAATGGCGTTGTGATCGATTCCTGCCTGTTTACCAATACCAATGGAACCAAGCCTATGTCGGGTATTGACATCGAGCCTGATAAGGACACTGCGCAAAATATCACGATCACAAATTCGGAATTCAGTTACAACAAGGGCAATGGCGTTGAAATTTATGTCAACTCTGCGAGTGTAGTAAGAAATGTAACCATTAAAAACAATTACCTGCACCATAATACTTACGGTGGCTATATTATCAGGGCACAGAATGTAGAATTTACCAACAACAGGATCGTTCAAAATAAGTACAATCCACCTATTAAGGGCGTCGATACGGTCAATTGTGTTTTTACTCCGAATACCTATCAATAAATGAAAACAGATTTCAAGCTTGAACGATCATTGCTTTGCATTACTGCTTTATTTCTTCTGACATGCACTGCAACATTTGCGCAAGGAAAATCCATTGCTGCAAGGGTTGATTCGGTGATGAAGTTAATGACGCTTGAAGAAAAAGTTGGACAACTCAATCAATATTCAGGAAGAGAAGCAACTGGGCCGGTTAGCTCTCGTCAAACTTATATGTTGAATGATATCAGGTCTGGCAGAGTAGGTTCCATGTTGAATGTTCATGGTGTGAAAAACACAAAAGAAATTCAGGCGGCAGCCTTGCAATCACGATTGAAAATTCCTTTACTCTTTGCTATGGATGTGATCCACGGCTACCGAACCGTTTTTCCTATTCCGCTAGCCGAAGCGGCATCATGGGACCTGGATGCGATCAGGCAGGCTTCCCATATTGCAGCAACCGAATCTGCTGCTGCAGGTTTGCATTGGACCTTTGCGCCAATGGTTGATATTAGCCGTGACCCGCGTTGGGGACGTATTATGGAAGGAGCAGGCGAGGATGTGTATCTCAGTTCAGCCATAACAAAAGCAAGGGTGCTTGGTTTCCAGGGAGAACAGCTTGGAAAAAATAAGGAAAGCATCATGGCTTGTGCCAAACATTTTGCGGCGTACGGTGCGGTTGCTGCAGGCCGTGATTATAATACTGTAGATATGAGCAATCATGTTTTATGGGAAACCTATTTGCCACCATTCAAAGCTGCAGCCGATGCAGGTGTGGCTACCTTCATGAACTCATTCAGTACGGTTAATGGTATACCGGCAACGGGCAACCGGTATTTGCAGCGAACCATCTTGAAAGGCAAATGGAATTATAAAGGTTTTGTCGTAAGCGACTGGGGATCGATTAAAGAATTAGTGCCCTGGGGCTATGCAACTGATCTCGAAGACGCGGCGTTGAAAGCAATTGCTGCAGGCAGTGATATGGACATGGAAAGTGAGGCCTACAAAAAACATTTAGCGAATCTGATCAAGGAAAATAAAGTAAGCGAAAAATTGCTGGATGATGCGGTGCGCCGTGTTCTCACCAAAAAGTTTGAAATGGGCTTGTTCGATGATCCCTACCGTTATTGCAATGAAGACATAGAAAGACAAGAACTAAATAATCCACAACATAAACAGATTGCCCGCAGCATGGCACAGAAATCTATTGTGTTGCTGAAAAATGAAAACAAAATTTTGCCGTTTTCTTCATCAACAAAAGCTATTGCTGTTATTGGTCCGCTGGTAAAATCAGAACGTGATCTTGAAGGCGCCTGGATACCCATTTCCGATACGGCGAGGGTATCCTCTTTATATGAGGGATTGAATTCTAAAATGAGCAATGAAACAAAACTCATTTATGCAAGAGGCTGTGATATCAATGACAGCATTGTTGATTTTTCAGCAGCCATCGATGCAGCAAAAAAAGCTGATATAGTTGTTATGGCGCTAGGTGAAAGCTATAGCATGAGCGGCGAATCCAAATCAAGAACTAACATTCATTTGCCAGGAAACCAGGAGGCATTATTTGAAGCGGTACAAGCAACAGGCAAACCAGTTGTGGTAATATTGATGGGGGGGCGCCCGCTTATCTTTAATAAAATTGCTGAGAAGGCCGATGCCATCATATACGCATGGTGGTTAGGCGCCGAAGGAGGCAATGCCATTGCTGATGTGCTGTTTGGTGACTACAATCCTTCGGGTAAATTGCCTGTAACATTTCCGCGTTCGGAAGGGCAATTGCCGCTTAGTTATATCCAGTATAATACGGGGAAGCCTTCAAAAGGTCCGAATGATATCAAGTACAAATCGGCTTACATTGATGAACTCAATACACCGCAATATGCTTTTGGTTATGGCTTGAGCTACACCAGCTTTTCTTATTCCGATTTAAAACTAAATAAGACAACGATTTCCGGCGATGAAAAATTAGAGTTGAGTTTTACATTAACCAACTCGGGCGAAAGAAAAGGAGAAGACGTGGTTCAATTGTACATCCAGGACCCGGTGGCTTCTGTGGTAAGGCCATTAAAGGAACTGAAAGGTTTTCAAAAATTGATGCTGAATCCCGGTGAATCGAAAATTGTTCATTTCTCTATTGACAGGAATATGCTTTCATTTTATAACGAAGACCTGCAATGGATGGCAGAACCGGGAGATTTTAAATTAATGATCGGCGCTGCTTCTGATGATATCAAGTTGCAAACAGAAATCAAACTGACTAAATAACTTAAATTATTGTCCATGAAAATTGAGGTTGCAAAGGATTGCCTAAGAAGGAAGAGAAGAATCTTCTTGTCTCTTTCAATCTTATTTACCGTTTCCGTTCAAGCACAAAAAGAATTTGACGGGCTGAGGGGCACACACAACTGGCCGGAGTTCAGCGATGCACCGAATGCGTTGTATCATCATATTGCCAACCAGGCTTATGCTGACCTGGACAAACGTTCACAAAAAGTAAACAGCATTCGCACTTTAGGAGAGTGGCAACAAAGACAACAATGGTTGAAGAAAATTTTATCCGAAGTCATCGGTGCTTTTCCTGCAAAAACACCATTGAATGCAACTATCGTAAAAACCTATGATAAAGATTTTTATCGTTTGGAAAATATCATTTACGAATCGCAACCTGGTTATTATGTTACATCATCATTGTTCATACCGAATGGGGCAAAGAAGGCACCTGCCATTGTCTATTGCAGCGGTCACTCCGATAATGGTTATCGCTCCAATGGTTACCTGAACGAGATTTTAAATTTTGTAAAAAAAGGATTTATCGTTTTTGCGTTCGATCCAATGGGACAAGGAGAGCGTTTACAGTATTACAATTCAAAAACAAATAAGTCAAGGTTCCGGTGGCCGTCTTATGAACATTCCTATCCAGGTGCGCAACTTTTTATTGCAGGCAATACGATGGCTAATTATTTCATCTGGGATGGAATACGTGCGGTTGATTATTTACTTACAAGAAAAGAAGTAGATCCCCATCGTCTCGGTATTACAGGACGTTCAGGTGGCGGTACGCAAAGTGCTTACATCGCTGCGTTCGATGATCGCATTAAAGCAGCAGCACCGGAAAATTACATTACAAACATGAAGCGCCTCTTCCAGGCAATGGGACCGCAGGATGCGGAACAGAATTTTTTCTACGGCATTGAAAAAGGTCTGGACATGGCTGATCTTTTAGCGGTGAGAGCACCAAAACCAATGTTGGTTGTCACCACTACCCAGGATATGTTTCCTATTCAGGGTGCCATTGAAACCTGTGATGAAGTAGCAAAGATTTATAAAGCCTATGGCAAGCCGGAAAATTTTTCAATGGTCACTGACGATGCACCGCATGCATCAACAGTAAAAAATCGCGAAGCTTCTTATGTGTTCTTTCAAAAAGCATTGAGCAACCCTGGTAATCCCAAAGAAGAACAAGTAAAGATTCCAACCCAGGAAGAATTGCAGGTAACTAAAACCGGGCAGGTAGCTACATCTTTAAATGCTGAAACAGCATTCAGCATAAATAGCAAGAATGCAGCAAAGCGGATGCAGAAATTAGAAGCAGCAAGAAAGAATATTCCTGCTTATTTGTCCGGCATCCTGCAATCGGCAAAACAACTTTCCGGTTACTGGGAACCGAAAGAGTTATCAGCTCCGTGGTTTGCAGGTCAAATTCAACGAAAGGGATACGTTATTCAAAAGTACCTGTTGAAAGGTGAGGGCAGTTATATGATTCCTTACATCATTCTAAAACCGGAAGCACCAACACAAAAAGCCATGCTCTACCTCAATCCTTCGGGCAAAGCAGCCGATGTAGAAGAAGGTGGCGATATGGAATGGTTTGTAAAAAATGGAGTGATGGTAGTGGCTCCTGATTTAGTGGGTCTTGGTGAACTGGGACCTGGTGAATTCAAAGGAGATTCTTTTGTGGACAGCGTATCCTACAACATTTGGTTTGCGGGTATTCTTACGGGCAGAAGCATCGTAGGTATCCAGGCCGGCGATGTAGTTCGTATAGCTAATCAATTGAAAAAAGAAGGTGTAAAAGAAATTTATGGGTTGGCTAAACAACAACTGTCACCTGTTTTATTGCATGCAGCGGCATTCGATAAAGACATCATCAAGGTAGCATTGATACAACCCTATTCTTCCTATCGTGCTATTGTAATGGATAATGATTATAATGCTGATTTTTTGCACAGCACTGTTGCCGGTTCTATTGGAGTTTATGACCTTCCTGATCTTGCTGCAAGCCTTGCCCCAAAATCATTACTTATCGCCGGTGTTACAGATGCCAATGGAAATATCAGTAATGATGCAGAAATTCGAAACGATCTGTCAGTAATCAAAGCGGCCTATCAACGTAATGCACCAAACAAATTGCAGATTGTTAATGAAGGAACCATTTCACAATTAGCAGATCAATTAAAGAAGTGGATGGGAACAGTGCCAAAACAAATGTGATTGAACACTAAAATTTTTTGAAACAACCAAGTATAAATTTTTCTGAAATGAGAATGAGAAAAACATTGTGGTGCTTCCTCTTATGTTTATTTGTTCAACAGGCAATGGCAAAGGATTTTCCCATTACCAGTTTTGGAGCAAAGCCTGGAAGAAATTATCTGAATACGGTCGCCATCAACAAAGCCATTGATGCCTGTGCTAAAAGCGGTGGAGGGAGAGTGGTCATACCGGCAGGAATCTTTCGTTCGGGAACGATATTCATGAAAGACAATGTTGAACTGTATTTAGAAATCGGCGCAACCTTACTTGCAAGCACCGATCTGAAAGATCTTCCCTTGCAGCCAAAGACATCTTACCGTTCGCAGAAAGATACGGTGGGATGGAGAGCTTTAATCTTTGCCAATGAAGTTTCCAACATTGCCATTACGGGCTTTGGTACGATTGATGGCAATGGCGCACAACAAAAACCTGATGCAAATGCATTGAAAGGCGACCTGGATGGGCGCCCCCGCAACATCCTTTTCATTTCCTGTAAAAACATTCGTGTGGAAGGAGTTAGAATGTTGAACGCAGGTATCTGGAACCAGCACTATCTCAATTGCGAAGATGTGATCGTTGACAGGATCAATGTTTACAATCATGCCAACAGGAATAACGACGGCATTGACATTGATGGATGCAGAAGGTTCACCCTGTCCAATTCCACGTTTGATACTGATGATGATGCCATTGTTTTAAAAAGTACAGGTTCTGCCGCTTGCGAAAATATTGTGGTTACGAATTGCATCGTTTCCAGTTTTTGCAATGCCATCAAAGCCGGAACGGAATCAACAGGCGGATTTAAAAATATTTCCATTTCCAATTGCGTGGTAAAGCCAAGCAGCAATCCGCATCCGCCTATTTACGGAACATCAAAAGGCATTGCAGCTTTGTCGCTGGAAATTGTTGATGGCGGCGTTATGGATGGTGTGAGCATTAGCAATATTACTATTGAAGGAAGCGACTGTCCCTTATTTGTTCGTTTGGGTAATAGGGCAAGAAAACATTTTGCAGGCGCACCAGAGCCAGCCCCTGGCATCATGCGGAATATTGTTATCAATAACGTGGTGGCTTATCACACCGGGAACTATTCTTCTTCCATCACAGGAGTTCCCGGCCAATATGTTGAAAACCTATCCTTATCAAACGTACAGTTTTACAATATGGGAGGAGTAAAGCAAGGTGAATACATTGCTGATGCTGCCAAAGTAAAAGAAGACGAAAAAGGTTATCCGCAACCAACGGTCTGGAAAGAATTGCCTTCATCGGGTTTGTTCATCCGCCATGCAAAAAATATACAAGTGAGAGGGTTAATGCTGAATTCGGAACAACCCGATCCCCGCACACCCGTAATTGCTGTGGATGTGGAAGGATTGCAAATTCAATCCATAGCTAAAGTAAACAACAACACTGCGGATGTTTTTTTTAAAGGATGGAACGTGAAGGATATGTTGGTGGATACGCCATTAGCATGGAAGAAGGAAGTGATTCAAATGGATAATAAACAAACATATTGAAGCAAAACCTTTTCAATTCCTCTTTAAATAATTCTTCATGAGGCTTTTCTTTTTTTCAATTCTGTTTTGCCGTTTTAGTTACAGTGTTTTTTCTCAAACAGTAAAGCAGGTTGACATCTGCGTATATGGCGGAACATCGGCGGGAGTAATAGCCGCATACAGCGCAAAGAAAATGGGGAAGACGGTTGTATTGATTGAACCTGGAAAACATTTGGGCGGACTGACTTCAGGTGGACTTGGCTATACGGATATCGGGAATAAATATGCGATCGGCGGATTGTCGCTTGATTTTTATCGCCGCATAGGAAAGCACTATGGAAATTTTGAGCAATGGATATTCGAGCCGTCGGTTGCTGAAAAAACATTTTTATCCTACATAAATTCCGCAAAGGTCCCCGTCATTTATCAGTATCATTTGAAAGAAGTAAAAAAGCAAAATGGAATTATCAGTGAAATTCTGATTGAACCATCTGAAAAGAATAATGAGGCCGGCAAGCAAATCATCAAAGCAAAAATGTTCATTGACTGTTCTTACGAAGGTGACCTGATGGCAAAAGCAGGAGTGTCTTATGTAGTGGGTAGGGAATCAAACGAATTGTATGGAGAAACTTACAATGGCATTCAGGTAATGGAAGGACACCAGTTTCCAGATGGCGTTGACCCGTACAAAATTCCCGGTGATGTTTCAAGCGGATTACTTTGGGGCATTAGTGATAAGCCGTTAGCACCTGAAGGATCAGGCGATAAAAAAGTGCAGGCGTATAATTTTCGTATCTGTCTTACCAATATTCCATCGAATCGTATTGCAATTACCCGCCCGGACGATTATGATTCTTCAAAATATGAACTGCTGCTTCGCTACATTCAGAAAATTGATGCGAAAGATCTGAAACCGTTGCTGAAGATAGATCTCATGCCCAATGGAAAAACGGACATCAACAATAAAGGCCCTTTTTCTACAGACTTTATCGGCATGAATTACAATTATCCCGAAGCAGACCTTGAAACAAGAGAGCAGATCATCAAGGCGCATGGAAATTATACAAAGGGGCTTTTGTATTTCATTGGTCATGAGAACCGAATGCCTGTGCAGTTGAGGGAACAAATGCGTGAGTGGGGTTATCCGAAAGATGAATACACAGACAACAATTACTGGACACCGCAACTCTATATTCGTGAAGCAAGACGCATGATTGGAGCCTATGTAATGACCCAAAAAAATTGCGAGGGAAAAGAAGTGGTGGACGATGGCGTTGCAATGGCCGCCTATACCATGGACTCACATAACTGCCAACGTGTTGTTGTCAAAAAAGGTGATTCAGTGATGGTGAAAAACGAAGGCAATGTGGAGGTCGGAGGTTTTGGCCCTTACCCGGTTTCTTATCATTCCATCATTCCCAAAGAAAGCGAATGTAAAAATTTACTGGTGCCGGTTTGTTTGTCTGCCAGTCACATTGCTTATGGTTCTATTAGAATGGAACCGGTGTTTATGGCGCTGGCACAATCATCGGCCATTGCTGCTTCGTTAGCAATAGATAAAAAGATCTCCTTACAAAAACTGGATGCAAAAACCATTCAGAAAATTTTGAAAGAAGATCCCTTGCTCGATGGCAGTGAGCCGGATATTGTTGCGGATGATGCCGATGCAAAAAATGTTATCGTGACAGGAACATGGAAAAAATTGAAAAGAAGAAGTTACGGCCCTTCCATGCTGGCGAGTGATGCACAAACAAAAAATGCATCAGTTCGTTTCATGCCTGTCATTAAAAATCCGGGAAGCTATTCAGTGTACACATATTTGCCCCGGGTAGAGAACATGGCAGAGGAGATATCTGTAATTATTTACGATGGTAAACAAGCGCACCTGAAAAAAATTAAGTCGGATGAAATCAAAGTGAAAGGGCAAACCTCGGGTGAATGGATCTTTTTAGGCGAATATAATTTTCAGACTAACAGTAAAGCCTATATGGAAATTTCAACTAAAAACACGAAGGGGGTAGTTGTAGCCGATGCTGTTTTACTAAGGAAAGTGAACCAATAATATTTAATCAATTCGAAGAAATAAAGAAGCTATGAAAAGTTTGAACATCATTATAGCAGTCATGCTCGTTTGTACCCTAAACGTGAGAGCGCAATATTCGACTTCATGGAATGATCCGGCCTTGCATAAACAAATTGAAAACAATATTGAAAAGTACCGTAAAGGCGATGCGGTGATCACGGTTATAGATAAAAAAGGAAAGCCTGTCCCAAACGCAACCGTTGTGATTCAGCAGAAAACGAGTGAATTCAAATTCGGTTGCAATCTGTTTGTACTCCATCAACTCGCTACTCCTGAATTAAATCGTAAATACGAGGCGGCGTTTTCAAAGCTTTTCAACTTTGCCACCATCCCTTTTTACTGGGCTGAACTGGAGCCATCTCAGGATAGCCTCCGTTTTGCAAAAGGTTCTGTTCCTATGTGGCGGCGTATTCCACCGGACGAAGCGGTAGAATGGTGCAAGGAGCGCAACATCATGATCAAAGGCCATCCATTACTCTATATCAAAAACAGGTTCATGCCTTCGTGGATCTCGAGGACCGACCCTCAAACACTTCAATCACTCGCTGAAAAAAGAATGACGCAACTAGCGAACCGTTACGGTAATGATGTTGCTGTTTGGGATGTGGTGAATGAAGATGTGGCAAGAGTAAAAAATCCAAATTCATGGTTGAAGGCACCAAATGACTATCTGGCCTGGGCTTTTAAAGAGGCAGACAGATTGTTTCCGAAAACAGCAACGCTAATGATCAATGATGAAACTAAAACTTCACACGACAGCACAGAGCAATATGTTAATTCGATAAAAGGATTGCTTCAAAGAAATATTCGTGTGGATGGAATCGGCATCCAGTTTCACATGCTGTTGGTAGATAAATTTTTTAAAGGAGAAGTTTTTACGCCGGAGATCATGCATAAAGCCTATGCGGAGTTAGGAAAATTTGAAAAGCCACTTTGGATCACTGAGATCACCGTTCCAAGTAACAAAGAAAATGGATGGCAGAACCAGGCAACCATTGTTTCAAATATTTACAAGCTATGGTTTAGCGAACCGCAAATGAAAGGAATCACGTGGTGGAACCTGGGCGACGGAACAGCGTTCGGCACTGAAAATAATTTCAAAGGAGGGTTATTGGATTCGGCTATGAATCCGAAGCCTTCTTATAAAGTTTTGGACCAATTGATCAACCACGAGTGGAGGACCAATCTTACACTTAAAACCGATGCTAATGGTGAAGCAAGTTTCAGAGGCTTTCATGGTGATTATTCGGTTGAAGTGAAAAAAGGCAAAATAGAAAAACGGATCCCTCTTGAGTTAAAAAGTGAAAATAAAAGAGCTGAGGCGAAACTGGTTTTAAGTGATGAAAGATAATAGATCACTTTTCTGTTGGAAATCTTCCATGTTTTTAATTTTTTTTAATGAAAAGCCGAAAAGGACATACAACACTAATTTTATTCTTCTGCACGGTTTTGTTTTTTTGCTATGACAGCAATGCTGCAGTAAAACTGCCGGCATTGTTTGGTGATCACATGGTGTTGCAGCAAAAAGCAACAGTGCCGATGTGGGGTTGGGGTTCATCCGGTGAAGAAATTTCTATTGAGGTTTCATGGCAAAAAAATAAAATTTACACCAGGGTTGATCAATCAGGGAATTGGAAAATTGAATTGCAGACTCCATTGGCAGGAGGGCCGTATCAAATAAAGCTCAAAGGCGAAAATTTCATTGAGATCAATGATGTACTGATAGGTGAAGTATGGCTTTGCTCGGGTCAATCGAACATGACCTTCCCTTTAAAGTACAGTAATAATGCAAGGCAGGAGATTGCGAAAGCAGATCTTCCTTCCATCCGTTATTTTGGTGTGCAGCATCAATATGGAGCAGAACCTTTTCAGGATTGCAAAGGCGAGTGGCAGATCACTTCACCAGCAACAGCCGCTTCGTTTTCTGCAGTAGCTTATTATTTTGCAAAGAGAATTTATCATGATTTGAATACTCCGGTCGGAGTTGTTTGTTCCGGTTGGGCGGGAACACCCGCAGAAGCATGGACACCAAAACCTGTTTTAGAAAAAGACGATGCATTGAATTATTTCATACAACGTTGGAACGAGATTCTGAAAAAAGTTGGAACCGATTCGGTGAAGTATCATCTGGCTGTGCAGCATTGGGAGGAGCAAAGAAAATCCCTCAATACCGATCTGCCAAAGCCTGAAGAACCGAGAAGCTATTATTACTATTCAAGGCCCTGGTGCGAACCCGGAGCATTGTTTAATGGAATGATCCATCCACTGATACCGTTTTATTTCAAAGGGGTGTTGTGGTACCAGGGTGAATCGAATGTTTCTGAAAGCGATCTTTATCAAAACTTATTCACAGCACTGATTAAACGCTGGCGTAAACAATGGAGTGATAAAAGTTATCAGCAAGTCCTGCCATTTTATTTTGTTCAGATTGCACCATATGGCTATGGCAATTTGGAAGCGGCAGCGAAACTTCGACAGGCACAATACGAGGTGATGAAAACGGTGAAGCATACCGGCATGGTGGTTGCCATCGATGTTGGGGACATGAAAAACATTCATTTCACTCATAAAAAAGAAGTAGGAGAACGTTTGGCCCTGATAGCACTTGCAAAGAGCTATGGATTTAAAAATCTTATTTACGAAGGTCCCGGATGCACTGGAATTTCCAAACTGAATAACAAACTGGAACTACGTTTCAATCAACCTCTGTTTACAATTAATAATGAAAAAGTACAGGGTTTTGAAATAGGATATAAAAACCCGGGTGATGATTCTATTGTGTTTGTCCACGCTGAGGCGGTTATCCAAAACAATAAAGCAGTGGTTTGGAATCACCAGGTAAAAAAGCCCTTATTTGTTCGATATGCCTGGCTTGAGGCCGGTGAAGCCAATCTCGTAAACAGATCAGGCCTTCCCGCCTTCCCTTTTCAGCACAGGGCTGAATTGAATACACCCAAAATCAAAAAATATTGAAATCGATTTTTCACCCCGATGAAATTTTTTTAAAAATGATCACTACAAATTTTATGAACCATCTTTTTGCATCTGCCCAGTCGAAAAGAGATTTAATGTTGTTATTCTTTGTAATTCCTCTGTTTTGTTTTTCACAACCAAGCAATGTGAGTGTTTCCTCTTCGGTCAACAACATCATACCCAAACCGGTTTCTATTCAGTTATTGGAGAGTAAGCCCCTTGAACTAAGTAATTACACAGTCATTGTTTCGGATAAAAAATTTTCAGAGCAGGCCGAATATTTACAACAACAAATAAAAATTCAGTGTGGATTGGATCTTTCCATTAAAAAAACACCTTCTAAAAAAACACCGGCAATTGTTCTCGAATACACCAATAAAACTGTTGATCGCCCAGAAATGTATTTGCTTGATATCAAAAACAACCAGGTAAAAATTCAGGGGCAGGATGTACAGGGCATTGTTCATGGCATTCAAACTTTGCTGCAGTTGCTTCCTTTAAAACCAACAGAAAATATTTTATTACCATCAGTTTCTATTGAGGATTATCCCCGCTTTCTTTACCGCGGAATGCATTTAGATGTAAGCCGTCATTTCTTTCCAGCAAGCTTTGTAAAAAAATACATCGACTATCTCGCCTTTCATAAATTCAACACGTTTCATTGGCATTTGACCGATGACCAGGGCTGGCGCATTGAGATCAAAGCTTATCCTAAATTAACCGAAGTAGGCGCATGGAGAGATTCGACCTTAATCGGACATACAAGAGCAACACCGGTCCGTTTTGATGGAGTTCGTTACGGAGGTTATTACACCCAGAATGAAGTGAAAGATATTATTCATTATGCTGCAATTAGAGGCATTACTATCATTCCCGAAGTGGATATTCCCGGCCATAGCCGTGCAGCTATCGCATCTTATCCCGAGTTAAGTACAAATCCCGATAGTACATGGCAGGTAGCTACGGTATGGGCTATGTTCAACCGTCATAATAATGTGCTGGCACCAAATGAAAAGACTTTCGCTTTTTTAAGAACAGTTTTTGGAGAGATCGCTGATCTTTTCCCGTCACCTTACATACATATCGGCGGTGATGAATGTAGTAAAACATGGTGGAAGGCTGATCCAAAAACACAAGCATTCATGAAGCAACACGGATTGAAAGATGAAACCGAACTTCAGACGTATTTCATTCAGCAGGTAATTGGTTATCTGAAAGCAAAAGGCAAAAAAGTAATCGGTTGGGATGAGATCTTGGAACCAGGACTCGATACTTCTGCTATCATTATGAACTGGCGAGGAGTGAAGGCGGCAATCACTGCTGCTGAAAATGGTCATGAAGTGATCATGGTTCCCGGCAAGCCTTTGTATTTTGACTTCTATCAATCCAATCAAAAAGACAGCCTGGCTATTGGCGGCTATAATCCCTTGGATTCCGTGTATTTGTTTGAGCCGGTTCCGGCACAAATTGCAGCAAAGGGATTAACTAACCAGGTTATGGGTGCGCAAGCGAACGTCTGGACAGAATATATGGCTTATCCAGGCAGAGTCGAATATATGGTTTTCCCAAGAATGACTGCGCTTAGCGAAGTTTTGTGGACAGAAAAAAACAAAAAAGATATAACTGATTTTAAAAGGAGGTTGGAACTGACAGGGGTACCGAGATACAGGTTTTGGAACAGCAGTTATTATGAAGACCTTGCTACTACCGCTGTCCGATAGATAAAAAATACAAGCCTGTCTGGACCTTCTGTAATTCTTGTAAATAATGGAAGACAGTTTTTCGATGACCTGCGAAGTATTGTTGACTATTACGTAATTACATTTTAGATCATCTGCATATTTACGATAGACCGCAGGTTATTGTCCTTAAGTGCCCAAAAAAGTGACAACTATATCTTGCGCGGCAACGAATTTGCATACATCCCCTTCCTGCAGCAGGTATTGTTTTTACGGAGCTTTTAGGTGTGAGGTGAGTTTTGATCGCTGACAGATCATCCTCGCTAAAATCAACTTTGCTTTTAAAGTCTGAAAAAAAATTCGTACATCTCGCTCAAATTAGATCAATTCTGTAAACCACGGAAGTAAAATTTTCCTTGCTTTCACTAGTCACTGGGGTTGAATGAGCACAAATTCCACCAGAGGAAATTTATCTTTAATGATATCCCGGATGCGGTGAATAGCGGCGCTGATCTCATCAGACTCAAGATCATGCTTAAACCGGACCAGCAACATTAAAATCACCTCGTCAGGCGACTGGTAGGTTGAAAGAATATTGCTTACGTTAATAATGGCTTCATCTTTTTCAACCAGTTCCTTTATTTTTTTTTGTGTTTCCGGTGCTATGCCTTCGCCCATTAACAAACTGCGGCTTTCTCTTGCCAAAATCATTGAACTACAGATCAACAACAGACCAACGAGAAGTGAAGCCACTCCATCCAACATGGGCACATTTAATGAATGACTCAGTAGCATCAAAACAAAAACAATGATCAAACCAAAAACGGCTGCGCCATCTTCAAACAACACAAGAAAACTCGATGGATCTTTGCTTTTAACAACGGCTTTCCAAAAAGGCGTTCGCTGTCTTGCTTTATTAAATTCTTTTATTGCAATGGCAAATGAAGCCCCGTCGAAAAGAAATGAAAAAGCAAGAACCATATAATTCCAGAAAGGGTTGCCCAACGGTTCGGGGTGAAGAATATGAATGATGCCCTGGTAAACGGACAAACCACCACCCAATCCGAATATCAGGATAGAAACAATAAATGACCAGAAGTACAATTCCTTTCCATATCCAAAAGGCCTGAATTTATCTGCAGGCTTTTTGCTTCTCTTCAAGCCGTATAAAAGAAGCAGTTGGTTACTCGTGTCAACAAGGGAATGGATCCCTTCCGAGATCATGGAAGAACTGTTGGTATATCCGCCTGCTATAAATTTTGTGATCGCAATGAAGATGTCTGCAATCAAGGCGCTGTAAATAGATGCATGATTTTTCGCTAGCTGTTTCATCCGTTTATAAACTGCCAAAGATTCTTGTGGCTATACCACTATAACAATGGTGCCAGCAAACGACATAGGGAATCGAAGCCGCGTTCGGCCATCGTACGATTTTTCCATTGTTCAAGCGTGACCATTTTACTATTGTCTTTATCGTTTTTAAAACTGGCTTCAAGGTCCTTGCATAGCTTAGGTTCATAGATGATGGATGTGATCTCAAAATTCAGGAAGAAGCTTCGGGTGTCCATATTGACTGTCCCTACAAAAGCAAGACTGTTGTCAATCGAGATCGTCTTCGCATGAATAAATCCTTTTTCGTAAAGGAAAATGTTTACACCACGTTGTAATAGGGGTTTGATGAACGAAAATGAGGCATGTTGAACTATGAAGGAATCAGATTTTTTGGGGATGATGAGTTCTATTTTTACGCCATTTGCTGCTGCTATAACAAGTGCTGATGTTAATGATTCATTTGGAATAAAATAAGGTGTGCAAATGCGGACGCTTTTTTTTGCCTGGCTGATTGCAAGCAGAATGGTTTCCATTATATACGGTACCGGTGAACCGGGGCCACTTGCGGCAATCGCAACGATGGCATCACCTTTCTTTTCGAGGGTCGTAGTAAAGTAATGGTCATCTTCGCGGAAATCATCTTTGCCACCTGCAAAAAACCAGCTCAGGAAAAATTGTACCTGGAGTAAGTTTACTGCCTGACCCTCAATTTGCACCGTAGTGTCACGCCAGTAAAGCTTATGCTTCCCATTATTCCAATAGCGTTCATCGAGGTTGATGCCGCCAATAAATCCAATGACACCGTCGATTACGGCGATCTTACGGTGATTCCGGTAATTACTGTTGGCAAGTGAGGAAAATGCAACGGGCATTGTTTTCAAAACCGTGACGCCTGCTTTTCTTAACCGCTTTTCGATGTTTTTAAAATGGTTGGATCCAACATCATCAATAATCACTCTTATTTCTACACCTTCATCGTGTTTTTTCAACAGGATATCAGTGATCTGGTTACCTACACTATCCGAAGCAAAAATGTAATATTCGATGTGGATATGCGACCTGGCGTTTGCCAAAGCTTTGAATAGCGCCGGAAATTTTTCCTCGCCAATGTTCAGCAGCGTCACTGTATTGTCGGTACTGATCAGTGATTGATCCTGATAGTACAGGTATCGAAATGGGAACGCCATATCACCAATATTCTGCTCGAGCAGCTGCAACCGTTCTTCCATTTGCGGCGCTAACCATCTATAGTATTGCTGCATTTTTTGCTGGTCAATGAGTCGCTTTTTTTTAAGCTTAAATTTTTTAAATATTGGCTTTCGGCCAACAAAATAGTACACAAGCAGCCCAATTACGGGAAGGAAGACAAGAACCAGGATATAAGCAAGCGACTTACTGGGGCTTCGGTTTTCACTCAGGATGGTAATAATGATAAATGCATAAATCAGCAGCATCGGTATCCAGTACCATTCCCTGATAAAATTCCATATCGTATGCCAGTTCATCAATACTACCGATAAGGTTATAAATGCAAGCGATTTGAATAAAATAAATCGTAGCCTACAAAAAACACGTTAATGGATTTTCTTTCCGTGACACAAAGACTAACTTGTTCTAAATTTACAAAGGCCGGTCCATTCATGCTCCTCCAAGGTTGTTCAACCCTATCCCAATGAAACTTCTCTTCGTAATTGATAAGGATAATGTGGTTTAATGTATCACCATAAATGTCAACCCGAGCAGAAATAAAATAGCCAACATGACAACAGATCAAATAAAAGCTTTGAATGCGAAGATGGACAGTGTACTCGAAGCCATGCTTCCGGAAATGGAAGAGATTTATAAAGACATTCATAGTCATCCCGAACTTTCGATGCAGGAAAAAAGAACAGCCCAAATTGCAGCTGACTATTTGAAAAAATATGGTTGGGATGTGACAACAGGCATTGGCGGAACCGGCGTGGTTGGCGTGTTGAAAAACGGGGATGGTGCAACTGTAATGTTGAGAGCTGATATGGACGCCTTACCCATTACCGAAGCTACAGGCTTGCCTTATACCAGTACTGTGCGCACGAAGGATGAAGAAGGGAGAGAAGTGGGTGTTTCGCACACTTGTGGTCATGATTTCCATGTAACCTGGTTAATGGGAGCTGCAAGGTTATTGGCTAAACACAAAGACGAATGGAGAGGAACGGTGCTAGCCGTTTTTCAACCGGGAGAAGAAGTGGGTCGAGGAGCAAAAGCGATGATGGATGATGGCATGATAAAACGCTTTCCCAGGCCCGACATCATTTTAGGGCAGCATGTAATGGTGGGGATTGCGGGGCATGTTGGACATAAAAGTGGCGCTATTCTTTCCGGTGGTGATAGTCTGCAAATAAAGCTATTCGGACGAGGCTCACATGGTTCGCAACCTCAAAACTCTATTGATCCGGTAATAATGGCTGCGGCAACTACCATGCGGTTACAAACCATTGTATCAAGAGAAATTGACCCAGATCAGAGTGCTGTAGTAACCGTTGGTTCTTTACAAGCAGGAACAAAGGAGAACGTCATTCCAGATGACGCAACTTTAAAGATCAATATCCGCACTTTTGACGAGGATGTTCGGGAAAAAGTTCTTTCATCCGTAAAGCGAATTTGCTGCGCAGAATGCCAGGCCTCCAATGCGCCGAAAGAGCCCGAATTTTCCACCATCAATTATTACCCGTTAACTCAAAATGATGTACAGGCAACTGCAAAAGTTGCTGAGGCTTTTGATGCTCAATTTGGTGAACGTTCTTTTGAAACACCACGGAGATCTGCCAGCGAGGATTTTAGTGTGTTTGGCCGTGAATGGAATGTGCCTTATGTTTTTTGGTTCGTTGGCGGTACCGATAAAGAAATATTTTTAGAAGCAAAAAAGAACAAAGCTATCAATGCCATTCCGAGTAATCATTCGCCCAAGTTTGCACCGGTGCTTCACCCAACGTTGAAAACAGGATTTGTAACAATGATAACGGCAGCAGCTGTTTGGTTAAATGCGAGATAGATGAAATCTGAAAGCACCATTTACATATTTTTGGATTTGCTGGGAACTTTTGTTTTTGCGTTGAGTGGTGCAGTGGCGGCGAGGCAAAGAGGGCTGGATATCTTCGGCATTTTCTCCATTGCTTTTTCAGTGGCTTGTGGGGGAGGTATCCTTCGTGACTTGTGTATTGGCGCTGTTCCACCTGCTGGTTTAACCAATTGGCTTTACCTCGTAATGGTACTTGCTGCAACTATTGTAACAGTTGGTTTTTATCGCATCGTGAACATTTTAAATCAACCAGTGTTGCTGTTTGACGCTTTGGGTTTATCAGTATTTGCTGTAACCGGTGCCCGTAAAGCTATTTCTTTCGAACACAATTATGAAGTCGCCGTTCTTCTCGGAATTGTTACTGCAGTTGGGGGTGGCGTGATACGCGACATCTTGCTGACCCGCGTACCCGTGATATTGAAAAAAGAAATTTATGCATCTGCTGCTATGGTGGGAGCACTGATTGTAGCGGCCGGAGATTATTCGGATTATCCGAAGGAAATTGTTTCGATAGTTGCGATTGTAAGTTGTTTTGGTTTGCGTTTTTTGGCCCTTCATTTTCATCTGAATTTGCCTTCTTTCCAAAATAAAGATTCCGGGAAAGGTGAGTAGAAATAAAATAGCTGTCTCAATACTTTAATAGACCTCTTTATGAATACAATATCATACAAGGGTAATGACAGATTGCTGTTCGGCATTATTCTCGGCGTTTTAGCCTTTTGGTTATTTGCGCAAACAACATTGAACATCAATGTTGTCATGGCGAAAGATCTTCAGATGAATACCGCCATAATGAACATAGCGGTGTCGATCACCTCTTTATTCTCAGGAATCTTTATTGTTGTTGCCGGTGGACTCGCTGACCGCGTGGGCAGACTGAAAATTATTCGCATCGGATTTGTGTTCGGCATTATCGGTTCATTACTTGTAGGTTTTACCCCCTCGGGAGCTATGGCTACAACTGTGCTTATTGCAGGCCGGATTTTACAGGGACTGTCCGGGGCATGTATTATGCCGGCAAGCCTGGCGCTGATCAAATCTTATTGGGAAGGTGCCGGCCGACAGCGGGCCATCAGTCTTTGGTCAATCGGTTCCTGGGGCGGCTCTGGCTTTTGTGCTCTTTTCGGAGGGGTGATGGCCCAGAATGTTGGATGGCGGTATATCTTCTTTGCATCGGCACTCATTTCAGTTATTGGAATGTGGATGATGAAAGGTACTCCTGAAAGTAAAGTATTGCAGCCCGGTGGGAGAAAGGGGCTGGATGTAGCCGGTATCATCACCTTTATGATCGTTATGGTGGCACTGCAGGTACTAGTGAGCCAGGGAAGTCAGTTCGGATGGACAAGTGCAGTATCAGTCATCTTAGCTGCCGCGATCATAGTCTTTGGAATAGCTTTCTTTCGCATTGAAAAAACTAAAGAAGCCCCGCTTATTGATTTTAAACTTTTCAAAAATGAAACCTATACCGGCGCTACGATTTCCAATTTTTTGCTGAATGGTGTTGTAGGCATGCTCATCGTATCGCTCATGTTATTGCAAATGGGTGCGGCACTCTCGGCACAAACGGCCGGCCTTCTCACTTTAGGGTACGCCATTGCTATCGTTGCTTTTATTCGGGTGGGAGAAAAATTGTTGCGTCGCTTTGGTCCGCGTAAGCCGATGATCTGGGGATGCATCATCGTGAGTATTTCCATCATGCTCTTACTGCCTGCCAATCTGATGACAGATACTTACAAGATTCTTGCAATCATTTCTTATACACTTTTTGGAATAGGCTTAGCATTTTATGCTACGCCTTCCACCGACGCGGCTCTTTCCAATTTGCCGGAACAACAGGCTGGTGCAGGGTCGGGAATCTACAAAATGGCGTCTTCACTTGGAGCTGCATTGGGAGTAGCCATATCTACCGGAATTTTTGTTGGCCTAAGCGCCTTTGATGCCCCGGGAAGCATCCTTGATAACGTCATTAAATTCGAAGGGAGGCAGGACAACGTTGCCATTCGCCAGGCAGCGATGATTGCACTTATCTTTAACCTGCTCATGGTAGTTGTAGCCATTATTGCTATAATGAAAACAATACCGAAGGCAAAAGAAAAATAATTTGTCATCTTGTTCCAGGGAAATTCTTTGCATACTGCTGGCCGCCGTTAGTTTATCATCTCATGAATAACGCCGTAGGACATACGAACATATAGCACGGGAATAAGCAGGTATACTGCATATTACCGTGCCGCAAAATTCGGCGCCCCAATTACGATTTGACTTTATCAACGCCTGCTGCAGGTCGTTTCTTATATCTTCAATGTGTTCAATGCCCAAAGATATTCTCAACAAGCCTGGTTCCACTCCGGCAGATTTTTGCTCCTGCTGATGAGTTTAAATTGATCCGAGATAATATATATGAGACGCTCCACTCATTCAGCGTTGCACATTGTGATGAAGAGCTGGCACTAGGCACGAAATATTTGAAGCGCTAACTCTTGCGGGTAACCACTTTCGTTATTTGCTGGTTTCGCGAGGAAATACTGGTGGATTTCTAATGTGATGATGAAACATTCGATTAATTTTTTTATTTGATTTTTTTTCAGAACGCGTATTGGGAAACTGCCATAATGGTGAAATGCCGCCGGCCTTTCGGCGTACTCCAAAAAATATCATGGCCCCTGCTATGACCAAGCAGGGCACTCCCGATCGTCGAGAATGCAGAGACCTTACATTGTTTATGGTCAGCCAGTTCCGGCATGACTACGATATAGGTATAATTGAGCCTGGCTATCTTATCCCTGATAATTACCTTGGAATTCAATTGAACGACCTCCCAGGGGAAATCAGCATCATCGACCAATTGTGCAGTTTCAATGAGCCGGATAACAGCACTGTTTTTTTCATCAACAGCTGCGGCCCTGTTATGCTTCAGGTAATTGGTTAAAAGGTCAAAATCTTCCTTGGCGAGAATGCGCTTTTTGTTTTCTGTGAACATGGCTCGTGCGAATTGTTTAAGATGATAGAATTAATTTGATTTCGTGCTACAAAACATATTCTGATCTGGCACAACCGTTGCCGGGATGTTTGTGAATATCGATCCGCGTTTTCCAGTTAACTGCTTTTCTTGCCAGCATGGAAAGCTCTATAAGGGGATCCTTTTCTTTGTCGAAAAAGCAAAATTGCACGCGCTGGCCAGTACGTTTATTTCTTAGTTCCAGCAGGATATGATCGATGCCGTGGTCATCTTCTTTAACATAGATGATTTTGCTTTCCCCGATCTCGGGCAACGGAACGCATAATTCCTGTTTTTCCCTGTTGCAATGATCGATTAACAGGAGCTTTTTATTTCTTCTGTCCAGGCCGATATAGCGATAATTAAAAAAGTCCGCGTCTTCAATCGCCAGTCTGGACGTTCGCATAAAACGATCACAGGTACTGGCCACCGCTATTCGTTTTCTCTTCTTCCTGCTATTCTGTACCAATGAGTGTCCTGCCATGGCACAAATCACAAGTATAAAGACAGGTATTACTATATATGCTATCATGGTTATTCATCCCCTTGTTGCTTATCAGGCATACAGATTCTGTACTTCCGTTATCGTAAAGGTTTTATTACCTGCAGGCACTCTCCACTTTACCTGGTGACCTTTGCCAAATCCAATCAACGCGGTGCCCACAGGTGACATGACTGAAATCTTTTTCTGCCTGATATCTGCCTTTTCAGGGATGACCACCATGAGTTCCATGATCTTGTTTTCTTTTTCTTCTTTGATCGTAACTGTAGAATTGAGACGCACAACATCCCCGGGCAGGTCTTTCTTATCCACCACCTTTGCTCTTTTCAGTTCGCCTTCCAGTTCTTGGGTATCACGCCTGTTAAATGTTACAGATGCCGGGCGTTTTTTTACATACGACATGATAATGTCATAGTCATCCTTTGCAAGCATCAGTCGCCGTTTTATTTTTTTCATTGCTGTTTAATTTAATTGTGAATAAAATTTGGAGATCAGCGAGCCGCCTTTTTCATGAAAATAGATTTGTTCAAAACTTTTGACCTCGTGTTCATTCACCCTTCTGAAAAACTTTGAAGGGTGTATATGTTCGATGTTTGTAAACCCGCATGCTTCCATGATCTCCCTCGTAGCTTCAATTGTTTTCAGGTGGAAGTTGGCCACACGAATCCGTTTATCTGCCGGATGCAATCCTCTATACAGTGAAGGATTTTGAGTGGCCACACCTACAGGGCATCTGCCGCTGTCACAAACCAATGCCTGGATACAGCCAAGTGCCATCATCATTCCCCGTGAGCTGTAGCACGCCGATGCGCCCAGGGACATTGCTTTCACCATATCAAAACCGGTGATGATCTTGCCTGCTGCCATAAGCTTTATGTGGTCGCCCAGGTTGAAAGCATCTAAAGTTTGCTTTGCAAAAGCAAGCGCTTCATACAAAGGCATGCCTACGTGGTCCGTGAACTCAAGTGGTGCAGCACCGGTACCACCTTCTGCGCCGTCAATTGAAATAAAGTCAGGAATGATGCCGATCGTAATTATAGCCCGACAGATATCTATGAACTCCTGCTTATCCCCGATACAAAGCTTGAACCCAACCGGTTTGCCATTGCTCAATTCCCTCAGCCATTGCAAAAAGCGGATCAACCCTTCGGGGGAATCAAATTCAGCATGGCTTGTAGGCGAATGAACTGTGGTTCCCGGCACAACCATCCGAATGCCTGCTATTTCCGGGGTGTTTTTCGAAGCAGGCAAAATGCCTCCATGTCCTGGCTTCGCGCCCTGCGATAGTTTTAGCTCAATCATCTTTACCTGCGGGCGCAAAGCATTTTTACGAAATGCCATTGCACTGAATTTTCCATCAGCGTCCCTACACCCGAAATATCCCGTACCGATCTGCCAGATAAGATCGCCGCCCCGTGCATGGTATTCACTGATGCCACCTTCACCCGTATTGTGTGCAAATTTTCCAATCATGGCACCTTCATTAAGAGCAACGATTGCCGTTTTGCTCAATGCACCATAGCTCATAGCACCAATATTGAAAATGCTCGCATGATAAGGTTGCATGCACTGGTAGTTGCCGATCCAAACCCTCAAATCTTTTTCTTGAATGCTCACAGGGTAAATCGAGTGTGCTGCCCATTCATATCCCGGTTTCGTAGGGTCGGCCTGCATTCCAAAAGCCACGGTTTGTTTTTCATTTTTTGCCCTTTGATAAACAATGGAGCGCTGCCTCCTGTTAAAGGGTTTTCCGTCGAGGTCTGATTCAAAAAAATATTGTCTCACCTCGGGGCGGATGAACTCAAAAAAATAACGTAGGTGGCCGATCAGCGGAAAGTTGCGAATGATGGCATGCTTCCTTTGGGTGACATCAATGATGGCAATCAGCATTAGCGGTACACTGACCACCAATCCCCAATACCACTTTTCACCCAACACGAGTCCGTTTCTAAGGATGATAGCGTTCAACAGTGCCACCACCAATAGGATGAGACTTCTTACTGATACTGGCTTAAAATCTGCGTTCATACATCACTGTTTTACTGTTCATGAGATTAAATTCAATAAAAACCTTCCCCCAGGAATGGGGGAGGGCATTACACACTAAAAGCCTAAGGGTAGACCATCGCCCAGGCATTAATAAACATGACAATCATCGGAAAATCAAAGCGCTCAATTGTGCCAGTTAATAAATAGTAATAATGGTATTGTGTCTGTAACACCAATGCGATCAAGATGCTGTCAGGGGTTCATGTTAAGATGTTCGTAACCGTTATAAACCTGGTTTTGAATTTATGCTTGGATTTAGCTGAAAGCAAAAATGATCAATGGGCAAACCACTGGTACGAGCAATCCCAAGCCCTATAATTAGGCTTGGGCCAGGGTTTTAAAGGCTTTAAAGCAGGAAAAATAATATAGACCGGAGCAGAATGGAATAAACTCGGGGAACGAGCCTGTATAGCAATCACTCATATCGAGGATCAGGTATCCCCGGATATTTTTAGGTGTCATATGATTGCTGTGCGTTGCCATTTATACAAACTTACTAAAGAAAACGATGAAGAAAAACTAAAGCGTTTAATAATTGGTTAAACCTGGATACAGTTACCCGGTTACCCATATTTTGAATTGCTTCAATCCTTGTCACCAAATAATTAAAGCTGTTTTGTTTTATGTATAACGGAAACAGGCCATTGTAAAGCTGGCGTCTTTGGATTTTTGTCTGGCTACACCGGCAAAATCAATATCAATCTGGTTGGCAGTTATTGCAACAAAAGCCACCTCCGGATCTGTGAGCTTTGGTTTGTCTTGTGCAAATGCAAAAACGAAAAAAGCCAGCATCATTAGCATAAGGCCAAAGCCGTTTTGAAATAGGGCTGATCTTCCTATCTAAAGTTTATGAGTGCAAAAGTCTTTTGTCTATTACATCGAGTAATAACAGGTGAAAAGGTTACAGAAATTAATTCCTGGCATTTTTGTAACCTTTTGAGCGGAGATGAAATCTATTAAGATCACGGAAAGCTTCGTCATCCTTCCTGGTCACCAATCGGGACAACGGTATGTCTATTTAGTATGTACAAATAATTCAGCATGGAATATAATGTCGAAATACGGGAGATAGAAAACCTGACACATGATGTAAAAAGATTTCGTTTGGAAAAACCAGGGGATTATAATTTTATCCCCGGGCAGGCCACTGAAGTTTCGATAAACAAAACCGGGTGGCTGGAAGAAAGACGTCCTTTTACATTTACCTCTCTCAACAGTTCGCCCTACCTCGAGTTTGTGATCAAGATTTACGGCGATCATGCCGGGGTTACCAATGAACTTAATTCATTAAAAGCGGGCGACGAACTGATTGTAAGAGATGTTTGGGGTGCAATTGAATACAAAGGCCCGGGCTATTTTATAGCAGGTGGTGCCGGCATCACACCATTCATTGCCATTCTGCGTCAGTTAAAAAAAGATAACGGGTTAAAAGGCAATATGCTTTTCTTCTCCAATAAAACAGATTCAGATATTATCCTGCAGAAGGAACTAACGTCAATGCTTAATGGCAGTGCTGTTTATGTTATTACTGATGAACTGAGCAAAGCTCATTACCATGGTTTCATCAATAAGCAGTTTTTAAAGCAGCATATCCATGATTTCAGTAAGCACTTTTACTTGTGCGGACCTCCAAAAATGACTGAAGCTATCCAGCAGGCGCTGGTCGAATTAGGCGCTTCTGCCGACGCTGTTGTATTTGAAAAATAGAAGCTGTTTGTCTCTTCCTTTTTTTACAGATAAAGCAAAAACTGTATCCTTACCGATAGTAATTATTAAACATTGGCAGGCCATCTGAAAAAAGAAGATAGCGTAATGTCCTCAACCTTTGTGAGACCGTTCGCTTCCATAATCCTGGCGGTCTCTCTTAGAATGTGATTATGAAATTCAATGGCATGCCTAATCCTGTAAACAAGGTATTCGTTTGACCCATTCCCGTTCAGCTTTATAATTTTATTTCCCGGCAGTTCGCTCCAAACGGCATCGGCCCCATGGCAAAGTAGCTTTAATAAGTCCTCACCGGAATGAATATTTGCAGCAGCAATTATTTTTATTTTTTTATCAAGCTCGTATACCTCCAACGTTTTGGATGCAAATATGATTAGATCGTACAATGACCTCGGATTCGGCAGCTGGTGCGGGGAAGGAAAGCCGTTCTGCTGTGCAGGGGCTATGATCATGAACTGGGGATTGAATTTTACTTTTTTAATAGCATAACAAATATTGTAAAGTTCATTTTTGTTTTCGATGCGCAGCTTAATACCCACGGGTTTACCACCGGAAAGATGATACAACCTTTCGAGGAAGAGCACCATTCCTTCTGCATCGGAAAACACACTGTATCCAAGTGTAGGTATCACTGTTTTATTTTTCGCTGCAGGAATGTAATTAGTTACGGAGATGAGATCGTAAAATGGTCTGCGCGGAGTTGATAAATCCAGTTCGATCATTTTTATCCGGGCATCACAGGCAAGCTCTTTAAATTTCGATGCATCAAAGCCTCCCTTTCCAGTTTGGCAACCGACGTACTCCGGGCCAACATGAAAAACCTGGTCACCTTGTACTAAATCATATAGGTTGCCATTTTCACAATAAACAGTTCCTCGGGCAAAACCGTTATCAGCAGTTGACCTTACCATCCTGTTCCTGGTCCTGATATTAAACACACTTGTTTTATAGGCTTGCGGGTCATCGCTATTTCCAACAGTAATAGTCAGGTCATTTTTTTTAATCGTAATGGCTGGAGGAAATGGAACAGTGCTTCTTTTGGCTTGCAGACGAATATCGATCTGTTGTTTGCCTGCAAAATATTCCGGATGCCTCCGTGGTTTTTTTTGCCTGGCCTGGTAAAGGAAAAAGATCAACAAAGAAAGCAGGATAATGGCCAGCCAGAATAAATTATGGCCTGCCAGGGCCGCTTTTATCGTAAAAAGATGGAGCAATATGAAGAGCGTTAAGAGTGTGACCTTAAGCAAGAGGATTTGATTTCGTAACATTTCCAATATTTAAGTTCGGAGGGCCACCGGTCCGTCATCCCGGCCTATTACCTCTGGAAAATGAAGAAATACATTAACAGTAACCGGGCTTTTATGAGATCGGATTATGCGAATGCTTTTTGGCAATAGACCTTTTCTTTGTTTTAAGTATCACGTTTTGCAAACTGTCCACAGCTTGCGTGATCGATTTTTCATACGATTCCGTCTTCTTTTTCGCAAAATGATCATAGCCGGGTACCACCAATTTTATCTCGCAGGATTTGTTTTCATGGCCTTTCTTTTCTTCTTCACGAAGAACAACAAGGGCTTGAATGATGTTATTTGAATGATGGAAAAGTTTATTCACCTTTTCAATGATCAGTTCTTCAAGCTGTTTACTTGCTTTAAAATTCACCGATTTAATAATGACTTCCATATAATAAAAGTTAAGGGTCGATATAAGTATCCTTTTGAAAGGATGGAGTTTTCTTCTCTTTAAAATTCGAGTGTAGAGGTTTTCTACAGACAGGGTATTGCAAAGATAGACGGAAAGATAATAGAAGACAAAAGTGTCCTCTATTGTCGGTTGATAGAACACCTCATTTCAATGTCCAGATACGCTAAAGTGCCAATGCGGCAGTGGCAGGCAAGCAACTGACTAAAACTGTAATATAATGACCCTAGCATCCTTTTTGTACAAGGTTTGCAGCCTTATTTAAACACTCCATACCGGCTGCTCTTTTAAAAAGGAGTTTATATGCAAAAGAAAGAAGTGTTGCCGGTCATTCCCTCCAAAGATTTCTTCTTGGGAAACCGCGAAGCACCAGTTCAATTAACCGTGTTCGGTGATTATGAATCTGCCGACACACGAAAGCTAAATGAAATGATAATGCAGGTATTGAAAAGTTTTGAAGGGAAAGTCAGTTTTTCCTACCGTCACTTTCCCTTGACGCAAATACATCAAAGGGCACACAAGGCTGCAGAGGCTGTAATAGCGGCAGGCCAGGAGGGGAGATACTGGGAGATGCATCAATTAGTTATGGAACATCCCCATTCTCTCGGCATCATATCACTGAAATCCCTGGCAAGGGAAGCGGGAGTGGTAAACAAACGATTTCTGGACCAGTTAATGAACGGAACCTTTGGCTGGAATGTGCAGGATGATTTAAGAGAAGGGCTTTCATTAGGTATCCGTGAAGTACCAGTACTTCTGATCAATGGAAGTATTATTGAAAAGCCACTCGTCGCCGGTCATGTTAATAAAGCCATACGGGAACTATTGACAAAATCGCCTCGTGCAAATGGTCGTGTTGCTGCGTGACACACCCGCATGAGCAACTAACTTCCGTAAAAACCTGCTAAGGTAGGAACTCAATCACGGTGCTACCATGATAGCTGGAAAGAACAACCGTAAACAGGAAGTTTGTAAAGGCAAACGGATTTGTATAACCGTAGCCTTGCCATGGAGCTCACATGAAATCGCCCTGGGTAATTTGACACGATTGGCCATGTGGTTAACTGCCTGTAAATTAGGATAGCATGGCTTTGATTGATGTCTAACCCTGTAGCCTCTTTCATCTTAAGATTATTTTTTCGGGTAGAGCGCTTTTTAGCACTTATTTCCTTTTCTTTATTTTGATTTTTGAACTTCGTTAAAATCAAAAGGAAGCCAATGAGCAAATCAAAAAAGAACACCGTGAAATTTGCGGTTGACCTCGAAGAGATTAAAAATGCCTCGGTTGTATTGAGAAGCCTTAACCACAAGCTCAGGCAAACGATGCTGAAACTTATTCACGACAATGGGGAAATGATGGTAACCGATATTTACCGGAAGCTAAAGATCGAGCAGTCGAAGGCTTCTGCATTTCTGGGCCTGCTAAGAAGATCAGGCGCGGTAAAGACGAGGAGGGAAGGACAAATTATTTATTATTCAGTGGACTATGAACGGCTGTCAGCTATTGAAAAAGGCGCCGCAATGATTAATAGATAGTTTAGAAGCACTGCAAGGGCACTGTTGCTACTCGTTATCAGCATTAACCTCTGATGGTCGTAAAGCAATGCTTTAATTGCAAACAGGTAAATGCTCAGCGCTGCAATTATCTTTGCAGTCAAATATATTTTGACAACTCTCACCCAAACCGAAATGATTAAAAAACTAAAAGAAGAAGTATGGAAGCCGCTGCGTTTTGAAGGTTATAAAGACCTTCGCAACCTGTATGCTGTTTCTTCGCATGGCCGGGTAGCCAGTTATAAGCAGGATCCGCTGCAGGATGGTAAGCTACTGAATGGATCTATAACAACTGGCTACAGGACTTTAAATCTTCACCGCAGTGATAACAAAGGAACTTTGTACATCCATCGGGAGATAGCAAAGCTTTTCTTAAAAAAGCCTTCGCCCAAATACAAATATGTCATTCATAAAAACCATGATAAGCTGGATAATGCTGTCAAAAACCTCGACTGGGCCACCCCGGAAAAAATGATACAGCACCAGCAAAAGAGTCCTGCAAAACTGGCGTACAAGAAAGTTCAGGCAAACAGGCAGAAGGGATTAAAACTAACGGCAACCCAGGTACGAAAAATTAAAGCACAATTGAATAGTAAAAACAGGAACCTTTCCATCAGGCAAATTGCAGATAAATATGGCGTAAGCGAAATGACAATGTACCGCATCAAAAGCGGGGAGAACTGGGGAAATTGCTAAGGCCTGTGAAATTAATCCGTTTTACAAAATAGGCGCTACTATTTCTTTCAAGCAAGTTCAACGGAATTACGAAAGTGGATTATTGAAGAATCAGCAGCGCTTATGCACTTGCTGTCAAAGGAACAAAGCGGTTGTTAATGAAGTAATGCTGCTTAATGGGAGGATTATCTTCCAGTTTGCTGAAAGGTCATTTTTAATGCAGTTCTTAAGTGCTCTACGCTAAAGGTTTTACCAGGTAAAAATCGGCCCTATGAATAAATGATTTTTGAATGTCGGATAAATGCGCCGAACTGCTATAAACAATGTTGGCAAACATGTACTTTTTAATAACCAGCAGCTGCTAATGATCCGTTCTTCCACTTTGCCGTAGCCTTTGTCTCACTTCTTCAGGACATTGTGTGATAAAAATATCCGCGATCTGGTCGACCTGTTTTGCATGTAAGGGCTTTGTGACAAAGCCTGCATTAAGCGTTTTGGCGAAAGCCGCTTCGTTCGGGAGTGTTGAAGTTGAAAAAAGAATGATAGCAGTTTCATCGAACTCTTTCCTGTTGCGCAGCTCCTTTAATAGTTCTTTACCGCCGAGCCGGGGCATATTGATATCAAGGATAATGAGACAAGGATTGAGGCCGAGGGAAGAGAGGTATGCTGCGTTTTCAAGTAAAGCTTCCCCGTTACCGAAACTTACCACTTCCACGTTTGGATAGGGCTTAAATGCTTCCTTTACGATCTCGATGTCATCGGGATCATCATCAGCGTGGAGGACGAGGCTTTTAGGCGGCAGCGACTGGGTCATAACACGGCATCACAAATATGTATAAATATTGTAAATTTTTAAAATTAAAGTTTGCACACTGATCAGTCTTTGCCTTTATGTTTTTGCAAATCACGTACATGAATTTGGTCGAGATAGGGTTGAAGCATTTCGGTGTCGGCCGATACCAGCATGTAGTAAATCTTTTTACGGTATTCCTTATAAAGAATTTCCACGTAAAAACCATGGAGTTGAAAAAGAATCAGCGTTTTGCCATGCAGCTTTCTTTTGCCAACATGAACGCCATCGTTATGCAAAAGTGTCAATTGAATATCTTCTTCCAGTTCTTTAAATTCCTGTGGCCCCAAAATCTTTTTCGTCATATTATTATTACTACAAATAGTGTACACATTTAATATTTTTTCTTCTTCAGCATGCTATATTTTTTATAGCCATGAATTTGCTTAATGGAAAGCATGGCACTGGCCGTTGATACAATACGTCTCTTTTATTTTTTCAGGGTGGCTCCAATTCAATTTTAGAATGGTATCTATAGAGCGTACCCATTCATTAATGTTAGATGGTTTTATAAAAAACAAATGAGTCCCCATATCATAAGCTGTATCAATATTAGCCGGCCTGTTTGTGCTGCTAAATACAATTACTGGCAGAGAAGAGGTCACCCAGGTTACTGCGAATTTCTTTTAAACATTGAAGGCCATTTTTTGCAGACACATCAAGGTCGAGAAACACAAGATCAGGCAGGTAACTTGAGAGAGTGCGTGTTATAGCCGCGCCATTTTGCAGATGTTCAATATGAATAGATGCATCAATTGTGTTCATAGCTTCTTTAAAAAATCCATAACATCGCTGTCGTCATCAGCAATAAAAATGCTACGGATAGCTTGTCTCAGATTAGGGCCCACTGTCTATGATTCAATGGTTTTATGCGGTTAAGACCTGCAAACATAGTATCCGGCAATACGCATGTTTTTATTTGACTACGACATAAATACAGATGCTTTCATGGAACCCTCTTTTATTTCGTTTCCTTTTGGTTTTTTATCTGCCTTCGCTGAAGAAGTGCTCATAAAAATCACAGTTATGCAAAAGCAAAAAACTTCCCGCCGCAAGCCCGCCAGCGCTACTAGGGCGTTTTGTCATCTTTCGCTTCGGCCGCATCCTTTCATTTCGTTTGTTTGCATTATTATCTGTGCGTCACAGGTCTTCATTAGAACTTCCCGCAGCCGGCCTCTCTAAGCCTGGTTTTCAACCCGGGAAACTTTCAGGACGAAAATGCTGCGGTCATACAAATTCGTCCGGCACTGGTCATTTATACCAATACCCCGTCATGTTTAAAAATTATTTTTACCATTGATGCACTTGTCTAATCTTTACCTGAAATCAATTGATCCACATGGCAAAGTCAAAACCCACAAACCCAGGTACATCCAAGCAGATATTTAACCTCGAAGAAATTGCAAAGGCAGCTCTCGTTTTAAGAAGTCTCAATCATAAAACCAGGCAAAGTATTCTAAACCTGCTCGATAGCAATGCTGAAATGAAGGTTAGCGATATTTATAAAAAAATGAAACTCGAACAATCGCTCACTTCTTCCTTCCTCAGTCTTTTAAGAAGAGCAGGTGTTGTTACTACAAGGAGGGAAGGACAGGTAATATTTTATGCAGTCAATCATAAACGACTTGCCGAAATAGAAAGAGGAGCTAAACTGGTGAATGGTTCCAGGTAAACTGACATATTCAATAATTTGCCTGCTAACAATAATAATATTTACTAGTCTACTATCTCCCTATGCAAAGTGAAGTTTATCATTTGGCGTTCAAAAATATTTTCTTTCTCAACCACATGCGTTTGCAATTGCGTTAGAGATAATACATTTGAACGGACCATATCCAGCTGTATAACAGAAACCATCTCAGGTCGATCAGCACTTTCTCCAACACCTGCAACAATAAATACCGTGATTCCTGTATGTTGTTGATACTTGCGGAATGCTATTAGCTGTTGGCTTTTGGCCCATTCCAGTCTGCCCTTAATGCAGGCTGCCTTCCATACGCAGGTTATTGCTATTTTCCTGTTGTCTGTTGCCCTGACAAGAATAAATGAACTTTCTGAAAGAGGTAAGAAATCATCGTTCTCACGACAAAAGCCTCAATGCGCTAGACAGCTGCAAATAAATTGTACAAAGGCTGGTGTTGTCTGTTCACCAGGTAAAACAGGTGGTATTTCAGCTTGCAGACTAATATTCGATTCATGATCCGCTTCCTTTTGCTCAGGCGCAACAATTTCAGCAGGGGGTAAAACAACTTCTGTCTTCTGCTCTATTATCGGTTTTGTCTGTGTCCCCGTTTTCTGTTTCCTGTATAACCTCCCTACAAAAACCGCCAATGAAACAAAAACAAGAGCAAAGAGTAAAATTTCCATTTTTATGTCGCCACCTTAATGAACTGCGTAAGTTATTCACTGGAAATTAAATTTCTGTTTAATCGGGAAAAAAGTTTTCCTCATCTGGCAAACCGGGGCAGAACCAACTAGTCTAAGTTCAAACTTTTTGTTGGCCGATCTCAAAACTGTCATTAATTATTAGCTAACTTATATTTTAGGTCCTGATGTTATCTACGGATAGATCGTAGATGCTGTCCTTTAGCACCAAAAAAGTGACAACTGTAACTTGCCAGGATCTACCGCAGTGCCTTAAATCAGTGGAGCTGATGTTTTTAAAATAATGTGGATACTCTCCAATCTATCAGCTGAATAGATTTAATAAAACATCTGGCAGCAAGAGCTTATTCGACGCTAGGGCGAACGAGTAGTCTGTTTAGTGAACCTTTAAACGGATGCAAAAAGGTTATGAGATCGTTAATAGATCATGAAATCTTCATTTTTAATATAGTTTGTTTCGTTTATATTCGTTCAAAAATTAGCTTATGAGATCAAGTCATTTTTTGTTCATCTTTTTAATTGTTTTGGCAGGATGTAGAGGATCAAAATACCTCGCTAACAATCTTGTACAGGGTTCTATCCCATCAGACATCACTAACTCTAAGTATGTTTTGTTAATCCAGGCTAATAGGCCGGTCGCAAAATTTGTAAATAAAACGATGAAGAAGAATTATCCTGCTGCTTATGAAGTTGTCAGTGAAAAGAAGCTTGCATCTGATACGAAATATAATGAGGTTGACAAGTACAGATACCTTGTGGTATTTCGGGATGGTTCCGGAGGAACAACGTATATGCAAAACACCAACGCTAATGGTACTTCAAGCCATACAGGTGGTATAACTGAAGTCTATTCCGATCAAATTGTGATTGACCGAAAAGAAAATAAACAATTTCCTGCTACCAATTTGATGAGCCACAGCCATTCGCAAGGCATGATGCTTTTTTGCAGAGCGGTAAAAAATATGTAATATTCATTGAGTCTTTTAACTCTTTGCAAGCCTTAAAGCCCACGTCTTAAGGCTTGTATTTTTATAATTACCACACACAATTGTGATAGGATTGAATAACATTTTTAAAATCCTTTCAATACATGTCTCCGCGTCTTCGTGGCCTGTCACAAAAAAGCCACCCGCGGGTGGCTTCTTGGAAAGCGTGTCTTCCTATTTTTTCTGCGGCATATTGCCAGGCTTTTTCATCATCTTCATTACATCTGTCCAGTTTAAAAAGCCCCAATGCTCGACCATCTTGCCGTCTTTTACTTTTATAACATCAACAGATTTACCTCCCATATCACTTCCTTGTGGCATTCCCATCGAATTATCGGCCGCAGTTCCCTTCATGTCCACCATGGCAAAGATGTAATCACCTCTGGCTGCGTCTGAGATTACGTCAAACTTCAGATCCTTCACATGGTTGTGCATATCTGTCAGCCAGCGTGTGATCTCAGCGCCACCTTTGATTTCACTGCCATTCGGCCCCTGGTGATCCACGGCATCGTCAGCAATGACGCTTCGGATGGTGGCGCTATCGCCTGACTCGATGGCCTTGTAAACGCTGCGGTTCTTTTCAAGATTCTGTTCTTCTGTGGAAGCGGTACTATCTCTTGTAGTGCCGGTGGTTTCATTTGTTGTACTGGTTCCCGAGTTGTTACAGGATGCAAGTATAATGGCTGCCATAACAGCAAACGAGAGTAGGATGTGTTTCATTTTATTTGATTTTGGTTTGAAATGCAAGAGCGTTAGCAGTTGTCAGGAGGGACGTTTATCAGGCTATCAACAGGGCCGAAACAGTTCATTAAAATCGCGGCTTTTTTCCTACACAATACTTACCCGGTAAGGAAATAACGATACTAAATTAGTTGAATCGAAAAAGATTTGTCAATGCTTTATCGTTTTCTATTTTTCTCCAACGACCATCCCCCCGCACCAAAGGCAAGAAGAACAAAACATCCTGCCATTACCATTAAGGGAAAATCCCATCCCGGTCCTGTAGGCATTACAAAGTTGATGTGGTACACAAACTGGGAGACATAAATAGCACCGATCATAATTATGATCAGTCCAACTGAAGCCCAGCGGGTTAAAAAACCAATAAGGATGGCCGTTGCACCCAACGGTTCTGCAATGGAAAGTAGTTTCGTTGTAAACAAAAGGAAAGGAGACATTCCTTGTGGAGCAGAAGACCAGAAAGGAAATTTAAAATAAGCAGCCACAAAAAATATGGCGGCAATAACGATTCGTAAAAACAGGAGGCAGGCGTTTTGAAAAGTGGAATACGTTGGCATGGTTGTATGGTTTTCGTTTGTTCTGCAAAGTAAAGACGAATAGCGAGAGCATAAGTACTATTGCCACCGTGCATTTCGTGTAGGAAAAAATATTCCATTTTAACCAATCTGCATCAATTCTTTTTCTGCTGCCTTATCTCTAAAATGCGTGCATAAATGGATTTAATTTCTCCATGAATTGCCTGCAGAGTGGTATAGTTGATCTTTTGGATGAGATCTTAAAAGATGAATATGAAGATGATACGGCTAGGATCAAACAGAGCAGATGAGTGGAGGAAGTGAAAACTGAAATTTAGCAAATTGTTCAAAATCTAGTAAAGTGAACCTAACTAGCCTAAGTTCAAACTTTTTACTTGCCGATCTAAGAAATGTCATTGATTATTAGCGCATTACATTTTATGTCATGATGTATCTACGATCTATCGTAGGTCGACGTCCTTAAGCACCGAAAAAAGTGATAACTACACGTAGCTCAGCAAGGCTTTTTTATTTCAGACATTTACACTGCTAGTTTCAAACCGGATGATTTTTTCAGCAATGGTCTACAAGGTAAACTTCTTAATATAAACACTTTACATCCCATATTCTTTGGGCAGTGTACCTTGAATCCTGTTAAACTTCTATCCAATTAAATAATAAAGACCCGCTACAAAGGCGGGCCTTTATCACCTCGTTTCCGTGTATTACTTTGTAATGTATCCAAATAAGCCCTCTTCCTCATCGTCTGGCCCGGCGGTAAAATATAGGTGCTCTTTATTAAACGTTGTTGGATTGCCCGGGGGGAAAGTTAATGCCCACAACCCTTCAATAACAATCGGTCCGTGTTCAGTTTTCAATTTTCCTAAAAACTGTCCTGCTTCTGTGTAAGCGTTGATCTGCCCATCACCAAAATTGCCTACAAGAAGTATGGAACCTGTGATGGCATGATTTCCGGTATTTTCATCCCCCAAAAAACTTGCGGGAGCTTTTGTAATACCCCACGGAGCATTTAATTCTCCATTTGACAACAGGCGTTTTTGCAACATGCCATTTGGATAGAAGACATCTACATAACCAAAACCTTCGCCTGCCTGTGATTCATGTGTTAAAGGGTCAACCTTTGCATAGGTTACGTATAGCATACCATCAATATTTTGGATATTAAATGGAGCATAACCTGCAGGTATGTTAGGATCTGCAAACGGTTTACTTGTTACCTGTACATAGTCCTTATTAAAAACATCGATTTGCATTCCTCTGAAATCTGCTGCATACAAGAAGCTGTCCACTCCATCTCTGCCATTGGCTAAGCCGGTATAAGCGGAATTCAAATGGTTGTCAACTGTTCTTATTGCGTTTGTTCCTCCGTTCCATGCAGATATCACTCCATCTGTGCCGGCAAAAATGAAGTTTACCCTGGCCGTAGTTCCAGGCACTTTAAATAAATTGGTCGGGTTAAATATAATTCCAGTAGGGTGGCCGCCTGTTTCTGCATTGAAAGTGGGAATACCAACGGCTCTTACCCTGGTTATCGATGGTACGGTTGGATTATAAGAGTAAAGTTGACTTAGGCCTGAGGCTTGTGAAGCAGGCCAGGCAATGGCGCCTGTACCATTAAAAGCAAGGCCCCAGGGATTTAACAAAGTTGGGTCAACTAGTAATGCCGGGTACTCTGTGGTACTTGACACGAGGTTCACCTGCCGAAAATTTTTAGTGAGTTGAGGGGGCTTTGCAATTCCACCGCCTTCTTGTGACATACCGGCTTTTTGCGGTGAAAGCGCTGTGTTTTTATCTAAAGTTTTCTGGCAGCTATAGCCTAGTGCAATTAAGGATACAAATGAGAGTGCTGTAACAATTTTCCGGTTGCTGAACATGTTGTACATACAATTTTGTTTGAAGATTAATAATGCAGGCTTTGTAGGAAATTGATGCTAACCAGTTTTCGCAGGTTGAAAAAAGGGAAAGGACCAGGCACAATCTTAATTATACGGAGTGGAGTTGTTTAGGTTGCCTGGGCTCATAGAATAACTGAAGTAGACATAAGTTTAAATTTCTTATTTACTAACCTGACTTTAAAGTGCAACTAATAGAGACGACAGGTATCATGTACAATAATTCAAACTGATTTTTCACTCTTACCGTCTGCTTGCCTTGATGTTAGACAGTTTTTAGTCCGGATCCATTTAATTTAAGGAGTATTGCTTACGTATTAGCCCAGCATTACAAGGAATAAGCAGGCACCGTATTGCCGACCGGAAGCGTGAGCTTTAATACAAACCCGTTACCCGGTTTTGTTTTTATTTGAACGTCGCCGCCAAAAAAATTTACCCTGGCTGCAATATTTCTCAGGCCTATACCTGCAAAAGTTTTTGGCTTTTTCATTCCAACGCCATCATCCATAACTATCATAGTGAAGATATGTTCATTGCTCGCTAATTGGAGATTCACTTTGCCGGCTTTGGCATATTTAATAATGTTGGTGCATTGCTCTTGTGCTATGCGATAAACAGCGAGTTTTTTTGGATCATCCAGTGATTGCTCATTAAATGCAGATGCGTCAATGGATGTTTCAATTATATCGGATGTAAACATAGTTTGCAGGAGTGCCTGCAACTGTTCTACTAATGTTTGTTCTTTAAGATCGGGGGTAACCAGTTCGTGAGAAATTTTCCGGTTTTCTTCTATAGCCTTATCCAGGTTTTCTATGCATTTAGAAAGCATTGTGCCACTGATTCCTTGCGGGTTATCTCTTATCAATGCTAACATGAGTTTTGAAGCCACAAGGAGCTGGTTAACGTTATCGTGCAATTCCTGGCCAATGAAGGTTCTTTCTTTCTCCTGTGCCTCCAGGGTGGCGATCATGATTTCGAACTGCTGGTCTCTTTCTTTTTTTCTTAGTTCAACCTCCAGTTTTTTTCGATCGCTAATGTCTTTAATAAAAACAGAGAGTCCTTCCGGCGAAGGATAAATATAGTTTTCCTGCCAGAGTTGTAAGGGTTGGTAATAATCGATATTGCTAATGAAACGCTGCTCTTTAAATGCTGTTTGAAATGCTTTGTAGGTGAGTGAGTTTACTGCATCCGGGAATTCTTCCCAAACATTTTTTCCAATAAGAGATTTGGGATCTCTATGCACTAACTCTCCAATTTTATTGTTGACATATACATATCGAAACTCTTTATCCAAAGCGATAAACCCATCCGTGACCCGATCTATAAACTCTTTATAATGGGCTTCGGATTTATCAGCCCTAATTGCGGCTTTCCTTTCGTTAGTGATATCATTGAAATAAACGACCAATCCCTTAGGTGAAGGGTACACAGTGGCCCGGATCCATCGATCCAATGTTTTGGAAAAATCTTCAACAATGATTTTCTTTTGCAGGAGGCTTGCTTCCTGGTAAGCCTGGTAAAATCTACCCTGAACCGATTCCGGAAATTCTTCCCAAATATTTTTTTCGATAAGGCTCCCGGCTTTTCGATTGAATATTTTTTCCGCTGTTTGATTTACATAAACAATTTGCCAATCAGGATCGATGGCGATAATGCCGTCGGAAATCTCTTCGACGAGACTGCGGAATTTTGCATTGCTTTTAAAACTTTCCCGCATAATGATTGCTTTGCTTTGAAAAAAAGACGTCCAGGTATTTTATTCAAGGTTACATATTTTTATTTAGTTATAGAAGTTGTGATCCCAATTCTAATTTCTATTTAGTGTTTTTACTTAGGGTAGTGAAAAACGGTTTGAAAATTCCAATCACATACTGTTTTTAAAGGGTTGGCCTAATCCCAATGAACATATGATGAAGGCGCAAATGCACTAAAAATCTTAAATTTAATCACCTTAACCATTTTTATGGAACTCGAAATGTACCTCGATGGCAGGTTCATCGATGCTATTTCCATAAGCAGTTCACAACTGGGCAAAATTCATGAACTGCAGCATCAGATGGAAAAGCGATACTCCCATGAATTGGAATACTCCAATGATCTGCCGCAATTTTTTATCTCCGGCATTCCATCAGGAATGGATGCCCAGGAAAGGAAAAAGCTGAAACAGGGGTTAGCCAATGAACAATGGCCATAGTACTATGTACATACCATCGCCTAGAACTAAAGAAGCCGGTTACCCGGCCAATGCATGTTTAGTACAGTTTTTGTACTTGAATTGTGAACACCATCGGTAACAATCTGTGCAGTTGCTTTACGATTACACTATCGTTTAAAAAGCAATAAATAGTCATACACCTCCCTTCTACCTGACCTTGCCCCGGCGACCTAAAAATTTGTGTATGAAAAAGCTATTAGTTGCATTTAATGCCACCAACTATTCCAGCAGCCTTGCTGAATTTTCATTAAGAATGGCGAGACGAACTGATTCGGTAATACATGCTGTATTTCTTACGCCCAAACTGGCACCCGTGGTACAATACCCCTTTCCAAACGATTTGCCCCTGGCATCGACGGGGCTGGTAAGTACACAGGAGATGGAGGAAGAAAATCGAAAACTGGTTGACAGCCATCTTGAGTTTTTCAGGGATGATTGTGCGAGAGAAGGTGTGGCTTGCAAAATCGATCAAACAGTTGATATGAGCTTAGAGGATCTTATTGATCACAGTGCTTTTTCAGACCTGGTTCTTTGTGATGCAAAAGAGGAACTGGGTGGCATTTCTACAAGGGAGTTATTAGTGGATACACACTGTCCTGTATTGCTGGTACCCGTGCAGATGCAAATGCCTGATCGTTCCATTCTTTGTTACGATGAAAGTTTTTCGAGTGTACTTGCCATGAAGATGTACAGTTATCTTTTCCCTGAATGGAAAGAGCTTTCGACTACTGTTCTATCGATCAATCCAAAGGGAGATAACGGGCTTCGGTTTGATGATTATTTAAATGACTGGTTGCCGCAGCATTTTCCGAACCTTGAAAAACAAATACTGCAGGGTAATCTCCAGAGAGAGCTGGTGAGTTTTATCAGGAAGAAAGAAGATTCACCGATGGTGGTAATGGGAGCTTATGGGGGAAACGCGGTTTCGAGATTGTTTCACAGGAGCCTTGCCAATATTGTGATTGAAGAAACGAATGCTTTTCTTTTTATTATGCATGAATGAACAAGATTCAATATAGTGAGGTAATTCCAACAATAACAAAATCATTAATCAATTGCGATATCATGCAGGCGCCTGACGCAGGAGCGAAACCTGAAGAAGAAATATAGTTGCACGATAGAAAAAATAATTGCAGCCTCTTTAAATCCAAACATATCGCCTGCCCAGGGAACCAGTATCCATACCATCAGGGCAGCTATAAGAGGTAGTAAAATAAAAGCAGCCAGGCTTTCAAGGAAATGATTTCTTACTGATTCATATTGATTCAAAAGAGAACTGCTTCCCATAAATGTGAAAAGAAAGCTCCATAGCACACTATTTAAAACCAGGGCACCCAATCCAAATTTTTGAGAGAAATGCAGTGCAGGAGGCAGGTATTCCACCACCAGGCAGACAATGGTTAAAATGCACGTGAAAAAAAACGCAAATGCCAGGTAAATCAACAAGGTTCTCTGAAGGCTTTTTGAAATCATAACCCGGTTTTAAATGAACTGGGGTAAACAAATTTGTATTGTACCCCTGCTTAATGAAGAGCACAAAAACCTCACCATAAGCATTAACGTTATAAGCGTACTCATAGGCTAATACTGGCACTATTCTTTCCGCATTTTAATAAAGAATGTTATGCAAACACAAATAAATGAACCCATCCATGATTCGAAGCTCCGGGAATTTTTTACCGACCAGCTACGGGATATTTACTGGGCCGAAAAGAAGCTCGTGAAAAAAATGTATAAGTTAAGTGAAGCCACAACATCACCGCAATTAAGGGATGCACTTACTAACCATACGGCACAGTCGAGAATTCATGTGGACAGGCTGGAAAAGGTATTTGCGCTGATAGGCGAAGCAGCAGATGGTAAAAAATGTCCTGCCATGTCGGGAATTATAGAAGAAGGCGAGGACATTGTTGATGATACAGATGATGGCAGTGCCCAAAGGGATGTAGGAATCATCTTTGCTGCCCAAAAGGCGGAACACTATGAGATTGCGACTTATGGCGGGCTTGCACAACTTGCAAAGACCTTAGGGTACACGGAAGCAAAAGATTTATTGGGTCAAACACTCCAGGAAGAAAAACAGGCGGATGCCTTGCTGACACAGATTGCAGAAAGCGGTATTAATTACCAGGCGAGCAAAGAGCCCGGTGCCTACGCTGAATGATTCGTGTATTTAAAATCATAGGAATTATTTTGTTATTGCCGGTATTGCCATGCTGGCTACCGGCAGTTTTCATTTTAAGGAAAGGAAAAAAGTTTTGGATACAGATGTTGTAGACATCAGCAGAACAGAAACAAAAGTAGTGAGCTGGCCAAGAATCGCGGGTGTGGTAGTAATTGTTGGCGGAATCGCCTTATTGCTTTTAAATAAAAGGGATAATGCTGGTTAAAAATGGTATCACCGAATAGTTCGCTCGGGCAATCAAAAATTCGTATGAGCTTTGCTGTATGCGTTTTATAATCGCCGTTCTATTATTCCTCGTGCTTCCCTTTGCTGCATTATCACAAACGAAGGTGAAGCTTTCTGACTGCAAAAACATATCGATGATAGTGTAATTGTGGAAGGGCCGGTAAAAACAATAACACACCAGGATAGCAGTTCTCTCACTTCACCAATACTTCTCACTATTGGCAATGGCACTAATTCACTTACTGAAGTAATTGAAAATTCAGTAAAAAATAGGTTTACGGTACAACCGGAAGAAGCTTGCAAAAACAAATCCATCCGGGTTAGCGGAAAACTCCAAAATACCAACGGCAAAATACATATCATGATCAGCGAGCCCTCGCAAATTGTGTTGATAGATCATAAATGAAGGGACCTAAAAAGTCTCCCGGATACCTGCCTGGCACATGGAATTTAATTTTCAGAAAAGATTGAAAATTCAGAAAGATCGTTAACTTTGTGTTATGAAGTATTCAGAAGGCAAAGAAAAATTCATCGAAACCTGGGGAACCCTGGGCAGCCAGTGGGGGGTTAATAAATCCATTGCCCAGGTGCAGGCATTGCTGCTGATATCTCCACAGCCTCTTACAACAGACCATATTATGGAGGAGCTGAAAATTTCAAGGGGCAATGCAAACATGAGTATTCGCCAGTTACTGGATTGGGGTATTGTTTACAAAAAGTCAGTTGCGGGTGATCGCAAGGAATATTTTATTGCCGAAAAAGACGTTTGGAAATGGGCACTTAAAATTGGCAATGTGCGTAAACAGCGGGAGTTAAATCCTGTACTGGATCTGCTAAAAGATATTTCAGAGAACACCGACAAGGCTAAAACGGCAGAAGAAAAAGAATTTGCCAAACAGGTAAAAGAACTGAATGTTTTTACCCAGCAATTGGGCAGCCTTGCTGACAAAGTTTTTTTAACTCCCGGCGGCGCCATGTTATTTAAGCTATTAAAAATGTTCGCATAAAATGAACTATAATATCCTTGCTTATGTCGTTTTTCTCAGTTTGATCATTTTTATCATTGTGTATGTGGGAAGGTATTTCTATTCCAACGGAAGGATCTTTATCATCGCTCTTTTTAACGGACATGTTGCACTGGCCGATCAGGTAAATAAGCTTTTGCTGATCGCCTATTATTTATTCAACATCGGTTACGCATTTCTTAAGTTGAAACAATGGGAGAGGATTACCAACTGGGAAATGATGTTCTCAAGTCTTGCCACCAAGATCGGCATATTGATCTTTATCCTTGCACTGACCCATTATTTTAATATGCTGGTCATTTACCTGCTTTCAAAATCGAAATCAATTTCTATCACACATAAATCGTTTCAATCATGAACAACGCTTATATCATCCTTGCTTATTTTATTTACCTGCCCATTGCTTTGATTTTAACCTGGATTGTTGCGCATAACCTGTTTAAAAACGGGCTCATATTCATGCGTGATATTTTCTTTGGCCGTGAGGATATTGCAAAGGCCACCAATTCACTTTTTAAAATCGGCTTCTATTTATTGAACATTGGCTTTGCACTCTATATCCTGAGAATTTATAGTACGCTTACCGGTATGCAGGACACCATCGAAGTTTTGAGTTCCAAGGTCGGAGGGTTCAGCATTTACCTCGGTGTTATGCTCTTCTTTAATCTATACCTTTTCTTCAGGGGTAAAAGAGTTGCTAAGCAAAAACATTTGGCAGGCACTGGTGCGGGCAAGATAGCTCCCGGCAATGCTTCATGATATTTTACACCGTTTGCATTGATCATTTGAAAGGGTTGATTTAGTCAACCCTTTTTTCTATAGTCCTTTATGGCAGTTAGATCTGAAAACCCCGCGATCTTGATCTGACCGGAAGCAGTTAAATTTTCATAATGAAAATTATTTTAGCTGCAGGGGGTATCGAAGACGCATCCGAGCTGGTAACCTTGAAAGAATGTGTATGGTGTACCCGTGCGCCACCATCCTTCTGAAGGGCACTATTGTCACCGTTAAATGGCATTGGTTGATCCGGTATTCCGGTAGTTCCGCTTACCTCGTGGTTATGCGTTGGTTGTCCTATCAGCACACCAATTTCAGAGCTGTTTGAAGTGCCAAACGGAAACCTGTCAACAAGATTTGGAGTCCCATTTGCTCCGTTACAAATCACCCATCCTTTTGGAACACTGGCTTTGGATGCCCAACCAATGATTGAACCTTTGGGAAAGGATGACAAATCCGGCCATGAAGAGCCCCGATCCTGGCAAGAAAATAGGAAAACTGAGACAATAAGGAAAAACGATGCTTGTTTCATGATTATAGTTTTTGAATAAAAAAATATATTATTGAGTATCCGTTGTCTTTTTGGCCTGGAAAATGGAGTAACCGAGCCCAATGCCTACCCAGGGTTTATTGCGGTATTTCCATTGGTTACCTACTTCGCCTGCTAAGTAATCTATACCCGTGAACACACCTATTTGAAAGTTGTCAATTTGGTAAAGCATTCCAATATGGCCTGTGATAGATGCATTGTTCGTGTTCGTTTTCAGAAACCCCTTCGTGGTAAAACTGTCTAAAGGCACAGAACTTAAAGAGATGCCAGCCAGGAAGGCCAGGTTATTTCGAGCGGTGAACTTGGATTTGTCAAGCTTAACGTTGCAGCCCACCGAAAAACCCAGTGAAACAGCGCTTTCAAAATTGAAGTACCTGGAATCTACAGTTGTTTTTGATTTTTTGGAGTTTCCAAAGCGCATTTTGATGGGAACTATGGCAATACCTAGTGCGAAAGGAGCTTTTCGGTGCTTTTCAATAGTTGTCTGAAACTGGTTTAGCGGAAGTAAAAAATAAATATCGGGCGTAATTGCTGTCGTTGACTTCGAATTAAAGTACGCCGTGTTTTTTGCAGCATCTTTTGTCCATTTTAAAAAATGAATAACCACATCGTTGGTAAGTACCTTATCCACTTTGAATTCAAAACCCCTGAAAACCATTTGACTTGAGCCCGGATTGTTTCCAACGGCATCACATGTTTGCAACGTCAGGTTTTGAGTGAGTAGGTACGTCGTATTCAGGTTGATGTTCTGAGCATCAGCTTTCGAAAGAATAATAATGCAGGTGATGAGTAAGTAGTGTTTCATTTGCTTTGTTTTGGTGAATAATACATCAACAAAGTTGTCTCTGGAATCTGCGGGCTTCAAGAGGAGAATACCGGCTTTAGCGGAGGAAAAAACCTTTGGAAAGGGAAGAAAACGCCTTTGCACCCGCAATGTTTGATTTGAGAGTTTTGAGCGCGAATAACTCTTTTTTTAAACTAAAACATAAACCATGACAACCAAACCTGCAATCATTTTGCTTTCTGCACTTTTACTAATCAGTGTGGGAATAATCATTTACCTCGTTGTGAAGAATCTCGTACGAGGTTATTCCTTAGCCTATGACAACGGCAATTATAAATTGTTTGTAAAAGACACTGTTTTAAAGACGGGAAAGTCGCTGGCTTTTTCTGGTGGAGGTAGAAGAATAGATCATGCCACCGGCATAGCCATGATAAAAAGATACCGCAAAGAGATTATTACGCACGAGGATTCTGTAAAAATGACCCGGTTCGTTGATTTTAATTTTGACAATGTATTTTCTTACTTGGGATATATCCTTTCCGTTAAAGGAGATGTTGTCAACCCGACAGACCAGCTGGGATTCAGGGTATATGTAGGTACACGGTTAACGCCATCAAGGGTGGGTGGCCAGGATGTATATTCTCATACCATGATTTTTGCGCCCATCAAAGATCATGACTTCTATAAGTTCGTTTTTGATAGCGACTTTGATTTCTTAGACCAGGGATCTATTTGCCCGGAAAACTGTCCCGCTGACGAAGCCGCACCACTCAACTAAATAATAACCAACCAAAGGATGCAATATCACCATTACGCGGAACTATCAGCATTTGTTGCAGGTATTCTGTTAGTTAAAAGGGATTGGCCGTTTATTTATAAAATGCTGGTGGCACTCACAGCATTGACCTTCCTTGTGGAAATAAGCGGGTACCTTATTTGGACAAAACTAAAGCAGAATAACAATTGGCTCTATAATCTATATCTGCCTGTACAGTGTTTTTGCATCCTGTATTTTTTTTACAAAGTTTCAGAATACAAGCTGGTACAAAAAATTAACCTGGCGCTTATCATCACCATGTTTGCAGGAACGATTATTTCGTATTTTGTCCATAGAAGCTTCTTTTTCCTCAATAGCTACGCAAGCGAACTCTATTTGATTTTAATGCTGGTTGCTGCCGGACTTTTTTACATAGATTCAATTGTTAACGACGTTGAAATACGCCTGGTCAAACAGCCTCCATTCTGGCTCAGTACCGGGCTATTGTTTTTTTGTATTATCTACATTTTAATTTTTGCTTTTTGGAACCTGATAAAGCAAGTGCCGTATTATAGAGTAATTTTATTTTACTCCAATATTGTCGCTAACACATTTTTATATGGTGGAATAATCATTTGCTTTCTATGCATGCGCAAAACCAGGAATTATTATACGTATTCGTAGTTGCCGCAGTAGTTTTTTTGATCTTACTGTTGCTGATAGTAATAATTCTATATCTACATAATTTAAAAGTCAAAAAGATGAATCGTGAGAAGGAAATGATTAAAACTCAATTGCTAAAATCCAGGTTGGAGGTGGAAGAACAAACCAAAAGAAATATTGCCCAGGAATTACATGATAACATAGGCGCCCTTTCTTCTTTAATAAAAATTAACCTGACGCTTCTGGGTAGTGAGTCCAACACGGCAAAAAAGGAATTATTGATTGGGGAATCGAAAGACCTGATAAAAACATTGATCACTGAACTCAAACAAATTTCTGTCAGTTTAAATAGTGATCGTTTGGAATTGCTTACAATTTCTGAAATGATCATGCAGGACGTGACCCGGTTACAGAAAACCGGGCTGTTTGAGGTATCGTTGGATACCCGGGGCGAACCAATAGAGATTTCCAATGACAGGAAAATAATCCTTTACAGGATATGCCAGGAGTTGTTGCACAATTGTCTGAAGCACTCCGATGCGTCCGTTGTTCGTGTAAACATTCACTTTCTTTCAAACGGAATTGATATTCAAGTAAAGGATAATGGTAAAGGATTTTCGACGGGCAACCTGTTGGTACCCGAATTGGATGGCTCGGGGCTTGGTAATATACGCTCCCGGGTTAAGCTGTTGAACGGATCTTTTGAAATTGAAAGTGAAACTGGATCTGGCACGTGTTGCAGTGTTTTTGTGCCCTTGAAAAATTAAAGCCATGAACAGACTTCCAATACATATTGCCGTCGTTGATGATCACACTCTCTTTCGCAAAGGGCTGGTTAACTTAATTCATTCTTTGGGCGACGGGTATAAGGTTGTAATTGAAGCTGCTAATGGAGATGAATTAATAAATAAACTCGAAGTTCATGGACCAGTCCACATTGCGATAGTGGACGTGAATATGCCAAAAAAGAATGGTTTTGAAACTGTGGTTTATTTAAAAGACAATTACCCTGATATCAAAGTATTGATCATTTCGATGGTTGACAGGGAGGAAACTGTAGTGCAGATGTTGAAACTGGGAGTAAAAGGATACTTGTCAAAAGATGTGGAACCATTCGATCTTAAGAATGCTATAAATGCCATCCTGGAGAAAGGATATTATTATACCGATTTTATTACAGGTAGATTAGTCCATGAATTGCAAAAGGCAAATGGCAAGCCAGAACCTTCGGAAAGCCTTTCTCAAAAGGAACTCGAGTTCTTGCAATTGGCATGTTCGGAATTAACGTATAAAGAAATTGCCGGCAAGATGGGTCTAAGCGTAAAAACAATAGATGGCATCAGGGACAATTTATTTCGAAAATTCGAGACTGCATCAAGGGTCGGCCTGGTAATATATGCGATTAAGAAAAGGCTCGTTAACCTATAGAGGTTAGCGCTTCAGCAGTTACCATTAGCTATACTAACGAATACTTTTTTTGGGAGCCGCAAACTGATTTCCGGTTCAAAACACAAACATGGCTGTATCAGTCCAAACAAATGAGTGTTTTACTTATGGCGAGGAAGGCCCGGCAACTTGTTCCCGAACCGGCCTTCCTGAAACCCAGGACCAGGTTGGGCGGGTTACAAAATCTGCAGCTTTCGCATATTTAGCAAAGACCAGGCTTTACCAGGCATATGGACAGGATGATAAAAACCAGGTGACAAAAATTAATCCCCAACGTCTGGAAGAGGTAGTTACCTACACGGATAAAGTTATCCAGTCCGGACATTATAAATTGTTTGATGACTTTGCTGACAATTTTCGTTTTGAGTCGGAAAATGGTGTGGAGTCAGTATTTGCGATTCAATACTCTATAAATGATGGCACGGACATAGGGCGGTTAAATATGGGAACAGGACTAAACTATAATGGTTCTTCCAGATACGGATGTTGCTGGTTTCACGTACCCAGTCAAAATCTCGTGAATGCATTTCGGACGGGAGATGATGGGCTTCCCATAATGAATACGTTCAATAACACCGTGCTGTATAATGAACAGGATTTTTTGCAAAATCACGTCGATCCCAGAATTGACCATACCGCGGCAATTCCAGGACACCCGTTCAAGTATGGCAAGGCCTTCGTTTATAATGAGAGTTTTGCCCGGGCGCCTCAGATTTATGGTCACTTCGGAACTATGAAAGAGCTTCAGCTGCCTGACTGTTCTTGTTTTAAGAAGGTAGGAGCTTTCTTTGGCAGTTCGAAAAACATAGATGTTATTCGGTATGCGGACGTGCTTTTATGGAGAGCTGAAGCTCTAATAGAGTTAGGACGGCAAGCGGAAGCGCTGCCCCTCATCAACCAAATCCGGAACCGGGCGAAAAACAGTACTGAAAAACTAAAGAATGCCGCAGGTCAATATCCTTCCGACTATAAGTTGGAGCCATATATCGATGGAGTCAATTGTAGCTGGACAAACGAGTTTGCAAGAAAGGCATTACAATGGGAAAGAAGAATGGAATTTGCCATGGAAGGGTACCGCTTTTTCGATTTAGTGAGATGGGGTACAGCGGCGCAAACATTAAACGAATATATCGCGATTGAAAAAACCAGACATTCATTTTTAGCAACTGCAATTTTTACAAAAGGAAGAGATGAATATCTACAAATTTCCCAGAACCAAATTTTATTAAGTAACAATTTGTACACCCAAACAATGGCTATTAAAACGAAAAGATAACCAGCATGAAAAATAAACTAATCGAAAGGATAAGGTCGACAGCGTCGTTGCTTTCAAACAGAATTTTTACGATGACACTTATTTACACACTCTGTTTTATTGCAGCTAAAAGCCAGTCCCCGATTGACAGTTTTAAATCAAAAGTTCCCAAATATGTATTTTCGAACGTCCTGGAGGAACAAATGGAACAATTGAAGACGAACCCTTTGTTGCTTAGAATGAAACAGGTTAGAAAGAGTATGAAAGATGATCCTTATCGACCCATCTACCATTATGTAAACCCAGAAGGTAATCTTAATGATCCTAATGGACTTTGTTTTTGGAACGGTAACTGGCATCTTTTTTACCAGGCCTATCCGCCGGAAGATCCACGTCAGCACTGGGGCCATGCTATCAGTAAAGACTTAATCCATTGGAAAGATCTGCCTTATGCAATTTATCCTGATCCTGAACGGGCCGTTTTCTCCGGCACTACTTTAGTTGAAGCAAACAGAGTGATTGCAATGTATCACGGAACAATGGCCGGAAATATGGTTGCCATCTCGAACGATCCTTTATTGTTAAACTGGAACAAAATTGTAAACAGGGCTGTAATCCCAATGACAAGCACTACGGGTTTTCCGCTTCCTTATTTTGTTTTTGATCCCAGTATTTGGAAAACAGACAGCATTTATTATTCACTTTCAGCTGGCAGGGATTCGGTCGGCCCCGGACGTCAGCCAATTCGTACAAATTATTTGTTTCGGTCTAAGGATCTAGTTAACTGGGAATACAAGGGTGACCAATTTATTCAAGGAGATCGATTCACCATGATTGGGGATGACGGCGCATGCCCCTATTTCATTCCCATTGGAAATAAATACATACTTCCTTTTTTTAGCCACATGAGCGGCGGACAATACCTACTTGGCGATTACGATAAGGTTCATGAGAAATTCAACGTTATCAATCACGGCAAATTTAATTTCGGTTCCGCAACTCCGTCCGGAGTTCATGCTCCCTCAGCTGCCTCAGACGGAGATGGCGGGGTGTATATCCTTTTTAATATGAACCCTGGGAAGCCCACTAAGAACTGGAACCAGATCATGACCTTACCCAGGTTATTGAGGATCGATCAAGAAAATCATTTATCCATCGAGCCTGTCAGTGCCATAGAATCTTTACGAACAAATCACCAGCATGTCGATGCTATGACTTTGCCCGCGAATAAAGAAATTGTTTTACCAAACATCAAGGGTAATGCGGTAGAAATAAGCGCTAAAATTGATGTAAAGAATTCAACCATGTTCGAGATAAATGTTTTGCGATCCCCTAATAAGGAAGAGTATACGCGAATCTCTTTTTATAAAGAAAAAGGCTTCCATCAGGGACGGCCTTATGAAACTCCCAGGCCAGCCAATTTTAAGTTTATTCGAAAAAGTCTGGTATCCATTGAGTCATCTTACTCGTCCATACTTCCTGACGTTTTACTGAGAGCTCCGGAAACGGCGTCATTAGCTTTTGATGAAGGCGAAGTATTAGACCTTCGAATTTTTATCGATAAAAGTGTGGTTGAAGTATTTGTAAATGGCAAACAATGCTTAGCCGTGCGCGTATATCCTGGAAAGAAAAATAGCACGGGGGTATCACTCAGGGCGCAGGGTAGTGAGGCAGTTTTAAAATCACTTGACTGTTGGCAAATGAAAAGCATTTATGATGAAGATTAGTTCAGGATTGATTGGCTTCACTTCGGAGTAAGAGAAAGCAGTAATTATATGCATCAACAATTTTATTTTTGAATTTTTAGCCTTGTTTGCATCGAACATCATTTGGCAGCCATGTAATAAATTTTACTAAGTTTTTTATTTTTCCTGTTTGAAAAACTGGTGCGGTTAACGCCGTTCCGGATTCGATTCTATAACGAAGAATTGATTGGCCAACAAATAACTTGTATGCTGTAAAAGTAAATACAGGCACAAAACAGGATAATCTGCAACTGGTTATTCGCAAATAAAGTTACAGAAGGCGGCCCTCAAAAAATGGCAGCCTTTTTCTTTTCTAGTATATGACAGAAGTTCAAGGACATAGCTGCTCATTTGTGCGACAATGGACAATAAGCGAGTATATTCATACCATTCCAGATGTTGTTAGGTTAAAAAAAGATACGACGAAAGCAATTGTAAATGGAGGATAAGAGAAACCGCAGTACTTCACATTTTACAGACTCTTTGCAGACATCCCCATTAATTGCGACTGTTGGAATGCCAAGGAAATAGAAATTACATAGATAACAGTCGTCTTATTCCTGTTTCCAAGATCCGACCTTTTCTTTGAGCAGAAAAGACGTATATCTGCCTGCATTTTAATTACTTCAAAATTTGATGCGCCAATGAAGGCCGTATTTTTTTGAATCCGTAATCCGTAATCAAAATTGGCATTTTTATATTTACCCCGACCATCTATTTAATAACAATTGTAGGCTCGCTGGCATCCTTCAAAGGAGGGAAGGTTTAACCCCATCTATTCCTGTAGTTATAGATTGTTCCTATTGATAATTACCCTTCAGATTGTTTATATGATAAACATTTATACGCTTAAATCAATTCAATGGACCTTGACGGTATGACCAGGTTAATGGGGTCTATTAACCAATTGTACTGTGTCGAAGTAATTGTCGAAACTTGTTTCAGAGTGTTCAACTTTCGTTCTGATTATAAAAATATCAAAATTTGACCTAAATAACCCCTGTGTTTTTTTGATAACGGATGAAACAAATTCTAAAACACGCATTTACAAAATAAAAATTTATAGGTGTAAGTCGTTAATATTTACTCCCTTATGATTCTATGTCAACTGAGTTGAATTTGTAACAACTTGAAATAGGATTGAAATAGTCCGCCACAAGACTCCGTATACATTCGTTCTTGTAAAAACTTGCTTTATGGAGAGAATTCTGGATGTAGGCTGCGATCACTCACTAAAAGAGTTTCATTTACTATTTAATCATCTGATTAAGAATCTCGCTAATCCTTCAAAAATTATCGAGAGCTGCATTTTCACAAAGTCAATATATAGATACGGCGTGTCTGACCTTTGTTCCTTCAGCTTTTTTACGTTCAAAAATTGATTAATAATAATTCTCCCATTATGCAAATTGTAGAAAACAGTTCCATCACTTCTCCGATTGTTCTTAACAGAAAGGGAGCGGCGGTCTATATAGTTCGTATTTCGCTGACTGCCGCTCTTGCGGGTTTTATTTTTGGATTCGATACGGTTGTTATTTCCGGGGCAAATCTTCCTATTAAAGAGCTATGGCATACGTCGCCTTGGTTTCATGGATTCTTTATTATGTCCATGGCTTTATGGGGAACCGTTTTTGGTGCGGTATTCGGAGGTGCACCCACACAAAAATGGGGAAGAAAAAAGGTATTGATTTGGGTCGGGATTCTTTTTTCCCTTTCCTCAATAGGTACCGCGATGGCTCCTGATCCTTATGTCTTTTCATTTTTTCGTTTTATTGGCGGGTTGGGAATTGGGGTTTCTTCAGTTGCGGCACCGACATACATTTCAGAGATTTCCTCTTCTTCAAAACGAGGCCGCCTGGTGGCCCTCTATCAATTCAACATCGTTTTTGGGATATTGGTGGCATTTTTATCTAATTATCTATTAAAGGGCGCAGGTGGTGAGAATGACTGGAGATGGATGCTTGGCATTATGGCTGTACCGTCAATTATTTATTCTGTTTTTGTCTTTGGAGTACCCGAAAGCCCACGTTGGCTCATTACAAAAAAGAATGACATCGGAACATCAAAAAAAGTTCTTTCAGATCTTGGAATTGAAGATACAGATGCGGAGGTGAAATCTATCGTCGAAAGCTCAAAGCATGAATCAACAGGCGGTCGGTCTGGAGTCTTCAGTAGCAAGTACAAAAAAATATTATGGCTGGCCTTCTTTGTAGCATTTTTTAATCAATGGTCAGGCATTAATTTCATCCTATATTATGCTCCGGAGATTTTGGAAAGAGCCGGATTAGCAGCCAAAGAATCACTGTTCAATTCAATTGCCATTGGCGGAACCAATTTGATCTTCACTTTTGTTGGATTGTACCTAATTGATCGAATCGGCCGAAGAACATTATTGTTAATCGGATCCTTTGGATATATTGTCAGCCTCTCAATGGTTGCGTGGTGTTTTTATGCTCATGCAAATTCTTCATTGCTGATGGTATTTCTGTTGTTCTTCATTGCCTCGCATTCTATCGGGCAGGGAGCCGTAATCTGGGTTTTTATTTCTGAAATATTTCCAAACAGGGTAAGGGCGTTCGGTCAGTCCTTTGGTGCAAGCACCCATTGGGTATTTGCAGCACTTATCACTTTGATAACCCCTGTTTTTCTTGATAAAGACAATGGGATATTTAAGGATAATCCTTGGCCAATATTTGCCTTTTTTGCTTTTATGATGGTATTGCAGCTTATTTGGGTACTTAGCAAAGTACCGGAGACCAAGGGCAAATCTCTGGAACAAATTGAACACGCTCTTGTCTTGAAAGAGTAGTTGGCGAAAGTGCCGTTTGAACTTTGAATTCTTAATTACAAAAATGCTTACATGTTGTCTTCTCTAACGAACTATAATGTTGTTTGCTTTGGTGAGGTGCTATGGGATATACTACCTTCCAAAACATTACCGGGAGGTGCTCCTATGAATGTAGCCTATCATTTAAAAAAGCTGGGAGCTTGCCCGGCACTGATTACCAAGGTCGGAATAGACGACTATGGTAAAAAGCTGGTAAACCTGATGTCAGAAGAGGGCCTGAACACTGACTACTTTCAGATGGATTACAACTATCCCACCGGGCTTGTGTATGCGAAAACAAATGATCACCATGAAGTAATTTATGACATTGTATATCCTTCAGCCTGGGACTATATTCAGTGGCAGGGTGAATTTCAAAAACTCATAGAGGAAGCCGGTTACTTTGTTTATGGAAGTCTTACGTCGCGCAGCAAAGAAACAAGGGACACCTTATATCAGCTGCTCGATACTTCTACAACAAAAGTTTTGGATATCAATCTTCGTCCTCCACATTTCAATCGTTCCGGCGTGGAATACTTGCTAAAAAGGGCGAACATACTAAAGGTCAATATCGCGGAGCTGGAATTAATAACGGGGTGGTTCAGTCAATTTGAACGCATGGAAGACCGGATAAAAGTCCTGCAGGAACAATTTAATATTAGGACGATCATTGTAACCATGGGAGCAAATGGTTCAATCGTCAATAATGAAGGATCTGTTTACCGTCATCCGGGATTTGAGATCCAGGTGGCAGACACAATTGGCAGCGGTGATGCATATCTTTCGGGCTTTCTCTGGCAGCAAATGAACGGAGCAGCTCTTGCTCAGTCCCTGGTTTTTGCCAGTGCGCTGGGCGCTTTGGTGGCTACTTATTCCGGCGCATGTCCCAATTACCAGTTAACGGAGATTCATTCTTTAATCAACAACTCACGGACCAAAATTCAAAATAGCTAAATTTTAAATTATCTCTTATGCGAAAATTACATTTATTGCTTGCAATGCTGATGCTAACCATGAGTGTTTTAGCGCAGCAAAAAACAATTACTGGTACCGTCATCAACAAATCTACCAATCAGCCGGTAGAGGGTGCAACGGTGCAATCGAAAAAAAATTCTGCCGTGACAGACCAGGGCGGAAAATTTACCATCCAGGCGACAGTGGGGGAAACGATTACTGTGACGCATATCGGGATGAGTCCGCAAAGTTTCAGGGTTGGTAATGGAACTCAAATAGACATTGCATTGGAAGAAGCCAATGCGGATATGGAAAGGGTGGTGGTTGTTGGTTATAAAAGTGAAAGGAAGAAAGATATTACCGGAGCTGTGTCGGTAGTGAATGTCAACGAAACCGTAAAAGAATCCAACGTTAACATTCTGAGCTCTTTGCAAGGCAGAGTGCCAGGTGTACAAATTAACAACGACGGAACTCCCGGAGGTACTGGGTTCAATGTTATCATTCGGGGATTTTCGAGTACCCGCGGGGGTGGTCCTTTGTATATTATAGACGGAGTAGGAACAACAAATCCTGCGGCTTTAAATCCAAATGATATTGAATCGATACAGGTTTTGAAAGATGCCGCTTCTGCAACGATTTACGGTGCAAGAGCAAATAATGGGGTTATTGTTATCACTACGAAAAGCGGTAAAAGCCCAAAAACCCAAATTACTTTTCATTCATACGTGGGGCAACAAATGCTGGCTAATCGCATACATATGCTAAATACAAAACAGTATGGAGAAGCCCTTTGGCAGGCTTATGCCTATTCCGGCCTGACACCTTCTCACTCTGTTTATGGAAATGGACCTACGCCGGTAGCCGCACCATATATTGACCCGGGCCAAACAATGGCTACAGCAAATACAGATTGGCTGGATGCTATTTATCATAATTCAACTATTCAGTCTTACAATCTTTCACTGAACAAGTCGAGCGATAGGTCAAGTTTTTTCCTTGGGATGAACTATTCCAAGGACGAAGGAATTCAGAAATACTCCAACTATGACCAATTTTCAACCCGCCTCAATTCAAATTTCAGCCTGAACAAAAGCGTGTCGGTAGGAGAAAATTTACAGGTCAGTAATTACAGGCAATTAAATTTTGGCGTAAGAGCAATGAACGATGCGGTCTTCCAGTTTCCTTTTATCCCTATATATGATAAGAATGGAAACTTTGGTGGCCCATGGGCTGGTGACCAAAGTGATAAAAGAAGCCCACTTGGTGAACTTTATAATGGCAGAAATAACCGTGGCCTTAACTGGAGAATATTCGGAAACGTTTATGGGAATGCCGAAATCATTCCTGGTCTGAACTTCAAAACTTCTCTCGGAGTAGACTATACCACCTTTTATTTGAGAAATTTTGCACCAACTTATGTTGAAGGCTCACATGGAAATCCTATTGCGTCACTTACAACCAGCCAAAATTTTCGGTTTTCTTATACCTGGACTAACACGCTCAATTATCATATGGTTGCCAATAGGCATGTTTTTGATTTGTTTGGAGGTATTGAAGCGATTAAGAACAGGCAGGAATCTTCTTCAGGATCTAACACAGGCTTTATCATCAATGATTATAACTATGCTTATTTAGCGGGTGCGACAGGTATTGCAACAGCAACAGGAACAGCTGCAGAGAGTGCATTGCTCTCTCAATTCGGAAAGTTCAATTATGCTTTTGCAGACAGGTACCTGTTTTCTGCTACCGTTCGTAGGGATGGTTCCTCAAGATTTGGTCAAAGTCAGCGCTATGGCGTTTTCCCGGCCTTTTCTGCAGGTTGGAGACTTAACAATGAAAGTTTCCTGTCGCCAGTGCGTCAAATTAACGATTTGAAATTGAGAGGATCTTGGGGGCAGACAGGGAACCAGGAAATAGGAGATTATAATACCGTCGATTTCTTTAGAACCAACGGAGATCAATCCAATTATAATCTGGCCGGAACGCCTACAGGGTCATCTCCCGGCTATTACGCTTCTCAGCGGGGTAATCCGAATCTAAAATGGGAGGCTCAAACTCAAACAGATATTGGGCTTGACTTCCTGGGATTCAGTAATCACATATCGGCTTCGGTTGATTGGTATAAAAAAGTAACCTCCAATCTTTTGATTAGCCCGCCATTGCTTGCAGTAGCAGGAATCGCAAGCGCACCTTTTGTCAATTCCGGTAAGATTGAAAACACAGGTATTGAGTATAGTGTTGGCTATCAAAATACGTTTAAATCTGGTTTGCGTTTCAATGCAGATTTTAATATGGCATTTAATAAAAATAAGGTACTTGAATTAACCAAAGGAGTTCCATATATAACCAATACTTATGGACTCATCCAGCCTGGGCATGAAATCAATGAATTTTATGGCTATGTAGCCGATGGAATATTTCAAAGTCAAAAAGAAGTAGATGATTACAAGACGAAAGTAACAAGCGGCGATTTCCAGGCAAAACCAGGCAGAATCCGTTACAAGGATCTCAATGGTGATGGAAAAATTGATGCAAATGATCGCACTTTTATTGGTAAGCCTAACCCTAAATTTAATTATGGTTTAAACCTGTCTGCATCGTTCATAGGATTTGATGCTTCAGTGTTCTTGTCCGGCGTTTACGGAAACAAAATTTTCAATGAGTTCAGAAAATATTCAGAGCTGGGGATTTTCCCTTCCAATTATAGTGTTAGTGTCTTAAATGCCTGGACGCCTACAAACACATCTGCAACGGTTCCAGCTCTTCAAAAAACATTGACAAATAATGAAGGCAGAACATCCAGCTATTTTGTAGAAGACGGATCATACTTAAAAATAAAGAGTATCCAAATCGGCTATTCATTACCGAAACGACTCATTAGGCGAATTGGTAGTAATAATGTTCGCTTCTATGTACAGGGTGAAAATCTGTTCACATTTACTAAGTACAGTGGCATGGATCCTGAGAGTGTCAGCAATGGTACTACCAACAAGGGTGTTGATTTTCAGGGAATGCTATATCCTCACACGAAGGCAGTGAATTTCGGCCTTGATGTCAATTTCTAATTTAAACGTATTAATTATATGAAAAAGTTACTGTTATTTTTCTTCGCTGCAGGTGTGCTTACAGTCTCATCCTGTAAGAAATTCCTCGATGAAAAGCCTCAGGCTCTTCTGACAAAAGATAATTTAAATACACAGGCTGGTATTGACGGCATGGTTACTATGGCCTATCATTCGTTGCTGCAGAATTTGGCGGGATTACGTTCCACATTCCTGCATCCGCCATCCAACTGGAGTTTTGGCGATGTCAGGTCAGACGACGCCTATAAAGGCGGTGGCGGTACCGGCGACATTACGGAATACACACTTCTTGAACTATGTAATATCACGCCGGACAATGCAGTATTGCTCGATAAGTGGCGCGGCGATTATGCAGCTATTAATATCATAAATACGGCCATTTCTGCAATTAATAAGGCCGATGTATCAATGTACCCACAAAAAGCAAACAGGTTAGCAGAGATGAGAGTCTTGCGTGGCTATTTTTATTTTGATCTTTTGAAACATTACTATCAGGTCCCCTGGATTGACGAAACCAATTCAGATCTGGACAAGATCAGCCAGGTAAAAAATGATTTGACGAATGCTCAACTTTGGGCTAAGGTGGAAGCAGATTTTAAAGAAGGTTTTGCATTGCCTGCTGTTCAAACTGACAAAAACCGCGTCACATCAGGATCAGCGCATGCATTCATGGCCAAGGCTTACTTATACGATGGCAGTAAAAACTGGGCAGGAGTAAAAACAGAAACTGATGCTGTTATCACTTCCGGAAAATATAAACTTGTCGATGATCTTGAATATATTTATTCTCTCCCGGAACATAATTGGGATGGCGAAAATGTGTTTGCCATTTATCCATCAGTGCAAGATGGCACTGCCAATGGTGAATTAAATCTTGGTGATTTGCTCTGCGCACCAGCAGGTCCCGGTGCAGGGTATACCAATGGCGATGGATTTCATCGTCCATCGCAAGACCTGGTAAATAATTTCCAGGTTGATGCCAACGGGCTGCCTTTAGGCTTCACGTTGACCACTCTTCCCAAATTAGATTCTAATGACAAAACAACTGCGGTTGATCCCCGTCTTGACCACGCAATAGGAAGACCAGGAATTCCCTGGAAAGACAAACTGACTTCAATTCAGGATCTTTCCTATTGTCGTTCATTGGACGTATATGGACCTTACGTGAGGAAGAAAAACATTATTTCCCCCAATTCTCCTTACAGGGCAAATGCGGGTTTCCCTTGGGCACTAGGTTCGTTAGCGGTTCCAATAATTAAGTACTCTGATGTGTTATTATGGAGGGCAGAAGCTGAAATAAACCTTGGAAATATAGCAGCGGGTATTGGCTACATTAACCAAATCCGCGATCGTGCAGCAAAGCCCGCAAACATTGTGAAAACTGCGGCAGGAACACCTGCAGCCAATTATAAAATTGGAGACTATCCAACAACTCTTAGCGCGGCAGATGCAATGAAGGCTTTGAAATTAGAACGTAGATTGGAACTCTGTTTAGAAGGACAACGTTTTTATGACCTAGCAAGGTGGGGTGATGCAGCCACTATTTTAAATAGCTACTTCCAGAGAGAGGGCAACTTAAGGGCATGGTTAAAAGCAGGACTTTTTGTTGCTAATAAGCATGAATATTTACCGATACCTCAAACTGAAATTGATAAAAGTTTTGGTATCTATCAACAAAATCAGTTTTATAAATAGAGCCGCGATTAAAAGGGATTGTATGATTCAAAAATGATAATCATACAATCCTTTTTTTGAAAAAATCGGCCTTTGTCTTTTTCGTGATATTCATTACCAGCATGTATAACTAAGGTATGGTAACTAATCGCCTTGCCGCACTTTTGAATTCAAATAATAATTGCTAACAAATATCTAACTGTTAAGTAAAGTAGGATGAAAAAAAATATATGGTTATTTACTACTCTGGTAGTTGCCACAATAAACTGTTCGGCACAAGGTTTTGCCCAGCCAGAAAAATATAAAAAATATAATCCCAGCTATCATTTTTATCCATCCGGCGACCCGACAGGTTTGTTTTATCTGAACGGTTTATATTATGAGAACTGGGGCATAGCCAGCAGCAAAGATTTTGTGCACTGGAAGTATGGTGCTTCTGCTTTGGCAAGAAATAGAATTAGCTCCGTGCTGAGGGACTCTACTTTACCAAAGTACGTTAGGGATTCCATCTCGAGAGTCGATTCAATAGCGAGAAGACAATCACGGCTCGGCGGTTCAGGTACCATAGTCGTTGACTGGAAAAATACAAGTGGTTTTGGCAAAAATGGAGTACCGCCACTGGTTTCACTTTGGCATAATGGAGTTGCGCCATGGAGCAACCAGGTAGTAGGCATTGCTTACAGCAATGACACAGCTAAGACATGGACCCGTTATGAAAAATTTCCGGTACTGGATATTAACTCAAGGGAGTTTAGAGACCCAAAAGTTTTTTGGTATGAGCCCACCCAGAAATGGATCATGGTCATTGGTTGGGCAGAGGCCCCCAAAGTCAAATTCTTCAGTTCTTCAAATCTGAAGGACTGGGAATTAATGAGCGATTTTGGTCCGTGGGGTGCTGTTGATGGAGTATGGGAATGCGCTGATTTTTTTCCTTTGCCGGTTGATGGTAATGCAGCAAAAACCAAGTGGGTTCTTGCCATTAGCGTTCAGCCCCAAAATGCTCAATATTTTATCGGTGATTTTGATGGTACGAGGTTTACATTAGACCCTCAATTTTCCCAGGCATTAAGTAATAGTGATGATCTGCCTGAAGGCAATGTGGTTTTTGATTTTGAAAAAGGCATAGATGAATGGAAAATGGAGGGAGACGCATTTGTAGAATCACCTTCACCGCAGGCTCTTTTTCAGCAAGGCGCAATCATGGGGCAGATGGGAAGATTTTTTATTAACAGCTTTCATAACAGAGGGGCGGGCAAGGGGAAAATAACTTCTCCGGCTTTTAAAATCGCAAAGAATTATCTCGATTTTCTATCAGGCGGCAATTATATTCCAAATGATGAAAGCATAAATCTTTTGATTGACAACAAAGTTGTTCGTTCGCATACTGGAAATAATTCCGGAGGTCTTAGATGGACCTCATGGGACCTGTCACAATACAGGGGTAAAACTGCAAGAATTGAAATCGTCGACAATAGCAGCAACGGAGCCATATATGCAGACCACATAATGTTGACCGACAAACCGGTAGATACCGGGCGTCAAAAGGCGTTCTGGATTGATTACGGTGCAGATTTTTTTGCCGTTCGTTCATGGAATAATTACGCAGGAAATGAAAATCGAAGAATATGGACGGCATGGATGGGCAGTTGGCGTTATGGGGGTACCGAACCCGTTAGAGGAATTCAAACGGTACCAAGAGCGTTGGGGCTGAAAACTTTTTCTGAAGGTGTACGGCTTGTTCAGTCTCCAATCGAAGAGCTACGATCTTTAAGATCAAATGAAAGAACGATTGACGAAAAGATATTTGAGGGAACCTGGATCCCGGCACAAATCGCACCCACAAGAAACACTTATGAAATCGAAGTAGAATTTGAGAATCGGGCTGCACAGGAATTTGGGTTGCAGCTATGCGTTGGTGGTAATCAAAAAACCATAGTGGGGTATTCTGTTAAAGACCAACAATTATATGTGGACCGAAGAAACAGTGGCCTTGATGATTTCATTGGCCTGTTCAAAGAGATCAGCAAGGGGCCACTAAAGAATAGAAATAACCATTTGAAGCTTCACATATTCGTCGATAATTCTTCAATTGAGGTTTTCGCCAATGACGGAGAGACAGTTCTATCAAGTAAAATATACCCGGATCCCACCAGTGTTGGCGTACAATTCTTTTCTAAGGGAAAAGTAAAGGTCAAATCGTTTAAGATTTGGGATTTAGCATCTGTAAATATGGGACAATAATTCCTGTAAAGAAATCGACAAACAATCATTATCAATTATGAGACAGCCCAAAAAAATATTCATTCGCAAAAAGAGCATAGGCAAATCGGTTTTTTGCATTTTTTTCATCTTGGCATGCGGTATAATAAATGCCCAGCAGGGAAAAGACCTGGCGGGATACTGGAAGTTTGATGAACTAAAAGGAAAATTAGCCATTGACCAGGTTACGGGAAATGTAGATTCGATTCATTATATATTTAATGATACAAAATACCCGAGTGATCCGATCAGGAGAAACGGGATCTACAATTCTGCCCTGGATTTTGATGGATTCTCAAATTGGATTGCCCGCCCTGCGGATAAATTTGCCACTCCCACAAAAGCAATTACCATCAGTGTTTGGGTAGCTCCCAGGGCCTTTGAACATGGGGATAGTAACAGGCTCTCCGCAATAGTCAATCAGCAAAATATTGCTGAGAAAACCGGTTTTGCGCTTGGAATGTTCAGACATGGACGATGGTCGTTCCAGGTTGGAAACGGGGATCAGTGGATTGAGGTATGGGATGAAAATCACCTGATACCACGTCGTCAGTGGTCTTATTTAGTAGCGACTTACGATGCCTCCACTGCCACGGCAACTCTTTATTTGAATGGGAAAGAAATTTCGCATAAAACCCTCTCTCAAAATTTGCCAATCAAGCCCGCAGACGAGCCATTGATTATTGGTAAGCATAATCAACCGGTAAAGTTGAATGCCAGGTCAAATATAGAATTGAATATGTATAACGGTTTACTGGATGAATTAAAAATATATGATAGGACCTTAACTAAAGATGAAATTGGCGCATCATACCGGTCTTATATTGCGATGCATAAAAATACGGTTCCAGCGATTTCATATGCAGAAATCAAACTTGACAGGGCTCCCTATAAAGACGATCCAAACCGTCCGCAATATCACGCAATCCCTCCCGGTCACTGGATGAATGAACCACATGCTCCTTTTTATTATAATGGGAAATATCATTTAACCTATCAACACAACCCAACAGGTCCTTACTGGCACCAGATTCATTGGGGACATTGGGCAAGTGATGACCTGGTGCATTGGTATGATGTTCCCGAGGCTATATTCCCCGGAAATGATTCCGTGTCTCCAGATGGGATATGGTCTGGCAGTGCAACTTTTGATGACAAAGGAGTTCCCGTCTATTTCTACACGTTTGGTAATTGGAGCAAGGTAAAAAATCAGGGAGTTGCACTTGCTTTCCCAAAAGATCCAAAGGATCCCAATCTGTCTGAGTGGGTAAAAGACAGTAAACCGTTAATCGTTCAGGGGGATGACCAGGGGCTGATCGGTGAGTTTCGCGATCCATTTGCATGGAAAGATAAGGAAGACAATAAATGGTATTTGCTCGTCGGTTCCGGGATTCAGAACAAGGGAGGAACTGCATGGTTCTATGAATCCGACGATTTTAAAAAATGGAAATTAAGAGGACCATTTTATCTCTCTAACTATGAAAAGTATCCGTTCCTCGGAAGTATTTGGGAGTTGCCTGTATTCCTGCCGATAGGTAAATATGAAAACGGAGAGACCAAGTATGTGATGATTGTTAGCCCCAAAGGGCTAAAACAAAATGTCGAAGTTTATTATTGGCTTGGCCGCTTCGACAAAAAGAATGGCAAATTTATTCCCGATGACGAAGAACCCCAGTACTGGGATTATGGCATAAGGACATTCATTGGCCCAAGTGGGATGGTAGATCCTAAAACCGGCAGGGTTTTAATTTTTACTATTACCGCGGGTGGCAACGGTCCCGGATGGTCGGGAAATGCGAGTTTTCCCACGCACATTTTTTTAAATAAAGAAGGAAAGTTGGGTGTAAAACCGATCGAGGAGTTGCAAAGTCTCCGAAAAAAGGAGCTTATATCATTGTCCAACATGACACTTCCCGAGGCAAATGAAGCGCTAAAAAATGTTCAGGGTGATATGCTTGAAATTATTCTAGAGATGGAATCGTCTGCTGATAAATATGGAATTAAGATTCGTAAGTCACCCGATGACAAGGAAGAGACAATTCTTCTGTATGATGCAGTCAATAAAAAATTAAGAGCTGATCTTTCAAAAACTTCATTGAGGGCTTCTGGTTTCAGAGGTCCGCGTGATCCTCTCTCAGGAACTGATAAAAGGGCTGATTTAATTCAACACTTTGACCTGAAAGGCGAGAGCCTCAAACTACACATCTTCATTGACAAAGCACTTGTACAGGCTTATGCTAACGATCTAAAGACGATAACAACATGGACCTATCCAAGTTTGGAAACGTCAAAAGGATTACAGATATGGGCTGAAAACGGGAATGCCAAAGTGAAGTCAATCCAGGTTTGGGAAATGAAATCAATTTATTATTAAGAGCCGTGCAATGAAAAGTATGCAAGAAAAAAATCCAGCTTACAAAATAGGCAATTTAAGGATTGGGTTTTTAAGGGGAAAAGTAAAGTGTGAAAAACAAAAAATTGAAACAAAAATTTAAGATGATCAAAATAAAGAACATAGCAATAATGGTTTTGCTTTTGTCAAATGTGAATGTGTATAGCCAAACCGGTGAGCAAGGTTATTATAGTGAGCCTTACAGGCCACAGATACATTTTTCACCGAAAGAGCATTGGATGAATGACCCTAATGGAATGGTTTATCATAATGGCACCTACCATTTATTTTTTCAGTATTATCCAGGAGGAAATGTTTGGGGGCCAATGCACTGGGGGCATGCTACCAGCAAAGATCTTGTGCACTGGAAAGAACAACCGATAGCCTTGTATCCAGACAGTCTTGGTTATATTTTTTCAGGAAGCGCTGTTGTGGATGTTAATAATACTTCCGGGTTTGGTAAAAATGGGAAAGTGCCACTCGTTGCAATATTTACAAGTCATGATCCAAAAGGGGAAAAAGAAAGAAGAAACGATTACCAGACGCAAAGTATCGCATATAGCTTAGACGAAGGAAAGACCTGGGCAAAATATGCAGGAAACCCTGTATTGAAAAACCCTGGAATAAGGGATTTCAGGGATCCTAAGGTTAGTTGGTTAGACTCTCAGAAAAAATGGATTATGACCCTTGCCACAAAAGATCGTGTCACTTTTTTCTCATCAAAAGATCTGAAGGCATGGACAAAAGAAAGTGAATTCGGGGAGAAACTTGGGGCACATGGGGGAGTTTGGGAATGTCCGGAACTTTTCACCATACCTTATGAAGGCAAGAAGTATTGGGTGCTGACAGTTAGTGTTAATCCTGGAGGTCCAAATGGCGGTTCTGCCACTCAATATTTTGTAGGACAATTTGATGGCAAGATGTTTACCCCTTATAACACCGATACCAGATGGGTCGATTATGGGCCTGATGATTATGCCGGCGTTACCTGGTCAAATACCGGGGTGCGAAAAATATTTTTGGGCTGGATGAGCAACTGGCTCTACGCGAGACTTGTTCCTACCGAAAAATGGCGCAGCGCGATGACAGTACCTCGAAATTTGGCGCTGAAAAAAGTTGGCGAAAACTTTTTTGTGACATCAACACCAATACCTGAATTAAAGACAATTTATGGTAAGGGATTTACGCTGAAAGATATTTCGGCTGCCCACCTTGATTTATCCTCCAGAATAGGTAAACTTTCAGGCCCATCACAAATAGGACTAACCGGTAGTGAACTGGAATCGTTTACAATCACACTTTCCAATGCTCTGGGAGAAAAACTTTTGATCGGATACGATAAAACCGCGAACCAGTATTTTATTGACAGAACAAACTCCGGCAAGACTGATTTCCATAAAGATTTTGCGAAAAAGCATACGGCCCCGCGATTATCACAAAAAACGAAATGGGATCTCACAATAATTGTCGACGACGCATCGATTGAGTTATTTGCAGATGGCGGACTTTCAGTAATGACGGAAATCTTTTTCCCGAACGCCCCCTACTCTGATATCAGCATACAATCGTCATCGAATGGTTTTAAAATTCAATCAATACTATATAATAAACTAAGTACTATTTGGAAATAATTTAGAAAGGTTTGCATTATAGCAGTCTCAAGCAAAGCAATCGAGTGGGTGGTTCATGATTACTTTTTCAGGTCGAACATCTGCCACCCATATTTTTTGTTGATTTCTCATATAGCAATCAAGTAGGGTGGCTTTTGATGAAGTATTCGGCTACCCTTAATTCCGGCTAATAGTAGGATCGAAAAGAAGCATCTCTAATTAATAACAATTTGAAACTGGATCAGTAAGAAAATAAAAATATCATTCGCTAATCATTAAAGTAAAACTTTTAAAAATGAAGTTCCCCTGCTTTCTTTTTCTTTTATGTATATGCCTGCAGCAGGCACATTCACAAATGACCATAAGGGATTCAGTGCGGCAAATCAAAATAATGAAGGGACAGATATACCTGAACTTCCCTGTAACAGAAACAAACAGGCAGACTCGTACCAAAATTTCACTCGACGGAAAAGTGATTGATCAATTTACAATTAAGCTAGCAACTTCTGAACCTGATTACTGGGTGTATTTTGATGTAACGCCTTACCAGGGAAAAACATTAACTCTTGAAATATCAGCTTCCAATTCCTTTGGTATTAACAATACTACGCAGACAGCAACTGTAGTAAAAAAGGAAGTTATGGAAGATCCGATTAGAGGACTTACGATGGTTTATGCGGATTTCAAATTTCCAGGTCAGGATAGTTTATATTCGGAAAAATTGCGGCCCCAGGTGCATTTCTCTTCGCAAAGAGGATGGATTAATGATCCCAACGGGTTAATCTATTATGGTGGTCAATATCACATGTTTTTTCAGCACAACCCATATGGTTGGGCTTGGGGTAACATGCATTGGGGACATGCAGTCAGTTCCGATCTTATACATTGGACGCAAATGTCAGAAGCGATTTATCCCATGGGGGATCGTGATGCTGCTTTTTCCGGAAGTGCTGTAGTCGATGTCAAAAACACATCTGGTTTCCGAAAAAACGGGATAGACCCGTTGATTGCAATGTACACGAGTACGGGACGGGGTGAGTGCCTGAAAATAAGTTATGATAATGGCAAAACATTTATCGATTATCAAGGCAATCCAATTCTAAAGCACCGGGGCAGGGATCCCAGGGTTTTCTGGTACGCTCCGGGTAATCATTGGGTGATGGTGGTTTGGGACCAGGAAAGGACAAAAAAAATGTCCAATGGGATGGATGCTTTCATAAATCAGAACCTGATCTTCACTTCCCCGGATTTAAAAACCTGGGCCTACCAGTCAGGAGTAAGCGGTTTTTTCGAATGCCCTGACCTTTTTGAGCTGCCTGTTGAAGGTGGTGGGGGACAGAAAAAATGGGTGATGTATGATGCGTCAGGCAGGTATATAATAGGCGATTTTGATGGAAAGAATTTTACAATTGAACAAAACCTGAAGAAATACGATTACGGAGGGGGATATTTTTATGCAGCGCAAACTTTCAACAACGAGCCTAAAAACAGGAGAATCCAGGTTGGATGGGGCAGGGGTATAGCTGCACCGGGTGCACCCTTTAACCAGGTGATGTTATTTCCTACTGAACTTAGATTGAAAAAAAGTTTTGATGGCCTGAGGTTATGTCCGACTCCGATACCAGAAATTAATGAGCTTCATGATAATGGACAAACACAGGTCGATAAATTGATCTTTCCAAACCAGCCCTTAAACTTTGCCGTCGATAGTTGTGCGCTTCATGTGGTAGCTGAAATTGAAAAGGGCGACGCGAACCAGTTTGGCTTGAATATACAGGGCTATGAAATAGAATACAATGATCTACTCGGTGTATTTTTTGCAAACTCCGGCACAACCCGCACAAGTTATGAATATGTAAAGCCAGGTTCCGAAATCTTTAAGATAGAAGCTATCGTTGACAAAAATATTTTAGAAGTATATATCAATGATGGCGAGATCTACTACGTTGCCCCATTCGATCGACCAAAAGCCAACAGTATCCAGGCCTATGTTCGGGGCCGGGGAGGTGAACGCAAGGCTCTGGTAAAGAAAATGGAAGTGTACAGACTAAAATCGATCTGGGCTAAAGAATGATATTTAATTTTTCTATGAAAAAAGAACGATTGTCAATTCGGTTCAGGTGAACTGAATTAATGCACAATAAGTTATTTAAATAGTTTCATCCTTACCAACTTATCAGAAGATAAGGTGGTAAGGACTAAAGTGAAAGAATTTTCTCAAACAAGCAATCTACAGGGTGGTTCAAGTTTGCTTTTTTAAATTGAGCGTCTGCCATCCTTATTTAATAAGCATTCTGTTTGATTGTTCGCAAGGGAGTAAAATGACAAAGGGTGGAGGTTGATATGCTGAGTGCGATGCATTAAAAAGACAAGAGTGATTTTGCTCTCATGTTCAAACTGTTATTCTATGTTCTTCTCTCATATAGCATGGAAGTGTGGCTCGTGATAACCTTTTAATGTCCATCAGGTGACCTCCCTTGTTTTGAACAGGTTACTAAGACAAACGATTTATTGATACAAAATAAAAGAATCACAAAATAATCAAACTATGTCTATAACACGTCGAGACTTCCTAACCAACTCTACTTTAGCGAGTGCCGGTATATTTTTGAAAAAGCCAATGTCTGTATTTCATGCTATCAGTAATGACGATGACCAATGGTATTTGCAAATGCGCAGAGTAGGGCAGCATAATTTTAACGAATATGATCCGAGGAACTTAGATATTGATTCGTGGGTTGACTATTGGGCGGACCTGAAGGTCCATGCCATGATATTAACGGGCGGAGGGTTTATTGCGATGTATCCCACTAAAATAGCCGACCATTATAAAAGCCAGTTTCTCGATAACCGGGATCTGTTCGGAGACTATTTAAAAGCGCTGAAAAAAAGAAATATCCGGGTTTTAGCGAGGATAGAAACGAATTATTTGCATAAGGATATTTTCAAACTCAGGCCTGAATGGTTCGAGCGCAACCCTGATGGTAGTCCAAGGGAGCACTCAGAAACACCATGGGTTTACCGGAGTTGTCTTTTTTCTAATTATCGTAATGATCAAGTACCTAAGATTATAAAAGAGCTGGCCTCAATGTATGAGGTCGACGGTTTTTTTACCAACAGCTGGCCACAGGTTGACAGGGCTTATTTGTGTTCCTGTGAAAATTGTAAAAAGCTGGGTAATCTCGATCAAAAGCAGATTACTGAAAAATACCTGGAGAGGACTTTAGATACTATTAGTCTGATCAACCAGACTGTGAAGCAAGTCGGTGGAAATAAAGTTTACAATGTGAACATTGATGGGGGCATTCATGCTGTGCAGGACCTGCAGAAAATTGGCGGACTTGCCAGCTGGATTACAACAGATCACCAGGGCCGTGGTGGTACAACTGCAATATGGGATTGCTCACAACAGGGAAAAGTTGCTTTGGCTGTTATGAAAGGAAAGCCTGTTACCAATGTGGTTGCTGTGAAAACAGGTCCCTGGAGGCATAGTAGTAATTCAGATGAAGAGACGACACTTTGGATGGCTCAGACAACTGCGAGTGGAATGATTCCGTGGCTGGTATATCTCGGAGGCGAACTACCCGACAAAAGGTGGCGTGAAACAGGGCGCAAGTATTACCAATGGCTGGAAAAAAACGAAAAGCACTTTTTTAACAAAAGATCACTGTCACGAATAGCCGTTGTTTTCTCACAAAAACTAAATGAATATTACAAAGCACCCGGCCCGGTACCGGGTGGATATGGAGGGGAGGTGGTAAATCCAAACCTCCGGGGTAACCCAAGTGATTATTTGCAGGGCGTGTACTATGCATTGGTAGAAGCAAGAATCCCTTTTGATCTTGTACATGAAAATGATTTAGATCTTGAAACGCTTTCCCGGTACGATGGATTGATTATGCCGAATACCGCTTTACTGAGCGATACCCAATCGGATAATCTTAAACGTTATGTTCAAAATGGAGGGTCAATACTGGCCACATTCGAAACAGGATTATATGATGAATGGGGTAACGCCCGCAGTGAGTATGTCCTTGCAAATATTTTTGATATACATTTAAAGCCGGGTTACCAGGGACCAAAAGGGCAGATATTTTATGCCAATATAGACTCGAGACATGAAATATTAAATGGTTTTGGCGACACGGACAGGCTACCTGGAGGTGAATATTATGTTCCGGTCAGTGCGCCTGGCAAACACCTGTTAACTGTGGTTCCGCCTTATCCGAACGGAATACCTGAAATGGTTTATGCACATCCTCGAAAGGAGCTGTCTTATGAGGGGCAACACAGTGACAATCCTGCGATGGTGATCAGGGAAAAAGGCAAAAGCCGTCTTGTTTATTTTCCAACCGATATTGATAAAAACATTTGGCTAAGGGGAAGCACAGATTTAAGTAAGCTGTTTCAACAGTCAGTAAAGTGGATGATGAAAGGGGAGACAGGTGTAAAAGTACAGGGTGAAGGAACTGCCGAAGTTTTTGCCTGGGAAACCAAGCCAGGTTTTGCCATACATGTGCTGAATTATAACAACCCCAATATGAGCAGACCTTCTTTAAGAAAATACTACAGGATAGGCGAGCAAAAAGTTTCAATGGAATTGCCTTTGAATTCCAGAATTACAAAAGTTGAATTATTAAGGAAGGGAACTTTGGTTCCATTTAAGCAAGCGGGAAATACTATTGAATTTACCATTCCTTCGATTGAAGATTTTGAAGTAGCTGCTCTTTATAAAAGTTAATCTGAATCGTTCATATATGTCTTGGGTACAACTTATCAATCCACTCGGTAATATCTGGTTTTCTGCGACGGTAGCATTCGTTCCCATAGCTTTCATATTCTGGGCACTGATCGTAAAAAAAATGAAGGGCTACCAGGCAAGTTTGTCGAGTATGTTCATTGCAATGCTGACTGCTGTTGTCTTTTACAGGATGCCTGTAAAACTTGCCATTCTTTCCTCTTTACACGGTGCTTTGTATGGCTTGTTTCCAATTTGCTGGATTGTGATTACTGCACTTTTTTTGTTTAACATTACTGTTCGCAGCGGACAGCTTGAAATCATCAAGCATTTTATGGCTTCGATAACCTCTGACCGGAGACTTCAGGTCTTGCTGATTGCTTTTTCATTCGGGTCTTTCCTGGAAGGTATGGCTGGCTTCGGAGCCCCGGTAGCGATTACCGCTGCGATGCTGGTTGGCCTGGGATTTAATCCATTATATGCAGCAGGTCTTTGCCTGATTGCCAATACCGCACCGGTAGCTTTTGGATCGATTGGTATCCCGATCTCTGTGGCTTCTCAGGTATCCGGCATACCAGAAATGGCAATTTCCAAAATGGTGGGAAGAACCCTGCCTTTCCTTTCCCTGATGCTTCCCCTTTATCTCACTACCATTCTTTGTGGTTTTCGAAGATCGATCCAGGTTTGGCCAGCCATTCTTGTTTCGGGATTCTCTTTTGCATTATTACAATGGTTTTCTTCCAATTACATCAGTCCTATGCTGCCCGATGTATTAGCCGGCGTAGGTTCCATTGTCAGCCTGATTATTTTTCTAAAATTCTGGAAGCCCAAAAATGTTTGGAGGTTCAAAGAAGAATCTGAGCCGTCAATGTTCAATGAAACCTACACGGGTGGCCAGATTTTAAAAGCATGGAGTCCATTTATCATTCTAACGATAATGGTCATTGCATGGGGGATGCAACCAATAAAGGATACTCTCAATGCCGCGGGCCTGGTTCAATTTAAAGTTCCCGGGCTTCACAACGAGATTAAATTACAGGATGGAAGTTTGTTGCCCCAGGTTTTTAAATTTAATTATTTGACGGCTGCGGGTACTGCTATTCTTATATCCTGTTTGATTTCGCTTCCTTTGATTGGCATTAGTTTTCGCGCCGGGTTAAAAATTTTCGCAGATACAGTTCGACAGTTAAGATTTCCGATAGTAACGGTGATGTCTATCCTTGGATTTGCCTATGTTTTGAATAACTCGGGAATTTCCAATACCATGGCAAGTGTTCTTGCAAATACCGGTGTGCTCTTTCCTTTTTTTGCACCTGTACTCGGTTGGCTTGGGGTTTTTATTACGGGTTCTGACACTTCGTCTAACGCCCTGTTTGGAAAACTTCAGTTTACCACTGCCAGTTCAATTGGTGTTGATCCGGTAGTAACGGTGGCATCAAATGTATCCGGAGGTGTTGTTGGAAAAATGATCTCGCCCCAATCTATTGCAGTAGCAGCGGCTGCCGGCAATCTTATTGGTCATGAGTCATCGTTGTTCCGCTTCACTATTAAACACAGCTTTTTTCTTTTAATCATAATTTGCTTTATCACTATTGTGCAAGCATATGTATTGAAATGGATGACGCCTGTTTACCAGATACAAAACAGTCAAAATGCACCACCTCGTCCTGATCTTACGAATGGCTATTTTTATTTGTTGTTTTTAGCTGTGATACTGATGCTACTTGTTTTTGTTGTGTTTAAAATCACAAAAAAAGAAATCAAAAAAGCGAGTTTGATTGAGATCGGATAAACTTTTGCTTTAAAAAAGATACTATGCGAATCGTTGTTTTAGATGGGTATACATTAAATCCAGGTGATCTGTCCTGGGCCGGCATAGAAGCTTTCGGCGAACTTACAGTTTATGAGCGGACACCTAAAGAAAAAATTTTAGAACGCTCAGAGGGAGCAGAGGTTCTGCTCACAAATAAAACACCGTTGGATAAACAAATGCTCAATCAACTGCCAACTTTAAAATATATCGGTGTGCTGGCAACCGGATATAATGTAATCGATACCGAAGCAGCTCACAGAAATGGTGTTATCGTGAGTAATACTCCAGGTTATGGAACATCATCGGTAGCGCAGATGACGTTTGCCTTGCTGCTGGAACTTTGTATGCATGCGCAACGTCACGCAGATGCCGTAAGTAATGGCGACTGGTCTACTTCAAGGGACTGGTGTTTTTGGAATTATCCATTAATCGAGCTTAAGGGTAAAGTAATGGGTATCATTGGCTTTGGTGATATTGGTCAAAAAGTTGCTGATATCGCCACGGCTTTTGATATGCGTATTGTTGCGACCAGCAGGACTGAAACAGACCAGTCATGGCGAAAAAATTTTACCTGGAAACCCCTTAATGATCTTCTTCGCATGTCCGATGTAGTTAGTCTGCATTGTCCCTTAACTCCGGAAACAAAAGGGTTGATTAATGCCGGCAATCTAAAAAAAATGAATAACACAGCCTTCCTG
>DATMIF010000019.1:0-120427 GCA_035554655.1 Flavisolibacter sp.
GGATAAGTGATCATATTATTGATTGCACTTGTAATAATGGGCGTTCTTGTAGTTGGCTTACCAACCACAACTCTCGATTTCAGAACAAGCGTATCATCTTGCATTAACCGCAGGTAGAAACTTGGAATATTTACGAAGATGTATTGTTCCGGCATAGCTGGCAGCAGTTTGTACCGATCCAGATTAATTGTAATACGGATGAATTTCTCCTTATCAGAATTATTGAGCCTGTCAATTAAAGCAGCACCTAATTTGCCATCGGGCTTGATCTCATTCTTCTTTTGATATCTTTTTACAGCTGCCACAACCTCGAAAGAATCAGGTGTTTCGACAAACGACACCGTCGAGTCTTCTTCGCTTATTCTTTTGAGTACAAGCGCTGGGATCCGGGTACTATCTTCAGTAGAAACAAAAGTGTAGTTTTTAAATTTTGCTTTCTTAAGAAAACTATCTAATGCTAATCTCAGTTTCAGATAGCCCGAATCTTTAGGTTCCAAACGTTCAAATACACTGTCCTTTCTTTGTTGAAAGGATTTTAACTGCTCACCAAAAAATGCAGACGTTAATGTTGAATCTTTGGAAACAACACTGTCTGGCAGTAGTCTTCCAATTTTGAGGTCTTTAACAATTTGAACAAATGCAGATGATAAAAGAAGATCGCTATACGCCCAAAGTGAAGCGTTTAACTTTACTGCCTTTGATGTATCAGACAATTGCATCCTAACGCCGGCAAGCCTTGAATAATAATAATCTTCAGGAAACAGACCATATTCTTTCGAATGTCCAATCAGTGAGAACAATGAATCGCCGTTGCGGTTGAAGGTGCCATTTGATGACCATAGCGGCGCATACAAATTATCGCTGTAAATATCTTGCAGCACAAGTGCATTTTTTATGCGAAAAGAATCGGGCAGCGCCTTGCTGTTTTCGGCAATTTCTTCTAATGTGCTTTTAATGACGTCTTCGGCAGTGGCATTGATCTCCTCAGGCTGTTTTACTATTTCTGTTTTGGTAATGTCCCTGGCTTTTTCCTTGCAGGAGTAAAAGGCTCCAATAGTAAATATTGAAAAAAGGAATAGTGTAAAAGAGATTAAATTGTAGTTTTTCACGGCTTTAATAAGCATGTCGGTCCTATGCAATTTTCATACAAAATAAAAATTATTTGCAGAGTTTTTGTAATTGCTAACATTCAGTTATACACAGCGGCCTTTGCGCAGGTGAAACCTGTTAGCAAACCCGCTACTTACCAACAGCAGATACAGGCCGATAGCACGCAGCAAATGATAGAATTAAAAACATTAATTCCCAATATCATTTATGATTTAAGATATGCCATCGCAAGCAATTTCACGCACACAAAACTTTATGAAAGCGGTAAGAAAACCTTTTTGCGATTGGCTGTTGCCAAAGCTTTGCAGCAGGTTGAATATGGGTTGAATCAAAAAGGATATGGTCTAAAAATATTTGATGCGTACAGGCCGTATGCAGTCACTAAAAAAATGTGGGATTTAATTCACGATGATCGTTATGTTGCCGATCCTTCAAAAGGTTCTGGACATAATCGTGGATTAGCGGTTGATCTTACGGTAGTGAATCTAAAAGATGCAAGAGAATTGAATATGGGAACGGCCTTCGATAATTTTACTGATTCAGCACATCATAGTTTTAAAAATTTGCCTGAAGATGTTTTAGCGAATAGAAAATTATTAAGGGAAGCAATGGAACAATACGGTTTCAAAGCTTTAGAAACCGAGTGGTGGCATTACAGTTGGCCTAATGACAGGAATTACGAAGTGCTTGACATTGATTTCAAAAAGCTGAAGAAATATTCTCACTGATGTTTTTCGGTTTTTTCATTAGCAGTAATATCACCATTACTCCTGATTTGAATTTGGACACTCGTTATCCATTCCGTACAATTTCTTTTTTGAAGATGCTCATTGACTTGACGAATAACTTCCATTATTTCTTCATACTTCCCTTCAACAACCGTTGCAAAAGGTCCAACCTCGCATTTTATTCCTGAAGACTTGATAACTTCTATTGCTTCATCCACCCACTCGTAAGGATGGCGGTCCTGAACAATCGGAACAAGTTGAATGGATGCGTTGATAATATGTTGATGCATCAGATAACTCTTTTTATTTTTTGTTCTAACAACATCAAATCTGCTAAGGTAATTGCCGTTACTGCCTCCAAAACAGGTGGTACACGCAGCGCTATGCAAAGATCATGTCTACCTTTTACAGAGAACTTTTCAACCTGCTCTGTTTCCCAGTTCCATGACTCTTGTTCTTTAGGTGTAGAAGAAGTTGGTTTTACCACAACCCGAAAAACCAAGTCATTTCCATTACTGATGCCACCAACCACACCCCCTGCGTGATTTGTTCCTGTTTTTCCGGAAGCATCCATGATCAAATCATTATGATCGCTACCAAACATTCTTGCACCCCTGAATCCTGCGCCGAATTCAATTCCTTTTATTGCAGGAATTGCAAACACTGCATGACTGATTACAGATTCAACAGAATCAAAAAAAGGTTCACCTAAACCGACAGGCAAACCCTTCACAGTACATTCAACAATGCCGCCAACAGAATCTTTTGCGTCAATAGCTTTTTGCAAACCGGCTTCAACGTCTTTCTCTCCACCAACCTCAGTAATCGTCGCTTCAACAGAAATACTTTCTAAAAGTTTCTTTGCAACCACTCCGGCTGCAACCAAACAAACAGTGAGCCTTCCGCTAAAATGTCCCCCACCGCGATAGTCTTCATTCTTACCAAACTTTTCATGGGCAACAAAATCTGCGTGGCCGGGACGAGGAATTGATTTTATTTTATCGTAATCACCTGACCGTGTGTTTTTGTTCTCAAACAAAATTGTAAGTGGAGCACCTGTTGTCTTACCATTGAAATAACCAGTGATAAAAATTGGCTTATCATCTTCTTTTCTAGGTGTAGTTCCTTTTTGCAAGCCACCCTTTCTTCTTTCCATATCAATTGTAAAATCATCCTCGCTCAATGATAATCCTGCAGGACAGCCATCAATGGAAATTCCAACCATTGGTCCGTGCGATTCACCAAATATTGTTACTCTAAAAATTCGTCCAAAGGAATTCATGTACTTAATTATGGTTTAAAGTTACTGCTGCATTTAGTTTTTGAAGATGCGCCCAAAATTGAGGATAAGATTTATTGACTGCTTGCGCATCATTAATAACAACTTCTCCATCTGCTTTCAACGCAGCGACCGCACAAGCCATTGCAATGCGATGATCGTGACGTGAACTTACTTTTGCATTCTTCACTCCTGTTCCACCTTTTATCAGCATTAAATCATCCTGGAAAGAAATTTTAATTCCCATCTTTCCAAATTCTTCCTGCAAGGTCAATGCTCTGTTGCTTTCTTTGTGTGTGAGGCGGTGAACGCCTTCAATTACAGAAGTGCCTTCGCAGTAAGAAGCTAATGCCACTAACGGAGGAAATAAATCAGGGCAATCAGTAGCATTAAAATGAAATGCCTTCAACTTACTTTCTCTTATTTCAATTTGATCTCCGGTAACACTGATGTTGGTTTCACTTTGTATCAATGCCTGCAAAATTGCCTTGTCTGCTTGGGCAGAGAAAACATCTAATCCTTTCACAATAATATTTCCTGAAATAGCTCCTGCCACTAACAAAAACGCGGCCCCACTCCAATCTGCTTCAACGGTGTAATTGAAATTATCGTGGCTGAATTCTGCAGTTGATTTCTTTGGAAAATAAAACTCCTCATAATTTTTGTTTTCAGGAGTTTTTAATCCAAAATCAGCCATTAGTTTTAAAGTAAGATCGATGTAAGGCTTGCTATTCAGATTATTTACTTTGATTGCAACATCGCTTGCATTCGCAGCAGAATAAGCAAATAATAATCCTGTAAGAAACTGCGACGATAAACTTCCATCCACTTCATTGTTCTTGGGTTGCAATGGTCCTTTTATTTTCAATGGAAGCAATCCGTTATTGCTTTCACACTGAACATCCAATTGGGGAAGCACTTCATTAAAAAAAGAAAGAGGTCTCTTTACTAAACTACCTCTCCCATTGATCATAATTTCTTTGTCACTTAGTGCAGCAATGGAAGTGAACATCCTTACAGACAAGCCGCTTTCTCCACAATTGATTTCATTTGAAACAGCATGAACACCATTGCTCGTAATAATTATATCATCGTCTTTCCCTTCAACCTTCGCTCCTAATTGTTGAATAATATCCAAAGCCGCTTTATCATCATCCGAAACTCCGGGATTATGCAAAACTGTTTTACCTCCTTTCAACAAGGCAGCTGCGCAAGCTCTTTGCATAGCACTTTTAGAAGTTGGCGCGGTAATGGTTCCGGAAAGTTTAGCTGGTTGTACGATCGCCTGCATTATAAATTTTCGTAGAGTTCTTTAATTGAAATTTCTTTGATAAAAGCCTTACCAATTTTTTCTAGTAGAATAAAATTGATGCTGTCTTTCGACTTCTTTTTATCCATCTTCAGCACATTGATCACTTTGTCTTTGTCGAATTCGGTGAAAGTCGGAAGACCATATTGAGTTAGTAAGTCGACAACCTTTTCAACATTTTTAAAACCTGAAAACTTTTGAGAAAGCTTGGACGCATAAGCCATTCCAATTGAAATCGCTTGTCCATGCGAAAAATCATACTGATTCTCCAATGCATGGCCAAGTGTGTGACCAAAATTCAAAAGCTTACGGTCACCTTTTTCAAATTCATCCTGCTGAACAACTTTTGTTTTCAATAAAGCATTCCGCTGAATTAATGTATGCAGATCTTTTTTCTTCTTTTGATAAAAACCGAGATCATTTTGTTGCAGTTGCTTGAACATAGCTGAATCTCTTATCGATGCATGTTTGATGATCTCAGCAAAACCATTTCTCCATTCGCTATCGGGAAGTGTTTGCAAAAGCAAAGGATCAAACAAAAGAAAAGAAGGCTGTCGTATGATACCGACCATGTTTTTGTAAACACCTACATCAATTCCATTCTTTCCTCCTATTGAGGCATCCACCATGGCGAGCAAACTTGTTGGAATAAATCCAAACGGAATTCCTCTCATGTAAATCGAGGCAACATATCCGGTGATATCGGTAACCACTCCACCACCAACACCAACCAAAACAGTTTTGCGGTCAGCTTCCATTTCAATCAACTGCTTAATCACTGAATCAACAGTTGATTGATTTTTATGCTCCTCTCCTGCTTTTAATACAATGGTGCTTTTGTTCTTGAATTGTTTTTCATGCGCAGCAAAAACATTTTCATCCGTTACAAAAATGGTTTTAGCCGAACCAACAACTTCCTTTATTTGCGAAATCCTTCCTTCGAAATAATAATCAACTGAACTATTGCTGAAACGAAAAACTTTCTTATGCATTAACTATTGAAAATTTTAGTTTGGTGGCTGATGCTTTCCATGTGAACGGCGTCAAAATATTTAGTGATGAATTCTTTGCTCAGTCCAAGTTTCTCTGCACGTTGGCAAGCCCTGTTCAAGATTTCATTCCAACGATTGGTTTGTAAAATCGTAATGTTATTCTCTTTTTTGTACACCGCAATCTTTTCAGCGATCTTCATACGCTGACCTAAAATCTGCATCAGTTCATCATCCAAATGATTGATCTGGTGACGCAATTTTTCCAATGCCTGATGAAACTCTTCCGATGCCACATCTTCCCTTCTCCAAACAATTGTGTTCAACATTTCTCCTAAAACCTCAGGAGTAATTTGTTGCTTCGCATCGCTCCATGCTTTATCAGGATCAATATGCGATTCAATCATCAATCCATCATAGTCAAGGTCAATTGCTTTTTGTGCAACTTCCAACAAAATATCGCGACGACCACAAATGTGAGAAGGATCATTGATCATCAACAACTCAGGATTACGACGTTTCATTTCAATTGCCAAATGCCACATCGGTGCATTGCGATACTCTGTATTTCCATAAGAAGAAAATCCACGATGAATCAATCCAATATCTTTCACACCAACTTTTGCAATCCTTTCCACGGCACCCATCCATAATTCCAAATCAGGATTGATCGGATTTTTGATCAACACAGGAACATTTGATCCACGTAAAGCATCAGCAACTTCCTGAACGCTGAACGGATTCACAGTTGTTCTTGCACCAATCCACAACACATCGATATCAAAATGCAAAGCATCTTCAACCTGTTTGCCGGTTGCAACTTCAACGGTCAATGGCAGACCGGTTATTTTTTTTGCCTGTTGCAGCCATGCCAGGCCCTTTGTTCCCACACCTTCAAATGTTCCGGGGCGTGTACGTGGTTTCCAGATGCCTGCACGTAACATATCTACTTTACCAGTTGCAGCTAAGCGTTGAGCTGTTTCAATTACCTGTTCTTCGGTTTCCGCACTGCATGGTCCCGAAATGATGAGGGGTCGTTTTTGCCATGCTTGTTGTGCAGCGTTTTTCACAGTTTCTGTTGCTTGCATAATTTTCGTTTTGAGTGGTTGTTATGATTTTATTGCTTGTTATTTTTTTCGAGACAAAATTCATTACTGATTGTATGTCTCGTTCTATTTAATGTTTAATTTTTATTTACCTACCTGCATTGCTACTATTGATCTTCTGTTGCGTCGCACTCTTGTGCGTTCAATAATTCTTGTCATCACTTTCGACGCTCACAATAGCTATCAAGTCATCATTTAATAATTCGTTTAATCTTATTTGCATTCACCATCAACTCTTCCAAATACTCATAATTCTCTTTCTCCAAACAAGCCTTAAACTTTCTCAACTGGCTGATGTGTTCATTCAAAACATCAAGGACATTTTCCTTGTTCTGCATAAAGATGGAAGCCCACGTTATCGGGTTACTCTTTGCCAAACGAACTGTGCTCTCAAAACCTCCACTTGCCAGTTCAAAGATCGCATCCTCTTCCCTTTCTTTTTCCAGAACCGTATTTGCCAGGGCAAATGAAGTGATGTGTGAAATGTGACTCACATACGCCACATGCACATCATGAGCTTTTGCATTCATATATACAAGGTGCATTCCCAACTGGCGATAAATGTTTTCAACCAATTCTACCGCATCCTCATCGCTTTCTTCTTTATTGCAAATCACAGTTGCTTTTCCTTCAAATGCTCCACGAACCGCCGCTTCAGGTCCGCTATATTCTGTTCCCCACATTGGGTGCGTGCCGACAAATCTTTTTCTTTTTGGATGACCCTTAATCGCTTCAATAATTCCTTCTTTCGTTGAGCCCGCATCGATCACCACCTGTTTATCTACTTTGTCCAAAATCGAAGGCAATAGTGCCGTCGCAGCATCAACAGGTACAGCTAGAAAAATCAAATCCGATTCCTTAATCGCTTCTTCCAAATCTTTTACTTCTTCAACCAATCGCAAAGCCAAAGCTTTTCTTTTATGTTCTTCACTTGATTCAACGCCAACCACTCGTTTTGCAATGCCTTTATCTCTCAATGCCAGCGCAAAAGAACCGCCAATCAAACCTATACCAACAACTGTAACTCTCATTTTATTTTAAAGCCTTTTTAATTCTTTCAATAGATGCATCAAATTTTTCTTCGGGGCTGCATAAACTTACACGCAAATATTTTTCTCCCGCCGAACCAAATATTCCTCCCGGTGTAATGAACACTCTTGCCTTATACAAAACTTCATCGCAAACTTCATAAGCATCTTTATATTGCGCAGGAATATTAGCCCATAAAAACATTCCTGCCTGCTCTTTTGAATACGCACAACCAATCAAATCCAAAAATTCGTATGCTTTATTTCTCCTGCTTTTATAAACTTTGTTTACTTCGTCAAACCAGTCCTTTTCCAGCGTTAATGCTTTTGCTGCTGCTAATTGCAAAGGCAAAAACATCCCGCTATCCATATTGCTTTTGAAACGAAGTATTTCATCTATTCTTTCTTTTGCTGCACAAATAACACCCACTCTCCACCCGGCCATGTTGTGCGATTTACTCAATGAGTTTAATTCAATCACAACATCTTTTGCTCCATCTACGCTGAGCAAACTCATTGGATTTTCATTCAGAATAAAACTGTATGGATTGTCGTGAACAATCAAAATATTATTCTTTTTCCCAAATGCAACAATCTTTTCGAACAGCTCTTTCGTTGGTAATTGTCCTGTGGGCATCTGAGGATAATTCACCCACATCAATTTTACTTTGCTCAAATCCTTTTTCTGCAATTCTTCAAAATCAATCTCCCAATTATTTTCTTCTTTCAAATTATATTCAACACATTTTCCGCCCGCCAATTGAACTGCACTTCTATACGTTGGGTAACCGGGATTTGGAATTAATGCTTCATCGCCTTTATTCAAATAGGTCATGCAAATGTGCATGATACCTTCCTTAGAACCGATCAATGGAAGAATTTCTGTGGCAGGATTCAATTCAACCCCATACCATTTTTTGTACCAATCACTAAAAGCCTTCCTCAACACCTCAGCGCCTTTATAACTTTGATAGCCGTGAACATTTGGCTTCAATGCTTCTGTATGCAAGGTTTCAACCACAGATGGATGCGGAGGTAAATCAGGGCTGCCAATTCCCAAATTGATAACTGGTTCTCCCTGCTTATTCATCTCAGCAATCTCGCTGAGTTTTTTGGAGAAATAATATTCGCCAATTCCGTTCAATCTATTTGCCAGTTCCATGTTCATCAGCTAAAAGTTTTTCCTTTTTTGTAAACGCCTAAAACGGCTAACGATTCAGTAATAGGTTTAATTTTTTCCATCACTCTTTCATATTGATCAATCGTGTCAAACTCCAGGTCTGCATGAAAACTGTACTTCCATTCTTGTTCGGGAATAGGAACACTTTGTAGCTTGCTTAAATTAATATCGCCTTCTGCGATTTTAGTAAGCACTCTCGCTAAACTTCCTCTTGAATGATCTGTATGAAAATTGATGGAAGCTTTATTTGCTTCTTCGTTTTTAATATTCTGCGGTTGAACAAATAAAAATCTCGTGTAGTTGTTTTTATTCGACTGGATTTTTGGAGCGATCAATTTTAGATTGAAAAGTTCCGCTGCCAGCTTGCTTGCAATAACAGCCGTGTGTTTGCTGCGATGCTGGTAAATATGTTTCGCACTTAATGCCGTATCTTCTGTTTCCACCAATTTCCATGTTGGATGTTTTTCCAAATAATCCATGCATTGCAACAGCGCCATCGGGTGCGAATGCACTTCACGTATATCTTCCATTGCCACGCCCTGATTCACCATCAGGTTTTGATGGATCTGCAAATAAATTTCGCCCGCAATTTTCAATTTTGATTTTTGAAGCAAAGTGTAGTTGGGAAGAATGCTGCCCGCAATTGAATTTTCGATGGCCATAAATCCGCCGTCGGATTGTTTGGCGTCTGATGCGATCTTAACTACCTCTCTGAATGTGTCGCAAGGAATCACCTGTGTGTCCTTTCCTAAATATTCCTGGGCAGCTATTTGGTGAAAACTGCCTTCATAACCCTGTATCGAGACCTTTTTTGCCATATCAAAAAAAATCCCGGCTTTTTGGCCGGGACACTTTATGTAGAATTTGGTTGTTTAATCTAACAAAAGCATTCCCGGCTTCCTGTAAAAAAGAAGTAAAAATAAAAATAACGGTATGCTCTTTTATTTGTCATCGAGCCGCAAATATAAAACTCAAATGAAAAGAAAAAAATTATTTTATTGTGTTTGATGAAAGAATTACAATAAAAATGGCATTTTCTTAGAATTGAAGTATGAAATCGAGTGTAGTAACCGACCGAAATAAGGTTATAGCTTACATGATTGATAAGTTTTATGACCCGCCGGCATTGCTACTATGAAGCTTTTCTTGCGTCGCACTCTTGAGGTGCGGTGATTCTTATCACCACTTTCGAAGTTTACAATAATATGGACTTTTCTTTCATTCCACGAATTGATTCCATCATTTCAATTCAATCATTCTTCAATTTGTCCCCTCCGAAAAGCCAATAGTTTATAACTGCCTGTGAAACTTGCGCAGTGCTGAATGATTAAAGAACCCTGAAGTGAGTGACACAACAGACGATGATAGTAGTAATGCAGATGATTACCATAACCAACAAAATTTTCTTCGAAAAAATAAATCAAATTAAAATCTCTCCGATCCAAATCCACTTCCAGGAGAATAGATGCTTATCTAAAATTTGAATTCAAACTGGTATATGCAATCACTTCGTCTGCCCTTGCACCAAAAGGACGATAATATACCAGAACAATATAGCTGTTTTCAGTGCCATAGTAATTGCCCTCAGTCTGGCTAAAATCAGGAGCGTTTTTGCTATTTGGAGATTTGAGAGCATATAAATAGTTGTAAAAACCTTGTTTTAAGAATATTGTTTTTTCATAAGCACCCCTCTCCTTATTAAACTCCATTTTTCCGCTGGTGTCTGAAGCCCAATTAGTGAACTCGCCAAACAGGTAGAGATCGTTGCCGGGGAACGGCTTATTGTTCGGAGGAAAATAACTAAAATGAACCACTGCATAATCGCCTTGCCAAAAAGGATTGATGCTTTCCAACGTTTCAATTGTATAGCTACCATTTAAATCTCGATAGTAAACATAGATTTGAGAGGAACGGTTTGGATCCGGAATTACAGTTACATCTGTCGTGTCTTTGTGCGTATCAATGTCAAGCATGCGGTCACTTTTTAGACGCAGGCTACGCAAATCTATCCATCGAAATTCCTTTGCTGCAGGGAAGCCTGTGTAAGCTTCATCGCTGTACTCATAATAATTGCCACGATAAATTGTTGGACGATCCATATAAACCGAAGTTTGCCAATTGTTGTTTTGAAGAATTACAATCTTGAGATCATTTGGACTCATCACCTGTATGCGATTATCGGTTTGTACTACAACGTTTATTTTTTGTCCTGTACGGTACAATGTAGAATTAAATGGCTGCAAGACCTGCGCAGCAACACTTGCCCTATTGTCGCCCACAACCATTCTTTTTACAAAAACAAGCTTTGAAGTATCGTTATCTAAAAAAACTTTCAGCAAATAATTACCTGATCGGCTTGGATAGCAACTGCGGTCGGGAACATTTGCCTGATAATGAACATACCGTGCAGTTGAGAGTGACGAATTGCGGTAATTGGTGATTCTCACGTTTTGAAATCCTTTAATGTACTCATAAGGATGCAAAATACTTGGCGACCAATCGGCATTACACAATTGAAAAGTGTAATAATAATTTTTTACACGGTTATCAAGATCATCGAAATGAAGTTCCAAGCCTTCTGTGCTATTTAAAAAAACAATGGGAAAGGAAGTTTGATCACCGGTGCGATACAATTTTACGGTTTTAATATTCGGATTCAACACTAAATCCTGTGCACAAACTGAAGCAACAGAAAAAATGCAAGCAAAAACAATTAAAATTCGTTTCATCAATTTAAAAATAAGGTATTTAGCAACGAGGAATTATTTTTGATTGTGAGACGCCAGACGTCAAACGTGGAAAGGTCTAGAAAATTGCCTTCTGTTACGTTTGTTTTCTAGCTCCACCACTACTGATAGACGAAAGTTTTAGGAAAAGCGTTTGATTTAAAGATTTATTTGTGAACATTTCATCCTTCATAGCCAGCCGCATAGCATTTAACCGGCAAAAATCGTTCTCGCGGTTTATTATCCGGTTGTCTATTACAGCAACTGTGATCAGTGTTGCAGTGATGATCATTACGCTTTCATTCGTCAACGGCTTCCAGGAAACGGTGAGCAACAAAGTTTTCAGCTTTTGGGGGCATGTAAGGGTAGGTTCCCGTCAGCCACTGAAATCAACCATCGCTGAAGAAGAGCCAGTTCAGGCAAACGACTCTCTTGTAAAAAGTATCAGCAAGATTTCACAGGTTAAATCAATTCATCCTTTTGCGACTAAGTACGCCATTTTAAAAGCACCTGATGAAATTGAAGGCGTCCTGGTGAAGGGATTGGATTCTGCCTACGACACTTTGCACATGAAGTCTTTCATGAAGCAAGGCAGATGGCTACGTTTTAACGACAGCACTTACTCGAGGGAAATCGTAATATCTTCTTACACCGCTCAACAATTAAATTTGAAGCTAAATGATCGTGTGTTGATTTATTTCATTAAACCTGATGGCCGTATGCGGCCTGATAAACTAACGATCGTTGGTATTTACAAAACCGGCATTGAAGAATATGATAAAACTTATGCAATTGGGGATCTTAAATTAATAAGAAGGTTGAATGAATGGGCAGAAAATGAAATTGGTGGCTATGAGATTTTCCTGAACGATTACAAAAAAATGGACGCTGTAAGTGCAAAAATTTTCGACCTTACAAATTTTCCACAATTATGGGACACTAAAACTATCGAGGAAGTATATCCCAATATTTTTGACTGGTTAAATATCCAGGATACCAATCAAAACATTCTCATTACTATTATGACGATCATTGCTATCATCAATCTCATAACCTGTCTCATTATTTTGGTGTTGGAAAGGTTGAGGATGGTTGGCATTTTAAAAGCATTGGGAGCCACGAATTGGACGGTTCAAAAAATATTTTTGAATCATTCAGCATTTATCACTCTTACAGGTATTGTTATCGGCTCTCTTCTCGGTCTGGGCCTTTTATGGTTACAACAAACTACTGGATTTATTCATTTGCCTGAAGACGCTTATTATATGGACAAGGCAGAAGTAAAAATTATTTGGTGGCAGGTGGGCTTGGTAATTGCCGGAACTTTAGTGGTTTCGACTTTAGTGTTGCTGATACCATCATTCATTGTAAGAAGAATACAGCCGATAAGAGCTATACGTTTTAGTTAAACAACGAGTGGAGAGCGTGATTATTTTAGAAGGTGCGATAAAATGATTCCTGTAGCCACTGCGGCATTTAATGATTCTGCCTCGCCTATTTTAGGTATGGTGATTTGCTCTGTTGCATGTTGCAAAATTTCTTTACTGATTCCTTTTGATTCATTGCCGACAATTAAAATACCCTTATCGACTTTAGGATGAGTTGCAAGTGAAGTTCCCTGCAGTGTTGCTGCATATACCGGCAGATTTTGCTCCCTCAGCCAACCACGCCCCTCGTCATAATAAACATTCACCCTTGCAATGCTGGCCATAGTCGATTGCACCACTTTCAAATTATACAGGTCGGCACAACCTGGTGTACAAACAATGTTTTTAATTCCAAACCAATCTGCAATTCGTACAATCGTTCCAAAATTTCCCGGGTCTTGTATGGTATCAAGATAAAGTGTAAATGGAGGCGTATCCGGCTTTTTCGCAGGTAATTTTTTAATGAGGGCAACTACCTGGTTAGGAGCTTGCAATTGCGAAAGGCGCTCCAGTTCAGAATCACTCACTTCAAGAAAATTTATATACTGCATCAACAACTGGTTTGTTTCTAACCAGGATTTTACTGCATATACTTTCTCAATTTGCTGTGGCACCAATGCAATCAGTTCGGCCACATTTTTTGGCCCTTCAGCAACAAACAGATTTAACTCGTCTCTAAATTTTTTGTGGCTTAAACTTTGAATATCTTTGATTTCCTTTTTACTTAGCATAGACCGGCGTTTCTATTATGAATGTTCCTGCGGCAAAAACCTTTAAAACCGTTTACCTTTTTTTTGTAATTGCCGCGTTCACTTTTGTTTTCAGTTCCTGTGTCACGGAATTTCCCAAAAAGCCCTTTGTTTATCAAACAAATATTAATATCAAGGGTAAATATAGCGCCGAAGAAGAAAAAGTTTTGCAGGACCAGTTGGAGCAGCAACTACATGACAGCATTTTGGTAAGAAGGGAAAGAAAATTTTTGTTTGTAAAGGTCTTGAAAAATCCGCCGGTATTTGACAGTGCCAATATGAGCACTTCTCAACGCTATATGGATAATATGATGCACACACTGGGTTATTTGCGTGACAGTATTTATTCATCTTACAAAATAGACACGGTAGAAGATCAACACAGGGTTGTTGTAAACTTTGATGTTTATCCCGGTAAATTGTTCAGGCTTGATTCTATTGCGTACAATCTTTTGGATTCTGTTCCTTATACCAGGCATATTGACACATTGCAAAAACTTACCGTCAGTTCTCTGGACAAAACTGTTATTCACAAAGGTGATCCGTTTTCCCAATACCTCATCTCGTCTGAACTGGACCGCATTGCCGACCTGGCAAGGAATAATGGTTACTTAAAGTTTGGAAAGGAACAATTGCTTGCTGTTTGGGATACTGTGGGCCGTTCAATCCTTAGCGCTACCACCGATATCACCGAGCAGTTACGCCAGTTGGAAGAATTGCAAAGAAGAAGGGAAAATCCAGCCACAGATATTGAAATTCGCCTAAGAGGCAACCTGGATACTTCCCGGTTAACTCGCTACTACAATGGCATAGTTCGAATATACACGGATACGGATATTGACACTCTTTTGAATGACCAGGATAGAAGGAAAATTGAAATTCTCACACAAAATCAATATCAGTTCATTTCTTTCCATAACTTATTTAAGTCAAGAAAGCTGATTCATTTTGTTATTCCATATTTGAAAAGAGGCGAATTGTATTCGCAAACCAATTTTCGAAATGTTCAAAGCCGTTTCAGCAATTTACCTGCATGGCGTTTAGTAACCGTTAACCCCATTCCGAGGCCGGGCACCGACAGTGTGGACTTTGATATATTATTAGTTCCCGCAAAAAAATATAGTGCCAGTATTAATTTCGATGTAAGTCGTAACCAGCAACCCAATATCACAGCCCAAGGTAATCTTATTGGTTTCGGTGCAAATCTTACATTGGTGAATCGTAATTTTGCACGAGCAGCTAATATTTCCACAACTAGTTTTCGTTATGGAATTGAGTTATCATCGTTGGACAGCATCCAAACGCAACAATTTACAATAAGCAACACTATACAGTTTCCGAGAGTTGTACCAAGATTCAAGAGTCTTATCCTTTCCGATTGGAGAGAAAAGGCACAAACTTTTCTTTCAACGAATCTTGGGTTTACGGACCGTACAAATTATTATAGGGTATTTTCTTTCAACACTTCGTGGGGATATGACTTCAGCAAAGGCAAATCCATCATTGGTTTGCGCTGGCCCAATGTTGAGTACAATTTTTTAGAGCGCCGAAGACAATTAAACGAGCTTATAAAAAGCAATGCTTCCTACAAGTACATTTTTAATGACGGCTTAATCCTTTCTGCTTTGGTAAACTGGAGTAATATCAACACACCTAAGAAATATTTAACTACAACCAAAAGAACCAGCCTGGAATTCTCCAACTTTCCCGGTTTTTTACACAGTCTTTTCCCAACCACCAAACTATATCGCTTTGTAAAATTTGATGGAGAATACACTCAGAATTTAAAAGTAGGTGCCAGAAAGCGTTCTGCATTGGCATGGAGATTTTTCGGGGGAATTGGATATGGATTGCCGTTTTCAAGATCAAATGGGAAGCCAGACAGCAGCAATTTATGGCTGCCATTCTTCCGCGAATATTATGCTGGTGGACCAACTAGTATGCGGGCATGGAGCCTTCGAAAATTAGGCCCGGGTTCAACTATAAAATCTTTTGCAAGAGATACTGCACCCGACAGATTTGGAGATATGCGACTTGAATTGAATTTTGAATGGAGGATTTATTTAACCAAGTTGCTTGATTCCTATCCAATGGAAACTGCATTGTTTACGGACATGGGCAACGTATGGTTTATTCGAAACAATGAAGACTTTCCGAATGGAAATTTCAAGCTAAATCGCCTGGGAAAAGATGTAGCTGTTGGCGTTGGCACCGGCTTGCGAATTGATTTCGGCTTTTTGCTTGCACGGTTTGATTTTGCATGGAAGGCGAAAGATCCAAGCCCTGACCCCGTTGATGCGGCCGGACAAAACAAATGGTTCTATCACACAAATCTCCGTTTTGGAAGCAGGTATGGAACGCAATTTCAACTGGGAATTAATTATCCCTTCTAATTGTGAATGGTTCCTGCAAAGACAGCCCCTGTATCGTATCGTTGGATTTAGGAAGCTTCAATTGATGATTCACCATTCAGGATTGACGACTCAAACTGTTCTATCGTCATCGCATCTTCCAACAAAAAACTACCGATCCTCGTTCGGCATAAACTACTTAAGTAGCCTCCGCAGCCCAATGCCTTACCAAAATCATTTGCCAAACTCCTGATGTATGTTCCCGTTGAACAAACCACTTTGAATTCAATATTTGGTAAGTCAACTTTTACAATTTCAAATTCATAAATTGCCACAGGTCGTGGTTCTAGTTTTACATCTACTCCTTTTCTCGCTAGCTCATAAACTCTTTTGCCTTCTTTTTTTATTGCGGAATGTATTGGCGGCGTCTGCATAATTGCGCCTGTAAACGACCTGGCAACGTCTTTTAATTGTTCCTTTGAAACATGTTCAATCGGCTTGAAATTCTGCGGCTCACTTTCAAGATCGTATGTTGGAGTGGTAGCGCCCAGAGTAAACGTACCGGTATACTCTTTCTCCTGCGCCATGTATTCGTTTATTTTTTTTGTGAATTTCCCGGTACACACAATTAATAAGCCGGTAGCCAGTGGGTCTAATGTACCGGCATGCCCCACTTTCTTTATCCTTATGAGATTTCGGATCTTACGAACAGCATCAAATGAAGTCCACCGGAGTGGTTTATCAATTAATAAAACTTTGCCTTCTGCAAAAACATTGCTCTGCTCCATCGGCGCAAATGTAGTTGTTTCAAAGCGAGGTAATATCTACGAGGAATTTGAATCTCAAACAAAGGAACGACTTCCCTGGAATGCCTTTGATAAAAGCCTTTACTTGTATTTTAGAATTAAATGGACTGCTTATTTTTTAGCTCGAGATATTTGTTTAAACTGTTTACAGTAAGCTTTTGTGGAGTGGAAAGAACAGAAACGATACCATGCTTTTGCAGTTCTTTTGCGATCAACTGCTTTTCGTACCTGTATTTTTCCGCAATGGTTTTAATGTAAATATGTTCTGTGTCGGTAGCTTTTGATTCAGTCAATTCTTTCAACTCAGTATTCTCAAAAAACACGACTACCAGCAAATGGTAATGCGCTAGTTTTTTTAATGATGGCAACTCCCGTTCCAGACTTTCGAACGATTCAAAATTGGTAAACAAAATCAGCAAGCTTCTTTGCGTAATTCTGTTCCTAACTACAGAAAATAATTTTTCAAAATCCGGTTCAAGAAAATTAGTCTGCTGTTTATAAAGTGTTTCAAGTATGTTGCTGATCTGCGTTGGTTTTTTATCAGCAGTGATGAAAGCATCCAGTTGTTGGGCAAAAGTGATCAGTCCTGCTTTGTCTTGCTTTTGCAAGGCAACGCTTGATAATACGAGCGAAGCATTTATGGCATAATCTAACAAGGTCATTCCTTCAAAAGGCATTTTCATTACACGGCCCTTGTTGATCAAACAATAAATCTGCTGGCTTCTTTCATCGGTGTAGGTATTCACCATAAAATTGCCATGACGAGCCGTAGCTTTCCAGTTGAGTGTACGATAATCATCTCCACGGACGTATTCCTTAATTTGCTCAAACTCCATGCTATGGCCTATCTTACGCATTCTCTTTACACCTGTTTCGTGTAAATGAGAACCAATAGAATGTAATTGATACCGGCGCATCTGGATGTACGATGGATAAACTTTGACCGTCTTCTCCTGTTTAAAAATATACCTGCGTCGCACTAGTTTAAGTGGGCCATCAACATACACGTTGATGCCTCCAAAGTTGTACTCACCCCTCTCATGTGGCTTAATGGAATATTCCAGGACCGTTTCCGAATCAGCGTCGACCTGCAATTGCCTGTACCATTTTTTTTCCTGTAACTGATATGGTAATTCATCAATGATAGTACAGAATATCTTGTAGTCGTAATTATTCTTTAAGTGAATTGATAATTTATTTTCATCACCGTTGCTTAAACGGTCACTAACCACACGGTCTGCTTCCACTCCATTTTTTTGCCGATACAATAAATAAAAATCAACAAGCACACTAATTGCGGCAAATATCAAAACTACAAATGCTGCAGTATAGAGTTCAGGTACCAGGTAAGAGAGCATGAAAAGTACCGCAACAAAAAACATGGCATAGTACACTACCCTGCCAAGGTGAAACGAAGTATTGTCCCAGGATGAAATGAGCCCCTTTGCCATCAGCGAGGAATATCCATGGCTTGAATAATTTGTTTGAGCACATTGTCTTCTGTAATGCCTTCCATTTCTTTATCAGGCGAAAGAATGATACGGTGACGAAGGACAGGAGGAATCACTTCCAGAATATCTTCAGGTGTAACAAAATCCCTTCCATTGATAGCTGCCGTTGCCTTTGAAGCATTCATAATGGCAAGCGATGCTCTTGGAGATGCACCAAGATAAATTGATTTATGATTTCTTGTCTGATGTGTGAATTTTGCAATAAACTGCAACAGCTTTTCTTCAATCAAGATTGTTTTTACCTGTTTGCGTATGTCAATTATCTGTTGCGCCGGCAACACCGATTCCACAATTGAAAGGATATCCGTATTACCCATGTCGTGAAACTGCCGGAGAATTTCAAACTCTTCCGATTCGTTTGGGTAAGGCACAACTATTTTAAATAAAAAACGATCTAACTGCGCTTCCGGTAAACGATAGGTTCCTTCCTGCTCAATAGGGTTTTGTGTTGCTAACACCATAAATGGAGCCTGCATAGGATAAGTCCTTCCATCAACAGTAATCTGCTTTTCCTCCATCACTTCAAACAAAGCTGCCTGTGTTTTTGCCGGAGCCCTGTTAATTTCATCAATCAAAACAATATTGCTGAAAAGGGGCCCCTTTTTAAATTCAAAAGTTGCTTCCTTTGGGTTGAATACCGGCGTTCCCAGCACATCGGAAGGCATAAGATCGGGCGTGAATTGTATTCTTGAAAAATGAACAGAAAGAGATTTAGCAACCAGTTTTGCAGTTAATGTTTTGGCAACACCAGGTACGCCTTCGATCAACACATGTCCGTCAGTAAGCAAAGCAGCGATGATCAGCTTTACCATCTCGTCCTGTCCTACAATAATTTTTTTTATCTGCTGCCTGATTGAAAATACGGCTTCGCTTAATTGACTAAGATCGGTTCTTGCCTGAAAAATTTGTTCTTCCATTTTATGTATTTTGATAAAACGACTCTAATTGGTTATGAAAATGAATTAACTGCTGCTCGTTAACGCCACCGATATCCTGAAGGTACTGAACGAATGAAACAATTTCGGTTAAGTCCTCTCTGGAATATCCTGATTTGAAATGCAGGGATTCAACAAATTCTTCATCGAGCGTATGCGTAGGTAATTTATATGTGGAACGAACGTGTTCAAGAAAATATGTTCCCATTTTCTTTGCAAGGTTTTGATGATCTCTTCTTTCGTAGTACAATCGCCCCATTGTTTTTACAAAATCCAGCGATTCATTCCTTGGTTTAGCATATTCCGGAATCATTCTTTGTTTTCTTCTTGAATTTAATAAGACCCATAGCAACAATAAAAGAAGAATCACAAAGAATCCGGCTTTGAATGCAGGAATTTTAAATAATACTCCCAACCAATTTGTATCGCGGTTTCGCTGGTTATTGACCTTTTTGTTCAAGTAGTAATCATTCCACACAATTTTTTCTACGTCTGCCGGAATCACAGACAACACCTGTTCGAAATAACGAATGTTGTTTTTATGAAGAATGAAATAATTGCTGAATGCCAGCGGCGCCGCATGAATAAATACTGAACCTTCACCAATATTCATTCTAATAAAATCAGGGTATGTTTCATTTCTGCCTAAAACGAGAGCATGAGCCGTGTCATAGGTTTCAAACCAGCTTTCAAATTTTGTTCCTGGATAAACAAATAATGAATCCGACGAAAAAGAAGGCGTCTCCAGTTTCACTTTCAGACTATCGTCAACAACACCATAAAAAACAGAAGAGTTATCCTGATTGTATGTAAAGTTGAACGCCGTTTGTACATCGGTTGAAAAACCTCTTCCAATTATAAAAACATAATTTCCATCCCTAACGAAATCCATGATTTTTTTTAGCTCGTACTCATCGGCATTAAAATAACCCGACATTAAAATCACAGCCTGTTTATTGGACCCGTAGTAAACCCCTTTCCAATAGCCGGGATTTTTACTGTCGGATGTGACAGATGCATTGGGAAAAAGAGAACTAATTAAACCACGTGCAGCTGCAGTTCCGTAAGGAATTTTATCTTTTTCTCTCAGAGTCACCCTTTCATCCATTCTTCTCGGAAGCTTTCTGTTTGCACCGATAATGACAATGAATACCAAAGCAAGCACTCCAAAAATGATAATATAAGGCCAGAACTTTTTCATCAGGACAACTGTTGTTTAAAGCTGTTGAAATCATTTTGAATAGCTGAAAAGCTTTCCTGAGAAAGGGAAAAATGTCCATACCATGTATAATCAAAACTTCGCGTGAGACGGAAGAAATTTTTATAGTAAGAAGAACCCGTTAATTGAAGCAGATAGTCTGTATTGGTTTTTTCATGCGTATAGTTGATCAGATTGTGCGTTGAAAGATCTTTAAGTGTTCGCAGGTACATCAGCCTAACAGCAAAACGAAAGTTGCCGGCATCAATTGCTTTTTGAATTTCCTTTTCAAACTTGATCTCAAAAATATTTTCTGTTTCTGCTTCAACTACATTTTCCCCATCAGTAGCTTTCATTTTTCTTCTGAACAAACTGACATTACTTGTAGCAAGAAACCATACCAACAACCCGAGAAAGCCTCCAATAACAATGATCCAAAACAAAGTTTTAAACCATGCCATGTCAAAAATGCTCAGGTTCTTTGAAGATTCTGCTTCTTTCTTTTTACGCGGCGGTGTTAAATTCGCATACCAGTAATCCTCATCCGATTTTACTCTTTGGATGTTCTGTTCAGGAATGTCCCTTACATCAATTTTATTAGCAGTAGTTACTTCTTTAAACTGATAGTGACTTATGGTAGTTTCGTAAACAGAAGTGTCGGCCATATCAACGGATGGCGGCTCTGCCAATATAGTTGTATCCTGTGCATTTGAACCGAAAGAGAACAAGAGAAAAAATGCAATTGACATCATATGAAGGAACAACCTACTCATTTATCACTAACGCTCCTTCCTCTTTGATTTTATTTTTCAGCCTTATTGGATAAACAACAAAATACCAGATAACGAATGAACCCATCACCAGTAAGATGAAAAGGCTTAATGGCAACGGCATTTTATAATAGCGTGTTACATATCCTTCAAAAAAAGCAGCAATCATAAAAACAGGAATCAAACCTAAAACCATTTTTATCCCATCCTTGGCACCATCACGAAAAGCATCGAGACGACTTCCTGTTTTTGGAAATAAATAGCCTGTTCCCATAACTACGCCTGCTGCGCAGGTAATGATGATGGCGGTGAGTTCAAGCATGCCATGAATTAAGACTGTAACTACAGCCTGCCCACCCAAATTTTTTGCATAAAACATGTATTCGAAAGCACCCAAGCGAATAGATTCCTTTCCAAGATCCGTGAGACATGGAATGCCTAAAACAATTCCTCTTGAAAAATAACGAAATGAAACAAGAATGTTGTTGAGCATGATGCGCATCCACATCACAAAAGAGTTTTCATCCGCATAAATGTTGAAAGGATTTCCTTCCCGGATATTTTTTTCTGTAAGGTCCACATAATAATCACCCAAAACCTGCCGAACGAAACCCGGTTCCTTCAATGCGGAAAAAAATCCAACGGCAAAAAATACAAAGAAGATAATGAGTGCAAATAAAACAACAAGATGATGTCTGCCCACTGCCAAGGGAACATCATACCTCCAGAATTTTACAAGCCGGTTGGATTCTTCTTTTCGGTTACGATAAATACCGAGGTAAATTTTTGCAGCGAGAGCATTGATGTATTGTGTTACCCTGCTTGTTGGATAAAAAGTTTTTGAATAGGCAAGATCGTCAACCAATCGAGTGAAATCACTCGCCATTTCATCCGGGCTTACAGGCGTTTGCTGCTCCAGTGTCTCCCAGCGGTCTTTATTTTTCTTGATGAATAGCCCTTCTCTCAATTGGGTAGTTTAAGGCTTGTAAAATACTATAAAATTGATTGTATGAAAACCAAAAAATACAGATTTCCACTATCTTACCGTAAAATCTGGGTACATGTCGGTGATCCGCATTATGACAAACTTCAACATTGAACTGGAATTCCCTGCCGCTCCTTTTCACCGAAGGCTTCTTGCATGGATCATTGATATTATTGTACTTTATATTTACGGGACTATTGCCATTAAGGTTTTACAAAGCGTCTCAAGAGACGAAAACAACAAAGTTTATTGGGCGCTTTTTATTGCTTTCCTGATCCCTTTTCTGAGCTACCATTTTATTTGTGAAACCACTATGAATGGCCAAAGCTTTGGGAAAAAGATCATGGGCATTAGGGTTGTGAATGAAAACGGTGGTCAGCCAAGTATTGGACAGTTTGTTATCCGTTGGCTGATTCGTACATCCGATTTAATGGCCGTTGTAATTATTTTATTAGCCCCGATCGCCGCTCAACTAGGCGAGGGAGAATTCTTCTGGAATTTTGCTATTCCAATGGGATTGTTCTTTACCGATATTATACTTGTGAATGCCACTAAAAAAAATCAGCGGCTTGGTGATATACTCGCTCACACCTTATTGATAAAATCTTCGCAGAGACATAGTATTGAAGACACCGTGTTTTTAAATATTGCTGGTAACTACAAGCCTTCGTTTCCCCAGGTAATGCAATTAAGCGACAGGGACATGAACTCGCTGAAGAGTATTTTAGATACTGCTAAAAAAAGAGGTGATTTTAATCTTGCTGCTATGGCCAGCGATAAGATCAAAAATCACCTGAAGATTGAGACCACGCTTTCTCCTTTTGATTTTTTAGAGGTGTTGCTCAAGGATTATAATTATCTATCATCAAACTAGCTCATTGCTGCACCAAGTAGAATAAATAAAATAGCAAGGCCGTAAAATACCAATACAATAATTGTTATCGCACCTACGTATCTGAAATATCTTTTAATGTTCAGGAAAGAACTGATTAAGGCTTCCTGATCATTACTGTATAAGGCTATTTTCATTTTATTGGCAAACTGTAACAAATACCACATTGGGAAGAAAGCAATAGCGAAAATGATCAACATAAGAATAAAAACAGTGGCCTTCAATCCTGCAGTAAGCTCCTCCTGTTCCACACCATTATAAGTATATCGTGTGAGTCCTGAGTTCTTTAAAACAGTTACATTCAAAATCGTAAACAAAACTCCCAAACTCAGAAGGATAATACCTGCAATGGCAAGAAACCTCGCCCATTTGGCAGTATCAACTAAATGAGATTTTACAAGAGGATCAATAGTCAAAGAGAATAACTCGTTTTGATTTTCATTTTCGTTTTGATACCCTTCCATGACGATTAGTTTGGTTATTTTAAAATAAAAATTATTTAGCAGCAGAAATTTACAGCCTTCGCTACCGATCTACTTCAAAACTATATTTCCCTGACCCAACCTTAAGTTGCAAGTAACCATCAGCAAATGAGATGTTGGTTATATTTTTTACTTCGTTAAGTGGTTTACCATTTTCAGTAATTCTATTTTGATTCGTTGTCGGAATAAAAATTGTTGCAGTGGTATTCGCCGGCACTTCAACGTTCAAAATCAATTTGCCATTTACCTTTTCCCATTCAGAACTTACTTTGCCATAATAAGTCTGAAGAGAAGCAGAAGCAAATGACAAACTATCTGTGAGATGTGGTTTAATAATTATTCCTTTATAGCCAGGCGCATTTTCATCAAGATTGATTCCTGCTACCGAACGGTACATCCAATCCCCGATTGCTCCATACGCATAGTGGTTGAATGAATTCATTCCGGGTGTTTGAAACGTTCCATCGGGCTTAATGCCATCCCATCTTTCCCAAATAGTTGTTGCTCCCATTTTTACAGGATATAACCATGAAGGATATTTATCACGCAACAATAATTTATAGGCGATATCATCATAGCCAAACCGTGTAAGCACATGACATAAATAAGGTGTTCCTAAAAACCCTGTTGTTAATTGAACACCGTAGTCTTTTATGTTATCAACAAGACGTTGTGCTATTAAAGGACGTAGCGATTCGGGAAGCATATCAAAATTTAGAGCAAGGACATATGCGGTCTGAGTTCCAGAAACCAGCCTTCCATTGGGTGTTACGTATTCTTTCAGGTAGGCATCTTTAATACGCTTCAACAATGAAGAATATTCTGAAACATCATTTTTTTTCTTCAAAACGTTAGCTGCGTTAATCAATAATTGAGTTGAGTAAGCCCAGAAACTTTGTGCAATAAGATATTTATCTGTCACAGCAGAACGGCCGTCATTATCATCAAACGGACGATAGAATAACCAGTCACCAAAATGAAAACCTGTATTCCACAAATCATTTTTGCTATTCTTCGTCATGTAATCAACCCATGCCTTCATGCTTGGATATTGTTGTTCCAAAATCTTTTTATCACCGTAAGCGAGATACATGTTCCATGGAATGATGGTGCATACATCAGCCCAACCAGTGGCTGCACCTGAATTGGGCCCTAACACATTTGGAATAACGAATGGAACACTCCCATTAGGCAATTGGTCGGCTGCAACATCTTTTAACCATTTTGCAAAAAAATTATTGACGTTCATGTTGAAAGCTGCGGTGCGTGAAAAAGCCTGCGCATCGCCGGTCCAACCAAGGCGTTCATCTCGTTGAGGGCAATCAGTTGGAACATCCAGAAAATTTCCTCGCTGCCCCCACTGAATATTATGCTGTAGTTGATTAATGAGTGGATTAGAGCAAGCAAAATTTCCCGTTGACTGCATATCAGAATACAAAGCAACTGCAGTAAAATTCTCCGGTTTAATTTCATTCAAACCTTCGATTTTGATGTAACGGAAACCAAAGAATGTAAAATGAGGTTCAAATTTTTCTTCACCGCCTTTCAAAACATAAACTGCCTGGGCTTTCGCCGCTCTTAAATTATCGATATAGAAGTTGCCATTCTTGTCTAAAACTTCCGCGTGAGAAATTTTTACAGTGTCGCCGGCTTTGCCATTTAATTTCACCATCACCCAGCCAACAAGATTCTGACCGAAATCAATTACTCTTTCGCCTCTTGGCGTAGTAAAAACTTTTATCGAGGAAAATGTTTCGTGTTTTTTTACAGGCTCATTTTGTGTAGCAATGAGAACTGATTTACTATAATTCTTTTCATTTACCGAACTCCAATCTTCGTCGTTAAAACCAGCGTTACTCCATCCGGCCCTCTCCTTTCTTGAGTCGATGATTTCTCCATGATAAATTTCCGCATCCGAGATACTACCAGTTGAAGATTTCCATGAACCATCTGACAGGATTGATTCTTTGCTTCCGTCAGTGTAGGTTATGTCCAGTTCAAATAGCAATGAAAGGTCTTTCCCGTAAGAATTTTTGTTTCCGTCCCATGCCAGGTAACCTCTATACCAACCATTGCCGATTGTTACGCCAACCGTATTAGCTCCTTGTTTTAAAAGATTAGTTACATCATAAGTTTGATACTGAAGTCGTTTATTGTAACTGGTCCACCCGGGAGTTAGGTAATAATTTCCTATACGTTTTCCATTGATCATTGCTTCATACAAACCATGCGCTGTAAGGTATGCTACTGCTGATTGAATTTTTTTTCCGGATTGAAATTCTTTCCGGAAAAAAATAGCAGGTCTGTGTTCTCCATCTTTGTCCAACGACGATTCAATCCACTTTGCTTTCCATTCATTTGAATCGAGCAGTCCCATTTGCCAGTATGCCGCTTCGCTCCATGGAGATACTTTGCCCTGGTTATCCCAAACTCTCACCTGCCAGAAATACTTCTTTCCTGATTGCAAAGGCACACCTTTATAAGTCACATGAACAGATGAATCAGAATTTATTTTTCCGCTTGACCATTGGAGGTTTTTTTCTTTAGAAGGACTTGAAGTATTTCCGACTTTCACCTCATAAGCCGTTTGCATTACGTTTCTTTTGGCTGAAAGCAACTGCCAGCTAAGTCTTGGTAATGTAACGTCCATTCCAACAGGATTGGTAAGATTTTCGACCAGGAGATTTTGGACTTTCACTTGCGCATTAATGGTAGTTGAAAGCAGAATAGTGGTAGCGAAAAACAAAACTCTTTTCATTGCAGTAAGCTTTAGAAGGAGCAGAAAAGATAAGAAAACAAAGAATATGAATCATCCTGAACCAACAGACATAAAAAATGCCCGTAGCCGGGCATTTAAAACAGAGGTATCAATCCTTTTAATACGCTCTTGCAAATAATACTCTTTGTGTTGAAAGCTTACCCGTCAAAATGCATTTGCCTTCTTCCTTTTCGTTATTTAAAGGAATACAACGAATAGTTGCTTTTGTTTTTTCCTTGATCGCTTCTTCTGTTTCAGAAGTGCCATCCCAATGCGCAGAAACAAAACCACCTTTTTCATCGAGCAGTTTCTCAAATTCTTCCCACGTATTTGCTTTACTTGTATGCCCTGTTCTAAAAGCTAAAGCCCTATTGTATAAATTTTGCTGAATGTCTTCCAGCAATTGCTTGATATGATTTGCAATCCCGTCCAAAGAGATGGATTGTTTTTCTTTCGTATCTCTTCTTGCTACTTCAGCTACATTATTCTGAAGGTCTCTTGCCCCAATTGCAATTCGAACCGGCACACCTTTTAATTCATATTCTGCAAACTTCCATCCGGGACGATTATTATCATTATCGTCATACTTCACACTAATTCCGCTTGCTTTCAATTGCTGCATGATCTCTTTCACCTTTGCATCAATTTGCTGCTTTTGCTCGTCGCCCTTGTAAATTGGAACAATTACAACTTGCAAAGGAGCAATGCGTGGAGGAAGAACCAAACCGTCGTCATCGCTATGAGCCATTACTAATGCACCAATCAATCTTGTACTAACACCCCAGCTTGTAGCCCACACATATTCTAGCTTGTTCTCTTTATTCAAAAATTTTACGTCGAACGCTTTTGCAAAATTTTGTCCAAGAAAATGTGACGTTCCCGCTTGCAATGCTTTTCCATCCTGCATTAATGCTTCAATGCAATAAGTATCTTCAGCACCGGCAAATCTTTCACTTTCTGTTTTCACACCACGTATGACAGGCAGTGCCATATATTGCTCGGCAAAAGTTGCGTATACCTCGAGCATTTTCTCCGTTTCTTCAACCGCTTCTTCTTTTGTTGCATGTGCAGTGTGTCCTTCCTGCCATAAGAATTCTGCAGTCCGTAAAAACAAACGGGTTCTCATCTCCCATCGAACAACATTCGCCCACTGGTTTACCAGGATTGGCAGATCACGATATGATTGAATCCAATCTTTGTATGTATTCCAAATGATGGCCTCACTGGTTGGGCGAACGACTAATTCTTCTTCCAGTCTTGCCTCCGGATCAACAATTAATTTCCCTTTATGGTTGGGATCAGCTTTCAAACGGTAATGTGTAACAACTGCACATTCTTTTGCAAAGCCTTCGGCATTTTTTTCTTCTGCCTCAAATAAACTTTTAGGAACAAACAACGGGAAGTAGGCATTCTGATGACCGGTTTCCTTAAACATTCTATCCAATTGGTCTCTCATATTTTCCCACAATGCGTAACCATACGGTTTAATGACCATGCAGCCACGAACTGCTGAATAATCAGCCAGTGCTCCTTTCAAAATAAGATCGTTGTACCATTGAGAATAGTCCTGCGAACGAGATGTAATTTCTTTTCCCATAACTTGATTAAAATCTACCTTATATGTCGATTAAATTCCTTGCCCTGTCGATTCTTTTTCAGACCTTTGGAGAGGAAATAACAGAAACATAATTATCTTTTGTTTAACAGCAAAATGATGAAATTTACTGTGAGATGGCAAAAGTAACATTAACCTCTAAAACATCTGCCATGAAATCAAAATCTACTTTCTCGATTTTATCGCTTGCTTTAGTTTTCGCCAGTTGTACAACAGCTTATAAATCCGGTCAAACTCCTGATGATGTTTATTACTCTCCTGCACGTCCGCAAGAGGAGTATGTTCGCACAGAAAAGAAAGATGATCGCCGATATAGTTATAGCGATGAAAATTATCGCGACGACCGTTATCTGCGTATGAAAATCCGCGACCGTCGTTATAATGGCTTGTATGATGATTACTATTCTTACAATCCATACTACTATCACTATTACAATGGCAATTTGATTTATAATACTCCATGGTCATCTTACAATTACTGGAATTATTATTACAACCCATATTGCTCACCGGTAATTACTGTGGTTCCAAGAACCCCAATTTATAATAAACCAAGAACTTTTGACCTGAGTGTTTATGAACCTCGCCCAACAAATAATAATCCAAAAGGAAATTCGAGGAACACTTACAATTATTCAGGCTCCAATTCAAACAGCAACTCGAATAATTACAGAAACAGCGGAACAGATGCCGGTACCTTCCTGAGGAATGTTTTCTCGGGCTCAAGTAATAATAGCTCTTCCGGAAGTTCTTACTCTCCAAGTTCCAATACGAATTCATCATCATCATCATCATCATCTAACAATTCATCTTCAAGCAATTCGTCATCCAACTCCAGTTCCAATGGGGCTGGCCGCGGAAATGCAAGACGGGGTTAAAAATGAAAATCAATGGATACATGTATAGATGCGTCATAGAGCATCTACTTCTATCTCTTTGCCTAAACGATACCATTTAATTTCAAACTTGATTTATGAAGAAAGCATTGTTTATCGTAACGACGATCTTAATATACATCTCCTCTGCCGCACAAGAACCGGTTGACGCTCTAAAATTTTCCTGGTTCACTCCCGGAGGAACTGCAAGGGCTAAAGCTGTTGGCGGAGCAATGGGATCATTAGGCGGAGATCTAACATCTACGTTTGTAAATCCAGCGGGCCTGGCATTTTATAAAACCGGGGATTTTGTTTTTAGTCCCCTTTACCAGTTTCAAAAAACGAAATCGAATTATATAGGTCGCGATACAAGCGATAAAACGGACCGTTTCAATTGGGGTACTACGGGTTTTGTTATTGGTGGCGGTGATCGCCGGAAAAATGTCCGGAATGTGGCGTTTAGCATTGCTATGAACCGAACTGCCGACTTCAACAGCGACGTACTTTATCTTGGAGCGAACAATCAAAGCTCTATCTCTCAAAAATATGTTGACCAGTTAAATAATGCAGGCATCAAAAATCTTGATGACGCAGTGCGAGGCTTTACAAACGGAGCAAGTTTGTTTTTTAATTCCTATTGGATAGATACGGCCGGTTCAATAGATCGTTTTGTTACCAATGCACCTGTGGCAACAGGATTATTACAACAGTATACTACTAAAACACGCGGCGGCATTACTGATTTTGCTTTGGGACTGGCAGCCAATTTCAATGATAAGTTGATGATAGGTGGCTCAATCGGAATCCCAGTATTGAGTTACAAAAGGGAGACTGAATTTTTAGAGGCGGATGCAACAACCAATCCTAATAATAAATTCGACTATGGAATTTTTTCCGAGAACTTGCGCACCAAAGGCGTGGGTGTTAATATGAAGTTGGGAATGATTTATAAACCGGCCGAATATTGGCGGTTAGGTCTTGCCATTCACACGCCAACGTTTTATACATTAACCGACACTTACTATGAAGAAATGACTCTCAATGATGATGTTCCTGCTAACCAGACCTTGCATGACGATTCAAAGAGTTATAACAATGACCAGGCAAACCAGTTCAAGTATGATTTAATGACGCCGTACAAAGTGATTGGAAGCATTTCTTATGTCATCAGGGAGATTGAAGACGTAACGAAGCAAAGAGGATTTTTAACTGCAGATGTAGAATACGTTAATTACAAGGCATCTTCTTTTACTCCGAATGATGAAGCTAACACTGCGCAGTCAGATATAGACTACCTGAAAAATTTGAACAAAGCCATCGACAAAGCATATAAAGGGGCTTTCAACTTTAGAGCAGGCGGTGAATTGAAATTTACTACAGTGATGTTTCGCTTAGGCGCCGCATATTATGGCAATCCTTACAAAGACATTCATGGCGAGAAAGGGAGTAAATTAAATTTAAGTGGAGGCCTTGGCTATCGTAATAAAGGCTTTTTTATGGATCTTACCTATGTTCATTCTTTGAATAAAGATGTACAGTTTGCTTACCGTTTGGCCAGTGCACCATACTATGGTGCCAATATTAAAAACACAGCTGGCAATGTTTTATTGACTGTAGGATTTAAGATCTGACACCAAAATTTCACATACATCTAGGGCATCCGTCGAGGTGCCTTTTTTATTTTAATTCCTTACCTGATTCAGTAAAAAAAATGATACTATTGCCCTAAGAAAATGATGCCTGCAATTTATGAGTAGAAGAACGCTTTTTGCCTTCATAGTTTCTTTTATTTTACTGATAACCGTTATTGTTCTCAATCGCTTAACGTTTGAAAAAATGAGGCAATATAGCAATAGCGTAAACCATACTCGCCAGGTAATAACCGCTTTCGAAAGCATTTCAAACAATTTTAAAAGTGCACAGATCTATACAACAACTTATAAAAGCGATTCGCTAAAAAATTTTTATGCTCTTTATAAAAGAAATGCAGATGAGATAAGCCCTGAGCTCGCACTTCTAAAAGCCCTTGTAAAAGATAATACCGAGCAAAGTCTTTTGGTTGACAGCTTAGCAGCTAACATCAACAAGCATCTTCCATTTCTCATGCAAAAAAATATTGCTGAAATCATAGCTGCGGGTGAGGGTTGGCGGATCAATGAGCTTTTTATTATTCATGAAACCATCAACAAGGGAATTCAACATGAAAAAGACCTTTTACGTCAAAGAACAAAAGATCTAAACAACTTCACTAATCTTACCAACTGGCTTTCTATTGCTTTAGGGATTGTTGCGGTGGCAATTTTCATTTTTACATTTCTAAACATCTTATTTATTTCGAAAAAAAGAAATTGGCTGGAAGGATTTCTTGAATCTATTTTAAACACTTCGCGAAATGGAGTTGCTCATTACAAAGCTATAAGACAGAACGGAACGATTACAGATTTCAAAATCGAATTCCTGAATGAAGCCTTCGACGACCTGCTTCATCTGAATTCCGCATCTATCATTGGCAAAAGGCTTTCTGAAATTTCGTCCTTTAGCTGGGAATCAGGGCTCATTAAAAAATTCATTGAGGTTGTGGAAACAGGTGCACCTGATGAATTTGAAATTTTATACAAAAAAGATGGCGCTGAATGTTGGCTGCTGGTTTCATTAGCAAAACTTAATGATGGAATTACTGCATCTTTCCATAACATCTCTCACCTGAAAAATATTGAAGAAGAACTAAAGAACAAGATCTACGACCTTGAAAAGTCCAACAGCGAACTGGAACAATATGCATATGTTGCCAGCCATGATCTTCAGGAACCTTTGCGAAAGATCCGTTCTTTCGGAAGTTATCTGCAAGACACCCAATCAAACAAATTGGACGAAAAAGGACAGCAATTACTTGATAAGATCATGAATGCTGCAGACCGAATGTCTTTGCTTATAAAAGATATTCTCAGTTATTCAAGCCTTAAAAAAACTTCTGAGTTTATTCCCGTCAATCTAAATGAAATCGTCAAAACAGTGCAGGAAGATCTCGACCTTTTGATCACACAAAAAAAGGCTGTTATTCAATGTGAAGTGTTACCGACTATTGAAGCCGTTCCATTGCAGATGACACAATTGTTTTACAACATTCTAACCAACTCACTGAAATTTACGACCGAAGACAAAACACCAGTGATAAAAATATCCTGCGGTTTAATTAGTCCGGCACAAAAAAAGCCTTCTTTTTCTACAAGCACTAATCACTACGAAATTGTTGTAAGTGATAACGGCATAGGTTTCGGCCAGGAACATGCTGAACAGATCTTCGGCCTTTTTAAACGACTAAATAATAAGCAACTTTATCCGGGTACGGGAATAGGACTATCACTTTGTAAAAAAGTAGTTGAAAACCATAATGGCGAAATTTATGCAGAAGGAAAAGAAGGTTATGGCGCTTGCTTTCATATTATCCTTCCCGAAAAGCATCAGTAATCAGGTCACCATCAATATCAATACTATGAGCTTTTGTTGTGTCACTCACTTATGCTTCAACAATTCTATTGAACATTCTGCAGCCACTCTAATACATTGCTGGCGTCGCCAGGCAGCCAATGGTTGCCGGTATCTTTTTTAAACCACGTCATCTGTCTCTTTGCATATTGCTTTGTATTCCTTTTGATCAAAGCAATTGCAGCATGCAAATCAATTTCGCCATTGAAATAATCAAACAACTCTTTATAGCCAACTGTCTGCAAGGCATTTAAATGCTGGTAAGGAATCAATGAGCGGACTTCTTCCAGTAGTCCCATTTCCATCATTTTATCAACACGGCTTTCGATATTGCGATGCAACTTTTCCTTTGGTAATTGCAAAGCAATTTTTATTACACTGAAATCCCTTTCAGACTTTTCACCCTTTCTGTAATCTAAAATCGATCTTCCTGTTGATTTAAACACCTCCAAGGCTCTCATTAACCGCTGAGGGTTTTTAACTTCTCCAACTTCATAAAATTTCTGGTCCAGTTTCTTCACTTCATTTTGCAGCCAATTCATTCCATTTTGCCGGTATTGATTCGCTATTTCATTCCTAATTACTTCAGGTGTTTCAGGGATTTCGTCCATCCCTTCACAAAAAGCTTTTATGTAAAGCCCTGTTCCTCCAACCATCACGGCTACGTCATTATTTGCAAAGATTTGATTTGCTTTTTCCAAAGCATATTTCTCAAATGTTGAGGCTGTAATTTTTTCATGAATAGAATGCGAAGCAATAAAATAATGCGTCACTTCCTTCAATTCAATTTCTGAAGGTCGTGCAACACCAATATTGAGTTCTTTATAACATTGCCTGCTGTCTGCCGAAATGATTTTCGTTTGAAAATGTTTAGCAACTTCAATGGCAACAGAGGTTTTTCCAACTGCGGTTGGTCCTGCAATGATGATCACAGTTTTTTTTGTTGCCATAGTCAAATAAACAAAAACTCTGTCTTATTCGACAGAGTTAAGTATTAAAATCAGATCGTAATAGCTGCCTTCTTAACTAAAAATCTTCGCTGCTTTCTTCGCTGGCTCCTTCTTCTTCTGATCCTAAGTCCGCATGTCCCTCTTCACCTTCTTCGCCAAAACCTTCAGTTCCCTTGGTGAGATCATATTTTTCCTCTACATCGGCAAAGCGTTCTCCCAATAAACTTTTTGTTCCATACTGGCTCGGTGCAATACCCTCTTTACGCACCATTGATGGATAAATGACCTTGGGATTCTCCTCTTTAGAAACGTTAATCAGTTCTACCTGGAAAGTCCAGTTTTTTGCAAAATCATAAACGTAAATAAACTTTTGATTGGGATCTTTTATCTCTGAACCAATTGTTGTTTCCTTCATCATCAATGGAGGCGCTTTGTATGATTTATCATATTTCTCCAAAGAGATCTCTCTTCCTCTTTGCCAATTATCATTACTGCGGTAAAAAGTCGCCTGGTGTTTGCTGTCGAATTCAAACGCTTTCAGAATCACTTCATGCAAGTCATAAAAATTTTGTGTATGCCTAATCACAACATCACGATATACGCTGTCATCTTCCTCTAAATAAATTCTAAATTTCAAAATTGCCATGAAAATCTACCGATTGGTTAAACGTCAAATATAGCTAAAACAGGTTACTGAATGGGCGACAACCCACATTCTTTTCCCTTCTCCAGCATATATTGATACGCAGCTTCATAATCACTGGTTATCACGCCGTCTAAAATAGCATCTTTGATGGCGTCTTTAATCACCCCCACCGGCCGGGAAGGTGGAATACCAAAAGTTTGCATGATGATATCGCCGGTAATTGGAGGCTGCCAGTTTCGGATATGATCTTTCTCCTCAACCTCCTTACACCTTTCCCTCACCATTTCAAAATTGGCAACATAACGTTTCACTTTCAATTTGTTTTTCGAGGTGATATCGCTCTGACAAAGGATCATCAGGTCATCGAAATCGTCTCCCGCATCAAACAACAGACGACGAATGGCCGAATCGGTAATATTTTCATTGGTCAGGCTGATAGGACGCAAATGCAATTCAACAAGTTTCTTCACGTACTTCATCTCCTCTCCCAGCGGCAATTTCAGTTGATTGAATATTTTGGGAACCATTCTTCCGCCAACTACTTCGTGGCCATGGAACGTCCATCCTGCACCTTCCTCAAAACGTTTGGTGGCAGGTTTACCAATATCGTGAAGAATAGCAGCCCATCGCAACCAAAGGTTATCTGAACGCTCCGCAACATTGTCTAATACTTTAAGTGTATGATAAAAATTGTCCTTGTGGCCCAACCCGTCAATAAACTCTGCTCCAGCCAGGTCAATCATCTGGGGAAATATTTTTTTAAGAAGGCCCGCGTCAAACAAAATTTTGAAACCAATAGAAGGCTGCTCACATAAGGCGATCTTATTCAGTTCATCGATAATCCTTTCTTTTGAAACAATCGAGATGCGTTCAGCATTTTTTTCGATGGAGTGAAGTGTTTCCGGATAAATATGAAACTTCAATTGCGTGGCAAAACGAACAGCTCTCATCATTCGCAAAGGATCATCGCTAAAAGTTTTATCCGGGTCAAGAGGTGTGCGGATAAGCTGTTGCTTTAAGTCCTCCAAACCATTAAAAGGATCAACCAGATTTCCGTAATCGTCTTTATTCAAACTAATGGCAAGAGCATTGATGGTGAAATCCCTGCGGTTTTGATCGTCTTCAATTGTACCGTGCTCTACTTCGGGATTGCGTGAATGCGAGCGGTAACTTTCTTTTCTTGCACCAACAAATTCCAGGTCAAACCCGTCAGGCATTTTGAAATGTGCAGTGCCAAAATTTTTGAAATAAGAGACCTTTGGATGAGGCTTAAAAAGTTTGGCCGCTGTTTCTGCCAGTTTCAGAGCATCACCCACACAAACGAAATCTGCATCCCTTGTTGGTCGCTCAAGAATTTTATCACGCACAAAACCACCAATCAGGTAACAAGGATAATTCAACTCCCCTGCTGCCTTAGCTATCTTCTCAAATATTTTTAACTCCGTGTCAGTACAGTTGATTTCCATCGCGGCAAAGATAACCGCAGATTAAAAATGACGCGGATTAACTGCGAATCACAGTTCTTGTACCATCATTATTCCATTTTATGATTTGAGACGGCAGCGAAGGTGTTGAATCATCTTGCCTCCATTTTACCACATGATCAACAGCCTTTTTTATTTCATCAGATATTTCAGCAAAAAATTTTGGCGACCCCTGTCCGCTAATGTTAGCTGAAGTGGAAACAATAGGTCTTCTCAATCTCTTAATCAGGTGCTTGCAAAATTCATCCCGTGCAACCCTGATGGCAATGGAACCATCTTCTGCAACCAGGTTAGCAGGCAAGCCAACAGCATGCTCGAAAATAATGGTTGTCGGGCGGGTCTGTTCTTCAATAAAATCAAACACAGCTAAATCGGGAGCGGCAACATACTGAAGTACATTCCGTTCGTCAGCAACAAGAATAATCAGACTTTTGCTGTCTTCCCTGTTTTTAATTTGGTAAATCCGCTTTACGGCATCTTCATTTGTGGCATCGCAGCCTATTCCCCAAATGGTATCGGTTGGATAAAGAATTACGCCACCATTTTTTAAAACCTCCAGCGCCTTTTCAACTTCCGATTCAAAAAAGCTTTTTTCCATCAGTTCAAATGCAGTTTTACAGTTTCAACAATTCTTTTGCTATCCAGTCTTTCTAAACATTGTGGTGTTTCGTATCTCACACAAATATTCTTTTCGCAAGGTTCACAACTTAGCTGCCCCAAACGGATAATGTTTCTTAGTTCCTTATTGTATGGAGCTGTATTCGATTCTCTTCCTGCGCCAAATAAAACGACAGTATGCGTACCCAGGGCATTTGCCAAATGCGCAGGTCCGGAATCAGTAGTTAACATTACCTGTGCAGATGCCAATACCTGAACTAATTGACCTAAAGAGGTTTTGCCTGCCAAATTTTCGATGTTTGATGAGTTGTTCAATTGAGATAAAACCGAGTCAACAAATCCTTTTTCTTTTGGTGCACCGATCAAAATTATTTTTTGATCAATTGAATTTCTTAGCAGGTTTAGTAACTCAACGGCTTTTGCAGCCGTCAACCTTCTGGAGGATGCCTCTGAGTTGATATTGACAACAACATGGTTCCCCTTCGAAAAATTGTGTTGCAAAGAGACGTCAATTGCTTTTGCTTTTTCATTTGTAAACAATTCAACCAGCCGTATATACTCTTGTACGCGATGCAAGCCCTCCGGCTTTGAAAAAGAATCTGTCAATAACACCTGTCGTAGTTCTTTTTTATATCCAATCCTTTTATCCGCACCCGTTGCCGCACCCATTACGGCGGCTGAAAAAGAATCGGGCAAGCAAAAAAATAAATCAAAACTTTCGGTTTGCTTAACCTGATTTCCAAATTGAACAAGCCTTTTCACTCCTTTGAATTCATCTTTACTAAAAATGAATTTGTGTTTTATTTCGGGAAAGAATGCTAGCAATTCATGAATCCCTTTTTTTGCAACTACACTTATTTCTGCTCCGGGAAAAAAGTATGGAAGCTGGTTTAGAAATCCAACCGACATCACCATATCTCCCAACCAATTTGGTAATCGAACAAGAATTTTCATGCACAGTCCCTAAGTTTGCAAAAAAAATTTCGATGAAGATAAGAGAGTCTGTTGAACAAGCATGGCAAAACCGTGGATTGCTTTCCGATGGCTACATTGTAGATGACATAAAAGTTGTGATTGAAGAAATAGATAAAGGAAGATTACGTGTGGCGGAACCAACTGAAAATGGATGGAAGGTTAATGAATGGGTAAAGCAAGCTATTCTTATGTACTTCGGTATTCAACAAATGAAAACATGGAACGTAGAACCTTTCGAGTGGTACGATAAAATGGAACTTAAGAAAAACTATAAAGAGTTAGGCGTTCGTGCAGTGCCTCATGCTGTGGCTCGCTATGGTGCTTTCATTGCAAAGAACGTTGTGCTTATGCCTTCCTACGTAAACATTGGGGCTTATGTTGATGAAGGCACGATGGTGGATACATGGGCTACCGTCGGTAGTTGTGCGCAGATTGGTAAAGGTGTTCATCTAAGTGGAGGTGTTGGAATTGGTGGTGTGTTGGAACCTTTGCAGGCTTCGCCGGTAATTATTGAAGACGGATGTTTTATTGGTTCTCGTTGTATTGTTGTGGAAGGCGTTCGTGTAGAAAAGGAAGCGGTGCTTGGAGCAAATGTTGTTCTTACCCAATCAACAAAAATTATTGATGTTAGTGGTAGCGAGCCTGTGGAAATGAAAGGCGTGGTGCCTGCAAGAAGTGTTGTAATTCCGGGCAGTTACACCAAAAGATTTCCAGCAGGAGAATACAATGTCACCTGCGCCTTAATCATTGGCAAACGAAAAGCCAGCACAGATTTGAAAACGAGTTTGAACGATGCGCTCAGAGACTTTAATGTTGCTGTTTAAATAAATGCAATTGCACCGATGAAGCCCGGTGCAATTGTTCAAACGCCTTATGGATGACGCTCATTCAAAAAATAGTTCAAGCTTCTTTGGTTTTTTAATTGCCATTATTGGAGCGTTGCTATTTTCAACCAAAGCTATTATTGTAAAGAAGGCATTTGTTGATGTAAAGGCCGATGCACTTACATTGCTTACACTAAGAATGATTTTCTCGCTACCCTTTTATCTTGTTGCAGCGTTCGTCATCAGTTCCAAGAAATCGAACAAAAAGATGACTGCAAAAGAATGGATTGTTGTGATCATTCTCGGAATGGCCGGCTATTATTTAAGCAGCCTTCTTGATTTTCTCGGCCTTCAATACATATCTGCAGGACTGGAACGATTGATTCTTTTCCTTTATCCCACATTTGTCGTATTAATCAATGCTTTTTTATTCAAGGAAAAAATCAAGGGCAAAGTGATATGGGCACTTGTACTAAGTTATCTTGGGATTGCTGTAGCTTATATCGGTGAATTGCACATTGATACCGGTAATCCTAATTTTTATTTGGGAAGTCTTTTAATTCTATTATGCTCTGTAACATTTGCTATTTATATTGCCGGAAGCGGGTACATTATTCCTAAAATTGGTGCATCCAAATTTACATCGTATGCTTTGTTATGCTCAACTGCAGGCGTTTTTATACATTATATTTTAAGGGGCATTTATGAACCTTTGCAGAAAAGCGGCGATCTGTGGTGGTATGGAATTTTGCTTGCGCTGGTTGCAACTGTTATCCCAACTTTCCTTCTGTCATCAGCAACAAAAAAGATTGGTGCCAGTAATGTCGCCATCATTTCCAGTATAGGTCCAGTGTCGACGATTTTACAGGCACATTTTGTTTTGGGAGAATCGATTTTTTTTGGGCAGATCGTTGGAACGGCAATGATACTTGCTGGAATACTTTTGTTGAGCGTAAAAACAAAAAAACTTTCAGAAGCATAGTGCCGTGAATTATATTTGCACACCTTCTTTAATACAGGCCCGGGTGGCGAAATTGGTAGACGCACCGTCTTCAGGTGGCGGCGCCGCGAGGCGTGCTGGTTCGAATCCAGTCCCGGGCACAGCAGTTCATTGAACTCGCCTACAAATGTGAGAACAGCTTGCCAACAGACATTCATGATAAAGTGTTGGACTTTGAACGTTCTGAGAAATTAAATCCGCGTGTCGATAAAAGAGCTAAATCAATCAATACAAAAGAACTTGAGAATGATTCGCTCAAAATTGATAAAGAAGCAGATGCCAAAGGAGTAATAATCTCAAATAAAATTTCAACTACATCAGACAGTGTATCTCTTTACAAATAATGTTTATCATATCAGCAGTGCATTGATATATAGGCACGGCTAGATGTCGTTGTCACTTTTTTGGCGCTTAAGGATTCGAACTAAGATAGATTGTAGATAACATCCTAATCTAAAATGTGGGTATTTAATAATCAATAATATTTCTAAGATTTGAGAGCAAAAAGTTATACGGGTTCACTTAAACTTTAAAGATCACCGCGAATTTGCACGGAATAAAAACGTTATTTCGAAATTGAAGATGGATCATTTGTCAGATTAAGAACAATTTCATTCGGATATACCATTCTTCAACGATAATGCTTATTCACAGACGTGCAGTATCTCACTGGCGTGTATCATTGCGTCATCATAGTTGCTGAATATTTTGTTTGTACTCAATTTTTGTTCTATGCCAAATTCATTTAGCTGAAACAGAAATGATTTTCCGACATCAGATAGAATGACATAGATACCGTTTTTTTGCAATTGACAAAGTATTTCTGTAAGTAAAAACAAATCGTATTCTTCAATGTAAGAAATACAAGCAAATCTTATGATGAGAACCTCGGGGAACGCAGGATACCACATATTACTTCTGTATAAGAACGTAAATCGTTCATCGTATATATTTCACTTAAATGAAAAACATCCGCTCCTTTTGGCAATACCGTTTGATTCTATTAAGATTGTCATTTGGTTCAGCAAGAACTCCCCGATTATAATAGCGTAAGACCGGCGGGTCAGCAATAGAACAGTGCAAACAATTCCCATAAACGTAGCCACCTCAACATCAATGAAACAAAACACCACAAATGTCAAAGTGATAACAAGTGAATATTTTATCACTCCCTGCAAATGTGAAAAATATCGTCCCGAGATTTCATTTTCTTTTTCTGATTAACTCCAAAACGCCATTGATGAAAGTTAACGGATGAATGGGATTACCCGGTACATACAGATCGATTTTGTATTTGGATAAAAAGCTTCTATTCAATGCAGGGCCTTCAATAAATATCCCCCCGCTGATTGCGTCGGTTCCCGCAAGTATAATGATCTTGGGATAAGGAATGGCATCATAACATATTTGTAAAGGCTCGGCCATATTTTCTGTAATCGGCCCCGTTATTACAATTCCATCGGCATGACGGGGCGATGCCACAAATTCAATCCCGAAACGGCCCATATCAAAGTTTACATTACCACAGGCATTCAGTTCCAACTCGCAGCTGTTATCACCACCCACAGATACCTGTCTCAGTTTTAATGAACTGCTGAAGCACTCGTAAACTTCCTTCCTGATTAAATCTGCGTTCAATTCAATGGGTCTGTCGTCCCCTTCTGTAATAATCAACCGTTCTCTTTCGTTAGTTGCAATTTTATAATCTGCAGTAAATTTTATTTTGTTTGGAAAAGCAATCGCACATTCACCGCAAAAACTACATTTACCCAAGTCAATGCTTAATGGATTAGTCGATATTGCATTTAAAGGGCAGTGCTCTGCTAATTCATTTTCATCAACTTTCTCCGTTGATATAATGGGTCTTCCCCTGAATATGCCCGGCACTTTTGCCTGCGTAACATCGGGAATGTATTGCTTGCCCTGCCGGTAAAGTATTTTAAAATTCTCAAACATTTTCTTCGGTTTATTACATTACAAATCGTGACCGCAATAACTCAGATCAAAACTTTTATTGCAGATCGGGAAATCGGAAATCTCATTATTTCTAACTGCTAATGCCACCGCCAGCCAGTTATGAAATGACGGATCTTTTATTTTATACTTAATCAACTCACCATTTTCATCTGTGATAGCGCAATGACAAATTTCTCCTCTCCACCCTTCCGCCAATGAAATAGTAAATGAACCAGGTTGAGGAACAGCCAATTTGATTTGATCGTTTGGAACAGGAATATTTTCCATCATCTTCCTGACGTTGCAAATGGATTTCCTGATCTCTTCTTTTCTTATTTGCGCTCTTGAATAAACATCGCCATGGTGTTTGATAACCGGCTTGTGATCCAATTCCAAATACAAATCGTGTGGATGTGAAGAACGGACATCCCTGTTAACACCGCTCATTCGTGCTGCCATTCCTACTGTTCCAATCTTTGAGGCCTGGTCAAAACTAACAACACCTGTTTTCTCAAAACGAGCAAGCGTAGCAGGCAACGTCGATAGTTCTTCATACATATCTTCAAAATCAGGCTCAAACTCATCAAAAAGTTTAAGCAGTTGTTGTCCCAATTCATTTGTGAATGGAAAATTATTTTTGCCGGCACGAATCAACCCTTTTGCAAGACGATTGCCACACCATATTTGCAAAAAATTAATCACAGGCGTTCTCAATCTCCCAAATACAGCACTACCTAATTGATATCCTACATCTGTACACATGGCACTCAAATCGCCTGTATGGATAGCGATTCGCTCAAGTTCAAGCGCCAGCGTTCTCGCAAATTGTAAATCCTGCGATGGGTGATAATTGCACAGGCTTTCCCAAAGATTTACAAATGCAGTTGTGTGAGCTGCAACGCTATCACCGGCAATATTTTCAGCAAGCGTTGTTCTTTGCAATAATTTTTTCTTTTCAAGAAATAGTGGTTCGATGCCACGATGCTGATAGCCTAATTGAATTTCAAGATGCAATATTTGCTCTCCATTGCAGATGAAACGAAAATGACCCGGTTCAATGATGCCTGCGTGAATTGGACCTACGCCAACTTCATGCAATTCCTCACTTTGAATTTTGAAAAAAGGATATTGTGTGATGGTGTTATTTTTGTCAGCCCTATTAAAAGAATAACGAACAGGTTTTAACCATGGGTGATCAGAATAATCAATTCCAAAATTTTCATTTAACTCTCTTTCAAACTTTTCAAACGACAGATCTTTTGCAGTGAAGGATGGAAGTTTTTTTGTCGGACCCACCACTGATGATGACACATATATTGAATGTGCTTCATCATCAGCCATGCAACAAATCAATTTGATCTTGCCATTGTACGGGAAACCAAAATAATTCACACAATGATTTTGTGCCTGCTTTCTAAGAGCAACATTCATTTCCAAGAATAAAGAATAATCCAGTTCCGGTATGGAAGAAAGAAGGATTGTTTGATTATTTTTTATTTCGACGTAGTTCATATTAATGCGGTAAATTTTTTATGGATTCCTGTATAAGTGTTACAAATTGGTGCGGCGGATTTAACCCGAGATAAACAACCAATGCCAGTAAAATAAATTGCGACAAAGACTCAAGCGGATTTATTTTTTCAATGCCTTGTTCTTTAAAATCAACAGCAGGTGTAAAGACAAGTTTGAAAATATTTTTTCCGAAAGCCCAAATAATAATTGTCAGCAAAATCATTACGATGATCAATATCCATAGATAATTTGATTCAAAAAGGGACCGGAAAATCATAAACTCGCTGATAAATAACCCAGATGGAGGCATTGCAGTAGCAAAAAAGAAAGCGAGTATCATTACAATAGAACCCGCAAGATTGTATTTGAAATAATTGCCCACATCGTAAATGCTTTTGCTTTGATAAACTCTGTATATCTGTCCCTGCTGAAAGAAAAGACTTGATTTAATGAAAGAGTGCAAAACTGTGTGCAGCACTGCAGCATAATAACCAACGCCGCCTGATGCGAGTCCCAACATGATAATACCGGCATGTTCAATACTTGAGTAAGCAAACATTCTTTTTATGTTCTTCACCTTTGTCATATACACGGCTGCTACAAAAATGGAAAGCATGGCAGCGATAATAACTACATGACTTGCCCATTGAAGAATAGGCGAATTGGCAACGACTGTGTATGATCTGAAAATACTCACAAAGCCAACGTTCATCAACACACTGGAAAGTAATGCACTTGAAGGTGACGGAGCTTTATCTTTTGCATCAATGCCTGCAGTGTACATCGGAACTAATCCTAATTTAGCCGTGAAGCCGGTGAATATAAAAATGAAAGCAAGCTTCAGCCAGAAGACATTTAATTGGGGTGCTTTCTTAATAAGATTGGCAAAAGAAAGATCATCGGTACCTGCATTTGGCAATGAAAAGCTCAGAAACAAAATGCCGATAAATACCAACGTGATGCTTATAGCGCATACAAAGACGTATTTCCATGTGCCTTCAAGCGAACGATTATTTCTCCTATGATAAATAAGCGCAGAAGCACTCAGTGTCGTCATCTCCACAAAAATCCACGTAACAGCAATATGATTGGAGAGATAGGCAGCCGTTATCGAAGTCAGTAGTGCTACCATTGCAGCAAAATAAATGGCTGTATGCCTCGGGTTGTCTTGTTTTGTTCCTAGGTAAACATAACTGTGATAAAAGGCAGGAATGCATATAAGGCACAGGGCCGAAAGCAACAATACACCCAACGAATCTGAAGTGAAATAAGCTAATTCAGTTTTATTGATATGTAAGTATTCATAAACAGTGAAGCCAAGCTGCAACAACACAAAAGCAATCACGAGTAAACGATTCATCAAACGGCTCCTGTTAACAAACAATAATCCGCTTATTAAAAATGCTCCTGCTAGATATATTCCTGTCATGCTTTAATCTTTTAGGTTTTTCAATTGGTCAACATCAACATCCTTCAATACATCGCCGACGCGATTCACAAAAATTCCAAGTAAAAAAACGCTGGCGAAGATGTCAAGCAGAATTCCGATGTTTACCAACATTGGCATTTCATTACCTACAGCGAGTGATAAAATAAACACCCCGTTTTCTATGACGAGATAACCAAGAACGTGGGTAATTATTTTGCTTCTCGTTGCTATGATGTACAGACCCGTAAACAATGTGGACAGCGCAACTACAAAATAAATTTTGCTGATCCGGGTATCACTCATTGAATTGGATAATACAAAAGTGATAATGATGATAAGTGTAATAATAATCAGCGAAACAAAGTTCGGCAGAAAAGGCTCGGCATCACGTGCAATCCTGTTTCGTTTCATCACATAATTCACAAACAATGGAACCGCAATTGTTTTAATAACGATGGTTTCAAGCAACACAAAAGCAAGGTTGACTGCATTGATCTCTATGAGTTGAATGAATGCTATACCAAAAAGCAGTATTCCTTGCAATACAAGTATCTTGATGTAGGTAAGCAGTCGGTGTGCAATACCAAGGTATAGCAGTGAAATTGTAAAAGTTATCAGTAATACGTTCGCCATTATATGGTCGTGTTGTTTTTAATTATTAACTGAATTGACCCAAAATCAAAAGCACTCCTAAAAAAATCAACAATGAAACAGAAGACAGTGCCAGGATATATTGAGCGTTATGGTTCATTCTGAATCTCGCCGTGAATGATTCCAATAATCCGATCACAATGGCAACAAGCATTTGCATAGCAAAAAAAATGGGTATGGTCAAGTAAAGTGGAAAAGTTCCCATGAACAGGTTTGCGATGAGTGCTCCGTACATCGCAAACTTCAAATTTGTTGCATGAAGTATCAGGCCTAAATCAAAACCGCTGTTATCAAGGATCATTACTTCGTGAACCATGGTTAACTCGAGGTGCGTTTTTGGATCATCGAAGGGCATGCGGCTGTTCTCTACCATTGTAATCATTACTAAAACAAAAGTTGCCAGCACACCAAGAACATAAGAGATGGAAGAACCAAAGTGCAGCGAAGCAAATATTTGCTGAAAGGAAGTGTGGCCGGTTAACAAAGCCAGTGAGCCCATTAAAATAAAAAATGCAGGTTCGGCAAACATGGAAAATAAGGCTTCGCGACTTGCGCCCATTCCTTCAAAACTGCTGCCGGTATCCAGTGCTGAAATGATACTGAAAAATTTTCCTGTTGCCAGCACGTAAGCAAAAAAAACAAAATCACCTTCAAAAGAAATAATGCCCCGGTACTCGCCTAACGGAATAACCATAATAGCCATTAGCACAGATGCGAAGTAGATGCTTGGTGCTATTTGGAAAATGAAGCTGGTAGTTTTGCTATACACCGCTCCTTTTTTAAACAGTCGCAACACATCTTTTATCGGCTGAAAAATGCCCGGACCTTTTCGCCCGGAAACAATGCTTTTTGTTCGGACAATGATTCCGCCAAAAAAAAGACTTGTCAGTATGATCAAAATAAAACTTATCATTTTTCAGAGCTTGTTTAGAAATTGTAATAAGGTTTTGATGTATTCGATGGCAAAAGGAATGATCAGCACAAGCGTGATAAAAACCAATCCATACAAAATGTAGAATTGCAGGTTTCCATTTTGCAGAAAAGTAAACCTGTTGAAAAAATTCTTTTGCAAACGCAAGGGATAATCAATGAACCATTTCTCCGCTTTATCATAGGGATGTGTTTCCTGCAAACCTTTGCCAGGGAATATTCCTTCAATATCTTTTTTCTTTTTATGAATGGAAAGAACAGGTTCGGCGAGTTTGCGATATGCACGAACAAAAGAACTTGCCGTGTATTGCATTTTTTCGGTTGAACCAACGTATCCGCAACCCCAGGTAGCATTGATATCAATAGTTTTGCCTGCAGTGAGTTTTCTTCTCAAAAAATAAATGAGAGCCGCAAGGAGAATGAAAATAGCAGCATAAATTCCTATCATAGAAAGTGCTTCGTTTCCCGGCAAATGATTTGTCAGTATTTTTTTGCCTGTGAATAAAGAGATTGTGTTTGAAAAAGCAGCGACGAAGGTCTTTGGCAGAACGCCAATTGCTAATATCAAAATAACTACTGCGTACATTGGAACAAGTGCACCTCTTGTTACTTCCGCAGGTTCATGATCAAACTGGTGGCGTGACGTTCCTGAAAAAATAGTTCCGAATGCTTTTGTAAAACACAACATCGCTAAACCGCCAATCACGGAGAGACCAAACAATCCAAAAACGATCCATGAAAGCAAAGTTTTATCCGGCGTTTGTAATCCATGAAACAACCCGTTGTAAATAAAAAACTCCGACACAAATCCATTAAATGGGGGCAATCCACAGATAGCAAGAGACGCAATTAAAAACAGGAATGCAGTGTGTTTCATTTTTTTTCCGAGGCCACCTAACTTTTCTATGTCCATTGTATACGTGGTCTGGTAAACATTTCCTGCTCCATAAAATAAAAGCGATTTGAAGAGTGAATGATTCAGCGTGTGCAATAATGCGCCTGCAAACCCAAGCATTGTCAGAACATAATTTTCTTTTCCAATGCCGATACAACCAAGTCCAATTCCTATTCCAATGATGCCGATGTTTTCAATGCTGTGATAAGCGAGCAATCTTTTTAAGTTGTGTTGAATAATGGCGAGCATCACTCCATAAACACCGGTAACAATCGAAAAAAATAAAATCACATAGCCGATCAAAACATAATCGCTTTTGATCAGTAACAACATCCTTAAAATTCCATAGATGCCGATCTTAATAATTACTCCGGACATGATACCGGAAATATGAGAAGGCGCAGCCGGGTGTGCGTAAGGAAGCCAGGTATGAAAAGGAACGAAGCCTGCTTTTATAGCAAATCCAAAAAAGAAACAAAAGAACAAAACAAAACCCGTAAGTAAAGAGTTGGATGTTGAGTAAAGAGCAATCGCTCTGAAATCAAATGAATTCGTTTTTAAATTAACCCAGATAAATCCAAGCATCAAAAACATGATGCAGATATGCGATTGAATTAAAAAGTTAATACCTGCATCTATCGTGCTTCTTTTATTGTGTTCGAAAATGATGACGATGAAAGAGGAAAGTGCCATTATTTCCCATGCAATTAGAAATGCAATGCTGTTTTGCAAAGAGCAAATACCAACTAAACTTGCATGAAGAAGAACAAAGCTGATGCAATGAAGAGAGAGATTTGATTTTTGATCACGGTATGCTTTCATGTAATGAAAACCATAAAATGCACCTGTGAGGAATGTGAAGTTGATAACAAGGATGAAGAAGCCTGACAGCGCATCAACTCTCACAGGAATTTCTTCTGTTGCCAACGAGCCGCGAAACAAATACTCTATTTGTTTTTCATTCATTGCGTGCACGGCAATCGTACTGCTCAAAATTGCAAAGACAACTACAGCAGTTACAGTAACAATCCCTTTCCATTTAACACTTATAAAAGGAATAAGCATAATTGCGAAAAAGACGGTTAATATAAAAGCTGCAACAATCTGCATCAGATAATTTTAAAAATGGTTCCTAAAAAAATTAGCACAATAAAAAAAACCCCATACAGTATATAGGCTTGTATTTTCCCATTCTGAATAAACTGGAAATAATTCAAAGAATACAGGAGCCTGCTAGTGATAGCGTCAAATATCTTTACTACAAAAAAATCGTTGTAATGCGACGAATGTTTTCTTTCTGCAGGAAATATTTCAGCCGGCTGAATCTCTTTGTATTTTTTCTTTTCAAGCACAATAAAATTCAACAGCTTACTCAATGATTTTGAATAGGATTTGCCAGTGTATTGCATCGCAGGTGAAGGTGCAATGTATCCACAACCCCATGTTAGGTTTTCATCAACAGGCAATCTTTTGGTAAACCAGCGCCTTGCAAAGTATATCACAAGAATGACTGCAATAAGTAGCATTGCAAATTTTCCGATTAGTGAAATACTATTAAGAGTGGCGACAGGCAATACTTCGTTCCCAGTAATTTTTGAAGGCAGAAAATCTGCAACGATTTTTTGTGTAATTGAAAAATAGAATTTTGGGAACATCGCGATGGAAATCATAATTGCGAGAATGAAGTATTGCGGCAACCGCATGCCAATGCTTACTTCTTTTGGATGATGATGCAACTCTGTTCTTGGCGCACCAAGAAAAATAACTCCAAAACTTTTTGTGAAAGTGAGCATAGAGATTCCGCCAATCACCGCCAATGCAGCTAACGATGATACCATGAGCGTTATATAACCAACGCCTATCGATTTAATTCCTGCGACAAGTCCGCTATACAAAAGAAATTCAGATACGAAGCCATTGAATGGCGGCAGCCCTCCTATTGCCATTCCGCCAAACAAAAACAAAATCGCGGTCTGGGGCATGCTTCGTATGAGTCCTCCCAGTCTCTCCATGTCTCTTGTATGCGTTTGCTGGTAAACAGAACCTGCACTAAAAAACAACAGCGATTTAAAAAGAGAATGATTGAGTGTGTGTAAAAGCGCAGATGTAAATCCGAGTACAATTAATAAACTGTTGGAAGTTCCGATGCCGATCAAACCGAGCCCGATGCCGATGCCAATGATACCAATGTTCTCTATCGTGCAATAAGCAAGCATCTTTTTAAAGTCGCGGTGCATGGCTGCATTTAAAATGCCATAGAGGCCAGTGAAAATTGAAATAACAATTACAATTTCTCCAATCAGAATGTGATCTTGCTTCAGCATAAAAGCGATCCGCAATATTCCATAAATACCCAGTTTGACAATCACACCTGACATTACACCCGAGATATGTGAAGGTGCTGCCGGGTGTGCCTGTGGTAGCCATGAATGCAAGGGAATGAATCCCGCTTTTATTCCGAAGCCAATGAAGAATAAAAAAAACAACCAAATGTTTGAATGTGTTGAAAAGAAATTTTCAATAGCTGAGAATTCAAAAGAGCGTTCAGAAAAATAAATCCAGATAAATGCGGCAGTTAGACACAATATACCAATATGCATTTGCACCAGGTAATTAATGCCTGCTTTTATTGTGTTTTTATTTTGATGATCAAAGATGACAAGCAAAAAAGAAGAGATCGACATTAATTCCCAAACGATAAGAAATGCCAGAGTGTTTTGCATCATGCAGACCCAAAGCATTGAAGATTGAAACAACAGGAACAATATCCAATGAATGGAAAGATTTGCTTTTTGATCTTGGTGCGATCGCATATAGCCAATTCCATAAAAAGCTCCGTTGATGCAGGTTAAATTAATGATCAGTATAAACCATGAAGAAAGACGATCAATATGCAAGGCAATTTTTCCGAATACCGGATTGTTGAATGCAGGAATATCAATGTTGCTCCCGGTTATTCCATTTACCGCAGGAATAGATGTAACAATTGCTACAAGTAAAACAAAAAGAAAATTAATTCTTGCTCTCAGAGTAGAAGGCGAAAGCAGAACGAAAACAATTCCTGCCATCGGTAGTAAAAGAGCTAAAGAAAATAAAACGGTCCCTGTCATTTGAATATTTATCTAATCGTTTTTCTTTTTTTCATTTTCGAAAGCAATCTTTCCCATTTAAGTTTTTATCCAAAACTTAAGAAGGTTATTAAATTCTGAATTCAATTCCTTATACCTTTTTGGAACTTCATCCTCAAGACTGTGAAAGGTTGCCAACTTGGTCCCTTTTGGCTTTTCTTCAAGTTGGCGATACAGGTAGTGACTATAGTAATTATACAATTCACTTGAGTAGTCTATGCTGTCATCTATCTTTTCTGTGCCTGCAAGATTTTCATAAAAGGAATTGAAGAAATAGAAATGGTCGAAATTTTTAAAATCGATTTGAGTAAAATTGCCGTGAATGAATGATGCATTCTCAATGCGCAACGTTTCTCTTGCGTTTTCAGCATGAACAATCAAATTTTTTCTTTGCTCCACGCCATAATAAAATGCTTTTGGTTTGCAATGTGCGGCAGCAAGACAAAATTTTCCTGCACCACTGCCAATGTCCAATATTCTTACATTATCATCGTCAGCTAAAAAAATAGCCGCCTTTCTGGCAACGTGTAATGGCGTCCAGTGCTTAGAAGCAATTGATCGAACAGATGATGGATATAATTTGTTGAACTGTTCATCAGAGCTGAACCATTTTTGTACGTAAGATTTTTTTTCAATTAAAGACATATAGACCTTTCAAAAGTTTCTTTTGTTACCGGAGGTGATTTCGAAATGAGTTTGAGGGAGATTGACTAAATCTTTCGATATAATGAACGCAAAGTTATTTTGCTATTGAACGAATAGCGGTAAATCTTATCAATTGAAAAAGTGAGTTTTGTCACTTTCTAAAGAGGTAAATTTGCGGCACTAATGAGTATAAAAGGAATCTTCCCAATTGATAAATGGAATTTTAGGAGTGAGTCGGTTCTCACCGACTTACCATCGAATGACCTTGCATTGCTCATGGCGAATAAGACAGAGCAGATCTATAAAAAAGGGGAAATCATTTTCAGGGAAGAGGCTTATCCGTCCGGGATCTTTTATATTACAGACGGAAAAGTGAAAAAATATAAGGTAGACAAGGACAGACGCGAACAAATTATCTACGTCGCGAATTCAGGTGAATTATTGGGATATCATGCAGTACTTGATGAAAGCCGTTATCCGGATTCAGCAGCAGCACTTGAAGAAAGCAAAATTGCATTTATACCAAAAGAAGATTTTCTTGACACACTGCGACAATCAGATGTATTAACGAGACGGTTACTGAAAACATTAAGCCACGAGTTTGCTGTACTAGCAAACAGCCTTACCATGTATGCACAAAAATCGGTAAGAGAAAGGTTAGCTCTTCAACTCATCATTATCAGGGAAAAATACAAAGTCAATTTCAAACCAGGCATGCCCGTAGAGATCAATATGAGCCGGGATGATTTGGCAAGCCTTGTTGGAACTGCAAGAGAAAATGTAGTGCGAATCCTTTCTGAATTTAAAGAATCAGGTATACTTGAAACAAAGGGAAGAAAAATCATTGTGCAGGATGTAACTAAGCTGATAAAGATCGCTAACTATAAATAACTTTACGGGGCTAAATAGAGTTGTCGCTTTTCTACGCGGCCAGATATAGTTGTCACTTTTTTGACATTTAAGGACAACAACCTTCGATCTATCGAAGTTTTCAATCTTTCCAGAGTTAGATGTAGTTTTCACTTTTTTGGAGCTAAGGACAACAACCTTCGAATTATCGTAGGTTTTGATTTCTTCTGTTTTATGGATTTTAGGAAATCTGAATGAATCGATCGCGTAGCTACTTAAAAATCAATAATAGTTTTCAGGGGCAGATATCGTTGTCACATTTTTGGCGCTTAAGGACAAGAACCTTCGATAGATCGAAGTTTTAACTGCCAGTAGCCAATTATGTGGACTTCATTATAGTAATTATTACTTTTGTTATGACAGGTAAAAACTGTGAAAAAGTAATAAGCCAGCACGCCTAATAGACGCCGTCTTTATTTGCCGACACAAATTTGACACACTTTTTAAGTAAAAAATGCCCATTTTTTTGAGATTCCAGTCCAGGGCACACACTTGCTTTATAAATTCAAGCAACAAGTTTCATACAAACAATTCTCGTGAAATCACGCGACCGGCGAATTTCCTCGATGGGTTTACGATTATTGTGAAAAAGATGTAACCGACAAGAGGAGTAAAAAAATAACGAAAAATTCCCTCACCTGTATTGCAAACAATCGCATAAATAAATTAGAAGTTGGCAAGTTCTGTTTTTTTACTCTAATAGTGGAATTGTCTGCAGTTTTTTTACGGAAACGTTACCGGCAAGTGGGAAAGGCTTACACTTCCTTTACTTCTTTCATCTCCGCTCGAAAAATTCAGGAAGTAAGTGTTGACCACCACTTCTCACACGATCAATTTCATTTGAACCAATCCAATCATATGGCCAACGTAATCGCTGCGAAATGGGAACCCAACCTCCGACAGCAGCTAAAAATTTATCGACAGATTGATTAGAAAATTTATGTTCTGTAATAAACGGAACGATGTATTTGTTCATAAATTCCTGAATACGGCCTTGTAGTTCCAGAGCACCTTTCATATCCAGTTTCATTTGCTTGTACCATTGCTGCGCTGCGGCAGGATTCAAACAGGCGACATTTGAATAGGCACCATGAGCACCGCCGGAAATACCGGAAGCCAAATGATGGCCTGGAATAAATATGGAAAGATGAGCAGCATGTTCTTTCATTGCTTTGTACCAGGCTACATCTCCACCCGGCAATTTGCAACCAACTAATGGGATGCCCGCTTGCTGGATGAGTGAAAAATCGTTTGGCTGCAATTTTACTTTTGCATGAGGGGGATTGTAAAGCACTAGCCCAATCGGTGCCGCTGTTGTTGCCATCTTTTCGAGAAAGCGCATGACCTCAGTTATAGAGGGAGGAAACCAATCAGGAAGAATTATTTGCACTGCACCTGGTTTCAATGATATTGCTCTTTTTAGTCGCTCCAAAGATATTTGTGGGCTCATGTGACTGCAGCCAATTTGAAAAGGCATATTCACGGCATTGCATTTTGCAGCAAGCAATTCACTTACTCTGTCAAATTCATCTTCGGTTTGACTGTAAAATTCTCCTGCTGTTCCGTTGGAATAAATACCATTAACTCCAAAGGCTATCATGCGATCAATTTCTTCTTCTAACAAGAAATAATCAATCGTATCATCTTCATTTATCGGAAGCAATAGCGTAGCCCAATTCCCAACGATTTCTTTTGCATGTAGTGGGAGCATTATATTAAATTAACATTGTGTCTTTTCAGCAGATCAATCTTTCCAAACGGTTACACCAGCCGGTTGAAGCGTTTTATTTCCAATTAAAATTTTTGTTGGATCCGGCAATTGCAGCTGGTAAGGTTGATCGGAATAATTTACTCCTATCCAAAAACCATCACGCCATTCAACCATGACACCATCCGGATAATTCTCAGTATTGATGCCAGCTTCTTTGTAAACTCTTGTAATTACAGATTTTTCCAATAATCCGTCATCTGTATCAGGGCCAACATATGTAACCGTGCCTTTGCCTAATTTATGATGAACCACCGCTGCTTTACCGGAGTAAAACTGATTAGTATATCTCGCCCAAATTTCAGTGTCCTGGAATGGCTCCAAAACATCTGCCCAATTGTTCCATTTGTAAGAAGCATTTTCAAATTTGACTGCACCTTGCACGGTGTCCGGCAGCAAATCGTAGAAAGAAACTTTTGCTCCGATCAAATCATAAATCGGCTCGGCCCATTTCATCTCCCATAATTTTCCGTTGCGGTCTTTTTGTCCTGTGCGTGATGAAAGAATGAGATGGCCTCCATCCAGAACATATTGTTTCCATCTTTCTACCAGGTTTGCATCAAGCAATTGGTAAGCAGGAGCAATGAGAACAGGATATTTTGAAAAATCTTTTTCTTCAGTGATCACATCAACCGGTGCGCCCAATTGTTTTAAAGCACCATAATACCTTTTTAAATGTTCCAGGAAATTCCACTGAGTGGTTTGTGGTTGATTGTCTTCTTCCCAGCGGTTATCTGGATTGTATAAAACAGCAGCTTTTCGTTTTTCGTACGCAGGAGGAAGTTTTGCGGACGAATCATAATTTTTCCGAAGTGCTTTCAATTCATTTATCACCTGGATGTATTCAACGCCACTGGTACTAAGTGTTACTCCGTCTGTGCCAATGATTCCATAATGATATTGTTCGCCACCGGTAAGCGGTTGCTTAAAGCGATAATTACAAACAAATTTGTTTCCGCCAGCAAACGCATGCCATATCCACATACGAACAGCGCCAGGCATAGGCTGCGGATTGATCTTTCCCCAGTTCACTTGCCCGGGTTGCAATTCCATTACTCCTGTAACGCCATTAAAAGAACGAAACAAATCATTTGCGAAAGCAATGCCGGTTGCATTTCCCATTCGAAAACCTTGTGAACCTACACCTCGATCCGTTGCGGCCACCAAATATTTTGTGTACGACAAAAAATCCAGGCAATTGATTTTTGTTGGATCCACTGCAATATGCTCGGGCATTAAATTGGTAGTGATCCATTGATCGGGTGAAATGTATTTGCGTAAGATGTTGTATTGAAATTTCAAAAAGCTATTCGCTTCTTCGGCGGTAAATCGTTTGAAATCTAATACAGCATGAGGATTAGGTTGGGCGATCAGTTCTTTTGCATTTGGAATTTTGATTTGATTAAACTCGCTATAGCGAAGACTCCAAAATGCAGTTCCCCATGTTTTATTCAGAGAATCGATTGTTTTATATTTTGCTTTTACCCAGTTACGAAAACCTTGTTGTGCTGCCACACTGTAATCATACTGCCCATAGTGAGAAGGCTCATTATCCAATTGCCATCCCCAAATGCGTTTGTCATTACCATAATGTTTTCCGATGGCTTCTACCATTCGTGCAACGTAGTGGCGGTACACTGCACTCGACCAGGACGCCTGTTGTCTTGCACCATGCTGCATGGTTCTGCCTTCGGCATTCAACATTAATACTTCGGGATGTTTTTGAGTAAGCCAAACAGGAGGAGCAGGCGTAGGTGTGCACATGATTATTTTTATACCATTCTTATGCGCTAACGTTACTGCTTCATCCATCCAGGTAAAATCAAACTTTCCTTCCTGAGGTTCAAAAAAAGCCCAGGCAAATTCACCGAAATGCGTAAAATCAAAACCTACTTCCGCCATTCGCCTAATATCTCTTGCCCAATATTCACGAGGCCATTGCTCCGGATAATAATAAGATCCTATTGGCATCAGGTCTTCTTTCTGGAAGAATTTTTCCGGATTTTTTACTTGAGCATTTAAGCATAAGGCATTGAGCATGCACAGCAGCGCTATTATTCTTTTCTCCATCTTCATTGAAAAAAAAATTGAAATGTCGATCAACTTAGTCCTTCCACGTATCTGTTCTGAATGGACACAAAGGCAAGCCTTCCGTATTGTAGACATCACCAATCACCCAATCTTTATAAGCATAACGAACAGCAACCGGCTGTTTCACCTGCTCACTTTTCAGCCTAACCCCTTCACCGGTAATCCAGGCAGTAGCTGGATAAAATCCCTTGTCTTCGCCGGCCAACTCAAAGCCCGCAATTGTTTTTCCAAAACTGGTTAATCCGTTCAACGCATTTTTAAATCGCACAATAACTGTATCATGATTTACCTGCATGTAGCTATAAGAAGGGCTTGCATAAGCCAAACCTTTATAACCATATGTATTTGCTAATGCCAGCCACAACAGGCGTTTTGCTATGGTTGTTTTATCAGGAGGATGAATGCTTCTTTCCTCTCCAACGTCCATACTAACCACCATTCCGGAGTTGGGAATCAGATCCAATGCTTTTGCCTGCGCTTCTCGTAATGGAGCAGAAGGCCCAAGCTTATCGTTATAACGGTAAGGTGCAATCTGAACATAATAAAAAGGCCACTCCCCTGTTTGCCAACGGCTTCTCCAGTCTTTTACCATTGCAGCTAGCAGTTGATCATAGGTTTCAGAGTTCGGACGATTTTGTTCCCCCTGGTACCAAAGAACACCTTTGATTCCATAACCGATCAAAGGATGCAGCATGGCATTGTATAAAACCGTTGGAGTGTTTTTATTCGTTCCTGTAGTATCGGCCGGGATTTTTATTTCCGGAAAAGAATGGAAACTTTCTTTGCTCATCCACGCCTCTACTTTTGTGCCACCCCAGTAAGTACCGATGATGCCAACAGGAACTTTGAGTTGTTGCTGCAAAAGCTTCGCGAATTGATAACCTACAGCACTGAACTCTTTCACTGATTCCGGTGAGCTTAATTGCCATCCTGTGTTAATTGCGGAATCTTCCGGTTTTAACGAAGCTGCTCTTTCGAAATGAATAAGACGAATTGATGAATTGTTGGCTTCCATCAATAAATTATTTGAATTGAGTACAGGCTGATTTTTAAATCCCTTAACCGGCATCTCCATATTGGACTGACCGGAACAAAGCCATACTTCTCCAATTAAAACATCTTTTATTGTTAGTGGTGTTCCATCGTTTATCGTAATGGCATAAGGGCCGCCGGCGATTGGTGTTTCCACTTTTATATTCCAGGCTCCATTTGCATCAGCTTTGGTCTTGTACACTCTTTTATTCCATGAAGTAGTAATGATAACGTTCGATGATTTTAAAGCCCATCCCCACAACGCCACATTTGATTGCTGCTGCAATACCATGTGATCAGCAATTAATGGGGGTAGCTTGATTTTTGAATTGGCTTCAAAACAGAGAAGGAAAAGTGCAGGTAAAAAGAATTGAACACGTTTCATAATGACTAATCTTAGGTATAATTGAGAATAACTATGTTCTTAACAAAACAGATGGCAACAAAACTTATTCGACTTGCTTGTGCATGGTCATTTCATCATAATCCCTGGCTTTAGGCCGAAGAAAAGTTAGCTGCACGATTAATGCGACCAATACAATAGCCGATAACATTGCAAAATCTCTCCCTAAGTTGCCTGCATCAGTTGATTTGCCGAGCCAGTCGGTAATAAAGGCACCGGAGAAAACACCACCCATGTTCATTAATCCATAGGCAGTAGCTCTATATTTTGATGATACAAACTGGCATAGTATCGGCATGTTGTTCGCATCGAACATACCGAATCCAAAGCCAAAACAAAATGCAGCTCCAATTACGTTGAACATGGAATGGCCAAAGCCTATCAGCAGCAGTGCAGGAATAGTTAATGCAAGACCAATTGCGCTTGTGTAAATTCTCCCCTTAATATTTTTTTGCGACCAGCGATCTGAAAGAATACCACCGAAGATCACGCCTAAAAAAGAAGATGCTGCAATGGTAATAGTAGATAGCGGCCCTGCAGATGACATGTCGATATGAAGATTGTTTGCGAAAAGTGTAGGTAACCAGTTTTTAACTCCCCAGCCCGGCACACTGGGTATTGCGAAATAGAAAAGAATGATCCAGAACGAAATATTTGTAAACAAAAATCCCAGTCCTTTTAGCAAAGATGGTCTTCCGATTTTTTTATCAGTCAAAAATGTTATCGCATGACGATCTTTTTTTTCTTTTAAAAAAAACATGAGAACAACAGCATACACAACACCAATCAATCCAAAAGAAGTAAAAGCATATTGCCAGGAAAATTTATCAGCTATTGTCGCACCAAATCCGCCTAATGCTTGTCCCATATACAAGCCTGTCATATGGATACCTACAGCAAGTGATCTTGTTCGCGAATGAAAATCAGCAATGAGGGATAAGCCTGCAGGAATATACAACGCTTCGCTAATGCCCATGACAGCTCTTAACCAATAGAGTTGATTGAATGTTGTAGCATGCCCCATAGCAAACGTAACACCCGACCATACGAACAAGCTGGATACGATTAGCCATTTACGACTTATTCTATCGGCAATTATCCCGGCAACAGGACTCATAAAACCATAGATCCAAAGAAAAATGGCCATAAGCCTTCCGAAATTAGTTGCTGTTTCCAGTTCTTTTATATCAACCTGCATTGAAGGCTTCATGGTAGAAAGCATTTGCCTGTCCATGTAATTAAGCAAAGCCACTACCCACAAAAGCCCAACAAGTATCCAAGGATAAATCTTCGATTCCTTTTTCAGCACAGCTGATTGTTGATACGATCTGGTCTCGGTAGAAATCATTCCAGCATTTATTTACTGATTGGTTTTGCAATAATAACATTCGGTGTTCTTGTCCCCGGACGCACTTCTCCACCTGGCAATACAATTAAATCTTTCCAAATAACTAAAGAAGTTGTTACAGGAGGCCAGATACTATTGTTAGGACTTTCGATAGCATCCTTTTTTTTATCCGTGTATATTTCACCTGCAACGGACCAGCAATTTTTGTCGATATCATACCGGAGTATTTTATGGTTAAATCCTGGATGTTTTTCTTTCAGCATTGTTGCAGAATCTGCATGTGTCCCATCATCTCCACCAAAAACAAACATACTATGCCGGGAGTGGAATGCCAGTGATGGAGCTGCTGTAACCGGCCAGGGAAGATCAGCGAGTTTTTTCCAGCCCAATTGTTCCGAAAATGAATAAGCATCTTTCAAATAAGCCCTCTTTCCATTTGCAAGTTCTGCTCCGCTAAACAAATAAAAGCATTTATCATCAGTGCCAGCAACGGACATCATGCGTGAAGGGCCTGGCCATGAAGTCAATTCTTTCCACGAACTATTTTTTTGTTTTAAATCGAGGCACAAAAATTTATTCTCTGAGGATGACGAAGGTGTTGTCAATCCACCAGCAATAAAAATTTTATCGCCCAATAATGCGCCACAACTATTGGCTAAAGGGAAAGGCAAAGAAGCCAGGTTTTCAATTTTAATTTTTCCATTCGTATAGTGAAGCAGCAAGACGTTGGCAACATGTTCTTTTTCGTTACTGCCACCAATTAATACCAAACCGCATTTGGTGGAAATAGAAACACCGTAACCCAACCGAAAAGGAAGTTTTCCTGCTTCTTTCCATTGCCCACCCGGCTTCTCCAATATAAATATTTTATCGTACCATGTTTTTATTCCACCGTTCCATGGAGTACCACCATTCGGGAAATTACTTCCTCCGGCAACAATCAACACATCATCAGCCACGCCTGCAAACGAACCGGCAAAGCCGATAGAATCAGGAATGGATGGTAAGGTGCCCCATTGAAACAGTTCCTTGTTCACCAAAAAGTTCTGGGCATTTGCATCAGCTACAATAATCAAGAGCACAAGATTTAAAATGAACAATCTACTTTTCAGCCGCATTACCATCAAAATAAAAGATCAAAGATTATACAAGGCAAGAATCTCAGCATCGCTCAGTGCCTTGTTGTAAATAATGAAATCATCAATATCTCCATTAAAGAAAGACGAATTGGATGTTGCACCTTCCTGCACACCTATTTTAAAATCTTCATTATTTGAAACAACTTTTAAACCCGATGCCGTAAGTGTTCCTTTTTTCACACCATCAATGTATACTGAGATCACTAAGCCCTGGCGTACTGCAACCACATGATGCCATACACCATCTGAAACCTTACTGGTAGATGGAATATTTAAAATAGCCGAACCGGTTGCATCTTCAACATCCAAACGTATTACACGGTCCGTAGTATTATCGCCTAACCTCAACCAGGTTTGATTATCTCCACCTGCATTTTTCCCTGATTCCTGCCACACCATCATTTTAGAACTCAAAGAAGTTTTTACCCAACAAGAAATACTAAAATCACTCGTTCCAAAATTACATGCACTGTGATTAGCAACTATTATACCTGTTGCCCCGTTAAAGGTGGCGGTGTTTCCCGGTTGGCCGTTTCTATCTGTATTTGTAAAACTCACTCCCGCGCCTAATGAAGTAGTTGAAATTGCATTTGGTCCTACATCATGTATATTACCGTTAAAAGGGAAGAAAGCACCAAGGCTGCCCGAAGGCACCACCAAAACATAATTGTTGAGTGTTTTAGCTGTTGTTTTTGTGCCATTAGATACAGTGAGGGATACTTTGTAACGACCTGCGGTTGTAAAATTGAACACAGGGTTCTGTTGTGTTGAAGTAAGCGTTACCGGCCCTTCAATATTCCATTGCCATGAAGTAACGAAGCCCAATGAACGATCAGAAAAGCTGATGCTTCCGCCTTCGTAGGTTGCCGTTTCATTACTGATAAAATCAGCGCTTACTGCGTTGATATCGATAACACGGATAAAATTTGTCTTTGTTTTTTTATCGGAATACGATGGATTGGATGCCGTCAGCGAAACATTGTAATATCCAGTGTCAGTAAATGTCATGGACGGATTTTGTTGCGTTGATGTCAATTTCGTTCCGCCACTCACCGGCACAAATTCCCAAAGCCAGGTTTGTGGTTTTCCGGCGCTTGAGTCCTTAAATGAAATAGTCTGACTTGTGAATACAACTTGTGACGGTGTATTAAAATCTGCCTTCACCTGGTTATAATCTACTTTGATGTAATCTTTTTTAGTGAGTGTAGTTGTAGTTGTTCCGTTACTCACTTCAACAGTTACCGAATAAGAGCCTGGCGTATTGTACTTGACAACGGGGCTGGATAAATTGGACGTTGCGGGTGTGCCGCCTTCAAATGTCCATTTCCATTTAGTAGCATAACCTTCAGAAAAATCTTTAAAAGTTATGCTATCCCCGGCGCTGATCTCTTGCCGCTCTGATTCAAAAACAGGTTTGATGGTTGTGCTGGTCTTATCATCTTCAGGTTTATTGCAGGAAACGAGGATGCCTACAAACAAAAGCAGTAGTATAGGTAAAGATCGCATTGTCATATAGCCGTTGTTTAAATAATTATTTGCTTAAATGAATTTCTTGTTTTGCGATGCCATTGGTTGCCTCCATACTTTCCAACATGGATAGCTCTTCTAGTGTTGTAAAGAAGCCTGTTTCAGCAAGGTTTTCTTTTAGTTCAGCCACCTGCTCGTTCGTCAATGTATTTAAAGGCAAACGGCACGGGCCAAGATCAATTCCCAACAATTTCATAATCGCTTTTTGTGTAGGAATGGGAGAATGTTTTGCAAGACACTGGATCATTTTTATAGAACTGTATTGCAGTTCCTGCGCTGCCTGGATATTTCCATTTTTAAAATGCTCGAGTATTTTAAAATAGATGGGTGCGGCAAATGTGTAAGTACTTCCTATTGCTCCCTTAGCTCCAACCGATAATGCAGGTAAAAGCAATTCATCATAACCAAAGAGAATATCGAACTTTCCTTTTTTGTAATTAAGACAAGCCTGGTATTCGTGCAAAGTAGAAGCGGTGTATTTGATGCCTGCAAGGGAAGGAATTCTTTTCTCTCCCATTTTTAAAAAATCAAGCACATTAACGGCAACACCCGTAATAGCAGGGATGTGATAATAATAAAATGGAAGATCGGGAGCAGCTGACGCAATTTCAGCCATGCAGTCTACCATTACTTGTGCAGACTCCGGCTTGAAGTAAAAAGCCGAAACAGATGATATAGCATCGGCGCCAATTTTTTGTGCATGTGCAGCTAGTTTTTTTGATTCCGCTATAGAAGAGTGCCCGACATGCACCATTAAAACAATCCGCTTGTTGATTGCTTTTACATATTGCTCCGCAATCAACATTCTTTCTTCAATTGTCAGATTGGGTCCCTCGCCATTGGTACCACAAATAAAAATGCCTTTGATGCCTTCACTAATTAACTTCTCCACCAAAATGGATATCAGATCCAGATCAAGAGAACCATCTTCTTTAAACGTACTGAATGTTGCTGCTACTAATCCCTCAATTCTCATGTATTCTATTTTAAAATTTTATTTCAAAAGCCAGTTGCGATTAAATTTTTTAAGCACAAGGCTGTAGTTGAAGCCTTTCCCAACTGTATTCGTTTCGTACAAACAATAAACTGTACCATCACTGCCGACAGCAAGATCACTATAACCCGATGGCCCGGGATTTAAAACTTTTTGTACAGGCCAGTGATAACCGTTATCAAATGATACTTTCGCTGTGAGATTTTGCCTTGGATGTTTTTCAATATTCCTGCTGTCGGGATTTACAAATACGATAGCGGGCTTCTCATTTTTCTTTTGAGAAGGAAGGGCAACGATACTTGCCATGCAAGTTGGATCGTATAATTCTTCATCAAATCTCGTTTTACTCCAGCCGCTGATGCCATCGCTGCTTACGCTAAATGCTCTTCTTTTTGTGGCGCTTGCGTTTCGTATGCTTAACAATACGCTGTCATTTGGTAATTGAACAGCCATGCTTTCGTTCGGGTTAGCAATAGCTGCAGAAGTATCTGCCACTATCGCTCCACGATTCCATGTTTTTCCGAGATCATCACTATAAATAGTAGCAACACATGAAGGGCCGTGGCTTCGTCTTGGCAAAAGTTTGGAAGAATTGGCTAACCAAACTGCTGCAAGCAATCTTCCATTTTTTAATTGTATACCGTGGCCTGGTCCCGTTGCTAAAACTTTCCAATCATATTCCGATTTGAATTGCTTAAAAACACTGGTGATATTGGAAACTTTTTTCCACGTCAGCCCTTCATCATCAGACCAGGTATAAAAAGCTTCCGCATAATCTTTCTGATAAAGTAGATGAACATTTCCATTTCTACCAACAATTGGAGTTGGATTGCCAACAGGCGCACCTTTGTTTGAATCTAAAATTTGAATCGGTTGCCATGTTTTTCCACCATCAATGCTTCTTCGCATGATCAAATTCATATCTGCCCAGTCACTTGCTGTTCCAATTCTTCCTTCGCAAAAAGCAAGTAGCGTTCCTTTAGGTGTAATGACTAATGCAGGTATTCTTGTTGATGCATATACCGCATTTGGCTCAAATACAATTGAACTGTCAACAATAGCACTTACACTTAATTTATGAACAGAGTGACACGATTGTATAAGATTGCCAAACGTTAGAAATGCAACAGCCGCAATCAATATTCTTATGTGAAAAAGAAATTTCATTGGTATGCCAAACATTTATTTTAAATCAGAAACTGGAACAACCTTAAAAGCAATACCATCTGTATATGCTCCTACACCTGCTTCAAACAAAAGAGCCAGGCTATTTTTTGAAATAGTCAATACATCTGAATAACCTGATGGGCCGCTAAAAATTTGTTTTTGCTTCGTCCAGTTAATGCCATCGTCAGTACTCATTTTAATGGTCATATTTTTTCTGGTGGTGCTGGCCGCGTTTGAGAAAAACACAGCATAACCATTATCGGTTTGTATTGACGAAAGGCTTCCCTGGCAAACAGGGTCAATTAATTGAGGCGCCTGTTGTAATGGAGTCCAGCTTAAACCTCCGTCGCTACTAACGCTGTACACTCTTTGATTTTGATTACCGCCTACACGCATATTAAGCATCAACTTTCCGTCACTTAATTCAGCAACGCTGCATTCATTTGGATTCAATGCAGAATGTTGGGGCACGATGCCTCCTATTTTCCATGTAGCTCCGGCATCATCCGAATAAACCACATAAGAGTTTCCTCTGCGGCTGGCACCTACTTCAATATAATCGCATGGAACAACTAACCGGTTTTTATAAGTAGATTTTTTAAGTTGTATACCGTGACAAGGGCCAGATGCAAACCATCCCCAATTCGATTGCTTTACAGAAGTTGTAATCTCTTTTGGCGCATCCCATTTTAGTCCATCGTCGGATGATGATGTGACATATGCACGTCTTGTGTTTTTGCTGGTACCTGAATTGATAGCACCTATATCATCTGTACCATCATTCCATGACATCAATAAATAGATTTTTCCGGATGCCTCATCTACAACCGGCGAAGGATTACCACAAGTATTGGTGCCATCACTCCAGATTACAACCATCTTGCTCCATGTTTTACCTGTGTCGGTTGATCTTCTCATCACGAGGTCAATATCGCCTTCATCACTGCAATTGTTCTTTCTTCCTTCTGCAAATGCCAGCAATGCGCCAGACTTTGTTTGGATCAATGCCGGTATTCTAAAACAGCTATAGCCTTCCATTCCTTTTTGAAAAACATAACTAAGCACAGATGATGGTGGTTCTAACTTTGGATAGATCTCCTCTTTATTTTTCTTTTGGCAGGCAACGACATTTATCAGTAAAACAAAGAGACCAATCGTCATCATAAATTTTGAAGTTCTCATACTCAGCATTCGTTTTAATATCCAGCAGTTTGTTGAATGTTAGGATTGTTAGCTAATACAGTTGTGTTCAAAGGCCAGAAAAGCGGCGTAGTTTTTCCCTTAAGATTAGGAACATATTGATAGACATCGATCGTTCCTCCTTTATGAAATCTCACGAGGTCAAACCAGCGTTTGTTCTCAAAGAAAAATTCGCGGCCACGTTCATTGAAAATTTCTTTTTCAATACTGCTTTTATCAAGCGTCCCGGAATAGTCGCCAATGCCCGCTCTTTGCCTTACTACATCCAAATCCTTCTTTGCATTAGCTATATCATTCAAACCAGCATACGCTTCTGCCCTCATCAACAATGCATCGGCTAAGCGGTACATGATAAGATCATTATCCGACACACGATCATCGGTGTATTTCGTTCCGGGATACTTTGTAATCCAGGAGATTTTTGGTCCCGATGGTTGCATTTCAACTACCCAGGTTCCTGGAATTCTTTTATCCACAGTATTGGTGAAAAGAGATTTGGAAAGAGGGCTGATCTGGTAAGCACCTTGTCCATTTGCGGTAGATGCACAATAAGGTATTTGATCGAGGTTGGTAGCACCTGCAATTCCTGATAAATACGGCAAGGCATTTACTCCATAGTTGGCGCCTGTTTCATCTCTCTGGAAATAAGCAGCCAGCAACACTTCACTATTTCCTGAAGCTCTTACACCGGTTACATTTTTGTAATCGCTATTAAGCGATAGACCTGTTTGCATGACTTCATTTAACGCAGTAACAGCTTCCTGGAAGTCAGCTTGCCCGCCACCCAATACCTTTGCGCTCCATAAACAGGCATCGGCCTTCATTGCCTGCGCAGAACCGTAAGAAAACCTGTATTTAGAAGGATAAGAAGTTTTGCTGAATCCACTCATAGAAGTGAATTGTTCAATTGCAGCATTCAAATCTAATTTGATCTGCTTCATTACATCTTCCGCTTTTGCCCTTGGCAACAAAGGCACATTTTCGTCTACTATCGCATCCAGCATTAAAGGAGCATCACCAATTACCCTTAACAAATGGAAAAAGAAGTAAGCACGAAGACAGTAGGTTTCTGCAATGATCTTCTTCTTCAGATCGGGATTAGAGCTGAATGAAAAATCTTTAATCTTCAGGAGTAACAAATTGCAATGGCCAATGCCTCTATACCATTCTGCATAGTTAATAGCACCTGATGAAGGAGAAAGTGTTTGCGACCAGGCAACGCCGAACCTGGAGTTTAGCGCAGAGACCAATTCTTCACTACGTTCCGTTCCATAAGTTATATTATTGGCAAGACTGCGCATGATGGTATAAATGCCAACAACATTCGGTTCAAAATCACCTTCGTTGTGGAAGAAAACTTCTTCAGTTATTCGGGACTGTGGCTTTACTTCCAATATTTTTTTACAACCCGAGAATGGAAACATTATTAAAAAAGCGACAGGAATAATCAGAGCAATTTTTTTCATATAGCTTGTATAGTTTGAAGCTTGAATAATGAATTAAAATCTAAGATTAGCACCAACGGATATTTGGCGTGGACGAGGATAACCACCGGGGTCAAAGCCTGAATAGATCTCCGGATTTAATCCTCCATATTTTGTGAGATAGCCAACATTATATACACTGGCAAAAACATTCAAACCGGTGGATCGAAGCTTTCTTGTAATGCTTGCTGGAAAATCGTAGCTCAATGTGATTTCACGCAGTGCGAGGAAATCGCCCTTTTCAAACATCACCGAAACATCAGAATTGTAGCTGCTGTTATTTCCAAGTGGTGCGTTGCGTAAATAATTGCGTTGGCCAAAATCATAATCAGCAAAAGAGAAACGGGCGTATTTCTTTCCTTCATCACCCTGGTTTTTCCATATATCAGAACCCAGTGCTTGTGAAGGCGCACCTTCGTTAAATGCGCGGCCTTGCCCTAACGAACGGGCCAATGCGCCATTACTGATGATATGTCCCAAAGCATAATCTGCATTTATTCTTAAAGAAAATCCTTTGTAGGAAAATGTATTTTGAAAACCGCCGATCTTATCAGGATTGCGATATCCCAAGAACACCTGGTCCTTCGTATCAATAATGCCATCGTTATTTACATCATCAAAGATGAAATCGCCGCCATGTTTGCCAATAATAATTCCCTGTGGTGAAGCGAGGTTGTCTTTGATGCGTGCATTCCATTCGGCTGCTTCCGCATCGGTAGCAAATACGCCCAATACCCTGTAACCGTAAACTGCATAAGGCCTTTCACCAACAGCCAGGCCGCCTGCTTCAATCTCTTTCTTTTGTGTTGGATCGTAAATAATTCCACCACCCTGCCTGTTTTTATCACGTCCATTATTTGGCAATTCTGTAATGATCGTCCTGTTGAAAGCAAATGAGAAGTTGAAATCCCAGTTAAATGATTTTGTTTTTATAATGGAAGCGCCCAATTCAATCTCTACTCCCCTGTTGCGTAAAGCACCGTTGTTATAGGTGATAGAAGTAAACGGAGCTTCTGAAGGCAAAGGTTTAGAGGTGAGACGATCCTGCGTTAGTTTATTATAATAGTCAACAGTTAGATTAATACGGTTTTGCAAAAAGGACGCATCAACTGCTAGATCAGTTGTTACTGTAGACTCCCATCGCAAATTTGGATTGGAAAGATTAGCACGAACAATGCCCGGAGATAGTGCATAGTTGGCTGCAGAATAATTTCCGTAAGTATCGGTAATACTAAGATCACTTAAACCGGCACTGCCCCAGCTTGCACGAAGCTTTAAAGCACTTATAATACGGCTCTTCCAGAAATTTTCTTTGTCAATATTCCATCCTGCAGAAAGAGACGGAAATAATGCATATTTATTCTGTGGTGCAAAGTTTGAGAAACCATCGTAGCGAAGCGTGCCACCCAGCAAATACTTTAACCGGTAATCGTAGCTAAACTGGCCGAATACACTCGCTGATCTTGTTTCTCCAAGGCTTGTTGCAAAATCGACCACGTTGCTAAATACTGATCCGTTAATTACAGTAGTTGTTGGTTCATTGATGGTATAGATGTAATCATTGGATGCCCGTTGAGAACCCATGTCAGTAACATGATTTGTATTTTTCGTGAAGTTGGTTCCTGCCAGCGCCGTAAAGTGATGATAGGTTTTTAGATTAAAATCGTACTGCAATACCTGGTCAATCATAAGCTGACGTGAGCTGTTGGTGTAATCATCCTTCCATCTCTGTTGTGAAGGTTGGATTTCATCAGCAGGCGTAGCTTTCCTCATCGTCAATTCAGAATAATCATTAATGAAGTAAGAAAACGATGGCTTGTAATGCAATCCTTTTATAATGGTAAGATCAGCTGCTACTCTCGTAACGATTCTTTCAGTAGCAGTGCGTATATCATCATATTTCAGTGTGTGAAACCTGTTTCGAACAGACCACAATTCTCCAAGGGCAGGATTTCCATCATCTTTAAATATTCTAATCAAAGGGGTGATGCGGATCGCTCTTACTAGATCATTTTGGTAGTTGTCAACATAATTGGGCATTACGTTTTGGTAATTAACCATGAAATCCAATCTCAAATTATCAGAAGCACGAAAACCGAAATTTCCAAGAGCATTATATCGTTTATATTTTGTTCCAACCAATATTCCTTTTTGATCCGTGTATCCCATTGAAAAGTTATAATCTGCCTTATCAGTTCCTCCGCTCAATGTAAGATTATCATTTTGACTGATCCCGGTTTTCCAAAGCAGGTCCTGGTAATGATTATCCGCGAAAAGAAGTTTGGTACCCGGATTAATGGGGTCGTCCATTACACGCCAGCCATTTGCTAATAAATTATCAACATAACCCTGACCTTCTACTTGTAGAATATTATCATACAGTGCTGTGAGGTAAGTGCTCTTTCCAAAATCACCTTTCCTGGTAAAAGTTCTTGTTCCTGCAGAAAAACCTGCATTGTATAACAGGTTGTTTTTGTCAATAGGATCAGCGGTGTTGGCGACTGTTATTCGTGCCAACTTTAAGTATTGCTCTGCGTTCAAATAATCATAGTCTCTCGCTTGTGTTTCCCATGTTGTTCTATGAGTAAGAGCAACATTCATTTTAGTATTCAGCTTTCCTTTTTTCGTCCTGATGACGATTACACCATTCGCTCCTCTTGCACCATAAATAGCAGTTGATGCAGCATCTTTCATTACTTGTAACGACTCTATATCATCTGGGTTAACATCGTTCATAGAACGGAAAACGCCGTCAATAACAACAAGAGGACTCGTTCCATCTGCAGAGCCAACAGCAGCGCCGTTATTTGTTCCAAGACCTGAGCCATACACATTTGGTTTTGTTCCGCCCCTAATGACAATGTTCACCGCACCAATACCTGGTTGCCCTTGTGAAATAGGCACAGAAACACCGGCGATCTTACCTTGTAACGCTTGTACCGGATTTGGATTCGGGTTGTTTTTTAATTCATCAATATCGAGCTTCGAAATGGCGGCGGTATTCTTTTTTGTTGATTGTTGGGTATAGCCAATCACTACAACGTCATTTAACGAAGATGAAGTTTGCGCTAAAGAAATATTGATCGCGGAGTTTCCGTTAACCTCTACTTCTTTTGTTCCATAACCCACTGCTGAAAAAACAAGAATGCCGGAATTGCCAGGCAATACAATTGAGTATTTACCCTGCGCATTCGTAGTTGCACCCTGATTGCTGTTTTTCACTCGAACACTTACTTTTTCAATTGGAGTGTTGGTTAAGGAATCAGTAATCGTTCCAGTAACAGAGTGATTCATCTGACCATGTACTTGTTGAAGAAAGAAGACAAGAACAATCAGTAAGCAGGAGCTAAATTTCATATAGCAATTGTTTTTTAGTCTTTTAGTAGTTATGTAGTACATAACAAATGTAGAAACTATTTTTATTACCAACCAATTTTTTTTCGAACGATGTTTAAATGTTATTTCTTTTTGTGCTGAAGCCGGTCAAAATGAGGTTGCAGGTGAGCAAGCATGCCTTTTTTAAAATCTTCCTTGGTACCGGTTTTTAAAATCTTTACCAGGTCCTTGTGAGATACTTTACCCCTAATGGGTTTTTTCTCCTGAGTAATTACGTAAGCAAATATGGGAAGCAACATAATCTGAAATCTTTTAAGAGTATCATTCCCTGTCATCTCATATAATTTGCCATGGAAAGCGATCTCGTTCTGCATCCGGAAATTAGCGTCAGTCTCCTCCTCTTTTGCAATCTTCTCAAGTTCTTTTATTGCCTCGTCGGTTTTGCGTATGTACAATAAATCTGCTAATCCCATCTCTAAAACCAATCTTAATTCGAAGATATCCTGCAAGATGTCCTTATCAATAATAAGCGGGTCTAAAACTTTTTCAAAAGCACCGAGAATGTCCGGCTTTGCTAATACCATTCCCCGCTTCTTTTTTGATTCCACCATTCCAAGCATTTTCAATCTACTTAGTGCTTCACGAAGAATATTGCGGCTGATTCCTAACGCCTCAGCCAGTTCAGTTTCTTTTGGAAGGGCATCACCGGGTAAGAAAGATTTCTTCTTTAAGTATTCACGCAACCGCACTTCAACGACGTCGGCCATAGTGGTATTGGCTATAGGTTGCAGATCTCTTGAAAGTTCTGTGAGCATTTTATTTGTTTATATGTTCTACAAATAAAACTATTTTTTAGTTAGCTCATTTAGATTTTTGTTACAAACTTCAGTTGCCGGGCCAGATGTTGTTGCTACTTTTTCCCCCTACTCAAGGATACCAATATTCAGTAGATCGAAGTTATTATATGGAGAAGTCCCATCTCGACCGCATGCGCTTTTCAAACCCGGATAATAAAAGAGCTGTCGGTTGACAGCTCTTTTATTGTTTGCCTGACCGCATCACACGAAGGATTTGTTGCTTCTCCAAATAGATAATGCAAATTGCAAGCACCAGGTGCTACGCCAAAACACCTGTTGAGGCGTCATAAAGCTTCTAACGCCTTTCTGTGGTAGATGCGTTTTCTTTTTTTTTTACTAATTTGACTTTAAATGACGACAACCAAAACCTTTTGTCTTTCCTATCTTTTATTGTTTACAACACGGGTGAAACAACTTGTCTTTTGTTCTGTCCGAAGAAATATTTTCTATCTTATTGTAGTCGTTGGATTGTCGACGACATGCACCGCTTTGTCTGCACAAAAAAAGCTTGGTCTGGAATCCGACAAATGGGCGACAGAATTAAGTAAAAAAGGGTTAACTGAAATTAACAGTATGGGGAGCCTGAGCCGCCAATTGATGGAAACAGATTCGCTTCTGGCACTTCGTTTCTTAGATTCCGTGGAAGCCTCAGGCAATGCAAAGGGGTATTATTTTCGGGCACACTTCTGTATGGTCAAAGCAGATTTTCTCTATGCCAGATTTGCCGGGTACGAAAAATATAAAGACCGTGAATCAATAGAGTTAAAGTCTATTAAAGAGCAGATGATGAAACTGTATGACAATGCCCTTGATGCAGCCTACCATACAGAAGATGATTTGACAATTGGGTGGGTCAGTTTTTATGCTGCACGAAGAATGCTCAATTTTGGAGAAATGGGTTGGGCTGTCATGTACTCAAAAAACGGTGTGGATCTTTTTGAAAAGGAGGGTTATCCTGTTGAACCTCCAGTGTATACTGAGCTTGCAGAATTGCTGTATCAGGTGAGGGAATTCGACGAAAGTATCTTCTATGCAAAAAAAGGAGTTGCCGCATGGAAAAAAATGAATTATGAAAAAGAGTACAAGGCCTCCTATAAATTCAAGATCAAAGCTTTAAATACTATAGGCCTCGCCTTTTTTAAAAAGAATCAAAACGATTCAGCTAACGCCTACTACCAACTGGCACTTCAATTGGCAAAAGAAAATGGGGACACGGTATTGAAGGGAATGGTTTTGGGCAATATCGGCAGGATCTTATACGCACAAAACAAATTAGACTCGTCCTTTTTGCTGTTCAAAGTCAATTATCAAAACAGTAAGGCCGCGGGCAATTATGACGATGCAGCTAATGCATCCGGGTGGTTAGCAAAGGCAAATCTGGCCATGGGGAATAAAGTAGATGCTCTGGCCGCGGCGAGAGAAGCTATCCGTCTTTTGGCCCTGTGGCCGAGTGGGCCTTACATGCGGGACACTTATTATACGCTCACTCAGACTTTCAGGGCAATGCACCAGTACGACAGCGCCTTCTATTACAGCGAACGCTATTCCACACTAAATGACTCACTCGAAAAAGAAGTGGCCACAAGCAGCCTGGCAATTTCCAAAGTAAAATTGAATAATGAGGTCAGCCGATTCAACATTCAAAGGCTGAACCGGGAAAAAAAGACCGAGTTATTGTTGCGAAATATTATCATTGCTTCAATACTCATCCTTTCACTAATTGCTTTGCTTATAGTAAACAGGCAACGATTAAAAGAAAAAATAAAAACCGAAAGAGCAGAACAGGAAAAGCTAAGAATGGCCCGGGAAGTGACCGCAGCAAAAGATCAACTAAAATTGTTTACGGAACATATCATCGAAAAAACCAACCTCATTGAAAAGCTGGAGCAGCAGGTAAAAGGGAGGGAACTCACTACAGAACAACAGGCCATTATCTCAGAGTTAAGCAGCCACACGATATTAACCGAAGAAGAATGGACAAAATTCAAATCCCTTTTTGAAACTATCTATCCCGGATTTTTTATCAACCTAAAAAATAAATTTCCTGATATTACTTTGGCCGAGCAAAGAATGGCTGCATTGACCCGCCTTTACCTCACTACCAAACAAATTGCTTCAATGCTTGGTATTTCGGTTGATAGCGTTCATAAATCCCGCCAACGGCTTCGCCAGCGTTTCCAGGTTGGAGTGGACACCAATCTTGATGAATTGGTAGCAGCCCTGTGACGTGGCGTTTCCTTAAAGCCTTGAAAAATATTGTCTTTCGTTTCCTGTCAGGTTTTGGTCAGGTTTATGGTCAGCATTTTGTCCATTCCACGTCCGGTTTTTGTCAGCCTCAAAGTTTGGTATCCGCTGTTTCACTGAACTAATTTCCCCTGCAAGATTTTTTCCAGTGTACATACAAAAGAAAAAAAATGCTTTGGTGTTGTTGATCGTTGTGACGGCGATGATTTTGATAGCAGTAGTGATTTTTGTTTTCGACAGAAAAATCAAAAGAATGGAAAGCCCCCATTACGTACAACAGCAAAATTAATTTATAGACAACCAACTCTACACAATGAAACAGTTTCCACCAACAATGATGCATGATCGTAGCAATTCATCACTCTATAAGATGATGTTGTTATTTCTTGTACTGCTGCCAACAGCGCTGATAGCGCAAAAGAAAATTGCGGCTAAGGCCATCGATAAGTCCAAAGCCATTTCTTTGTCCCATGTATTTAAAAATTACTCGCTTTTTTCCATTGATGCGAGTGAGATAGCCAGCTATGCAAGATCAAAAGCCCAAGGCAAAATTGACGTAGAACTACACCTGCCTTCAATTTCCAACTTAAACATGGAGTTAGACGCAACGGATATTTTAAATCCTGACTATAAACTCATAATTGCCGGCCCGCAGGGCAAAACCGTACTGGGGAAACCGGCTAACATGACTTATTCCGGGAAACTGCCTGGGGATGACAGCAGCAGTATCTATCTCACTATAACAGATCAAAACATTTTTGGGTTTATTCGTGGCAAGGGAAAAGAATATTTTATTGAACCTCTCAAATATTTCAGTAAAAACGTTCAACCTAACCAGTTCGTTGTTTATGAATCAAAGGATATAGTACCGCATCCAGGTTTGACTTGCGGAGCAGCAGAACTAAAACAAAGAAAGCAACAAATCACTAACAGCACAGAATTAAAAGCCACAGGCACCTGTAGAATGGTGGAGGTAGCTATCGCATCTGACAATAGCATGGTTGCCAGATATGGAACAGCTGCCGAGGTACAGGAACGCAATATCGGGATCATGAACATGATGGTGGGTATCTATCACAATGCACAGATAGGTACACAGTATCTCGAGTTCACCATTACAGGTCAATACATTGCTACATCTTCCGAAAATGATCCGCTTTTACCTGCTTATAACGGCTCGGATGGGCCCACATTGCTACAGAATTTTTCCAACTGGGGCGAGGCCGGGGGGTTTGGATTCAGGTATGATGTCGGACAATTTTGGACGGCCACCGATTTTAGTTTTGGTATGGTTGGCCTGGCTTGGATTGGAGGGCTTTGCACGTCAAACAGATATGAACTACTGGAGGATTTTAGTGCAAGCACTCTCGCAAAGGCTGACGTGGCAGCACATGAAACAGGTCATATTTTAAACGCTCAACACGATGCTCCCGGCGCTCCTTATGTAATGGCCCCTTCTATATCTGATCCACCCTATACTAGTTTTAGCTCCACAAGCCTCACGGCGATGAGTGATTACCTGAATTCGGGTAGCGGCTCTTGCCTCTCCGCGTGCAACCAATCCAAATTTGTTGCCCAATTTTCTGCTTCGGCTGATGCCATTTGTTTGAGTAATACTATAACCTTCACGGATAACAGCGTTGGAGGCGCATTGGACCGCAACTGGGATTTCGGCTCAACTGCCAACCCAACCACTTCCACAAGTGAAACACAAACCGTTAGCTTTTCAACCCCTGGAGTGAAGACAGTTCAATTAACCAGCTACGGTTTTGCCGGTGGAGGCACTTTATTGAAAAATTATTATGTATTTTCTCCTGTGAAGCCAGCCTGTCGCACAAAACCAACGGCCGCATATGAGGACGTAGCATTATCTTCTTTTTCCCTTGCAAAAATCAGCCATAGAGTAGATCCGGTATATATTGGCTCCGCCCCCGACCAAAACTTCACCTGCTCAGATATTACAGCATTATTACCCGGTACCACTTATACAGCCAATGCAAATCTTGGTTGGGCAGGTTTAGGTATTTCAAGTAAAATACAGGTGTTGATTGACTACAATAATGACGGCGATTTTTTAGACGAAAACGAATCCGTCCATTTTTCCGAAGAATGTCAGCAGGGTAATTATTATTTTACCATTACGACACCTGAAACAGTGCCGGTCATCAATACTTTATTGCGAATGAGGGTGATCGCCATTCCCTGTTCAATGGGAGCAACCGACGGATGCGCCGTTCCCTCTAACTGCCAGTTGTTTGATTTTGGTGTTTATTTCCTCGAGTGCGCCAGCCCAATTACTTATTACCGGGATGCTGACGGTGATGGATACGGGTCCAGTCAGAGTGCTATCCTATCCTGTCAAATCCAAGAGGGATATGTAACCAACAATACGGATTGCGATGACCAGAACGCATTAAAAAACCCGGCTACAAAATGGATACGGGATGCAGATGGTGATGGGTTTTATCCTGGCAATCCAATTGTTCAATGTCCTTCTCCCGGAAGTAATTATATTATTCTAACCAACCAACAACCTGGCGATTGCAATGATGCAGACGCTGTTATTAATCCCGCAACGGTGTGGTATAAAGATGCAGACAATGATGGATACAGCGATGGAACAACTGCAACGCAATGTGTGAGGCCAAGCGGTTACAAACTTGAATCAGAACTAACAGCAACAAGCGGCGATTGCAATGATACCAATAGTGAAATTCATCCGGGCAAACCGATATTTACATGCCCATCTGCAAGAGAAGTCAACTTGGTCAGCAATTGCCAATTTATTGTTCCCGATCTTACTACCGGCTTATCATCAACCAACAATTGCAGTAACACAGTCTTCACACAAAATCCTGTTGCAGGCGCATTGGTTAGCGGGACAAATAATGGCACTTATGGAGTAACCGTAACTGCAACTGATGATAATGGCTATACCTCATCTTGTAATGTTTCACTTAAAGCAAAGGATATGGAAAAACCAGAGATCACTTGTCCTCTTGTACAAGTTCTATGTTACAATACCAATGGTTCTTACACCATTCCATCTCTTATTGCCACCGATAACTGTTCGATTAATTCGATAGGTTATGTAATTACGGGTGCTACTTCCAGAAGCGGCAATGGAACGGATGCAAGCGGAATATTTAATCCAGGCATTAGCACTATTGAATGGACGGTTACTGATGCAAACAACAATACTTCAACCTGCTCCACAACCGTAAAAATTGATAAAGTAGATGCAACGATTCCGGATGTGTTTGCAACAGGAATTACTTCGTCTATTGGTTCACCCAACACAATTTACCTTGGATATGGTGGTTCATCGGTTACTCTGGCTGCAGACGCCACAAGTAATCTTAGTCCCAACAACTATACTTATAAATGGACAACAGATTCGCCTGCCGGTTCTGGCTTTGCTGATACTCAGTCTATAATAGTAACTCCATCTTCAACTACTACCTATTTTGTCAGCATTAAAGACGTAAATAATTGCGCTCAAACAGTTCAGGTGTCTATGCAAATTAACGTAGTGGATATCAGGTGTGGTAAAAACAAAATCAATGTATGCCAACTTAAGAATGGGTCGTATTCTACTTCCTGCGTTTCATCTTCACCCAAAACCGTTACCAGCTTGCCTGAAGGATCGCATTTAGGCACTTGTGTGCAGCCGATGACAAGAACGACGAGAGTTCCTGAAGAAAGCTTAGCAATGAATATGGAAATAAGAGCAATGCCGAATCCTACTCATACCAGTTTCCAGATCGTAATCAACAGCAGTAACGGAAGCGACCCTGTACAATTACTGGTTACTGATATCCTGGGAAGAGCTGTTGAAACAAGAACAACACATATAGGCCAAATGATAACAATAGGCGACAAATACAAAAACGGGATCTACTTTATCGAATTCACACAAAACAAGGAGCGAAAAGTCATAAAGCTGATTAAACTGTAGCTCCGTCAATTCAGAACAAAACGATTCAATTTAGATTAGGAACTATGTTCATTCACTGCCCCGGTTCTCCGGGGCAGTTTTGTGAATTGACATTGTTGAATTAGTGATACTACATAAGATAAGAATGCAACTCAGGATATTTTTAGATGAGCCAACGTAAGGCAGCAGAACCTTAAGCCCATCGGTGGTTTTTGTCTTAAGGCCCTAAATTTTAGGTTGACTCTGCTTCTTAACTTTGCTGCTAAAAATCGAACGATCCGATAATCCACCCGCTTAATAATCAACAATAACTTTTAAATCTGACAGCAAAAGGTTCGAACTCCTGGTCCTGTGCACCGCGACACAATTTTTGGCACGCAATTTTTCGAGAAGGAATATGCCCCAGCGTTTGTATTGTTGAAGCCTTTTGACGAGTCAGTAACAAGTGTTTGCTTATTATGTGGAATAACATGGAGCGTATCGATGCTTTACATAGAATGCCTGCACTCAAAAGAAAAAGAGAAATATTTTTTTATTCCAAACCAACATTGAGAAAGTATATTCTAATATTCGTTTGCCGATACAAACGTAAACATCCACTTCACAGGGTTTTGCCAGTCTTTTCCTTTAAAACTACCTACCGGACATTTTACTAAAACAGTGTTCCAGCCTTTATTCAAAAAAATCTTTGTAGGTGGACGATATTCATAGCCTTCGTCAACGAGTGGTGTTTCTGCATTTCCTTTTTGTCCGCCATGTTGCCAATGCGGTGGTTCTATGATTTTTCCATTCACCCATACTTCACTGTTTTTGTTGTCCCAGGTATTTACAGGCGGTGAATCTGTTGCGGGAGAGCGGGAAAGATTATTAAACCCGATCCAAAAATTTCGTTCGCCATCTTTATCGCTCCAGATTTTTGTAAAAGCATAAAATGTAGCGTTTTCTTTGGGCTGATCGATTGTACCTTTAATCAATGGATACCACCAATGGCGAAGCACAATAGTTCCACCAATTAGTTCTTTATAAAATTTCCACTCCCTGGTATTGGATGAAATTTCCGGAGAAAATATCTTAGAAACATCACCTTCATTTTCATAGGGCCCGTACAAACGCCAATGCATTTGTGTTTGCTTCACATAAGGAAAAGGTTTATCCTGGAAATAAATTCTCTTATGATCGAGCAAACGGTTTTCAAACTTCGTGAATGCAACCATATTGCCATCACTCAAATTCGATATCCATCCGCTTTGCCCGCCCCCACGCCAACTTCTTTCTGAAAAAGCAAGCATGCCGGGGTAAACTGGATTCATTCGCAAAATATCAAAGCCATCTCCTACTCTCCTGTCATTCCACATGCAAAGCGTAGCACCAAGCAAAGAGGAATCACCTTTTTCCTTATCGCCAATTTGTCTATTGAAGATTGTCACAACTGCTTCCAACGGGTCCATGTGATTCAAATACAGGTGTCGCGAATCAATGAACTGAATTTTGTCTTGTGAAGAATGACGTGCATTATCATCCATCCACAATTGGCGGATGGTGCTGTTAGTGAAGTTCCCTCCCGGTTGCCAACCGATTACTTTTTTCCCAAAGCTTTCAATATAAGCCGTTATCTCAGGAATAAAATTTTTATTGGTGATCTTCACTTCATCCGCGCCAATATGAATGTAGGGCACATCATAAGTAGTACAGATTTCTTTCAAAATATTTTTTATAAACCGTATGCCACTGTCGCTTTGCATATCGGTTTTCATAACACGTCGAAAGGCTGCACTGTGTCCGGGCATATCAATTTCAGGGACAAAATTGATATACCGTTCCTTGCAGTAAGCAATCAATTCGCTAATCTCTTTTTCCGAATAAAATTTCCCCTTATTACGAGTCATGTTATCCGCATCCGTAAGCTGGGGGTATTGTTTGATAGCGAATCGCCAGGCAATGTCTTCAGTTGAATGAAAATGAAACACGTTAAATTTATACCGGGCCATAACATCTATCTGCTGCTTTAATAAATTCATAGGCATGTAGTTTCTTCCCACATCAATCATATATCCTCTCCATGAAAACGCAGGCCAGTCAGCAATTTCGCAAGCAATTGTCTTTTTACCATTCTGCATCAACTGTAATAAAGTTTGAATGCCATTAAAGATTCCACGAGATGTTTTTGAAGTAAGAAGAATTTCTTTTGCAGTAACGGTTAAATGATACGCTTCGTCAGAGACAAGCGTATCATTCTTATCAATATTAATTTCCACAAAAGCTTGGCCTGTTTTTGTAATTGAAACCAGAGGAATAGAAAAACCTTTTTTCTTCCATTCGTTTTGCAGGTAGATCGCTTCTTTTTTCGCGGAAAAATCCCTGACAACAATTCCTTTGCACAAAGTCAAATCAAAAAAACCTTCATTCCATTTTAATTGTTGCGGAAAAGGAATCAATGAAGATGTTTGCAAAGAAATCGTCGGTGTATGCTTTAAAATTTCTTTCAACTTCTTTTCATATGCATCTGCATAACGCATCATACCTATGTCGTTCGGATGCGTTCCGTCCACCATCGTTTCAATATCCTGGTTGATCGCTTCCCTTTTTAGTAAATAAATATTGTGATATGCTTTTGCCTTCAGCGAATCAATCACCTCATCCAATGCTTTGTTCACTGTTGCGTACTCTTTGTAACGAACCGGATTAATACCAGCATCGGAGTATCCATCATGTTCAGTAAAAAGAATTGGTGTGAAAGGCCTTTTAGAACGAAGCTGTATCACCGCATGTACAATTCGCTTTTTTAATTCATCAGTGGAGATATAACCTGAAGTAAGATTCGGCAGGCAATCAAGCACATAAACTCTTGCATCAATTTCTGTAAGCGGATCAATCAACGCAGGTTCTAACCTTCCATTGCCTGAAAAACCAAGATTGATAACAGACATATTCAATCTTCTATCCAAAATATTTGTCCATGCCAGACCTGGCCTTGATGCGCAGGCGCCTTGTGCAATGGAGGTGCCATAAATAACAATGGGTTTCTCCTTTCGTGCAGGCTTTGGTGAGAAAGCATTTTCTTTCGGAACATCAATTTGCATCCACTTCACGGTATTGTAAAGCGGCAAATACAAAACATACTCTCTTTTGACTGGCGATAAATTATTAAACCTGTAAACGATCGTATCACCAAAAGAAAATTTTCCGGCAGCCCAGAGCCAATTGTTCTTTTCATCCTTTGAATACAAATCAACGCCGCTCACTCCTGTCGCAGGCATATGAGGCATTTGAAGGTTTCCTGCCACTGTATATTTCACAATGATCTCAGAAGCATCAGTAACAAAACGCAATTGCAATCCTGCACTGTTTTTGGAAAGATCCCATACCGGTTTACGAACATTTTTCTCTGCACGTGCAGGTAAACGATCATAAAAATCTTTTACTTCATCGGGCCATGCCTGTCCTTCCATCACGATTGACGGATCATTAGCAGGATTGTAGTATTGATATTCTTTTGATTGAGAAAAAACAGTTTGAGAAATTATAAAACCAAGTAGGACTAGAATCTTTTTCATCCGAAATATTTTGTCTTCTAGCTGAAAGCTAGATAATCACTTAGGATTTTATAACAGTACCATTCCTGTCTCGGCAGATGAAAAGGACCTTTGAATAAATTTCCTTTTGCAGTTTGTGCAATTGTTCCATCTCGATGTAAATACCCAAACCATTCGCCATTTTGCTTGTCGTAAAAACGTTTGTAGGAGTAATCGTGAACAAGTTTATGCCACGCCGCATATTTTTCATTACCAGTCATGAGGAACGCCAACAGCGTGGCAATAATTACTTCGTTGTGCGGCCACCAGAATTTCATGTCCTGCCAATATTCCTGAACCGGTTTATTGTAAACGTCTCTAAAATATAAAATGCCGCCGTATTCTTTATCCCATCCTCGCTCCCACATATAATCCAACATTTTACAACCGAGTTCAATTAAATGCGGATCATTATTACGATACTTTGCTTCGTGCAGGATAAACCATGCACCTTCTATTGCATGCCCCGGATTTAATGTTCTTCCGTCGATATGATCAATGATGCTTCCATCAGGCGCCACCTGCTCCATCACACATTTGATATCATCTTTTATAAAATCCTTTTCAATTTCAGCGATCCATTTTATGATCCATTCGTCACAACGTTCATCGCCAATGAGCTCTCTTAATTGTTGTGCTGTATTCGTCATGATCATAGGCACACCAATACCTTTTGCCGGACGTGTTCCTGTATACTTTGGCTGCAAGTTTTTTTCGCCGCTGGCATAAGCGATGCATTTGCCAAAAACTCGTCTAGCATTATTTGCTGCTTCTTCGTTGCCGCTTGCCTTGGCATACGCTGCCGCCGCGATCACATAAAAAGTTTCGGAGAAGAAATACCTCCTCTTGCGAATAGGCTTTCCATCCCTTGTTACATGAAAGAACATTTGTCCATCATTATCAAAGCAATGTTTATTCAAAAAATCATAGCCAAGCTTTGCACCTTCCAGCCATTCCTGCTTCTTTTCAATGGTATTGTACAAAGTAGACAATAACCATGTCGCACGGCCTTGTATCCAAACAGCTTTATCATCATCAATCAACGAGCCATTCGCATCACGCATCAACAAAAAGCCTCCATGCTCTTTGTCGAATGAGTGGGGAAACCAAAAAGGAACTGTGTCGTTCAATAATTGGTTTTCGTAAAAATCTTTCAATGCAAATAAATCTTCTTTTATGTAACTCATCTTATCAATTTCTTTACTTAAAACATATAACCTAGAACTTACAACTCCTACTTCCATTTAACTACTGTAAAAACAATTTCTTTGTACCCGTCTCTTTCATACAACACACCAATCTTCTTCTTACTCATTTTTACCAGGTCAGAGTATGCTGTGAAATCGTCTTTGCTCCCGTCCTCGCTTTTGTCTATCAAAAAGGATTTGCTCCATGTCTTGCCGTCGTCATAACTTATGCGAAGCGTAAGGTTATCTCTTCGCTTTGTATTGGCAGCATTGCAAAAAGCAATTATGTTCTTTCCGTGTTTTTTCCCAACGCACAAAATGCTCCCCTGGTTTACGGGATCAATTAAAGTTTGATCGAAATAACTTGTGTCCCATGTTGTGCCGCCATTACTGCTGATAGAAATAATTCTTGCACGAACATCACCTTTTTGATTGCGACTGTTCATCATTAACTTATCATGACTTAATTCCGTTGCCATAGATTCATTGCTCCCCGGAATATTTACAGTTGCACCAAGATGGAATGTTTTTCCATGATCATCTGTATAAAAACCATGTGCCTCATAATCGGTAGATTGTTTTTTCGGTGCGCCTGCAGAATGATTTGAAGCAACAAAAATTCTTCCCTTGTATTTTCCATTTTGAAATTGCATGGCATGTCCCGGAGTATTGGCATAACTCCTCCAGTCTTCTACAAAATTATAAGCCGCATTTATTTGTGGTTGTTTGGGACGATGCACTTGTGTAGTAATATTCACAGGATCACTCCAAGTTTGTCCATTATCAATTGAAGTTTTATACCACACTTCACGCGATCCGTTTCCCTTTCTTACTTCGCTTTCATCATTATTGCCTGTATTGTAGAATAAAAAAATTCTTCCTTTGGGGTAGTCAGGATCCATTAAATCAACCACTGGTGCAGCATTGCCGGCCTGGAGATCGCCATTCTCCGCAATTAGTTGCAAGCTGACCCATGTTTTTCCTCTATCAGTGCTGCGTTTCATTACAATGTTCACGTGACCGAAATCGCCAGTACCATTTACACGTCCTTCGCAAAAAGCCAACAGGTCGCCATTGGGTAATGAAATGATAGCTGGTATACGGTAACTCTTATATCCATCATTGCCGGAAACAAAGACAGGAATCTTTTGCTGTGCAAAAACACAAAGACAACAACAAAAGAAAGCAGCACTAGCAATTAAATTCTTCATTGAATCTTTATTTTAAAAGTGGAAGCAGGCAAATTTTCGCTATTAACCAAATTCGCATCGGTGTAGGGTTCCCAGCCGTATAACACTTCCTCTGCACTTTCGTATTTAGCAATCGGAATAATCACTTTATTATTTTGAATAACGGCCCTTGCTTCACGGGATATCCCTTTCTCATTCACTATTTTAAATCCTCGCAAGATTTTACCATCACTTGCTTTTAATCCATCAGCATATTGAAACGAAAGAAAGATTTGATTGTTTCGTTTTACAGCACTTACAATCATTGGTCCATAAGGCACTATATTTTTCTGTCCATAAGTAAAATGCAAGGCCAGTCTTGCCAACCGTTCACCAACCAGCTTCTTTTGTCGTGGATGCACATTCGTTTGATTGCCGACATCACTGGTCACTGCCATTCCTGAATTTGGAATTTCTTTGAGCAACTGCAATTGACTATAACGAAATGAAGGCCATGAAGGACGATTGATCGATGATAGCTGCACATAATAAAATGGAAAAGAATATCCCCATTGCTCTCTCCAACTTTTCACTAACTCAGGAAAAACAGTCTCGTGCAATTCAATATTGTGAGCATTGCTTTCTCCTTGGTACCAGATAACTCCCGCAATAGGAAAATCGACAAAGGATTTGATCCCCCCTTCAAAATTGTAACAAGGCTCATACGGATGTCGTTGTTTCGAGTTGGTTGCCTTTTTCAAATTAATATCTGATCTTTCCCTTGTCCACGCTTGGAAAAAATCCGATTTTCTCCAATTGCTCAGTTCATTTACTAAAACAGGATGATGTTCCATCGTGTATCGGTCAATCCATGATTCAGTAGTGGAACCGCCAACTGCTACTTCAATCAATCCGATTGGCACATGCAATTGTTCCTGTAATTTTTTTCCGAAGTAATAGGCGACCGCAGAAAAATCTTTTGCTTTCGTTGAATCACAACGTTGCCATGTTCCTGAAAAATATTCGAGTTCGTTTACCTTTTGTAGTATTGCGGAATCCCAGAAATAATTATCTGTTTCAGCAACGGGCTGCATCTTGAACAAACGAAGTACTTTATCTTTCTCAGCGGCCTGCATCTCGTTTTTATCATTTATCGAATTGCGCAACGGAAAATACATATTGCTTTGACCGGAACACAGCCATACCTCACCAATTAAAATATCATTAAGAGCAATTTTTTTATTTACAGAAGAAAAGCTTACAGTATAAGGTCCACCCGTTTTCATGGCAGGAAATTCAACCATCCATTTACCGTTATCGTCTGCAACGGCTGTTTTTTGTTTTCCATTGAAAGCCACGGCAATCTTATCGCCTGCATTAGCAATACCATAAAAATGTATTGGCTTGTTTCTCTGCAAAACCATGTGCGATGCAAACGGTGAAGCCAGTTGTAATCCCCCAAAATTTCCTGTCATTTTTTGATACACAGTTTTAGCAAGAATGGCTGCGCCTTCTTCATCCGGATGAAGCGCATCAGGAAATAAATCAGGACGGGAATACAATGGCGAATGCAAATCAATCAATCCTGTTTTGTTGGCCTTCGCAATTTTTGGAATAAGGTCCTGTATCCGCCAAAACCAATCTCTTGTTCCTGATTTGAATCTTGGATGGTCACTAAAAATGGGAGTCAGCTTGCAAATGAAAATTTTTATAGCTGGACTTGTTTTACGAATCGTATCAATCAACCATGCATAATCAGGTACAAATTCATCACTATAATTGGGCCAGTTGCGTGGATCGGTATCATTCAAACCTAAATGAATGATAGCAATATCGGGATGAAAAGCAAGAACTTCTTCAAACTCTTTTGTTTTATAATAAGGGTTGTGACCCTTACGCAAAAGTGTAGCGCCACTGTGACCCAAATTTTTTACGAAATATTTTTCACCGAGTAACTTTTGTAATTGCGAAGGATATGAAGTGACTTGAGGATTTTTATGTCCGTAACCATAAGTAACAGAATTACCAATGCAGGCAATTTTGACTGGTTGTTGGGAAATAGCAAGGACGCTTATTGTACAAAACAACAATGAAAAGAAAAATTTCCGGTTCAGTATTTTAAAATGCGTCAAAATCTGAAATTTTTATTCTCTTTTTAATAGTCGAGCAATGCGAACAAACAGGAGTTATAAATAAACTATTTCATCCTCTGCCTGCTTTTTAATTTTTGGCAGGTTGGCTATTGAGGATTTTTTTTACCTGAATGATCCTATACACAATCCCTCCCTCACTTCCCTTTTCATATAGCAATACAATTTTTTTTGATCGGATATGAACCATATCAGAGTATGCGGAGGGGCCTGCATCCACAAGGAAGGAACTGGGCCATGTTCGTCCATCATCAAGGCTAACCGTAATTGTCATCCTTTCTCTGTTAGTCTGGCTCGCGGCATTGCTGAAAAAAAGAAAATGCCTCTTTTTATATTCTACATTGATCAAACTTCCTTCACAAATCGGATCGGGAAGTTGTTTCGATACAAAAACAATGTCCCAGTACTCTCCACCACTTTTACTGAATGCCAAAACCCTGCTTTTTACTTCACGGTTTTGATAGCGGATGTTTTGCAGGACACCACCTTTAGTCAACTCAGCGGCAGTACTTTCATTGCCACCTAAAATTTCAACATTTGCACCCAAGCGCCATGTACTGCCATGATCATCACTGAAAAAACAATGTGCTTTATTTATTGTTGCATTCTTTTTTTCCATATCAACAATTGAATGATTCGCAGCAACAAAGATTCTCCCTTTGTTTTTGCCACGTTTCAATTGTAAAGCATGACCCGGTGTTAAAGCGTTGGTACGCCAGTCCTCCGGAAAGTTGTAAGCCAGATTATACGAGGGTAAGAGCGGTTTATGAACAGAAGTAGTAATGTTAGTTGGACCGCTCCATGTTTTTCCGTTATCCGTACTTGTTATGTACCATATCTCACGTACACCGATTCCTTTTTTGGCATTCCCTTCGGAAGTGTTTGCTGTGTTATACAAAAGAAATATTCTTCCCTTCGGAAACCGCGGATCAAGCAAATCAATTACGGGCGCAGGATTACCTGCCTTCAACAAGCCATTGTCAACCACAACTTGCAGATGAGACCAATCTTTTCCCCCGTTGCTGCTCTTTTTCATAACTAGATCAATGTCACCGAAATCGTCGCATTCTTTTTTTCTTGCCTCTGCAAATGCCAACAAGTCGCCGTTAGGAACGGAAATAATTGCAGGTATTCTATAACAGGAATAACCGCTCTCCCCGTTCTTAAAAACAAATTTTAGATCGGTTTGAGCCAAGCAAATCGTAGCTGGGGGACAAAACAACATCAATAAATAAAAAACCTTTTTTTTCATTTATTTCTTTTAAATCAATAACCAAATGCGCAACCATCCTTTCGACAATCAGAAGCACCTGCATAAATTCGTGGCTCTGATTTTCTCCATATTCCCTGGTAGCCTCCAAAATAGCGAAGCTGATCACTGAACTGATGGCCCATTTGTACAAGTTGACGTTTCACTTCATTCGAGAATCCGGGTTCTGCCACGATCTTACCAGAATCCCTTGCTTTCTCATTTGTAAATTCAAAACTCTCACGGTGCCATAGTCGAAATTGTTCTCCCGCTTTTTGAATTGGCATTCTGTGATCTATAATATTCGTTAGAATCTGCACTTGGCCCTGTGGTTGAAAATCTCCCCCGGTCACTCCAAATGAGAAGATCGGTTTGTCGTTTTGTGTAACAAATGCAGGAATGATTGTATGTAAGGGACGCTTATGTGGTTCCAACTTATTCCATGCAGCATCATTAAGCGAAAACAAAGCACCTCTGTTCTGCAGGGCAAAGCCCAGATTGTCGACTACATAATGTGAGCCCCATGGCGAATACAAGCTTTGTATCAATGAAACCATATTACCTGCATCATCGGCTGTTGTTATATAAATTGTGTTGGAAGAATTCCTGATACGTCCTGGTTGCATGGACTGCATTGCTTTCCGAGGGTCAATTAATTTGGCACGTTCTATTGCATAGTTCTTACTAATTAATTGTTCTATCGGAACTTTTGCGAAGTCCATATCAGCATAATAAACAGCCCTGTCCTGAAAACTAAGTTTTTTCGCTTCTAAAAAGAGATGAAAATGTTCCGCAGAATTTGGCTTTAATCGAGCAATATCGAATCTTTCCAGGATATTTAACATCTGCAATACGACCATGCCCTGACCATTTGGTGGAAGTTCCCATACATCGTATCCTCTATAGTTTGTACTAAGGGGATCAATCCAATTTACTGCATGATCTGTAAAATCCTTTTGTTCAAATCTTCCTCCATGTCTTTTGGAAAATTTAATAATCCTATTTGCAATTTCGCCTTCATAAAAAGAAGTTGCTCCGTCTTTTGATAATATTTCAAGCGTTCTTGCAAAGTCGAGGTTATGAAAAATTTCTCCAGCCTTTGGTCCTCTGTTACCAAAAAGAAAAGTTCCGTTTAGTGTAGCGTAATCAGTAACTCCATTTTCGGGTTTCCAATCTAAGGAAATATTGGTAGTAACCGGGAACCCTTCCTTCGCATAATGAATAGCTGGCTGCAATAATTCAGATAGACTTTTGCTTCCAAATTTTTTCAACAATTCATTCCATCCACTAACACAACCTGGCACTGACCAACTCAGCGGACCAAAAGCCGGAATTGATTTTAACCCCATCTTTTTTGCTTCGGCGATTGACCAATTATAGGGAGACCTTCCACTTGCATTCAACCCGAATAATTTTTTTTCTCTCTCGCTCCAAACAATAGCAAAAAGATCGCCGCCCAGTCCACACATCATTGGCTCGGTTAAAGAAAGCATGGCATTGGCAGCAATTGCCGCATCAATCGCATTTCCTCCGTTTCTCAATACATCATATCCTGCTGAAACGGCAAGTGGCTGACTGGTACAAACCATTCCTTTCTGACCAATAATCTCCTTATTACAGAAATAATTCTCTTCGTCGGTCCATCCATTGTTTGCGTTTCGTCCACTTCCTTTTCCAGCAACTTCCAAACGAAAAGCTGTTGCAAACAGTCCGGTTGAGCTCCATTTCAAAAAATTTTTTCTATTCATTTCCTTTAATAGAATTTGCAGCAGCGCATGCTTTTTTCAAATGTTCGATTACTTCGTCAATATTACTTTCGGCTTCGTTGAGCGGGAAAGGGTGTCCTCCTGATGCTCTTAGAATAGCCGCCTTCGATTGATTAAATCCGCCATCTGTTGTCATATATTGTCCCCAAACGCCTGGACCAAAACCTCCCGTTACGTTTAATATTTTTTGATTTTGTTTAAAACTAGCCGGCCATAAATTTTGAAATCTTTCCACATTATTTAACCATGAACCACAACTCACCTTTTTTATATTTGGATAAATTGATACTGCATGTTCAACTGCTGTAAGCATCGTTATTATAAAATGCGGTAAATTATCGAATGGGGATTGGGGTTGATAGGCATTGACAAGATGAAGAGCAAGATATGTGTCGTCTTCATGGATGGTATACCACCAACAATGAAAATCTCTTTTGGGAAAATGGTAGTTCTCTTTAAATCTTGTTCGTAGGATTGGATCAATTACACTCATGCAATTTTTGAGCATAGTGGGAATTTCTTTGTTGTCTTCACATTGATCCAAATAGTAAATCAATTTATCTCTGATCTCGGGCCAACCAATGATTTCATTTTGTTGGTTAAAATCGAGTACTCTTTTATCTAGTGTTATCAACCTGCATATCCACCCGCTATACATTAATTCTTCGAAAAAAGTAGTTCTATTATTTTGTTTTAATAGCCAGATATGTTCAAGCATCAATGGCGCTACATGTGTGACATAGGGTTTCAAAGGCGCATAGAGAACCGGGATGTTATCAGCAAAATCAGCTGGCGGATATGTTGGTATGTTTTTTACGTACATAAACTTCTATATTGTCCAGAGAAAGGAATTATTCGGATACTGTTTCATCTACAAAATCGCTGTGTTTTGGTCTGAGAAAAAAAAACACTATCAGTACTGCTACGAGGACAATGCCACCCAACATTGCAAAACTTTTGCCTAATTGGCCTTCATCTGTTGACCTACCCAGTAGGTCAGTAATCAATGCTCCAAAAAAAACACTTACCATATTCATCAGCCCATAAGCAGTAGCCCTGTGTTTGGAAGAAACAAATTGGCACAGAATAGGCATGTTGTTGGCATCGAACATACCGAAGCCAAAGCCAAAACAAAATGCAGCTGCAATGACAGCAAAAAGTGTATTTCCAAAACCCAGAAACAATAATGCAGGAATAGTTAGTGTAAGACCGATACTACTGGTATAAATCCTACCACGAATATTTTTTTGCACCCAACGGTCAGATAAAATACCACCAAATATGACGCCCAGAAAAGAAGAAGCAGCAATAGTGATTGTCGAATAAGGTCCAGCTTTTGACATATCGATATGCAGGCTCTGGGCAAATAAGGTGGGGAGCCAATTTTTAATGGCCCAACCAGGCACACTTGGAGCCGTAAAATAAAACAGGATGATCCAAAAAGAAATGTTGGCCAACAGCACTGGTAATCCTTTAAAAATTGACGTGCTTTGAGCTTGTTTTGATGAAGCTATGTTGCCATCCTGGAGAGTCATTTTTTTTTCTTTTAAAAAGAAAATTAGAATAAGGGAATAGATAATGCCTATAAAGCCAAAAGAATGAAATGTTTGCTGCCATGTGAATTGAGCTGCAATGGTCGCTCCAAAGCCACCCAACGCCTGCCCCATATAAAGACCCGTCATATGAATGCCTACAGCTAACGATCTGGTTTTGGGGGAATGAAAATCCGTAATCAGAGACAGTCCTGCCGGAATATATAGAGCTTCACTAATTCCCATGATAGCTCTTAACCAATAAAGTTGGTTAAATGTAGTAGCATATCCCATTGAAAAAGTCACACCAGACCAAACAAACAAGCTTACAATAATCAGCCATTTGCGGCTAACCTTATCGGCAATCATACCTGAAAATGGACTCATCACACCGTAAACCCATAAAAAGATTGCCATGAGATAACCAAAGTTGGCTGCTGATTGTAATTCGGCAATGTCAATCTGCATGGAAGGCTTCATCGTGGATAACATTTGCCTATCCATATAATTAAGCAAAGCAACTATCCACAACAATCCCACAAGTATCCAGGGGTAATTTTTAGAGTATTTCATTTCTTCAGTATATAGCTGTTGTCCTCCTACATCGAACTACAACTTGTACAGGTATTGTGTTATTTAATTTTTATCTCGACTGCCAAAATGTTTGGTGTGCGAACACCCGCCTTTATTTCTCCTCCAGGTATCATTACATCCTTATCCCATTTAACTGCAGTTGTTGTTACAGGTACATCGTAAGGAATGAAACCACTCACTGTCCATTCATTGGTTATCGTGTTATACAAAAGCACTTCTTTACTAAACCCAGGATGCGAAGATTGCATTGCAATTCTTTGTTGATTGAGTAGCTTTTTCTTTTCTTCATCTTTTTCTTTGCTAATGTCTAAAATCAGGGTCTCTACTTTGTGAAAGGTTTCACCTTTGTCACCACCAAATAACAAAATATAATTCTTCCTTAAAGCGATGCCCGTTCCTGCCGATAAGCCATATGCTAAAGGTTGCATTTCTTGCCATTGATTTGTTCTCAGATTAAATTTAAAAGTTGATAAATAAAAATCGCTGAGGGTTTCTCTGCTCTTCTTGCGTCCACCTATTATGTAAATACAATTATCCCGACCATCGGACTGTGTTGCCATTACAACATATGATAAAGGTTTTGGTAAGGAAGGCAACTCTTTCCAACCCGCTTCAATATTATCTAAATCAAGAACCAGAAAAGCATCAGACACAATTGTATTTCTTTCACCACCAGCTAAATAAATTTTGTTTCCATTAGCCGAAGCGGCAGCGTTGGTTACTTTGAATGGAAGATTAGGAAGGGTTTTGATTAAAAGATTTTTAGAAGCCCTCATCCATTTTATTAACAGCACCTTATCGCTGCTACCATTTTCATTTTCGCCACCTGCAACCACAATTCCTTTGTTCGTTGAAATATTCGCCGAATACGCTAATGCAAATGGCAATCTGAATGATTTAAAAAGTATTAATGAATCATTCTTATTTTTTTTGTAAACATAAAGATCATTGTAGTACTTTTTCTTTCCTCCAAGCCACGGCATGCTATCAGGAAAATTGGCACCACCACCAACAACTAATATACCATTGCTTGCACCAACAATAGGGCCTGCAAGACCTAAAGCCTTTTTGTGTCCACTTAGTGCAGGCAGTTCACCGACAATAGTCCATTTCAAAGAAACAGACGGCTTCTTTTTTTGTGCTGAAGAAGGAATTGGGAAAGCCATAAGAATAATTAAAGGAAATATTCGGCAGACATTCATTTCTTATGCATTAGTCTTTGCTGAGAAACGCGAACAAAAGCTATTGAAATTTAATTGCGCTACATCTTTTTTGAATAATTCAAATTGCTCCCTGGACATATTTTTTACAGGCAAGCGAAACTCACCACAATTCATTCCAATTAATTTCATGTATGCCTTACCAGTTGCAATACCTCCGTATTTTCCTAACAAACGGATCATATCAATAGATTGTTGCTGAAGTCTCCTTGCAGTTTCCAAATCACTCAAATCAAATGCACTGATCAATTGTGAATATAATGGTGCTGCATAGTTGAATGTACTTCCCACTGAGCCTTGCGCACCCAACACTAACGCCGACAACATGCTTTCGTCTCTGCCCCAAAGCATGTCGTACTTTCCATCTTTATAATTAAGACAGGAAAGAAAATCCATAAAATCTTCATGCGTGTATTTTATGCCGGCAAAATTGGGAATGTATCCATCAACTGCTTTCAACAAATCAAACATTGCAAACTCAACACCATTCAAAACAGGAATGTGGTAATAATAAAAAGGCATGTCAGGCACTTCATCAGCAATCGCTTTACAACAATCTGCCAATTGTTTTACATCAGCAGGCTTGAAATAAAATGGAGCAGTAAACGACACTGCATACAAACCAATTTTTTTGGCATGACGTGCAAGCTCTTTACAATCAGCAATGCTGGTTCCTCCTAACAAAGTCATCACTTTAAAATCAGGATTGGATTTTGCACACGAGGCCCAGGTTTCTGCTACTACCATTTTTTCTGCAGTTGTCATAGAAACACCCTCGCCGGTGGAACCACAAATAAATGCTCCTGTTACGCCATTAACAACAAGCATTTCATAATATTTTGGTATGATGGATAAATACAATGATCCATCATCTTTCATAGGGGTAAAGGGAGCTGCAATCAATCCTTTCAATTTTTCAATTCTCATAGTTTCAAATTCATTTATAAAGTTTGTAAAACCGGGAGCAGGATTACTCCCGGCAGATTGTTATGCTATGTGAGATAAACGATGAGTTTCGAAGCTCTTCGAAAAAAATCCAATTAAAACTTTGGATATCCAGCTGTTTGTTCCAAAGCCCTATTATTGGTTAGTGAATTCCTATCTATCGGCCAGAGCAGTTTGTAGGCTTGGGACGAGAGCAGCGTTGTATTCGCAAATACATAACTATCGCCCATTCTTCTAAGATCATACCACCGCTTGCCTTCAAAAATGAATTCAAATAATCTTTCCTGCAAAATGGCATTTTTAGGATCCGTATCAATTGACTGATTTGGAAATCCGTGAACTGCCTGAACATAATTGGCACCAAATGCTCGTGCACGAACCAGATTCATTTCCGTTGCTGGGCTTTCCCCCAGAATTACCTTTGCCTCAGCCAATAATAAAAGTAGATCCGAATACCTGTAGATCGGGTAATCGTTTGTCATTACTCTTGATCCGGCATTTTGCTCGCCCTGGAATTTATTAACGAAAGTGCCTGCCATAATATACACACCGGCAGAAGGACGTGCATAAGCTGGCTGTATACTTACCCATTTGCGACTGTCCTTGTCATTAAACTTTCTAAACGTAGCTGATCTTATTGGAGATCTTAATAAACCTCCCCAGTTATCCGTTGTCACATCAAACTTGCGGTTATTAAGCGAGTCGTAAAAATTTGCAATCAAACCAGATTGAGGAACAAAACTGCTTTGAATAAAGCCCATTGAAGCCTCATTTAATAGAAAGCGCACGGCAAAAATGATCTCATTGTTCCCTTTGTTATTACTTCTAAACACATCAGCAAAATTTGGCAGAAGGGTTAAAGAAGGAACATTGGCTTGTATATCGGTCAATGCCGTTTTTGCAATAGTTGCATCCGCTGTTCCGCCTCCTCTGTAGCTTGTCCACAAATACACTTCAGCTTTGAGCATTAACGTCGCTGCCTTACTCCAAAAAGATTTGCTATTTCTAAAAGAATAAGCATTTCCAAAATTAATTTCAGAAGCCGTTATATCGCTTTTAATTAAAGCCATTACCTCCTGCTCCGTTGATGCAGCCTTCGCCAAATTAGAAATGTCAATAGTTGTCACAGGCTCAGTTTGGATAATTACCTTTCCCCACGACCTATACATTTGGAAATAATAATATGCTCTCATGCCATACGCTATCCCTAAATAATAACTTTTATTAGCAGGAGTTACAAAATCGATAGTATTCAATCGACTTATTAACAGATTTAGCTGGTTAATGTTAAAATAAAAACCTCCAAAATTGCTAACTCCTGGGTTGTCAAGGTCTAGTTGTTGCAACCAAAATTTCTCCAATCCTTGCGTAGCCTCACCCGTAAATGATTGACTGGCGCCAGGCTCCAAGCCATATATATCTGATCTTTGCTCGCCCAATAACTGAAAGTTAGGAACGTGGTTTCTGAAACTGATATGGATACCGGACACAAAAGCATCTACCTGTTCCGGAGTTTTCCAATAATTCGCATCACTAATACTGCTGATTGGACTTAATTCTAATTTTTTATTACATGAATTAATCAATATTAGCAAAGGCAAAAACAATATTGTTATGATTATATTCTTCTTCATGTTGAATTCTTTTATAGGTTTTAAAAAGTAATTTGTACTCCTGCTATATAAGTTCGTGGAGTCGGATAGGTCCCTTGATACACACCTCCAACTGCAACTTCAGGAGTAGGTCCGCTGAATTTTGTTATATAAAACAAATTACTGGCGCTTATAAATATCCTTGCGCCCCCTAAAACCCTTGCTTTCGATATCAGGTTTTTGGCTATGTCATACGATAAGCTTATTTCGCGGCAAGCGAGATAATCACCTTTTTCATAAAACCGTGAATTATTACCATTTAGGTTGGGATTTGCATTATTACCCCTAGTAAAATTTTTCTTGCCCTGTGGGGCACTGCGTTGATCGGCGGAATAAACCTTGGGGATTGTAGCATCTCTATTGGTTGGAGACCATGCCTCCTTTTGCAATTCGATGTAGTTGAATGTTCCCTGGTACTCGCCGAGTATCCTTGCTACGTTGTCATTGTAAATTGTATGACCAAGTGCGAATTCAAATTGAGTGTAAAGTGAAATTCCTTTATAAGAAAGAGTTGTTGCAAAGCCTCCAATCCATTTAGGATTGATATTGCCAAGATATACCTGGTCCCTGGAGTCAATCGTGTCATTCCTATCAACGTCAAGCCAGTTTACATCGCCTTCAGTAATTTTACCTATACCATCAGTGCGATTTGGGCCGGATATGTTTGCGACAGCATCAAATCTATTACCTGCAACTTTCGCCACTTCAGCCGCATCCTTAAAGATTGAAACTTGCTTATAGCCGTAAATAGCTCCCAACGTTTCTCCTTCCTGTAAACCGCCTACCCATATTACTTTGCCAGACTTTGGATCGAATATCTGCAAACCACCCTGCCGGTTCTTATCATTTCCATTAAATGGCAGTTTTAATATCTTATTTTTTACAAAAGTGGCGTTGGCACTGATATCAAGTTTTAGGCCACTAGGTAAATTGAAAGCATTTGCATTGACGGAAAATTCGTATCCTATGTTCTGGAAAGTACCGAGGTTTGTTCTTACAGAGCCAAATCCAACATAGCTGGGCAGAGTTAAATTAGTCAGAAGGTCACTCGTTCTCCTATCATAATAGTCAAATATAATGTTGATCCGGTCTCTTAAAATTCCAATGTCTGCTCCAATATCAAACGTTTTGCTTTTTTCCCATCTTAGATCACCATTTACAAGACCTGTGTTCAAAAAGCCAGCCCCTCCGTTATAAAGACCTTGTGAACCATAGGTACCCTGCACTTCATATCTTCCAAGTCCTGCAACATTACCAAGTTCCCCATAGCTTATCCTTGGCTTGAATGTAGAAATATATTTATTGAGACCAATATTTTCATAAAACTTTTCCCGGTGCATATTCCATCCTGCAGACATCCCAGGGAAAAAGCCATAACGATTATCCTCTGGTAATGCTGAAACACCATCACGTCTTGCAACAATTCTTAAAAGATAGCGTTGGTCGTAATCATAATTGAGCCATCCAAATTGTGAGATTGTTCTATACTCAGACTTTGATGTTCCATTGCCCCCTGCTGTAAAGATTGTAGAAGCATTAGCCGTAGGAATATCATCTGTTGGGGCGTTCGTTCCGGTAGTTGTCTGACCGTAAGATTTAATGCCGTAGTATTCGGCACTAAGCATTGCATTTAGATTGTGCTTTTCTGCAAATGTTTTAGTGTAATTAATTGTACCGGTAAATTGTCTTGAAAAATCCCTTCCGAAGTCAGCAAAAGACGTTCTGCTTGTATTGGAAAAAGATGGAGGTGTTGCAAAAATGTTTGCATAGGTCTGAGTTGATTTTTGAAACGATTCATTAAATGCCTCGGATAAATAGCCATTACCAGTTGCCTTAACATATAAGTCAGGCAAGATATCCCATTTAACAGATGCATTTGCAGTTACTGTATTTACCTCATTTCGTCTGTCTAGTCTGCTAAGCCAATAAAGAGGATTGCCATCATTTGTACCATTTCCAGGATTAGGCTTAGTCTTGGCAGAATCAAGCCAAGGATTAAATGTCGGCCAGATTGCTAAGTTTCGGTACATATTATTTATTTCACTCCCATTTACTCCCAACCGCGATGAAGTGGATAAATTGGTTCCGGACGTGATTTCTACATTTGGTTTGACTTTATAAGAGCCGTTAAGAACAAACGAGTATCGTTTGTAGTCCGATCCAACTATAACACCATCCTCTTTATAAGAGTCAAAGCTGGCAAAATACCTTCCCCTATCATTGCCACCAGAAAAGTTTACGTAATGGTCTTGGGTATGAGTATTTCTAAACAAGATGTTTTGGACTTCACCGCTATGATCTTTAAAGATGATGGTGCCACCATACGGATCGCCAACGGTATCCCATCCGGCCTGCAACAAATAGGCCGTGGACGGACCATAAGCTCTGATGTCAAAAGTTGCAAGATCAGCAGCATTTGTTGACAGACCCATGCCTCTTGTGCTATTCATTGCACTTAGGCTAATCCCTGAATTAAGATTTCCCAATCTACCATAATAGATATAATCCTTTGCATTCATGAATTTATAGTTCTCTCTTTCCTTATTAAAACCTGCGGTAAATCGGTAAGTGATCTCGGATTTACCAATTCTGCCTTGTTTGGTTGTGATAAGTATCACTCCATTATTAGCCCTTGCGCCGTAAATGGCGGCAGAGGCTGCATCTTTCAACAATTCAATTGATGCTATATCCTCTGATGGTATATCATTAAATGGTCTTATAATACCGTCCACCACGACGAGAGGCGAGCCGGGATTATTGATTGAAGCTCCTCCTCTAAGTAAAATGCTAGGTGTAGCCCCAGGTTGTCCAGTTGTATTAACCACTCTTAAGCCTGGAAGTGTACCTTGTAATGCCGTACCTAGGTTTGACCTAGGAACTGTCGCTAAAACCTGTTTATCAAGTTTCGCAATGGAGCTCGTAATATTCCTTCGGTTTTGAGTACCATAACCCACTACAACCACCTCTCCCAACTTAGAGGGATCGGCGTTCATAACTAACTGAATATTTTCAGAGCTGCCGACCGTAATTTGTTTTGGATTAAAGCCTGTGTAGCTAAAGATTAAAATATCGGTAGCTACAACATTGAGCGAAAATTCTCCATTTTCATTTGTTTTAGTGCCAATACCTTTTCCCTGAACGGTTACACTGACGCCAGTTAAAGGTTTATTGTCTTCAGCCGAAATAATTCGTCCAGAAATTTTTTTGGTCTGCGACCACGCTGTTAAACCAAAAAGAAAGAAGGAAAGCAAAATTCCAACTTTTAAGCAAGCAGATTTCATGTAAAGCAAGTTTTTTAATGAGTGTTATGTATGACATAATAAAGATAAGGGGAATTAATTCGCTAACCCAAAAATATTTTTAGACTTTTTTTTGTTTTTTTACACATAATTTTATGATTCGACGGTTAAAGATTTATTTTTAAGTATAACATATTATGACTCTTACAGCAATAAAAAATGACCTCAAAGCGATTGACACAACCTCATTAGTGGACAAGGTCGAAGAAAGTCTTGTGGAATTGCTTCGACAACAAAAGCTAAAAGTTGGTGACAGTATTCCAAAAGAGATTGAACTGGCGAATACGCTTGGAGTTAGCAGGACAGTAGTCAGGGAAGCGCTACTGCGTTTACGCATGATGGGATTAATCGAATCAAAAAAGAAAAGAGGCGCCGTAATTACTAGTCCTGATCTATTTGGCATCATGAGTAAAAGCATTAATCCTCATGTTCTTGACCAAGAAACTTTAAAGGAAATGTTTGAGATCCGTTTGGTTTTAGAAATCGGAATGGCAGATTTCCTTTTTCAAAGAATTAAAAAAGAAGATCTCGATGAACTAAAAGAGATTGTAAGGAAAGAACCTCCGGTTACAGATTATCATCTTTTCAACATCGATCATGAGATTGCTTTTCATGGAAAGTTGTACGAAATAACAAGGAATGAAACATTGAAAAAATTTCAGAAATTATTGCTCCCTGTTTTTGATTATGTGCATCACAGCGGCTTGTTGAAAAAACAGCCTTTGAATAAAAAGTTCGTATCCCACAAAGGGCTTGTTGATATTCTTGAAAACGGCTCTCCGGAATTATTTAGAAATGGAATGCGCAATCACCTGGAAAATCACTTCATGCGCATTTTCGATTAAAGGCTAACACTTGTAGGCAATAAAAGTTGTTAGCACAGCACATCAAGGTTAGTGAATTCATTTTCATCCATCAAAGTATTCGACAACAATATATCACCCTATTATTTTAAAGACTTCATCAAGGTAGTTTTCAACTCTTCCGTATAAAAACGTTCCGGCGCATTTTCGTTTTGAGACGAAAGCAGCTGCATCATCATTTGCATTGCTTTCTCACCTTGTCCGTAAGGATATTGCTCCAGCGAAAGCAAAGGGGGAAATGCTGTGTATTCAGTTATCGGCAAATTAGCATAACTCACAAATGCAATGTCTTTATTGATCTTTACTCCTTGCTGATGCGCATATTGCGCTGCGGCCATGTGCACATAATCGTTGAACGAAATAATTACATTAGGCTTGTTTTTCAATGAAAGCAAATATTGCATTGCTTGTAATGTTTTCTCCTTTGTAAAATCAGTTTGCACAACCAGCTTCATATCTGCCTTCAATCTTTTTTTCGAAAGCCCGTCAACATAACCCTTAAAGCGTTCTTTGCTTGCAGCCATTTCATCAGGACCATTGATTAATGCAATTCGCCGGTAACCATGATTCACAAGCCAGGAGATCATTTCTATTGTACCATCGTATAAGTTGCAAAAAACTTTATTCGCCTTTTCAAACGGTGGCACCCGATCAAAATAGACAACGGGAATAGACACTTTTGCAAGCGCCAGCAAATGATCAAATTTTTTTGTGTGCTTGGAAAGAGAGATAATCAATCCATCTACTCTTTGTTTCTTCATGACATCTACAACCGCTTTTTCTTTTTCGGGATCATCGTAACTCTGCCCGAATAAAATAGTATAGTGATGTTCCATTGCAGCCATTTCAATCCCACTAATTGCCTGCGAAAAAAACTCTTCTCGAACAGAGGGGATGATTACGCCAATAACAAATGTTTTCTTTTGCTTAAAGAAAATGGCTTGTGCATTAGGTTCATAACTAAGCTCTTTTGCTAATTGTTGCACACGCAATTTAGTTCGAAGCCCTATGCGTGGATGATCGTTTAATGCTCTTGAAACAGTAGATACCGATACATTTAACCGTTTAGCAATTTCTTTTATGGTGGGAAGGCTTTTGCTCATATGAACCTGGCACAAATTACGTAAAACACAATTGCTCATGGTGCAGAGACGGCCTTTTTAACGGACGAGTACTTTATTCAAACCATACTTCACCAAAAAATTCAGGCAAATGAAAATTAGGTTGATCCGTTTTAATATTTGCCCAAGCCAAATAATGAGGTTGTGCCAACCCATCACCACATTTGTAAAAATTTGCTTTGCAAACAATCCCGTGCAGGGATTGTATGGAATGACGAACAAACAGCTCAACCGGAATCATAATCAACATCTCCCAATAAAAACGATTATTCTTTTTATTCAGCTTAGTAGATGTTTCGATTTTCTTCAAAATGTCTTCACTTAAAACCGTTCGTTCATTTTTACTTTTTCTAAATGCGGCTAATATTGTTCCAATGCAATTGAATTCAAGATTGTAATAACCGGTTTCATCAAACAACACAAAAAATTCTACACAACTATCTTCCCAAACAGCACCATTTATTTTGGTAACGTTCGAACGGATCTCTTTTTCCTCAACGAAAAATTTTAAAAGAATACAGCGATTATTGTGTGCGATCGAAAAACACACTGCAGGTTTGTAATCGTTTTCATTTTTCCAGAGATGAAATTCCAACACATGTTTTTGCTGTTCATTCAAGATGGAATGAAGTTGTTCTATATCGCTAAATTCTTTGTTGCCTATGAAGGAAACTTTTAGTGTTTTCATAATCACCGATCAAAATGAAAATTATTTTGCAAAAGGAGTAACAAATTTATTCTACTATCCTCCTAATATTTTGCGCAAACGTTTGAACTGGGAATAAATTAAGCTTTTGCTACTTTCATCAAAATATTCTTAACCACTATGCGTCATTCAAATAACCGCTATGCTATTGTTGTAATAGGAATTTTATTTTTTGTGTTCGGATTTATCACCTGGCTAAACGGGACCCTTATCCCCTTCTTAAAGCTTGCATGTGAGCTAAAAACAGATGTGCAAGCCTTCTTTGTAACTTTTGCTTTTTACATGGCGTATTTCTTTCTTGCTCTTCCCTCTTCTGCTATACTCCGTAAAACGGGATATAAAAATGGAATGGCATTAGGCTTGTTAGTCATGGCTGCCGGATCATTATTTTTTATTCCCGCAGCCAATTCAAGAAGTTTTGGGCTTTTTCTCACAGGTTTGTTTATTCAAGGAACAGGACTATCATTGTTGCAAACAGCAAGCAACCCTTACATCAGTGTAATTGGTTCCATTGAAAGTGCTGCACAAAGAATAAGTATCATGGGTATTTGCAATAAAGTTGCCGGCATGTTAAGCCCTATTATCCTTGGTACCTTAATATTGAAAAACGCAAGTGCCCTTCAGGATCAAATCAATGCTGCAACAAGCACGGAATCAAAAACAGCTTTATTGAACGAACTGGCATCAAGAGTCATTAACCCTTATATCATAATTTCCATTGTGCTTTTGCTGCTTGCCTTTATGATCAAAAAATCATCGCTACCCGAAATTGACTTTAATTCGGAAGAAGAAGGCTCGATTTTAAATACCAAGACAAGCATTTTTCAATTTCCTCACCTGTGGCTTGGTGCACTTTGTCTTTTCCTATACGTAGGTGTTGAAGTCATGGCGGGTGATGCTATCGGCATTTATGGAAGAGAATTAGGAATGCCTCTCGACCAGACAAAATACTTTACTACGTTTACTTTATGTGCAATGTTAGTTGGCTACGTTATTGGAACTTTCACCATTCCGAAACTGATCTCGCAGCAAAAAGCACTGGCGATTTCTGCTATAGTTGGAATAGTATTTAGCGTTTGTGTGTTTGTATCAAAAGGCTATACTGCTATAACCTTTATTGCAATGTTGGGGTTAGCCAATGCATTGATGTGGCCATCCATTTTTCCTTTGGCAATTGACCGCTTAGGAAAATTCACAAAAACCGGCGCCGCATTATTGATTATGGGTATTGCAGGAGGTGCATTGATGCCTTTATTGTATTCCTCTTTGAAAGATAGCGGCATTGCTTCCAATCATCTTGCGTTTTTGATTTGTATGCTGCCTGCGTATGTTTATATTCTTTTCTATGCACTAAAAGGCTTTAGGGTCGGTACGCAAAAAAATAAAAAACAAAATTTATAATGCTGCCGCCAAAGTCAACAACTTGTAGAATGCCACTTTACAGCTGACACTTTTCCTATGCTTAATAAAGGGAATGCTTTTATTTGGTGCCTGGTCAAGGATAAAATTGTCACTTTCATGACTTAGGGAAATTATCACTCGATCTACCGCATGTTTTTGTCTCGAAGAGGCGCAAAGTGACGCGGCAAGATGCAGTTATCACATTTCGGTACTTAAGGAGATTAATCTTCGGTCTACCGATGTTTAGAATTCTTTGACTCCATAAATTTTGAAATTTTGAGCTAATTAATTGTATAACTCTTGTAGTCAAAACAGTTTTTAAATCTAAAGTCATAAAGCTGAACTCCGGCTAGTCCTGTGCAAGGCACGGGAATTTGTGAGGGAAGTAAGTACAGGTTTTTATTGAAGACACTCAACTTAATCCAATAAAAAAACATGAAAATAGAAAGCTCTACACCACTTGACGTAACACTGCAAAATTCGCCTTTAGGCTGGCAACTAAATTGGTATACCGCAACGAATATTCAAAGCAGGACGGCTGAAAATGGACTTGACTGAAAGGATTCCACTCAGTTTACCTTGCTCAAAAATTCTAAGGCATATTCTCTCGGCGATTTTCCGATAGTCGATTTAAATACCCGGTTAAAGTTGGTAATGCTATTAAACCCACAATTAAACGCAACGGACGAAACGCTCTCATAGGAACCATCGAGCAATTTCTTACAGGCTTCATTGATTCTTATTTCATTTAAGAACGTTACAAAGGTTAGCCGTGTATGTTTTTTAAAGTACCTGCAAAAAGCCTGGGGTGTCATATAAGCTGCAGCTGCTACCTCTTCTAAGGTCAGGTCACGATTGTAATGGTTCATGATATAATTGTAAATACTACTTATACGCATTCCTTCGTGATCGCTGAATGTTTTCGGCTGCACTCCCGAAGATAAAGGAGTAATTACCTCAAGGGTGCTCAATGATTTCAGGAGTTGGAAGAAATGCATAAGCTGATCCATCCCAGAAGCATATTGAATGGTAAGCATTCTGGCAGAGATATCAGTAAAAGAGTATTCCGGAACCCTTAAACCACTGTAATGAGTCGAAAAAAACAAGTGTACATTTTTTAGTTCAGGCAGATCAAAGAGAGAAGCCAATTTTCCTTTTGTATTAAAGAATATAGTTAACGCATGAATTTGATTATCGGAGTCTTGGTCAAAATAAGTATCATCACTCTTGAATACATGAGGCATGTTGGCACCAATGAGATACACTTCATTAGGCTTGAAACTATGCATACTATTGCCTACCACCAAGGTTCCTTCCCCCTTTAAAATTAGCGTTAGTTGAATTTCTTCATGGCGATGCAAATGAGGGTAAAAGTAGGGCAGCATATCTTCCTGGACCAGTATTGTCTTATCGTGCGCAGTCGGGATAGTGAACGGCAGTACTTTCATAAAAGCAATCTTTGGGCGTATTGGTGAATCGTGGTTTAATTTACAGAAAATTAACCCCAACCTCCAAAAAAAACATGGCAGAGGGTTAAAATATGGTAATAAGCAGCCAATATCCTACTAAGTGAACACTACGGTTTCTTTCCTCTTCTTGTTATAAGCATTTTCTTAATTAATTGTATCACCAGGCAAACAGGTTAAAATCTGTTTATTATTTACTTAGATTCGATAACGGTCGGAAGTTGAAGAGGTAACCAGAAACATTATCTTCCCTTTTTTAAAAAGGAACATCTATGTCTACATCTGGCTTTAAACCCTCTCTTCGGTTATTGGATGCAACGATGGTAGTGGCTGGCTCTATGATCGGTTCAGGCATTTTTATAGTGAGCGCAGATATTACCCGGAACGTTGGCAGTGCGGCATGGCTGACTGCTGTTTGGCTCATCACAGGTTTCATGACCATTACAGCTGCAGTGAGCTATGGAGAATTGAGCTCGATGTTTCCAAAGGCTGGCGGACAATATGTTTATTTAAAAGAGGCCTATAACCCACTCATTGGTTTTTTATATGGTTGGAGCTTTTTTTCAGTTATTCAAACAGCTACTATTGCAGCAGTTGCGGTGGCCTTTGCTAAGTTTACCGCTTACTTGTTTCCTTTTTTTAGTGAGGATCTAATTATATTAAACTTTGGGAGTTTTAAAGTATCCCCTGCTCAACTTCTTGCTATTGTAATTATTACATTGCTCACCTACTTAAACACAAAGGGAATTAAAAGCGGTAAAACCATTCAAACTAGTTTTACCCTTACGAAGCTACTCAGTCTTTTTGGGCTGCTTTTATTTGGCTTTATTGCGTTCAAGGGAACGGTCTGGACCCAGAACTGGTCCAATGCCTGGCACATGCGACAGTTGCATGCTGACGGCAGTTTCTCTTCGTATACCACAATTGCGGCATTGGGCGCTATTGCCGCTTCAATGGTTGGTTCCATCTTCAGCAGTGACTCATGGAATAATGTTACGTTCATTGCGGGTGAGATTAAAAATCCCAAAAGAAATATAGGCTTAAGCCTCTTCCTGGGTACCTTGGTTGTTACCCTTATTTACATTGCTGCGAATCTCATGTACACAGCAGTATTGCCGTTAGAACAAATTGCGGCTGCCGAAAAGGATCGCGTAGCTGTTACTGCTTCGCATGTCATCTTTGGAAATGCAGGTACTGCTATCATCGCTGTTATGATCATGATCTCTACATTCGGCTGTAACAACGGTATTATTTTGGCCGGCGCAAGGGTCTATTACACTATGGCAGCGGATGGGTTATTCTTTAAAAAAATCGCCAGTTTGAACCATAACTCAGTTCCCGAAAGGGCTTTGTGGCTGCAGTGCATTTTTGCATGCGTCTGGTGTCTTAGTGGTCGATACGGCGACTTACTTGATATGATTTCCTTTGTAGTGGTTGTGTTTTATATGCTAACCATTGCCGGCATTTTTATTCTTCGCAGAAAAAGGCCCGATGCCGAAAGGCCTTACAAAGCTTTTGGTTACCCGGTACTTCCTTTAATTTATATTGTGATGGGACTGAGCTTTTGTCTTTTACTGATTGTTTATAAACCTACGTATACCTGGCCCGGTTTGATTATTACCTTGCTTGGAATACCATTGTATTATTTGCTGGTGTCCAGAAAAAAGCCGGAAATGATATCAAAAGAAAAAGAGACTGCCGTCATAGGTTAACCGATTGCCGTAGTCTCCTATGACCAAGTTTCAGATAGTTATAATTCGTTAATATTACGTTTGGGCGGGTCGACGCCCAAAAGCGACTTTACAAAAAAGTCTCTTTTTTTCTTTCTTCCATAAGGCCCGCCATCGCTGTGCCCCATCCCGGGAACGGATAAAAACTCAAAATTTTTTCCCGCTTTGATCAATGCATCAACTACACGATAAGTGGATTCCGGCGGCACATTTTCATCGGCTTCTCCAACAATTAGCAGCAAATCACCCCGAAGCTTATACGCATTTGTAATGTTAGATTGTTCATCATAATGTTTACCTACCGGATACCCCATCCACTGTTCGTTCCACCACTGCTTATCTACCCTGTTGTCGTGACAACCGCAAGCCGAAACAGCGGCATCATAAAATTCCGGATGAAATAATACGGCGCCCGCAGAATTTTGTCCACCTGCAGACGTACCATATACTCCTACTCTTGTGGTATCCACATACGGATATTTTGTAGCCAGTGCCTTCATCCATAAAATACGATCAGGGAAACCGGCATCTGCCAGATTCTTCCAGCAAACATCATGAAAAGCTTTAGAGCGATTATACGTTCCCATCCCATCAATTTGCACTACGATAAAACCTAATTCGGCCAGGCTTTGCGTTTCACTATACCCAACAAAACTTTTTGGAACAAAAGAACCTTGTGGTCCTGCATAAACCTGTTCGATTATGGGATAACGTTTTTTTGCATCGAAATTTCTCGGACGAAAAAAAACTCCCCATATATCAGTAACACCATCGCGTCCTTTTGCATGAAATACTTCCGGCAACTTCAGTCCTGTGGCCAGGTAAGCTGAAACATCCGCCTTTTCTAACTCCATGATTTTTGAACCATCTTCTGTTCTTTTGAGTTCTATCACGGGAGGCATGTCTACTCTTGAATAATTATCAATGAAGTATTTCCTGTTAGGAGAAAACAGTGCCCTGTGATTAGCATTTCCTTCTGTGACCTTCACCAAATTTTTTCCGTCGAAACCTATCCTGTAATAATGAATAAAGTAAGGATCTTCGCCTGGATTCATTCCGCTTGCCTGAAACCAGATCTCTCTTTTCTTTTGGTCGATGCTATCAATTTCTCTCACCACCCAACCTCCCTTTGTTACTTGCAATTTTTCTTTGCCAGTTAATTCATCTACCAGGTAAATGTGACGCCATCCATCCTTTTCGGTTACCCAGATAATTTCGTGTGAATCGGGCATGTAGTAGGTAAAGATCCGCTGCTCAAATATGAAGGTGTTGGTTTTTTCGTCCACAATTTCTCTTGCCTTGCCGGACGGAACATTTACTTCAATAATTCGAAAACGCTGATGACCCCTATCCACCCTTTCGAAAGTGAAATAGTTATTATCATCTTTTCGCCAATGCAATAAAGGTGCGCCAGAAAAATCGATGATATCAATGCCAACTCTTGTTTGCTTTTTGTCGGCAAGACTGAAAATGAACATTTCATAACTGGTATTTTCATCACCTGGCTGTGCATAGCCCCTTGAACGGAGTTCACCTCTTGTGCCGGAGGCAGAAGTTAGAATATAATACACTTCTTTATCCTTCACCGGATTGATGTGATAGCCTACCAGATTTTTGCTATCAGGTGACCATGTTAATTGTCCATACGGTTTTTCAATCGTTCCATCTGTTGTGAATTGAATCTCTTCGCCGCCGCTTGCCGGCTTTGCAAAAACGTTTCCATTTTTAATGAAAGCAATCCATTGCTTGTCCGGAGAGAGGCTGTCGGAACGGAAAGCTCGGGCTCTTCTTGTCATCAATCCAAATTCGTTTTGATTGAAACCTCCGCGATTACCGCCCCCTGGTCCAAATCTTCGTTCTCCATCGTTATCCGTAAAACGTTCCGGTGCGGAAGCGGAAGTAACCACATACGTATTTAAATCACAACTCCACCATTGCCTTTCCATTTGAAAGGTAATCAGGTTGGCATTTTCGAAAACCATGTTGGTAATACGGAGTCTTGATGCATCGTAGGTTTTTCCGGTGGCCTTTCCCACAGCCTGCGCAAGCTTTGCATGATCGAATGCTTTTTGCCTGATTCCTTTTGCTGCATTTACATAAATGTATTCCAACACGGAATCCCTCAACGAATTTCGATACCAAAAGCTTTCGCCATCCGCCTGCCAGTTGGGTTGCACATTTGTTTTCAATACTTTGTTTCTTATTGTACTGTCAAGCAAGACTGCCTGCCTATAGCGGATAAGCATTTCATCACGTGTCGGCTTGTATGCGGGCAGTGCCCTGGAAGCTGTCTTTTTTACAGACTGAATACCTACCGACTGTTTTCCTGATTGTGCCTGCATTGAAAAAGAAATTGCCGAAAGGAGCAACAGGCCCGAAAATTTTTTATAGAACATGATGACAGAATTTTATTGCGTTCTAAGCTGAAATTACTCTTATTAGTAACAGCTGTTTTACAGGATTTAAACCCTTACTTCTTAATAATTGACCGGAAGGAAATATTGGAACCGTTGAATGCTTATCTTAATTTGACTTAATCTTTTTCCATGCCTGGTCGTGAAATCTGACAAACGTAATGGAATAGGGTTTACATTCTAATTCTGATTCGTTCGCCATGTTTGAAACCGTTGTCGGTATCGGTACATATTTCTTTGGTTCACTAAACGAATTTTCTGCTGTGGGAGCATCTGCTGTTAAAGTGATTACCTGGGCATCTCCTTCAATCTTAGCACCCACAATTTTCAAAGTGGTTGTGTAAGGCCTGTCTGATGTATTGACCATTTTTACAATAATCTCTCCTGTTTTATTATCTCGGCCTGCAATGCTAAAAAACCTTTGAGGTTCTGTGTACGTCATCAATAATTTTCCGTCGAGATAGCAATCGACCTTGTCATAACCTACTTCCAGAGTGATATCATACCACTTTCCTTTTTGTATTGGTGCCGGTAATCTTTTTTGATTCGTAATATCAGATACGTTCATACCGTTGGCTACGGATTCAAAAACACTGTTCACATTCACATATGAGCCTATGTGTGCACGGAGCATCGTATTATCGTCCTTAATTGCGAAAGGAATGATAAAGGCATTGGTCGCATCGCTGAGTTTTCGTGCTTTCAATTTTAAAGTATAGGTATCAAAACTTTTTCCCTGCAACCATGCAAAGCGTTGTGCGCCCATTGCTGTTTGAGCAAGGGCACTGTCTTTTACCTGCCATGTTCCTCTCACTGCTTTCCATTCCTCAGGACGGTTAAGAAAATCACTTTTATAAACTGCAGTACCATTTTGAATTACTTCAATGTCCTTGTACTCCGACTCAGTATCCCAGGTTGCCAGGCCAATTCCTCCTTTGTATAAACCAATTTTTTCGGAAGGTTGGGAGATATGTGTTTTGCTAAATAGATTTTCGTCCGCCCTGTGATCACTAAACATCTTTATAGTGTAATAAGATATCCTTCCAAAACTTTTTGATGCATCAAAGTTGATCAGGTTCACAGGCCAGTCTATATCATTTACATTGACAAATAAGGGAGCATAGCTTGACATCTTAACCAGGTCGCCATTGCGCTCCATGGACATAATATAAACCGCATCACTTAAAGCAGCTAACATATTACCCGCACCCACACCTGAATTGGTGGCATATTCTCCCACATACAAATCCCATTCGCCTCTTTTGTAACGGTCAAAATGATCATAATTGCGCACCGACCATAATGCTGCTTTGTATGCATGTTCGTCCGCAAAATCAACTTGATTCATGCTGTCCAACGTTCTTCTATTCACATCCCCGATTCCCATACTGGCAACAATTTTCAGTTCCGGGTATTTCTTTTTTATGGCGTCGTAAAACCAATTATATCTTCTTGAATAGCGTGGTCCTGCCTGTTCATTTCCCACTTCAACATATTTCAGCGGGAAAGGTTTGGGATGCCCATTGGCTGCACGAACCTTTCCCCATTTAGAAGTAACGGGACCGATAGCATATTCAATTCCGTCCAATACATCGGCAATGATCGAATCCACGCCTTCATCTGGAATGAATGTACCGCTTCTAAAATCACAAGACACACCTGCATTGAAAACGTAAAGAGCATCTGCACCAATGTCCTCACAGAATTGAAGGAATTCATGATAACCAAAGCCATCCGATGACCAGTAACCCCAGGGACTGAAAGTGCCTGGACGTTTCTCAACGGGGCCAATGCTACGCCTCCAACTTGGAGCACTTTCAATATTAATTCCTTCTACAAAACAACCGCCGGGCCATCGAACAAAAGCAGGTTTGAGATCAGCTAAATATTGGGCGAGATCATTTCGTAAGCCATTTGGCCTGTTTTTAAAAGTCTTGGCTGGAAATAGGGAAACGAAATCAAGCCACGCCGTTCCGGTACTTCCAAAGCTAATTACAAATCTTGCTTTTGGATCGCCTTGGGTTGCTACCAATCTGCAGCTATATTTTTTCCATTCATCTCCCATGATCGATCTGAAAGTATACGTCGCCAAAATTTTTCCATCAACCGATTGGAGCGATACTGTCAGAGGCCCGCTATATTTTTTGTCGGTGCGTGCATAAAAACTGAAATTATAAGTACTCCCTCTAATTGTATTGATTCCCCAAAAACCTTCGTTCACCAAATCATTTTTTGATGAAAGATTTGTGATGGTTACCTCTAGCGAATTTGGTGTAGCATCATTCAATGGTTTTTCCTTTGTAAGAGCCAATTTCATCGAGTTGGTATCTCCTGATTGCAGCGACCATGCAGGCCATGGACTTTTTACCTCCCAACGCATTCTCCAATCACTTGAACGGTTATTGGGCAAGGAAAAATGCGGAGCTCCGTTTGGAACGATAAAGCCATTTTGAAGTGTAGTAGCGGGCGGCAATCTCGATTCTTCAAAACCACGGTTTTGAATAAGCTCACCATACAAACCTCCTTCACCACCATGACTGATCTCTTCAAAGAAAATTCCATGAAGTGTTGGTGAAACTTTAGTGCCGGGTTGTGATGCGTTGATATTGATAGTTGCCCGTTGAGCCTGTGCGCTCAAAAACACCAAGCTCAATAAAAGAGATGAAAGCTGTTTCATGAAAACAAAAAAACAAACCCTTGCAAAGACACAAGGGTTTAAAGTTTGAAAATTATTTTACGCTCCATTCATGAATACCAGTGGCAAAGTCCCTAGGCAATGTAACCTCAAGCCGTAATGACTTTGTTTTTACCGGTTCGAATTTGATGCCATTATACTTATCCTTTGAGATCTCGTAAGGAGTTATATTTTTTACAGGCATCCAATTGTCTCCGTCTTTATAAAAAATTTTCCATGAATATGGAATGCGGCAACCTCCGGAAGGGCCATCATCAAACCAATACACACTTGATTCAGAAATTGTGTACTCCTGGTCGAAATCATATTGCACCCACTCGGTTGTATTTTTCTTTGGCCACCAATGAAAATAAATGGCCGAATGATCGTTTGAATTTTCAGGATCGTATTGATCGTTTAATGCTTTCTCCATTCGCAGATTATTTAATGAAGAAGAAACTTTGCTTTTTGTTGCAATGGTAGGTGCAGGTTTTGGATGGGCAGCTGCCTCATCGTAAGCAATCCATACTTCCATTTCTCCCGATCCTCTGTTGTTCCATGCATAATAAGGGATCGCTTTAACCTCCTGTTCAGTTTTCAGCAAGGCATCAGAATTTAATTGACGCTTCGTTGAACTTCCTTTAGCAGACAACACCAATACTCCATTCAAAAGATCTTGATTGTATGTTTCTTTTACATCCGCCTTTTCACTCACAACAATGTTTTGAACGGTTTTATCAACGTTATCTGGTCCTTCAATGCAATAAACAATGGGCCCTTTTTGAAATGCAAATCTTCCTTTATCATCTTCTACTTTCGCATTGGCCAAAACTTTTTCTACCTCCATTGGAAAATCAACTTCAATTTTATCTCCCTTCGACCAGGAGCGTTTAATTACCGCGTAACCTTTCTCAGTTGTGTACGACAATTTTTTCCCATTAAGTGTAATGGTTATTGGCTTTGGATTTCTATCTGCAAAAAAATAAAGATCACCTGGTGCAGCTTCCTGTTTTGCCCAACCTGGTATGCGTATGTGCAAAGTAAATGCTGTTGTTTTTTCAGGGGCAACTGCAATGTTTACTTTTCCTTTCCATGGATATTCTGTTGATTGCTCAAGATTCACATTACCTGCAGGCAGTTTAATGTTTGCCTGGTTTGACATGAATAGATTTACATAAAGATCGTTTTGATTTTGTGCATAAACATATCCGGGTACCGAGGGTAAGAATCGTGTTACATTGGAGATGCAGCAAGCACAACCAAACCACGAAGCTCTTTGATGCTGTCCCATTGAGGCTAAGGGGTTTGGATAGAAGAAATGTTTTCCGTCCTGCGCAATTCCTGAAAGTAATCCATTGTACAAAACTTTTTCCAATACATCAATGTATTTGGAATCTCCGTGCATGAGAAACATGCGATTGTTCCAATAAACATTTGCAATAGATGCACAGGTTTCGGCATAAGCCGACATATTGGGCAATTCATATGGAGCTCCAAAAGCCTCACCTGCACCGGTTGCGCCAATGCCGCCAGTGAGATAAATTTTTTTCGTTACTACATCATTCCATATATCGTCAATTGCATGTAAATATTTTTGATCGCCTGTTAATGCAGCTACATCTGCCATTCCGCTGTACATGTATGCAGCACGAACAGCATGTCCTACTGCTTCGTGTTGATCGGTAACCGGTTTTTGCGATTGATTGTACTCAGAGCCTCTTATCTTTCCATTGCCTCGTATGTCAAAAAAGAATTTAGCGAGATCGAGATATTCTTTTTTACCAGTAGCTCTGTACATTTTTGCGAGCCCCATTTCAACGACCTGGTGGCCGGGAAAATATTCTGCTTTACCAGGACCAAAATCTCTCACTAAAAGGTCAGCGTTTTTAATAGCAATATTTAAAAAAGATTTTTTTCCTGTTGCCAGATAGTGGGCAACTGCGGCTTCATACAAATGACCGCAATCGTAGAGCTCATGGCTTAATTCAGGATCTTTCTCCCATCTCTTCTCACCAATCCACGGATGTAATTTTTGGGGCTTCATTGTGCGGAAGGTATACAGATAACCATCCGGTTCCTGTGCCGCAGCAATGATGGCAATCAAAGTATCAAGTGACCGTTCCAATTCAGGATCTTTCTTTACCTGCAATGAATACGATGCTCCTTCAATCAGTTTATACAGATCAGTATCATCGAAAGGATATTCAGTGATTCTGCCGACAGGCATTAAACCCGCTGCTTTTCGGAAATTATCAATACGTCCTGTTTCGCGACATTTTTGAAGCACATAAGGAATGGTAATTATTCTGTTCAATTCCATCTTCGGCGCCCAGAAATTATCGTTCACGTATACTTGTGTGAACGCAACAGGCTGAATGGGATAATCAGAATTTTTATTTTGTGCAAAAGCCGTAATGCAACTCAAAGCGATGGTTGCAGTGAACGATGGCCGGGAAATTCTATATGATAGCATAATTATTCAATTGATAAGGGGATGGAAACAAGATTGAATTGAAAGATGGAGGTTTTAGTAATAAGGTTGCTATGACCAAAATGTTTGTAATGATAAAAGTGGGCTGAGGTTCAGCCCACTTTTACAATGGAACAAAAAAAATTATTTTTTCGCAACAAAATTCATTTTGAACGTTACCAGATAAGTGCCGCTGACTGCTTGTTCACCCAGCAGTGGCCACAATTTGAAGCCTATAACAGGGTTAACATTGAGGTTGATGTCCGTAGCCGCAGCTGCTATTCTGTAATAAGAGATATTACTATAGTTGCCACCTGACACAGTTACAGTTGGATAGATCGGAAAAACAGGAAGACCTGCAGGATATCTATAAACCAATGCAGTATCTGTTTTCTCTTCAACATAAAACGGAGCATATGTCTTTAGAGTTGGCCTGTCTGCCCTTGCGTAAACATCTCCTGCCGCGGGATTGAAAGGCTTGCCAGTCTTGTCAACGAACTTAACGATAATTTTATTTTCAGAAGCCGAAGTTCTTACCACTGAATATGTAAATGCAGTTTGATTGGTGAAAGTTTCCGATGTTGTTGGTGAAGTGGTTACCGATTGTGATGTAATATCAATATTGTTTGAAGGATTAACAATCTTTATAACACCCGCATTGTCAACCTCACGGCTGCCTGCGGGGTTTGTTACTACAATATCGAATTCATAAGTTCCGGTATCGATAAAATTTGTAGCGGGGGTTAGTTCAAGCCTTCCCCCGATTGAATTTATGTTGAAGCTGCTGTACATAGACTTCCCTAATTTGGCTAATACCTGGTCAACTGTGGAATCATTCTGAGTGATCTCACCTTTGTATGTCACAATCTCATATTTCTTCAATAAAATAGAATCTGCATTTTGTTTAGTCCAGTAATTTCTGGTTCTTAATAATTTAACGTTAATAGGACTTGTAGAACCGTCCACCAAAAGTGCAGTGGAAACCGTTGTCCTTCCCTTATTTGCCGATAAGGTTTGGGGGCTGTATACCAATACTTTGCTAAGGTATCCCGGCGAAGGCTTTGAACAGCCGGATATGATCAGTACAGCGAGAACGCTAATGGAGGCTATTTTTAAAAATTTCATGCGTGTAAAATTTAAGCTTTAGGAGTCCGGTGAAAATCAGAAACGAACGAATGTGTGTTGATTACTTAATACATGCAATACCTGGTCATACGTGCCTTTGTCCGACTTTGGCAAGATGCCTGTTGTCTGGCATTGCACCTTTATATCAATTTCGTTTGGTGGCGGTGTAACACCCGCAACATCAAGCGAACCTCTTACCAAAGTGTAATTCAATGCATATATCGGTGTGTTGGTCCAGTTGGGCAATCCTCCATCCTGATTCAGTTCAGCAACTGTCATTTGTCGTTTTGAAATGCCACATGACGTATGCCCCAGGCTTGTTACCTGGTTAACCTCAGGCTCCAACGGGGCATCTTCGAGCGTAAATTTTTGGTCAAAGAAATATTGTCTCACTGAGTCGGCGGTGATCTCTTTATAAAGACTGTCCAATGTGTATACCTTGCTTTCGTTTATTGCTTTCAACTCCGTTTGCCTAAAATTCATAAATCTGGCAATGGAATAATCTGTAACGGCAAAAACTGTTTTTGCATTCAATAACTCGCTTTTCAAATTGAACCGATCAATGATCAGAAGCAAAGTATCAAAAAGATGATACTGATTTGATTTGAGATAATCGTAAGTATTCAATGATGTGTGAGGATCGTGCTTGCCTCCGTCGGTCAAATAGTCTTTTTGTCTGCATGACCACAAAGCAACCATAAAACCAAAACACAGTAACAGCAGGATTGTATATTGTTTCATAACTTCTTTTTAGAATTTACATTTTGTCGGCCCAGAAAGGAGTTTGGGTTAGAATAGGCGTGGCAATAAGTAACGAAGGATCGATCGGCCAAATATATTTGCCCTGCTGAAATTCAGTGGTTGAAATGCGTGGTGTCGACCCGGAACCAAATTTTACAATTCCTGTTTTCTTTCCTAACCGAACGAGATCATAAAACCTGTGGCCTTCAATGAATAACTCTCTGCCGCGTTCATCAATAATTGCCTCAAATAGGTTGGCGTCAGTTGAGGCAGAAGCGGTTAATCCAGCAAGTGCACGAACTTCGTTGAGGATTGTTCTTGCGCCTGACAAGTCACCTGTTGCGGCTAATGCTTCGGATCTTAATAATTTTATGTCGCTCAAACGGAAAATTACAATATTGTGCAGAAGAATAGGCGATGTACTATTGGGACCTGTGTAACTAACAAAATTGTTATCTGAATATTTGATCGTGATAGGATCGGCAGTGCCCATGAAAGCCATTCCCTTCTTCACTCTAAGATCGTTTACAGTATCGGTAAAGAAACGTGTATACAGATTGTTAATGTCTAATGGCATCTGGCTGCTGGTTCTTGTTAAGAGGTATGGCGCTTTTGATGTTCTTAACCCAATTCCTGTGGCATAACCTTCGTTTGTTTTGTTTTCAGAAATTTCAAAAATCCCTTCCGAACTGTTCCCTTTGAATATTGAAGTGAAGTTGGCACGTGGTACATAGGCATAGCCGCCTTTCAGTATTACTGAATCGGCAGCGGAAGCGGCATTTGCATAACTACCTCTCCAGGCATAAATATGCGCAAGCAATGCGAAAGCGGCGCCTTTTGTAGCTCTAACTGCTTTATCTGATGAAGGACTTGTTGTCCATCCAAGTTTGGGAAGAGCTGCCTGCACATCTTTTATAGCCTGGTCAAGAACTTCATTTGCTGAACTGCGCGGCACTTGTTGGCCCAACGTAGGATCTGGCAAGGTTTCTAAAACAAGTGGAACATCGCCCCATATTCTTGAAATATAGAAATAGGTGAATGCACGAAGAAAATAAGCTTCGCCCAAAAACCTTTGTTGTACCGATGATGGATTGGTTGATGTGTATTCACTCAACGGAATATCAGGGACAAATTTTAGTACACGATTAGCCTGATCAATTACACGGTAGAAATTATCCCAGCGACGCATGCGATACATTACACGGCTGGCATCTGTAGCCGCAGTTGATGATATGGAAATCTGCCAATTGACCTGGTTAATGTCCCTGTAATCAGCAGTAAATGGTTGATTGGATGCGAATTCATCTGTCGGCAGATCGCCCCATGCATAATGGCCGATTCCATCAGGGTAATTAATTGCAGTTCTTAGTAAAGAATATATACCTGACACCGCTGAATTAGCTTCGGTCTCTGTTTTCCAAAAATTGACATCAGTAGTTGTATTCTTCGGCTCTTTATCCAAAAACTTTTTACAAGACGTGCCAAATACAATCAACAGCAATAAGAGAATGGTTTTATTTTTTTTCATACGAAGCATTTGCTTTGAATTAGAAATTTATTTCAGCACCTATTGTAATTTTTCTTGGCAACGGATAATCGTTTCCATTGGAATATCCGTCAGGAGATACAGGTTCCGGGTCGGGAACCGTAGCTTTGGAATAGACCCATATATTGTCGATAGAACCGTAGAATCTTACCTGTTTCAATTTTACGCGTTTGCTGACTTTATCCGGAAGCGTATAGCCAAGCATTATATTCTTTAGCCGGAAAAAGCTGGCATCTTCAACATAAAACGATTGAGCAATATGCCATTTGTCGACAGCATTGGTTAACAACCCAGGAAATTGTGCATTTTCATCGCCGGGAAACCAGAAATTTGATCCCCGGAAATCAGATGATACGGCAGATGTCGGCCCCCATCTTACATAAGGATTTGAATTACCGGCATCCTGCATTTTATCGGAAACATATCCGTTCCATAATTTACGTCCTGTAATGAAATTGCATAATACCTGTAACGAAAAGCCTTTGTATTGTAAAGAGTTGATCAAACCACCGGTTACCTTCGTGTTGGGATCGCCCATCATGATACGGTCAAAATCATTAATGATATAATCCCCGTTGTAATCTACCCTTGCTGGATCACCTGCCGAAAAGAACGGCCCTGTTGCTGATCCCCATCTCATTCTTTGTCCTGTCAATGGATCTATTGGGACCTCCGCATTTGAATTGTAGATGTGTGGTACGTTCCAAACCCAGAACTGGAATGCAGGTTGTCCTATAGTAAGTACTCTTCTGAGCCACGGTGGTCCGAAAGTGAAGTCGCGGTTATTATAAGGAAGCTTTGTAATGAAATTCTGATTGTATGCGAAATTCAAGGTGGTCATCCATTTTACTGGTGAACGCCTTCCTGTATTGTTGGAGGTAATGGTGAATTCCACTCCCCTGTTCCGGACAGTAACATAATTATCTCTTGCTGTTACAAATCCGGTGGTTACCTGAACGGGAATATCAAAAATTAAATCCTGGTTGTCCTTACTATAAAAGTCGCCGGTAATGCTGATTCGGTCTTTGAATAAATTCAGGTCAAAGCCCAGGTTTGTCTGAGGAGAACTTTCCCATGTAATTCCGGGAACGGCTGCAGTGGCATCGTAGTTAGGGTAGGTAACAGTTACTCCGTTGTAGGCTAAGTTCGCACCGCCACCTAAACCAGTTGATGAACCATTGTAGCCTGCTGAATTGGTTAAGGCAATATAGCGGCCATAGTAAGAGAGAGGATCGCGGCCGGTAATTCCATAGCTGCCGCGCAATTTGAGAAACGATACAACATTAATGAGCGGTTGAAAGAATTTTTCATCGGAAACAACCCATAGTGCTGATACAGAAGGAAAGGTACCCCAGCGGTCATCTGCACTGAAACGGGACGATGCATCGCGGCGCATGTTTAGCTCAATGGCATATTTCCCCTTGTAGTCGTAGTGAATCCGTCCGAAGTAGGAAAGCCTCGATCTTTCTTCGAGATTGCTGTTACCACTTAAGTTGGAGCCAGGTGACACACCCTGTACAACAACAACAGCATTGGAAGGGATGCCTCTTCCCGATAAAAACGTACTGTTATTTACCTGCTTTTCAGCTCCTTCACCAACTAGGAAACTGGTATTATGTACTTCTCTAAAAGTTTTGGTATAAATAAGCGTGTTCGTATTCTCCCAACGGCGTCCGTTTGCAACGCTGCTAGAGGCATCATTTCTACGGGCAGGGTTAACACTTGCAGCTTGCAGATAGTCTCTTCGACTAAAATTGAAATTATATGCGAAAGCACTCGTGAACAGGAATGCCTTGCTGAACTTATAAGTAGCCTGTGTATTACCATTCAATGAAGTTGCCCGGTCATCATCATATACGTCGTCATTACGCCCCGTGTAATTTTTCATATCCTGATCTGTAATTTGCCAAAAAGAAGAAGGAAATCCCCATATGGTAAATGGATATCTTGAAAAACCTGTGTTACCCGGACCATGATGCGACTGCTGGAAATTGAGAAAGAAATCATTTTGAATTTCCAGTTTATCAGCAGGCTTCATAGATAAGAACAAACGTGGGGCGTTCCGGGTGAAATCATAACCACGCATTACACCATCTTCGTAATATCTGCTATAGGAAAGTCGGTAAGCAAATTTTTCAGTTGCCTGTCCAATACTTGCTTCAACATTATTAATGATGGCCTGTTTCAAAAACAATCCCTGGAAATCTGTATTGTTATTAAAGGCTGGGTTTAAACTGTCCGTAAGCAAAGGACTTAAATTTTGCATACCAGCATATGTTCCATACTTCGTGAGAATATCCATTTTTTGCCTTCTTTCAGCTGCACCAACGATCATTGGTTTCATTCGTGGTCTTTCGCTAACGCCAATATAAGAGCCAATCCGAATTTGAGGAGGACCTGTTTTTGGTCTTTTGGTTTTTACAATGATGACACCGTTACCTGCCCGCGACCCATAGATAGCTGCCGCAGAGGCATCTTTCAAAATGTCGATTGACTCAATATCATTTGGGTTTATAGATGAAAGCGGGTTTAATGTAGGGCCAGCGCTTCGCTGATCGCTTATATCGAAAACAACTCCATCGATCACATATAATGGAGCACTGATTGCATTGGGGTCAGTGACGGCACTACTTCCCCTGATGTTTACAATAGTATTTGACCCTGGCTCGCCGGAGATATTCAATACATTCAATCCCGCTACCCGCCCCTGAAGCATCTGGTCGAATGTTGGGTAAGGCATGTTTTCAATATCCTTGCCTTTAACTGTAGAAATAGCTGTAGGTGTTTTACGCCGTTGAATGGACTGATAGCCGATCACTACCACATCATCCATTGATTTGTCACTTTGCTCCAACGAAATTGTTACACTGCTTTGGGTGCCCACTTTTATTTCCTGATTGGCAAAACCCACATAGGAAACCTGCAAGGTAAGGTTCGATGACTTTACCCTCAAGCTGAAATTTCCATTTTCATCGGTTGTCGTTGCAATATTCGATGCATTTTTTACTTGCACTGTGGCACCTGCTATTGGTTTATTATCTTTTTTATCCAGTACCTTGCCGGTGACAGTTACTTGTCCATAGGCTAAGGCAGATAAGGCAATAAGAAATGCAAATGCAAATAATCTGTGCAAACTTTTTTTAAGCCGGAGATGGTTCATAGCATTTATTTAAAAACTAAGGAATGATTCTGTTTTGCGGAGAGACTATGCAGTATTGCTCTGTAATACTTTAAACGGGTGCCAACAGAATCAAATAGGTGATGCAGCTATCCATACATTAAGCAATTTTTGTTTTCAGCAATCAAGCAGTCCTGTGCAGAGAAATTGTGATATCAAACCTATTTCATTTCGAAAGAAAGGCTTTATAGTATATTAACTAATAGTTACTGCATTTTAACAAACATTGTTTAAGCGTCGGGGATACTCTTTTTATTATATGAACAGCAATTAAATTCCATAAATTTCGCTTTTAAAAAACGTCGACAAACGAACACAAATAATTAAATGTCTTTTTTACAATTATCTATCTCCGGCAAACACTCCTATCACTTTACAACTTTGACGAGAGTACATCCATGGGTTGGTATAAATAAGGAGAGCTTATCGACGGATAACCCCAAATTTTTTTGCCTCCAAACATCTCTCACTTTAAAAGGTCCACTCAAATAAATTTCATCCCATTTCAAATCAACAATCCGGTTTTTTGAAGACAGATTAAAAATCCCAACAGCTTTGCTTCCATCTTTTAATTCTTTCACCCAAACCTGTGCACTATCCTTACTTAAAACCTGGCTGGCTTGTTTTCCTAACGGGTCCTGGTCAATTGCAAGTACCTCATCATTGGTCAATAAATTCAAAGTAAACGTATCGAGTTTAGCAAGATCACATCCTAATAATAATGGCGCAGATAAAAGACTCCACAAGCTGATATGTGTGTATTGCTCATGAGGCGTTAACCTTGTTGGATGCAAATTTTCGCCCCATCCAACCATTCCAACAATTAGCATATCCGGATCATTCCATCTTCCGGGCTTTGCATAAGACGATGCTTTACCCTGGCTGAAACCGATAGAGCTTAGGCTCTGCCAGGTATCGGTGATGTCGCCTGTTGTGCGCCACAAATTTCCATTTACTTCTTCGCCCCATTTCCATACGTCCTGTATACCATACTGGCAAAGGCTATAAACAATATCTCTTGATTGTTGTTTTAGCGCATCTCTCATAACCAAATAAGGTTTCTGATGTTGGTCAAGCGTTCCGTTTCTTCCGATAATACTGCTATAACTGCACAAATCATATTTTAAATAATCGATTCCCCAATTTGCGTATGCACTTGCGTCCAGTAGTTCATGCTGATAAGATCCAAGAAAGCCTCCGCAAGTAGTAGGACCAGGAGATGAATAAATTCCAAAGCGAAGTCCTTTGCCGTGCAAGAAATCACCAAGTGATTTCATGTCAGGAAATTTTTCATTGGTTCTTACTTCTCCATTTGCCGTTCGCCGGGGATCTTCCCAACCATCATCAATATTCATATAGGTCCATCCATGATTGATCAATCCTTTATCGATCATAGCCTGTGCAGAGCTTTTTACTTTTTCATCGCTTACGCTCAATCCCCAGCAGTTCCAGCTGTTCCATCCCATCGGTGGAGTTAGAGCTAACAAATCACCAACTTTAATAGTAAATTGTTTCTGGCTTTCTCCTAATGCATTTTTTGCAATGAGCGTTATTGTGTAATCCCCTTTGTTTTGCAGGCTGCCAGCAATAATTCCTGTTTTTGTATCGATACTCAATCCTGCCGGAAGATTTTTTGCAGAGTAAGAAATCACTCCTTTGCCCGTAGCAGGTATTTTATAAAAGAATGGAGAACCAGCACGAACACCAAAAACATCTGCACCATTTATTCTTGCAACATCAGGTGTTTTTGGAGTAAGAATATAAGGAGCGATTTCGGTAAATTTTTTATTAAGTTTTGACTCATCTTCTGTAAAGTCATAAGAAATTTCAATGGCCTGGCTATGAGGAAATGAAATACGAATATCTTTTGATTGAAATGCTTTTAAATCAACAGGCAGGTTTTTCTGTTCTATTATTTTATTAGTTGTTCCATCAAAAACGGTATAATGCAATTTGCCTTTTGTGCTAGTATTGAATTGGTTTGAAACAATTAATTTCTTTTGAACTGTTTTATTGAGAAATTTATATTCGCTCCCAGCTATGTTGATGCCATCAAATTTTTCAAGCATATCGATGTAGGGATCTCCCATAAAAATTCCACCGCTTCCCCCTCCATCATAAACACGAATAGCAATAATATTTTCCTTATCCCATTTTATAATGGATTTGTTCGATGCAATATGATATTCACGAACGGAAGGCCACTTACTGATATACCCTGTCGGATCCTCTGGAAAACCTCCGATCTGTCCAATCTTTATTCCGTTTAAAAAGGTTTCATCAACATCATTGACATGAGCAAGGAAAATCCGAAGACTGTCTTTCCAAGTTGAATTGTTTTTTAATGATGAAGGAATAACTACATGTATTCGGTACCATGCATAACCATGATAATCAGGAAAGCCTTGCTGTTGCCACACTCTTCCTGCTCTTATATTTTTCCACGACGTATCAACAAAGTCCGGTGTACTCCATTCCCTGTTATCACCTGTTATAAATTTTGCATTTTGCAGAGAAATTGATCCAGTATTTTGAGCGAAAGAAAATGTAGACAGGAAAAAAGAAAGAACAGGAATGATGAATTTAAATCGCATAATAAATCATTATAGTATTCAATTGGCGTGTAGATGTTTTATCTGAGTAGGTATGGAAACGTTTTTCATTTGAACTGCTAACTTCCCTTTCTTACCGGCCGCAAGTTTTTACCATAATAAACATCGGCGGGGTTATGATGATCTAAATACACCTGCTCTAAAATTTTATATAATGCCGGGTCATAGCTTTTCAAATCATCCGGCGTTTGCACTCTTGTGTCACCATCATAAAACTCGATGTTTGACCAGAACCACCATTGTGTACCTTCCGCCCAATATTCTGCTACTGTATTAATAGCGTATTGCCCTTTATACATTCCTTTTGCCTTTGCAGCCTCATAGGCTTTACCGATTTCTTTATACAAAGCCGTATCCGCCGTTCGTAATGCTCCCATAATATTGTGACTGAATTCATGCACAAGAATATTTTCTCCATAGTAACGAGTGCCCGGGTAACCTAATAAATTTTCTTCAGCGCAGGACGTAACCGTTCCTCCCATCCCCCGTGCACGGCGGTTCCAGTATTCCCTATCACTCATACTTGCAATACCACCAGGTTTATCATAGTTGTCACGTTCACCCGGTGTTAAACGCGGATCATCTTTTGCAGGTTTTTTCCAGCTGCGACGCTCCGGCAGATCAGTTTCCATTTCGCTTTGTGACATCACTAATACACGAGCACCTCGTTT
>DATMIF010000020.1:0-164094 GCA_035554655.1 Flavisolibacter sp.
GTTTTATTCTTTGCAAAAAAATTTGACCAGATTTTAGGGTTCACAATTTTTTTGGACTCTATTGGCATGGCAACTTCTGCAGCAACGATTTTTATTTTGAGAAAGCGAACAAAACATTTAGATGGTACAGGTATCTACAAAATGAAATTATATCCTCTCATGCCATTGGTTTTTATTGCCGCTTATATTTTTGTCGGAACTTCGATCGCTTTTAATACGCCAAATCTTGCTTTAATAGGAACGGGTGTATTTATTGTATTTCTTCTGATCTATTTTTTGGTAATGAACACAAAAAAGAATAACCATGTTTCTCCCGAATGATCTTTCCTACATCCTAACAGAATTTGCCGAAGAAAGAGAAAATTATTTCAATGCAGTATCGCCACCCATCATGCAAACAAGCAATTTCACTTTTAAAAAAGTGGATGACATGCGCAAAGCGTTTGCTGATGAAATGGGTGGCTATTTATACAGTCGTGGATTGAACCCAACGGTAGAAATTCTTCGCAAAAAATTGGCGGCATTGGACGGAGCAGAAGATTGTTTGGTTTTCAGCAGCGGAGCGGCTGCAATTTTTGCCGGAATTTTTGCCAACGTAAAATCAGGCGATCACGTTGTTTCTGTTCGTAATCCCTACACATGGGCACAGAAAATGTTTGATGTTATTCTTCCAAGATTTGGTGTAACCACAACTTACATTGATGGAACAAAGATTGAAAACTTTGAACAAGCGCTTAAGCCAAATACAACACTTATCTATTTGGAGTCGCCTAATTCCTGGGACTATGCTTTACAGGATTTAAAAGCGGTTGCTGAATTGGCAAAGTCGAGAAACATTATTACAATGATTGATAACAGTTATTGTACGCCGTTATACCAACGGCCAATTGATTTGGGTATAGATCTTTCCATGCAAACAGCGACAAAATATATCAGTGGGCATAGCGACACTTTAGGCGGAGTGCTTTCCGGTTCACATCAAATGATGAAGAAAATCTTCGACAGCGAATACTTGAATATCGGAAGCGGTATTCAGCCTTTCAACGCATGGTTGTTAATAAGAGGGCTACGAACTTTGCCTGCAAGATTCGAACGAATTACAAGAACAACGATTGAGGTTGTCAATTTTTTGAAACAACACGATAAAGTTGGAACAGTAATATTTCCCTTTGACGAAACTTTCCCTCAATACGAACTTGCAAGAAAACAAATGAGAGGAGGTTGTGGGTTGTTAACTTTTACTCTAAAAAATGGGACATGCGAATCCATAACCAGGTTCTGCGAATCACTAAAACATATTTTAATGGCTGTAAGCTGGGGTGGACATGAATCATTAGTGATTCCCAAATGTGCCGGCATCCATCCAAAGGATTTTGACCCAAACAATATAGAGCATCAATACATCCGTTTGTACACCGGGTTAGAAGACGCTTCATATCTTGTAGCTGATATAAATCAGGCGTTAAATCTAGTGTAGCCTCTGTACATTTCATTTATTTTTACAGCTATGAACCGAAAGTTTTTCTGCTTATTGTTCCTATTGCCTGCATGGTTCTCTGTAAAAGCTCAAGAGAAATGGGATTTGAGAAAATGCATTGAATATGCTGTCACCAATAATATTTCCGTAAAACAGCAGGATGTTCAAGCCAGATTGACTGCATTGACTTACAACCAAAGCAAACTGTCACAATATCCTTCATTAACCTTAAATGGAAATACTTCGTTTAATTCAGGCCGAAACCAGGACCCCGTAAATTTTGGACTGATTACAGAAAGCTATTTATCGAGCGGATACAATTTGCAGTCTGGGGTTGAGATTTTTAATTGGTCCAGCAAGCGAAACAATATTGCGGGAAATAAATTGGAAACTGAAGCTGCGTTTGCCGGTGTGGAAAAATTAAAAAATGATATTGCTTTGAATGTAGCTGGCGTGTATTTGCAGGCATTACTGGCAAGGCAACAGGTTAGTGTTAGTGAGATTCAAATTCAACAAACAAAAGCACAACTTGACAATACAACAAAATTGGTGAGAGCCGGAAGCCTTCCTGAATTGAATGCCGTACAGTTAGAAGCTCAGTTGGCAAATGACAGTTCCAACCTTGTTACTGCACAAGGCAATGTTGCGCAATCACTCCTTTTATTGAAGGCCTATTTGAACCTTGATGCGTCAACGCCATTTGATATTGCAACACCAAATGTAGAATCAATTCCCCTCGATGACTTAGGCTCTTTGCAGCCCGATATTGTATATGAGCTTGCACTTAAAAATCTCCCCCAACAAAGAGTGAATGATTTTCGTATTAAAGCTGCAGAAAAATTTGTAGAGTCGGCGAGAGGGCAAATGTATCCCACTTTTTCTCTCTTCGGTAGTCTTAGTTCAAGATACAACAGCAGGGCCAGGCAAGTAACAGGAGTTTCATCCAGTACGCCTCCTATAGCAACAGTTTCGGTGGGGGGTACGCCATACAGCGTATATCCTCTAAAACCAATCGATAGTTATAGCTATGGCGATATTACTTATTTCAGCCAGTTAAATCAGAATTTCAGTAAGGCAGTAGGGATTAGCTTAAGTGTGCCTATCGCCAACGGTGGACAATTAAAAACAGGTTATGCCAGGTCGCAGTTGAATTTGAGAGGCCTTCAATTGCAAAGAGATCTCGATAACCAAACGCTGAGAAACGATATTTACAAAGCTTACACCGATGTATTGACTTCTCTTCAAAAATTTAATGCGGCTACTAAAACTGTTGAAGCAAATCAAAAGGCTTTTGATTTTGCGACAAAAAGATATAATGCCGGTTTGCTGAATACGATTGATTTGATCACCACTCAAAATAATTTGTTCAGTGCCAGGCTTCAGCGTTTATTAGCACAATATGATTATGTTTTCAAAATGAAAGTCCTTGAGTTTTATAAAGGACAAGGTTTAAAACTATAACTACTGCAAAAAAATATTTATGAACAAGAGTTTAAAATGGATATTGATTATTGTTGGTGTTCTCGCTGTACTATTCGTTGGTGCAAAAATGCTGGGCGGTTCCTCGAAAACCGGAACTAAGGTAACAGCAGAAAAAGCACAAAAGAGAACTATTGTTGAAACTGTAAATGCAAGCGGGAAAGTTTATCCGGAGGTAGAAGTAAAGATCAGTCCTGATATTTCGGGTGAGATTACGGAGTTAGATGTGCAGGAAGGCGATAGTGTGAAGAAGGGGCAGGTGTTAGCGAGAATTTATGCAGATATCTATTCTTCTCAACGTGACGAAGCTGCTGCAAGAGTTATGCAATCACAGGCAACTGTTGCCAATAGCGAAGCCAATCTTACCGCTCTAAAGGCGCAATTAGACCAGGCGAAAACAACATATGATCGTAATAAAGATCTGTATGACCAAAAAGTAATTTCTAAAGCCGAATTTGAACAGTATGAAACACAATATCGTACTGCACAATCTCAATACAATGCTGCGCAACAAAATATTCGCAGCCTGAAGGCGGCTACGCAAAGCACACAAACCAGTTTAGTGGCAGCAAATAAAAATTTGAGCAGAACAACATTGGTTTCACCAATGAATGGTGTCATTTCTTCTTTAAGTGTAAAAAAAGGTGAAAGGGTTTCGGGTAATAGCTTTACGCTGGGTACAGAAATGATGCGGGTTGCGGAGATGGATGTAATGGAAGTTCGTGTTGATGTGGGTGAAAATGATATTGTGAAGGTAAGCATTGGTGATTCTGCTGATATTGAAGTGGAAGCTTACAATAATCGTAAGTTCAAAGGCGTAGTAACACAAATTGCAAGCAGTACAAAAACAACCCAAACTTCTTCGGGAGATGTTACTAACTATGAAGTTCGCATCCGCATTGATGCCTCATCTTACCGTGATCTTGCCGATCCTTCCAAGCCAAAAAAGTTTCCATTTAGGCCTGGTATGAATGCCAGCGCTGACATTAAAACGAAGAAGAAAGACAACGTAGTGAGTGTTCCTATTGCATCAGTTGCTGCAAGGGTAAAGGGAAGTGATAAGAGTGTTGCCGATGAGAAGAAGGAGAAAGAAAAAAGTAAAGATGATAATACTGACGTAAATATTTCCGGCGATGCGCTGGAAGAAGTTGTGTTTGTAATTAAGAAGGATGGAACAGTTGAGAAAAGAACCGTTACTACCGGCATACAGGACATGAATTACATCGAAATCACAAGCGGGTTAAAAGAAGGTGAAGAAATTGTAACCGCTCCTTTTGACGCGGTGAACAAAACAATGAAGAGTGGTGATAAGATTATCATCGTGCCAAAAGATAAATTGTTTCAGAAATAGTTTTCGATAAGATTTATGGACAGGACATTTGCTTTGCATTCATCTGTGATTATTGACAAAGAATATGAAAGAGAATTTAATAATCGGTGTTATTGGTAATGGCAGTTGGGCAACAGCATTGGTAAAGATATTGACCGATAACCATCACACTGTAAATTGGTGGGTGCGTAATACAAGCTCTATCGATTATATAAAGAGAAGAAAGCACAATCCTAATTATCTGTCTTCTGCTTACTTTAATGTTTCACTTCTTAATCTTTCCGGCGACGTAAAAGACATTGTAAATGCTTCGGACCTGTTGGTGCTGGCTGTTCCATCAGCATATATTCGGAGCGCATTAGAGCCCTTAAGCAAAGAAGATCTGCAAGGCAAGAAAATCCTTTCCGCTATTAAAGGCTTGATCCCTGGTCCTGATGTATTGCTGAATGATTTTTTGGAGGAGCAATTCCACTTTCCTTTAGAAAATTATTTTGCAGTTTTAGGTCCTTGTCATGCAGAAGAAGTATCGGCTGAAAAGCTGTCCTATCTCACTTTTTCAGGAATAGATGTTGAAGCTACGAAGCAGGTTGCTTCTTTCTTTCAAACCAATTATATCAATACAATTATTAACACCGATATTTTAGGTGTGCAATATGCAGCAGTGTTGAAAAATATTTACGCCTTAGGTGCCGGCATTGCTCATGGTCTTGATTATGGCGACAATTTTTTAAGCGTATACATTGCTAACGCTGCCGACGAAAGGGCGAGCGTTCTGCGTAAGGTGGGTGCACAACATATGGTAGTGGGTGAACATGAAAAGAATGATGTAACAGGAAGAAAGAAAGATATTAACTACGCCGCTTCCGTTTACTTGGGTGATCTGTTGGTTACATGCTATTCTCTCTATAGTCGCAACAGAACTTTTGGTGCCATGATCGGTAAAGGATACAGTGTTCAATCCGCACAGTTGGAAATGAACATGGTTGCAGAAGGGTATTATGCCGCCAAATGCATCTACAATATCAATAGAAATATCGGCGCAGAGATTCCGGTTGCAGAAACGATCTACAGAATTTTATGGGAACGGATGAATGCAGAGGAAGGGTTTAAGATGGTGGAAGAGGTACTGGTGTGATGAAGCAGGAACTGAAAACCTACTTATATTAATGAACTTTTTTCAGACACTATTCGAAAAAAATGTGTCTATTAGAAGACAATGACGATTACGCATTTGTATTCTATTTATTTCAATTGCCATAATAATGTCTCCCTTAGACAAATAATTCACTAGCAATACCATCTGCACGTAATATCCCTTCATCGGTTAATTGAAACGACAGGCCATTTTGTTTCACTAGATTGTTAAGGATAAATTTTTGTAATTCAATTTCAATTCTTTTTCTTTCCTCAAATCCAAACTCATGATGCAGTTTATCTAAATCCATTCCTTCAACTGTGCGTAATGAGATCATGATGAACTCATTTAATTTTTGTTTAGGCGTAAGAATTTCTGTTTCTCTTTTCGAAATGTCTTTATTAATGTCTTTGATGTAAAGATTGTTGTTGGCTACGTTCCACCTTCTTTCAACTCCATTGTAAGAATGGGCAGAAGGGCCAACACCTAAATATTTTTCTCCTTTCCAGTAAGACGAATTATGCCTGCTTCTAAAACCTGGTTTTGCAAAATTGGAAACCTCGTAATGCTCGTATCCATTTTCTCTTAGCCATTGCATCAGCAATAAAAATTGTCTTGCTTGCTTTTCATCATCAACATTGGCAGTTTTATTTGCGCTGATCAATTTATGAAGAGGTGTTTTTTCTTCAACTGTTAATGCATAGCAGGAAAGATGAGGAATGTGCATTTCAATTACTCTGTCAACATTTTGTTTCCACATTTCATCTGTCAGCAATGGAGAACCATAAATAAGATCCACCGTAATATTCTCGAAATATTTCTTTGCTAATTGAAGACTGTTGATTGCTTGTATAGCATTATGTGCCCTGTTCATCCACCGTAATTCTTCTTCAAAAAAAGATTGTACGCCAATGCTTAGGCGATTGATACCAAGATCAACCCAGGCTTGCAATTTTTCTGTAGTAATATTATCAGGATTCGTTTCTAGCGTTATTTCGCAATCATTCTGAATTGAATAATGTCCTCTCAAATTCAAAATCAAAAACTCTAGTTCCGAAACATCGAGAATACTTGGTGTACCACCTCCAAAATAAATGGTATTGATCTGTTCTCCCCGCAGATATTCCTTTTCTGCTTCCGCTTCTTTTGCCAATGCTTTCACCAATTCGTCTTTGTAACGTAAAGACGTGGTAAAATGAAAATTGCAATAGGTGCAAGCCTGCTTACAAAATGGAATATGCAAATAAATTCCTGCCAACTTCGTTTACTGTTTTATACAACTTATTTTTGAGAGGGATAGTTTTTGTATCGTCCCGGAAATTGATGACGAAGTTAAAGCACCTGTTAGCAGCAATATCCTTTTTAACAACCTTCTATATTGGCAAGGCACAATCCTATTCTGTTTATTATAAAACGCCTGATGATGATACATCAGTTTCACAAAAACTTTCATTACAAAAGACTTTCCCTTCGCAAATAGAAGCGAATGCCTATATCGTTCAACTTCCTTCATTATTACAAGGCAAAGGATACATAACGGCTTCAATAGACAGTATCCATTTTGATTCTTCCTCAGCAAAAGTGCTGGTTTATTTGGGAGAGCAATACCAATGGGCAAGGATTATAACCCGGGACAAGGACGCTGCAATTCTTCAGTCCATACGCTGGCCGGATAAAATGGAAGGAACGGTTGATTTTAATACACTTCATTCCTGGCAAAAAAAAATTCTGGACTATTTGGAAGAAAATGGTAGGCCCTTTGGAAAGGTCTATTTAGACAGTATTGAGATCAATGGAAATGAAGTAAACGCACTTTTGAAAATTGATGAAGGTCCATTGTATAAAATTGACAGTATAAGAGTTTATGGTGATGCTAAAGTGAGTAATGAGTTTCTGCAGCGCTACCTTGAAATTTATAATGGAAGTACTTACAATAAAAAGAAGTTAGAGAGAGTTTCAAAACGAATTTCAGAACTGAACTACCTGCAGCAGGAGCATTTTCCAACAATTGACTACCTGGGGACCGGTTCAGTTTTGAATTTATATCTAAAAGCAAGAAAGAACAGTCAGGCTAATGCACTGATTGGTTTTTTGCCAAACAGTGATGCTGCTGACGGAAGTAAAAAATTAAGGCTGACAGTCGATGCCAACATTTTATTACGCAATGCATTAGGCAACGGCGAAAACATAGGATTGGTTTGGCAGCAACTGCAACAAAAATCGCCGCGACTGAATTTACTTTTTGAGCAGCCCTACATTTTTCATTCTCCTTTCGGCCTCAATTTTTCTTTTGACATGTACAAAAGAGATAGTCTGTTCCTAAACATACACATGAATCTTGGTACGAGTTACCAGCTCAATGAGAGAAAGACTGCGAGAATATTTTTACAAAGAAGACAAAGCATTTTAAGTGGTATTAACGATGCAAGCATCATTCAAACAAGAACATTGCCCAAAGAAGCGGACGTTAGCTCGACAAATCTTGGGGTGGGATATGAGTTTTTTAATACTGATTATCGCTTCAACCCAAGAAAGGGTAATGAATTTGTGATTTCGTCAACAGCAGGAACAAAAAGAATTAAAAAGAACAACCAGATTCTTGACTTAAAGGATCCTTACGATCCGGATTTTAAATTTGAGCACCTGTATGATACCGTAAAACTGAAAGCTTATCAATTCAGAGTTGTAACAACTGCTGCGCATTTTATTCCGTTAGGCGTGCAAAGCACCATTAAATTGGGATTGAACGCAGGCATTTATCAAAGCGCCAACTATTTTCGCAATGAGTTATTCCAAATTGGTGGATATAAACTGATGCGTGGATTTGATGAAGAAAGCCAGTTTGTTTCGCAATATGCTGTAGGAACGGTAGAGTACCGTTACCGTGTTGGATTGAATTCTTTCTTTTTTGTTTTTACCGATGGCGGCTTGGGAAAACATTTGCTTGAAGCAAAACAAAATCATTCCTACCTCGGCACCGGGCTTGGTCTGTCTTTAGAAATGAAGGCAGGAATCATCAACCTTGCTGGTGCACTGGGAAGAAGAGATGATATACCATTTAATTTTCGTCAATTTAAAATTCATATCGGATTTGCGAGTTATTTCTGATAGTTTGCACCCAGAGAATATTTTTGCATAGAATGAGAAAAAGCTTTGTTCTAATAATTGGGATTTTGTGCAGCTTAAATGTATTTTCTCAGGATAGTGTTACCAACATAACTGCAGATACAAGTATATCTCCTCCTGTTGTAACCAGACCACCTGTAACCAAGCCTAGAGTTATTAGGAAAGATTCAGCAACACTAGTAGCCGATTCAATTGCTCTTGCAGATTCATTAAGGAAACGGGACTCCATTATCATTCTTACAAAAATTACCCAGCCCGGCATTTCACTTTTCAGGCAACAAGGCGATACTTCATTTTTGTTAATCAATCCATTTTTCCGCTTTACCGACCCGATGAGGTATTCTATTACCATTAAAAAATGGCAAGGAAAAGAAGCCATATTTTATTCGATGGTAGCCCTGCTTATTTTTTTTGCGTTGATAAAAAATGCTTTTAGCCGTTACATGGCAGATCTCTTCAAAACTTATTTCAGAACGGCCGTAAATCAAAAACAAGCAAAAGAGCAACTTCTGCAAAGCCCTTTACCCTCGCTCTTGCTCAATGTGTTTTTTGTTTTATCCATAGGAATGTTTTTGGCTCTATTACTTCAATATTTTAGGTTGGGTCTCGATTTTAATTTCTGGTGGCTTTTTTTCTACTGTGTTTTGGGCCTTGTTGCCATCTATATTGTTAAGTTCGTTTCCTTGAAATTTTTTGGTTGGATATTTCAGGTGTCGGACTCAACCGACGCCTACATTTTCGTTGTATTTGCAACAAATAAAGTGATAGGAATGGTCTTATTGCCGTTCCTGGTGTTGCTTGTCTTCACCTATGGATTAATTTACCAGGCGGCTATGAGCCTAAGTATTATGGTAGTGTGTGCTTTACTTGTCTATCGTTTTTTTCTTTCGTTTGTTTCTATCAGGGGCCAGATTCATATTGGGTTTATTCATTTTATTCTTTACTTATTGGCCTTCGAAATAATACCGCTATTGCTGATTAACAAACTGTTGTTTAGTTTTCTGGGCGAAACATCTTAATTTCGCGCAGCATTAGCCGAACCACACCACTATGGTAAAACAAGGGGGAAAAGCCGGTACACCGGCAAACAAGAAAAAAGTCCTGATTACTCAACCGCGGCCGGAAAGCGACAAATCGCCTTATTTTGAGCTGAGCAGAAAATATGATGTAGACCTGGACTTTTATCCGTTCATCAGGCTGGAAGCTATTGCTGCGAAAGAATTCCGCAAGCAGAAGATCGATATTCAAAGCCATACTGCGGTCATATTCACCAGCCGCAATGCAATCGATCACTTCTTTCGGGTCTGTGAGGAAATGAAGGTTAGCGTTTCCCAGGACACCAAATATTTCTGCATTACCGAAGCAGTTGCTTTATATCTTCAAAAATTTATCCTCTACCGTAAGCGCAAAGTATTTTATGGTGCCGATGGCAGCAACAAAAGTTTGTTTGATGTAATTAACAAGCATAAGAGCAATGAGAAGTTTTTGTATGTATGCTCCGAAAATCAACAGGATAGTGAAATTACCGGCTGGTTAAAAGCTAACAATTGTGATTTTTCTCTTGCTTTCATGTATCGCACCGCCAGCAATGACGTAAAGGAAATTTTGAAGAAGGAATATGATGTTATATGCTTCTTTACACCGAGCGGTGTAAGAAGTCTTTTTGATAATGTACCCAAGTACAAACAAAATGGAACGGTAATCGGGGCATTTGGAAGCAATACATCGAAAGCTGTAGAAGAAGCGGGACTGACATTAACCATCAAAGCTCCGGAGCCCCAAGCGCCTTCAATGGTAGCTGCGTTGGAAAAGTATCTGTCTGCAGAAACAAAAAAGAAATAATCTTCGCAAAAATATTTAGAAGCATCGTTTAAATAGCGATGCTCTTTTATTGTTGGCAGAATTCATCAGGTATTGGAATCTGCCTTTACTTAGCACTCTTGTAAAAGGGGTTGCTCTCGGGGTCTTGTGGGAAAAGGCTTCAGCCATATTACAGTCAAGTTATGGGCGAATTACAGGCGAGTTATAGGCGATTTATAGGCATGTAAAGCCATACCAAAACCCTGTTAGTCATACCGCTTTACTTAAAATTCTCTGTACAGCTGGCCAACGTTTTACTCCCCAATGAATACTCCTCATCGGTGCCTGTCATTCGAACTTGCCTAACTTTACTTAATGCACTCTTATACCAATCGCCTCATTCACGAAACCAGTCCTTATTTACTTCAGCATGCATATAATCCCGTTGATTGGTATCCATGGGGAGAAGAAGCTTTCGAAAAAGCAAAGAAAGAAGGCAAGCCCGTTTTAGTTAGTATTGGCTATGCTGCTTGTCATTGGTGCCACGTAATGGAAAGAGAAAGTTTTGAAAATCCTGAAGTGGCGTCCATCATGAATGAGCATTTTGTAAACATTAAGGTCGACCGGGAAGAGCGACCTGACGTGGATCATATTTACATGGATGCTGTTCAGGCCATAACGGGGAGTGGCGGATGGCCCCTCAATGTTTTTTTGACTCCTGATCGCAAACCTTTTTACGGAGGCACTTATTTTCCTCCGCAAAAGGCATTCAACAGGCCATCCTGGAAAGACATTCTTTTTTTTGTGGCTGACGCGTTTAAAAACCGGAAAGACGAAGTATTCGAGCAGGCTCAAAATCTTACGGACCATCTCCAATCTTCAAATTCTTTTGGAATTGCGCCATCAAAAGAAGACGTTTTTGAACCTTCAAAGATCGATGAAGCCTTTAGCAACATAATGAAAACTTCAGACAAGGAGTGGGGTGGCTTTGGAAAAGCGCCCAAGTTTCCCCAAACATTTACTATTAATTTTCTTTTAAGTTATGCAGATGTAAGGAGGAATAAAGAAGCCTTGGATCAGGCCTTGCTTAGTATTGATAAAATGATTTATGGCGGGATCTATGACCAGGTCGGAGGTGGTTTTTCACGATATTCGACTGACACAGAATGGCTGGCTCCTCATTTCGAGAAAATGCTTTACGATAATGCGCTGTTGGTGTCAACTCTGTCTGAAGCTTATCAACTGACTAAATCTGATACCTACAAGCACGGAATTGAAGAAACGCTTGAATTTATTGACAGAGAATTAACGCATGAAAGCGGTGGTTTCTATAGTGCTTTAGACGCTGATAGCGAAGGGGAAGAGGGCAAGTTTTATGTTTGGGATTATCAAGAAATAAGAACTATCCTGGAAGATAATTTCGAGATCTTTTCTACATACTTCGATATCACAGAAAAAGGAAATTGGGAACACAAAAATATTCTCCGGGTAAAGATGCCTTTAAAACAATTTGCTGAAGAAAGAAACATTGATCAAAAAGAACTTCAGGCGATTATCCAAAAGGGGAGGAAAAAATTACTTTCAGAAAGATCAAAAAGAGTCCGCCCGGCCCTGGATGATAAAATTATTTTAGGGTGGAATGCCATGATGAATATCGCTTACAGCAAAGCTTATGCAGCCACTGCAAATCCACACTATAAAGCAGTAGCAGAAAGAAATGTGCAATTCTTGCTTTCTTCTTTCCTAAACCCGGAAGGACTTCTAAACCATACCTGGAAGAACGGTCAATTAAAACATCCCGCTTTTTTAGATGATTATGCCAACTTCATTGCTGCCTTAATTGAACTGGCTCAGGTAACCGGAAATAATGAATATCTGCAACAAGCAAAAGTGTTTACCGATACAGTGATGCAGAATTTTGGTGATGAAGAATCACCGCTATTTTTTTACACCCACAAGGGGCAAACAGATATTCTTGTCCGGAAAAAGGAGTTATATGACGGGGCTACGCCATCCGGCAATGCAGTAATGGCTCAAAATCTTTTTCGCCTTTCCATCTTTTTTGATCTTCCGCACTGGGGAACTAAAGCAAGCGAAATGGTGAAATTGTTGGCGGATGTGGTTATCAAATATCCTACTTCTTTTGGGGTTTGGCTGACTCTCATGTTTGAAATGATCAATGGCACAAAACAAATCGCTGTAATTGGACCTAACTGGGAAAAATACCTGGAGGAAATGCATGGTATTTATATTTCACATAAATTAGTGCAGGCGGCCCAAAGACCATTGCCCGGTTACCCCTTGTTAAGCGATAAACCAGGAACAGGCGAAACCCGTATTTATTTGTGTGAAAACTACGCATGCCGCCAACCAGTAAGTACGATAGAGCAATTCGTAAGCTTGCTACACGGTAAATAATTTTTAAAAATCAGTACAATAAGTAGTTGTTATACACCGTTACTATTTGTACGCCGAAAAACATTTTGGTACTTGGAAATGAGAAAATTAAATTTTAACCTTGTGCTACCGTTTATTTTAAAACGAATTTTTAGCCCAATACCCACTAATATGAAAATGAAGAACCATTACTACACTCTTGCCGCCTTAGCAACCGTAGTCCTTGCAAGTTGCGGAGCCCTCGGAAAAAAAGACAAAGGTGGTAGTCTGCCAAATGATGGTCAACTGCATGGTATTGCACCAGGCAGTAAGTACACCTTACCTAAACCGCCCGGCATGGTTTTCATCCCGCAAGGAACCTTTCATATGGGTCCTAGCGATGAAGATCCGTCATATGCATTTAGTGCACGAAACCGTTCTGTTTCTATCAGCGGATTCTGGATGGACGCAACCGAGATCACGAACAATGAGTACCGCCAGTTTGTAAACTGGGTAAGAGACTCAATTGCAGCCCGTGAGTTGGGTTATGTGAAAAGTGATAAAGGCGGAAATGAAATGGTTGACTGGACCAAGGTTAAAACCATCAAATGGAATGACCCCACAACATTAGAGAAAATGTCGGGGTTGATCCTTCCGCCCGAAGACCGCATCTTTGGCAAGATGGAACTTGACCCCCAGAAAATGGCTTATGTTTCTGAGTATTTCGATCTGAAAGAAGCAGCAAAAAGAGAAAATGCCAGCAAACCACGTTCTTCATTTATTGTAAGAGATACTACAAGAATTTATCCTGATACTTTAGTTTGGATCCGCGATTTCGCTTATTCCTACAATGAGCCAATGGCCAAACGCTATTATACGCACCCTGCTTATGGAAACTATCCGGTAGTAGGTGTTAACTGGAAAATGGCCAATGCATTCTGCCAATGGAGAACTCATTATTTGAATTCTTACCTGGAATCCAAAAAAAGAACTCAGGAATCAGATTTCCGTCTTCCTACCGAAGCGCAATGGGAATATGCTGCTCGTGGCGGCCGCTCTCAATCAATGTTCCCATGGGGTAACTATTATTTGAGAAATAAGAAAGGCTGCTTACTGGCTAACTTCAAACCCGGCCGCGGTAACTATCCTGAAGATGGTGGTTTCTATACTGTACGTGCCGATGCTTACTGGCCTAATGACTACGGTCTGTATTGCATGAGCGGTAACGTAGCAGAATGGACCTCTTCTATCTATTATGAAGGTTCTTATACATTCCAACACGATATGAACCCTGATGTTCGCTGGAATGCAAAAGATTCTGATCCTCCAAGAATGAAACGTAAAGTAATTCGTGGCGGAAGCTGGAAAGACGTGGGATACTATCTTCAAACCGGCACACGTACCTATGAGTACCAGGATTCTACAAAGTCTTACATCGGTTTCCGTACTGTAATTGACTTACCTGCACCATCTGGTCGTAAAAAATAATTTACACATAACAATGTGAGGGGTTCGTTGTAATCCCTCTTTCAACCTATCGTTTAAAATTCAATATTTAATAACCAACAATCCTCAAAATCAAAAAGACTTTTTATGGCAGTAGTAATCCCTCCTAAAGTAAGTAAATACGTAGACGTAGCAGTGTCATTTGGTGCCTCACTCGTTATTTGGGGTGCATTAAGAAAAATCGTTCACGCACCGGATGCCGAAATGTGGCTCTGGATCGGTTTGACAACTGAAGCCGTGATCTTTGCTCTGTATGGTACACTGTATTTAATCTATCCTGTAGAAGCTTCTTCGGCTCACAGCGAAGAAATAGCCTTCGAAGGAAACAAAGGCGTTTTGAAATCAATGGACAAAGCCCTCCTTGAGGCGAATATTACGCCTGACCAATTAAACCGTCTGGGTGACAACTTCAAAAAGCTGAATACTACAATTACTAACATGAACGACATTACTGATGTTGTTGCTGCAACCGGTGATTATACAGCTAAAACACGTGAAGTAACAACTGCATTGTCGCAGGTAAAAGATGCATATATCGGTGCTGCTAATTCAGTAGGTGCCTTTAATGCAGCCTCAGAAGGTGCAAAGCTTTTCCATGATCAAATCCAGGTATTAACAAAGAATCTTTCTTCTTTGAATACTATATATGAACTGGAATTGCAGGAAAGTAATAATCACCTCAAAACACTGAACCAGTTTTATGGTAAGCTGGCTGAAACATCCAGCGTTATGGTTAATACTGCCGATGATGCTAAAAAGGTAGGCGAACAAGTTGCCGGATTAGCGAATAATCTTGGCCGCCTGAATAATATTTATGGCAATATGCTTAGCGCTATGCAAGGCAGATAATAATTAAAATACATCTACGTTATACCTACAACCAATATTCCTAAAAGCGACTAAACTATTGACTATATGGCACTACCTAAAGAGCCACGGCAGAAGATGATCAACATTATGTATTTGGTGCTAACAGCATTGCTGGCACTGAACGTATCAGCTGAGATTCTCAATGCCTTTAAAACTGTTGACGACAGTTTAACAGCGACAAACAAGACAATCAATAATTCTACTGCTACTATCATAAAGTCTTTGCAGGATAAAGCCGATGATCCGGCAGATCCGAATAATGCAAAGGCTAAGGTATGGCTTCCTATTGCACAGGTTATTCAACAAAAAAGTGCAAACGTCTATAATTATATACAGGGATTACGTTCAAAAATTTTAACGGAAGCAGGATATAAACCAGGCCCTGATAACAAGTTTGATTCTTCTTATAAATTGGATAATCTTGAAATTGCTACAAGAATCATGATTGACCAAAAAGAAGGGCCAAAACTTAAAGCTCAACTTGAGCAATACAGAAACGACATGTTGGCTCTGATGAAAGATCCTGCAATGCAGAATCTTGATGCAGACACTAAAAAGCAGTTTGAAAACTCAATCCAATTGAACTTAAATCCTCCAAAGGTTCAGGACAAAGGCAATAAGACGTGGGAAGCTGCTTACTTTCACATGGTTCCTACAGTGGCTGCTGTTACTATTTTAAGCAAGTTTCAGAATGATGTGAAAACATCTGAGAACAAGGCTGTGGCATTCTGTCACCAACAAGTAGGTCATGTTGTTGTTCGTTTTGACAGGTTCGAACCAATTATTGGCCAAAGCTCAAATTATTTGATGCCTGATCAAACAATTGAAATTAAAGCAGGTGTTGGTGCATTTAGCCAGCAGGCGAAGCCAACCATCACAATTGGCGGACAAACCCAATCGCTCAATGATAGTGGTTTTGTGAGATACTCTACTAGAGTAGGAGCTGGCTTAGGTACTAAAACAATCCCGGTTCATATTACTTATAAAGATCAGGATGGAAATGACAAGGTCATTGACCGCGTAGTTACTTATACAGTTGGGCAGGCAAGTACAGCTATCGCCCTTCCTGAAATGAACGTGCTTTACATTGGCTATCCAAATAAGGTCACGGTTACTGCTGCAGGTGTTGGCGCTGAAAAAATTAGTATCAATGCACCTGGCGCAAGCGTAACAAAAACTGGAAACGGGGAGTTTATCGTAAAGGTTTCTCAGCAAAATGACAATTTCGTTATTTCGGCAGTTGCTGATGGAAAAAGCATTGGATCTTCTTCGTACCGTGTACGCCAAATACCTGATGCTGCTGCATCTGTTGGTGGTAAAAAAAGCGGCGACTATGTAAATGCTGCTACGCTTGCTGCACAAGGTGGTGTTGCGGCTGGTATCGAAAACTTTCCTCTTCCTCTTAAATATACTGTGGTAAGTTTTAACGCAGTTGGTATGGATGAAGACGGGAACGTAATCACCAAGCCATGCCAGGGAAATACATTTACACCGGATGCCCGTAATATGATCAAGAAAATGAAATCAGGTGATATTCTTACAATTGAGCAAATCTATAGTGTAGGACCTGATGGCAGAAGAGTACATTTACCATCATTACTTTATAATATCAATTAAAACGTTCCAGATGAAACGTAATCTCATAAAGATATCTTTTGTTGTAGTGCTGCTATCAGCTATGATAGTTGATGCGAATGCTCAAAGACGTGGGGCTCGTCGTCCACCCACAAACGACCAGCAGCAGCAACAACAGAATAATAATAATCCTCCAACCAACTATTCTCAAAGTGGTAACATACCTTACCGCGTAGATAGTTCTGCTGAGGGAGGATTGGACACGAGCAGACTCAGGTCCTTGCGCCAGGAAGGAGCGTTTCTCGAGGATACTTCAAGAACCCTTATTCCTTTGGATTATGAGTTTTTAAGAAAAGATGATGCGCTGTTTACAGAAAAGGTATGGAGAGAACTGGATCTCAGGGAAAAAATGAACCAGTCCTTCCGTTACGAGGCTAAAGAAAATGATGGTGACCAGCAGTTCATGACTATCCTTTTGAAAGCAATTTTGTCCGGGAAAGTAATGGCTTTCGACGATGATCGTTTTACTAAACCTCTGATGGTTGCAGATATTCAGCAGAGACTTGGCGGCGGCGGTGCCGATACGAGTAAGGTAACTGATATCAACGACCCAAGTAAGATTGTTGAATATGTCATCACACCAAAGGTGTTCAACGTAAAAGACATTCAAAAAATCAGGCTTAAAGAGCAATGGATATTTGACAGGGAAGCAAGCCGTATGTTCACAAGAATTATTGGTATTTGCCCTGTAAAAACAGCCTATTTCGAAGGGACCAAAAGAGAAAGAGGTGTTGAGCCTTTGTTCTGGGTTTACTATCCTGATCTCCGCCAGTTGTTAGCTTCTTACCAGGTGTACAACCCAAAAAACATGGGTGCCAGCCGTATGACTTGGGAAGAGCTGTTTGAGAGCCGGATGTTCAGTAGCTATATCCTTAAATCAGAACTTGATAATCCTGGAAATAAGACAATTGCAAGGATGATCAAAGACCCAATCCTCCAATTGCTTGAAGGTGATAATATCAAAAACCGGATATTCGATTACGAGCAAAACCTGTGGTCTTATTAAAAAACAGAAACATCATTTCTCATTAAAAATCCCGCTACCAAGCGGGATTTTTTTTGCGGGCACATACTCACTTTTGTCAAAAGTTTTTTTCAAAAATGTGGGAACTACGCATAGGAAATGTATGGAATAGTAGTATTTTTATCTCGGTTTTTCATAGGATATTGGATTTTAAAAACGGGGCTGAATTTCCATTCCGGCCCCTTTTTCTTTTTGAACCCATCAAGTCAATGAAGAATTTGTAAGATTTTAATTAGCAGACTTTTGTTCTGGGTTGAAATACTCCTTTACTAGCCTGGCTTTAGATGAGCCAATAATTTTCGCCAAATCTTGTTCTGATTGTTGCTTGATATTGTTCACAGACCGAAACGTCTTCAACAATGTATTAGCTGTACTTGTACCAATCCCTTTAATGTCTTGCAAAGAATTTTTGAAAGTGCCTTTACTCCTTTTTTGACGGTGAAACGTAATACCGAAGCGATGTACTTCATCACGAATACGGCGTATAAGTTTATGGCTTTCACTGTCGTAAGGGAGTTTAAGCGATTGCTGGTCGCCAACGAAGAAAATCTCTTCTTCATTTTTGGCGAGACCGACCAAAGTCATCTTACCTTGTAATTGCAAGTCCTCGATTGCCTCATTGGCTGCACCTAATTGACCTTTCCCGCCATCGATAATTACAAGTTGTGGCAAAGCCTCTCCTTCCTCTTTTAATCGCCGATATCGCCTGAAAACAGCTTCCTTCATAGTGGCAAAATCGTTGATGCCTTCAACTGTTTTCACATTGAAATGGCGATAGTCTTTTTTACTTGGCTCACCATTTTTAAAACAAACCATTGCTGACACCGGGTAGCTTCCCTGGAAATTAGAGTTATCAAAACACTCAATATGCAATGGAACTTCTGACAGTTTAAGATCTTCCTTGGTTTTAAGAAGTATATTGTATTTATCGGCGTTTTTTACACCAAGTTTCAGCCTTTCTTTTGCTCTAAGGTTGTCAATAAAATATTGGACATTTTTTTCCGAAAGATCCAACAGTTTCTTCTTATCTCCTCCTTTCGGAACGGTTGTTAATACCCCTGGCTCCTGGTAGTCAATTTTAAAGGGCATGACAATTTCCTTCGCATCACTGTTAAACGTTGTTCTTAGCTGGCCTATAGTGAAAGCAAGTGTTTCTTCCAGGCTTTCATCAAGATGAGTTTCTACTTCAATCGTTTTAGTTTGAATAATAGCGCCATTCTGAATCATCAAATAGTTGATGTAAGCAACATCATCGTTCTTTAAAATCGTAAACACATCAACACCATTAAGCGAAGTGTTGACAACAATAGAGCGTGACTGGTAATTCTCAATAAAACTTATCTTCTTCCTGATTAATTCTGCTTTTTCAAACTCCATATTAGCTGCGTATTCTTTCATTTCATTTCTGAAATGCTGCAGAACCGGACTTAGATACCCTCTCAGCAGATTTTTCACCTGCTGAATGTTTTCATTATAATCTTCCTCGGATTGTTTGGCTTCACATGGTCCTTTGCAATTACCAAGATGGAATTCCAGGCAAACCTTGAATTTCCCTTTGCTGATGTTTTTCTCTGTGAGATTCAGCGGGCAGGTACGGAGTTGAATGGTTTGTTTGATGAAGTTCAGGAGTTCTCTTACTTTACCAACAGAAGTGTAAGGTCCAAAATATTGGGAGCCGTCTTCTATTTTTTGCCTTGTAAGGAAAACTCTCGGGAAAGGTTCATTTTTGATAACAATGTAAGGGTAGGTCTTGTCGTCTTTAAGATTAATATTGAAAATTGGCTGAAATTGTTTGATCAAAGAATTCTCTAAAAGGAAAGCATCTTGTTCAGAATTTACAATAGTGAATTCTATTTTCCTGATTCGCTTAGCAAGCTCGTGCGTTTTATAGCTTGCCAAAGTTTTATTGAAGTACGAACTTACTCTTTTGCGGATATTTTTGGCTTTACCAACATACAGCAACTGCTCAGCGTTATCGTAATATTTATAGACGCCCGGTAGGTTGGGAAGTGTTGAAGAAATCTGTTGAAACTCTTGCTGCGTCATTACTCTTCTTTCTCTTGCTGTTGTTCAAAAAATCATTCCCAATTAACCATTACTGTGTTGATCTTTTCAGGCTGATTGGGTTTGCCCAGCTTTGTTACAATTTGTAAGCGTTTATCTACCTGCCAGGTTAAACTTCTTTCAACCGTGGAGTCTTTTTCCGAATTTACTACGGTAGCCAGGATTGTCTTTATATGAGTACTGCCATCTTCGTTCGGTTGCATCATGATTGTTTCATTTCTGACCTCGTCTTCCGGATCTTTTGCGGTGTAAATAAGCAGAACATTGTTGAGTATTTCATCAAAATCATTAACCTCTGTATAATCATCCATTCTTGACCGTGATGAAATATCAGGTAAGTCTAGAAATATATTTGCATATTGGTGAAATTCTTTTTTTGTTATTTCAACCGTATCGGAAGAGCTGTCAACTGTCGTAATTTTTGTAAAATGCAATGGTAAGGTATCCATTTTTTTTACCTCACTTTTCAGATAATCAACTACAGAAAAGTAAGCTTTGGTACTATCTAATTTTTTGTTTTTACAGGATATAAAGCAGGCAGCAAGGAAAAGGAATACAAATAGTTTATTCATGAGGTAAAATTACATTTCCATATAAAACGAAACCCTGCAAACATTGTTGCAGGGCCGGATAAGCAATTAGATATTTTGATTTACCTGTTAACAGAAATGCCGACTTTCAAACCAAAATCAAAAAGATTTTCTTTTACAGGATATTTCTTAACATAGCTTGACAGAATCTGATAACGTACTTGCGGGCCTACCTGCCAATTCAAATGGCCTGTCGAATAAGCAACGAATGTTTCCAAACTGGTATTAACATTCCAACGACGAACCAAATCAGGCATGTTAGCATAGTTTTTATAATCGGAGGATATCACGTAAGCTTTATCACCTAGCAGGTAAGTTGGTTGCACTGTGGAAGCCAAACCAAACTGCACTTTGTCATCACCTTTAACTTTAAATTCCACACCTACTGGGGCCGATACCTGGAAGTAAAAGTTTTGTAACCAGTTGGATTGGTAACCGGTGAAATTATTATAGTTGGTAACTGTTCTTACATAATCCGTCCCATTCCGATCATTAAGCCTGATGGTTGCTAACTGGGCGTATGAATCATAAGTTTTTATCTCATACCTGTTCACATTAAACTGCAGCCCTGCCCGGAATTTTGTATTTTTTGATACAAGATATTTAGCCGCAAGACCTAACTCAAATCCAAAAGCAGGTTTATGGGGAGCAACATTATCAATGTAATTATCACTTAGTTTACGATAGCTGACTGTTGGAGTAAAATAGGTTTGCCATCCCAGTTTCTTTGCTTTTGGCTTATAAGAGTTTGAAACACTTTCAATACTCAGTGGATCAGCAATTACAGAATTTTCAAAAGTTTTTAATTTATCGGTAGAATTTATCTCCGTGTCGAAGTAAGAATCAACCAATGTCGGGCTGAATGCATACTGTGCCGTTTCTGCATTGCGCTGAAGCAAAGTTTGGGTAAAGGTAAATTCCTTTGTTTCTGCAGGAATAGCTTCGTAAGTTTTATTGCTTCTCTTTATCGCATCGCTGTTTACAGCTACTAGTTTTTTATTGCTAAATTGATCAACTACCGGTTGCGCAGTTCTAACAGATTGCGTTTTTTGGGTATTATTTGCGTTGCTATTAGTATTGAAATTCTTAGCGGACTCATTTAGCATGTAATAACCAAGGGCCGATATAACCAAAAATGATGTTCCAAGAATCAAACCTGTAATTCTTCTGCGCCTGCTTAAATGACTTGAAATTCCTTTCCAAACTTTTGCCGAGGGACGCATTCTAAGTCCATCGGCACTCTGTCGAAGAAACTCCTCCATGTTTTCATTTGTAAAATTTCTCTCCATATACAGTTGTTTTACGGATTAAAACTTATCTGCCCGAAGCAGCTATCAACACTTCTTTTGGTTTATATATGATGTTCTTTCTCACTAAAATATCTTCCAGCATTGCTTTGGCTCTTGTATACTGACTACGACTTGTACTCTCTTCAATATCTAACATCCCCGATATCTCTTTATGAGAAAATCCTTCAATTGCATACAGGTTCAACACAGTTCTGTACCCGATAGGCAACATACGGATGCACTCAACAACTTCCTTGGCCTGGATAATTGATGGGATGGCATCTTCACGGACTTGAATGCTGTTGGCGTGAATGATATCAACGCTTTCATTGAACCGCTTGTTCTTTTTCAGATGATTGATGCAGGTATGAACTACAATTCTTCTGATCCATCCCTCCAGCGCTCCACGGTTTTCAAACGTATGGATCTGTGAAAACACCTTAATTAAACCTTCCTGTAACATGTCTTCTGCATCTTCCCTGCTGTGACCATAGCGGTAACAAACCACCAACATTTTTGCACTATACTTTTGGTACAATGCCTTTTGTGCAGCAGCGTTGTTTTTCAAACAGCCTTGCAAAATGGCTTCCTCGGTCATAATCTCACTTTGGTTGCCTGAATTTAAGACAATTTTTCCGTATGAATGCTGCATCCATTGTCGTGAGTACGTAAAAAACCTATCTCAGAATCGTAAATTCTAAGACGAAGGTTTCCGCGGCTAAAATCTTTTGGCAGGAAAAATTTCTAATGCGAATTACGGAGATGAAAAGGAGAGAAACATTTCTCTCCTTTAAGAGAATTTTTTTTGTCAATTAAACGGTATTGCTACTATAGCATTTCTGTTGCATCGCGTACTTCCCTGGGTTAATTCTTATCGTCACTATGCAGTAGTCGTCATACTTCTCGTCAGATGACCGGCAGGTCTATTAATCAATTAAAATGTTTCCGGTCATCTCAGCGGGAATTTGTACCTCCATCATTTTTAAGATTGTTGGGGCAAGGTCCCCTAGCTTTCCTGGCCTTACGGTGCCTCTCCATTCATTATCTATGATGAAAAATGGCACAAGGTTCAAACTGTGTGCTGTATTGGGTGTGCCGTCTTCATTGATCATATAATCTGCATTACCATGATCAGCGGTGAGAAAAATAGTATAACCACTGTTTAATGCTGCTGTAACAACCCTTTCCACGCATTTGTCAACAGTTTCTACAGCTTTTGTTACAGCCTGCCACACGCCGGTATGTCCGACCATATCAGCATTGGCAAAGTTGAGACAAATGAAACTTGCTTCTCCTTTTTCAATCTCCGGAACAATGGCATCAGTTACACCATAAGCACTCATCTCCGGTTGAAGATCATAGGTTGCAACTTTTGGTGATGGCACCATAATCCTGTTCTCACCTTCAAAAGGTTTCTCTCTTCCACCGCTGAAGAAAAATGTTACGTGAGGATATTTTTCAGTTTCGGCAATGCGTATTTGCTTCAGGCGGTTTTGCTCTAAGATTTCACCCAAAGTATTGTTGAGATTATCATTTTCAAAAATGATGTGAACGTTTTTGAAAGTAGCATCATACTCAGTCATGGTTGTATAATGCAATTGCAAAGGATGCATGTCTTGTTGAGGGAATTCCATTTGCGTTAGTGCTTTTGTAATTTCCCTGCAACGGTCTGTCCGGAAGTTGAAACAGATAGCAACATCACCGTCTTTTATTTTGGCAATTGGTTGACTATTTTCGGTAATTACAGTTGGCTGGATGAATTCATCAGTTACATTCTCTTCATAAGATTTTGCAATTGCATCAACAGCATTGGTTGCATTTGCTCCCATACCCTTCACCATAGCATCATACGCAAGCTTCACTCTTTCCCAACGGTTGTCGCGGTCCATAGCATAATATCTTCCGCTAACAGTTGCAATTTTGCCAACGGTTTTCTTCGCATGCTCATCTAACTCGCGGATGAAACCTAAACCGCTTTTGGGATCACAATCTCTTCCATCGGTGAATGCATGAATGAAAACTTGTGATAAACCTTGTTGCTGGCAAACATCCAGTAATGCTTTTAAATGGTTGATGTGAGAATGCACGCCACCATTACTTACCAATCCAAGCAAGTGCAAAGGCTTGTTGCTTTGTTTTGCGTGGTTGATGGATTCAAGAAGCGTTTTATTTTTTGCAAATTCACCGTCACGAACAGCAACATTGATCCTTTGCAATTCCTGGTAAACAATTCTTCCCGCGCCAAGGTTTAAGTGACCCACTTCAGAGTTTCCCATTTGTCCTTCAGGCAGGCCGACAGCTTCGCCGCAGGTTGTTAATGTGGTGTTAGGATATTTTGAGTATAAAGAAGTAACAAAAGGCACATTGGAATTTTGAATGGCATCAGATGACTTAACTTTTCCCAGTCCCCATCCGTCCATTATGATTAGTATAACTTTTCTTTTAGACATGATTTTGAATTCAGGCCGCAAAGCTATACAAAAGGTCAAGGTTTTGTTTAATTTAGGGCCCGGCTATTTCAATAAAATTCATGGCATATTTTTCGACGATAGTCATCAAACAAATTTTTATGAGAAAGATCATCTTTCTTTCAACGGTTGTCATTGCTTTTTTGCTATCAGCTTTTAAACCAATTGCCGGCTTGGATGATGTAATCAATGCTTTGAAATCCGGTAATGCACAAGAATTATCTAAATACATTGATGATAATATTGAAATATCACTCCCAGATAAAACAGAGAACTACAGCAGGGCACAAGCGGTAATGGTTCTCAAAGATTTTTTTACTAACAATGGTGTAACCGGTTTTGATGTACAGTTCAAGGGTGAAAATGGAGGTGGACAATATTGCATTGGCGATTTAAAAACCAAGTCAGGCGTTTATAGAACAACTGTATTCATGAAAACAAAGGATAACAAGCAATTGATTAAGGAATTGCGATTTAAAGCCAAGTAAGTTTAAAATAAATCTTCGATGGTCCTGCCCCGGCAGGACTTTTTTATTTTTGCAGGATGAAAGATTTTGATGCATATCTCTACAAATTAGTTGAAGAAGCTTTGAAGGAAGATGTTGGTGATGGCGACCACTCGACTTTATGTTGTATTCCCGCGGATGTGAAAGGTAAGGCCGTTTTAAAAATTAAGCAAAATGGAATTTTAGCAGGCGTTGATATTGCTGAAAAGATTTTTAATTACAGAAAGCCTAATTGCAATTTTATCCGTCATAAAGGAGATGGAGAGGACATGAAAGCAGGTGAGATTGCTTTTGAAGTTGAAACATTTGTCCATACGATTTTGCAATTGGAGCGATTCGTATTGAACTGCATGCAAAGGATGAGTGGAATCGCAACAGTTACAAAACAATACACAAAGAAATTGGAAGGACACAAAACCAAATTACTGGACACAAGAAAGACAACTCCAAACTTTCGTTTACTAGAAAAAGAAGCAGTACGGATTGGTGGTGGCGTCAATCATCGTTTTGGTTTGTATGATATGATTATGTTGAAGGATAACCATATTGATTATTGCGGAGGGATTGAAGAAGCGATCAGCAGAGCATATGATTATGTTCAACGTTATCGACCCGACTTGAAAATTGAAGTGGAAACAAGGTCGTTGGAAGATGTTCAAAAGGTTTTCAACGCAGGGAAAGGAAAAGTGTTTCGTTTGATGCTGGATAATTTTACACCTCAACAAATTACTGAAGCGTTCAAATTAATTGATGGCGCATTTGAAACAGAGGCAAGTGGCGGAATCAATTTGGATAACATTGAAGAATATGCAGCTACGAACGTGGACTATATTAGCACTGGTGCGGTTATTCACCAGGCAAAGAGTTTGGATTTAAGTTTAAAAGCAGTGATTGTTTGATATCAAGAATTTTAGATCACGAATTACACGAATTATTATGAGCAAAAAGAATAAGAGTGATAAAAACGGATTTGTTTACAGTACTAATCCCGATTTCAAATTTGAAAATGAAGAAGAGCGAAGTGCTGATACGTTACCTGCGAAACAACAGAAGTTAAGAATACGATTAGATACGAAACATAGGGGTGGAAAAACGGTTACTTTAATTGAAGGTTTTATTGGGAAAGAGGAAGACCTTGAAGACCTCGGGAAGAAATTGAAAAATTATTGCGGTACCGGTGGCTCAGCAAAGGATAGAGAAATAATTATCCAGGGAGATCAAAGAGATAAAGTATTGCAATGGTTGCAAAAGAATAATTACAGCAACTCCAAAAAAATCTGATCATTCTTTTATAGTCTTCTTACTTCTCATTGCTTCCAAAACAGCTTCATACTCTTTCGCCGGGTAACCCTGTTTTTGTTGTAAAGCAATTGCTTCCTGCATTATCTGGATTGCTTTTTCGCTTTTGTTTTCTTTGTATAAGACCTTAGCATATGTATCAAGAATTTGTGGGATTTTCAAAAACTCCGAAGCTTTTTCTGACCATTCTTCAGCAATTGAAAGCAGATAAGGATTATTTGTTTTGAGAAAGAACTTGTAAGCGCCATTGTTCAATTCGGATCCATAGTTGGATGCAATCGATCGGTAGTTGACACTAGTCGTTATTCTTTTTGTGTTTCCAACAACAACCGTATCTTTTTTTGTACTTGGGCTCATAACTAATCTTCTCAGGTTTACAGAATCCATTCTTTTGACAGAGTCAGCACTCAGGTTCAAAAAATATTTGTCGTAATACGCAATTGCTTTTCTGAAATATTTGGAGGTATCATTGGTCGCATCATAAAAACGAAGCATGTTCATATCGTAAGCTTTGGTCGCACTTACATAATTACTTCCATTAGTTGCCTGAGCAAATGATGCGGTACGGGTAGCATAATTTTCGTTGTTTTCCTGAATGGCTTTTTTCAAACTTTTATTAATGATAGTGTTATTGATGGCTGTTCTTTTTGCAAGACTCATGGTATACCACGCTCTATTGAAAAGATTGGGGTTGTCCCGCATTAATTTATCCGCTTTGCTATCGAGCACCGGAGCCATTTCCGCAATAAAACAAATTGTAGAAATAGAATTTAAAGAGTCTTCCGGCAATGCAGCAATATATTCATCCAGCAGTGAATCAGTGGGAAAGGCCAGTGATCTCCTTTTCAGTAAAAGTGTTTGTAAAAAACCAAAACTTCTGTTTCCTTTTTTGTATTCTGTTTCCAGAACATTAATGTTCATGCTTTCACCTGCTCTCGATAACGCAATATCAAGCTGGGTCAGATATTCTTTTGACCTGGAAGTGGTTTTTAGAAACTTATGAATAATGGTTCCGTTATTGTCAATGAATAATGTCCCAAATCCACTGTTTGCATTAAGGTTATAAACGGCAGCTATTTTGTCCCGGTCAGGGTGTTGAGCATCAATTTTTAAACAGAAGAAAGTTTCATTGATTTTGTCAGCTACTTCTTTATTGTCAAATCCTTTGTCAGCAACATCATTGCATTGATTGCAATTGGCTGCTTCAAACTGGAGGAAAATAAGTTTACCCTCTGACTGAGCTCTGTTTAGGGCTTCATTAAACGGTATGGAAGAAAAGTTTACTTGAGCTGAAACGGTTTGAAAGAGAATTGTGCAACAAACAGTCAATAAATACCTCATGGTCGCAATTGATGATAATTAATTGCAATATAAAATTTATTTCTCAAGGAAAACTGCTCTCTATTTAGAAATTTGTTGTTTTGATCATAAGACCAGTGAACGTTGAAGAGTGCGACGCAACGAAGCTAAATAGATAGACAGACCTCTGGCTCAAAAAAATATTTCTCTGCAGATGTCACAAAAGCACGAAATAGTTTTGTTCATCCTACGTCGATCCAAACAAAAAAGTCTTCAACATTGAAGACTTCAATTATTTCCAGTTAATCCAATCAATCCACCCAAATCTAGGTTCAAGACTAATTATACTTAAACGGCGTTACCATATCAAAGGCTGGAATATTTACTTCAAACAATTCTTTTGTATGTAAATTCTCCATCAGGTAAGTACCGTGCATTCTGCCAATCTCTGTATGTAAATTACATCCGCTTACGTATTGATATTCTTCACTTGCACTAATCACGGGCTGCATGCCTACAACGCCTTCGCCCTCTACTTCTCTATAACTTCCATCGCTGTCGAAAATATGCCAGTGGCGGCTGTGCAATTTTACGGGAAATCCATTATGATTTTCTATCGTAATGCGATATGCGAACATGAACTCCGATTGCAATGGATTGGAATAATCCTGCTGATAAAATGTTTCCACGCTTACCTTAACACCTTCCGAAATCATGCTTACCATAGCCATTCATTTTTGATTCGAATAAAGTAAAACAAAGTTGTTGCCAATTTAACAAGGTATTTATTTGGGGAAAAACTTTCTACAAGATATATTTTTGTCGCACAAAAACCTATACGAAATGAAGATAGCAGTGGCGAAAGGCGACGGAATTGGTCCTGAAATTATGGACGCAGTGTTGAAAATTTTCGACGCAAACAGCGTAGACCTTGAATATGAATTTGTTGAGATGGGAAAGTGGGTATTCGACAAAGGCTTCTCCAATGGAATGACTCCCGAAGCTCAGAAAATAATTGAGGAATTGGGCATTCTTTTCAAGGGTCCGATGGAAACACCTAAAGGAAAGGGTGTAAAAAGTGTGAACGTTACCGCAAGAAAAACGTGGAATACTTACGCCAACAAAAGAACTTTTCAAACACTTCACGGAGTAGATACTGTTTTTAGCAAGGCCGGAATTGTTATCGATCTTACAATCGTTCGCGAGAATATTGAAGATACTTACGGCGGCATAGAGCATATGCTTACACATGATGTAGCGCTCAGCCGTCGTTTTATTACAAGGCCGGGAAGCATGCAGGTAATTCGCTACGCTTTCGAAATGGCAAAGCAGAAGGGTGCGAGAAGAATTACTTGTGGCCATAAGGCCAACATCATGAAGCTGACTGATGGATTGTTCCTTGAATGCTTTTATGAAGTAGCTAAAGAATTTCCGGAGCTAAAAGCTGACGATAAAATTGTAGATGACCTTGCCATGCAATTAGTGGTTAAACCGGATCAATATGATGTGATTGTGATGACGAATTTGCAAGGTGATATTATTTCTGATTTGTGTGCAGGCTTAGTTGGCGGATTGGGTTTCGCACCATCAGCAAATATTGGTGATCATATTTCCATTTTTGAAGCGGTACATGGAACAGCGCCGGATATTGCCGGGAAAAATATTGCAAACCCAACAGCTTTATTGTTGAGTGGATTGGCCATGCTTCGACATTTGGGTTATACTGAAAATGCCGCTGTGATTGAAAATGCCTTATTATATACTTTAGAGCAAGGTATTCACACTGGTGATTTTGGTGATCGTTCAACGCCGTCCTTGAATACAACGCAATTTGCAGATTCCATCATTTCCAATTTTGGGAAAACACCAAAGGCCAATGCAAAACCATTGTTGGCTAACGATCCGGAAACTCCTGCCGTTTGTCATTTGGATAGAAATGCGATGATGGTTTCGAAAGAAAATGAACAGGAAAAAATTGTTGGGGTTGATATGTTCATTGAAAGCGTTGATCAACCGGATAGCATTGCACAAAAATGTTTGCATCACGGCGGAACAAAATTCAAATTGATCAGCATTAGTAATCGTGGTACACAGGTTTGGCCCACAGGTTCTAAGTTTACTAACCTGGTGAATCAATACAATCTTCGCTTTGAAGCGTTGGATGAACAGCCATTAACACAGCAGGATATTATTGGTTTGTATGTAAGTTTAAGTGCCGATTACAAAATTTGTTCGCTTGAGTTATTGAATATGTGGGGCGATAAGAAAGCTTATAGTTTGGCGCAGGGGCAGTAGTTATTATAAGTTGTTTTTAACCTGATACTGGTTCAAGATATTTTTTGAGTCAGTTAATTCGCCTTCCCAAAGATCTCTTTTAGGTATTGGGTTTGCAACTTGTTATTATGCCAAATTAGAATCCAGTTTTTCAACTTGGTTACTTTATAAATCTTGTCCCAAGTATATTGAGAATTAAAGGATCGCCAATTACTTCAAGGTAATTTTCCGTGAATCGATATTCAATGTATTCTGCAATTCTTTTGTTTGATGAATAATTCTTCTTCTTTGCAGTAAAGAAGGTTGAAACCGGTAGATATACCAGCATAACAGTTAGTGCCGCAATCGAAGAAAAAGGAGGATATGATTTAAAGAAGAGCGAAACGATAGTAATTAATAATCCAATTAATGCAATAATTGTAAGAAATCGTTCCACGATTTACTATAAAGCAAAGTTAGATTCAGATTTACGAAATCCTTTTCTGTCAGTTTTGTTTTAATGATCATAAATAGTTTTGGATTTGCTGATAGCAGAATCACTTCGGCTTATACTTCGCTTCTTGGAAAATCTTCCTCGCCGGAGTTGCTAAAATTTCTTGTACACTCATCTTCGAATTATTTTCTGCAAACTTTTTTACAATACGCCAGCCGATCCATTGACCAATATTTCCGGGAGTACCATTGCCTTCAAGATCATGAGGCATGTCTTGGGTAAATGGACCTTCTCCCAAATAATTTTTTAATCGTTCCTGGTCAAGAGTATATGGGTCAGGAGTGTTTTTTAAAAATTCTCCCCAGATATTGCCTTCATTTTTTGCAATAAACTCCGTCTGATTTTTTGTATAGCCTGTTATCAAACTGTCCGGTGTATCGGGTAAAAATCTTTGTTTTAAAAACCACTGCTTACCTCTTTCAATCATTAGCTCAATTAAAGACGCAGATTCAGTTGAGTCGGGATAAATATCATTGACAACGGCACGTATTGAATTCGGAATAACGTATTCTTTATTAAAGCGTCTTTTTAAATAATCAGGATATTGAACAGGATCATAACCACCAAAATCGTTTCCTAAAAACATTTGCAGGCTAATGATCAAAGTATCATGATACAAAGTTGTTCCATATACTTCCAGCGGATCATCCGGGTTAAAACTTTCAACAGAAGTAATAACGGCAGGAACTTTAAATGAAGGGTAGTAATACTTTACATACTTAAAACATTTTTCGAGACCGCTCCTGACCTCTTCAAGGTTGTTGTATTTTTTTTCTGCATTATCAGCTAAAGGTTTGATGGTTTGATAAAAAACCTTTACAGCTTGATCATAGCTTTTCCCTTCTTGCTTAACCATTGCGTTTATTGGAGTAAGAAATTCAAAGTACAATGGTAAAAAGGTTGGGTACTTTTTGTTTAATGCATTTAATGATTGGTGCAATTGATTTGTGTCTATCGAAAAGAAATCCTTATCGAACCGTTCAATCTTTACATTCACTTTAATATCGGAAACATTCGGCTTGTTATTTGAGTTATTGCAGGAGATCAAAACAAGAATGAGCAGTGAGCGGATGGACAGACGCATGAAGCTCTTAACGGTTTTATTCGTCATTTATTTCGGAACTTTACTGTTTAACAGATTCAACGAAGATGAAGATTTTTTTAGCACAGCAAAACTATCACATTGGCAATTTTGAAGAGAATACGGCAAAAATTATACAAGGCATCAATAAAGCAAAGGAGGCTGGTGCCGACCTGGTGATGTTTTCGGAGTTATGCATTTGTGGCTATCCGCCACGAGATTTTTTGGAATTCAATGATTTCATTCGTCAATGTTATGATACACTGGACCGAATAAAGGGACATGCCGATGATATTGGTGTGCTCGTGGGCAGTCCGGCTATTAATCCTGCAAAAGAGGGCAAAGATCTATTCAATGCTGCTTTCCTTTTACATGAAAAACAGATCAAAGCTGAAATCCACAAAACACTTTTACCAAATTACGATGTGTTTGACGAGTACCGCTATTTCGAGCCTGCATTTGAATGGAAATGCATTGACTTCAAAGGCAAAAAACTTGCAGTAACCATTTGTGAAGACATTTGGAATCTTGGAGATAATCCCTTGTATCGTGTCACACCAATGGAAATGCTCATCAAAGAAAAGCCGGATGTGATGCTGAATATTTCCGCTTCGCCTTATAATTATGCGGCCGATGTGGTAAGAAGAAGCATTATGGAAGCACACACATTGAAGTACAGCTTACCGATGTTGTATTGCAACACAGTTGGGTCACAAACAGAAATTGTTTTTGATGGCGGGAGTTTGATTTATGATGCGAATGGAAACATGGTCAAAGAGATGAAGTATTTTGAAGAAGATTATGCATTGTTTGATTTGGAAAAATTAGGATGTCCTAAAAAGAATGAACAAACAAATCAAACTTCATCAAAGCCTGGAGCAAGTAAAGAAGAAAACAACCCTTCGACCGTTACTGAAAAGAAAGCAAGAAAATATTATTACTCGCCGGCAGAGGTGGGTCGTGATTCTGACACTTTAAAATATTTAACCGAATCAAAGAACATCCAAGAGATTCATGATGCACTTATTCTTGGCATTCGAGATTACTTCCGCAAAATGGGTTTTAAAAAAGCTACGCTTGGCGCAAGTGGCGGCGTTGATAGCGCAGTGGTACAAGCTGTAGCCGTTGAAGCTTTGGGAAAAGAAAACGTTCATGTTTTGCTGATGCCTTCTCAGTATTCATCTGATCACTCAGTAAGTGATGCAGAACAACTAAGCATCAATCTTGACAACCGGTACGATATTGTTCCCATCAAGGATGTTTATGATGGCTTTCTGGAAACCTTGCATCCAATTTTCAAAGATCTTCCATTCAGCGTGGCAGAAGAAAATATGCAAAGTCGTACAAGAGGAAATTTATTGATGGGTGTTGCGAACAAATTCGGATACATCTTGCTAAATACATCCAATAAAAGTGAACTGGCAACAGGCTATGGAACTTTATATGGAGATATGGCTGGTGGTTTAAGTGTGTTAGGTGATTTGTATAAAACACAGGTTTATGCCTTAGGCCGATATCTCAATAAAGACAAAGAAATTATTCCTGATAATATTTTGATCAAAGAACCCTCGGCAGAATTAAGGCCGAATCAAAAGGACACTGACAGCCTTCCTGATTATTCCATTCTCGACAGAGTGCTATATCAGTACATCGAACTACGACAGGGGCCAAAAGAAATTATTGCTCAGGGTTATGATGCGAAACTGGTAGCAAGAATATTAAAGCTTGTTAACCAGAATGAATACAAGCGGAATCAGTTCTGCCCCATCATTCGTGTTAGCTCAAAAGCATTTGGTGTAGGACGACGGTTGCCGATTGTTGCGAAATATCTTTCTTAATGCTTCAAATTGACTACAGCGGTTACAGAACCATACCCCGTAACTGTTGTGTCTTTGGTTAAACTTAATTGTGTATTGGACAACGATTTTATTTTAAAGCTTCCGCTAATTCCTGCAATTGCACCGCCTGAAAGATTCAAAACAGTTTCGTTGTTTGAAAAGCTCCATGTAAATGATGTTGTTGCAGGTGCGCCGGAACAAACATTTGTATTTTCCGAAACCGTTCCACTGCCATTCGAGTTAAAATGAATTGTATTGTCAAGTGAGCAAGTCGGAAGGGTGCCTAGTGTGCTAAAGCTTACAAGAATATTTCCATTGGCATCACCAACTCCACCATTGTCATATTTCCAGTCGGCACTTGCAATTTGGTCGGTTTTGCTGGTTGAAGAATTTGAATCTTTCTTACACGATAACGTTAGAAGGGATGCGGTGAGGATGAAAAGAGTATATTTCATAAGTAAATCTTTGATGAAATTGAGTTTTCTTCGAGTATAATTTACAAGCATTTTTCAAGCCAAACGGTTAAAAAGCGAAATTTTAGCTTTGCGGCAAAGTCTTTGCTAAAGCACAGATTGTATTTTAAGCACCTAAACCTCAACTATGTTCAGAACTTCAGAAGATATTCGTCAGCTTAATGAAAGGATTGGTTATGCAGGACGGTTTGTTGATAATTTACGCAATGAAGTTGGAAAAGTAATTGTTGGTCAAAGCTACATGCTCGATCGTTTGCTGATCGGTCTTTTAAGCAATGGTCACGTGTTACTCGAAGGCGTTCCCGGTTTGGCAAAGACGCTTACCATCAAATCACTTTCACAAGCTATTCATGCAAAATTTAGTCGCATACAATTTACGCCTGACCTTTTGCCGGCGGATGTAATTGGTACACTCATTTACAACCAGCAGAAAAATGAATTTGTCGTTCGCAAAGGCCCCATTTTCGCCAATTTTATTTTGGCAGATGAAATCAACAGGGCGCCTGCAAAAGTTCAAAGTGCCTTGCTTGAGGCCATGCAGGAAAGGCAAGTGACCATTGGCGATACAACTTATAAACTGGATGAGCCGTTCCTGGTTCTTGCTACACAAAACCCATTGGAGCAGGAAGGAACCTATCCATTACCCGAAGCACAAGTTGACCGCTTTATTATGAAAGTAGTTGTTGGTTATCCGTCACGAAGCGAAGAGCAACTTATCATTCGTCAAAATGTACAAGGCATTTCTTCTCCAAATGTGAACCCTGTTGTTTCCGTACAGGAAATTGTGAGTGCACGCAATATGGTTCGTGATATTTACATGGACGAAAAAGTAGAGCACTATATTTTGGATATTGTTTTTGCTACCCGTAATCCTTCACAATTCGGATTAGATAATTTGAAGCCTTTAATTTCCTATGGTTCTTCTCCCCGCGGAAGTATTAACCTTGCTATCGCATCGAAAGCAGTGGCATTTTTAAATAAAAGAGGCTATGTAATTCCCGAAGACGTAAGAAGCATTTGCAATGATGTGCTTCGTCATCGTATCGGATTAACGTATGAAGCCGAAGCGGAGAATATTGTCATTACAGATGTGATTGACCAGATCCTTCAAAAAATTGATCTCCCCTAAAATTTAAAACTTGCTCACAACCGCCGACATACTAAAGAAGGTTCGCATCCTCGAAATAAAAAGTAAAAAGCTGGCAACAGATCTTTTTACCGGTGAATATCATTCTGCTTTCAAAGGAAAAGGAATGTCGTTCAAAGAAGTTCGTGAATATGCGGCCGGAGATGATATCCGTTTTATTGACTGGAATGTTTCAGCAAGATTTGGTCATCCTTTTAGTAAAGTATTTGAAGAAGAAAGAGAACTGACTGTAATGTTGCTCGTGGATGTAAGTGCAAGTTCTTTATTTGGAACGGTTGGCGGGACAAAAAAGGACATCGCAACTGAAATTGCAGCAGTCATCGCTTTTTCTGCCGTAAACAATGGCGATAAGGTTGGAGTGATTTTGTACAGCGATAAGATTGAAAAATACATCCCACCCAAAAAAGGGAAACAGCATGCCCTCTATATTGTAAGAGAACTGCTCTCATCTCAACCAAAAAATGCTACTACGCAGCTAAGCACAGCGTTGAAATATTTCAACAATACAACAAGGCAGCAAAGCATTTCATTTATATTGAGTGATTTTATTGACGCCAATTACCAGGACGCATTACGTATTTCCGGCAATAAGCATGATGTTGTCGGCGTGAAGTTGTATGATAAGATGGATAAAACCTTACCAAAGGTTGGAATGCTTCGGGTTGAAGATGCGGAAACAGGCCAGCAAAAATGGATTGATACCAACAGTTCATTTGTACGCTATGAGTATGAAAAGGAATTTTTCCGCGTGACAGATTATTGCATTGAAACATTCAAACGTGCCGGTTGCAGTTTATTGCATGTTCGAACAGATGAGGACTATGTAAAAGTGTTACAACGATTTTTTATCAGCAGGAATAAGTAATGAAAGGTTTAATTTTTTTATTGATCATATCATTTTTCACCCTCACAGTAACTGCTCAAAAAGTTACCGTTACCGCTGACAAAAAGAATATCCTGATCGGAGAGCAATTCCACATCAAACTGCAGGCAAATTTCAATGAGGGAGAACCGCTTGATTTTTTTGAAGTAGATAGCATTCCGAGATTTGAAATTCTTGACAGGTCACAAATCGATACTTCAAAGTTCAATGATGGCGTTGCACTCATTCAAAATCTTACCGTAACAAGTTGGGATTCGGGTAAAATTCAAATTGGGCCATTTGTTTTAGGAAGTTATAAAACCAAAACTTTGTTTATTGACGTTGCTTATTCGCCGCATCCTTTTGATACAACACAACCTTATCATGATATCCATGATATTATGGAGATAAAAAAGCCGGGCGAAACAACGTGGTACTGGTATTTGATTGGATTGCTGATCTTGATCTTGTTGTTCCTTTTATTTTTCCCTAAGGGAAAACCGAGGCCAAAAGGAGAATTTGTTTCAGATGAAGGTGCTTACAAAAGGGCTCTGAAAAGACTTGATACATTAAACAAAAGAAGCGATGCCGATAGTAAAATATTTTACACTGAGCTTATTCAAATCTTTCGTGAGTATCTGCACAAGCGAAAAAATATTTACTCGTTTTCAAAAACAACTGATGATCTTGCCATTCAAATTGAGAAGTTAAATTTGGACAGGGAACAATATCAGCGATTATTCCAAACACTTCGTCTCAGCGATTTGGTGAAATACGCAAAGTATCAACCGACAGGAGGAGAAAATCAAACATCAGTAAATGAAATCCGTGAAAGTATAATTGCTATTGAACAGACTTCGAACTTCAAACCTCAAACTTCGAACATTTAATGTTGTATGACTGGCTGCGGCATATCGAATTTAAAAATCAATGGGTATTGCCCTTCCTTTTGGCTTTACCCTTGATCGCATGGTATTATTATCGCACCGCATCATGGAGAAAATCCTCTTTTAAAGTAACAACCACAAATGCTTTTGCTATCAGAACCGCAAGAAACAGTTTTATTCATTTGCCCTTTTGGTTGAGATTGTTGGCTATAGGATGTGTGATACTTGCTTTGGCACGTCCCCAGGTCAGGAATGTAACCAACAAAACGAAGGGACAGGGAATTGATATTGTTTTATGCATGGATATTAGCGGCAGTATGTTGTCGGCAGACTTTATTCCTAACCGCCTCGAAGTATCAAAACAAATGGCCGAGGAATTTGTAAGAAACCGGCCAATTGATAATATTGGGCTTGTGATTTTTTCCGGCGAAGCCTACACACAATTTCCTTTGTCAACAGATCATGATGCATTGGTGGACCAGATTGAAAGTCTTAGAAGCGGGATGCTGATTGATGGAACTGTCATCGGTGAAGGATTAGCTACAGCGGTTCAGCGGCTATCTTCAAGCAAAGCAAAAAGCAAGATAATTATTCTCCTCACCGACGGAAATGAACAACCGCCTGAAACCAGAGTGATTGACCCTTACACCGCACTTGAAATTGCGAAAGCAAAAGCGGTGAAGGTCTATACTATTGGACTGGGTGCCTTGGGAACAAAAACAGTTGAAGAGAGAGGAAACAAGATCGCAAGTTTTCTTGATGAAAACCTATTGCGCAAGATCGCTTCGCAAACCGGGGGTGCCTATTTCAGGGCAATTGACAAGGAAAGCCTTCAGGAAGTGTATCGTCAAATCAATCGGCTTGAAAAATCGGACGTTGAAGTAATAACAAAGACAAAGTTTGAAGAAGAATTTGTCTGGCTCATTCTTGCTGCATTATTCTTTCTCCTGCTCCACATAATTTTGAGGTATACTTCTTTACGAACATTTCCATAACATGCAAGGCGTTGTTTATAAATCTACAGGCAGTTGGTACAGTGTAAAAGATGACTCAGGCAAATTTTGGAATGCCCGCATGAAAGGTGTATTCAAACTGGATGATATTACATCAACCAATCCCATTGCTGTGGGTGATGTTGTGGATTTTGAAGAAGAGAATTCAGCGGAAGGAACAGTCACTATAACAAAAATTCACGATCGTAAAAATCATATCAACCGGCAATCGCCGAGGATAAAAAGTCAGCAACATATTGTTGCCGCCAATATCGACCAATCGTTATTGATTGCGACAATCAAAGAGCCCAGGACTTCTCCTGGTTTTATTGATCGCTTTTTGGTGGCTTGCGAGATGTACCATGTCCCCGCCATCATTTTGTTTAACAAAATCGATCTCTATAAAGAGAAAGACATCGCAAAGTTCGAAAAGCTCGGAGAGGTTTATGAAAACATCGGTTATAAAGTAGCGGGAGTCAGTTTGAAACAAGCCCAAAACATTGACCACATAAAAGACCTGTTGAAAGATAAGACGACCTTGATCAGTGGTCATAGTGGTGTAGGAAAATCTACATTTATTAATTGCATTCTTCCCCATGCTCAAATTAAAACACAGGATGTAAGTGGGTGGAGTGGCAAGGGGCAGCATACGACCACCTTTGCTGAAATGTTTGAATTGCCTTTTGACGGAAAAATTATTGATACCCCGGGAATGAAAGAATTTGGCCTGGTGGATATTGAGAGGCAGGAGCTATCCGGCTACTTTCCAGAAATGCGTGAACGTTTGAACGAATGTCAATTCAACAATTGCCTTCACGTAAATGAACCCGGATGTGCGATTAAGCAAGCAGTAATAGATGGAGAAATTGACGAAGACAGGTACGTTAGCTACTATAATATATTGGAGTCTATTGCCGAGCAAAAATGGTAAATTAGGCAATATGCCTTCTCATATCATAGGTCATTAACTTTCCTTCCAGAACATTTGCCAGTTCAACAACCGCTTTGTTATCCCTGCGGCGAGCATCCTTCGTTCTTGTTGGGAAAATTGAAATGCCATTGTAAATGCTGTATTGAAGCGTAAGGTGATGATGACTGAGCGTAAAGTCCCAGCTTATTGCGTCAAAATCATCCTCTTTATTGATGAAAGTAATCTGAAGATCGTCGCTTAAAATATCAGCGATCTGGTAAAATCTTTTTAATCCGCCATCGCCGTCAATCACGGCTTCTGTACAACCCAGCGTTGTTCGTAGGGTAAGACTCATAACGCATAATTTTTACAATGAGCAATTTTACTTAAAGACAATAAAACAAACCGTTTTGTTGCATTATGCAATTATTAAGCCTTAAATTTTCCGGCCTTTCTTTGTTCTTTTTTTGACATTTCTAAAACACGTTCTGCACCGACGTTACGTCCGTTGCTTGGGCAGCCGCGTTTGCGTTGAAAAACATTGTTCACGAAACTGCATGAAGTAACAAGAAATGAAAAACTGAGGAATAAGGTTAAGAAGCGTACAGCTTTCATTTGATTACGGTTTCTATAAAGATAATCGAATTTTCCAGGGATCAAAAGCCCTTTGAGGCTTCATTAACAGAATCAAACCACTTTGAATAACCAAGGTAATTATTAGCGATCCTATCGATCTCACCTTCAACTTTTTCTGCGGAAATCTCTTTTACTTTTTTCGCTGGCACACCAGCGTAAATAGCACCGCCTTCGCAAACAGTTCCCTCTAAAACTACAGCCCCGGCTGCAATAATTGTATTACTGTGAACAATAGCATTGTCCATCACTATAGAACCCATTCCCACTAAAACATTGTCGTGCAAAGTGCAGCCATGAACAATGGCATTATGACCAATTGAAACATTGTTGCCAATTATTGCCTGCGTTTTTTTGAAGGTGCAGTGGATCACAGCCCCGTCCTGGATGTTTACCTTGTTCCCGATCCGAATGCTGTTTACATCGCCGCGAACAACCGCATTAAACCAAATGCTGCAATCATCGCCCATAATCACATCGCCAACAATTGTGGAATTTGGAGCGACGAAGCAATTTTCTCCCCATCTCGGAAATTTATCTTCAACCGGAAGTACTAAAGCCATTTTTTATTTACGATTTACGAATTGCAGATTTACGATTTTTTGCTAAGAGAAAAAGGGGAGCAGGGTAAAGATTTGAAACGAAGAACAGAATATTGAGCTGCTCTCTTTTCCTCTTTATTTCTCTTTTAACCTCTTAGCTTACTTTAGCGGCATGAACCTTCGCCAGTTATTTCTTCAACATGTGGCACAAACTTCATTTGCTCCTTTGGCTTTGGAAATCGTGAAAGCCGAAGGTTGTGAATTGACAGACGTTTCTGGAAAAAAATACATTGATCTCATTGGTGGAATTAGCGTTGCCAACATTGGTCACCGCCATCCAAGAGTTGTTGAAGCCATAAAAAAGCAGTTGGACGATTACATGCACATTATGGTCTACGGGGAGTTTGTTCAAAGTCCACAAGTGCAGTATGCAAAATTGTTGACTGACCATCTTCCACAGACGCTAAACTCAGTTTACTTCACAAACTCCGGCGCGGAAGCTGTGGAAGGTGCTATGAAGCTTGCGAAAAGAGTTACAGGAAGGGGCGAGATCATTGCTTTTAAAAATTCTTATCACGGTTCAACCCAGGGTGCACTAAGTATTATTGGTGATGAATACTGGAGGAACACATATCGGCCATTATTGCCAGGCATCCAACATTTGAACTACAACTCTTTTGATGATTTGGGATTCATTACCTATCAAACAGCTTGCGTAATTGCAGAAACTATCCAGGCAGAGGCGGGAATTATTGTTCCTCAAAAAGAATGGATGCAGGCATTGCAAAAACGTTGTAAGAAAGTTGGAGCCCTGTTCATTCTTGACGAAATACAGACGGGCTTTGCAAGAACAGGAAAACTTTGGGGCTTTGAAAATTTTGATATCGTTCCTGATGTTTTATTACTCGGAAAAGCACTAGGTGGCGGAATGCCCTTGGGTGCTTTCGTCGCCGACAAGGACTTGATGTATCAGTTGGCAGATAAACCTGTGCTTGGTCATATTACAACATTTGGTGGCCACCCCGTCTGCTGCGCTGCGGGTATGGAAGCTTTTAAAGTTTTGTTGGAAAGTGATTTTAATGCCTCGGGAAAAGAAAAGCTCTTCACATCATTACTTCAACATCCCAAAATAAAATCAGTTCGTTCTTTTGGTTTATGGATGGCCATTGAATTGGATTCATTCGAGACCTGTAAAAAAATAATCGATAAGTGCATCGAAAATGGTGTGATCTCAGATTGGTTCTTATTTGCTTCTAACTGCATGAGGGTTTCTCCACCGCTAACAATAATTGAGGAGCAAATCGCAAAAGCTTGCGAAGTAATCCTAAGTGCTATTTAAGTATTCTCCAATTTTATTTTGAAAATTGAAAACCTCATAGTTACTTTGTAATACAAAGTGCTTTTTATGGACGTACAAGATCAGCATTTAGACGCTTTGAAGGACATCAGGAAAATGATGCAACGTTCCAGCCGTTTCATCTCTTTGAGTGGCTTAAGTGGTATTGCAGCAGGCGTGTGGGCTTTAATTGGAGCCTATCTTGCTTATAACTGGATCGGTGACTACTATGATGGCTTTACACGAAGCGGCTACACCAATGAAAACTTTCACAGTTTAAAATGGGATCTTTTTCTCTTGGCGGGGGCGGTCGCTGGCCTCGCACTTATTTCAGCACTTTATTTTACCTGGCGCAGGGCCGGAAGAAACAAATTGCCTTTGTGGGATCATACTACAAAACAGTTGGTGATTAATACAGCCATACCAATGATAGCAGGAGGACTTTTCATTATTGCCATGCTTCAGTATAGCGAGTGGCGATTTGTAGCACCGGCATGTTTGATCTTTTATGGATTCGGCCTTGTTAACGGAAGCAAGTACACTCTAAGTGATATTCGCTATTTAGGTTTTTTGGAAATACTGTTAGGTTTGATCAATACACAGTTTATTGGTTATGGACTTTATTTCTGGGCATTAGGTTTTGGCGTTTTGCATATCATTTACGGATTTGTAATGTGGTGGAAGTATGAACGAAAACCATCTGTTGAAAATTGATTGAACGATTTTTGAAGTAAAGAGCTAATGGCAACAAACAATCCCATAGCAGGTTTAAATAAAATTTTCGATAACCGTATCCGTCTCGGCGTGATGAGCATTCTTATGGTGAACGAAGAGATCAACTTCAATGACCTAAAGCAAATGCTGGAAGTGACAGATGGAAACCTGGCAACACATCTTCAAACACTTGAAGAAAGTGGTTTTATAAAAGTGCAGAAAGGATTTATCGGAAGAAAGACAAACACAACTTATGCAGTTACAAAAGCAGGGGAGAAAGTATTCAATGATCACATTAGCGGATTGGAAAAAATGATCAAGGGAATTAAATAATTTTTTTTGCCTACTTACTTTGAAATACAAAGTGCTTTTAAAAAAATAAAAATGCAGACAATTCTTAAAAAAGTTTACAAATCGTCTTCAATGGTTATTATACCGGTAATGCTTTTGCTATGCCTCATTTGTAAATGGCCGGTGATGATGATTACTGCGGCCATGCTGGCGTCCATTGCTATCAGTTCTCCTGCTACTTTATTACTGCATTTTATGATGTGGCTTTCTTGCAAAACAAATCTTCAAAGAGGTTTTGCCTGGATGATACTATTTGCTTCCATACCGGTAATGTCGCTGGTAGCGGCTTGTTTGTTTGCAGCATACGTTCCTGGGAAAGTTTGGTTTCTTCTGCCGCTTGGAATATTGAGCGGTTATGTCGGAATACTTAGTCATGGATTTTCTATTGCTCAAGTTTTTAATTCAAATGAAAATGAAAGAGAAGAACTCAATAGGATTGATTAGAAAACTACTGCTGTTTTTTATCATCGTTTTATTTCTGAGTGGCTTAACTGCCATTCCTGTTGAAGCAGAACTATCTTTTTTACTTGGAGTTTTTTCTTCTTCATCACAACTATATTATTGGTTAGAAAAAGTTTTATCAGCTTATAAAAATGTAAACCATGACACTCCTTTTTTATTGTACGGTTATGATTGGCTTGCCTTGGCCCATTTCATTCTTGCTATTCTTTTTATTGGGCCCTACCGCAATCCTATAAAGAACATCTGGGTAATTGAATTTGGTCTTATTGCCTGTGTACTGATTTTTCCCCTCGCTTTCATTGCAGGCTCTTTTAGAGGAATACCAATTGGTTGGAGGTTGATCGATTGCTCTTTTGGTGTATTTGGCTCTATCCCTTTGTGGATATGCTATTCAAAAACAAAAACACTCATTTCTAAAAACTATTCAATTAAATAATATGGAAACTGTTGTTCAAAATGTTTGGACCAAAACTAAAGTGCTTGTAAAAGCATTGATCATCGGTGGTATTGTATTGATTTTACAGATACCAACATTTTTTGTTCAGGACCTGATCAAGGAACGTGAGGAAAGACAAAAAGAAGCTATTGCTGAAGTAAGCAGCAAGTGGGCCAGGAAGCAAAACATTGCAGGACCTGTACTTGTATTGCCCTATTGGGAATATGGCGCTGATAGTTCCACTAAAAACATGACAAAGCATTTTGCTTACTTTCTTCCTGACACTTTGAATATTAATTCCACTGTTAGTCCCGAAGAGAAATATAGAGGCATCTACAAAGTGATGCTGTACACTTCGAAAATTAATTTGAATGGATCGTTTAGTTCAGTCGCACCTGAAAAATTAAAAATCGATCCGAAGAATATTATCTGGAGCGAAGCCTTTGTGCAGGTAAGTATTTCTGATATAAAAGGGTTGAATGATGATTTGAAATTGCAGTGGAATAATCAGTCACTTACATTATCACCAGACGACAGGCAGAGCATTGCCGTAGACAACGGGCTAAGTGCTCCTCTTAGCTTAACAGCTATTGAAGATCTGAAACATGTTGACTTTTCAAGCAGCATGAATATCAGTGGTTCTGAAGAATTGCTTTTTACGCCTGTTGGAAAATCAACAACGGTCGATATGAATGCAAAATGGCCACACCCAAGTTTTACCGGTGACATATTGCCATTGACTTCAAAAATCAGTAGCGATAGTTTTTCTGCTAAGTGGAAAAGTGTTTCTCAAAAAAGAAGTTTCCCTCAACAATGGGAGGATAATGCTTTTAATATTGGTTCAATTGCTGACAGCGGGAATACATCAACGGCGATCGCTGCTGTCAATATCAGCAATAATGCTTTTGGTGCGGATCTGTACGTGCCTGTCAACGGATACCAGAAAACAACACGATCAGTCAAGTATTCTTTTCTCTGCATCTTGCTAACATTCGCAGCATTCTTTCTTATCGATACCTCAAATAAGAAGTCGGTGCATCCCTTCCAATATGGATTGGTGGGATTGGCGCTGGTTCTGTTCTATACATTGTTGTTATCATTCTCAGAGTACATAGGTTTTAATTTTTCTTACATGGTTGCATCAGCCGCAACTATAGGATTGATAACATGGTTCGTAAAAGGGATATTAAACTCCTCGCGACTTACCATCATTTTATCAGTGGTATTGCTTCTTGTATACACTTACGTATTCACGATTCTTCAATTACAGGATTACGCGTTGTTATTAGGAAGCATTGGGTTGTTTATCACACTCGCTATCATTATGCATTTCTCTAAAAAAATTCAGTGGTAAAAAAGCTTGCTATGAAAATTAAAATGATTTTGCCTGCCCTTACAGAAGCAAAGAGCCCGTATTGGCGGCCAATTAAGTATTCGTTATTTCCTCCTCTTGGTTTAGCAACATTGGCCGCTTATTGTTCTACCGGCGATGAAATTGATTTGCAGGATGAACATGTAGAGGAATTGAAAATCGATGATACACCTGATCTGGTAATTATACAGGTGTACATAACAAATGCTTTTCGCTCGTATGCGCTGGCAGATCATTATCGGAGAAAAGGCTGTTATGTTTGTTTGGGTGGATTGCATGTTTCTTCATTGCCCGAAGAAGCGGTGCTTCATGCCGATACAATTTTCATTGGCCCCGGGGAAGACATGTTTCCGCAGTTTTTGAAAGATTTCAGAAACAAGTCGCAAAAGAAAATTTATGTCAATGCGAAAAGAACCATTGAAGATATTCCACCAATAAGACGAGATCTGATCAAACGTCATTTGTATCTGGTTCCCAATTCAATTGTAGTTTCAAGAGGTTGTCCGCATCATTGTGATTTTTGTTATAAAGATGCCTTTTACGAGGGCGGAAAGTCATTCTATACACAGCAAGTCGATGCTGCGCTTGCAGAAATTAGTCGCTTGCCAGGTAGACATCTATATTTTTTAGATGATCATCTTTTAGGTAATTACAAATTTTCTTCTGCACTTTTTGAAGAAATGAAGGGAATGAACCGTGTCTTTCAAGGTGCTTCTACCGTTGATGCTATTCTTCGCGGCGATTTAATTGAAAAGGCCGCAGAAGCAGGCTTGCGTTCTGTGTTCGTTGGCTTTGAAACATTGAGTGAATCCAATCTTCAACAAAGTAATAAGAAACAAAACCTTGGAAAAGATTACAAAGCTGCAATTGAAAGATTGCATTCACTAGGCATCATGATCAACGGGAGTTTTGTTTTTGGTTTGGATGACGATGACAAAGATGTTTTCAAACGGACAGTTGACTGGGCAGTTGAACGAGGATTGACAACAAGCACATTCCATATTCTTACCCCGTACCCTGGAACAAGATTGTTTAAAAGCATGGAAGAACAAGGAAGAATCCTTCACAGGAACTGGGACCAGTATGATACGAGACAGGTCGTTTATAAAACAATTGGATTAAGCGCCGAAGAACTAAAGAGAGGGTATGACTGGTCCTACAAATCCTTCTACTCATGGAGTAATATTTTGAAAGCAAGTCTGCAACACGAGGAGGTCAAACATAAGATCAAACATTTTACTTACGCAGGTGGATGGAAAAAATTTGAGCCGCTTTGGAATTTCATGATCAAAACAAAAGGTTTGAATAAAATGTTGCCTTTGCTGGAAGCTATTTTGTCGAGAGTGAAATCCAACAAAAAGCAAATTGATTCTTCACCATTTCCTGCTATTGCATAATCGATAACCATTTTAGTTCCAAGTTATGAAAGCGAATTTTTTACATAAGCCTATTGAAGATGAAAAACTGTTTGGCAGCAATGCTCCCTCTTTTTCATGGAAAGCAAGACTAAAAAGTTTTGTGTATGCATGGGAAGGTATCGTTAGTTTTTTAAGGCGGGAACATAATGCTCAAATCCATTTGTCCATTACATTCCTTGTGCTCGTTTTGTCCGTAACTCTTGGCGTTAACAAATGGGAAGTCATTGCTGTCGTTTTTTCTATTGCTCTTGTTTGGATAACAGAAATGGTTAACACTGCTCTTGAAAAAACAATAGATTTTATTTCAGTTGAAAAACATCCTCAAATAAAATTAATAAAAGACGTTGCTGCAGGCGCTGTATTAATTGCAGCGATAGCAGCTGTGATTGTTGGTTGCTTCATCTTCATTCCCAAATTGATTTCATTATGAAATATCTCCAAAAAAGTTTTCTATTCCGCTTTTATAATGCCCGAACCGATGCCGAGCAAATAGTAATTTTGTGTAGTTTGTTCAGTGTTGGGTTGATGACTTTTCGAATCATCTACACGGGACATTTGTTGTTTGCATTTTTGGTTTGGAATTTATTTCTTGCATATGTGCCGTATGCTATTTCAAAACAAATGAGTCTTCGTTCTATAAAAATGAAATGGGAGTTTTTGTTGTACAGTTTCATCTGGCTTCTCTTTATCCCCAATTCATTTTACATCATTACTGATTTATTTCATTTGGATATGAATGAAGATGTGCCTCTTTGGTATGACCTAGCATTGTTGTTGTCCTTTGCATGGAATGGACTGCTGTTTGGAATTCTTTCAGTAAGACAAATGGAAAAATTATTTGAAAAAAATTTCAACAAGAAGTTTGGTGCACTCTTTATTGTTCCGGTTATGGCATTGAACGGATTTGGTGTTTACATTGGTCGCTATTTGCGATTCAACAGCTGGGATGTACTGGCAAATCCATTTCAATTAATTAATGATATCATTTACATGTTTATTCATCCAATTCGCAACCGGTTTGATTGGAGCATGATTGTATGCTATACGTTGTTGTTGACATTGATGTATTACACGATGAAGAAATTGAGCAAGGTGTTATAAAAAAAGAGATGCGATTGCATCTCTTCTAAATAAAGTTATGTGATCGAATTTTTAGAAGTCCAATCCTAAGGAAACGGTCATCATAGGTTTGCCCTTGAAGAAAACATCCATACCCCAGGCAGCATCAAAGCGAACAAAATATCCTAGTAATGTACTTCTTGCACCAAATCCATATCCACCTGCAAATGGTCCGATGCCTCCGGCCTTGATCTTAACCAATACCTGTGCATTAGGATCGTTTGGATAAATTACATGAGGTCTTTCCAACTTGTCATATGATCCATTCCATGCAGTGCCTAAATCAAAGAATTGAACCAATTGAAAATTACGAAGGAAGGCGTTATTGATTGGGCGATTGAAAAGCGTACTAAATAGTGGAGCTCTTACTTCGCTGTTGATAACAACGTTGTTGTTACCATTTGCAGTATTTTGCTTAAAGCCACGGAGATTAACCGCCAGTGCCTGGTAAGCATAAGTAGCATCCGGATCAAGCGGATTTGCACCATTGAACTTCGGAGATATCCATCCGTCAACCCCACCAAGATAATAGACAACTTTTTGATCTCCCCATGAAAAATCACCTGCAGCTCTGACTGCCCAAATTACATTCCGGTAGATCGGGTAATAATTGCGGGCATCAAATCCAACATTGAAAAGGTTTTTTCCTTCCGTTGTTTTTATCTGGTTTACTTGTGCAAACCAATCCATGTATACTTTCCATCTCAAGCCATTCCAAATGTTCAATGTGCGATTGATGCTATTATCATATACATACTCCATTGAAAGCTGGCCATAGGTCTTTTTTTCGTCAGGGATCTCTAAAATAGCAGGGTTTAGACCTGAACTGGTGGCGGTGCCTGTGACAGTGTTCCTGTCATATCTTGGCCCGGCAGTGATTCTTATACTCTTAACCCTGTCAAAAGCATAATTTAATCGTGCGAGGTAATAAGTGCTGAATAATTTGCCGAGGTACCAGTTATTATCTCTCAAGACATAATCCTGCTCAGTACTCCTATAATAAGTGAATCCCCAATCCCATCTTTTTTTCAAATTGGTAAATTCAAAAAGTATATCGTTATCTCTTAGGTTTGGAGCTAAGCGGAAACCACCAGAGATTTTGTAGTCTTCAAACAAGTCGGTAGTTCCTAAACGCACAAGGCCGTTGAGATCATTACCATTTGCAGGACGAATTGGACCTGCACCATGCTGGAATGGCTGGTATTTAGTAGGAGCGAAAACAGTATTGTTTAATCCGGCTACCACGTAATCATTAAAGAATTTTGGTGGCCTGTATTCGTACAATTTCGCCTTCTTCAATATTGGCTCTTCTGTTATGTCCTGGCTTTCAAAAACTTTTCCTAACTGAGAGGAATCTTTTTTCTCGTTACTGAATTCACTATTAAAAAAGTCGTTTTGTTTTTGCGTACTGTCCTGGTGCAAGGGCTGCAGCATTCTTGCTTTTCCTTCAGCAATGCGCTGCTGCTCCTGCAGTTTTTTCATGTACTCTGTAGGCTTTGCAGTAATGTTTCTTTTGCGCAATGTAGCTTCATCCATCCGCAAGCGATACAGGAATTTATAATCACCTTGCCTGATGACCTCACTTACCAAAGTATTATCGCCGGCTGTTCTGGTTTCCAGCAAACTTGCCTGGTAATTGGTTAGTGGAAAAGTATATGAAGAATCGCTTGTGATGGAAACCAATCCAACAGAGTCGGCTTCCATTTTTCCCCACTCTTTTAAAGTGCTGTCCAATTCTTTCCGATCGGGATTGTGCAATACTTCATCGCCTATGTAGATCAATGTATCTAAGCCGGCTCTTTCTGATTTAAAGAAACCTGCATAGCGGTTGTTGATACCATTCTCATCGCTTACAAAAGTGAAGTGAGTGGTATTGTATTGAGAAGGATACCTGGCATTGCCGAAGCGAACATTGCTTAACTGAGAAATTTGCCTGAACTCGGACTGGTTCCAGTTATCGACTAAAAATATGTTGTATTTGTGAGAGGAAACCGCAGTATCATTGTTTTCTGCTGTGGCCGATGGTCGGTTACTCGAAAAAATAATCCCTGTTTTTCCCGGGAAAGCCACAAAGGAGGCATCCAGATCATCATAGACATCATTTGTAATTTGCTGTATTGTCTTCCTGTCAATCTTATAAACGAAGATGTCAGACTGCCCACTCTTAACGGCACTAAAGATTAAAGTATTGGCATCAAGCATAAACTTCATATCTTGGATCTGCGTAAACTGCGGTAGCTCGTCTTCTACAGTTTTTATGCGGTTGATGATGTCATACACAAACAAACGGTTCTTGCCTTCTTTATTATATGCACATGCTAACCTCGTTCCCTTGCCATCCCATGCCAGAACAGGCATATTAGGGTTTACTTCGCTTTCTCCTGACCTAACGCCATAAGTGAGTAAAACTTTTCTATCGGAGAAATTGGGATGAAACACCACGCTGTATTTCCCTTGCTTGAATTCAACGTCCGCATAAGCAAAGCTTCTTGGGGCGGGATTGGCATTGAAACGAATGAAATCTTTTTTACCAATTGGTTCCGAAACTGAAAGTTGGCCCTTTGGAATAAGCTTGCGGCCGCGAACATCTTTATAATATTTATCGGGTTCTTCGTTCATGAAATCTTTCAGAACGTCTTTGAATTTTTTCTTGGCGATCTTTTGCGTTGCGCTGTTCAAGTTGCGATAAATTCTGGCGAGGTATAAGAGGTAGGTTGTTTTTGCCTTGCCATACTTGTTACCGATGTAATACCAAAACGCATGACCCGCCAATTCGGGTTTTTCGAAAGCAAAATGGTAAAAATTTTTATACTCGCCACTGAGCATTGCGTTCTTTAGCTGGTTATCGAGGTCAGTACTCCATTCTTCTGCAGCGTACGCGATATAGCCATCAGTTAACCATTTTGGAAGATCTAAAAGGGTTTGGTTGGCTGCAAACTCTCCAAGATCATCACCAAATAAAACGTTGGCCACAAGTACTCCGGCAATGCCCTGCCTGATCTGTCTTCTGAGGTTTTCATGGTTACCATCGAAGTAAATAAGCATTTTGTTGTTCACCAGTTTAGTAACGCCGCCTGTATTTTGCCAGTCAATACCAATACCGATATTGGATTGGTACATTTCATCAAAGCTGTTATACACAGCAATATTGGCCCTGCGCTGAAGGCCATATTCAACAAATTCTTCCAACCCCGGCAATTCCTTTTCTGCCACCTGGGCTACATATTTGGCGATCTCCAAGCCATCCTGGCTGAAATAGGTATTGAAATTATTCGTCTGGTAGTATTTCCATTTGAATTTTTGATATTGTACCCGGTTTTTTCCATACTGCACAGCGCTAACCTGGGCGTTCGAATAAAGAGAAAGAAAGAGCACCAGAGCACATGACAAGCGGCCAATCATTTTGATCATAAAGTATGATGTGATTTCTTATTAATAAAGCTCCCGATTTGGACAGTAAATTGCATTTAAAAGTACAAAAAAGCTGATGTTAACCGTTCAACCATTTACCTTCAATCCCGTACAGGAGAATACATACGTAGTCTACAACGAAAAAGGGCAGTGCTGTATTATAGACCCCGGTTGTTATTTTGCTTCTGAAGAACAAGAACTGAAAAACTTTATTGAACAGAATCACCTGCAACCCATCTATCTCCCCAACACGCATTGCCATCTTGACCATATTTTCGGCAACAGGTTTATTTATAAAACGTATGGTTTGACCTTATGGTTGAACAAACTGGAAAAACCTGTATTGGAATACGGCCCGGCTTCGGGTCAACTCTGGCAGATGCCTTTTGATAATTACGATGCAGAATTGAACTTTGTGGACGAAGGCGATGTTATTCGGATTGGAGATGATGAACTACACGTGTTGTTCACTCCCGGCCATTCTCCCGGTCACATAAGTTTTTACAGCAAGGAAAACAAATTTGTTATCAGCGGCGACGTGTTGTTTGAGGGAAGCGTTGGAAGAACCGATTTGCCCGGAGGTGATTTCAAAATTCTCGAAGAAAGCATCCGAACAAAGCTTTATACCTTGCCTGCTGATACAGTTGTTTATCCTGGTCACGGAGATACAACTACCATTGGTGACGAAATGAAAACGAATCCTTTTGTAAAAATGGTATGATATTGGAGAAGTGCGACTAACTTTTTCTTCATTCAATATTTAGTTGTTGAAGAAGAAATGTGTTAACGAAATGTTGCACTGAAACGAACCACTACCTTAAACATTTTTCAAAGCCACATGATTGAACGAAAAATATCTTTTACTACTCAACGTTTTTACTTTGACATTTCAATTTATTTCCACCAATTTTGCAGGCAACCTTCAAAATTTAAATCCAATACAGCAGCATGGGACTATTTAATTGGTTCACGCAGGAGATAGCGATAGACTTGGGAACTGCCAATACCTTGATAATCCACAACGATGAAGTCGTAGTGAACGAACCTTCTATCGTAGCCTTGAACCGTAACAACCCAAAAGAGGTCTTGGCCGTAGGCAAACGTGCCTTGATGATGCATGAAAAAACCCACGAGAGTATTAAAACAGTTCGACCATTGAAGGACGGTGTGATTGCAGATTTCAATGCTGCAGAATTAATGCTTCGTGAGATGATCAAAATGGTTTATCCCAAAAAACCTCTTTTCCCTCCCAGCTGGCGCATGATGATTTGCATTCCTTCTTCAATTACCGAAGTGGAAAAACGTGCCGTTCGCGACAGCGCCGAACAAGCAGGAGCAAAAGAAGTTTACCTCATTCATGAACCCATGGCTGCAGCTCTCGGTATTGGTATCGATGTTGAAGAGCCGGTTGGAAATATGATCATTGATATTGGTGGCGGAACAACAGGTATCACCGTTATCGCACTTGCCGGTATTGTTTGTGATCAATCCATTCGTATTGCAGGTGATGAATTCACTGCAGATATTATGGAAGCACTTCGCCGCTATCATTCCTTATTAATCGGCGAAAGAACTGCAGAACAAATCAAAATTCAGATTGGTGCTGCCATGAAGGATATCGATAATCCGCCGGATGATCTTCCTGTAAATGGTCGCGATTTGGTAACAGGAATTCCCAAACAGATTATGGTAAGCTACCAGGAAATTGCTGAAGCTTTGGATAAATCCATTTTCAAAATGGAGGAAGCCATCTTAAAAGCATTGGAGCAGACGCCTCCTGAATTAGCTGCAGATATTTATCGCCGCGGCTTGTATCTCACCGGTGGCGGTGCCTTGTTAAAAGGTCTTGACAAAAGATTAAGCCAAAAAATAAAATTACCCGTGCATGTTGCCGATGATCCACTGAAGAGTGTGGTTCGTGGCACAGGATTAGCTTTGAAAAATTACGATCGCTATCCATTTGTTATGAGATAGGCGAAAGGTAAGGTATAAGGTATAAGGCAATAGCCAACCTTAAACCTTAAGCCTTAAACCCTCCACCTTGTATGCGTAACATTTTTCTTTTCATCCGCCGCTACTTCACTTTTGTTGCATTTGTGGTCCTGCAGGTGTTTTCCTTGTATATGTTGTTTAAGTATAACAGGCTTCACCATGCGGCTTTTTTAGGTGTTGCAAGTGAAGTAACAGGAAGGATGAATACGCAGGTCGATAAGCTAGATGATTACTTTCATCAGGGTGAAGAGAATCGCAGGCTTCACCGCATGAATGATTCTTTGCTCAATCTTCTTAAAACAAACTATTCTATTCCCGATACCGGTCAACGTGTTATTCTTGACTCGGCAATGATTGACTCGGTAAAACAATTCAAAAAATATATCTGGAGAGATGCAAAAGTTGTTTACAACACTGTCATTTTTGAAAAGAACTATTTGCAATTGAACAGGGGAGCGAAGTATGGCATCCAGGATAATATGGCAGTATTAAATTCTGACGGTGCCGTGGTAGGGCAGGTGGTAAATGTTAGTCCAAATTTCAGTGAAGTCATGTCCTTGCTGCATGTGCAAAGTTCCGTTAGCGCAGCTTTGAAGAAAACAGGAGATGCGGGTAAATTAGAATGGGATGGAAAAGATCCACGATTTGTTCAACTCAAAGGAATTTCAAAAAGTGTTGAAGTAAAAGTTGGTGATACAGTTGTTACCAGCAAATATTCCTACAATTTTCCTCCTGATAAATTTATTGGAAGAATTGCTGCTATTACCAGCGATCCGGCAACGGGTTTTTATCTTCTCAAAATAAAAACAGAGGTAAACTTTAATACCATTCAACAAGTGTTTGTTGTGGAGAACCTGCAAAGAGAAGAACAACTGCAACTGGAGAAAGACACAGAAAAGAAAGTAGAACAACAGAAAAAAGGAAAATAATTGAGCGACTTAGTAAAAAATATATTCCGCGTTTTCATTTTTATAGTGGTGCAGGTGTATGTGCTTGATAAACTGCCACCACTACACAGGTTTGTAATCCCTATTTTATATTACCTGTTTATTCTTTGGTTACCTTTTTCATTGAACCGCCTGAGCTTATTACTGATTGCTTTTGTTACCGGGCTTACGCTGGATTATTTTACACAAACCCCGGGACTTCATGCCGCAGCCTGCGTACTAATTGCTTACGTTCGCCCGTTTATCATTTCTATTTTAATACCCAAAGATACCGCAGAGTTTAATTATCGTGAACCCTCGCCAAGGGCAATGGGTTGGGCTCCTTACTCAGTATATGTTTTCGTACTAACTGTTTTGCATCATACTTACCTTACATTACTTGAGTGGTTGCAGTTCGGAACTTTTTTGGATTTCATCATTAAAGTTTTGTCTACTACCGGTATTAGTTTGCTTCTCATTTTCATCGTTGAACTTCTCTTTCCAAGAAAATTGAAGTTCCGTACAAACGTCGCGTAATTTTTATTTCCAAAGGACATTGCTACTATTAAGCTTCTCTTACACGCACTCTTGTGCGTTCAGAACTCTATTCGAAATTGCTCACCTTTCCCACGACAGTACTCTTTTACAAAAAATTCGCAAATCTCTTTCTGCTTCATTTGAAAATGAACAAAGCTTTAATCAAATTTGCATAGCATTTGCACAATAACTTCTAAATCGTTTTCTTCGTAATCAATCAATGCCTGTGTTCAACCAATCACGAAGCTATATTATTCGACTCTTGTTCGTTTTCGTCTTCATTATTATCCTGGCTCAACTTTTTCGCCTCCAGGTTCTTTCCAATGAATACGAGATCAAAGCAGAACAAAATGCATTGCTGAAAAAAACGGTCTACCCTGCACGCGGCATTGTATACGATCGCAAAAACAGGCCTCTTGTAAAAAACACTTTGATGTATGATTTGATGGTGACGCCATCGGAAGCGAGAGGGGTGGATACAGGCTACCTATGTCAGTTACTCGGAATTGATACTGCAGAATTTAATAAGAGAATAGTTGATGCTATCGTAAAAAATGGTGGTAACCGTAACCAGGCAACCCCGTTCGAAGAATTGCTGACACCCGAAAAATATGCAAGGCTGGACGAAAACATGTGGCGTTTTGGAAATGGTTTCTTTCTGCAGGAACGACCTGTAAGAACCTATCCTTTCGACGCAGGTGCTTCCTTCCTTGGATATATCGGTGAAGTGGATTCAGCTATCATTGCCAGGTCAAACGGTTTTTATGAACCGGGTGATTATGTTGGCAGAACAGGCCTTGAAAATACTTATGAAAGAGTGCTGATGGGGGAACGCGGCTTGCAGGTTTTGGTTAAAGATAACAGGGGACGTGTGAAAGGCAGCTATGCTAAGGGGCAAATGGATGAACCGGCAGTTGCCGGTAGAGGCTTGAGAACGTTTGTAGATGCTGAGCTACAACAGTTAGCTGAAAAATTATTAAAGAATAAGATTGGCGCTATCGTAGCGATCGATCCCAAGACGGGGGGGATTCTTGCTATGGCCTCCGGACCTGTTTATACTCCAAACGATCTGACCGGGGCAAATTTCAAAAAGACCTACAGCAAATTTGTACTTGATGTATCAAGACCCTTATTAAATCGTGCTATCAAGGGGCAGTATCCTCCCGGCTCAACTTACAAACCTATCGGTGCCTTAATTGCTTTGGATGAGGGTGTGATTACACCACAAACCGGAATTGGCTGCGCTGGCGCTTATTACGGCTGTAATAAAACAGTGAAATGTACCGAACACTGGCAAGGCCACTCAAAAGATCTTAAGACTTCCATCGCATGGTCGTGCAACTCATTTTTTTCAATGGCTTATCGTGCTACCGTTGACAATCCAAGAATTGGAAATGTAAAAGATGGCTATGCAAAATGGAAAGAGTATGTAAATGCTTTTGGTTATGGCCATCAGTTGGGTATTGATTTGCCAAGCGAGGATAAAGGAAATGTTTCTGATACTGCATTTTATAACAAGCGTTACAATAATTATTGGAATTCGTGCACTAACGTTTCGCTGGGAATTGGTCAAGGAGAGTTGACAGTAACGCCTTTGCAAATTGCTAATGTAATGGCTACTATTGCTAACGATGGATATTATTATATACCGCATTTTGTAAAGTCGATAGACGATGATAAAGCAGACGACACTTTGTTGAATAAGTTTAGGGTGAAGCACAAGGTTCCGGTTCACATCTCAGATACCATTTACAACATCGTAAAAGAAGGTATGCATGAAGTAACTACAATTGGTACAGCAGCCACCATTCCTAAAATCCCAGGCATAGATATTTGTGCCAAAACGGGTACGGCAGAAAATAAAATAGTACTTGATGGCAGAGTGATACAATTGAAAGACCACTCTGTATTTGGCTGTTTCGCACCGATGCAAGATCCAAAGATTGCAGTTGCCGTAATTGTTGAGAACGGAGGTTTTGGTGCAACATGGGCTGGTCCAATGGCTTACTTAATGGTTGAGAAATATTTGACAGATTCTTTAAGAGCGGATAGAAAAGTGGAAGCAGATAGGATTTCAAACGCTAACCTGATGCCTGCTCATCTACCGAGAGTGCAATTCAAAGAGGATTCTGTTAGAGCGAGGTTTTATTTTAACCTTACGAAGGACAGTGCTTACATCAAAAAATATTTACACAAAAGTGGTATTCTGCCAACCGATACACTTCCATCAAAACAAAAAATAGTGTTGAAGAATATGGATATGATCGACCCGAAAAAACAAATTGTCCTCAACAAGAAAAATACATTCACCAAATGACGAAGAAGGAATCTGGTTTTTCAAAAGGAATTGACTGGAGTCTGGTGTGGCTGTATCTACTGTTGGTTGCCATCGGAATTACGGCCATTTACGCCGTAACATCCGAAGATGAATCTTTGGTTGCAGGTTTTTTTTCTTTCAGAACCGATTACAGCAAGCAATTTTATTTTTTCATTCTTGCAGGTTTTTTGGGAATCTTTATTCTTGTCACGGACAGTAAATTCTTTCCTGCAACAGCAAATCTTTGGTATGCAGTTGGAATTTTTTTCCTGTTATTAGTATTCCCGTTTCACTCCAGGATTAAAGGAACGGAATCGATCATTAAGCTCGGTGGTTTTAATTTTCAACCGGCAGATTTTTGTAAGGTTTGTGTTTGTCTTGCGTTGTCAAAATACCTTTCTCTCCCCGATCTGGATTTCAGCAAAACAAGATCACACCTAATAGCTGCTGCCATTGCTTTGATTCCTGCTGTATTAAGTATCATGCAGAGCGAAACAGGATTAGCTCTAGTATATTTTTCATTTTTCGTTGTGATGTACCGCGAAGGTTTGCCGGCAACAATTTTGATTGTAGGATTTTTTATTGCAGCACTGGTGGTTGCAACCTTGCTTGTAGATAAAAATATTTTGGCGATCATTCTTCTTGGCATTACTGCATTGGTCATCTACCTCATGTGGCGCCAGATAAAAAGAGATAGAGCCTTGCTCATCGGGATTATTTTTATTTCGGTATTGTGTATCGGGATTCAGCGTTTTGTTGTGCCCTTTGCTTTTCAGCATGTTTTCAAACCTTACCAGGTGGAGAGAATTTTTAGTACCATCGGAAAAGATGTTCCCGATGATTACATGAAACCTGAAGACCGGATTAAACTTGCACTGGAGGGAAAAAAGAAGAAAGACGCGGATTATAATGTGAAGCAATCAAAAATTGCAATTGGGTCCGGTAGTATCCTTGGAAAAGGCTTGCTGAAAGGAACCCAAACGAGAAACAAATTTGTGCCTGAACAACGAACCGATTTTATTTTCTGCACCATTGGTGAATCATTCGGTTTTGTAGGGACCTCATTATTGCTTGCCATCTATCTCATCTTACTTTTTAGAATTGTTACCGTTGCCGAACGTCAGCGAAGTGTGTTCAGCCGTTGTTATGGGTATGGCGTTGCTTCTGTGTTTTTCTTCCATATCGTTATTAATATCTGCATGACGGTTGGGTTGGCTCCTGTAATTGGTATTCCCCTTCCTTTCATTAGCTATGGAGGGACTTCCTTGCTGACTTTTACAATCATGTTATTCGTTCTTATTCGACTGGATGCCGACAGGCAAATGGTATTGCGGTAAATTCGCAGAATGAAAATTATTCCCTTAAGTGAAGGCAGTTTTACAATTGATAAAACCAAGTTGTTCGTTCCTTTTGATGATGATGTGCATGAGTTGCAAGACCGTCCCGTTGGAAGTTTGCTCGTAGAAATTCAACCCTTTGTTATAATTACTTCAAAAGATATTTTGTTGCTAGATACAGGTTTGGGTTTTAATGATAAGGCCGAACATAAAATGCAGTTGCATTGTAATCTTGAAAAGAATGGAATTAAGCCGGAAGATGTTACCAAGGTTTTAATGTCTCACTTGCACAAAGACCATGCAGGCGGAATCTGTTTGGAAAATGAGCATTCAAAATTGAGTCTGCCTAACGCCACTTACTATGTTCAAAAAAGAGAATTGGATTTTGCAATAGAAAAAGGATTCCCTTCATTCATCCCTGACGAACTGAAAGCGTTAAATAGTTCTCCGCAAGTTGTGTTTTTAAATGAAGATGATGGAACGATTGATGAGTACATCAGTTATCATCTTACTGGTGCACACTCTCCTTTTCACCAGGTATTTTGGATAAAAGAAGGCGATGAAATTATTTTCTTTGGAGCTGATGATGCCCCTCAATTACAGCAAATGAAAATTCGCTACAAAACCAAGTACGATTTTGATACTGATAAAGCCATGCATTTAAGAAGAGAATGGTGGCAGAAAGGAAATGACGAAGACTGGACCTTTTTGTTTTATCATGATATCAAAACACCGGTATATAGAAAATAGCAATCCTTATGCAATCGCATATTTCAAAAACACAAGACCTGTTGAATAAGTTTTGGTATCGAGATGTTTTAAGCCAACTCTTTCATTAAGGTTATCAAACAAAGGTTTGCCTCCGCCTAAGATAACAGGGTGAACTGCTAACCACACTTCATCAACCAGTTTCAAATTCATGAAGGAAGTAGTAAGGTTACCACCACCAAAGAGCCAAATGTCTTTGCCTTGTTCGTTCCTGATTTTTTCAACTTCAGATTCTAAATCGTCCCCCACGATAATGCCTTCCTGTACCTCATTCAATGTTGTAGAAAAAACGTACTGCTTCAATTTTGGGAAGCCGGAAGTGGCGTCCTCACCCATGGTCAACATTAACTCGTATGTTTTTCTGCCCATGAAAAGCGTATCAATTTGCTTGAAAAAATCCTTCATGCCATAATCCTGGTCAGTAAAGCACCAATCAATCTCTCCGTTTGGCCCTTCAATAAATCCATCAATACTAACTGCAACCTGTAAAATTATTTTTCTCATAGTTCTTCTTTTATAATTCTTAATCTTCTACTGCAAATCCTAATTTTCTTTCTACTTCTTTGGGAAGTTGAGGAAGTTTTCTCCGTTCGATAAGGAAGGACGTTAGTTGTGCGATCTCCTTAAAAATATAGTGTTTGTCTGCTGCTGATTTTAAATAATCCTTTCCGCTGCTTCCACCTGTTCCTATTCTTGTTCCAATCATTCGATGCACCATGTTCATATGCCGGTGACGCCATGTGCTCAATTGCTCGTCTATCTCCAGTAAATTATTTAGTAGTTGAAATGGAAGTTGTAACAACGGATAACCGCGATACAACATGATAAACAAAGCCGCACGATTCGCTTTTGCTGAAAGTGTGTAGTGCGTTTCTTTATGATAAAACAAAACTTCATCAAAAGCATCCATGTTATTCTTTTCCGCTTCGGCTAAGGAATTAGAGTAACAGTTTTTATATTCTGTCCAGAAAGGATGAACATCGTTTGATTCGGGAAAATCTTTCCAGAGTGAAGCGTCATCAAAAAAAGGCATTCTTTCAAGCCAGTCGTTTACTAATTGGAGAAAAGAATTGTCTGTTTCTGCTTTTTTGATCAGGTCAACATGTTCCTGCCTTAGTTGTGCAGTGTAATATTCTTTTCCGTGGCGGTACTCAAACTTTAATCCAAGTTTTGCTTCCAATAATTTGAATTGCCAGCTTTGAAATCCTGACGCCGGGCGAAGCATATCACGAAAATCGAGAAAATCCATTGGTGTCATCGTTTCCAAAATATCTATTTGATGAACGAGAACACGAAGTATAACAGCCATTCTGTTTAACCGATGAACAACAGTTTGTAACTCGGGAGAATTATCATTGAGTGAAGGTTTCTTCATGATCTCCACAACAGAATCTGCTTCATGATGCAATTGCTTAAACCAAAGTTCATAAGCCTGATGAATAATGATGAAAAGCGTCTCATCATGCGCAGAGATATTTTGCTTGCTGCTCTCCGGGTGCTGTGCATTGAGAATCTGGTCGAGTTGCAGGTAATCGTGGTAATGAACTTCGGTCATTGCAGAAATTTGTTGCACGAAGTTAACCCGATAGCTATCAGGAAAATGGGATGAGATATTTGTCTACACTTTTGATACAAACTCAAACCCAATATCTTTCCGAAAATATTTTCCTTCGAAGTTGATAGCTTCAACTAATTCTTTTGACTTTTCCAATGCTTCATTTAAATCATCTCCTAAGGCTGTTGTGCAAATCACTCGTCCGCCACTGGTAACAACTTTTTTCCCATCTTTTTTTGCACCTGCATAAAAAATAAGAGTGTCTTCTTCGGCGAGATTTAATCCTGAAATGGGGAAGCCTATTTGATAATCGTTAGGATAACCACCGCTAACAGCAACGATGGTAGTGGCAAAGCGAGAGTCAATCTCTATTTGCACTGCATCTAATTTTTGTTCTGCCGTCGCCTTTAGCAATTCAACCAAATCACTTTTTATTCTCGGAACTACAACTTCTGTTTCAGGATCTCCCATACGGCAATTGTATTCAATTACGTAAGGTTCTTCATTCACTTTGATCAAGCCAAAGAACACAAATCCCTTATAATCGAGACCATCTTTTTGAAATCCTGCAACAGTTGGTTCAATAATTCTAGTCTTTACTTTTTGCATGAAAATCTCATCTGCAAACGGAACAGGGCTAATAGCACCCATGCCGCCGGTGTTCAATCCTGTATCGCCCGCACCAATCCGTTTGTAATCTTTTGCTTCTGGCAGTAACACATAATTCTTTCCATCGGTTAATACAAAAACCGAAAGTTCTATACCCGATAAAAACTCTTCCACTACTACACGTTTGCTTGCTTCACCAAATTTTGATCGCTGGATCATCAATTCAAATTCAGCGAATGCCTCAACATAGTTCTGGCAGATAATTACGCCTTTGCCCGCCGCCAATCCATCCGCTTTCAAAACGATTGGTAAGGGATGTTGCCTTAGATATTCGATACCCTCGTTAAAATTTTCAGCAGTGAATTCTTTATAAGAGGCTGTTGGAATGTTGTGCCTTTGCATGAACGATTTTGCAAAAGCCTTACTTCCCTCCAACTGTGCAGCGTCTTTGGAAGGACCAACGATCAATATGTCTTTAAGTTGCGGGGTCGATTTTAAAATATCAACTACACCCTTCACTAAGGGTTCTTCGGGTCCAACAATTACCATATCAACGTGTTCATCAACGCAGGCTTTCTCAATTGCCGCAAAATCATTAACGCCGAGGGCTAAGTTAATTCCATGCAGTGCCGTGCCTGCATTACCAGGTGCAATAAACAGTTTGGAGCAATGGTTGCTTTGAGAAAGTTTCCAGGCCAACGCATGTTCTCTTCCGCCGGAGCCGAGTAAAAGTATATTCATGGTATCGAATGATGAGACGCGAATATCGTAAGAATGTTAAACGTGAGGAAGTTCAGGCAGATAAAAAAAGAATTTACCTTATTTTGAGCCGATTAACTAACGGTTGCATTTAATTAAAAATTCATTCATGGAACAGAGAACGCTGAGAGCAAAACATCCCAAAGCATTGTACATCTTGTTCTTTACAGAAATGTGGGAGCGTTTTGCATATTACCTAATGGTAGGAATTTTATTGCTTTATTTAATTGACAATAAAACAGGAGGAAAGGGGTTTGATGAAAAAATAGGCGCTGATATCGTTGGAAGCTTTATTGCTTTAGTTTATCTCACTCCCTTCATTGGTGGGCTGCTTGCCGATAGACATCTGGGGTATCTTAAATCTATTTTTTTAGGAGGTAGTTTAATGGCCGCCGGTTATCTCTGTCTGTCTATCCCAGGTAACACGGCCTTGTTTGTTTCATTAACTATGATTATTGTAGGTAATGGTTTTTTCAAACCTAATATCTCCACCTTGTTGGGAAATATTTATAACAGAACTGAATTGCGACCATTAAAGGACAATGCGTATAATATCTTTTATATGGGCATCAATATTGGTGCTTTTGTATGCAATTTCGTTGCTGCTTACTTGCGTAATAAATATGGTTGGGGATATGCATTTGCTGCGGCCGGTGTTGGATTGATTATTGGATTGATCATATTGGCAATAAACCTCGATAAAGTAAAAGAAGGCGATGTAAAAAAACCCGTGCAGGCGGAAGACATGTCTACCGGGCAAATATTCGGTTATGTTTTTTTACCAGCGATTGTTGCTGCAATCATTGGATGGTTTTTACCTAAAGCGTTGTTTGGTTCCCCCATAATGGGAACGCAAGCAAGTGATGCTTTCATATTTGCATGTTTACCAATTATCGCTTTCTATATTTCTCTTTGGGTGAAAGCAAAAGGCCAGGATAAAAAAGGTATAGGTGCTTTGCTTTTCATCTTTGCTATTGCCGTAGCCTTCTGGACTATTTATAATCAAAATTCAACGGGCCTTACTCTTTGGGCTGAAAAACATACCGATCGTGAAGCTTCTCCAACTACAGCAAAAATCACCGGAAAAATATTTCCATTGCAGGAAGTAAGCGACGCTCCAAGGCTGGTAAATAAAGTAGATGAATATTTTGTTGAAGTAAAAGATAAGAGTCCTGTTGTTCGGCTGGATACTGTAATAAAAGTCCAATTAAAAAGAGATAAGCAGGATACAACTACAAAGATTTATGGCATTACTGCGAGTGGGAACAGAATAGATACCGGCTCAAAGATTGTGCAGGTAATGGGCCCTGATCCATATTTTAATAATGTACCGAAGGAACAATGGCCTGGGGGTAAAAATGTAAAACTCACCAACACGGAATTATTCCAATCGATCAATCCTTTATTTATTGTTCTACTTACACTCATATTTGTTCCATTCTTTTCTTTCCTGCGAAAGAAAGGGAAAGAACCAACAACTGCTTCCAAATTCGGGATGGCAATGTTCATTTCCGGATTATCTGCTTTGGTGATGGTATTTGCTGTCATGTCAGTGCCTTCTATTTATACACACAAGGCATCCCCGATCTGGCTTTGGGGCACTTACTTTGTTTTTACTATTAGCGAAATATTTTTAAGTCCTATTGGATTGTCGTTTGTATCCAAATTGGCTCCGCCAAGACTTACAGCCTTAATGATGGGAGGGTGGTTTTTGTCGACGTCTATAGGTGGAAAAGTAGCAGGCGTGATGACTGGTTTCTGGGACGATTTTCATGATAAGAAAATGTTCTTCCTGATCCTTGTGATTGCTGCATTTATTGGCGGTGTTTTGATTTATTCAAGAGTTAAATCATTAAATGAAATTGTGAGAGAAAAAACAGGTTCTGCATAACTATAAAATAATGTATAATAAAAAGGAGTTGAGATTCATCAACTCCTTTTTTTATTTTCTTACTACATTTAAGTTTTACCAAACCAACTTGTATGGCTGAAAGCAAAATCGACTTCAAACCATTTATTGCGCCTGAAACTAAAATGGCGGAATTCACCATCAAATCTGTTTTAACTGGTGCAATATTCGGGATCATCTTTGGAGCATCAACAGTTTATCTGGCATTGAAAGCTGGTCTTACTGTTTCCGCCTCTATTCCCATTGCAGTTATTGCCATTACTCTTGGAAGAAGATTATTGAAGACGACGATTCTCGAAAACAATATCATTCAAACTACAGGTTCTGCAGGTGAAAGTATAGCTGCCGGTGTTGTATTTACACTTCCTGGTTTTTTGTTTTTAAGTGATCCCTCAAGCGCCGATTTTTTTAATTACTGGACAATATTGACGCTTGCCATATTCGGTGGTATTCTTGGAACGTTGATGATGATCCCTCTTCGCCGTTCATTGATAGTGGAAGAACATGGCAATCTTCCCTATCCGGAAGGAACAGCATGTGCATCGGTATTGAAAGCCGGCGAAAGAGGAGGTGAATTTGCTAAAACGGCATTCATGGGTTTGGGTTTTGCTGCTGCTTATGCTGCACTGCAAAAAGTATTTCATGTAATTGCTGAAGTACCAAGATTTGCTACGGCACAAACAAATAGGTTTTTCCCATCAGCAAGATTGAGTGGAGAAATTACTCCCGAATATTTAGGCGTTGGTTATATTATTGGACCTCGCATTGCCGGTGTGCTTGTTGCAGGTGGTATATTAAGCTGGTTTGTAATGATCCCTTTATTGGCTTCAGTAATTCCTGCAGATACAATTGCTACCCAACTAGTAAAAGTTGGTTATTTGAAAAGCCTTGCAACAGCTGGTGGTTCAGGGACATGGGATCCTCTAACACATACTTTCAAGGATTATTCTGAGGCTATTTATCGTGCATACATTCGCCAGATTGGTGCAGGTGCAGTTGCAGCAGGTGGCTTCATTACATTAATCAAAACAATTCCTACCATTATTTCATCATTCAAAGGAAGCATCGGTTCATTAAAGAAAACTGGTGTTGAAGATGCGGCTGAAACAAAAGTGTTGAGAACAGAACGTGATCTTTCTATTAAGATAGTTGGCATTGGTAGCTTGATTTTAATTTTATTAATGACAGTTTTACCAATGGTGCCTGGTGATAATGTGTTCAGCAAATTATTGTTGGGAATACTGGTGATCATTTTTGGTGCATTCTTCGTTACGGTGTCTTCCCGTATTGTTGGTATCATTGGTTCATCTAATAATCCAATCAGTGGTATGACCATCGCTACATTGATGGGGACATGTTTGGTTTTTATTGCCGTAAAATGGACAGGACATTTTTACGAACCAATGGCATTGGTGGTTGGTGGCATGATTTGCATTGCGGCTGCTAATGCGGGTGCTACCTCGCAGGATTTGAAAACCGGTTTTATTGTTGGTGCTACTCCAAGAAACCAACAGTTAGCTTTATTTGTTGGTGCTATTGTTTCTTCTATTGCAATTGGTGCGACGGTGAAAATATTAGATACGCCAACTGCTGAAATGTTGAAGAATGGAATTCATCATGCTATCGGTACGGACAGGTATCCAGCACCGCAGGGAACATTGATGGCGACTTTGATCAAAGGGATTTTATCATTTAACCTCGATTGGCAATTTGTGCTAGTCGGTGTTTTCATAGCAGTTACACTTGAACTTTGCGGAATTAAATCGCTATCGTTTGCAGTGGGAACTTACCTGCCTCTTTCTACAACACTTCCTATTTTTATCGGTGGTGCTGTGAAAGGTTTAGTTGAGTGGAGGGAAAAAAGAAAGGGAATTAAGGTTGCTCCCGAGGAAGAAGATCTTGGCAAAGGAAACTTGTTTGCCACCGGGTTGGTTGCAGGTGGTGCGTTGTTTGGTGTTATCGTAGCAATACTGACTGTATTTTTTGAACCCGCGATGAAGAGCATCAATATTGAAGAAAACATGTCGCATTCTTTAGGGCAAGTAGGGTATTTTCTTCTTGGCGTTGCGTTTTTTGCCTTCATGGCTTTCGTGCTGTATCGGATAGCAAGCAGTAAACGAAAAGATGAACCACTTCTTTAAAATATAAACGTCCCGCAACAACGGGACGTTTTCTTTTTCGGTAGTCTCAGCTCAAATAAATTTTAACTGGTCAAATTTCTTTCCCAAAATCTTTTCGTCTTCTGCGCTCAGCCATTTATTTAAAACGGTAGCGTACACGTTTTTGAAATCGACTTTGTATTTCAAATCGCCTTCATCCAGATCATTCAAATCAGGTAACGCATTTATAATTCCTTTTTCTTTCAATCCTCCGCCAATTAAAAACATGCTGTTGGCTGTTCCATGATCAGTTCCTCCGCTTGCATTTTGCGAAACTCTTCTTCCGAATTCAGAGAAGGTGAAAAACAAAACATCATTAAATCGATTGTTTGCTTTTAGGTCTTTGATGAATGCGCCAACAGCGTCATTCATTTCTTTAAATAAACGCTGTTGCTGTTGTTCCTGGTTAATGTGTGTATCAAAGCTTCCTAAGGAAACATAGTACACTTTGGTGTTGATGTCTGAATAAATTAATGAAGCAATAGTTTGAAGGTCTTTAGCCAAATTGGTGTTTGGATATTGTGCTGTTGATGGATGCGCTTTCGACTGCTTGAAAATATAATCAGCAGAAGAAAGTGTTTCTGCCATTGTTTTGTACAAATAGTCTACAGGCTGCTCCTCATGATGATCGCTGTGTTGGGATGAAATGTCCTTGAAGAATTTTTCATTGCTGGTTCCAAACAAACGTCTTGGATCTTTAAATGCAAGACCATTTGCTTCATTACCTTTTAGAGCCAAACTCAAAATATCGTCTATCTCAAGGGCTTGGGTTGGTTTTCCGCAGCCATTACATTGCGCATCTAAATATCTTCCAATCCAACCGGAAGTAATATATTCATTGCTTGCACTTGCTGTTTGCCAGATGTCCATGCTCCTGAAATGAGAACGATCAGGATTGGGGTAACCAACGCTATTTAAAATTCCAAGATCACCATTATGGAATGCATCAGCAAACGCTGTTAACTCAGGATGCAATCCAACTTCGTCGGTAAGTGATAAAGCTTTTGTTTTTTCAATTCCCAATTTGGGCCTAGACCTGTAATAAATATCATTGCGAACAGGTATCACTGTATTCAATCCATCATTACCACCACTAAGTTGCAGTATCACTACAACTTTATTTCCAGGAGGAACAGCCTTGCCGGTTTCGAAAGCTTTCAAAAACTTAGGAACCATAAAAGATGCCGTCGCCAGCGATCCAACCTGTAAAAATTCTCTGCGTTTGATTAACATCGAATTATTTTTAATTGTTACGATTGTTCATTTGTATATCAGCACATTTGATATTCAGGTGTGCTCATAATTTGTATCGTTGCTGTTTTCAAATACGATTCACGGTTTTGAGCATCTGCATAATGATCAATAACCGCAGAACCATAAGCCGGCTTAATTTGTAGCAAAGAATTATTCAACGCCAGCAAAATTTGTTCACGGGGAACGGAATTAAAACTCTTCAAGTAATTATTCCACGAAATTTCGGCATTGATTGGTTTACCAACCTTGCCCATCGTTTTATTGCCTTTGAAAACATTTGGCTTAGTGTCGTCTGTTCTACCCATCATCTGGTCATCATCTGCCTTAGGCTTTACATTAAATTCATCGGTGTCGTTGAACATCTGGGGCAAACGCATTCGCATCATAAGCGTTGAACTGTCAATCCAGTTTTTACCACCGGGCCAACCCGCAACGTTCGGTGGATAAAATAAGACTTGTCCTAATACACGTTGAACTAATAATTGAGCATCTTCATTTTCTAATTTCATTGGTAAGATGCGGCGAATGCCTGCCATCAGTTCAATTGGAGATTTAATTCTTACTCCAATATTTTTTTCATCGTAAAACCAATCGGAAGTAAAAATGTCTTCCATCAGTTTTGAGATGTCGTAATCAGATTTATAAAAGCGGTCGGCCAGCCATTGTACTTTTTGCTTGTCAACATTATCGTTGACGAAGAAGCGATAAATTTTTTGCGTGATGTAACTGGAGGTTTGCTTTTGCTCAAGCAAAATATCCAGAACATTATCGCCGTCAAAATTTCCTGTTTTACCTAAGACGGTTTTGTTGCCATCATCATGGGTAAATTTTCTAAAGACAAATTCACCTTTGATATTTGCACCCCAACCTGTAAATGCTCTTGCAGCTTCTTTAATATCGTTCTCAGAATAATTTCCTCTTCCCATTGTGAAGAGTTCCATCACTTCCCGTGCAAAATTTTCATTTGGATGATCTTTTCTATTTTGATTTGCATTTAAGAAGTTCAGCATTGCAGCACTTTTAGAAACTTCATGCAAAAGATCACGGAAACTTCCCAATGCATTCTGGCGGATTACATCCAGTAACTGCTGCTGAAAAAATACATTCAGATTTCTGGAAGCAAAATGTCCATGCCAGAAGAATGCCATTTTTTCTCGAAGCTGTTGATCACTGTCTACCATATTCTCAAGCCATAACAAATTCAAACTTTTGATGGCTTGCCTTTGCTGTTGCTGGATATTCTTTTTTTCATCCTTGTCTAGTTCTTTCTTTCGCATGCCCTCTTCCTGTATGCCACGCACCAATCCTTTTAAATAGTCATCTGTGGCATCTAAATATTCCGGTTTTTTTGAAGAAGCTTTCTGAAGTGCTTTGAACAATTGATCAGGTGTGATCTTTTGAAGTTGCTCTAGTTGGTCGGCTGCCGGACCAAAACCAGCCCGCCACATCAGGTGCTGGTTCTTGAGTTGATTAGGGACCATCAGGGAAAATTTGGTTTCTGACCTAAAAAAAATAAAATAGTTTAACAGTTGCGGTTAATTGCCGGTTAATAAACGTTAATTGGCAACAAATATTTTTCTAGATTTGAAATGCCACCATGAGCACCCGTGTTTTTAAATACCTGTCACCGTTTATTTTGTATTTCGGGGCGATTGTATCGTTTCTCAATTCAGGCTTTGTTGTTTGGCTGCCTTTACTTTATTCCTGGTTTCTCATACCCACAATTGAATTATTTATCAGGCCCGATGAAAGTAATCTTTCTCAAACGGAAGAAGAATTGGCCCGTAAGAATATTTGGTATGATGTATTGCTTTACTTGGTAGTTCCCTGCCAATATGTTGCTTTGGGATTGTTTTTATATGTAACTACCTATTGGCAGCAAAACTGGGTTGATGTTATCGGAAAAACTTTTGTGATGGGTTTGCTTTGTGGCGTTATGGGAATAAATGTCGGTCACGAGTTGGGCCATCGAAGCAATAAGGTTGAACAATTTTTAGCGAAGATGTTATTAATGTCTTCTTTGTACATGCATTTTTTTATTGAGCATAACAAAGGGCACCATAAAAGAGTAGGAACAAAGGAAGATCCGGCGTCGGCGAGATTTGGTGAGATGCTCTATGTATTTTATTTCCGCACTGTGGTATTCGGATATTTCAGTGCATGGAGAATTGCTAATCGTGACGCAAAAAAGAAAGGGTATAAGGCGTTTTCAATTCATAATGAAATGCTTCAATTCCATTTGATACAAATTGCTTTTTTTGCTGCGATATTTTTCTTTTTCGGATGGCTGACAACTTTATTGTTTTTAGTTGCTGCAGGACAAGGCATTCTTTTGTTAGAAACGGTAAACTATATCGAGCATTACGGCTTACAACGTAAACAAATTGCAGAAGGCAAATACGAAAGAGCAATGCCTGAACACAGTTGGAACAGCAATCACATTATTGGTCGCGTAATGTTGTTTGAGTTAAGCAGGCATAGTGACCACCATTACCTGGCAAGCCGCAAATATCAAATGCTTTGTCATCATGAAAATTCTCCGCAAATGCCAACGGGTTACCCCGGAATGATGTTGTTGTCAATTATCCCCCCGCTGTGGTTTATGGTGATGAACAGGCGCATAAAAAAATTACAGCACGAAGCTGCAATTCTATCTTCATAGGTGAAAATTATTTTTTGGGAATGATGAATTTAACTCCTACGTTTAGATAAGAGCCTGACATAAGGTTACTTTGAAAAATTATTCCCTTATCCGTTCTTTTGGTGGATTGACCATAAGAATTGTCAACAGTGGTAGTTTTTTGGTAGCCCAATTGTAGTATATCAGGAAAACTCGTTTCAATGTAAAACGATTTAAACACCTGAAATGAAAGACCGGTATACAAGCTGGCGAAAATATTATCCTGTGTTGTCTTATTTTGGGTTTGTGACTGGTAAAAGCTTTCCTGTTTTTGATGATCATAGCTTAAGTCTGATTCACCAAAGAGATAAAGTCGATTTACAATTGGGAAATACTTTCTCAGAAAAAAACCGCCACCATAACCATCACGGTCGAAGTCTTGGTAGTTTTGATAGTTCTTGGAACGGCCATTTAAATAAGTCAGGTTTAATCCCGCAACCAGGTTTTTTTTAATCGCTAGTCCAACTGATGGATTGATGGAAAAAGCTTTAAGTTTTCCTTCGTTTGAAGAACCATTGACCTCCTGTTTGGTACTAGCTACATTTATGCTTCCGCCCAAATAAACCGAGCCTTTTGTGATTTGAGCTTTTGTAATAAAAGCGAATAGAAGAATAGCAATAGTTAGAAGTGTAAATCTTTCCATAAAGCAATTGGTTTAGACTACTAAGGTGAATTGCAAAATGAAAAGAAGGAATGATCAATTTTTCTTTAACGCAGATTTATCCTAACAAAAAGTTAGAGAGATCATTTCTTTGCATGCTCCATCACATAAGAAGTTACCTGCTTTGCTTCATCATCATTCAATTTGGCTTTTGGTATCATGCTCTTTAAAATATTATTCCATTGTTGTGTGGTGTAGTTCTCGGTTTTCTTTAAGCCATGACACCTTCCGCAACGATTAGTGTAAATGGTTTGTCCTGTCGAAACGACTTCTGAATTGGAAATTTTCGTCTCGTTATTTGGTTTGTTAGAGATGGCAATATTATCTGAGGAAGCGACGGTTTTGCGATGGCATGCAAATACAACAAGGGCAAGGATTAAAATAGTGATGGTAGCTTTCATGTTTCGTTGTTGAGCAAATAAAAATAGAAAACCATGCGATTCTCTATTTTCAAAAAGAGTTAATTATCGTTAAATCATTTCACCCCCAAAATATCCATGCAGCACAACGGGTAGTTGAATTCCATTTTCTGTTTGATTATTTTCCAGCAAACAGGCAAGTATTCTTGGCAGCGCCAAAGAACTTCCGTTGAGTGAATGCACTAATTGCGTTTTACCTTTTTCATCTTTGAAACGGATCTTCATCCTGTTGGTTTGAAAACTTTCAAAGTTGGAAACGGAACTTACTTCAAGCCATTTGTCCTGCGCAGCACTGAACACTTCAAAATCATAGGTAAGTGCAGAAGTAAAACTCATATCGCCACCGCACAATCTTAAAATGCGGTAAGGCAATTCCAATGATTGAACGAGTTTCTCAACATGGTTCACCATCTCTTCTAACGTTTCATAACTTTTATCCGGATGTACTAATTGAACAACTTCAACTTTATCAAATTGATGTAAGCGATTCAATCCACGAACATCTTTGCCATAACTTCCTGCTTCTCTTCTGAAACATGGTGTGTATGCTGTCATCTTAATCGGGAGATCATTTTCTTTTAAAATGACATCACGATAAATATTGGTAACAGGAACTTCTGCAGTGGGTATCAAATAAAATTCGTCAACGGTTACATGATACATTTGTCCTTCTTTGTCCGGAAGTTGGCCGGTGCCATAAGCAGTTGCTTCATTCACCATCAATGGTGGCATGTATTCGGTGTAGCCTGCTTTTGTATTGTACTCCAAAAAATATTGAATCAATGCTCTTTGAAGTTTTGCTCCTTTGTTTTTGTAAACAGGAAAGCCACTGCCTGTAATTTTGTTTCCCAGTTCAAAATCTATCAGGTCATATTTTTTTGCAAGATCCCAATGCGGAACTGCGCCTTTGTATAATTCGGGTTTGCTACCACCGGTTCTTACAATTTCATTGTCTTCGGGAGTTACACCTTTCGGAACTTTTTCAGATGGGAGATTAGGGAGTCGAACCAAAAGGTCATTCAGTTGCTTTTCGGTATCGTCCAAATTCTTTTGGATAGGTCCGAGATCATTTTTAAAACCCTCAACTTCTTTCTTTTTAGTTTCAGCTTCTTCTTTTTGTCCTTTGCTCATCAAGGCTCCAATTTCTTTCGAAGCGGCATTGATTTTTGCTTTTGTTTCATCGAACTGGAAAGTGAATTTTTTTCGTTCGTCATCCAGGGCAATGATCTCATCAACAAGATTGATCTCTTTGAAATTTTTTATGGCGAGGCGTTCTTTTACCTGTTCTCTATTATTCCGTAATGTGGCCAGTTGCAACATGATCTTTTGTTTTAGCGGGGCAAAGATAAACGCAGATTAGAGGATTTTGGCTGATTAACAGCATTACTGCTGCCTGTAAACGTTTGGCTTGTGGATTTCCATCCAACGGTCGGGATTTTTCATTGGTTCAAAACCAAATTGTTTGTACAGGCCATGAGCGTCTCTTGTTGCCAGCATAAATCTTCGCAGACCTTGAAGGGTTGGGTAACCTGTTATCACTTCCATCAGCCATTTACTCAAGCCTTTTCCTCTGAAATTTTCATCAATGAAAACGTCGGCGAGGTAAGCAAACGTGGCTTCGTCAGTAATCACTCTGGCAAAACCAACCTGGTGATTTAAATAAACAACTGAAAAGCAAAGCGAACCTTCTATAGATCGTCGAACAGTTTCTAAAAGGATGTCTTCAGCCCAATATGAACATGATAAGAACTGGTGAACATATAAAGGATCGATTTTCGTTTTTTCTGTTGTAATCAAAAAATCATCTTTTGTCCATTCCATAAAACAAACTTGCTTTGCAAATATGAATTTTAGTGACGACTTACAGAGCCGCTGGTGGAAATTAGAGGAAAAATTAATAGAGCGATTCGGAAAAAAGCCTGATGTAGAATCCGTTCTTTTTATGATCGGCATCCAGGAGCTGGGAGATATTCGTGAAAAATTTTCGAAAGAACAGAAGCAGGACCTGATGCATATTGCCGTCTGTGCCGTTTTAGCGCCGAGTGGTTATTATGAATTATCGCACGTGGATGAAGACGGATGGCCGCATTTTAACCAACTCAAGCCCATGCCTAATATGCATCCTATTGAACAGGAAAATTTCCTGAAAGACCACATCCTTCTGTATTTTCAGCAAAACGATTTCCTCTAATGAGAAAATATTTGCTGCTGCTGCTATACTGTATTCCGGCTTTCTTGTTTTCGCAACAAAACATTAAACTCAAAAAGAGAGATAGAAAAAAAGACGTTGAATTAATTACAACAGAAGGTATTATCATTCTGCGCCTTTATGATTCTACGCCTTTGCATCGTGATAATTTTTTACGATTAGTCAAATCTCATTATTACGATAGCATTTTGTTCCATCGTGTTATCAAAAATTTTATGATACAGGGCGGCGATCCAAATAGTAAACATGCTGAACCCGGAAAGCCATTGGGTAATGGCGGGCCTGGTTATACAATTCCGGCGGAGTTTAGACAAACAATATTTCACAAAAAGGGCGTTTTAGCTGCTGCGAGACAGGGCGATAATGTGAATCCGGAAAAAAGAAGTAGTGCCAGCCAGTTTTATATTGTCCAGGGAAGAACGTTTACCGATAAAGAATTGGACTCTGTGGAAGCGGTTCGTTTGAATGGTTATAAGCTACCGCCAGCACATAGGCAGATTTACAGAATCATTGGAGGCACACCTCAATTAGATCAGAATTATACAGTGTTCGGAGAAGTGGTAAAAGGACTGGATGTGGTTGATAAGATTGCATCAGAGTCAACAAGTAAAGGAGTAGACAGGGATAGGCCTATGAAAGACGTAAGAATCTTACATGCGAAACTGGTAAAAAGGAAGAAACATATTCTTTGAGTGTTTCAGACCTGAGTAAATTCTTTTTTTATCCCTCAATCTCTGTTTAATATTGCAGCCTAAATTTTAAGTATGAATTTTCCGGATAATCTTCGCTACACAAAAGATCACGAATGGATTCGCCTGGAAGGTGATGAAGCAATTGTTGGCATTACCGATTTTGCCCAGCATGAATTGGGAGACATCGTGTATGTTGAAATTGAAACAGTAGGACAGGAACTGAACGCAGGAGATGTGTTCGGCACTGTTGAAGCTGTAAAGACAGTTTCTGATCTTTACTTGCCTGTTAATGGTAGTGTTACTGAGATAAACCCAAAATTGAATTCCAATCCGGAACTGGTAAATAACGACCCCTATGGTGAGGGGTGGATGGCAAAAATCAAGGTGAGCAATGCACCAGATATCGACTCACTTTTAAATGCCGAGGCCTATCAAAAGCTGGTAAGCTAATCTGAAAAACAGTTTATAACGTAAATATTCCGGGTTTTTAACCTCAAAACCAACGATTGGCCGCCAAACTCACATACGAAGAACATGAGCTGGTTAGTTCTTTGCGCCAAAAAAACGAAGAGGCGTTCAGCTATTTGTATGAACATTACTCAGGTGCTTTGTACGGAGTGATTAAGCAAATAGTTATTGATACCGAACTGGGCAATGATGTGCTGCAAGAAACTTTTGTGAATATTTGGAGGCGCATTGACTCGTATGATGAAACAAAAGGCCGGTTATTTACATGGATGCTGAATATTGCACGGAATGCAGCCATTGATAAAACACGATCAAAAGGATTTCAGCAATCGCAAAAACAGGTACCATTGGATGGCGACGTAATTCAACCAAGTGTGCGGCCGGGAGTTGATGATTACGGGCTAAAAAGGCTGATTTTAAAATTGAAGGATGAACAACGGTTGTTGATCGATCTTTCTTACTTCCAGGGATATACACATCAGCAGATAGCGACTGCATTGCATATTCCTTTGGGAACTGTAAAAACAAGAATAAGAAGTGCATTAACACAACTCAGGGCATTAATGCAATAATGAATGTAAAAGAATACATATCAAGCGGAATTATCGAAAGCTATGTGCTTGGCCTGGCTTCTGAAGCTGAGAGCCAGGAGTTTGAACAAAACTGTGTTCAGTATCCTGAAATAGCTCAAGCTAGAACTGCTTTTGAAATTGCCCTTGAAGAAAAAATGTTGGAGGATGCTGTTGCTGTTCCCCTGCCGCTGAAACAAAAGATTGATGAAAAAATTAAATCGTCCACTTTTGAAACTGCCACCGAATACCTGGAGGACGAAAGAACACCTGTTCGGCAAATAGGAGCCTGGCGATGGATAGCGGCCGCCTCTCTTATTTTATTAGTGGTCTCTCTTTACTGGACTATCTCAACAACCAAGAAATACCGGGATCTGCAGGCCCAGAATAAGGAGTTGCAAGAGAAAATTCAACAATCTACGGCACAGGTTAGTGATATGCAGGATGATATGGAGAAGTTGAAACATCCAATGAAAACTGCAGCTTTAAAAAGCGAAGATGACAGGGCTTATGCCATTGTATATTGGGACACTGTCAGCGCTTCCAGGAATGTTTACCTGATGATCAATAATCTCCCGCAGGCTCCCACAGATAAACAATATCAATTATGGGCCTTGTTGAACAATGAACCGATTGACTTAGGAATGATCGAAGTCAAGCAAAAGCGTTTATTGTACCAAATGAAAAATGTTCAGAATGCCCAGGCCTTCGCTATCACCCTTGAGCCCAAAGGTGGAAGTGAAAAACCTACGACGGCTCCTATTGCTTTAAGCAATTTATAAGCTCTTCCCTTTTTGTTTATCATTGCATTTATGTTAAGGTGGAAGATATTTCGCTATAAATCTGTAACGGTAGCCTGGTTCATTATTATGTGCGTTTTGTTTTTCTTACCAGGATCTGATTTGCCGCAGGCAAATTGGATGGATACTATTTATGTCGATAAATTGGTGCATATCGGGCTATTTGCCATTCTCACTTTTTTATGTAGATCGTCGTTCGATCTTGATTTGAATCATTATAACTGGGTGCTTCTGCTTACCGCAATCCTCTACGGACTGGCTGTAGAATTTATACAAAAATACTGTATACCCAATCGTTCATTTGATCTATTTGATTTGCTGGCAGATACGGCAGGAAGTATTTTAGGTTTAATCGTATGGTTGAGGTATATAAAAAAATAAACCCCTGTAGAAACAGGGGTCGCAACCAAAACTAACTGCTTATGAGAAAATTGACTGCTTTATGTGAGAAGAACTATAATATACTACGCAAATATGTTGCCAATTGTTATCGTTAATCTGTTAACGGTTTCAAAAACAAATTAAGAGCTACCGACGACATTTTCCTTAGAAAAAATAATGCCAATACGAAATTACTAAGATTCAATTGCTACAAAATCTCAGACTCATTGCTATTAACAAAAGCATTGTAAACGAATGACTTTTTGCTGACAGTGCAAAACATTCGCTTTAATTTTAATTAAATCGAGTGAAGGTGTATGTTAGTCGACAACGGGAAAATAAATCCTCAATATGTAGATCAATTTTGTCTCGCCATTTTCTCCGCATTTTCTGCAAATTGTAAAGCTTCGATGAATTCATCGATATGTCCGTCGAGAACTTCCTGCAGGTTGTATAGTGTAAGCCCTATGCGATGATCCGTAACACGACCTTGGGGAAAATTATAAGTGCGGATTTTAGCACTTCTATCACCTGTGCTTACTAAACTTTTTCTGTGTCTTGCAATTTCCTCTTCCTGCTTGCGTACTTGTTCTTCGTACAATTTCGTACGAAGCATTTGCATAGCTTTTTCACGGTTGCCCAACTGTGTACGTTCAGTTTGACAAATCACTACCGTTCCTGTTGGAATATGCGTGAGTAAAACTTTTGTCTCTACTTTATTTACATTCTGTCCACCTGCGCCACCGCTTCTGGCTGTTTCCATTTTTACTTCACTCTCCTTCAATTCAAAATCTACTTCTTCTGCTTCAGGCATTACAGCAACTGTTGCCGCACTTGTATGCACTCGTCCGCTTGCTTCTGTATCAGGCACCCGTTGAACACGATGAACACCGCTTTCAAATTTCAATGTACCGTAAACATCATCGCCAACGACCTCTATTTGAACTTCTTTATAGCCACCAACTGTTCCTTCGTTTTCACTTAGCATTGCTGTTTTCCAACCTTTGCGTTCACAGTATTTCAAATACATTCTCACCAAATCGCCTGCAAACAAACTGGCTTCATCACCACCTGTGCCCGCACGAATTTCAAGAATCGCATTCTTTTCATCCTGCGGATCTTTTGGTATAAGCATCTGACGAATGCTGCTCTCCGTTTTTTGCTTCCTTTCCTCAGCAACAGGTAGTTCTTCCTTTGCAAGTTCCCTCATTTCTTCATCATTGCCATTCAAAGCCTCGTGATAAAATTCAACGTCATCCAAAACCTTTTTATAGTCTGTATAAGCATTGACTATTTTTTCCAGGTTGCGGTATTCTTTCGAAAGCTGACCGAATTTTTTGTTATCACTAATAATCTCAGGGTTGGTAAGTGCAACACCAAGGTCTTCAAATCTTGCTTTTATGGCTTCCAGTTTATCGAGCATAATGGGTGGCAAATTTAATGAAGTACAATGTATGAATTGAGAAGTGCGGGTTGAATACAGATTTTCGCAATTCATTCCCTGTTAACTTCGTTTGTAATATGAGTTACAGAAAATTGAAGGCTGACAGAATTTTTGACGGATACAGCTTTATTGAGCGTCACGTTTTGGTAACTACTCAATGTGGAATTGTCGAGGAAATTATTGCTGAAGAAAATGCCGGAGACGATGTGGAAACTTTTGAGGGAATACTTTCTCCCGGGTTCGTCAATTGTCATTGCCATTTGGAATTAAGTCATATGAAAGGGTTGATTCCCGAGAAAACCGGTCTTATAGATTTTGTTTTCAAAGTAGTTACTGAAAGACATCATTCCGAAGAAGAAATTTTTTCGGCCATAGAAGGCGCCGAAAATGAAATGATAGAAAATGGAATTGTTGCAGTAGGGGATATTTGTAACAACTCACTAACTGTTTCTCAAAAGAAAAAAGGAAGGCTCAACTATTACAATTTTATTGAAGCAAGCGGATGGTTGCCTGCAGTTTCGCGAATGCGGTTTGAAAGAGCCAGTAATTTATTGGTTGAATTTTCAGCGCTTAACGCACAATGCTCAATTGTTCCACATGCGCCGTATTCTGTTTCTCAAAACTTATGGAAAGAAATACAGCCTTATTTTGAAAATAAAGTTGTGAGCATTCACAACCAGGAAACTGCTTTTGAAGATGAATTTTTTTTAAGTGGAACGGGAGATTTTTTGAGAATGTATGAACTAATGAAGATTAACAATGCTCATCATCAACCTTCAAAGAAATCGAGTTTACGATCTTATTTTGATAAATTATCAGAAGGGGCGAATGCCATTCTTGTTCACAATACATTTACTAAACAAGAAGATATTGACTACATAAAACTCCAAACTCCAAACTCCAAACTCCAAACTTTCTTTTGCCTTTGTGCGAATGCAAACAAGTACATTGAAGATGCCTTGCCTCCGGTTGAATTGTTCAGAAAAAATAATTGTGAAATCGTACTAGGTACGGACAGCCTGGCCAGTAATTGGAGTTTAAATATTTCTGACGAAATTAAAACGATAAGAAGCAATTTTCCTTCAATTCCTTTAGAAGAGATTTTGCAATGGGCAACGATTAATGGCGCAAAAGCCTTGCAAATGGATAGTCAAGTCGGAAGCTTAGAGAAGGGAAAAAAGCCTGCAGTGGTTTTATTAAATGAAAAAGTTTTGAGCTCGAAAAAAGTAATCTGATAACCAACTCACCAAGGTGCACGAATATATTTCGAATACAAAACATTGAAGGCAATGCAAACAATTATGATTGGTACTATATCTCCGTTGTCAAAATTTGACTGTTACACTTGTATTCGATGGTTCTATCAATCAAGAAAGTCCTAATTGCAACTAACCCAAGCGGGAAGGCTATGTAAATAGCAATGATGACGATTAGTATCAAACTAATGCAAGGAAATTAACCGGAAATTTCACGGAGAACAGGCAGGGTTTTCATAGTTCCAAAATCGGGGATATGCAAAACGTAATATTCCTCCAGTCCCTGAATGATTCTTCTTCTCATTTGTTGGTTCAATGCTACCTCCTGCAATTCCTGCGGATGCATAATTTTTAAAATGTGCGACACGGCTGCAGCTTCACGGTCCTGTAAATAATAGGAATGTTTTGGCTGCTCTTCAACAAATCTTCCTTCTTCCAGATCCAGATAATGGATGTTCCCGGAGAACTCATCTGCAATTCTAAACCCAAAAAATACTGCCAAATGCAAAGCAAAGAACAGAGGAAAATTTGCTGTTACGGTATCGTTTGCCTCATCCAAATAATGTAAGGCATCTTCAACAAAATAGAATAGTTCAGGATTGGCTTCCGGTTGTTTCAGGCATTTGGTGAGTAGTTCAACCATAAACAATGCCACAGCATTTTTTTTAACATCAGACAAAATATGCTGGTACAAATAAGCCCATCTAAATTCCTTCAAACGCTGGAGATTTTTGAATTCATTTCTGTAAGCAACCAAATCTAAAATTGCTGCCGGTTGAAAAAATGTAGCTTTTGGCATGCCTTTTTTTGTTGTGGCCCTCACCCCGTTAACGAGGTAAGATTGTAAGCCAAATAATTCTGTGAACATGGTAACGATCAAACTTGTCTCGCCATATTTTACGGTTCTTAAAACGATGCCTTTTGTTTTATCAATCATATTGTAATTAGTGAATGGTCGATGGTGAGTGAAAAATCAATTACACAAACCAATCACTTATTTAGAGATGAATACAATCTTCGCAACAACCTTTTCCTGCCTGTTTTCATCCTCTGCAATCACAAGATAAATGCCAGAGGATACTTGCCTGCCTTTATAATCTTTCCCATTCCAAACTGCCTGTCCTCCTAACGATCTTGCCTGGTATATCAAACGGCCATTTGTTTCCGTGATTTTTACAATGCTGTTTTCCGGTAATCCTCTGATACCAATATTTCCATTAAAGGAAGGCGGAACAGGATTTGGGAACACAAGAACATTATTCTTTGTCTCTGCTGTTTCTGTTGCCGTTGCTCTAAAAGAGGAAATTCCTTTCGCCGTTGCAAAAAATACTTCTCCTGTTTTGCCATTAACAGCAATACTCTTGACATCGTTACTGAGCAATGCACTATTGTCTTCCGTAAAATGCTGAATCACTTTATCGCCATCAGCATTAACCAGCCAGGCGCCGTCAGTAGTAGCAATCCATTTTCTGTCTGCGCCATCGACCGCAATACTTCTTACTTCCTGGCCTTTGAATAAATAATTTGCAAAGTTTCCTTCCTTAATAACAGGCCATACCGCTTCACAACCGGAAGAAGTGAAAATTTCGTTAGGACACTGAATAATGCCAATGCCATTTGATGTGCCTACCCAAATAAATCCACTTTTATCTTTTGCAATGCTTAACACATTGGCAGATGGAAGATTTCCCGAACCGGTTCCCTGTTTATAAAGTTTCCATTTGTCATCTGCTGTATTGTCGATGGTATGATTATCATTGAAAAAAAGAAGGCCATTTCCTTTTGGTGATACGATCCATTTTTGATCCGCATCATCAATTACAATTTGCGAAACGGAATTTTCATTTAGTGCGAAAGGAGCAGAAAAAGATTTCCATGAACCATCTTTTTTTAAAACATGCAATTGATAATTTGATCCGAAGTTGGAGATCCATAAATTATTCTCGCGGTCAAATGCAAGTCCCGATACACGATAGCTGCCCGGATCACCAATGGTTTGGCCGATCGGAGAATTTTGTTTGAAAATTTCAAATTGTCCATTGCTTTTTATGTGCAATAACCCGCCGCCATAAGACCCGGCCCAAGCTGATTGGTCTTTAGGGTCAACGGCAACGGTTATAAAATCCATCATGGTATCCAACAAGGCGAGACTGAACTGGTTATAATTTGTCCAATCCTCGCCGGCAAATTTGAAAACGCCTGCCCTGTTATACTGGTAGTTCCATGAATCATTCACACTTCCAGCAGTTGCATACAAAACATCATCATAAACAGTCACGGCGCCGGAAGAAACGTCTTCCGGTGAATTCAACTTATAGCTTTCATAATTATTGCCAGACCACTTGGAAACGCCATCGTAGAAATCAGCAATCCAATAATTGTCATTTACACTAATGGCATTCTTCGGAAAAGCAATGATGCCGGGTTGCTGGATGGCTTTTTGTATTGTACCGTCTGCATTCAAAACAACGACCTGGCTCTCCCCGCTTTGTTTACGCTGGCAAACAAGTAATTTGTTTTCAGAAGAATTAATGGAAACAACGGGCCATCCGTTTGTGAAAAATAAATTCCATGCATTCCCGTTTTCTGCAAACAAAGAATCGTTTACTAAAGCAATTGTTTTGTTTTGAAGATTCATAACTGATCTGCATTCCGAAGATGAAAGCCCATTTGTGCCCGAAGCCATTTGCCAGTTATTAAAATCTGCAGGGTTGTTATTGGTTACAGAAACTTTTTTCAACCCCTCTTTTGTAGCCGCGTAAAAGACATTATTGTTTTTTGTGAACGCATTGGTCTTTACAAAATTTCCATTGCTGCCAATTAACCATGAATCTTTGATCTCCAATTTGTTTGCGTCCACTACTATTACACCTAAGCCGGTTGATAGATACCACAGACCATTATCAGGGAAGATGTGATAGATCGTTTTATCTCCGGAGCTATTTTTTCTTTTAAGATCAGGAATGTTATGAATACCTTTTTCGTCGATCACGTCAATGTTGCTGTTAGCATAGGCAACCAATAATTTTTTTGAAGCAGGGTCGTATTTAATGGTGCTAATTCCTGTTTCACTTAAACCTGCAACTCTGCTGATGCGCTCAATTTCATTTGTAGAGATATCAACAGAAAAAAGACTAAATGGAGTTGCACAATAAATCTTTTTGTCAGAAGAAGTCACATCGATTGCACTATGATAGGGAAGGTGTTCACGCCACATGCCAATGGCCGGGAAGGTATTTTGTGCGCCTAAACGTAATGTCAATATGAAAATAAAAAACAGGAATCCGTATCTCACATTCAAAACTAAGTATTGTTTTTAAAGCTTTATTATCAGATTTCGACACCGTGCGACTTGTTTCAGGTAAATATGCGTTCTTATGAATGGTTTATGAAGTTTGCAGGAGTGATCCGGGGAGTAAGTATGTGGGAACTGCAGCATAACTTCAGTGTAAGTGCAGTATAACTCTGGTATAAATTCAGTATAAGCACCTCTACTGGTTTGAAGAGATGATGGCATAAAAACAATTCCGCAGGCTTAAAAATACATTAGAGTGAGAGATGAATTTTTGGCTTTCGGGCTTGTAAGATGATGATGGTCCCGGAGTTTTACTTCATTTTAACCTTTTTCTCGCAGCATTCCTTTTCTTTGCCCAAAATCTGATACTTCATGTGGAATTCTCTCGCAAGGATCATTTTACGATATGGTTATTTATGGCTGGTTATTTTGCTGGGTGTGACGGCTTTTCTAGGTTGGCAGGCCAGTAAGGTGAAATTGAGCTACGAATTCTCAAGAGCTATTCCTACAGATAATCCTAAGTACGAGGAATACGAGCAGTTTAGAAGGAAGTTTGGAGATGATGGCAACCTTTTGGTAGTTGGCATTCAAACAAAGGACCTTTTCAGCCAGGATGTTTTCAACGATTATGTTTCACTTGAAAAACAAATTAAGAAGGTTCATGCAGTTACTTCCATAATTTCAGTTCCGTCGGCAATTAATTTGGTGAGGAACGAAGCTGAAAGTTTTAATGCTGTTCGGATTTTTAGAGACACTGTCTTATCGCAACAGGAGATTGATAGCAGTAAAAATGTTTTTTACAATCTTAAGTTTTACAAGAACCTTTTGTACAACCCAACAACAAATGCGTGGCTAATGGGTGTAAGCATACAACCATCGGTACTAAATTCTCCTGCCAGAACTAAAGTTGTAAATGATATTGTTAACCTTACGGATAAATTCAGTGCAAAACATAAAATAGAAGTTCACCTGAGTGGATTGCCATTGATACGTACACAATTGGCCAATCGCATTCAAAGAGAAATGCGCTGGTTTTTGATTGGCTCAGTATTGTTATCTGCAGTTATACTTTTACTTTTTTTCCGTTCGCTGAGCGCAACGGCGCTTTCACTTGCAGTAGTGATCATTGGAGTAGTATGGAGTTTGGGCATCATGAATTTATTTGGTTATAAGATCACGCTTTTAACTGCATTAATTCCTCCATTAATTGTTGTGATTGGAATTCCCAACTGCATTTATTTCCTCAATAAATATCATTCGAGCTACAAGGAAACCAATAATAAGGAGCAAGCTTTGATCAATATGATCAGCAAAATGGGTGTAGTTACTTTATTCTGCAATATTGCTGCGGCCATCGGCTTTGCCGTGTTTGCCTTAACAAAAAGTATTTTGCTGAAAGAGTTTGGCGAGATAGCAGGTATCAGCATTATGTTGCTATTTGTTATTTCACTGATTTTAATTCCGTTTACATTAAAGGTGATGCCTGAGCCCAAAGCAAGGCACACAAAGTATTTGCAAAATGCAAGCGTGTTGCGTTGGCTCGACAGGTTAGAGTATTGGTCGCTCAATCATCGCAAAACCATATTTGCTGCAACGTTTGTTGTTGTCATCGTTGCAGTACTGGGGATATTCAGACTAAAAAGTGTTGGATACATTGTTGATGATCTTCCAAAGACAGATAAACTGTACACGGACCTCAAATTTTTTGAAGACAATTTTAATGGAGTGATGCCATTGGATATTGTTATTGATACAAAGCAGAAAAATGGTATTCGCAAATACATGTTGAAGACTATCCAGGGAATGGATTCTCTGTCTCAATACCTTTCATCACAACCATATATTGGTAAACCATTGAGTATTGCGGAAGGATTAAAATTTGCAAAGCAGGCCTTTTTCGAAGGAGATAGTTCTTACTATTTAGTGCCGGAAGAAAATGATTTGCTTGCATTGAAGTCTTATCTCTCACCCAACAGCGATAGCAGTAATAATTCAAACAATTCTTTCTCGAAACTGGTTTCATCTTTCATGGACAGTACCAAACAGCAGACAAGGATAAGTGTAAATATGAAAGATGTTGGTAGTGCAAGGCTCCCTTTTATTTTGGACAGTGTTCAAAAGAAAGCCAATCAATTCTTTCCCGATACATCAAAATACAGGGTAGTACTCACTGGTTCCAGTGTTACATTTCTTGAAGGAACGAGTTATATCATTGCCGGCTTAAAAGAAAGCATTTTATGGGCTTTCCTGCTTATTGCTTTGTGTATGTTGTATTTATTTAAATCATGGAGAATTCTATTGTGTTCATTACTGCCTAACATTATTCCCCTTGTTATCACTGCCGGTGTTATGGGCTGGGTAGGTATTGCTTTGAAACCTTCAACTGTTTTGATTTTTAGCGTGGCGCTTGGAATTGCTATTGATATCACCATTCGCTTTTTGGTCAACTTTAAACAACAACTAAAAAAAGATTCTGATCCAAAAGTTACCGTTGTAGAAACAATCCACTCAACAGGCCTAAGTATCATTTATACCTCTATTGTACTCATTGCAGGATTTGTAATTTTTTGCTTCAGCGGTTTCGGTGGTACGAAGGCGTTAGGTTGGTTGACTTCACTTACATTGATCACGGCAACAGTTGCCAACCTTGTTTTACTACCTGCTCTGATAATTGGTTTTTATAATAAGAAGCGCAGATGATATAGCGTTCAAAAAAATATTTCTTTTGCAACCTTTTTTTCATTTTAACGTTTGGCTTATATGGCCTTCCTTACTATTTTTATTGAGCAGCAATTTTGATGAACGGCTTGTCTGTTATTTGTGTGGCTTCTTCGTAATTAGATTTTTATCATAAGTCCCGACCTTATTAAGACCCTTGCAATAAAGAACCATTTCTTTATATAAAACACACATGCACATGAGAAAATTCCTATTCTTAAGCGTAATGCTTACGCTTTTGGCTGCACAGTCGTGGGCCCAACGAACGGTAACCGGGAAGGTTACAGATGACAAGGGAACTCCGATACCAAATGTTTCTGTAACAATTAAGGGTACCCGTTTAGGAACTGCTACTAAAGCAGATGGCACTTATTCTTTAACCGTGCCTTCAAACAGCCGCACTCTAATTTTTTCTTTTTCCGGTATGGATTCGCAGGAGATTACCATTGGTGAAGACAACATTGTTAATGCAACGCTTTCTCTTAACGCAAGTACAATGGAGAATGTAGTGGTAGTTGGCTATGGAACACAAAAGCGACGAGAAGCCGTGGCCAATGTTGCCTCCGTAAAAGGAGTTACCATTGCCAATAAACCTAATCAAAGTTTCGATCAGGCCCTGGCTGGCCGGGCTACAGGCGTACAAATCACCGTTCCGAACGGTGTGTTGAACGCTCCGCCTGTTTTCCGCATTAGGGGAACCAACTCAATTTCACTGAGCTCTTATCCATTGATTGTTGTAGACGGAGTTCCTAGTTTTTCCGGTGACTTCAGTTCAACATCGGCAGCGGGCAATGCTTTGGCAAGTATTAATCCAAATGATATTGAAAGCATCGACATTGCGAAGGACGCTGCTGCAACCGCTATCTACGGAAGCGCTGCTGCAAATGGAGTAGTTTATATCACTACTAAAAAAGGAAGATCAGGAAAAGCAAGAGTTAGTTACAATGGATCCGTCGGTTGGACAAATGTTTATGGTCTGCCGGATATTTTGAATGCACGAGAATATACCGATTATAAAAACATGGCCGCTGCTAACAACCCTGGTGTTAATTCAACCAATCCAAGTGCTTCGGGCTATACACATTTTGCAACAGCTACGGATGCCAATGGAAAAATGATCGACACAAAATGGTATGACCATATTTATCGTCAGGGATTTTCCCAGGATCATAACATAAATGTTTCGGGCGGGAACGATGCCACCAACTATTATTTTTCTGCAGGCTATACCGACCAGGAAGGCATTATTAAAAAGAATGAGTTTGTTCGCAAAAACATGCTATTTAATGTAGACAGCAGGGTGAACAAAGTATTGACTGTCGGAGGCAAAATTTCCTATGCCAACATATCAAACTTCGCAGCATCCCCCTCAGGTTCGCTCTCCGGCGAAGCTTTCGGCACTGCTGGCTTAGGCCGGATCCCTTTGGTAACAGCGCCTAATGTTTCGCCTTACAATAACAACGGCTCATACAACATCACACCCAGCAATGTTGTCGGTCCAATGAACAACTCAGTAACGATTGGATTTTATAACCCGGTAGTGTTGTTAGATAAGAACAGGTCTAATAGCGAAGAGAACAGGATTCAGTCAGACGTTTATTTTCAATTGAAGCCATTAAGCTGGCTTACATTCAAAACACTTTATGGAATAGATTATCTGTTTGTTGATAACGAAATTTTCCGGACACCATTGCACGGTGACGCATTTTCAACAGGTGGTGACGCTACAAGTACTGAAGGGAAGTATAAAAGATGGATTTGGGACAACACACTACAGGCAGATTACACTTTTGGCGGAAAGCACAGTACCAGTTTCCTTATAGGAAATGAACAGAACAGGAGAACGAGTGTTGGATTTGGCTTGACCCGCCAAACTCTTTCTGACCCTGTTTATACTGTGATACAAGCTGGTTTTGTTACACCGAATACAGCTGGATTAGCTTATGGAGAGAATTATCTAAAATCTTTCTTCGGAAGGGTAAATTATGATTTCAATAAAAAGTATTTTATTTCTGCTAATCTCAGGCAGGATGAATATTCTGCAGTAGCTGCGAAGAAGCATGTTTTTTGGGGGGCAGGCGCCAGCTGGGACGTTTCGAAAGAGGGTTTCTGGACTTCAGCAGGGTTAGACAACGTCTTTAATTCATTTAGAATCAGAGGCAGTTATGGAACTGTTGGAAACGTTAACGGAATTGGAGATTATGCAATCTATTCCACCTATGGCTCGGGCTTATATGGCGGGCTTCCAACTTTAATCTTTAACCAGGCAGGGAACGATAAGTTGAAATGGGAAACAAGTAAAAAGACAGATGTGGGAGTTTCATTCGGATTATGGAAGGACCGTTTGTCGGGTGATATCGCTTACTATTACAATAACATCAGTGATCTTATTTTAAGTGTACCGCAGGCACCATCGGCAGGTTTGCCAACCAACGTTTTAGAGAATGTTGGAACGATGTATAATAAGGGTGTTGAAATTTCAATAACCGGCGTTCCGTTAAGAAAAGCAAACTTCAACTGGACCTCGACAGTTAATTTCTCATATAATAAAAACGAAGTAACATCTCTCGCTCCTGGCTTAACGGAGGTGCTTACGTCAACATCAGGTCTTGAAACAGTGAGCCGCACAGCTGTTGGGTATTCCGTTGGATACCTGTGGCTTGTTCGCAATGGTGGTGTTGATCCTGCAACGGGAAGAAGAATTCTTTTGAATAAAGCAGGTAAGCCAGTGTTATATTCTTTCTATCAAAATACTGGTGCAGGTATTTACAACTGGATAAATCCAGATGGTACCAGATATTCCGAGCCTGGTCAACCGATTGGCGTTGGTGTTACACAGGCAAAAGACGGGGTGATGTTTGGAAATACGGTTCCGAAAATAATTGGTGGATGGGATAATAGTTTCCGCTATGGAAATTTTGATGTTGATGTACTACTCACCTATCAATTCGGCTTCTGGGTTTATTATGGTTCGAATGCCGGTTTGCATGATCAGCGATTTTGGAATAACGACAGAGATGTACTGCAAGCCTGGAAAAAGCCCGGCGATGTTACTACTGTTCCAAAACCAATGTATGGTGATAATGTCTCTAACGGGTCTGCATTACCAATGTCATACAATGCCTTCAAAGGTGATTTTGTAAAGGTGAAGAATGTTACCATTGGCTATAACATCCCTGCAACTATCTTGAGCAAGGCGAGGGTCAGCTCTCTTAGGTTTTATATAAGCGGACAAAACCTCGGCATCATAACAAAATATCCAGGCCCTGACCCCGAAGTTTCATCCAATGGAAATACAAATACAGGGCAAGGAATTGACAGGAACACGATCGCTAACGGACGCACCATTACAGTTGGTGTAAACCTGAATTTCTAATGTCTAAACGAAAACAAAAATGAAAAAGCAATTAAAATATATGTTCTCTGCTGGAGTGGGAATGCTACTTTTTTCCACTTCATGCAAAAAGGAAAAGGAATATTTAAATCCTGTTCCTCAAACTTCAGTGATACTTGAAAATGCATTTGAAACGCCGGCTCGTATTGCAAACCAGGTAAACTCGTTGTACGGCGCTTTGAAGTCAGGAAGTTTTTATGGTGGCCGTGCACAAATCGCAGGAGATATTCGAGGGGAAGATTTTTTAAATGAAACTACCAATGGCGTTACAGGATATGACGTTTGGCTGATGAACGCAACCGGCACTTCGCAGAACTTCATTAAGAATTGCTGGTCTCAGGCTTACTATGTGATAAATCTGTGCAACCTTTTCATTGATGGTATGGCCGCAAAAGGGAGCGCAGTTGTCGGTACTACTTTGTCTAACAATTACCTTGGTGAAGCAAAATTGGTAAGGGCTTTAAGCTATTACTGGCTTTTGCAGTTCTATGCAAAACCTTATGCCGATAATAATGGAAACAACCCAGGTTTACCTTTGCGTTTGAGCGGTATAGTAACTTTCGGTTACTCTGATCTTGCCAGAAGCAAAGTATCGGAGGTTTATGCTCAAATTCTGTCTGACCTGAATTTTGCAGAACAGAATTTGCCATTAGATTATAGCGGTACGTCACAGGCTTCGCTGAGAACAACTCGTGCACATCGCAATACGGCTATTGCTCTTAAAACAAGGATATACCTTGCGATGCAGCAGTACGCTAATGTGATTACAGAAGCAAACAAGATCGTGTCAACAAATGCACCTTTCACTGCAACAACAGGAGTACCTCATGCGCTAAACCCAAACATCGTCAATGTTTTCAGAACCCCTTACACCTCAGTGGAATCGATATTGTCAGTGCCAATGACATCAACGGGCGGCGACAATCCCGGTACCCAAAACCAGCTTGGTTATTATTGGTCCAAGACGACAGGTAACGGGGAATTTTCGTTAAATCCGGCAGGCATTATTGCTGATGCAGGATGGACAGCCACAGATGCGAGAAGAAGTTTTAATGCAGTCGTATCTGGTAAATCATATCTTAACACCAAGTTCAATGCACCTTCGCCGTACACCGATTGGGCACCAGTAATTCGTTATTCTGAAGTATTGTTGAACCTTGCGGAAGCGCTGGCAAGAACAAATACAACCGGTGTTGATGCAAGAGCCTTGGCATTGCTAAATGCAGTTCGCCAGCGTTCAGATCCGGCAACAGTACTTGCGCCGACGACGCAGGCAGCGTTGATTGCTGCAATTTTGAACGAAAGAAGAATAGAGTTTTTGGGAGAAGGATTAAGGGATTTCGACATTGTACGGTTAATGCAAACTTTCCCTGCAAAAGGATCTGCTCCGGCAGTTGCAGCCGGTCCGCAACCTTATATCTGGCCAATTTCGGCTGATGAAATGTCATTGAATCATTTGATGACAGATAACTAAACTGCTATTTATTTTTTCAAGGAAAACCTCTTACAACAAGTAAGGGGTTTTCCTATTTTAAGCTGTTCATGTCTTTTATACTGTACATTTTTTTTAAATAATTTCATTCGCTCAACAATAATTCACTTGTTTTCAACGATATTTGTTTTGCTAAACAGAATGGTTTTGAGGGTATTTTGATCTTAGACCACTTCATTCCACAACTTTACGGATTCAAGAGTGTCTGGTGTTTTACTCCAAAAGCGCTGACTGTGATCGGTTGCTTGTTGCAAAACAAGAGGAGGATATATGTGTAACAACTGATGGAGTCTGACATCTGCAAAGGCTTGATCTGCTTTCGAAATGAAAGCCAGATCGATAGCCTTGTTATTGCTTTTTATCAGATAACTAAACTGTTTTTTTTACCACGTACATTTTTAATCACAATAATCTAAACACATGAGAAGGCTGTTTTTCTTCGTGCTGGGCATGTTGATTTTTAGTGCTCAGCTTCTCGCTCAAAGTCGAAATGTTTCCGGGACTGTGTTGGACGTCAATGGTCAGCCAGTACCAAATGTTTCAGTTAGGGTAGTTGGAACACAATCAGGAACAACTACAGATACCAGGGGCGTCTTTAATTTATCGGCTCCTTTATCTGCTAAATCATTGCAGATATCTTCAGTTGGTTTTGTATCTCAAACAGTGGCTATTCCCGCACAGGGAACGGTAAGCGTTACGCTGTTAGCAGATAATTCTACGTTGAGTACAGTTGTGGTAACCGGTTACCAGCGTATAAAAAGATCAGAGTACTCGGGATCGGCTACAAAAATCACAAGTGATAAAGTGAATTTCGTGCCTTCTGCTTCTTTCGATCAAATTTTGCAGGGTAAGGCGCCTGGTTTGTTGGTTACGAGTGGTAGCGGACAGCCGGGTACTTCTGCCAGGGTACAAATCAGGGGTGCTTCATCCATAAATGGAGGTAATGCACCTTTATATGTTATTGATGGAATGCCTGTTGAACAAGGCGTTTTTCAATCCATCAATCCTGATGATTTTGAAAGTGTTGATGTATTAAGAGATGCTGTGGCAACAGCCCAATATGGAAACCGCGGTTCAAACGGTGTAATCATCGCAACAACTAAAAAAGGTAAAGCCGGTAAAACAGCTGTTACTTATAATGGTCAATTCGGTGTTACACAGCCGGGCCAGGAAAATTTTGATATGATGAATTCTGCAGAGCTGTTACAGTTCCAGGAGATGCTTGGTAAGGCTTTGCCTACTATCAATTTACCTGGATGGGCTTATTCAAGAAACAATCCTGCAAATGCTGGTTTGCCTGCTGCTACATTAGCACAGTATGACCGCACACTGGATAGTTTGCGTTCTATCAATACCAATTGGAAAGATGTGTTTCAACGTACTGGATCTTTCCAAAGTCACGACCTGAATTTATCAGGCGGATCTGACGCTACCCGTTATTTCCTTTCTGGCGGATATTACAGTGAAGACGGAATCGGAGAGAGATCTGATTTAAAAAGGTATACTGTAAGAGCTAATGTAGATAGTAAAACTGATAAGCTTACTTTCTCATTTAATAGCTCCGCTGGATATACCCGCAGGAATTTTATTGAGTCCGAAAACTCGATAACGCTTGCTAATGCTTTTGCTGCTACCTACCTTGCTTTGCCTTACCAGCAATTGTACAATGCAGATGGTAGTTACGCCACCGGTTCGGGTCGTGTTGGTCCTAATGCTTATGCTCGTTTCTTCCAAACATCTAGCTTAAGTGACCAGTTGAAATTACTTGGTAGCATGAGCGCTAACTATGATATCACTAAAAATATCAGCCTTGGCGGATTTGCAGGTATCGACTATAGAACTACAACTACAGAGCGTTCTGTATACCCCAATACTTACGCATCCAATGCTGCAGGTTTCCCAACCGGACCCGGAAACGGTTCAACTACAGGGCAAGGCTCTTACGGAAATGGCAATACTTCTTTCCTTCAAAGCATTGTTCGTATAAATGGTGGCTATCATAAAGTTTTTGCTGAAAAGCATGATGTGGATGTTCAGTTGATTTCTGAATACACAAGAGAAAAACAACAAGCTTTCAACTACACCGGTTATGGTATTGATGTAAAACGTTTAAATACTCCAGCTGCTATTACCCCAGGAACCAAAGACAATCTCTTAATTCCGGTTATTGGTGGCAGCAAAACAGGAAGAGCTTTGTATGCAGGAATGGCGTTAGTGCGTTACACATTTGCGGGAAAATATACTTTCAACGGTTCTATCAGAAGAGATGCTTCTTCTCAATTGCCTGAAGAAAACCGTTGGCAAAACTTCTATGCCGGTGGTGTTACATGGGCAGTGCTGAAAGAAAATTTTGCAAACGCATGGAGTAAAGTAAGTGACCTGAGAGTACGCCTTTCCTATGGTACTTCCGCAAACGCTGATGGTTTTCCGTTTGGTAATTTCGGATATCTTCCCTTATATGGAGGTGGCACTTACAATAGCGGTTCCACAATTATTCCTTCAAATGCAGGTAATCTAAATTTGAAATGGGAGAAGATTGCCACTCTTAATCTTGGAGTTGACTTTGGCTTTTTCAAAAATCGCATCGTCGGTTCCATAGATATTTATAACAAGAGAGGATATGACAACTTGGTTGATCAGCAAATTCCCTTTGAAACAGGTTTTTCTGATAACAATATAAATGCCGCGACAGTACAAAACCGTGGTGTGGAATTACAATTGACGACTGATGTTGTCAAGACGGATGATTTCACGTGGACAGTTGGTGGAAACGTAGCATATAATAAAAACAAGATTGTAAGTCTTGGGCAAGTGAAAGAATTTCCACAGGGCACTGAGATCGTTCGTGTAGGCCTGCCAATTGGTGCTCACTATGCTGTAAAATGGGCTGGTGTGGATGCTGCAACCGGTGCTCCATTGTATTATACAAAAGATGGAAAAGTTACCAATGTTTACAGTGATGATGACGCAGTTGCTGAATTCGGAACTTACAATGCTCCATGGATTGGAGGCTTTAATACTTCCCTGAAGTTTAAAGGATTCCAGTTAGATGGTTTATTTACTTTCCAGGAAGGCTTTAGCAGGTATAACAACCAGGATTTCTTCCAGTTGAATTCTGCATTTGCACTACAAGGATTCAATCTTAGAAAAGAAATGCTCACCATATGGCAAAAAGCCGGTGATGTAACAAATATCCAATCGCCTTTGTATCAACGCCAGTTTTCTTCTAAGGACGTTCAGGATGCATCATTCCTTCGTTTCAGAAACCTGACTTTGAGTTACAATTTCCAAAAAGGATTGTTGAATTCAACCAAAGTTTTGAACGGTGCAAGAATTTTTGTCCAGGCACAGAACCTTTACACATGGACAAAATGGACCGGTTTCGATCCTGAAGACGACAACAACATTGCGGCGTACGAGTATCCTACTCCAAGAATTTACACACTTGGTTTAAACGTGAATTTTAAATAACAATGTTAATGATCAATATGAAAAAAATATTCATCCCTATAATTGCATTTGCCGTTGTAGTAAGCTCGTGCAAAAAGAACCTGGAGCTGCTACCGACAGATTCTATAGATATTTCCAAGGCTTATACTTCTGTAGATGATATTGAAAAAGGTTTGATGGGCGTATATGCTGCGAATAATCTCGCCAATTCAGCAAACCCTGATGGCAAAATTTATATCGCATCTATTCTTGCTGATGAAGCAAAAATTTCAAACGAAAACAGGGGCCAGGGTCAGTTTACTTTCAAATGGCAGTATTCGTCAGTTGAAGGTGAGCACAATGCAGATTTCGCCAGGTATTATGTTATGTTGGACAGGCTTAACCGCATTTTAGAGGTTATTGAAAATATCCCGGCAGGTACACCTGCAGACAATGCAAGAAAAGCAAAGATCAAAGCAGAATTGCTTGGTTTGAGAGGCGTGGCTCATTACGAATTGTTGATACGTTTTATGCCGAGCGGATATGACGCCAATGCACTGGGCGTAGCTATCATGTTGAAGTCGGACATTACTGCAAAGCCTGCAAGAAACAAGGTAGGCGAGGTAGTTACGCAGATCGAATCTGATTTATCTGCGGCAAGAAATGAATCCAATCTTCCAAATGCTCCAACAGACGTAGTTCGCTTGAGTAAAGCTGCTATTGCTGGTTACCAGGCAAGAGTTGCATTGTTGAAAAGAGATTATACAGCAGCCATCAGTTTTGCAACTGATGCCATCAATTTCTCTGGTAAAACTTTAGCCACCGGCGGCGTTTATCAAAACTACTGGACCGATGGCAACGAATCAGAAACAATATGGAAATACAGAAACCAGGCTACTCCTCAATTGTTGTGGAGAGATACAAACGGAGATGTATTCTTTGAACCCTCTGATAAGTTGAAGAACCAATTCAATAAAGCAAGTGATATACGCTATTCCACTTTCTTTGGTGCTATTGGTGGTGACACTTCTGTAGTGATCAAATATCCCGGATCATCAAGTGGACCTCAGATCAATGATGAGAAGATCATCAGGATTTCCGAGATGTACCTGACAAGGGCAGAAGCATATGCTGAATCTAACCAGTTAACACAAGCCGCTGCTGATCTAAATGCAGTAAGAGCTGCCCGCATTACTGGTTACACCAATGTAAGCTTTGCCGCAAAAGATGAAGCTGTGAATGCGATCATGGACGAACGTTTTAAGGAATTGTGTTTCGAAGGTTTCCGCTTTTTTGATTTGAAAAGGAAAGGATTACCAATCAATCGTAACGCTTCGGATGTGCAAAGTACAAGCTGGCAAAATTTACCTGCCAACGATTATCATTTTGCTTTGCCTTTGCCTCAACACGAAACAAAAGCAAATCCGAATGCTCAGCAAAATCCGAACTACTAATCATTATTTGTCTGAACAAAAAATATAACAATGAAACTAACTTGGATATTAAGATTGACAGCAGCTTCTGTTCTTCTTACTGCCGTTATCGCCGGTTGTAAGAAAGACACTTCTGTTAAAACACCACCTGAGATAGCACATTTCACAAATGAAACAGGAGGTACTTATTTCATCACAGGGCAAGGGGTAACCTGGAAGATTCCCGTGGGTTTTACCACAGTGTCAAATGTTGACAGGACCATTTCCGTGAGTGTAACATCACCAACCGGTGCTCAACAGGGAACTGATTATACGTTGAACTCAAACAAAATAACCATTCCTGCTGGTAAAGCTGTTGACAGTATAACCGTAACAGGTAGTTATACCAATTACCAGGCAGGGAAAAAGGACACTTTGATATTTCGCATCCAGGATGCCAAAGGAGCAAATACAGAGGAATACAATAGTGTGTACACTTTGTTCATGAGGGGACCTTGCTTCGACGGAGATGTTGAGAACATTAATGCGATGGCGGGAACTTATGCCAATGCTGTTGACGCGGACGATCCAAAATACACGGTTACCGTCAGCAATTTTACAATGACCGGTGCAAAAACTGCTACAGCTACGATTAATAATTTATGGGATTGGTTTGGAGCAGTAACGGCAACTTTCGACTGGACAGATGCAACGAATACAAAAGTTGTGATAGCAAGACAATTGACAGGAGTAAGCTATGCAGCCGGGCAGCCGGTTTCTATACGCACCTCCCCTAACCAGCCTAATAAGTTTTCGGTTTGTAATAACCGTATCTCATTGGTTGTGGACATTATTATCGAAAATTATTTCGGCCCGGGTCAGGCTGCCTTGTGGAAAGGAAATTATGCCATGATAATAAACAGGTAAGTCTTTTAATTTCAACTAAAAAAGCTGGTTCATTAAAACAGGGCCAGCTTTTTTATTCAAGTGAATTGACGTAAAAATCAACAAATGATACATTATAAAAATTGATTTCTGACAATTCCGCCAAAATTTGCCGTTAACGTTGATATTCATGCAGCTAAACTGAACAAATTTTAGTCTTTCTTTGTCTATTGACTGTTTTCCAAGTATCCTTATGAACTAACTGTAAACACAATTGTCATTATTTAAACAATCATAATTAACAACACATGAGAAGACTTCTTTTCATCATGCTGGGCATGTTGCTCATCAGTGCTCAGCTTTTAGCTCAAAACAGAACTATTACCGGGAAGGTAACCGATGAAAAAGGGAATGGAATCCCCAATGCCTCCGTAATTTTAAAAGGTACCACAATTGGTACGTCAACAGACAATACAGGTTCTTTCAGTTTGTCTGTTCCGGCAAATGCAAAAACCTTAGTTGTTTCCTCTGTTGGTATGGCCGACAAGGAAATAAGTTTGACGTCTGGCGATTCTTACTCTGTTTCATTATCAGCTTCAACAACCAATATGCAGGAAGTTGTTGTAGTTGGTTATACCAGCACTACAAAGGAAGCATTTACCGGTTCTGCAAAACAAGTGTCCGGCGAGCAATTAGCCAACAAAAGTGTATCCAACGTATCGCAAGCGTTGGCTGGCGAAGTAGCTGGAGTAAGAGTAATTAACACTTCCGGTCAACCTGGTACCGTTGCTACAATACGTATTCGTGGTATTGGCTCTGTTAATGGTAACCGCTCTCCTCTTTATGTGGTTGACGGTATTCCTTTTTCAGGAGCTATAGGTGATATCAATCCTGAGGATATAGCTTCTGTTACTGTATTAAAAGACGCAGCCGCTACTTCCATCTATGGTTCAAGAGGTGCGAACGGAGTTATCGTTGTCACCACCAAAACAGGGCGGAGCAGGCAATCCTTTATTACTGCTGATGTTAAATACGGAAGCAACAGGGCTATTTTGCCTCGCTATGATGTGATAACTTCTCCTGAAGAATACATTGAGTTGAGTTGGCAAGCTATGTATAACTATGGTGTTTCAATTAACAACGCCTATCCTAGAACATACGCCAACAACAACCTGTTCTCTTCAATTGGAATTGATCCTGCAACAAATATGTGGAATGCAGCCAATGGCGCAGCCTTGATTGATTCCACAACAGGAAAGGTAAGACAAGGTGTTACCCGCAAATTTACTCCGGAGAGATGGTCGGATTATGCATTTCAGCCTTCTAATAGAACAGAGGCCAACCTGCAGTTTGGAGGTGGCGACAACCGCACAAACTATTTTACATCTTTTGGCTATTTGAATGATATCGGTTATTCCATCAATTCAGATTATCGTCGTTTGAGCAGCAGGATAAATTTGAACCATGAAGTAAAATCATGGCTTAGCACAAGTTTCAACCTGAACTATGCAAATGCCAAAATTAACAATAATGGCCAGGCTTCAAATTCAAACAGTGTATTCTGGTTTGTAGATAACATCCCTGCAATCTATCCTTTATTCCTTCGTGACGCCACGGGTAACAAAGTAGTGGATCCGATTTTTGGAGGTTATGTGTACGATTATGGATCAACTAACGGAGTATCTACAAGAAGGTTTGGTTCTCTGACAAATGCTATTGCAGATGCTAACCTGAATACATTAAGAACGATTCGTAATGATGTGACAGGTAATACTTCGGCAACCCTTAAGTTTACCAAGAACCTCACCTTGGAAAACCGCCTCGGTGTTCAATATTATAACCAGGATTATTGGAGCCGCAACAACAAATTTTATGGTTCGGCAGCCTCTCAAAACGGTTCCATTTTTCAGCAAAAAGATGAGATGCTGAATCTTAACTTTTTGAACATGCTTCGTTATGCAAAACGTTTCGGTTCACACAATTTAGAAGTATTGGCTGCTCATGAAGCAACCAGGTACAAACTGATCACATCTACTGCATCGGGATATAATTTGGTTGATAACTATGGCCTTGAACTTTCAAATGCTATCGTTATTAATCCGACTTCTAGCTCTTACGATAATCAAAACCGTTTGGAAAGCTATTTTGGCCAGGCCAACTATGATTACGAGGGAACTTATTTTGTATCCGGTACCATCAGAAGAGATGGTTCATCACGTTTCATAAAAGGTAATGCCTGGGGTACGTTTGGTTCTGTTGGTTTAGGTTGGGTAGTTACTAAGATGAACTTTGTAAAAAATACCAAGCTTCTTAATTACCTTAAGTTAAAAGCAAGTTATGGTGTATTGGGTGATCAGCAAGGACTTGGTTTCTATCCCGGTTATACCAATATTTCTATCGGTAACTTAAATAACAATCCTTCGTTTGGTGTACCAGTTCCAGGTAATCCTGAACTAACGTGGGAAGAATCGAAAATGTTCCAGGTTGGTGCTGATTTCCGCTTGGGTACTTTCCTTGATGGTAGCGTTGACTATTATGTAAAGAATACAGGTAACCTTGTTTTCCAAAGAAGAGTGGGTCCGTCAAATGGTTACGCTCTAATTACGGTGAATGACGGTCAACTGAGAAACCAGGGTATAGAGTTCGAACTTAATGGTCATATTCTTAAAACCAAGAACTACTTCATTGATTTGGGCATTAACGGCGAACATTTCTCAAACAAGATCACAACAATGCCAATCGATCCTTCAACAAGCAAGGAAAAAATAATCGATGTGCAAAGCCCTTATGCCTGGGCAAAAGGCCACTCAATTTATGATTATTATATCCGTAATTACGCCGGTGTTGATCCTGCTGATGGAAGAAGCACCTGGACTGTTTATTATCAGGACTTGAACAGTAATAATAGTTTTGATGCCGGTGAGCAGGTGACTGACCTGGAAGCTTTTTATGGAGCTAATCCAGATAAAAAAGGCAGCTTAAAAACTGGTGTCACTAAAACTTACTCTCAAGCCACTTTGTACTACAATGAAAAGTCTGCAATTCCTGATATAAGAGGTGCTGTAAATTTAAGAGCAGGGTACAAAGGATTTGAGTTAAGTGTTCAAACACTATACAGTTTTGGTGGATGGTCATATGATTATGCATATGCGGGATTGATGGCGAATGGTGCAATTGGAACAAATAACTGGAGCACAGATATCAGGCGTGCATGGAAAAAGGCGGGTGATATTACTGATGTTCCTCGTATTTCAAATAATGCAACTACAGACCAAAACGTAGCGTCCGTGTCTACCCGCTTCCTAACTAAAGCAAATTATCTTGCTTTAAATAATATTCGTGTAGGCTACACGCTTCCATCTAACATTTCTCAACGTATTGGTATAATCAATGACGCATCATTCTTTGTATCAGGGGACAATCTTTGGCTTCATACTGCAAGAAGAGGTTTCAATCCTTCTACTGCCGAAGCAGGGGAATCTAACACATATCGTTATTCTCCGTTGTCAACCATTACAGTTGGTGCAAAACTTAAATTCTAATTTCTAAATTTAAAAAGGTATGAAATCAAAATATTTATTATTGCTTGTTGTAGTAGGCACCGGGGTGCTAACAAGCTGTAAAAAGAAATTTTTGGAGGTTCAGCCGACCCAGTTCACAACTCCTGAGCAACTGGGTGCTGCTGCTGCACAGGATCCAAAATTATTGAACGGTAGTATTGCCGGTTTATATACTACTATGTTTACACCCGGGGTCGGTGGTACAACAGGACATGATGACTTTGGCCACAGGGGCGTGGACATTTATAGTGATATGGTGCAATCAGACATGGTGTTGGCCGGCGTAAACTACGGTTGGTATACGCCTGTTGCCAACTACACTGCACCAGTAGATTTCACCAGGAACGAAGATTACATTCCATGGCGTTATTATTATAGAATCGTATTTGGTGCAAATACAATCATTGACATCCTTGGTGGCAATAGCGTTGTTCCAACAACTCCGGGAAACAAGTACACCATGGGACAGGCAAAAACAATGAGAGCTTATGGCTATTTCTATTTAAGTCAATTGTATGCCAAAGGTTATGGAGATGGCAGCGCTAAAATTTTACCGCTCTATACAACTGCTGATTCGAAAATGGCTAATCAACCAAAAGCAACTACCAAAGCCATTTATGATCAAATGATTGATGACCTTACCTCTGGTATTTCATTGCTAACTGGTTTTACAAGAACATCGAAAGATCAGGTGGATGTGAACGTAGCTAAAGGACTGTTGGCTTATGTTCTTGCAGCAAGAGGTACACAGGCTGATTTAACTCAGGTTGTTACTCTTACATCTGATATCATGACTGCTTATCCGAAAACTACAGCTTCTTATGTAGTTTACACCGGGTCTAACGGCACAACAGCAGGCTTCAATAATGTTGCTTCTCCAAGCTGGATGTGGGGTGTTGATCTTACCTTGGCTCAGGGCATTAACCTGATCTCCTGGTGGGGACAGGTGGATGTTTATACTTATAGCTATGCATGGGCAGGCGATCCAAAAACCATTGATAGGGGATTATACAATGCTATCCATGCTGATGACATAAGGAAAGGACAATTCAGTTCAACTAACCTTCAGCCGCGTAATAAGTTTTTTGATCCAAACCGTGTTATTGGTGGCCAGCGCCAGGTTATTACCGATTTGCTTTACATGCGTTCCGATGAATTCTATTTACTGAATGCAGAAGCAAAAGCCCGTCTTGGACAAGACGCTAATGCCAGAACAGCCCTTAAGACCTACCTGGCGGATAGAATTACTGACCTGACTTACATTGATGCTTTATCAGGCCAGGCACTTATTGATGAAATTTATTTCCAGGAACGTGTTGAGTTGTGGGGAGAAGGTAAATCTTATCTCGCAATGAAACGTTTGAAAGAAAGTGTTGTAAGAGGTGCTAATCACTTGTTTTATGCGGGACAAAGCTTCCCATGGAACGATGATAAACTCACATTTGTGATTCCGCAGGCGGAAGTTCTTAATAATCCTAACTTGAATAAATAATTCCAGAGGTAAAGCTTTAAAATAAAAGCTGCTCATTTGAGCAGCTTTTATTTTTTTATGAAAGCAGTTTTTATTTCAAATACTTACTTAAAGTATTACCCAACTCTCTTCCTCTTATATCTTCTGCAATAATATTTCCCTCAGGGTCCATTAAAAAATTATAAGGGATGCTTTGCACTCCATATTTGGAAGCGGCTTCATTATACCAGCCTTTTAAATCGCTAACATGATTCCAGTTTAATCCGTCAGTATGTATAGCATTCATCCATTCCTGTCTTGCTGTGTCTAATGAAACACCAAGAATCGTAAAATTTTTATCCTTGTTTTGGTTGAATGTGGCTACAACATTCGGGTTTTCGAGTCTGCATGGTCTGCACCAGCTTGCCCAAAAATCAACTAACACATATTTGCCTTTGAAGGATGAAAGAGAAACAGGTTTACCACTTGTATCTGCCATTGTAAATTCAGGAGCTTTGCCGGGACGCAACGTTTTTTTCCAGTCGAGCAATGTTGTGTTTTCAGGAAATTTTGTCAATGCCCGGTTGACGATCTCTGTAACTTCTGTAGGAGTAAGACTTCTTATTCCGTATTGATCGGCAAGTTGCTGATAGGTTGTAACAGCATAAGTTGTAAGGGAAGGGCTAATATTTTTTTCTGTAAGACCCGTAACATTATTCTTCATTTCCTGGGCAGTTTTTTCATAACCGGATGAATCGATTCTTATCAGGCTATCAATCGTTCTTCTTTCATCTGCATTTACCGTTTTAATTCGGGATAAAGAATCGTAATGTTGGCTATAACGAGACAAAGACTCTAATTTTTCTCCGATCATTTTATCGAACCTCATTAATTCTTCACTCGCTTTTGATCCGCTTACGGTGTAAATTGCCGGGCGGTTAAAGAGATCTGCATTGATCGTTAGTTTCTTTGAATCATTGATCAACACAGCGAATGGCAGTTTTGCATTGCCTGCTCTTAAACTATAAATGCCTTCTTCCTTTGTTGTGGTTGTTAAATTAAATTTTCCATCGGAACTGATCTTCGAAGAATCTACGATCAATGGCCTTTCCTGGTTAGGAAGGTTCTGTTCGAGGTAAATCATATCTGAATGTGTGTTCTTGATTGTCCCTTCAACTGTAAATGAATTCCCCGATTTTGAAGTGCAGGATACCATTCCTAAAATCAGCACCGCAAAAAGAATTTTCCTCATCAATTAAGCTTTTAATTTTTCAATGATTTTTTCAGTAACCAATTTTGCATCTGCTTTACCTTTTGAAAGCTTCATTACTTCGCCAACAAATAAGCTGATCAAACCTTTCTTTCCTTTTTTGTATTCCGGTATTTTCTCCGAATGTTTATTGAGTGCAGCATCTATTAAATTATCAATCTCGGTTTGAGATGTCTGGATTTGCAGGTCGTTTTCTTCAATGAACTTGCCAATATTTAAAGAAGGATTACTTATGATTGCCGGGAAAATTTTTTGCGTGGCGATGCCATAACTGATCGCCCCTTCATCTATCCGTTGAATTAGTTCAGTTATCGCTGCAGGTTGAAGACTGGTTTCATCAATAGAAACTTCATTGGACAACAAATGATTCCTGATAGGACCAAGCGTCCAATTTGCAGAAGCCTTATTGTTTTTAGTTTGATCTGCAAGTTCAAAAAAGAAATTACTTAATTCAGTATCATTTGATAATTGGTCGGCATCGTAATCACTTAACCGGTAATAGCTGATTAATTTCTCTTTCACTTCGGTTTGCAAAGCAGGCATCTCACTCCTTATCTTTTCAATCATTTCATTTGAAATGAAAAATGGAGGAAGGTCAGGTTCCGGAAAATACCTGTAATCATCTTCGTCTTCTTTTGTACGGATAGAATACGTTGTAAAACTGTTTTCGTCAAAGCCTCTTGTTTCCTGTAAAATTGTTTTTCCTTTTTCAGAAAGATCGATCAAACGTTGGGTTTCAAACTCAATTGCTTTTTTTATAAAACGGATGGAGTTAAGATTCTTGATCTCAACTTTAGTCCCCAGTTTTTGTTCACCTTTCTTCCGAACAGAAATATTCACATCGCATCGCAAGCTTCCCTGTTCCATGTTGCCATCGCACACACCAAGATGTCTCACTAGCTTTCTTAAAGTAGTTACATAAGCAAATGCTTCCTCAGCGCTTCTCAAATCAGGTTCAGTCACAATTTCGAGCAAAGGCATTCCGGCACGGTTAAAATCAAGATTTGAGAAATCACTTTCTTCATCATGCAAACTTTTGCCTGCATCTTCTTCAATGTGAATCCTGTTGAGGCTAACTTTTTTTGTTTCTTTTCCAACAGCTATTTCCAAAAAACCGCCTTTACAAATTGGGGTTGTATGCTGGGAGATTTGATAACCTTTTGGAAGATCAGCGTAGAAATAATTTTTGCGTGCGAAATAGTTATGCTGAACAATCTGGCAATTGCAGGCCAATCCTAATTTAATCGCTAAAGAAATAGCTTCTTTATTAAGCCTGGGCAAAGTGCCGGGATAACCAAGTGAAATAACGCTGATTTGGGTGTTTGGCTCTTTGCCGAATTCGGTTGTATCTCCACAAAACAATTTTGTTCCCGTAAGCAACTGGGCATGCACTTCAAGTCCTACCACAATTTCATATTGATCCATGTTCTGCATCGGGCAAATTTAGCTCATTTGCCATAGCCTTTTGTTAATGAAAAACCCCGGATTCTGGAAAGAACCGGGGTTGATGCACATAAGAAATAAGAACTATTAAGAAGGTGAAAGATGTAGGGTTGACGGTGTAGGGTTTTTGCGCCTTCTACCTTCAACCTTTCGTCCTGGACCTTATTTACAGGTCTGCTGTTTTCAATTTGCGTGGGATCTTCACTTCAATAGTTTGAGTAGAACCTCCACGTTTTACTTTGAACTTATAAGAATTCTTGTCCTTAGCCGCTCTCGTTACCTTTAGAACATCATCGGTGCCTTTTACATCGGTATCGTCTATTGCAAGAATAACATCATCTTCTTTTATGCCTGCCTTATGGGCCGGACTTTCATCATCTACGTCCAACACCTTTACGCCAACACCATCTTCAGTATCCTGAATAGATAAACCAAGTCTTGGACGGCCAAAAGCTATGAAAGGTTCATTGGGGCCCATTTGTTTCCATTGCTGGTTAAATCCTTCCATTTGACGATCTAATCCTTCTATTTGAACACGGGGAATTGATACAGCATTCATGCGAATGCCTTTCCACTTTGTTAGCTCGGCAGTTGTTGTTTGAGATTTATCATCTCTCAAGTAAGTAATTGCTACTTTATCGCCCGGTTTATGGCTGCGTACTGCTTCAGTTACATCATCACTGCTTTCAATTTTTTTGTCGCCGATTTTTGTGATGATGTCGCCTTTTTTCAAGCCTGCTTTTTCTGCTGCACTTTCCTTTGTGATGGATTGAATTTCTGCTCCTTTATCATCACCTTCTGTAGTTACACCCAGCATTGCCCTGTTTTCATCTTCGCTGAATAAAGACATTTTATCTTCATCCATATTAAAACCCCATGCGCCACCGCCAGGCGTACGGTTATACATTCTCATTCTTCCGTTTGCACCAGTAATGGTGTTCACGTTTACATGGACGTCTTTGTTGTCTTTTGCATCTTTACCATTGACCTTCACTTTATCGCCGTCAATTTCAATGGTTGTTTTTCCATCTACATTTCCATTGCGGGTGATCACAATGGTTTGCATTTTTTCACTTTTTTCAGTGTTGTCTTTATCTTCTTTTGTCTTCTCCTTTTCCTTTTGGGCAAAGGCAGAAGGTACGGTGAGTAATGCAATCCCTGCGATCAGCAAGCCTTTTTTGATGTCTTGTTTCATAAACAGAAAAATTTATTTGACTACGTTAAATTTCGTAGATCAAATATAAAAGCATTTTTCTGATTACGAAAACTTTCGCAAATGTTAAATTGATAAAAGGTTTAAAGCAGGCCTTTAACGGTTTCAATCACTTTAGATAGGGCCGAAACGTCCTGTCCGCCTGCAGTCGCCAAGGTTTTTTGTCCGCCGCCGCCGCCTTTAATTATAGGCGATATCTTTTGTTTGATGATGGTGGAAGCATCCAGATTTTTTTGCTGACTAACTGCGTCGTCTACAAGGAGAACAACACTTGCTTTGCTGTCGATAGCTGATGCTAAAGCAATTACAGGCTGCTGAATTTTTTGTTTGAGTTCGAATGCAAGTTTCTTTAAAGCATCGGCGTTGGAAACTTCAACTACTTCGCCAACAAAATTGCTTCCGTTAACAGATTGAACTTTTTGAGCCAGTTCATTGCTTAGTGATTTCAATTGAGACTGTTCGAACTTTTCAATTTGCTTTTTGAGCGAACTGTTTTCATCGGACAAAGAAGTAAGGGCTTTCAAAACATCTTTCGGATTTTTAAGTGCCTCTTTTATTTGATGGAATTGTTGTAGTTGATCATTAATAATTTTTTCTGCTGACAGTCCGCTGACCGCTTCTATACGACGAACACCTGCTGCAATTGCAGATTCGGAAGTGATTTTGAAGAAGCCCAGTTCCCCGGTTGAACCAATATGTGTTCCTCCACATAGTTCGATAGAGTAGGCTGGATCGATTGTGACCACTCGTACTGTTTCGCCGTACTTCTCGCCAAACAATGCCATTGCGCCTGTCTTCATGGCTTCTTCTTTCGGCATAAAGCGAATGACCACCGGAATATTTTCCCTGATCTTTCCATTTACAATTTGCTCCACTTTTTTGATCTCTTCGTCGGTCATTTTGCTGAAGTGAGAGAAATCAAAACGCAGGTAATCCGCATTTACCAGAGAACCTTTTTGAGCGACATGCGTTCCCAAAACTTTTCTCAGTGCAGCATGAAGTAAATGTGTTGCGCTGTGATGAATGGCTGTATGTTTTCTTTTTGTTGCATCAACCTTTGCAATCACTTTTCCATTAAAAGCTGTTGGAAGTTTCTCTGCAAAATGAATAATGAGATCGTTTTCCTTTTTTGTATCAACAATTTTTACTTTTTCATTTTGAATCATCAACTCGCCGGTATCTCCAACTTGTCCACCACTTTCAGCATAGAAGGGAGTTTTATCCAAAACAATTTGATAGGCTTCTTTTCCCTTTGCTTTTACTTTGCGATAACGCAGAACGTTTGCTTCTGTTTCCAAAGAAGCATAACCTACGAACTCATTGGTGTTTCCTTCATTTACAACAACCCAGTCTTCCGTATCAATTGCCGTTGCGGCACGGGAACGCTCTTTTTGTTTTTGCATTTCAAAATTGAACTCAGCTTCATCAATCGTTAAGCCTCTTTCCGATGCAATTAACCTGGTTAAGTCAAAAGGAAATCCGTAAGTGTCGTACAATTCAAAAGCATCTTTGCCTGCAATATTTTTTGAGGAATTCGAAATGATGTCCTCTATTCTTTTTAATCCTTTTTCAAGGGTTCTCAAAAATGCTTCTTCTTCTTCACGGACTACCTTCGAAACAAACTGCTCCTGTTTATGCAATTCAGGAAACACATTTTCAAATTGTTTGGAAATAACAGGAAGCAATTGAAACAACAGGGGCTGCTGATAACTGAGGTAAGAATAATAATATCGAACAGCTCTTCTCAAAATCCTCCTGATCACATAACCTGCACCTGTGTTTGATGGTAATTGTCCATCTGCAATAGTGAAAGAGATGGCCCGAATATGATCTGCCAAAACTCTGAAAGCAATATCTGATTTTGAATCACCGTAAGAATATTTCTGACCTGTTATCTCTCCAATCTTTTCAATTGTTCCGGTGAAAACATCAGTATCGTAATTCGATTGTTTGTTTTGAATGACTCTCACTAACCTTTCAAACCCCATCCCGGTATCGACATGCTTTGCAGGCAGTTGTTCAAGAGTTCCATCTTTCAAACGGTTGAATTGAATGAATACATTGTTCCAGATCTCAATCACCTGAGGATGATCTGCATTCACCAAAGTTTTTCCGTCAACTTTTTTTCTTTCATCATCGGTTCTGCTGTCAATGTGAATTTCGGTGCAGGGCCCGCACGGACCTGTATCACCCATCTCCCAAAAATTATCTTTCTTCTTGCCTAATAAAATCCTGTCCGCGTCGATCCATTTGCTCCATTCATTTTGTGCTTCTTCATCGTTGGGCAAACCTTCTTTTTCATCTCCTTCAAAAACCGTGACATACAATCTATCTTTTGGAATACTCAACAGTTTTGTCAAAAACTCCCAGCTCCATTCAATTGCTTCTTTCTTGAAATAATCACCAAAGCTCCAGTTGCCCAACATTTCAAACATGGTGTGATGATAGGTATCAACACCCACTTCCTCAAGATCATTGTGCTTGCCACTTACACGTAAACATTTTTGTGTATCGGCAATGCGTGAATAAGGTGCTTGCTTATTTCCTAAAAAATAATCTTTGAACTGGTTCATCCCTGCATTAGTGAACATTAGTGTAGGATCATTCTTCACTACAATGGGAGCGGAAGGAACAATATGATGTTGTTTCGATTTAAAAAATTCCAAAAAACCTTGACGTATATCGCTCGATGTCATTTGATTTATTTTTTTATCTCGCGGAACTCGTTTGGCAATTTCGCTAAGTAAATATTTTATTGATTATCGCCGCCAAACTTCGTTTCTGCGCTTGTCATCGTCACAATAAAAGATTGATTTTTGCGGTTTATGCCAGTATATTTGTTTCTCTCCGCATTTTTTGCGGGCAGGCAAAGGTAACGATTAGCTTGGGCAGTATGGTAGCTTCCAATTTTCCGCTATGAAGAAAATCAAATATTACTACAATACGCATACACTGCGCTATGAAAAACTGGTCACTCCATTTAGAGTGAAGCTTTTGAGAGTATTTGCTTTTCTTGCCACAGCCTTTGTTACGGCCGCTTTGATCTCTTATTTCGCTTTCCAGTTTGTAGGTTCCCCAAATGAAAAATTTCTTCGAATTCAAAACCAGGCATTGCAGGAAGACCTGTCGGACCTGAGTGATTCTGTTGTGCAGATTCAAATGAAAATGGCCGAACTTGAAAAAAGAGACAACAGTGTCTACCGCAGCATTTTTGAAGCAACACCATTGCCTGATAGTGCACGGGCTACTTACCTGGAAAAACAAAAGGAAATTGCACGAGTAGAAAGTATGAGCAACAATGAGCTTGTTCGTTCCATTGCAACAGCCCTTGTCAGTCTAAAGAACCGTATCGCTGCACAAAACGCATCTTACAAACAGATTGCAGGTTTCATTAACAATAAAGAAAAATTGTTGGCTGGTACACCCGCCATTCAACCTGTAAGCAATAAAGATCTTGATCGTGTTGCATCGGGATTTGGTTACCGTATAGATCCGATTTATAAAACAGTGAAGTTTCATGCAGGCCTGGATTTCACTGCACCGCAGGGAACTCCTATTTATGCAACTGCAGATGGTGTTGTAAAAACAGCAGGTTTTAGCAATGGTGGTTACGGAAATCATGTGGTCATCAATCACGGCTATGGTTATGAAACATTGTATGGTCACATGTTTCGTGTAAAAGTCAGGCAAGGCCAGTCTGTGAAACGGGGCGATCTTATTGGATACGTTGGCAGCACGGGTAAATCCACAGGTCCGCATTGTCATTATGAAGTTCATAAGAACGGGCAAAAACTTGATCCGATTTATTTCTTCTATAATGATCTGAGCCCTCAGCAGTTTGACCAACTTCTCAAGAGAGCAAGCGCATCTAACCAAAGCTTCGATTAGTATTGATATCCAACTGCAATTTTCAATTTTTCTTTACACAAATTTTTTTCAACGGTCTAAATCTTGTTTGGGATAACTATATTTGAAATACGGTCATGGATAAGTCCCTTAGTCAAATAACCTTTGAATTTTTTGGTCAGCAGCGGGAAGAAAAAACTCCCGAGGTTCTTCCGCAGCAGCAAACTAATGTTTTACAACAAAGTAATCTCCCTCCTCAAACAAAACCAAAAGCGACAAGAGGAAGAAAATCACTGAAAGATTTTGAAGCAGATATTGAACAGGTAGAAATTCCTGAAGATGATATTCTTTTTCAAAAGCAATATTATTCTATTGGGGAAGTGGCTGGAATGTTCAAAGTGAATACGTCGCTCATTCGTTATTGGGAAAATGAGTTTGATATTATTGAGCCTCGCAAAAACAGGAAAGGCGATCGCTTTTTCAAGCCTTCCGATGTAAAAAATCTTCAACTCATTCATGATCTTTTGCGCCGTAGAAAATTTACAATTGAGGGAGCAAAGGATTATCTCAAGAAAAATAAACAGGCGCAGGCGAAGTATGAAATGATCCAATCCTTACAGAAGATGAGGTCTTTTTTGCTGGAACTAAAGGCCAATTTGTAGCATCTTTAACAGCCTACAACTTTGATGCTGTTTTTACCATCTTAATTTTGAAGTAATATACTCGCTATGAAGCAATTTTTATTAATAGCTGCGGTAATCCTTTCTGCCCAAATCGTATTTGCACAAACTGAAATCAGCCAGGATGCAAGTGGAAATAAAGTATTGAAAGGATTTATAACAAAGCAGGAATTGGCTACTGACAGCTCATTTAAATGGTTTGCAGAAAATCAGAAAGGATATACACCTGATCAGAATGCCTTGCAACTTTTAAGAGCGAACAGGGATTCCATCAATATTGTAGCTTTTGGCGGCACCTGGTGTGGAGACACAAAGTTTGTTCTGCCAAAGTTTTTTGTTTTAGCAGATGCCGCAGGTCTTTCCCAAGATCGTGTTACACTGCTCGGTGTCGATCATAGCAAAAAAACGATTCAGCATTTATCTGAGGCTTTCGGAATCACCAATGTTCCAACAATAATCGTGATGAAAAATGGGAAAGAGTTGGGAAGGGTAGTAGAGTACGGGCATACAGGTCTCTTCGATAAAGATCTTGCCGAGATACTTGCTAAGAAATAAATTCTGTGAGCCCTGAAATTATAATCTCGTTCTGAAACAGATTTTTTTATTTATGAGCCAAACTGCATTGCTGCTATTTAACTTTTCTTGCGTCGCACACTTGTACCGCAACAGGTCTCTTCAAAATTATGGAGGAGTCACTTTTATCTCCAACTTCTCCATCGTTTCGAGAATAAAAAGGTTTAGTTGATCCTTAATGGAATTGAAGCTGGTCATATCAATATTAGGCGTGAAAAATTCAATGAGTACAACAAATGCCTGTCCTCTGAAATCATTAAAAAAGACATTGTGCGACTGCACTTCTTTCACCAATGATAAATGCTTTTTTATTTCGGCAAGAAGTTGTTTCATTTTTTCATGAGGCGTTTGCTGGTTCACATATAAATTGATCTCACCTCTTATTTGAGAACGAAGTGTAACATTATCGAGAATGCTATCCACCATTTGCTTATTAGGAACCGTAACATAGGATTTGTCGGTAGTTCTTACTCTTGTACTTCTCAACCCAATCTTCTCAACATTGCCTGAAACATTTTGAACCTTGACGAAATCGCCTGTTGTAAATGGCTTATCAAAAAATATTACAAAGGAAGCAATCAGGTTTTCTAAACTTTCTCTCAATGCCAAAGCAACGGCAGCACCAACAATACTTAACCCGGTAAGTAAACTGCTAACGTCATAGCTAAAAGCAAAATGCAGCACCATCATCAGCCCGATGATTCCAATAATCACTTTCAAAAAATCACGAAAGAAAACTACTAACTGGTTATCTGCCTGGTCGTCTGTTTTGAGTGCCCTTGCCTCTAAAACAATTGCAATAAAATCAATCACACGGAGCAGAAGCCAGATAAATACAACAATTTGAATAGTGATGCCAAGAGATAGAATTATGGTTTTAACGGAGTATTTGTAAAGTGTGATGTTGTATTGTTCAGGGAAAGTAAGCCGATACAGCGCAACAATAGAAATCGTAATCACCAAAAAAATTCCCAGAGGATGAATGATCAGGTCAACAAATTTTTTCTGGTCAAAGGTTCTCCATGTTCTCCTGAAAATTTTAGAAAGAAGTATCGCAAGGTATTTTGAAATGAACCGGTTCAGCAATAAAACAAAAAGAATGATGCCAATCACCCACATGTAATCCCAAACCGTGTTGCCTAAAAACTCTTTATCCAAAAAACTATCCATTCTTCAACTTTGCGATAAAATTATTGATTAATCAAAAGCGATACTGGTAAACATGAATCGTGTTGTTGGAAAAGTTAACCAGCTTGGAAGGAGTAATAAATGAATGAAAATAAGGTTGGAAAAAAGGAATTTTCTTTTGAGCCTGTAATTGTGTAGCAGGATTGAAAGCGATAATGAGTTCATTATTTGCAGTAATGATGTTGTTATTTGCAACAGCAATGGTTTGGAAATTTTTTACCGGGATCTTGCGTTTGAATGTTCCATAGTTATCAAAAACAAAAACGCCATTTGCCGTGTCAGCTAAATAAACAAGACCATTGTCATTTAAAATCTTTTGAGGAGCAATGGATTGGTCAAATACCGTTCTGAAATCAGGAGTTTCTAGCAGCTTGTTTCCCTGTTCGTCTATCTTCTTCAATTTGTTATCGTACTCATCGTACACCCAAATATTGTTATCATAGGAATTGCCAATTGCTGAAGGGTCTAAAATAGAAAACCTTTTTAAATCCATTGTTGATTGGTTGGCAAGAAAACGATCAAGAATGACAACCGTAGAAAACTCCTTGTAAAACAGTAAAAGCTTTAATGGATTGGATACATCAATCGAATAAAGCTGGCCATAATTCTTCGCCTGGTTATAAACACCAACAGAATCACCTGCTGCATTTAGTTTTTTGATTTGTCCTGTGGTTGAGATGATATAAAGGTTATCGAGATTATCCATGGCCACATTCGCAATGTTTCCCGTATAAGTTTTAATTAAAACAAAAGAATCTGGGTTTGCTTTTTGAGCAGAGCACTTGAATGAAAGCGATACAACAAATGATATGATCAAAAAAGCCCTCACCAGTTTTTATAAATTTTATTTTCTTTTCCCGTATAAGATTTCAGCACCAAATTTTCGCCGTCAAAAACCGCATAAGTGCAAAAATTCATCCATTCTCCAAGATTTATATAACGGCTGGTATCAGTAAGACGAAAATCTATGGGTAGATGTCTATGTCCGTAAATAAAAAAATCGAAATGTTTCTGTTTGAGCACTTCTTTGCTGTGAATAAGAAGCCACTCTTTTTCTTCTCCCATAAACTTTTCTTCGAGTCCATGGTCAGATTCGCGACTTTTCTGGCTTGAGTAATGAGCCAGTCCCATGCCTATGTACGGAGGCAAAATTCCAAACAACCATTGGCAAACCGGGTTACGAAAGACTTTTTTCATCATTTTGTAGCCATGATCGCCGGGGCCTAATCCATCGCCATGCCCAATATAAAATTCCTTCCCGTTGAATTCAAATTCTTTAGGTTCGAAATAAACAGGAACATTTAATTCCTTCTCGAAGTAATTTTTCATCCACATATCGTGGTTGCCAACAAAGAAATGAAAAATGATTCCTGCATCACTTAATTCAGCAATTTTTCCAAGCAAGCGAACAAAACCTCTCGGAACAACTTTCCTGTATTCGTACCAAAAGTCAAACATGTCACCAACGATGAAAATGTCATGCGCATCATTCTTTATTTCATCCAGGAATTGAACAATGAGCTTTTCTCTTTGTAAACTGCTTGCAGCATCCGGCGCACCCAAATGAAAATCGGATAGGAAGTATATTTTTTTGCCTGGTGGAATTTGCATTGATACGAGACTATTGCTGGTCGTCAATTACGAAACAATATACCTCTTTTGGACCATGAACACCAACAACTAAGGTCTTCTCAATATCCGCCGTGCGGCTTGGCCCGGTAGCGAACGTAACCAGTGACGGTAGGTATTGTGAATACTTTTCTTTCAACCCATTTAATCCATCCTTGATATCGTAAACCAGTTGAGAAGTGGTTGCAATGCAAACATGAACAGGTGCATAAACACTTGGAATTCTTCCCTGGTGAGCCGAACTCAAAACAATACTTCCGGTTCTTGCAACCAAAAACTCGCAGCTTGTAATGGATGCTTCGCAGCTGACGATATCATTGTGCGAACTGTTTGGTGGAATAATTTGCTTCCACTTTTCCTCTTCACAATAAATTTTTGTCCACTGGTTTTGATAGCAAAGCTTATTGAAACTTTCAACCAGTTCATTTTGATCAGTACAAAAAATAAACTTGCCTTGCAGTGCAGTAAATTGTTCTGCAAATTCTACCACTAAATCCTGTTGCTGTGGTTGAAGTACAGATTCAGTTCCTTCTGCTTTTGGAAAAGGCAATGGCGTTGGATGTGCCAACGCCATACGTATTTTTTTTAGAATGTTGTTTTTAGCTACTAAATTACTCATTTTGGTGCCGGTGCTTGATTTGTAATATTGGGATCGTATGGAGGAACGCCTTCGCTAATTCCACCTTCAGGATGTTTATCATTTGGTTCCACATCAAGCAGGTGTTTATCGTGGAAAGGACGAGGACCAATCAATGCTTCTACATCGCTCTGGAATAAAACTTCTTTGTCAAGTAAAGCTTCTGCTAATTTCTCAACTTCAGCCCTCTTTTCAGTGAGAAGGTTTTTAGTTCTTATATAAGCGTTATCAATTAGCTTTCTCACTTCCTCATCGATCATTTTAGAAGTTTCCTCAGAATAAGGTTTAGTGAAAGACTGATCTTGCTGTGGATCGTAGAAACTAACATTCCCAACTTTATCGTTCATTCCATACACGGTAACCATAGCGTAACCAATACGTGTAATTTGTTGGAGATCATTTTGCGCACCGGTTGAAATTTTTCCGAAGAAAATATCTTCGCTGGCGCGACCCCCAAGGGTCATACATATTTGGTCATCTAATTGGTCTGTATTGTAAAGATATTGCTCTTTAGGAGTGTATTGAGCATAACCCAATGCTGCAGTTCCTCTTGGAACGATGGTTACTTTCAACAAAGGATATGCATGTTCCAAAAACCATCCACAAATTGCGTGACCAGCTTCGTGATATGCAATTATTCTTTTTTCATCAGGAGAAATGATCTTGTTCTTCTTCTCTAATCCACCAATCACTCTGTCTACTGCATCCTGGAAGTCGCTCATGTCAACCGCTGCTTTATTTTTTCTTGCAGCGATCAAAGCAGCTTCGTTACAAACATTCGCGATGTCAGCACCTGCAAAGCCAGGTGTTTGTTCCGCAAGCTTGTGAATGTCTACTTTCTCTGAAACTTTGATTGGCTTCAGGTGAACTTTGAAAATTGCTTCGCGACCTTTTACATCCGGCTTATCAATTGAAATTTGTCTATCAAAACGGCCTGGACGCAACAATGCAGTATCCAAAACATCCGGACGGTTTGTTGCCGCAAGAACAATAATTCCAACATCAGTTCCAAAACCATCCATTTCAACGAGCAATTGGTTCAATGTGCTTTCACGTTCATCATTGCTCATCATCATATTCTTTCCACGAGCACGGCCGATTGCATCGATTTCGTCAATGAAAATGATACAAGGGGCTTTCTCTCTTGCTTGTTTAAATAAGTCACGAACGCGGCTGGCACCAACGCCAACGAACATTTCAACGAAGTCAGAGCCACTCAAACTAAAGAATGGAACCTGTGCCTCACCGGCCATTGCTTTCGCTAACAAAGTTTTACCAGTTCCGGGAGGACCAACCAACAAAGCGCCTTTTGGAATTTTACCTCCAAGCGACGTGTATTTTTTAGGATTTTTCAGGAAGTCAACAATCTCCATCACTTCCACCTTTGCTTCATCCAGCCCTGCAACATCAGCAAATGTGATATTCACTCTTGTGCCTTTATCAAAAAGAGTAGCTCTTGATTTTCCAATATTGAAAATTCCGCCGGGACCGCCGCCGCCGCCTGCGCCTCCACCCATCTTACGCATCAATAAAATCCAAAGGCCGATAAAGATCAGAATCGGAAGTATAGTTTGTATGATCGGGCTGAACCAATTGGCGTCACTATCAGAAAACTCCTGTGGATGCTGAGGCACCGCGGTGCTCTTGTAAAAATCACGCATATCATCCTTGAAAGCTTCAACAGACGCAATCTTGAAAGAAGCATGATAGTCATCGCTGGCTTTTAGGTTTTTTCCGAAATTATTTTTTCCCTGTTCAGCCTGGATGCCTTTGTCATTCAATTTTACACGGACAACATTACGGTTGGAGATAATCGTATACTTTTCGACTTCTCCGTTGCGGATCAGGTCTTCAAACTTGCCCTGGCTTATGTCAGAAGTAGTTGATGAAAAATTGAATAGTTGAAATCCGATCAATACAGCAAATATGATAGCATAGATCCAATAAATGCTGAAACGTGGGCCTTTCTTTGGAGAATTATTCTCACCATTCTCGTTAGGTCGCTGGTTAAATCTCGGAAGCTTCGATTTGTCGTTTTTATATGGTTCCTGTGGCATTTTTATTAATCTTAAAATCTTGAATGGTGCAAGTAATTAAATTTTGACGGAATAATCTGTGTGCTTTTTTTATTTAACAGTCTCATGAATTGTGTTCTTCAAGTTCTGCATCGCTCCACATTTCTTCCAGTTTGTAAAACTTTCTTTGCTCGGGCATCATGATATGAACGACTATGTTCACATAATCTAAAATGACCCAATGCATATTTTCTTTGCCTTCATAGTGATAGGGCGATTCGCCGCATTTTTTCTTTACGTCGTCTTCAATAAAATCTGTGATGGCTCGTATTTGCGGCTGGTTGTTAGCTTCACAGATGATAAAAAAATCTGCAACAGCCTCATGTATTTTTCGCAGGTCAAGAGAAACAATGTTGTGACCCTTTTTTTCCTGGACAGCTTTTATAATGGTTTTGAAAATTTTTGAGTTCTTATTTAGCCGGGTAACTCCTTTTTTCCTTTTCGTCAGTACTTCTAATGGTTCCAAATATTAAATCAGTTTTTTGTTTGAAAAATATGCGCAGTAATCAAGGTTATAAACAAATTAATCGACAGGTTGTTTCTTTGTTCAAAAATATCGATTAATTGTCATCCCCAAATTTAATAGGACAACCTTTTATAGAACTGCTAACCGTTGAAAGTACCAACAACTATGCCATGGGGTTGGCTCGTGCAGGTATGGCACAACATGGTACAGTAGTGTTTACGCATGATCAAACCAGAGGCAAGGGACAGCGCAGTAAAGAATGGCTTTCACGGAAGGGGCAGAACATAGCCATGAGCGTTATAATTGAACCTCAAAGTTTGCCGGTTTCAGAGCTATTTTCTTTAAGTATGATGACCGCAACTGCGGTTCAGGAATTTTTTGAAAAACTGGTTAAGGATGAGGCAACAATCAAATGGCCAAATGATATTTACTGGCGTGACAGAAAGGCAGCAGGTATTCTAATTGAAAACCTTTGGCAGGGAACTGAATGGAAATTTGCTGTTGTGGGAATTGGTATTAATGTTAATCAGACTGATTTTGGTGAGTTGGGTTCTAAGGCAGTTTCGATAAAACAAATAACAGGTCAACATTACGAACCCGGTTCATTGGTGAAAGGTCTTTGCGAAATTCTCGAAACAAACTACCGCCTGCTGGTTTCAAACCCACTAATTATCATTGAACAATATAAAAAGCATTTGTATAAAATAAATGAAAGAGTCAAATTAAAAAAAGACAACCGTGTTTTCGAGGCGGAGTTCAGGGACGTGAACAATAAAGGGCAGATGATCGTTCAACATGCAATGGAAGAAAAGTTTAATGTTGGAGATGTGGAATGGTTGATCAGCGGCGAATAAATTTTTCCTCGTATGGGCAACGTACCTCGTATGAAAGAGATAAAGTCTTATCTACACCAAAATAAGCGAATAATTCGTCCTGCGTACTCGAATTAAAGAAGCGGATTCTGTCATTGCTTACAATTTCATACCGGTTGAGTTCCCGTAAAGAAGTATAGTTTGGATTACCTGAGATGTCGAGGCTGCCATCCTTATTGAAACTTACAGATACTTCTGTGCCGGTAAGACGGATAGGTGAAGAAGGTAAGGTATTGATTTCGGTAAGCGTCCAGGTGCCAACAATAGAGTTTGACTCCCTTTCTTTTGTACAACTGATTACAGAAAGAATTGCCAGTAGCAGTACGATTCGTTTCATAAGTATGGATTCGAACCGCCAAAATACTATCTAAGAAGCAGATTTCACAATCTCCTCTGCATGGGCTTTATTTTTTGGGCGAAGGAATATCTTGGAAATAATCCCTTTCTCATTGATTACGAATGTTGTTCGATGCAATCCCATGTATTCTCTTCCGTAAAGATTTTTCATTCCCCAAACACCATATTTGTCAATGATCTTGTGTTCAGGATCGGCAATGAGTGTAAATGGAAGACTGAATTTGTCCCTGAATTTTTGATGGCTTTTCACATCATCGGGGCTAATTCCAATTACTTTAAAGCTATTCTTTTTTAATAAAGCGTAATTATCCCGAAGATTGCATGCCTGGATAGTGCAGGTTGGGGTATCGTCTTCAGGGTAAAAGAACAGAACAACTTTTTGTCCTTTAAAATCGCTTAGAGAAAATTTATTTCCGTCCTGGTCAATGCCTGTAAATGTTGGTGCTTTTTCGCCCTCTTTCAGATGTGTAGCCATATTCAGTTAAAAGTCAAAAGTAAAACTTAAAAGCAGGTGCTTATCTCATTACGTTCCATGTTTTGGTTATTACATTGCCTGCTTCGTCTTCAACAATCACTTTTAATTCATGATTTCCTTTCGGGAAGTGTTCATCAAAATTGTAGATCCATATTTTGCCTTTGTCATTGCTGAATCGCAACCACTGTCCATCTACTTCCGCCCGAAAACTTTTTATGCTGTTGAAATTATCATGGGGAATAAAAACAATCCGGCTTGCTTTCGTAAGATTGAAAGCCGGTGCATTGACTGTCGGCGGTTCTTTGTCAATGAATAATTGATAGGTTCCAAACTGGCGAAATTTTGCTGCATACCAACCATTTTGCCATTGTGCTTTTTCAACAAAAGTTTTACTGCCCGAAATGTTTTTAATTATAACCCGGTCGTTCCATTCGGCTGGAATACTTTCCGTTGGTTTGATTCGTACTGTTACCGAATCGTGAGAGGGGATAGAAGCATTTAAAAAACTAAACAAAGGTGAAGCGGCATTTGCAGCATTGTTATTTAATTCGGTGTAAGAAATGGTTATTGTATCGTAAATAGACTTTTCTGTTGTGAATAATTCGAAATGATCTCTTTCAAAAACATTTACGTTGTTAGGCAAAAACCTTTCTGTATTTGATGCGGTGTAAGTCTTTTTCAAACTCTCATCATACTGAATACTAAATTGAATTTTTGACGTATTTCCATTTGCATCTTTTACTTCGATCAAAACTTCATGTGGTTTATTATCATTGAGATGAATTGTGCCATCTCCACCAAATAAATTGTAAACAATATCCTGTGCGGCAGGTAATGGTGTAATGTGTTGAACAGAAGCACCGCCCCGTGATTTCATCGGGTAGTCGATTTGAGCATTAATATAACGGGTATCATTATAACTAATGTTGTCTAGAACAAATTCAGAAACCGGTTTCTCATCCAGGGAAATTTTCGCACTATAAATTCCAAATGTGTGGCGATAATTGCTGAATTTATCGTAGGCACCGACGGCAAAACTTATTTTGTCTGATCCTGTTCTAATAGTACCCATCGAGTAAATATTCCCTGCTTTTCTTAATGCAAATATTTGAGGGTTTTGTTCATATGTGCTTTTGTTACGGTTATACATTGCAAGCCTTAATAAAGTTGGTGGCACTGCATCGGGGATAGGAAATTTAAAGAGCTGTGGGTTTAAATTATTCTCCGTTTGGGTATCACGAATTTCAAAATGAACATGCGGACCTTCTGATGCGCCGGTACTGCCGCTTAATGCGATCACATCACCTTTCTTTACCGGGAATAAATTTGAGGGCAATGTTAAATTCACCTTCCATGATTCCTGCTCATATTGCTGACGTTTTACATAATCTGCAAGCGCCGGAAAAAAAGCATTCAGGTGACCGTAAACAGTTGTGTAGCCATTGGGATGATTGATATAAATCGCCTGTCCAAATCCTCCGGGTTCAACAGAAACTCTTGCAATATATCCATCGGCTGCCGCTCGTACAGGCAAGTTCACTTTCTGCTGCGTACGAATATCCAAACCCATATGCCAATGGTTCGTCCTTATTTCTCCGAAATTCGACACCAGTTGCATGGGAATATCAAGTGGATGCCGGAAATAATATTGTGGATAGGATTGGGCTTGAGAAAAATTAAAAAGCGATAAAATAACGAAAAATACCAGCAAACTTCTCTTCATCATAGATCATTTAAGCAAGGACAGATATGATAAGGCCTGGTTAAACTTAACCGGGCACAAAATTGGTAACTTAACAGTGTATAAAAAATTTAATCAGTTTAAAACTCACGTTATGAGCGTAAATAGTAAACACCTTGCCACCTTTTTATTAGGCGCGGCTGCAGCTTTCGGCGCATATAAATACATGAAGATGACAGATGAAGAGAAAGAAAAATTGGCCAATGACATTAAAGACAAAGCAAACAAAATGAAGGATTCAGCCATGGATGCAGAAAAACAGGCTATGGAATATTTTAATGAATTAAAATCCAAAGGTGCCGACGCCATGAAGGAGTATATGCCGAAAGTGGAAGAATTTTTTGAAGGCCTTTTTAAAGGTGGAAGTAAAACCACAACTCCATCCACACCCGGAAATGGCACAACGGCAAGCTAAATGCGGTACGATATTTTATTGAATGTGTCTGAGCAATAATTTCTTAACCATAAAATAAAACTTATGACACGTAAAACAGGTATCGGCTCATTGTTGTTATTAGGAGCAGCCGCATTCGGAGCCTATAAATATTCAAAAATGTCAGATCAGCAAAAAAAGGATTTACTTGACAAAGGCAAAAAATTAGTAAATGAAAATTTGGGTGCAATTAAGAACAGGTTTGGCGGACAAAACGCTCCTCAAGGTTCAATGGGCTCAAACATCTAAACTAAATTCCTGATATTTTGAAAGAGGTGTTGCCACGGCAGCACTTTTTTTATTTGCTTCGTTGAGAAAATGTTCATTTCAAGTAACCTGATTCCTTTACTTTTGCACCCCGAGCAAAAGCTCGGTTTTTTTATATCTGCACGTTTGTAAAGTTTGAAACACATGCCAAGAGACAATTCTATCAAGTCGGTTCTCATTATCGGTTCGGGTCCAATTATTATCGGTCAGGCTGCTGAGTTTGATTATTCAGGAACACAGGCTGCAAGAAGTTTGCGTGAAGAAGGGATAAAAGTGATCCTGATCAACAGCAACCCTGCTACCATAATGACTGATCCAATGATGGCTGACAGAGTTTATTTATTGCCCTTAACTGTTGAAAGCATTGAGCAGATTTTAGAGGAAAATCAAATTGATGCGGTATTACCAACCATGGGCGGACAAACCGCATTGAACCTTGCCAAAGAAGCTGAGGATCTCGGAGTTTGGGAGCGATATAAAGTGAAACTGATTGGCGTTGATATCAAAGCGATTGATAAGGCAGAAGACAGGGAGAAGTTCAGAAGATGGATGATTGAATTAGGCGTTCCTGTCGCTCCCGCTCATATCGCCAATTCGTTTTTGGAAGGAAAAGAATTTGCTCAGAATATTGGTTTTCCACTTGTAATTCGCCCATCGTTTACACTTGGCGGAACAGGCGGAGGATTTGTACATGATGCAAGCGAGTTGGATGAGGCTTTACAAAGAGGTTTGGAAGCATCACCAATTCACGAGGTACTTGTTGAAAAAGCTGTTTTGGGCTGGAAAGAGTTTGAGCTGGAATTATTACGTGATGCAAATGATAATGTTGTTATTATTTGTACAGTTGAGAACTTCGATCCCATGGGTGTGCACACAGGCGATTCTATCACTGTTGCACCCGCAATGACCTTGAGTGACACTGCATTCCAGTTGATGCGTAACACTGCAATTATGATGATGCGTGATCTTGGAAATTTTGCTGGTGGTTGTAATGTGCAGTTTGCGCTAAATCCTGCAAATGAAGAAATCATTGCTATTGAAATAAACCCTCGTGTAAGCCGTTCATCTGCGTTGGCGTCGAAAGCTACTGGTTACCCCATCGCAAAAATTGCAGCTAAACTTGCTATTGGCTATACTTTGGATGAATTGAAAAACCCGATTGTTCAAACTACTTCAGCCTATTTTGAGCCTGCACTGGATTACGTAATTGTAAAAATTCCCCGATGGAATTTTGACAAGTTCAAAGGTGCAAATGACACACTGGGATTGCAAATGAAAAGTGTGGGTGAGGTAATGGCAATTGGAAGAAGTTTTACTGAAGCCATTCAAAAAGCCTGTCAGAGTTTAGAGAACAATGCGATTGGGTTAGGATATTATGGTAAGAGTGCCATGAAAGCGGAGGAGTTGCTTGAGTATATGAAAACTCCAAAGTGGGATCGCATCTTTAGGATCAAAGATGCGTTGATGTTAGGCATTAGTGTGAACACAATTTCTAAGGCAACAGGTATAGATCGCTGGTTCATTTATGAGATTCAAAAGATCTGCAACATAGAAAAAGAGTTAAGTAATTATTATTTAGAGGATCTTCCAATTAATTTATTGCAGCAGGCAAAAATTCACGGCTTCAGCGATGAACAAATCGCAAGAATTATTAACGATGCAACCGAGGAAGAAGTGTATGAAAAAAGAAAGGCCGAAGGAATAACGAGAGTTTACAAAATGGTGGATACCTGCGCTGCAGAATTCGAAGCAAAAACGCCATATTTCTATTCCACATTTGAAGAAGGTCATACAGACGAAAGCAAGGTTAGTGATAAGAAAAAAATCATTGTTTTAGGAAGTGGTCCTAATCGCATTGGACAAGGAATTGAATTTGATTATTGCTGTGTGCATGGATTGTTGGCTATTAAAGAATGCGGTTACGAAGCCATCATGGTCAACTGTAATCCTGAAACAGTTTCTACTGATTTTGACATGGCCGATAAACTTTACTTCGAGCCTGTTTACTGGGAACATTTGTGGGAGATTATCGAGCATGAAAAGCCAGAAGGTGTCATAGTTCAATTAGGTGGACAAACCGCATTGAAACTTTCCCAACGTTTGCATGAAAAAGGAATTAAGATCGTGGGAACTTCATATGATAATATGGATATAGCCGAAGATCGTGGCCGCTTCAGTGACATGTTGAAAGAATTGGAAATTCCTTATCCTAACTACGGTACTGCATTCAATGTTGATGATGCGATTGATGTTGCCCATCGCGTTGGATATCCTGTGCTCGTTCGTCCGAGTTATGTGTTGGGCGGACAAAGAATGCGTATTGTAATCAATGATGAAGAACTGGAAAAAGCAGTAATTAGCTTACTGAAACATATTCCCGGTAACAAAATTCTGATCGACCATTTTCTTGACCGTTGCCAGGAAGCAGAGATTGATGCCATTTTTGATGGAGAACAATTCCATGTAATGGGTGTAATGGAACACATCGAGCCTGCCGGAATTCATAGCGGTGATAGTAATGCGGTTCTTCCTGCATTCAATCTTACGCCATTGGTTGTAACAACGATGGAACATTATGCTGAAAAAATTGCGAGAGCACTGCACATCAAAGGGCTTATCAATATTCAGTTTGCAATAAAAGATGGAAAAGTTTACGTAATTGAAGCCAATCCAAGAGCGTCAAGAACCACTCCATTCATTGCGAAAGCTTATGGTATACCTTATCTCAACATCGCTACAAAAGTGATGATGGGAGAAAATAAGCTAAAGGATTTCAATTTTGAAAAGAAGCTCAACGGCTTTGCAATTAAAGAACCTGTTTTCTCCTTCAATAAATTCCCGAATGTAAATAAGGAATTAGGTCCTGAAATGAAAAGTACCGGCGAAGCAATCCGTTTCATTAAGGATTTGAGAGACCCTTATTTCCGTCAGTTGTATAAAGACAGGAGCATGTACTTGAGTAAATAGTTTCTAACAATTTTTAGGTAAAGGTCTTCTTCTGAAGGCCTTTTATCTTTGATGAATGAATACGGAAATGTTATTTATAGCCGAACAATTAAAAGATGCTTACGAAGGCGAACCCTGGTTTGGAAGAAGCATTAAAGAGATATTGAATGAAATCGACGAAGCTATTGTTTTTGAAAAACCCAACGGGCAGCATAGTATTTTAGAGCTGCTTTGGCATATGATAATATGGAAAGAGTTTACCCTAAGTCGTCTTAGGAACGGAAAACCAACTGAGTACTTTGAGAAAAATGATTGGCGTGAGATAGGCACTTTCGACAAAACGCTTTGGCAAAATGGCTTGCAACAGTTTGCAAAACTTCATAGCGAATTAATTGATGTCATCCAGCAACAAAAAGATGAAGTTTTATTGCAACGTGTAGGTGATAGAAAATACGATTTCAGGAAGTTGCTATGTGGAGTCATCCAGCATGACATCTATCATTTGGGACAAATCGCTTATATCAAAAAAATGTTACAGAAGTAGTTTCCTAACCCAGAATTTTCCTGAAAAAAATTTGTGGTAACAAAAAAGGCCCGCCCTAAAAAGAGCCGGCCGTTGCTAACCTATGAAAAACACCAGATTCAAATATAGTTGAAAAACAACTTTATTGCAATAATCCGGATTTTTTGTTAGCACGGCCATCGAGGCGGTTTTGTAACCGATCGTTTCTTTCCTGTATCGCTTTCTCAACAAACTCACGTTCATGCTGGAAAACTGCATTGCTGCGAGACTCGCCAATAATAGGTTTGAATTGATCGCGGTAACGAATACGCAGGTCAACTATTTTTTGTTGGAGAATTAGTTTATCACCTCTGAATTGCTGTTTGGTGCTCTTCATATCCCTCAGATAATCCAGAAATACTGGCTGAAATTTTTCAGCTTCGGATTTCGATAATCCTAGTTTATTCTGAATGTATTCAACCATTTTTTCACGAAGCTTCCCGCCTGCATCATCATCTTCCTGGGCAAATGAAACATTGCTCAGCGAAAAAGCAAAAATCAATATGTACAATATTTTTTTCATAGTCAGACCTAATTAATATCTATGTCCTCATTGTCAGTCGGCATCTGGCTTAAGAAGGCATCTAGTTCTTTATCTGAAACGTCGTTAAACAATTTTTTTGTCTCTGTTGTGTTCTTTGCAGTTACAGGAACATTATTACCGGTAACATTCACTACGGTAGATTTTATAAAATCATTCAATTCTTCAGTGCTCGCTTTCTTTACGGCCGTCACAGGATCTGTCGTCGTATTGGCACCCCTATTATTAAAGTAAAAGAATCCAGAAATAGCCATGATACCCGTAACTGTCGCAGCAATAGCTAATCGCATCCACTTTCTCTTCACCATTGGTACCACTTTGGTGCCGCGATCAGAAAGTTTTTCAACTACCGTTTCCGGAAAGTTGGCAAAATATCCTGTTGGCACCTTATAAGGCATTTCTTTGCTAATAAACGACAGCACCAAAGACTCCTCGTTTTCAGAAGTAAAAGCCTCTGAATTTTCTATGTTCGATTGAAAAAAATTATCGGGAACGGAGTAAGGAAGCTTCCTTGAAATGCCGGCCAATAAAGGTGATAATTGTGCTATTTCTTCCGATGCAGAAACAGGCGCCTCGCCCTTAACCTTTGCTAAAACAGAAGCAGCCAAACCGTCAAAATAACCCTCCGGAACGGAGTAGGGAGTATTATTGGAGTTTGGATTCAACCCGCTGTTCAGCTCATTCAATTCGTCCTGTATGTTATTGCCGGTATTCATTTTCAGGGTTTAAGACGCATTTTGGCTTCCAAAGTTTAATGATTTTTGATGTAATCTTCTATTTTTTTTACCGCGTGATGATAGCTTGCCTTTAGTGCTCCTTCGCTGGTTTCCAGTACCCGGCTCATTTCCTCATAAGGCATTTCATCATAATATCTAAGGCTAAAAACAAGTCTTTGTTTTTCAGGAAGTTGTTGTATGGCCAACTGTAATTTCCACTCCAGTTTGTCCGGATCAAAATACTTGTCTGCTTTAATCTTATTGCTTAAGCCAGTCTCCACATCACTCAGGCTGACTGCGCTTCTTTTTTTCTGCTGTTCTAAAAACGTAAGGCTTTCATTCGTTGCAATCCTATAAAGCCAGGTGTACAATTGTGAATCCTCCCTAAAATTTTCCAAACCGTTCCAAACCCGTATAAAAACGTTTTGTAACACATCGTTTGCATCATCATGGTCAACAACCATACGGCGGATGTGCCAATAAAGCTTTTCCTGGTATTTTTTAATGATAGCAGTAAAGGCCTGCTCTTTTGTTTGAGGCTGCCTGAACTGAATCAATAATTCTGCATCTGATCTGTCTGTCAACGCCATTAATTCAAGTTTAATTCCGGATACATGGATTCGTTGCGGTAAAGATAATTTTTTGAAAACAAACTATGCAAGGGCGGGAATGCATTTAATTTTTATTGGCCAGTTGGCCACAAGCAGCGTCAATATCTTTTCCCCTGCTCCGGCGAAGACGTGCATTGACCTTATTTTTTGCGAGATAGGCCATGAAGGCTTCGACCTTCTTTTCGTCCGGCTTTTCAAATTTGGCAGCATCAATGGGATTGTACTCAATGAGATTAATCAAATCAACAGGGACCTGGCGGTACAATTTGATCAATTCATCGGCATCCTTTAATGAATCGTTGAAATCTTTGAAAAGGATGTATTCGAAAGTGATCTCGTTCTTTGTTTGCTTATAGAAATAATTCAAAGCATCCACAAGTGATTTTATGTTGTTAGTATCATTGATCGGCATGATCTCGTGGCGCTTCTGATCATTGGCAGCATGAAGAGACAAAGCAAGTTTAAATTTCACTTTATCATCACCTAGTTGCTTTATTTGCTTGGCAACACCAGCAGTTGAAACGGTAATTCTCCTTGGGCTCATTGCTAATCCATCAGGAGACGTAATTTTTTCGATTGACCTTAAAACATTTTTATAGTTGAGCAAAGGCTCACCCATTCCCATAAAAACAATGTTTGTAAGTTTCTTACCATAAACCCTTTCACACTGTTGGTTGATAAGAACTACTTCATCATAAATCTCATCAAAGTCCAGATTTTTTTTTCTATCGATATAACCAGTGGCACAAAACTTACAGCTAAGTGAACAGCCGATTTGAGAAGAAACACAAGCGGTGAAACGCTCTTCAGTCGGAATTAAAACACCTTCACACAAATGGCCTTCATGTGTTTTAAACCGTGATTTGATTGTTCCATCTGAACTGTATTGAGTAGCATCAATTGTTAAAGCAGGCAACGAAAAATTCTCTCCTAATTTCTGGCGAAGCTCTTTGCTCAGGTTGGTCATATCGGCAAATGAGTGCGCATGCTTTTGCCAAAGCCATTCCCAAACCTGTTTTGTCCGAAATTTTTTTTCTCCAATAGATTCAAAAAAAAGTTCAAGGTCCGCGAGGCTTAAATGCCTGATATTTTTGATTTGTTTAGCCTTTATTGTTGCTGATTCAGCCATCTTGCAAAGATACTTTAAACGCAACAGAGGGATAAATGCTTAACCTTATCTTGCAAACTCTTTAACTATGCTATAGCTATAAATTTACAAGATGAGAAATGTTTATGTTATAGATGCCATCAGAACTCCGATTGGAAAATATGGAGGTCAATTAAGTTCTGTTCGCCCGGATGATCTGCTTGCCCATATTATTAAGGAATTGTTAGCAAGAAACAAATCAATTAATCCTACCGATATCGAAGATGTTATCGCGGGAGATGCTAACCAGGCGGGAGAGGATAATCGCAACGTAGCAAGAATGGCTGCTTTGCTTGCAGGGTTGCCAACCTCGGTTGCAGGTAACACTGTTAATCGTTTGTGTGCCTCCGGCTTACAGGCAATTATGGATGCATCAAGACAAATTATATGTGAAGATGCCGAAGTGATTATTGCATGCGGTGTTGAAAGCATGAGCCGTGCACCATTTGTTCTATCGAAATCAACACAGCCTTTTCAACGAACTGCAGAAGTGTTTGACACGACATTAGGTTGGAGATTTATCAATAATAAATTGGCCGATGTTCATTACCCCTATTCCATGGGAGAGACAGCGGAGAATGTGGCAAAGCAATGGAAGATTAGTCGTGAAGCGCAGGATGAATTTGCCCTGCAATCACAGGAAAAATATTTTGCCGCGTTAGAGAAAGGAATTTGGAGAGAAGAAATTGTCCCTTTAGAAGTTGATGCGGAGAAAGGTGCAAAGGAAATAATCGGTACTGATGAACATCCTCGTAAAACATCTTTGGAAAAACTAGCTTCACTGAAACCTGCATTTGTAAAAGATGGAACCGTTACTGCCGGTAATTCATCTGGTATTAACGATGGTGCCGCCGCAATGTTATTGGCGAGCGATGATGCGGTGAAGAAATATAATCTCAAGCCAATTGCAAAAGTGATTTCAATGGCTGTTGCTGGTGTCGATCCTGCAATAATGGGGATTGGTCCCGTTCCTGCTACGCAAAAAGCGTTGAAGCGGGCAAGTCTGTCAATCGCCAATATTGATTTAATAGAATTGAACGAAGCATTTGCATCGCAGTCACTTGCTTGTATCCATGATCTTGGAATTGATATCAATAGAGTGAACGTAAACGGTGGCGCCATTGCATTAGGACATCCACTCGGTTGCAGCGGTATACGCATATCTACAAGCCTTATTCATGAAATGAAACGCAGAGAAAGCAAGTACGGATTAGCAACGATGTGTGTGGGAGTGGGGCAGGGCGCCTCGGTTATTTACGAGTTGCACAAATGAAATATGCAAGCACAGTTTTTGAATCAGTAGGGCATGAAATATATTGCCTTAATATTTGCAGCCGTAATTTTTAATTCTTGTTTCTTGTTCAGCGATCTACGGAAAACCAGGCTTTCATTTTCAGAAAATGGATATGCTCAATCAGTTCTTGCCGTTATCCCAAAGAAATTCGAAAGAGCAGAAATGGAGATTGATTCAGTGGGCAACCAGGTACACTATTATTTTTATCGGGGTGGTGAGGTTTTATATTTTGCATTGTTGAAGGACACATCAACACAACTTCAGCCGATCAATTACGAGTTGAATATTCCTAAACAAGTTTATAAGGCAGTATATTTTAAGGGCATTGACTCGTCTAACCGCTATTGGCGAGAAACAAGATTCCAAAATTACAGGGCCGGATATAAGAATGTAAAAGAAGACAATGAAGGAGCCTTTGATTCGTCCCTTAACTATTTCAGCTTGCACATGCCGCACTAATATAATCTGTACAAAAGCCTTCTAACCAAACGATAGTTGGTGATGATAGAAAGGATAATCAACCCAATTGCAATTACAATAACAATCCAATTTATAGCACTGCTCAGCTCCGGCCTGTCATACATTACTGTATGATGAAATGCCCATTGCAAGATTTGCGTAACTGCCAATGCTGCTAGTACAATAAAAATATAAACGGGTATAAACCGCTTTGAAACATTTTTGCTCAGCCAGGAGGGAGAATAACCTAACAATAACAACAGTTGCAAATTATCCCTGCTTCTTGCAATTAACAATTGCAGATAAAACGAGAAGAGCATCAAAGCCATTACCACCACCAATACGCCAAAAACGCCTAAACCACTAAACACGGCTTGTAAAGTTTGTTTGGTTCTTCCTAACCTCGTTTTGTCTTTGTTAATAAGATAATTTTTGTGATCGAGATAAGAAAGAAAGTCAGGATTGTTAGCGTCTTTAGTCTTTATGAAAATCCGTGTTGCTCCTTCTTCTGATGCTTCGCCAAGGTTTTGGTTCGCCCAATCCAAAAATGGTTTTGGAACCAAAACGGAATTGATACGGTCACTGAAGGCAACAATTCTTGCCTGGAATGTAAGCTGTTTTCCTTGCCCTGAGCACTCGATTATTATTGGCAACCGTTCGGCGGTTGTTGATGACATTTGTGGCAAACCATTACCGGGTGCAAAGACGTTATACGCTTCTAAAAAATCGGAAGAAATGATTAAAGGAACAATCATTTGCCCTTGCGCCCACTGGAAAGATTTCGGAACCGTATCAATGAATTCGTTTTCGAGCGTCTCCAAAAAAAGATCAGTGCCAAAAATTCCTGAAGCTTCAACATGAACACGAAATTCGTTTGCCATCAAAGGCGCAACCCCATCAACAAAAGGCTTTGTCCTTAGTTCATCAATTTCCTGTTTTGTAAAAACACTTTTCACCGATTGGTTTTCATCGTTGATCTTTTTTGAGATGGAAATGAAATCAAACCCGTTCTTTCTTGTATTGACTTTGTTCAGTAACTGGTCGAGATTGATGAACATTTGAACAGAGACCAGCAATAACAAAACACCGGCACCCAAACCAATGTAGGAAAACCATCTTGAACTTGCTTTGGTTCCCGTTTGCAATAGAGGTTTTATGGGTTTGAATGATAGCACTATAAATAAAAAAGTTTTGTGTAAGGGAAAAAATCGGCTCTTTCCAAATCAGCGAAAATGATAGCGGCACCACGGCTGTGTGCTTCCTCCATCATCAACTCCATTGCAGTTATCCGGTTATTGTTATCAAGGTGACTGAACGGTTCATCAAGCATCAAAAACTCAAATGGTTGCATTAATGCACGAATGATGGCAACGCGTTGCTGCTCGCCATACGAACATGTTTTTGCCTTTGAACTTAATTTTTTGCCAATACCTAAACGTTTTGCCATTTGCTCGATTTTTTCAACAGGATGATATGGGTTCAATTGACGTTTGATATCAATGTTTTCCAAAACAGTTTGTTCAGGAAGCAGTCGCAGATCCTGGAACACAATGCTCATGTGGTCCTTTCTCCAACTTGCGAAATTTTCAACGGAAAGGTCCCTTATGTTTTTACCATCGTATGAAATTGTTCCTGAATATTCCTGTCGCGTTCCGTAGATAAAATGTGTGAGCGATGATTTGCCGCTTCCTGATGGCGCAATGATCTTGATCATTTCCCCTTTTTCAAAGCGAAGATCCTTTCCCCATATTTCCGAGGTTTGCTTTTTCGACTCTTCAAAATAAAGCGGCAAAAGATTTTGGAGCTCTAAATACATCATCAAAAATTATAAGCAAGGAATGGATTTCTTTGAAACGATTTATAAACTACGTCTCCTTCTTTCTTTATCAGTTCGGACATCTGCGTTCCGTACTTTGCAAATTGCTTCAGGCTATTAGTGGATTGGTCCGCCAGATTTATGGTTGTTTCAAAATTGATAGAGCCATTTTTGAATTCGCCACCGGTTGAAACAATATCACGCCAAAAATTTTTTGATAGTTCAATTTGTTGAAGCAAGGCACTGTCTAACCCGCGGGTGTTCCATTGCTGCAATCCTTTCTGGATGTCGATGTAAATACCAATTGGATGTCCACTCAATTTACTCACGATAATATCATTTGTGTTTGGAGAAAAGAAATGACTGATGGTGGCAGAAGAGTTGCCAACTAAAAACCAATTATTTTGAATAGTTGTAGAAGCTGAGGGAAAAAACTGTTTGATAATAGGTTGAACGTTTTTGAATGCACTATCATTATTTAATGAAGCAGCGAATAACAGATTGCCTCCAAATGGAAATACATCGTCTTCCATTTCATCATCGGCCGACATTTGCTGGGGGCCCAAATCAGCAGCCGTCATTAAAATTTCTCCCTTTGTTGATTGTAGTAATCTATCAAAGGATAAATTGTAATCTTCTAAAAACTTATTTGTGGTTGATTCGGTACCTGACACTTTCAGGAAATCTTTTATTAGTTGAGGGTGGTAGTTCATTGCAATTACTACCGAAGCTCCTGTTGCTACGTGATTGAGCAAATCTGCATTCAATGGTTTCGCATCATATTTTGAAATAAGGCTCGAAAGTGTCTGATTCAAATACTGCTTCGATTTGACCACAACTTTTCCATTTTGAAAGTTGATAGTGCCATCAGTTACGCTTCCCTGCATCATGGCACTCGCAGCAATTAAAGGCACAGGCCCAAATTGTATGTCAGAAAGAGCATCAGCCGATACACTCCAGAAATGAATATCTTCTTCCTCCTTCATTAAGACAGCATAATTTTCGTTCGATTCAATGCTGTTTTCCTTTTTCAGATCATAGATTGATTTTGCATATGCCTTTAAACTGTCAGCAGAAACCGTGGGAGTTTGCCCCATCATTTGTTGGGCACCGATGTAAACGAATTTCGAATTTGTCCAACTGACGAAATCAGAATTATCAACAAGCATGTAATTGAAAGAACCGGCATCCTCCACCTTCTTGCCCGGATTTTTTTCTCTCAACAGTTTTTCAAAATCAGAGGCACTTTTCAATTTTCCCTCGAAAACTGAATATGTTGTGAAATCTTTTTTCTGAGTGAAGTATATAAAATCGGATTTGAGTTCAATGCCAGATTGTTCGGGATGTTCCATCAATTGCTTGTCAAAACTATCAGTGCTCATTTGTTTTTCACGGCGAAACCAATCAGCCTTTATCAAATCATTCCAGTCAGCTTTTGAAGTGATAGATGCGCCGTTCAAACGAACAACTGTTGATGCATCTTTAGGGACGGTGAGTTCGTTGTTCTTGCTTTTGCAGGCAACAAAAAGAAACGAAACGATTAAAAATGCGAAAATGATTTTAAAATAGTTCATAACAAGAGTTATAAATCAAACAAATGAAAATTTTAATAACGCTTCGAAAGCAACCGGTTTTTGGTCACCACTTCGAAGATCTTTAATGACGCAGGTTTTCGTTTCAATTTCCTTGGAACCAATGATGATGGCGAAAGGGATGTTTTTCTTCTCAGCGTATTTGAATTGCTTATCGAATTTCGTTGGCTCATGATAAATTTCAGAAGCAATTCCTTTTTGTCTTAATTGCTGAAGAAGACCGTAAGCTGTTTTACTTTCTTCCGCTCCTAAATTAAAAAATAAAACCTTTGTTCCAATTTCAATTGTGTCAGGAAAGAGTTTTAACTCGTCCATCACATCATAAATGCGGTCCACACCAAATGAAATTCCAACGCCAGGAATATTGGGCACTCCGAACAGGCCTGTCAGGTCATCATATCTTCCACCACCCCCAATGCTGCCGATCTTTACTTTTGATGGTGCTTTTGCTTCGAAGATGATTCCTGTATAGTAGTTGAGGCCACGGGCTAAGGTGAAATCAATAATCAGGTTTGGAGTTTGGTCCCGATAGCTATCGGGATTGGAGTTTGAAGTTGAATTAACTATGAATTCGATTTGCTCTATTCCTTGTTGGGCAGTTTGCGAGTTGCCAAACAACTTTTTGATTGCTGATAATTTTTCTTCATTGCTTCCATTGATGTTGAGATAGTTTTCAATGATTGCAACCCGATCATTGGTCAATCCTCTTTGAGCCAGTTCTTCTTTTACTTTTTCAATGCCGATCTTATCGAGTTTATCAATGGCAATAGTGATGTCCATCATTTTGTCAACACCACCAGAAATCTCTGCAAGCGCAGTTAAAATTTTCCGGGAGTTGATTCTTAGTTCATAATTCGAGATGCCTAATTTTTGAAAAGCTTCATTATAGATGTTTGCCAGTTCTACTTCATTAATTAAAGAGTTGCTTCCTACAACATCAGCGTCACATTGATAGAACTCGCGGTATCTTCCTTTTTGTGGACGGTCGGCTCTCCAAACGGGTTGGATTTGATATCGCTTGAAAGGAAAGGCAAGTTGATTATGATTCATTGCAACATATCGGGCAAATGGAATGGTTAGATCATATTTCAGTGCTCTTTCGGTAATTGCTTTTGTATTTTTTCCTCGCAAAATTTTTTCAAACTCTTCTCTTGTTTGTTGTTCTTTTGATGGATTATCTAAGCCGTTATTGAGAATTTTAAAAATTAACTTGTCACCTTCTTCTCCATACTTTCCCATCAATGTGTCAAGGTTTTCCATTGCTGGTGTTTCTAAGGGCTGAAATCCATACAATTCAAAAACCGATTTGATCGTATTCAAAATATATTGTCGTTTGCGAACAACATCAGGACCAAAATCACGAGTACCTTGAGGGAGAGACGGTTTCATAAATTCAAAAGTAAAAATTCAAAACTTGTTTTGGTTATTTGTTGGAGTATTTACGAACGATAGCATCCGATACTTCGTTGATCATTTTATACACTTCATGATAGCCAGGCTCCGGACCATACCATGGATCAGGAACCGAATAGTCTTTTCCAGGGTGCAGTTCATTCATGAACAGATCAACTTTAGCCGGATCAAATTTATCTTTTGCAATCCTCCTGATATCATCAATTACATCATCAGCCATTGCATAAATTTTATCATAACGATCAAAGTCTTCTCTCACAAATCGCCTTGCTTTTTGATCGCAGATGTTAATACCATTTAGCCTTGCTACTTTTTGCGAAAGATGATGGGGTGCTTCGCCAACATGATAGCCATTTGTCCCTGCGCTGTCAATCTGCCAATTTAAGCCAGCCTGTTTTGCCTTATGTTTTAAAACACCTTCTGCCAAAGGGCTTCGGCATATATTTCCCAGGCACACCATTAAAATTTTCATCCGTCAAAATTTTGAAGCGCAAAATTACGGCAACCTCCTCTTAAGATTTTTTTATAAAAGTTATGGAAAAGAAAACTTCATTCATCTCAATAGCAAAAGATTGTAGTTACCGGTAATCAAAATCATCCAATTCCTGGCTCTTTCTTATTCATGCACATTAAAAAACTACAACTATGACCAGCAATGAGATCCTCAAAGCGGACATACTCGACATCCTCTTTGACAACCGGAACAAACAATACGGCGCTTATGCATTGAGAAAAACGTATAATGGCAGAATGGCTGTAGCACTTGGTGTTTCATTAAGCAGCATTCTTTTATTGTTCTTTCTGATGCAGATAAATAAGCCTTCAAGGCGGCCAATAGTGCCTGGTGGAAGAGAACAGGTTACACTTACAACAGTCGAATTACCCAAAGACATTAAAAAACCAGATCCTGTCATTCCTAAAAAATCTGAACCACAACCCCAAGTGAGAACTGAGAAGTTGACTACGATCGATATAACAGATGATAAACTGGCTGACGATGTTATTCCTGATATGCGGGATTTAGATAAAGGCAATATTTCAAATGTGAAGACGGATGGAATTGATGCAGACAATACTGTTAAACCAAAAGAACAAGTAATTCTTAAGGAAGTAAAAGAAGATCCAAAACCTGATCCTGAAACTCTTCCGGTACAAAAAGAGCCGGAATTCCCTGGTGGACAAGCAGCGTGGTTAAATTTTTTGCAGAAGTACTTGATCGCACCCGGCGAGTTAGAGCCCGGCGAAAAAAAGAACGTTGCCATCCGGTTCCAGGTTTCTGCCGAAGGTATTGTTACAAATTTCGAAATTGTTCAATCTGCAGGTAGCGCTTTTGATAATGAAGTGATTCGTGTGTTGAGAAAAATGCCTAAATGGAAACCCGCTATTCAAAATGGCCAACCTGTAGCAAGAGCATTTACGCAACCAGTTACATTTATGGGAGTGGAACAGTAATTTGTTTTAATTTGCTTTTTTCAATTGAAGATATGATCGAAGATTACCAGGAAAAGCATCAAAAAAGAACGAGTCGTGTAAGATCATTCATGGATTTTACCATGGGTGGTCTTTTTATTTTAATAGGTATTGCACTGTTGATTTATAAAGTAACCACTTTGCCGGATTTTAACAGGCAGGGGTTGGGCGTACTTTTTATTTTGTATGGAATTTGGAGGATCTACAGAGGATATAAAAAGAATTATTTTAATGAACGGTAAGGTAAACTGGTTATGGATTGTATTGATGGCAATTGGAGTGGGGTGCAAAAGTGATGAGCAAAAAATGGCTGAATTGCCAGACATGTTTGACAGGGGAACCATTCATATCAGCTGCGATGAAAGTTTCAAGCCTGTTATTGATGAAGAAGTGAAAGTTTACGAAGCTCTTTATCCGAAAACAAACATTATCGTTCATTACAAGCCGGAGGCAGAATGTTTAAAAGATTTTACGGTCGATTCCATCCGTATGGTCATTGCTACCAGAGGTTTTTCTGATGGCGAAAAAAATTTTATGATCGACTCCATGCATGTTGATCCTGATAAACTGGTTGTAGCACGTGATCTTATTGCCGTGATCGTTAATCCAGCCGTTAAAGACAGTTTTTTTACCATGCAAGAGATAAAAAATCTTTTGACAGGACGTTCTAAAAAAAATCTAATTCCTGTCTTTGATGGCACAAGGGCAACAAGTACGGTGCGGTTTATGCTAGACTCGGTATTGCGGGGAGAAAGTTTTGGAAAAAATGTGCAGGCAGCTAAAAGCAGCGTCGATGTTATTGACTATGTCTCCAAAACATCAAATGCGGTTGGGTTTGTAGGGTACAGTTGGGTGGGAAATGAAGAGGATACGACTCAGCTGGCTTATATGAAAAAGGTGAAAACCGCATATGTTGAAAGTACAGACAGTGCCGGCTTTTATATAAAGCCTTCGCAGTATTCTATTTACAACAATAGTTATCCAATGGTGCGTGATGTGGTGTACATATTGAAAGAGAGGCACCAGGGTTTAGGACATGGCTTTGCACATTTTTTGTATACCATGCAGGGCCAATTAATTTTTAGAAGAGCTTATCTAATGCCTGTAATTTTGCCTAATTATGTAAGAGATGCAGAATTGCAGAGTACAATTAACAAGTAATAAGTAAACTAAAAGAATAACTTTAAACTCTTAAAAAGAAAAACAGAACAATGAAGAAAACAGCAATCGTTTTATTTTTTTCTGCATTGGCGTCGTTGAGTGTATGGGCTCAAAATGTACAGCAGGGAATTAGTGATTTATATGCAGAAAGATTACAGAGTGCAAAGGCAACCTTCGAAAAACTTCTTGCCGCAAACCCCAACAATATTGAAGCTAATTATTGGCTTGGCCAGGTTTACATAGACATGAACGATATTAATGGTGCAAAGTCAATTTATGATAAGGCTCTTACGGCAAGCAATAATGCCCCATTGATTTTAGTTGGTGTTGGACAAATGGAATTGATGCAAGGCAAAAATGCTGAAGCCAGGCAGCGCTTTGAAACTGCTATTAATGCAAGTAAGGGTAGAAAAGGAAACGATCCTAATGTTTTGAATGCTGTTGGTCATGCTATAGTGGAATCTTATTCAGAAAAAAATAAAACCGACCTCGACTATGCAATTGCCAAACTAAATGAAGCCGTGCAATTGGCGCCGACGAGCCCGGATATTTATCTCAACCTTGGAAATGCTTACCGCAAAAAACATGATGGTGGTAATGCAGTAATGGCTTATACCAAGGCCGGAAATTTTGCTCCCGCACTATACCAAATCGGCAGGATTTACCAGACACAGAAATCTTACAGGCAGCCGAATGAGTGGGATATTGTTTTAGAAAACTACAATAAAGCAATTAGTGCAGATCCAAAATTTGCACCTGCCCTTTACGAACTTTATGCTTACAATCTTTACGGAAAACATGATTTTACGACAGCGGAATCAATTGCAAATAAAATTGTAAGTAGTTCCGATCCAACTGTGGAAAATAAGTACCTAGTTGCTCAAACACTTTTTGTTCAAAATAAATTTCCAGAAGCTATTGCTATTGGTAAGGAAATTCTTGGCCAGGCGACAAATCCTAATCCAAGAGTTTATCGTTTGCTGACTTATAGCTACATGGGTAATAAGGACACCACTACTGCATGTCAATATGCTAATCAATTCTTTACAAAAGAAACGAATGAAGACAAGATTGAGGCTTCTGATTATTTGATGCATGCACAGGCTTGCGGTAAGGGCAATCCTGACGTTATTGTGGCAGATCTCGACAAGGTGAGAGAGAAAGATCCTGAGCAGGCAGTTCGTGTTTTAAAAGAAGCACTGGACGATGCGAGAAAAGCAGGAAACAGGGCGTTGGAAGGTGAACTCAGCCTCATCCTTTTTAAATTGCAGGGAGCAAATGCCAATCCTCAAAACCTGGTTTCCATCGGAACTTCTTTTTATTACGGCGGTAATTTGAAAAAGGCTGATAGCTTGTTTCAGGCTTACACAAAATCTTTCCCTGACAGTATTTTTGGATATTACTGGAGTGCCAAAGCTTTGGTTCAGCAAGACACCGCAATGACATTGGGCTTAGCGGTGCCTTCATATGACAACCAGTTGAGAATTGCTGAAACAAACCCAACAAGAGATCTATACAGATCAAGCGGCACATATGCCGCAGCTTATTTGGCTGCGTACAATCTCTATGTAAAAAAGGATAGGGCAGCAGCGCAGACTTTTGTTCAAAGAGGGTTAGCAATTACCCCTACCGATTCTACTCTGCTAGCCTTCCAAAAGGCACTTCAACAACCATCACCGCAGCAAAAAACAAGTACTTCAAACAACGCTGCTAAAACTGAAACGAAAACAAAAACACCTTCAACAAAAACAAAAACAAAAGGATAGTAATATAACTCGTCATACAAAGCCTTCTTCGGAAGGCTTTTTTTATGGACATACTGGTTTGAAATATTAACGCTGCAATTCATTCCTCTGGCTTATTTTTGCGTGCCCATTTGAAAAACTATGTTTTACCTCCTCCAAACCGATTTCGCTAAAAGAGTTACTGATGTAAACAGTGCGGGAAGCTATTTCCCCGTTGGACTCCAAATTTTTTTTGCGGTTGGACTGATTGCTTTTTTGGTTGTAGTAACCCACCTTTTGGGACCGAAGAGAAAGACCACAGATAAGCTTCAAAATTTTACCAGCGGTATTGAAAGCCATGGTGATGCAAGGCAGCCAATGGCCATTAAATACTTCCTGGTCGCTATTCTTTTCGTTTTATTTGATGTGGAAGTGATCTTTTTCTATCCCTACGCTGTTAATTTCAAGGGATTGGGTTGGAGTGGATTTTGGGCAGTTTTAATGTTTGTTGGCTTTTTTTTATGTGGATTTATCTACATCATTAAAAAAGGGGCATTAAAATGGGAAGATTAGAAATGTGGCAATTCGGCAATATGCCGATGTGAAAATGAAATTGTCGAATTGGCTAATTGTCAAATTATCAAATTGATTTTATGGCTCGTCCAGTATCATATAACATAAACGACAAACCTCTCGAAAGCGACATCAGTGTGGCGGATATGCCCGATGGGTACCAGGGGGAAGGTTTTTTTGCAATGAAGTTGAGCGATGTTGTGGGATTGGCAAGAAAAAATTCTATCTGGCCTTTGCCTTTTGCAACATCTTGCTGTGGTATTGAATTCATGGCAACAATGGCTTCGCATTATGATTTGGCACGTTTTGGTTCAGAGCGTTTGGCCTTCTCTCCCCGCCAGTGCGATTTGTTGATGGTGATGGGAACAATTGCCAAGAAAATGGCCCCTGTTGTAAAGCAAGTTTACCTTCAAATGGCTGAACCCCGTTGGGTAATGGCTGTTGGTGCTTGTGCATGCAGCGGTGGTATTTTTGATAGCTATAGTGTTTTGCAGGGAATTGACCAAGTAGTACCTGTTGATGTATATGTGCCTGGTTGTCCTCCTCGTCCGGAAGCAATCATCGATGGTATTATTAGAGTGCAGGATTTGGTGGGAAAAGAAAGCGTTCGCAGAAGAAATACTGAGCATTACAAAAACTTATTAAATAGTTACGGAATTCAATAATGGCCTTGACTAACGAAGTAATAAAGCAAAGACTTGTAGAAAAATTTGGAGAGCAGGTTTCCAGTTTCGAAGAACCATATGGCATGCTCACATTTGAAGCGCCGAAAGAACTAAACCTAAAAGTGCTTGGTTTTTTATACGACGATGAAGATTTGAAATTCCGTTTTCTCACTGATCTTACTGTTGTTCATTATCCTGCTTACAAAGGAAGAGAGCTAGCAGTAGTGTATCATCTTCACAATTTGGTTGATAATATTCGCATTCGTTTCAAAGTTTTTTCTGGCATCGCTCAACCTGATGTCTACACTGCAACGCAGTTGTTTTCTTCTGCTAACTGGCAGGAGAGAGAAGCATATGATTTTTATGGTGTGAACTTCGTTGGTCATCCAAATTTGAAACGCATCATGAACGTTGATGAGATGGATTACTTCCCGATGAGGAAAGAATTTCCGTTGGAAGATCAGACAAGAATTGATAAGGACGATGAGATGTTTGGAAGAGGTGGAAGTTTAGGTTTTGGAAATGAGCCAACACCGGACCATCATCACTCGATTGCAGAAGAAAATAAAAAAGCAGACCAGGAAATATTGAACAAGGGAGAAAGTAATGCTCAATTTAATTGAGTGACTGAATGAGGAACGAGTGATTGTGATTTGCTGAATAGAATTATAGAACGTACAAGAGTGCGACGCAACAAAAGAAAAATAGTAGCAACGCAGTCCGGTACATAAAAAAATATCCGAAAGAAAAGTTTCTTTCATTTTTTTAAAAATGTCTGTTACAGAAAAACATATTTCGCTTCCGGAAGGAAGTATTGAAAGAGAAACCACGAGGATTAACCTGGGGCCTACGCACCCGGCTACGCATGGTGTGTTTCAAAATATTTTGGAGCTGGATGGTGAAAAGATTGTTTCGGCTGAACAAACAGTTGGATACATTCATAGGGCATTTGAAAAAATTGCTGAACGCCGTCCGCTGTATCAAATTACTCCGCTTACTGACCGTTTGAATTATTGCTCTGCACCCATCAACAATATGGGCTGGCACATGACCTGCGAAAAATTGCTGGGCATTCAATTGCCGAAACGTGTTGATTACCTGCGTGTGATCATTATGGAACTGGCCAGAATTGCGGATCACCTGATTTGTAATTCGGTGATTGGTGTGGATACCGGTGCGTTCACAGGCTTTTTGTACGTGATGCAATACCGTGAGTTGATCTATGAAATTTGGGAAGAGGTTTGCGGATCGAGATTGACAACAAACATTGGCCGCATTGGTGGTTTTGAAAGAGATTTCAACAACATTGCTTTCACCAAGCTTGAAAAATTTTTGAATGAATATCCTGATGTGCTAAAAGAATTTGAAAATCTTTTTGTGCGCAACAGGATCTTCATGGAAAGGACAATTGGTACAGGACCCATCAGTGCAGAACGTGCATTGAATTACGGATTTACGGGTCCGAATCTTCGTGCTGCCGGTGTGGATTATGATGTAAGAGTTCATTCTCCCTACAGCAGCTACCAGGATTTTGATTTTGAAATTCCAACCGGCACAACCGGTGATACATACGACCGTTTTTTAGTGCGGAATGCGGAGATGTGGCAATCGATAAGCATTGTTAAGCAGGCGTATCAAAAAATACAGGAAATGAAAGGTGAGGAAGCAACAATTTTCCATGCCGATGTTCCTGAATACTATTTGCCTGAGAAAAAAGATGTTTACACCAAGATGGAAGCATTGATCTACCATTTTAAAATTATTATGGGCGAGATTGACATTCCACCAGGTGAAGTTTATCATAGTGTTGAAGGTGGTAATGGTGAACTTGGTTTTTATTTGATCAGCGATGGAGGAAGAACTCCTTACCGGTTGCATTTCCGTCGTCCTTGTTTCATTTACTACCAGGCGTATGAAGAAATGATTAAAGGTGGAATGTTGAGTGATGCGATCATTGTGATGTCCTCGCTGAATTTGATTGCGGGTGAAATGGATGGATAATTAATTAGCCAATTCGACAATGTGGCAATATGCCAATGAAATTGTCGAATTATCAAATTGACTAATTGTCGAATTGTTTATAAATGAAATTTTCAGAAGAAAAATTAAGTAAAGCAAAAGAGATCCTTGCACGTTATCCGGAAGGAAAACAAAAGAGTGCATTGCTTCCACTTTTGCATTTGGCGCAGGAGGAGAACAATGGCTGGCTAAGTGTGGAAGCCATGGATTACGTAGCTGAGTTACTGCAGTTGAAATCTATCGAGGTTTATGAAGTAGCAACGTTTTACAGCATGTACAATCTAAAGCCAGTTGGTAAATATGTTTTTGAAGTTTGCCAAACAGGTCCGTGTATGTTGAATGGAAGCGATAATATCATTGCTTACATTAAAGAGAAATTGGGAATTGAAGTTGGACAAACAACTACCGATGGATTATTTACCTTGAAAACGGTTGAATGTCTTGGCGCTTGTGGTTATGCTCCAATGATGCAAATGGGAAAGTTTTATAAAGAGCATTTGACTAAAGAAAAAGTGGATCAAATTATTGAAGAATGCAGAACTACTGCAGCAATGAATAATTAATAACTATGAAAAAATTACTTGCTGTTCTCTTAGTTGTAATTGCATTTACATCGAATGCTCAGAGCAAAGATGAAAAGCAATTAGTTGAAAGAACTTATTTGCTCAGTCATACAGTTTTTGGTACGAAAGATAGCTTGACACTTGAAGATCTTTTTGCAAAGCAAGCAACCTACGGACATTCGCACGGCAACCTGCAAACAAGAGAAGAGGCCATCAAAGGTATCAGCAAGAACAAATCAACTTACACGGATACATCTGTAACTATTTTAAAGGTTATTGTTGAAAACAACACTGCTATTGTGAGGCATTTGTTCAAAGCAAAAGAAAACAAACCCGATGGCACCGTGACACCTTTAAACTTTACAATGATGTTGGTTTGGGTTAAAGAAAAAGGTAAGTGGAGATTGATGGGAAGACAGGCAGTTTCAATTTCTTAATTGAATAAAAAATAAATCCTCAAGAGGATTTAATTATGGGTAGAAAATTATTACTAGATAAAGCACATATTGAAAACATCAGGTTGTATGATGTATATCGTCAGCATGGTGGTTACGCTGCGGTAGAAAAGGCATTCAAGATGTCACCTGCTGAAATTGTTGAGGAAGTAAAGAAGAGTGGATTGCGTGGTCGTGGCGGCGCAGGTTTCCCAACAGGAATGAAATGGAGTTTCCTCGCAAAGCCAGAAGGCGTTCCCCGTTATTTGGTTTGCAATGCGGATGAATCAGAGCCGGGAACATTCAAGGACCGTTACCTGATGGAATTCATTCCGCATTTATTAATTGAAGGTTTGGTTATTTCTTCATTTGCTCTCGGTTCAAACAGAACTTACATCTACATCCGTGGTGAGTATGCATGGATTGTTGACATACTAGAGCAGGCTATTGCCGAAGCAAAAAATGCAGGCTGGCTTGGTAAAAATATTTTAGGCAGCGGTTTCGATTGTGAAATTTATGTTCAACGTGGAGCAGGTGCTTACATCTGCGGTGAAGAAACGGCGTTGTTGGAATCACTCGAAGGAAAAAGAGGTAATCCTCGTATCAAACCTCCGTTCCCTGCTGTAAAAGGTTTGTATGATTGTCCGACTGTTGTGAATAATGTAGAAACGCTTGCAGCAGTTGTTCCTATCATCAATATTGGTGGCGAAGAATATGCAAAGATTGGTGTCGGAAGATCAACGGGTACCAAACTGATTTCTGCCTGCGGCAACATTAACAAGCCCGGCGTGTATGAAATTGACATGACCATCTCTGTGGAAGAATTTATTTATAGCGATGAATATTGCGGTGGTATTCCCAACGGTAAAAAATTAAAAGCCTGTATCCCTGGGGGATCATCAGTTCCGATTCTTCCCGCAAACCTTTTGTTCACAACAGCTAAAGGACAGAAGAGAATGATGAACTACGAAAGTCTTGCCGACGGCGGTTTTCAAACCGGTACCATGATGGGTTCTGGTGGATTCATTGTATTAGATGAAGATCAATGTGTTGTTCGTCATACATTGACGTTGGCTCGTTTTTATCGTCACGAAAGTTGCGGACAGTGCTCTCCTTGTCGCGAAGGAACAGGTTGGATGGAAAAGATCCTTAACAACATTGAATACGGAAAGGGAAAGATGAGTGATATTGATTTGCTTTGGGATATTCAAAGCAAGATTGAAGGGAATACTATTTGTCCATTAGGTGATGCAGCAGCTTGGCCGGTAGCAGCAGCTATTCGTCATTTCAGAGATGAATTTGAGTGGCATGTTAGTCATCCTAATGCAGCGCAACAAAGAAATTTTGGATTGGCTCATTATGCCGATCCTTTAGAAATAGCAGTCGGATAAAATTTAATAAGCCGATAATTCGGAATTTATAAAATGGCTGAAGAAAAAAAATTATTGAAAGTAACTATAGACAACATCACCATTGAAGTGGAGCAGGGAACGACCGTTCTGCAGGCTGCACGAAAAATTGGTGGCGATGTTGTACCGCCTGCCATGTGCTACTACAGCAAATTGGAACGAACAGGTGGTTATTGCCGCACGTGTTTAGTGAAAGTAGCAGCAGGTTCAACCGCCGATCCTCGTCCCATGCCAAAGCTGGTTCCCAGTTGCAGAACATTAGTAATGGATGGAATGATCGTTGAAAACCTCACCAATCCCGCAGTGCTTGAAGCAAGAAAAGGGATCGTTGAATTTTTATTGATCAATCACCCGTTGGACTGTCCTGTGTGCGATCAGGCAGGTGAATGTGATCTCCAGGATTTGAGTTATGAGCATGGAACAGAAGGCACACGTTACGAATTTAAGCGCAGAACTTTTGAGCGCATTGATATAGGTCCATACATTCAACTGCACATGACAAGATGCATTCTTTGCTATCGTTGTGTGCACACCGCAAATCAAATTGCCGGTGGTCGTGAGCATGGCGTTTTGGACAGAGGGGATCATGCACAGATTGCTACTTACATTCAAAAGTCTTTGGAAAGCCCAATGATTGGGAATGTGATTGATGTTTGTCCTGTTGGTGCGTTGACCGATAGAACTTTCCGTTTTAAAAACCGTGTTTGGTTTACCAAGCCTGTAGATGCACATCGTGATTGTCCGCATTGCAAAGGCAAAGTAAGATTGTGGATGCGTGGCGATGATGTACTTCGTGTAACTGCACGCAAAGATCAGTGGGGCGAAGTAGAAGACTGGATCTGTAATGAATGCCGTTTCGAAAAAAAGAAAGTAAGTGATTGGGTAATTGAAGGACCAACAAAAGTAGACAGGCATTCAGTGATCAGCCAGGGACATTATGTGCAGATTCAAAAACCGAATGAAACGTTTGAACCTTTGATGGGACGCAGCCCGAAATTGCTGATGGATATTCATACTATCAGTGATGTGAATCTTGTTGACCTAAATGAAATCTCTGGACCGGCAACAGGTGCAACGTTCAACGGCAATCCTAAATCAACCGGAAAAAATGTTACTGATGTGAAGGAAGGACAAGGAAGAAATGTTTTGGGAACGGATTCAACCAATCCTAATACACCATAATATGAAGATGTTTATTTCATTTTTAATTGCCGCCGTCTCAATAGGATCCGCATTGTTTGCAATTCTGTTCTGGCTTTTTAAAATGGAATATAGCGATGCGTTAATCACATCATTGAGTGGAGCATTGGGGGCTTTTGTAGTTGATTATGCCAAGGAAAGAAGTAAAAGAAAATTGAAAGACATCGAAGCTTAAACTATGTATTTATTACAAATAGACTGGTGGATATTTTTTGAAAAGCTGATACTCGTTGCGGCCATCATTACGCTTTCAATGGTTGTTGCTATGTACAGCACTTATGCAGAAAGAAAGATCGCGGCGTTTTTGCAGGATCGTATTGGTCCAAACCGTGCAGGCCCGTTCGGGCTTTTTCAACCGCTTGCCGATGGATTGAAATTATTTATGAAAGAAGAGATCATTCCGATGATGTCTTCAAAATTTCTTTTTATCCTTGGTCCAATGCTGGCTATGATTACTGCAATGCTTACCAGTGCCGTTATTCCATGGGGAAGCACTATTAATATTGCAGGGCATATCGTGCCATTACAAGTTGCCGACATTAACATTGGTATTCTTTACATTTTTGGTGTAGTGAGTTTAGGTGTTTATGGAATTATGATTGGTGCATGGGCATCGAACAATAAATTTTCTTTGCTTGCTGCAATTCGTGGCGCATCACAAATGATATCCTATGAATTAGCAATGGGATTATCATTGATCGCAGTTTTGATGATCACAGGTTCTTTAAGAATGAGCGTAATTGTTGATCAGCAAATGCATCATGGATGGAATGTGATTTATCAACCACTTGGATTTCTGATCTTTTTGGTATGTGCTCTTGCAGAGTGCAACAGAACGCCTTTCGATTTACCTGAAGCGGAGAATGAATTGAACATGGGTTATCACCAGGAATATTCCTCCATGAAACTCGGATTCTACTTGTTTGCTGAATATATCAACATGTTTATCAGCGGCGTAGTGATGTCAACTCTTTTCTTTGGTGGTTATGATATTCCTTTTGTAAATGAGGCGGCGTGGGGAAATCATTGGTGGGTTGGGTTAATTGGTTTTGCCGTATTAATGACAAAAGCATGCCTGTTCATTTTTCTTTTCATGTGGATTCGCTGGACATTGCCACGTTTCCGTTATGATCAGTTGATGAACCTTGGCTGGAAAGGCTTGTTGCCATTGGCTTTGATAAACATGCTGATCACAGCAGTAGTAGTGTTATTGCTGAATAAATAAACAGTTTTTAAAAAATTATGCTGATTGAAAACGGCTAAATTTGCGCCGTTCAATCCTAAGGATACCAGGAATGGAAGCATTAACGAATAGAAAGATACAGGTGGAGCGTAAGCCCATGACATTTTGGGAAAAAATGTACCTGCCTGCTATTGCAAAAGGCATGGGCATTACCATGAGCCATTTCTTCAAAAGAAAACCAACCATTAAATATCCTGAACAGAAAAGAACTTTCTCTTCAGTGTTTCGTGGTGTACATATATTAAACCGTGATGAGGAAGGTCGTGAACGTTGCACGGCTTGCGGACTGTGTGCTGTTGCCTGTCCTGCAGAAGCTATAACCATGGAAGCTGCAGAACGTCAACCGGGAGAAGAGCATCTTTACCGTGAAGAAAAATATGCAGCAAAATATGAGATCAACATGCTACGTTGCATATTCTGTGGATTATGTGAAGAAGCTTGTCCGAAAGATGCGATCTATTTAAGTCAAACTTTTGCCAAAGCAAATTATGATCGCAAAGGTTTTATTTACAAAAAAGAAGATTTGCTGATTCCAAATCCTGTTACACAACCAGAAGAATTCGCCAAAGCCAAAGGAGCCATTGGTAAAGACATAAAATAAGATCAACTGCAAGAATGAATATTACACAAATATTGTTTTGGGTTTTATCAGTGGTGGCTGTGTTCAGCGCATTGATGGTGGTTATCAGTAAAAACCCTGTTTACAGTGTGCTTTGGCTCATCATCACTTTCTTTTCAATTTCCGGTCATTATATTTTATTGAATGCGCAGTTTCTTGCCATCGTCAACATCATTGTGTATGCAGGCGCCATCATGGTGTTGTTCCTGTTTGTGATCATGCTGATGAATTTGAGCAAGGATACAGAGCCGCAAAAAAATAAATGGCTCAAGTTAGCCGGTGCGGTTGCAGGTGGAAGTTTGTTGTTGGTATTAATTGCAGCGCTTCGTCACACCGAAAAAAATATGACTGAATTAGGAACAGGTGATATTGGGTTGATTCAAAATCTTGGAAATGTTTTGTTCAAAGAGTATGTTGTTCCTTTTGAAATAAGCTCGATTTTATTTTTGAGTGCAATGGTTGGTGCTGTGGTACTAGGAAAAAGAGATGGAAAGACGCCAGGAGAAAAAATTGTTGAAAAAGAATCGAAGAGGATGCATGAAACGAGAGAGGCAATGAATATAAACGACATTGTTTAGTATAAAGTAAAATTTAGTTCTTTAAAAGAAAAAGATGATTAGTTAGCCAGCAACTTGCTACTATCAACACCTGTTGTGTCACTCACTGCAACGTTCAGTAATTCTATTGAACACTATTCAACAGCCAGCACTGATATCAATCAGTCGTGAAAGTTGAAAGTGATGATAAGTGATAAGAACGTACAAGAGTGCGACGCAACAGAAGTTAAATAGTAGAATGCAGATGGGGCCATAAAAAATGAAATTCGAATTGAAGCATTTTCAAAATAATAAGGACAAATCAAAACTAAGTTTCCCTACCGGGGGACAGGGGGCCGAATATGCCAATTAACTATTACATATTTCTTTCTTTTACCTTGTTTGTTATTGGCATTATTGGTGTGCTGACACGCCGTAATGCCATCATCATATTTATGTGTATTGAACTCATGCTGAATGCTGTGAACCTTTTGCTCGTGGCGTTTTCAAAAATGCATCACTTGGCAAATGCCGCAAAGGATATTACTGCAGGAAGCGATGGTCAATTGTTTGTATTTTTTATAATGGTGGTTGCTGCTGCAGAAGTAAGCGTTGGACTGGCCATTATTGTGATGCTGTATCGCAATACACATTCGGTTGATGTAAACTTTCTGAACAGACTAAAACATTAAAAACTCGAAACTTAAAAGTGAAAACTCAAAACTGTCGGACCGTGCGATTGAACTTTTAACTTTTAACTTCTTTATGAAGAACTTAATTCTCTTAATTCCACTTCTTCCGTTCATTGGTTTTTTGATCAATGGATTGGGAAGGAAATATTTGTCGAAAGGAATTGTTGGCGTTATTGGCAGCGGAACAGTACTTGCATCATTCATTGCCAGTATCATGGTTTTTTTCAGGTTAGATGAATTGACAGGAAAACAGATCTCAAAGTCTGCTAGAATAATTTCCGAACCTGTTGTTACCTATTTTGATTTCATCAATATTCCTTCGCTAAAAATTCCTTTTGCATTTCAGATCGATCAGCTTTCTTCTGTTTTTCTTTTGATCATTACAGGCGTGGGATTTTTGATTCACGTGTATTCCATTGCATACATGCACGAAGAAAAGAGAGAGCATTTTGGAAGATATTTCGCTTTCTTAAATCTCTTCGTATTCTCGATGTTGCTGCTGGTGATGGGAGCGAACTACGTGATCATGTTCATTGGATGGGAAGGTGTTGGTCTTTGTTCTTATCTGCTGATTGGATATTGGTTTAAAAACACTGAATACACAAAAGCTGCCAACAAAGCTTTCATCATGAACCGTATTGGTGATGCGGGTTTCTTGTTAGCGATCTTCTGGATCATTTCGAAAGTTCATTCTACCAACTTCACCGACGTATTTGCTTACACCAATAATTTTTCTTCGAAAGATTTAATCGGGATTACACTTTTATTGTTTGTTGGTGCAACAGGTAAGAGTGCACAGATTCCTTTATACACCTGGTTGCCTGATGCGATGGCGGGTCCAACACCAGTATCAGCGTTGATACACGCTGCAACGATGGTAACCGCAGGTATTTACATGATTGCACGAAGCAATGTTTTGTATTCTGCTGCTCCATTAACGATGAACGTTGTTGCCATCATTGGTGCGGCAACCGCATTGTTTGCAGCAACGATTGCACTTCGTCAAAACGATATTAAAAAAGTGTTGGCGTATTCAACGGTGAGCCAACTCGGTTATATGTTCCTTGCATTGGGAAGCGGCGCTTATGTAGCTGCAGTTTTCCACGTAATGACGCATGCATTTTTCAAAGCATTATTGTTCCTTGGCTCTGGGTCTGTTATTCATGCTATGAGCGGACAACAGGACATTCGCTTCATGGGCGGATTGAAAAATAAATTGCCTGTGACGTATTGGACATTCTTAATCGGATGTTTGGCAATTGCCGGTATAGTACCATTCTCCGGATTCTTCTCCAAAGATTCGATTTTGTTAGCTGCATACGAACAGAACAAAGTTTTATACTTCATTGGATTGCTTACTGCGGGATTAACCGCCTTCTACATGTTCCGTTTACTGTTCATCACATTCTTCGGAGGTTTCAGAGGAACAGAGGAACAAAGGCATCACGTGCATGAAAGTCCTGCTGCAATGACGGTTCCTTTAATTGTATTAGCAATACTCGCTGTGATTGGTGGTTTTGTAAATGTCCCTGAAGTATTTGCAAAAGGCGGAGAAAGATTGACGAAGTTTTTATCTCCAATTGTTCCCAACGCAGAAACAACAGTTAGTCATGGCACTGAATGGGTGTTGATGGGATTAACAACTGTTATTGCAGTTATCGCCATTCTCATTGCATGGAGTCGTTACAAAACCTATAAGGAAGAACAACCAACTGCATTTGGAAAACTGTTGCAGAACAAATGGTATGTGGATGAATTATACGACAGCATCATTGTAAAACCATTGAATGCTTTAGGTTCATTTGCAAATACAGCTTTGGAAAAAAGTGGAATTGATGCATTGGTAAATGGTGTTGGAAGAGCAGTGAATTACGGAAGCCGCCAATTACGTTGGTTGCAAAGTGGCCAGGTTGGAAGTTATGTATTGCTGATGGTGATCAGTATGGTGATATTTTTTGTACTGGAGTTCTTTCTTAAGAAGTAAAAATTAAAAAGTAAAAAGTCATAAGTGGAGTTTTTTCATTTTGACTTTTTCATTTTGACTTTATATGATCGTTTTATTATTGTTTTTGGTTCCATTGATCGGCGGATTCCTATCGTTCTTTATTAAGAACGATAAAGCCGTGCGTGGATGGTCGTTGGTGGTTTCATTGGCAGCATTATTTCTTTCGATAGCGTCCAATACTTTTCTGAAATCTGCTGACCAACTGAATTATCATGCACAATGGATGGGCAGCCTTGGAAGCTCATTTTCTTTAAAGCTTGATGGGCTGTCCCAAATACTTACACTGCTTACCGCAATTTCTTATCCCGTTATTTTTATTGCTACATGGAAAACTGATTATAGAAAGCCCAATAATTTCTTTGCATTAATGTTGCTCACCCAAGCCGGTTTAATTGGCGTGTTCATAGCAACCGATGCTTTATTGTTTTACTTCTTCTGGGAGTTGGCATTAATACCAGTTTACTTTTTATGTTCTGGTTGGGGACATGAAAAAAGAATACCGGTTACATTCAAATTCTTTGTCTATACATTCACTGCCTCGGTAGTAATGTTGGTAGCAATACTTTATTTGTATTTCCAAACACCTGATCATTCGTTTTCAATTCAATCTTTTTATGCATTGAAATTATCTCAGAACACACAAAGCTGGTTGTTCTGGTTAATGTTCATTGCATTTGCGGTGAAGATGCCGGTTTTCCCTTTCCACACATGGCAGCCCGATACATATGAGCAATCACCAACTGCAGCAACAATGGTGCTGAGCGCAATTATGGTGAAAATGGGTTTGTTTGGATTGATCCGTTGGGTATGGCCGATATTTCCGTTTGCCGTGCATGCATGGGGAGATGTGGTAATGAGCCTTGCAGTGATAGGAATAATTTATGCATCATTGATTGCCATTCAGCAGGATGATATGAAACGATTGATCGCTTATTCATCCATTGCTCACATGGGACTAATGGTGATGGCTGTGTTCTCTGAAAATTCAACGGCAATGAATGGTGTGATGATACAAATGTTCAATCACGGCATTAATATTCTTGGACTGTGGATTGTTGTTGAGTTGATTGAAAGACAATTCGGAACAAGAAAACTTTCTCAACTTGGAGGCGTTGCCCAAAAAGCGCCTGCATTAACAGCGTTATTAGTTGTTGTGGCCTTAGCCAACGTTGCTTTGCCATTGACAAACGGGTTCATTGGCGAGTTTTTAATGTTCAACGGAATCTGGAATTCCCTGAGTGATTACAAAGTCATCTTTACTGTCTTTGCAATCATTGCCATTATTCTTTCTGCTGTGTATATGTTGAGAATGATTCAAAAAATATTTTACGGCAATACAAATACATTAACGGAAACAACACATGATGCTTCTTTCAATGAAAAAGCAATTTTGAGTGTTTTGGTGATAGTGATTATTGTTCTTGGAGTGTATCCTCAACCTTTGCTTGATTTGGGAAATCGCTTTGTTGAAGTGTTGATGAAGGATGTTAATATTGCTAACGTGACTATCAGATAATATGAATGCTTTAATATTTTCAGCACTTAGTGGAGTAATAATGATGTTCAGCAGTTTTATGCTCAAGAATAAATCTGCTGTTCGTACGCTGGCTCATGTTCTTTTGCTGGCTGTGATTTTTGTGAACATTCTCGAATTAAGAGGAATCTCTCTTTTCCATATTGATACCAAAGAAATGCTGGTGTTTGACAAGTTTGCTTTGTTATTTACACTGGTTGCCAACGTGTGTACACTTGCTTTCTTTTTATTGTCGTCTAGGGACATGGAGAGAGTTGGCCTGAATTACGCTGATTATTTCGCTCTTTTGTTTTTTGTATTGAGCGGAGTTGTAATTAGTGCATCTTTCAAATCATTGTTGATGTTATTCCTTGGAATAGAAATTCTTTCCATCCCATTATACATTTTAACAGGAAGCGATAAAAAAAATTTAAAAGGCAACGAAGCTGCCTTGAAATATTTTTTGCTGGGAAGCTTTTCAACCGGTTTGATGCTTATGGGAATTGCATTGGTGTATGGGGCAACAGGAACCTTTCAAACGGTCGTTCCGCATGCATTTGAACCAGGAAAAGTTCCGGTATTAATGATTGCGGGAATGATGTTGTTGTTATTTGCGTTAGCCTTCAAAACATCAGCTGCTCCTTTTCACTTTTGGACGCCTGATGTTTATGATGGTGCGCCAACAGTCTTCACCTCTTTCATGGCAACGATTGTAAAGGCTGCCGGTTTCATTGCTTTCATGCGACTGTTCAATGATGCATTCGGTGATATTCAACCACAATGGAAATTATTGGTTGCAATAATCACTGCTGCAACATTGTTTATTGGAAATCTTACTGCGGTATTCCAGCAAAGTGTAAAAAGAATGCTGGCGTATTCAAGTATTTCACAGGCTGGGTTTATGGTATTGGCAGTTTATGCATTGAACGAAGATGCGAAAGAAGGTTTGATACTGTATGCTGCGGCGTACTCTGTGGCTACAATTGCAATATTTGGATTATTAGCGAAGATGAGTGATTATACTTTCGATGGATTTAACGGTTTTGCAAAGCAACAACCAGTGGTTGCAGCAACAATGGTTGTATTTCTTTTATCATTAGCTGGCATTCCTTTAACGGCGGGATTTCTTTCGAAGTTCTACATGTTAAGAGCCACCATCAACGGAGGAAGTATATGGTTAGCTGTATTTGCAGTTTTAATGGCAGCCGTTAGTGTCTATTATTATTTCCGTTTGATACAGGCAATGTATTTCAAAGAAGGAAATGGAGACGTGAGCGTACAATTATCATCTTCTTTTAAATACACCATGATTGTTCTAGCCGGAGTAATAATTCTATTGGGAATATTTCCAAACCTTCTAATCAACTGGCTTTATTTTTAGCCTAATAAAAATCAGTTTTTATAATAAAAGAAATCAGGTTCGTATCTTTCATAGGTTTACTAATTTAGTAGCCCATTTCTGAATGAAAGCTTCTGACGTATTTTCTCTTTCCTACCGCAGCGTACGCAGTAATAAACTTCGAACAGGAATCACTATAGCCATTATTGCATTTGGTATTATGGCTCTGATTGGAATTATTACGGCCATCAAAGCAATGAATCAAAAATTCATGGAGAGCTTTTCAACGATGGGAGCAAACGGCTTCACTATTCGGTTTAAAGAACGGAATGTCCATTTTGGTGGAGATGACAGCAGGAATATGGAAGTTTCGAAAAAGGGCACAAGAAAGCAAAAGCAGTCTAACCTCAACAAAAGAATTACAGAAGATGAAGCTGAAGCATTTATTAAGAGCTACCAGTTTACGGGCGTAACAGCAGGCCTTTCTACCTTCGGCGGAAGAAATGCAATTGTATCTTACCAGTCCTTAAAAACTTCTCCCAACGTTTTTATGTTTGGTGTAGATGAAAATTATTTATACTTAAACGGGTTTACGATTTATACAGGGCGCAATTTTTCAAAGCAGGAAATCGAGTCAGCACAGAATATTTGTTTATTAGGTTATGATGTTGCCGGAAAACTTTTTAAGTTGGATAGGTCCCTTGCTGTAAATAAAATCGTTCGTATAAATGATATACCATACAGAGTGGTTGGTGTGCTAGGAAGCAGAGGCTCTTCTTTTGGGTTTAGTCGCGACAACCTCGTAATGATCGGTTACAAAAATATCAGGAAATATGTAGGGGGTGCCTCGTATACAATTGGTGTAATGGCTGATCAAATTAACCAGGTGGAAGATGCTATGGGAGAAGCAGAAGGAACATTTAGAGCAGTAAGAAAATTAAATACGACAGAAGAAAGCAATTTCGTTGTAGAGCGTAGCGACAGTGTTGCAGAGAAAGCAATCAATGTATTGAGTTATTTAACAGCAGCAATAATTGTAATTGGCTTTATCACTTTAGTTGGATCATCAATAGGCTTGATGAATATTATGCTGGTTTCTGTAACAGAAAGAACAAAAGAGGTTGGATTGATTAAAGCCATTGGCGGAAAGAGCAGAATTGTACGTCATCAATTTTTGCTTGAGGCAATTATCATTAGTGTGTTGGGTGCGTTGTTTGGAATTGTTGCAGGTGTATTGGTTGGAAACCTTTTTTCGATGTTGCTGAAAACTGGTTTCGTGGTTCCATGGGGATGGGTGGTACTTGGAATTGCAATTTGCGGAACCGTAGGTTTGCTGGCAGGTTTATATCCCGCATTGAAGGCTGGAAAACTCAACCCGATTGATGCGCTTCGATACGAATAAATAACAAGAAATCAACATCTAAGAATTAAAAGTTTTGTTCATTGGGGATATTGCTAACTTTAAAGACTTTGTTGATTGAAAAATATTTTTGGATACTAACAAAAAAATGCTGGGGTCACAAAACTTTTAATGTTTTTTTTCAGTAGAATTGTGACCCAATTTTAAACTAGGACTTTAATTAACAACTAAAAATTTCAAACATGGCAGAGACAAGACCGACTGCAGGTGCAACAACATCATCAGTTAAGGCAACATCAGTTCAACCGAAAAAAGGTGGTAATGCAATTTCGTGGATCGCACCTGTTGTTTGCGTAATAGCAGGATACGCTATTTGGAGATATTTAATGGGCGACCCAAAAGGTTTTGCGCAACCCGGTGAAGGTTGGTTTTGGCCTGAGCATAAAGGACCAAAAGATGCCTTCCATCGTATTTATGAAGGTGGTATTATCGTTCCGCTGTTAATCGGTATGTTCCTGATGGTAGTTACTTTTTCGATTGAGCGTTTTCTTACAATCAGCAAAGCGTTGGGTAAAGGTTCTATTGCCGACTTTATCCGTAAAGTCCAGTACCATCTTGCCAATCGTAACGTAGATGCCGCACTTGCAGAGTGTGACAGACAAAGAGGATCAGTTGCAAACGTTATGAAAGCAGGTTTGCGCCGTTACAAAGAAATGATGGGTAACACAGAATTAGATACAGAACAAAAAGTGATCGCTATTCAAAAAGAAGTTGAAGAAGCAACAGCTCTTGAATTGCCTATGCTTCAAAAGAACCTTGTGTTCCTTTCAACAATTACTTCTGTGGGTACATTGATTGCCCTGTTAGGTACGGTAATGGGTATGATCCGTTCGTTCTCTGCTTTGGGTGAATCTGGTGGTGGTGACGCAACAGCGCTTGCGGTTGGTATCTCGGAGGCTTTGTATAACACGGCTCTTGGTATCGGTACATCTGCATTTGCGTTGATCATGTATAACGTGTTCACTACAAAAATTGATGCTATCACTTATGGTATTGATGAATCCGGTTTCACATTAACACAGTCTTTCGCTTCTTTATACAAATAAGGGGCATTTGGTTTATGGATTTTGAAACTGTTTGAATCTCAATACAAAATATAATACAACATGCCAAGTGTCAAAATACCAAAGAAAAGTACAGCTACGGACATGACGCCGTTTGTGGACGTAGCTTTCCTTATTCTTTCTTTCTTTATGCTGGCTACTAAGTTTAAACCGCCGGCACCGGTAACCATTAACACACCTCACTCTGTATCTGCAGACAAGCTAAAAGAAGAAAATGCTGTGTTGATAGAGTTCGACTCCGTTGGTAGAGTATATTTTACCATGAATGTTAAAAAATCGGAGGATGATGGTCTGAAAATGGATTTAATTAAGCAGGTCAACGATAATCGTAAGCTTGGATTGACTGATGCAGAGATGTCTAATTTCGTTAGATATACTACAATTGGCTCTCCATTTGCCCAGGTAAAAACTTTATTGGATTTGCCAAAGGATGAGCGTACCAAGGTGAAGCAGACGGGTATTCCGGTTGATTCAACTAATAATGAATTAACTACGTGGATTGGAGCAGCGAAACTTGCTTTCCAGGGTCAACAGGTATTTTATATGATCAAGGGTGATAATAACGCAACATACCCAACTTTTAAAGGGGTAATAGATGCGTTAAAGGCCAATGATGAATTAAAATATAAGTTGATTACCGATCCTAAATCTGCGCCACCTGGTACTGCACTCTATACAAAAAGGTTACAATCAGGTACTAAGGGCGAAGAATAATTTCTAACAATTAAAAAACACAACTATGGCTGATATAGATGTTTCGGGTGGCGATAGTGGTCATAAAAAAGGCCCGGGGGTCAAAAAAGCCAAGAAGCTTTCCACAAGGGTTGATATGACGCCAATGGTAGATTTGGGATTTCTGCTCATTACGTTTTTTATTTTCACAACAACGATGAGCACGCCTTCTACTATGAAGTTGTTCATGCCTAAAGACGAAAAGGATAAAGACAAGCAAACAGAAGTTAAAGAATCCGGTGCTTTAACTATCATGTTAGGTAAGGATAACGGTCTCTTTTATTATGAAGGTCAGCTCAAAGAAGACGGTTCAAATTTTACCCCTGCCACATACAAGGAGATCAGGAATATCATCATCAAAAAGAAAAATGATGTAATTGCTTCACATTATCATACTCCTGCATGCGAGAAACTACAGAATGATGCTAAGGCAAAGGGTGATAAGGATTGGAAGGATGCTTGTAAGGATAAGGATTTTGTGGTGGTAATTAAGCCGAATTCAGAGGCTACGTATAAAAATACCGTTGATATTCTTGACGAGATGACGATTAACCAGGTGAAACGCTTTGCGTTGATTGATATTACTCCTGATGAAAATATGCTTGTAAAAGCAACGGAGGCAAGCAATAAGAAATAATCAATGGTTATGGAAATTGATTGCTATTGCATCTAATTATTACTAAACCACAATCATGGAAGCGAATAAAATATTACAAGCCGATTTACTTGACGTAGTCTTCGAAGGAAGAAACAAGGATTACGGCGCCTATGAACTTCGAAAGAAATACAACAGGCGTATTATTCTTGCGTTGGGTATTACGGCGGCAATTGCCGCAGCTGCAATAATTGCAACGATCGTGGCAAAGGAGATCAATAAAGGCAGAAACAACGATGTTAAGGTAAGTGATGTTGTGCTGACACAAGTAACGCAAAAGCAGGATCAACCACCACCGCCACCACCACCGCCGCCGCCAAAAACGCCGCCACCACCCAAAGTGGAAATGACGAAGTTTACTCCTCCTGTAATTAAAAAGGATGAGGAGGTAAAGCAAGAAGAAATTCCTCCTGTTGAAAAGTTGGAAGAAACAAAAATTGACGTCGTTAACCAGGAAGGTATCAAAGATCAGAATATTGCTACGCCTCCTCCGGTAGATGAAGGAAAGAAAGTAGTGGAAGAGCCTAAAGTGGATGAGAACCAAATCTTCACCAAGGTGGAAATCGAAGCGTCAGTAGATCAGAAACAGTGGATCAGGCACCTGCAAACCCAATTGCAGCGCTATATCGAGGATGCTGCTTCTGCAGGTATGGAGCCAGGTACTTACACAGTTCAGGTAAAATTCCTTGTAGAGAGAGATGGTAGCATTGCAGATGTGCAAGCTTTGAATGATCCGGGTTTCGGTTTGGGTAAAGGAGCAGTTGATGTAGTGAAGAAAGGTCCTAAGTGGAATCCCGGTATTCAAAACGGTAAGCAAGTGCGTTCATATCACACACAGCCGATCACTTTTGTAATCCAGGAACAATAAGCAAAAAGAAACTATGACATTTAGAACTCCTTCCATTAGAAGGAGTTCTTTTTTTATTTAGTATACGAGGATACCAAACACCAAATCACTGATTGAAGACAAACGGTTTTAATTTTGTCCCGAAAGTTGTATTCTTTATCACTTACCACTTTATGTCTTTTAGGTCAGAGCAAAGAATCATCACTACAATTTTCATTTATTTAGTATGGCAAATCAATTCACAGCATGGGATGATACCATAGTAGCACTTGCTACGCCTCCTGGCATAGGAGCAATTGGCGTCATAAGACTAAGTGGCAAAGACTCGTTCAATATTATAAACTATCTATTTCCTTCAAAAAATCTTTTGCAACAACCATCACATTCTTTGCATGTCGGCTATATCATTCACAATGATAAAGTCCTTGATGAAGTGGTAGTGTCCTTATTCAAAGGGCCACGATCTTACACCGGCGAAGACGTAGTTGAAATCAGTTGCCATGGATCACCCTACATTCATCAACAGGTGCTTGATGCATGCATACAGGAAGGCGCCAGGTTGGCTAAGCCGGGTGAATTTACGCAACGTGCATTCTTAAATGGTAAGCTTGATCTAAGTCAGGCAGAAGCTGTTGCTGACCTAATTGCAAGTAACACTTCTGCATCGCATAAAACAGCTCTTAATAACATAAGGGGAAAATTTTCTGAGGCCTTAAAATCCCTCAGGGAACAGCTGATAAAATTTTCGGCATTGATCGAACTGGAACTCGATTTCTCGCAGGAAGATGTTGAATTTGTAGACAGATCAGACTTGAAAACATTGGTTGGAAATGCCATGAAACAAACGAAGGCTTTGATCCAATCTTTCAAGCTTGGTAACGTAATTAAGAATGGAGTTACAGTTGCCATTATCGGGAAACCCAATGCAGGGAAATCAACTTTGCTGAATGCTTTATTAAATGAAGACCGTGCTATTGTTAGTGAAATTCCCGGTACTACCAGGGACACCATTGAAGAAGTGATCAATATTGACGGTATTTTGTTTCGACTAATAGACACAGCCGGCATCAGGAATCACTCGCACGACGTTATCGAAAATTTCGGCATTGAAAAAAGCCTTCAGAAAATGAAACAAGCCGATATTGTTTTGTACCTGCTCGACGTTGACGAAATGAATGTACCAGAACTGAAAGCTGTTGTGAAAGACATGCAGGAACAAAAGATCAATTATCTTCTCGTTGGAAACAAAATTGACCGGAAAAATGAGACGAATATTCGGGAAAAATTTTCAGTGGCTGATGGAGTAATTTTTATTTCCGCGAAAAACAATTTACATCTTGAGGTTTTGAAGGAGCGGATGATGGACCTTGTTTTAAAAGATACTGTCTCTACAGAAAATGTTATTATTACCAATGCAAGACATTACCATTCTCTCATCCAGGTAAATGATGCATTAAAAGATGTGATGCAAGGTTTAGAAAGCAGAATTCCCGGCGATTTGTTATCGCTTGATATAAGAAGATCGCTTCAATATTTGGGAGAGATAACCGGAGAGATTACAAACGAAGACCAGCTGGATTATATTTTCAGTAAGTTCTGTATCGGAAAGTAAGACAGAATTAAAGAGGCACTATTATATGCCTCTTTAATGAATTATTTTCAACTAGTTTAATTATTTGTATAAACTATTTTGAAAGTACCGTCATTGCTGATTGAATATCCATTACCGTCAGAATAGAATGTTTTGTAGGTAACAGTGTGATTAGTGGTCTGCAACAAAGTAGTTTGTTGATTTAAAGCAGCTTGATTGGAGCTCATCTTGTTATAAAATTCAAACAACCTTGAGATAGTCACTTTTACATATTTTGTCCCATTAACTGTAACGTTTGTTGCAGTTTTTTGTCCGGGCGCAGCATCGTTTAAATTGATAGGTACCCAATCGTGTGCATAACCTGCAGCAGAAGCAAGGGCGTCAAAATGTAGTCCGTTTAAATAAGACTTTGAGAAATCTTCAATTAAATGAATGGCCCAACTGTTACCGTAGTCGCTTGGATCAACCAGAAGAGAGATATTTTCGTAAAAGTTTAGACGTAAAGTATCGTTACTAACCCTTGTTTTTACAATCTGATCATTTGTTTCATACTGCATGTAGTACTGCCTATTCGGATCGAGTTTTGGCTTGTCTTTAGGTTTACTGCAGCCTACAATAACTAAAAGTGCTAACACGAAGGTGGTCGTTTTCATAATCGAGTTTTTGTTTGTTTGTATAGGTTAGGCCAATTTTCTGTCACAATATGCAAAAAATATTGCTATTAATAGAGTTGGCAAAATAAGTTGTTGTAAACAGTACTTCATTTAAAGATAAAACAAAGCTCAGAATACTGCAACGATAGAGGTCTACCAAAATTTATGCCCATCAGGTCGCTACGACCACACTGAAGCGAATTGCACTAGACAAAGGGCTTGTAATACGCTTTTTCCGCTAATTGAAGCATTGGCTTGTCACCGATACTATCTCCATACGCCGCAACTACAATGTGATCGTCAAGGCTAAAAACTTCCCTGATTCGACTTACCTTTTCATTTCCGTGGCAATTTTTACCCAATAATTTGCCAGTTAACTTACCGTCCTTAATTTCTAATTTGCTGGCAATCAACTGAAGTTCATTGCGCTTTATCCAATCTTCAATCCAGTTTTCCGGAGATGCGGATACAATGACAACAGTTATGTTTTTCTCTTTCAACCGTGTGATTTCTTCGATTGCTTTCGGACGAAACAAATGAGGTAGAATATTTCTGGAAAAAGATAAGCAGTACCTTTCAAAGGTCTGCGCAGAAGTGTTTTTAAAAAAGAAGTTCAAGATCTTTTCTTTTGCAGATTGATTCGAAATGATCTTTAACTTAAGGGCTATGAGGTAATGAAAATTGATAATGAACCCTAAATAAAAGCGGAATCTTCCCTTAGTGAACTTAATAAACTCAAGTAATGTGTCCTTACTTGTAATCGTCCCATCAAAATCGAAAAAAGCAATTTCCTTCTTCACAATTTCTTTTTTTTGAATATTGATTCTGGAATGGCGATAATAATAAGCATAATCCATTTCCAGAACCATTTTACGTAAACTATATCCTTTCCCTTTTTTACGCCTCTATAAATGGCATTTGCAACCTGTTCCGGCGTTGCAGTTAGTGGCTTTGGCAATTGCAAATGTTCAGTCATTTTTGTATAAACAAAGCCAGGTAGAACAGTTAGTACATGTACGCGGCTATGAAATAGTTTATTTCGCAACCCGGATAAGTAAGCAGTGAACGCAGCTTTTGCACTCCCATAAATATAGTTGCTTTGTCTGCCTCTGTTTCCTGCCACGGAACTTATGCCCACAATTGTTCCCTTTTGCCTTTTACTGTAGTCTTCAGCAATAATATTTAAAATAGAAACTGCACCGGTATAATTTGCATTAATGGTTTTTATAGACTCGTCCCAATTACGAATTACATTTTCGTTGTCATTCATGTAGCCAATCACATAAATGCTGACATCTGGTTTTGGTGAAAGCGAATTGTAAAAAGCAGAATGCGTTTCAAACTTGTCAGCATCAAATTCATGGATAGAGCAGGATACGCCATAGCGAATTTCTATATCCGATTGAAAAGTCTTTAGCTGGCTGATATTTCGTGCTGCTAATTGAATATGATCTTTTTCGGAAGCAAATTTTTTTGCAATGGCAAAACCTATATCAGATGTTGCTCCTAAAATTAAAACTGTTGCCATAACTATTTCGTGATATTCAGACGTGCAGCCTGGATGGAATTAATTCTATAATCGGGATTATATTTCTTTACTATTTCCGAGAACTTGTGAGCGTTTGCGTAGCTATTCCAAAAAATATCGGGTTTCATCCGTGCATCTTTTGAAAGATAAAGTCTTCCACCATATTTAAGAACGACATTGTCCAACTCATCCAGGAATTCAAACAATCCTTTTCGTACAGGAATATCAAGAGCTAAAGTGTATCCTTCTCTTGGGAAAGAAATCAAGTCATCCTGCTTCCCGAAAACCTTTAACACTGCAAGAAACGACCCTATTCCCCTATCGCTGATTTTGTTCAATATTTCTATCAGTCCTTTTTTGCTTTCCAAAGGCAGTACAAATTGGTACTGGATAAATCCTTTTTTTCCATAGCCGCGGTTCCAGTGTAATATAGCGTCCAGTGGATAAAAGAAAGGTTCGTATGAAACAATGTTATTGATTTCTTTTTTGAGATTCTTTCCGTAAAAAAGAAAATTAAAAGCTTTGACCGTAAGCGTATTTAAAACAAATGAAGGAAGTGTAAATGGGAAGGTGATTTGTTTTTTTCTTGGTAACTCTAATGGATGCAGTTTTTTCTTTTCGTCAAGATCTTCAATTTTAGCATGCTCACCTAACATTAAAATGCTTCTTCCAAAATGTTTTCCTTTCTTTAGGCAATCTATCCACGCAACAGAATAGGTATAGTGCTTATATTCTTCAAATAGTTGGATGACCTCTTCTAAATTTTTTGCTTTAATCTGTTTTTGTTTGATGTAAGAAGATTCAATTTTCTTTAAATCGAATTTTGCCCTTGTTATTACACCGGTTAAACCCATGCCGCCGCAAGTGGCCCAAAAAAGGTCACTGTTGAAATATGGAGAACATGTGGTTAAATGACCATCAGCCAATACAATATCCATCTCCAAAACGTGATGCGAAAAGCATCCATCCACATGGTGATTTTTACCATGCACATCACTTGCGATGGCGCCCCCGATAGTAATAAATTTAGTACCTGGTGTAACAGGTAAAAACCAGCCTTTAGGTACAATAACTTCTAAAATTTTATCCAGTGTTAATCCCGACTGGCACTCAAGTATTCCTTTCTCAGTGTCGAAAGAAATTATCTTATCATATTTCAGTGTTGAAATTGTATTCTTCGCCAATGAAGCATCGCCGTAGCAACGACCATTGCCCCGCGCAATGATATCCTCCGAACTGAGAAGCGTGCCGGTAAGTTGCTCTTCAAAAATGAAAGACTTTTCTTCTGTTTCCGTTACAGGGTAATTCCCCCAATTAGCGATAATCTTTTTCATTTGAAAATTTTTATGTCCTTCATATAAATTATAACCAAAAAACTGGCGACCCAAAGAAGCAGACTGATTTGGATAAAACGATCTTTATAAAGGATTTTGGTAGGAGAGCCTGAGGCAGATTGCACAAAGATAATTTGCAGATAGCGTAGAATTCCTGCAAGTACAAAAAGACAGGTATAATATAGCCGATAAGTACCTAATCGCCGCAAAACTTCCGGTGACATAGTGTACATAAAATATGCAACTACGATAACGGCGCAAACTAAAGCAAGAACAACATTTAGAAATTCGAGATTGTACCCTTTAATAGCCTTACGCATATCGGTGCCTGAAGATAATTTCAATAATACATCGTCTCTGCGTTTGCCAATCGCCATAAAAAGAGCTAAAAGAAAAACCATAATATTTAGCCACTCTGAGAGACCAATGTATGCAATTACAGCACCTGCTTTTATGCGTAATACAAACCCTATGGATAATACAATGATGTCAAGAATAGGAATATTTTTAAGGCCAAAAGAGTAAGCAAGATTTAGTAAAAAATATATGGCCAGAACAAATAAAAACTTCTCCCGAATGAAGTAGGCAATGCCAAACCCGGCAATTATTAAAAAGACGCAGATTATAAGAGAAGTGTTTTTCGAAACTGCACCGGATGCCAAGGGCCGTTTTGATTTATCCGGATGCTTTTTGTCGTCTTCTATGTCTCTGTAATCGTTTATGATATAGATGCTGCTGGCAATGCAGGAAAACGCGATAAATCCCAAAAGCAAAAAAGGATAGGCTTTCCAATTAAAAAATTCTCCAGAGAAGAAAAGTGGAATAAACAGGAAAAGGTTTTTAGCCCAATCCTTGGGACGGAGAAGATGTAAGTAAGCCACAGCTAAGGTTTAGTGAAGGCGTAAAATTATAGGTTCTTCTTTAAACCTCATAATAGATGCCCGGGACTGTTATAAATATAATTCAATGTTTTATCTTGGCCACGTTTTCACCTCGTATGCCATGACAGAAGAATTCAGGATAACTAAGAAGAACAAATTTTTTTCTATTATAGAACTGCTGCTCATTGTACTGTTTGCTTCCGTGCCGTTGTTTATGAAGTTTCCATACCGGGTAAATATTTTTTTATCCTGGGAAGGAGCCTATCGTATGAGCCAGGGCCAGGTACCATTTAGAGATTTTGGATTGCCAATGGGCTATATGTACTGGGTTATACCTGCGCTTTTTTTTAAAATCTTTGGCCCTCAGATGATTACCTTGATTAAAGCACAGTTTTTAATCAATGTTCTTTCAGGTTTTGCCTTTAGATCTATTTTGAAAAGTATGTCCGTGCAACCCGGCCCGAGACTGTTATGTGTGCTTTTATATTGCATCTCCTTTTCTTTTTTCAACTTTTGGCCCTGGTATAACCATACTGTTATTGTTTATGAAGTGATTGCAATTGCTTTTTTAATGAAGTATGTATTTTCAGAAGAAAGGAAATGGATTCTTATTTCGTTAAGTGCTTTGTTTAGTTTCTTTTCTTTTTTTACAAAGCAGGACGCCGGAGCAATGGCATTTCTATTGTGCATATCTATTCTCGTTTGCAATTGTATTTATGAAAGAAGATGGAACGCACTTTTTGTTTTTGTTTTGTCAACCTTAATTATTTCTTTAGTTGTCATTGTTCCATTAACACGTTTCAATTTTAGTTATTGGTTTAATCATGGTCAACCTCCTCATACATCACGCATTTCTTTGTTTGAAATATTGGATGAATTTCTCTACTCATCGCAGTGGATTAAGTTTTATTTGTTTTTGATAGTGGTGATTTTGTTAGCCAGGTATAAAACATTGCAACAATTTCTTAGTGATAAAACAAACGTTATCTTTCTCGTATTGACGCTGGGTATTTTGGTTGAAGCTTCTATTCTTCAGGTTACAAGCTATACACCGCCGGATAATAATATTTTCTTTCACAGTTTCGCATTTGCATTCATAGTTTTTAACCTCACAAAGTTTTTCAATTTAGATCTTAGTGTTTTGAGGCCTTTAATTCTTGTTGGCACGTTGATGCTGCTATGGTGGAGTGGTGTTTTTTGGAAATATATTCAGAGGCTATATCTAAGTGTGGCGTCAATGGAAGAGTCAAATAGAGCAAACGGAGAAAATATTGTGAATCGAAAGACGTACATTTTAAGCCCCACAACAGGTGAAATACCGATGGCTGAGTGGGGATTTTCCAATCTCAAATCTTTCGCAAAAGTGTACATGCCAAAAGCTACAATTGAGGGAATAAACCGTTTGTTAAAAACCCCCGGTGTTAAGAATAATCCAAACATTCGAGTATTGAATATGACAGAGCTGACTCCTCTTGCGGCTGAAATGCCATACCATCTGGAAACAGGACCAAAAATTCCATTGTGGTATCACTTGGGGGTAGCCATGTTCAATAAGCAAGCGGTGGAATATGAAAAAAAAATATCAGCTAGCTACTATGACCTTGTATTGTTCGAATATATTCCCACACTTAATAATTTCTATCCTTTCCGTGTAAGAGATACGTTACTCAATCATTATCAGAAAGTAGACTCTTTTCCTGCACCGAGAACAGGGAACACGCAAGGTGTAATCGAAATTTTTTTTAAGCCCAGCCATTAATTGTATTCATTTTCTATTTATTTTCACTTTTACAAAGCCTAACCCCCTCTCCGCCTACTTAAATATCATCTTACTGTAGCTTTTGTGGTGACTATGCGTAGTTGTATTTTGACGATGAAAGACTGTGGTTCATCTACATTATACAGTAACTAGTCTTGTACCTTCATTACTTTGCTAATTAGTTAAAAAAACATAGTGCTTTTGGCACAATTATGGCAGGATGCGGACGATTCGCCACATTGTGAAAATAATGTAGAGATATTTAAATGATTTTAAAAGCTACCATCTTTTATGAAACACCAGAAGTTGTCTTGGCTACTCAGGTCAGCAGTAGTAGTTCTTTTTTTCTCTCTTTCCTTTATAACTAACACTGAGGCTCAAACGCCGAAGTACAATACCGTTAACGGTAATTGTGGAGGTTATTATGAGTATTTACCACAGGGATATAGCAGCAACACATGGCAGAGTTATCCTTTGATTGTTGCTGTGCATGGTATTGGAGAGCTTGGTAATGGTACCTCAGATCTTCCTAATCTTTTAAACTGCTGGACTTCTATTCCAAGGCTCATTGCTAATGGAGGTTTTCCTTCTTCTTTTAATGTAAGCGGACAGAACTTTAGCTTCATTGTTATTTGCCCTCAATTTAAGTCCTGGCCTTCTGGTGCAGACGTTAATGCTGTTGTTGATTATGCTGTTCAGAACTATAGGGTAGATCAGTCAAGAATATATGTAACAGGACTAAGTATGGGAGGAGGTTCTGTATGGGACTTTGCAGGAAACTATCCAACAAAAGCAGCAGCCGTAGTTCCAGTTTGCGGAGCTGCCAGCTCTGATCCTACAAGA
>DATMIF010000021.1:0-5001 GCA_035554655.1 Flavisolibacter sp.
CATTTATCTGCAATCGTAATTCCTGATGATATCTTGAAACACCCGATGGCAGCATGCAGCCAGCAATCGCTTGTGCTAATAGAAATATTTAAGCTCAATAAGATCAGTTATAGGAAAATAGATTTTAAGAGCCATTTTGCGCTGGAGGGTTTTATAGACAACCAATGGCGCTTTTTTGACACCAATATGGAGCCATCCCTTTCACCTGCCAGGAAATCCGTAGATGCATTAGAAACAAAGGGCAATATATACCTCGCTTATGCAAATACCGGCCTGGGCCTGGGTTACCTGCAGCATGTGCTGGGCAAACCCATACATGGAAGCGTGAATGAAACGCTTGCTTTGAAAGCCAAAATTTTTCACCAGGTCTGCTTTTTACTGGTATCTAAATGGTTTTTGCTTGGTGTCCTGATTTTGACTTTTTGGGCTGATGTAAAAATGAAGGTTGTAAAAAAATTCTTTTGCAATAAAAAGCAATTAAGTTTTTCATTGCTTCAGAATAATGAAGCTGCGTGAACAGGTATCACCCGCCCGTAATTTCCCTGCTCTTCTTCCAATGCTTTGGTTGTGCACCATCCATCTTCACAATTTTTGGATAGAATAAACCAACCGTTTCCACCAAATGTTTTTGTGCATTCATCACCTCGTAAATATCCTTGTAGGCAAACGGCGCTTCATCGAGGCCGCCGCCCAGTAACTTCACCCCATGTCTTGCTAATTCTTCCGTCAACTGTTTGTGCGTAATGGATTTGATAGCCAATGTCCTGCTCATCTTCCTGCCTGCACCGTGTGATGCCGAATTCACTGATGCTTCTTCACCAAGTCCTTTCACTATAAAACCCGGGGCTGTCATGGAGCCGGGAATCATTCCTAAAACATTTTTACCTGCAGGCGTTGCACCCTTCCGGTGAACAATCACTTCTTTACCATTATGCATTTCCTTCCATGCAAAATTGTGATGGTTCTCTACCATCTTCAATGGTTTTCTGCCTAACTGTTTTGCAATCTTTTCATGAATGATATGATGACAGGCAGAAGCATAATCGCCTGCCAGTGTCATGGCCATCCAGTATTCAATGCCTTCCTGTTCATTTAATGATAACCATGCCAGATTGGATGCTTCGCCGGGCAGCCTTCTTTTCTCCTTTGCAATTTTCGTGTAATGATTCGCAATGTTGGCTCCTAATCCTCTTGAGCCTGAGTGTGATAATAATCCCAAATATTTTCCAGATTGTATTCCCAGCACTTCGTCTTTCTCCTTCAGTTCAACCCTACCAAATTCAACGAAATGATTTCCTGATCCTGATGAACCCAATTGCTTCCATGCTCTTCCCTGCAGGCCTTTCAGCAATCCCAGTTCATCAAACTCTTTCCTGTACATTACTTCATGATCAGCAGGGCTGTCGAACGTTGCACCGCTTCCAAATAGGGTTGCTTCATTTAGTTCCCTTGCGAAATAATTTTCTTTCGCCAGCAGTTCTTTTGGATCGATGTCGAAAATGGAAAGACACATCCTGCAGCCAATGTCAACACCAACACCATAAGGTATCACTGCATTTTCAGTAGCAAGCACACCGCCTATGGGTAAACCATATCCTGCATGTGCATCAGGCATTAGTGCACCTGCAACTGCAACAGGTAATTTGGCGGCCGTATACATTTGATGCAATGCACCCTGCTCTATGCCTTCACTTCCAAAAACGTTGAATTGAATGCCGCTTGGATTCAGAGATATCTCTGAACCCCTTGCCCTTGGCTTAGGCAATAATGCTTCTGCAATTTTTCCAAGCACCACATCATCTGCATATTGATTCGGGCTTTGTAAAATGGAATTTAGTATTTCCAAAGCATCTTCTTCAGACATGTGCCTGAAGTTCTTCTCCATTGTATTCATTGCAATTGAGATCACCGGTCCTTCCGGATAACCCATGCTTCTTAATTGCCTGCCTGTTAATTTCAATTTCGCCATATCTATTATCAGTTCGCTGTAGCCAAAACCGTACTGCTTTTTTTAAAACACTGCAAAAAAAATTACCGCAATTATTAGCTCCGCAGGAGCCCTGTGTTTATAAATGAAAACGTCGAAGTGATGTCTGGCTCCGTAGGAGCCGCGTTATTCAACCCATTCAAACAAATATTTTTCTTCAAAAGGAATTGCAAACCTTTCGAGAAATTCTAAATATTCCTGTTTGAATGTTTTCTTTTTATGATGCTCTTCCTGGTTCAAAACATATTGGCAAACGCTATCAATTTGTGAATGACCGTAAGAAAACACGCCGTAGCCTTCCTGCCAGCGGAAACTTTGTTGTATCCATTTCTTCTCGTTGATAAAATCGTTGCTTTGAACTTTGATTTCCTTTACAAAATCAGAGATCAAAACCGAAGGCTTAAACCCAACAAATAAATGAATATGGTCTGGCATACAATGGACCGCAAGCATTTTAGCTTTTCTTGCCTGTACAAGTGCAGTTATGTATTTATGCAATTCTTCCTTATTTTGTTTTGCTATAAGACTTTGCCGGCCTTTAACGGCAAAAACAAATTGCAAATAGATCTGTGAAAATGTATTAGGCATAGATACGCGGCTCCTATGGAGCCTGCTACAATATAATATCCGTTTTGCTATAAACACGAAAGTCCTACGGACTTTTGGCGGAGATTTCTTTTAGGGAGGCATTTTTTTAAAACGTCTCATGGTGTTTTACACAGAAGATGCGTTTTCTGCTGGCTATAAACACGAAAGTCCTACGGACTTTCAACTGACAAAAGAATTTATGCAAATAAAAAAGTCCCGTCAGGCGGGACCTCAATTTCTTGTGATGCGTTCTTAAACAGCTTCGCTGCTCATTCTCTTCTGAACTTTCTTTCTTTCATCCTCATCCAAAATCACCTTACGCATCCTAATAAAGTTTGGAGTTACCTCTATGCATTCATCCTGCTGAATATATTCCATACATTCTTCCAGTGTCATTTCTCTTTTTGGTTGAATGTTGGTAGCTGCATCGCTTCCGCTTGCACGGTGGTTGGTTAATTTCTTTCCTTCATTTGAATTGACTACAATATCACCCGGCTTATTATTTTCACCAATGATTTGTCCTCTGTATACTTCTTCTCCCGGGTCAACAAAGAAATAACCACGGTCCTGTAATTTATCTAAAGAGTATCCCGTAGTGCTTCCATTATCTTTTGCTATCAGCACACCATTGTTGCGACCGGGGATAACACCCTTCCATGGTTTGTAATCATTGAAGCGATGGTTCATTACTGCTTCGCCTGCAGTATTGGTAAGCATTTGCGTACGTAATCCCAGCAAACCTCTTGATGGCATGTCAAACTCCAGATGCTGCATATCGCCCTTGGTTTCCATTACATGCATTTCGCCCTTGCGACGGGTTACCATGTCAATCACTTTAGAAGCATATTCCTGTGGCACATCAACAACTAATGTTTCGTATGGTTCAGATTTAACGCCATTAATTGTTTTCACAATTACCTGAGGCTGTCCAATCGTCAACTCATAACCTTCACGACGCATGGTCTCAATCAAAATACCTAAGTGAAGGATACCACGGCCATACACCATAAAACTATCTGCACTATCTGTGTCTTCAACTCTTAGGGCAAGATTCTTTTCTGTTTCTTTCATCAATCGATCACGAAGATGTCTTGATGTCACAAACTTTCCATCTCTTCCAAAAAATGGCGAGTTATTGATGCCAAACAACATGTTCATTGTAGGCTCATCAACACTAATCGTTGGCAATGCTTCAGGATTTTCAGCATCGGCAATAGTATCACCAATATTAAAATCTTCAAGACCCACTACAGCGCAAAGATCGCCGGCTACAACCTCGGTAACTTTTTTCTTGCCCATCCCCTCAAACACATACAGCTCTCTTACTTTTTGTTTCTTAATTGAACCATCAGTTTGCATCAAAGCAATTTGCTGATTTTCTTTAATTACTCCACGAGCCACTTTGCCAATAGCAATACGGCCAAGGAAAGATGAATAATCGAGCGATGTGATCTGCATTTGCAAATAACCTTCGCTTATCTTAGGCTCAGGAACATATTTTAGAATACCATCGAGCAAAGGAGTAATGTCTTCGCTTGGTGTCAGGCTATCATTGAACCACCCATTTTTGCCGGACCCATAATAAGTTGGGAAATCAAGTTGCTCTTCTGTTGCATCGAGATTAAAGAATAATTCAAAAACGGCATCATGCACTTCATCAGGACGGCAATTGGGTTTATCCACCTTATTGATGACCACAATCGGCTTCAAATTCAAATGCAAGGCTTTCTGCAAAACAAAACGTGTTTGCGGCATAGGACCTTCAAATGCATCCACTAAAAGAATAACGCCATCGGCCATTTTCAATACACGTTCTACCTCACCGCCAAAGTCGGCGTGGCCGGGAGTATCAATCACATTTATCTTAACACCTTTGTAGGTAACGGCTGCATTCTTACTAAAAATGGTAATACCTCTTTCTCTTTCGAGGTCATTACTGTCCATGATGAGTTCGCCCGTTTCCTGGTTATCTCTAAAAACTTTTGTAGCATGAAGGATCTTATCTACAAGCGTAGTTTTACCGTGGTCAACGTGGGCAATAATTGCTATGTTTCTGATTTCCATTGGGCGGCAAAAGTACGGCAATTGAGGCGGGCAGCCGAAAGAAAGAAAGCACTTTACAAAAACTTTTTGAGGCCAAAATAACTACCCGTTTGATTAACAGCAATGAATGCTGATGATATGTTAAGGAATCAGCAACAGCTTACCATTGAGAATAAATTCCCGCTTGAACAGTAATGGTGAGGCAGGAAGAATAGCATTGCTGAACGTGTAAGTGAGTAATACCTCCTTTTGCACCATAAACTCCACGAACGATGATAGTAGCAAGGCCGTTAAGTAAAAGTTATTGTGGCCTTAAGCTATCCGGCAAATCAATCGGGCCCGTTACTTGTTTAATATTAATATCAGAGAGGTCTTGCCTGGAT
>DATMIF010000022.1:0-46229 GCA_035554655.1 Flavisolibacter sp.
ACCCAGGTTGTTTTTTCCTGGTTGTTGCCCGAGCTGTCGCGGTACTTTTCAGTGTGGGCCACCGTAAAGTTGATTACGTTTTTTCCGTTTACTGTGTTTACGGTACAATCTTTTCCAAGATTGCCGATTACTTGCATTTTAATCATAGTGCTCAAAATTTACGCATTAATAAAGAGGTTCAATTTACGCTTTTTTAGCTTGGGTTTAAGGACGTAAATGTAGAGGAATTGTTAGAGTCGAGACAAAAAATTTATGAACAAAAACAAGAAAAAATTCAGGAATTGATCTTCATTTATTTAGACTTTTATGTACCCGGCAAATGGCTGCTATTTGGCTTCGCTTGCGTAGCACAGCGTATAGGTCCGGTAATTCTATTCAACATTCTGCAGTCCTCAAAATGCAAACGCAAATATCTTAAGGTCTACCAACATAAGATCCGAAACCACCAGCATAAAAGAAAGATCAGGCAGTATATAAAGAAGAAGTCCATAACAGTTGGTGTAGTTTAAATTAAGCTCACTTTTTTGCTTTGGTGCTGGTTTGGTTATCGTCTTTCAACCTTCCAACTTCTTTCAATTTTTGATTCAGTATCCACTCAATTTGTCCGTTCACCGAACGAAATTCATCACCCGCCCACTTTTCCAAAGATTTGTAGGTATCGTTATCAATCCGTATGACAAAACTTTTTTTAGAACTCACTAATCTTTATTTAAGAATTGAAAGTGGGTGTCGATAACTACTATCATTTTCTATTACTGGTATAATGTTCCTGTATTCAATACCGGCTGTGCACCACGTTCGCCACAAAGAACAACCATCAAATTACTTACCATTGCAGCCTTTCTTTCTTCATCCAGCACTACAATGTCTTTCTTCGATAACATCTCCAATGCCATTTCAACCATACCTACAGCGCCTTCAACAATTTTTGTTCTTGCAGCAACAATGGCTGTTGCCTGTTGTCTTTGCAGCATGGCTCCTGCAATTTCTGCAGCATATGCCAGATGACTGATCCTCGCCTCTTTGATAATGATTCCTGCAGGTGTAAGTCTTTCCAGAAGTTCTTTTTCCAAAATGGCGTTTACTTTATCTCCCCCACCTCTCAGTGTAATATCGGCAATAGGATCTTCAAGATTATCGTAAGGAAAACTATTAGCCAGGTGACGAACTGCAGCCTCGCTTTGACGAACAACGTACTCTTTATAATTCACAACATCATATGCAGCTTTGTATGTTTCACCGACCTCCCACACAATTACCGCAGCAATTTCAATAGGGTTACCCATTTTATCATTCACTTTCAACTTTGCACTTTCAAGGTTTTGTGCACGAAGAGAAATGTTCTGTGTAGTGAAAAAAGGGTTCACAAAAAACCATCCATTTTCCTTTACGGTTCCGGCATACTTACCAAACAAGTTCAATACTCTTGAATGGTTCGGCTGAATGATCACCAATCCTTTCATTAAAAACAAAGCGATGATTAAAAGAAGAACCGCGGTAACTACAGTCAACGGGTTTACATCATTTTCTTTTATCTGTAAAAAGAAGAAAACAGAAGCAGCTAATACCACCAGGATGATAACGAAACCTAGAACTCCTGAAATGGGTTTTATGATCTTTTCCATATAGAGAAATTTTGAGTGATATCAATTTGATATCAAAACTATATTAACAAGGCAGAAAAGGCAAATTTTTTATATGAAAGGACGATTTGAGGTTACAAGCTTTCCATTTGCCTATCTGTAATGTGAATTTTCGCTTGAGAGAGATAATTCGCATTAAAATAACGCTCATAAAAAAGCCTCTGAAAATTCAGAGGCTCAATTTTATTTGCAAACCCAACGCCCAATATATTATCCTCCTGTACTACCGTCCCTGACCTTAATCTTTTTCTTACCTGAATTCTTTTTTTCGAAGTCGAGCACTTGTTGTGGCTTGGCTACCTGTTTCTTTTCATCTGCTTGTGCCGTATTGTTTGCTTTTGATTTATTGTTGCTTCCCTTACTAACATCTATCGGGGCAAGATCATCGTTGTTATTACCTGTAACGACAACATCCTCCTTGCGTTTATTCATCACCCATTCTTCTGTTGATTTAATGGTACCATTTTCCGTATCGTAATAAGTCCATGTACCATGTTTGTAGGACATGGGTTCAATCTTTACAATTTCTTTTCTCAAAACTTTTGATGGATCATTTACATCAACAATATCAATTGTATCATAGGGATTTTTAGGGTCAATGGCTCTCCAACTTTCTTCGCGTTCCAACTCACCAGTGTAGAGATAGTATTTGCACTTCCCTGTTTTCATTCCCAGATAGTAGCCTTCGACAGCTAATAAATCTCCTTCCGGCGAAAAGCGTTTCCAGGTGCCTTCTTTTTTATCGTTTTCATAAAAACCTTGCTCATCATAAGCTTCTTCGCCTCTCAACGCCGCAACATGTTCAACCCATGCACCTTGTTTCCTGCCCTTCATATCAACACGATTTATTGTATCATGACGTGGCGTAAATGAGTAGGATTTCCATTGGGCATCGGAAGAAAGTGAAATGAATAAAACCGCAATTAACAGGTATCGCATTTTTAGTAAGTTTGACGATTATCTCTATAACGCTAAAACCGGCCGTTTATGTTGTCAAAATTAGTTCGATTGCTGTTTTTTCCTGCCCTTTTGCTCGTTACATTTTTCACAAATGCCCAGGTAAAACCAATGAGTGCTGATGCCCGTTTAAAAAGCTTGCAGCAAAGGCAGACTTTAAAAGCCAAATCAGTTTTGGATTCAATAAAATTCAGAAATATTGGCCCTTCCATTATGAGTGGTCGAGTAGTAGATATCGATATCAACCCAGCTGATCCAACTGAATTTTATGTAGCATATGCATCAGGCGGCTTGTGGTACACTAATAACAATGGAAAATCCTTCACTCCCGTGTTTGATAGCGAAGATGTCATTACCATCGGGGACATTGCAGTAAACTGGAAAGCAAAAACAATCTGGGTAGGTACAGGTGAAGTTAATAGCAGCCGTTCCTCTTATGCCGGACTCGGAATCTATAAAAGCAAGGATAATGGAAAGACCTGGCAGTATTTGGGTTTGCCTGAATCACAACACATTGGTAAAATTCAATTGCACCCAACAGATGATAACATTGCATGGGTAGCAGTGGCAGGACATTTATATTCTCCGAATAAAGAAAGAGGTGTTTACAAAACAACGGATGGAGGCGCAACATGGAAACAAACTTTGTTTGTTGACCAGAACACTGGCGCCGTCGATATAGATATCAATTCATCTAACCCGAATGAATTGTATGCATCAACATGGTACCGAACAAGAAGTGCATGGAATTTTGAAGAAAGCGGAAAAACAAGCGGCATTTATAAAAGCGCTGACGGTGGCAACAGCTGGAATTTAGTAACCAAACAAGGTGCAGGTTTTCCGATCGGTCATGGAGTTGGAAGAATTGGCATTGCCGTTTTTCCAAAAAATCCGCAGATCGTGTATGCCATTGTTGACAACAATTTTCATAAGCCAGACACTGCAAAAAAAGATACTATCACTTATGTGCTTCGTGATTTTCAAAACTTAACCAAGGAGCAATTTCTTCAGCTCAATCCAAAACGCATCGATACATTTTTAAAACGGAATAGCTTGTATCCACGGTTTACGGCACAAATGATCCTGGAAAGAGTTTCAAACGGAACATTGAAATCAACTGCAGTTTGGGATTATTTATATGATGCCAACACAGCTTTGTTTGATACTCCAATTATTGGTGCTGAAGTTTACCGTAGCGATGATGGCGGACAAACATGGAAGAAAACAAATACCAAAGATCTTCCTACTCTCTACAACACTTATGGTTATTACTTCGGGGAAATTTTTGTTTCTCCATATAACGATCAAAAATTAGTGATCACAGGTTACGATCTTCAAATGTCGAATGATGGAGGAAAAACATTTACCACAATCAACAAAGAAAATACACATGCCGATCATCACATAGCATGGATCGATCCGCAAAAAGATTCTCATATCATCATCGGCAATGATGGCGGATGCAACATCACTTATGACAACGGCCAGCATTGGTTTAAAGCCAATACGCCTTCAGTTGGACAATTCTATTCTGTATTTGTTGACAATGCAAGACCATACAATGTTTATGGTGGTTTGCAGGATAATGGAGTTTGGTATGGCCCATCAACTAACAGGGAAAATTACAACTGGTATGACAACGGCAACTATGGTTTTAAAAGTATCATGGGCGGTGATGGTATGCAGGTGCAGGTTGATACAAGAGACAATGTAACCGTCTACACTGGATTTCAATTTGGAAACTACTCACGATTGAATCGACTGAATCCAAGAGAAACCTCAAAACGCATTACACCACAACATCAGCTTGGAGAAAAACCCTTCCGCTTCAATTGGCAAACACCTGTTTTAATTAGTAAGCACAACCAGGACATCATTTACTTCGGCGGAAACAAATTATTCCGTTCATTCAACAAGGCAGATACTTTGATTGCAATCAGTGATGACCTTACTAGAGGTGGCAAGCCGGGTGATGTTCCTTTTGGAACGATAACAACAATTGCTGAGTCACCTCTGCGCTTTGGATTATTATATGTGGGCACTGATGACGGCAATATTCAACTATCAAAAGATGCAGGTGCTTCATGGACACTATTAAATCAGGTTCCAACAAAAAAAGGACAAACATCTTTATTGCCACAAAATTTATGGGTAAGCCGTTTAACCGCGTCGCAATACAAAGAAGGAAGAGTATATGCAACACTAAGTGGTTATCGAGATGATGACTTCAACGCCTACCTGTACGTTAGTGAAGATTACGGAACAACGTGGACACAAATAGGAAAAGATCTTCCTGCAGAGCCTTTGAACGTTATCAAGGAAGATCCTAAAAACGAAAATATTTTATACGTTGGCAGCGATGGAGGTTTATATGTGAGCTTCGATCGGGGCCAATTTTTTATGATGTGGAAGGCGGTTTTACCAAAATCAATTCCTGTGCATGATATAGCCATACAGGAAAGGGAAAACGAAATTGTTTTAGGCACTCATGGAAGAAGCATCTACATTGCTAAACTGGAAGATGTACAGGGTTTACAAAAAGATAAAGACTGGCTGAAAAAGAAACCGATTAGTAAAGAAACCGAAAGAAAAAATAACCGAGATAACGACGATTACCCATTAGCTGAGGAAAAAGAATAAGTGGCTCAAATCCTTATCTGCAAAGCGTTTTATCTTGGTGGCTTTTTCTAAAAAAGGCCAACCTTCTATAAAATTCCTGTCAGAAAATTTGTCATCAATTTAGTATTGGCTTAATTTTCTTACATGAAAAGCCGCTACATAATCTTTGCGGATGACGATGCAGACGATATGGAACTCATCACCGGCTTTTTCAAGCAATATAACCGGGACATCAATGTTTTGGAATTTAAGGATGGCAAAGAAGTACTTAAGTTTCTTGACGAACTTGCATTCAACGCTACTCCGCTTCTCATCGTGCTGGACATAAACATGCCTCGCCTTAATGGCAAAGAAACACTTGTTGCAATTCGCAATCATGCCAGGTATCAATACATTCCAGTTGTTATTTACACAACTTCCACCAGCAAGACCGACGAAGACTTTTGCAGGCATTTAGGTGCAAGCTGGGTAAGCAAATCAACAACCATTGAAGGCGTGAAACAAGTAGCTAAAGTGCTGGCTGAATTTTGCGATTTACAAAACGTTCATTAAAAAACCTTAAACCTTTCAAAACAGGCTCTTTCCAAATTTTCCCTGTCATCCGGATGCGCAATATTGATCAAAGCCTTTGCTCGTTGACGCAAATTCTTACCAAATAAATAAGCAATTCCATATTCGGTAACCACATATCGAACGTGTGCCCTGGTTGTGACGACACCTGCCCCTAATTTCAAAGTAGGAACTATTCTTGCAACCCCTTTCAATGTTCTTGATGGTAAAGCAATGATCGGCTTACCTCCTTCGCTTTCTGCAGCGCCACGCATAAAATCCATTTGCCCGCCAACACCTGAGTATTGATAAGTGCCGATTGAATCAGCACAAACTTGTCCTGTAATGTCGATTTCAATTGCGCTGTTAATTGCTATCATTTTAGGATTGCGTGCGATTACGCTCGGATTATTTACATAGTCAATATCTAAAAACTGAAACGCAGGATTATCATCCACATAATCGTACAAGCGCCTTGTGCCCACAGCAAAAGCAGTAACTGTTTTATTGGGATGAATTTTCTTCAGTTTGTTATTGACGATATCCTTTTCAATCAAATCAACAATTCCATCGCTGCACATCTCCGTATGTATTCCTAAATTTTTATGGTTGACTAGCAACCGCAATACAGCGTCAGGTATAGAACCAATTCCCATTTGCAGTGTGCTTCCATCTTCGATTAATGAAGCAATGTTCTCTCCTATTTTCAAATCAATTGGTCCAATTTTATCTGCATAACCACCTTCGTATAAAGGAGTGTTAGACTGCACAAAAGCATGAAAGCGACTGGAATGCATCAATCCATCTCCATGAGTTCTTGGAACATTTGGATTTACTGCAGCAATTACATATCTGGCCGTGTTCACCGCCGAACGTGCAACATCAATAGACATTCCTAATGAACAGTAGCCGTGTTCATCAGGCGGAGAAACCTGCACCAATGCCATATCAATAGGAAGAATATTATGCTTGAAAAGTTCAGGAATTTCACTTAAAAAAACGGGAACATAATCTGCAATGCCCGTGTTCACGTCATCACGAATGGCCCCGGAAACAAATAATGAGTTGATCTTAAAAGAATCGGCATATTCTGGCCTGTCAACATAAATGTCGCCAAATACCGTTACGAAAACCAATTCAACATCTCTTAAACGAGGTGCATGTTTAGTTAAAGCCTTAAGCAAGCAAGTAGGAGTTTGAGAACTACCTTGTACGAAAACCCTGTTGCCAGATTGAATAATACTTAAAGCCTCTTCTGCTGTTTTGTACTCAATAGGGAGTTTCATATATGCAAAAAGAACAAAAAACAATGTTTAGACAACTGATTTCTATTATCTTTTCAACTAATTGTTATCAATTTCGCAGGTATAATTTTGGATAGGAAACAGCTTTTGAACAATCAATGAAAACACAAGCCAGGGAAATACAACATTTTTTTTACAGCCAGGCATTTGCAGATGGGATCCGTACTTCTATTGCGGTTTTACTTCCTGCTTTGCTCGGTAATTATTTTGGTTTTTTTGATATTGGGCTTACCATTTCACTGGGTGCTGCATGTACTACGCTCGTGGATTCACCCGGACCAATCATTCACAGGAAGAATGCATTATTTATTACCACGATCCTTGTTTTTTGTGTTGCCGGCATTACCTCCTTTGCAAGACTGAATATTTATACAATGGGATTGGAAATTGGCCTGGTGACTTTTTTCTTTTCTATGTTCAATGTTTATGGCAACAGGGCTACTTCTGTTGGCAATGCGGCTATATTGGTGATGATATTAACCATGGACACACCCGTTGCAACCGCAGATATTTTACCGCATGCTTTCCTGATCTTAATCGGCGGCGCTTTTTATGCAGTACTAAGCTTATTACTTCATACGCTTCGGCCTTATCGTATTGCTCAAAGAGCTTTGGCTGATTGCGTAAGAGAAATCGCGACCTATCTATCCATCCGTTCAGATTTTTATAATGTAGAAATTGAGATGGATGAAAACTACAAAAAACTGGTGGCGCAACAAATTGTAGTGAATGAAAAACAGGATGCAGCAAGAGAGCTTTTTTTTAAAACAAGGCAAATTGTGCAGGAATCAACCACCGATGGGAGAAGGCTGGTCTTCACCTTTGTTGAAACTGTTGACTTATTTGAAGATATCACCGCTTCTTATTACGACTATGCACTACTAAGAAAGCAATTTGCGCAAACAGGCGCCTTGGAACTTATTCACCAGTCGCTCAAAAAAATCGCTTTTGAATTGGATTCAATGGGTGTCGCCATCCAGGCTAATACTAGCTTCAAAGGAACATTTGATTACGACGCAGAAGTAAGACATTTAAAATCGGAAATTGACCGCATCGCACCAAAGGGAGAAAATAAAACCTTGGTTCTTAGAAAAATTTTGGTAAACATCCGCAAAATGCTAACGGAACTGAACAACATCAACCAATATTTTCAAGACGATATTAAAACGCAACGGTCCCGGTTGGATCATTCTCATTTCGTTTCTCACCAACCATTGGATCCCAAAATTTTTTGGAACAACTTATCGTTACAATCTTCAGCCTTTCGCCATTCTATGCGGGTGTGCATTGCAAGTTTAGCCGGGTTTGCCATTGTAAATCTCATCAGCTATGGTCATCACAGCTATTGGGTATTGATGACGATAGCATTCATGTTGAAACCTGCATTCAGTTTAACCAAGCAAAGAAATATTGAACGCATCATTGGAACATTTGCGGGTGGTTTGATTGGCGTTCTGATTCTTGTTTTCATACCAAGCAAAACAGTTCATTTTGTTTTGTTTGTGTTACTGATGATAGGAACCTATTCATTTATGCGTATCAAATACCTGTGGATGGTGATTTGCACAACTCCATACGTTTTATTACTGTTTTCATTCCTAGGAAGCAATTACAAAACGGTCGTTGAAGAAAGGGTTTTTGATACAGTATTAGGTTGTGCCATTGCATTTACTGCCGGATACTTTTTATTCCCTCACTGGGAATCCGACCAACTAAAAGAATACATGCGAGGCATATTGAAAGCAAATGCCGCTTACCTGCAAAAGATCATCGATGCTTTGTTAGGCAAAAAGCCAAGCATGCTTGAATATAAGCTAGCGAGAAAAGAAGTTTATTTAAATACGGCCAACCTTTCTGCTGCATTTCAAAGAATGTTATCCGAACCAAAAAGTAAGCAGAAAAAAGAAAAAGATGTTCACCAGTTTGTAGTACTCAACCATATTCTGTTTTCGAACATTGCAACCGTAGCAACAACATTGCTTACAAAAGAAACGAGAATTCATTCTGCAGAATTGACACAGGTTGCAAAGAAAGCAAAAATGACTTTGTGTGAAAGCAGTAAGAAGTTTGGAGATGAAGCAATATCGAATACTTCTCACGAGGTACATCCAATAAAGCATGAATCCGTTTTAGATTCGGATGATGCGCTGATGAAAGAGCAACTAAACTTTATAAGCAAACTGACTGTTGATATTGATAAAACGACAAAAGCGCTTATCGATTGACAAACCATTGCAAAGCCAGCTCATATCCTTTCAACCCCAAACCAAAAATACTTCCCACGGATTTGCCGGAAACATGTGAAAGTTTCCTGAAGTCTTCTCTTGCATGAACATTGGAAATATGCACTTCAATAACAGGACATTTGATAGCTGCAATTGCATCGCCAAGCGCAACAGATGTATGTGTGTAGCCCGCAGGATTTAAAATAATGCCGTCATACGCAAAACCAAATTTTTGGATTTCGTTGATCAACTCTCCTTCTACATTGCTTTGATAATAACTGAGCTCAACTCCAGGATATTTGGACTGCAACTCAAGTAAATAACTATCGAAGGATTGGTTGCCGTAAATATCGGTTTCTCTTTTACCAAGAAGATTCAAATTCGGTCCGTTGATGATGGCTATTTTCATTCCACGAATTTAATTGAGTTCTTTCTTGTGTAAAAGATCATTTTATATTCTCGGTGCAGGTTGTAAGTTTAAGTTTTAAAAACATAACGATGAACGCTATCGCCAAAACTATTCTCTTTGTTGCTGCTTTAGTTCTAATTAGTACTTTATCATTCGGACAGAAGGGAAAAGTAATTGAAGAAAAAACTGTCAAGAGTACTGCATTGAACCGTCCCGTGAAGTACACTATCTATCTACCTGCTGATTATGAAACTTCTGAACGCACTTACCCTGTTGTTTATTTACTACATGGCTACACGGATAACCACACAGGCTGGCTTCAATTTGGTGAGATCAACCGCCTGGCCGATGCAGCTATTGCCGACGGAACCATTCCTCCAATGATTATTGTGATGCCAAACGGAGATTCAAGCTGGTATATAAATTCCTACGATGGAAAAGAAAAGTATGAAGACTTTTTTATCGACGAATTCATGCCGACAATTGAAAAAACCTATCGCATTAAAGCAGATAGAAGATACAGAGGTATTGCGGGTCTCTCAATGGGCGGCTACGGAACATTAATTCTCTCCTTAAAACATCCGGAATTATTTTCTGCAGCAGCACCATTAAGCGCAGCAGTGTTTGACGATAATGCTATGACTTCAATGCCTGATCAGAATTACGAAAACACACTCGGACAATTGTATGGTCGAGGCTTGAAAGGAAAAGACCGTTTGAATAATGCCTGGTATAATAACTCGGTTTTAAAAATTGTTGAAACAAAATCAGCAGCGGATATCAAGAAGGTTCGTTACTGGATCGATTGTGGCGATGATGATTTTCTAACAAAAGGAAATTGTTTACTGCATATTGCGCTAACTGAAAAAGGAGTTCCTCATGAATATCGTGTTCGTGATGGAGCACATACATGGACTTATTGGAGAACAGGGATTATTCCAGCGTTGGCCTTTATTGGAGATGGGTTTCATCAGAAATAAGTGAAGTGATAAAAGCACTGAAAATATTAATTGAAATTATTGGTTGGCTAACCATTGTAGGCGGAACAACTCTAGCCTTCGGAATCAGCTTTCTTGTCTATTCAAGATGGGGAAATGAAATTGTTGCCCTTACTATTTTGGTTGTTGGCTTTATAATTGGGGCAATTTGGGCAACAAGAATTTCAATAAAGTATGGAACGATGGAATGGCTTTCATGGATTAGAAGAATTTCCTGAAAGCCATTTATAACTAGTTGTTGAGATCTTTCCTTATCAACTCAATAAAATCATCAAACAAATACCTGCTGTCATGCGGACCAGGAGTTGCTTCAGGGTGATACTGAACTGAAAATGCAGGCTTGCCTTTTATCCTGATTCCTTCAATGGATTGATCATTCAAATTCACGTGAGTGATCTCAATATGCTCTGCTTTTTTCACAGCTTCAGGATCAACACCAAATCCATGATTCTGTGTAGTGATCTCGCATCTTCCCGTAACTAAATTTTTCACAGGATGATTCAATCCTCTATGTCCATGGTGCATTTTGAATGTTGGAATATCATTCGCTAATGCAAGCAACTGATGTCCCAAACAAATTCCAAAAGTTGGTTTTTCTTCTTTCAAAATATTTCGCATGGTTTCTACCGCATAATCCATTGCAGCCGGATCGCCAGGACCATTAGAAATAAAATAACCTGCAGGATTAAACTTCTTCAGTTCCTCTGCAGATGTTTTTGCCGGAAATACTTTTACATGAGCACCACGCTCTACCATGCAATTCAGAATATTTCTCTTAGTTCCGTAATCCAACACTGCAATTTTGATTGGAGAATTTGGATCGCCTAATTCATAAGGAACTTTCGTACTTACTACTGAAGCCAATTCTAATCCGTCCATATCAGGCACTTCATCCAGTTTATGCTTCAACACTTCAGCATCTAAAATTTCAGAAGAAATAATACAATTCATTGCTCCTTTGCTACGAATATGAGATACCAACGCTCTTGTATCAACTCCTTCTATCGCTACAAGATTTTGAGACTTCAGATATTCATCTAAAGAACCGTTTGCCATTTTTCTTGAAAACAAATCTTCCAGGTTTCTTCCGATTAGTCCTTTGATCTTAATGCCATCACTTTCTATGTCTTCATCCATCACACCGTAGTTACCAATGTGTGCATTGTTCATGATCAATACCTGTCCGTAATAGCTTGGGTCAGTAAATACTTCCTGGTAACCGGTCATTCCGGTGTTGAAACAAATTTCCCCGCCTGTTGTGCCAATGGCGCCAAATGCTTGTCCATAACAGGTTGTACCATCTTCTAAAACTAAAACTGCTGTGTGTTGTTTTTCCATTTTCAAAAAAGATTATGCAAAGAAAAATTATTCGAATCATTTGCCGTGGTTAAAATTCTTCACGGGATGTCAACAAAAAAGGCATCCATTAAAAAGGATGCCTTGAGTTTATTGTCCAAGCAATCATTAGCTAGGTTGTTGTTCAGTTGCTTCTGGTGTTGCCTCAGCAGCAGGCGCAGCTTCAGTTGCTTCTGCTTTCTTTTTAGCACCGCCAGCACGACGAGTTCTCTTCGCACCTTCTTTCTTCTCTGTTTTGCCTTTACCGTAGATCTCGTTGAAATCAACCAACTCAATCAATGCAGTTTCGGCATTATCACCAGGACGGGTTCCTAATTTGATGATCCTGGTATAACCACCAGGACGACCGGCAATTTTTGCACTGATCACATCAAACAGTTCTTTCACTGCTTCTTTGTCTTTCAGGTAAGAGAAAACAACACGACGTTGGTGTGTTTCATTCTTCTTACTTTTTGTGATCAATGGCTCTATATAAATACGTAAAGCTTTTGCTTTTGCCAAAGTAGTTACAATACGCTTGTGCTCAATTAAGTTACAAGCCAAATTTGCTAACAACGCATCTCTGTGGGCCTTCTTACGACCGAGATTGTTGATTTTGTCTCCGTGACGCATGACTTTTAAGTTTTAGATTCCCTCGCACCGTGTCAAGGAGTTGCGAGGTACTTGTTATAAAAAAAGAACAACCGCCGACTTTGAAGTCAACGGTTGTATAAGTTTCAATAATCGTCTTTATCAATACCAAGTTTGCCCAGATCCATTCCGAAATGCAAACCTCTTTCATTCAACACCTGTTCAATTTCAGAAAGTGATTTCTGTCCAAAGTTTCTGAACTTCATCAAATCTTCCTGCTCGTATTGAACCAGCTCACTCAAAGAATTGATCTTCGCAGCTTTCAAACAGTTGAAGGCACGTACTGAAAGATCTAAATCTTCCAACGGCGTCTTCAACACTTTGCGCAATTGCAAAGTTTGTTCGTCCACGATATCTTCTTTCTTCTCTTCTTTATTGTCGAAAGTGATGTTCTCATCAGTGATGATCATCAGGTGCTGGATCAAAATGCGTGAAGCTTGTTTCACTGCTTCTTCAGGATGAATGGTTCCATCAGTAGCAACTTCCATCACTAATTTTTCGAAGTCAGTTCTTTGTTCAACACGGGTATTCTCGATAGTGTATTTTACATTCTTAATTGGAGTGTAAATAGCATCTACAGGAATATAACCGAACGGAGCATCTTTTGGTTTGTTCTCTTCTGCAGGAACATAACCACGACCTTTCCCAATTGTGATTTCAATATCAAGCTTTGCAGAATTATCCAAAGTGCAAATCAGCAACTCAGGATTCATAATCTGGAACGACTGGGTACCTTCGCCCATCATAGCGGCAGTAAACTCAGTTCTGTTCTTTATTGACAAAGTAATTTTTTCGCTCTGTACATCGTGGTCAACAATCTTTTTCAAACGAACCTGTTTCAGGTTCAAAATGATTTCAACCACATCCTCAGAAACTCCTTTGATGGTAGCAAATTCATGCTCCACTCCTTCAATGCGAACACCCACAATTGCATAACCTTCCAAAGAAGAAAGCAAAACACGGCGTAAAGCGTTTCCGATGGTTACACCATAACCTGGTTCCAGCGGACGAAATTCAAACTGAGCTTCAAAGTCAGTTGCTTTTTGAAGAACGATTTTGTCGGGCTTCTGAAAATTTAAAATTGCCATTTTTCTAATTTTCGGTTTTATTGTCCTTCTTCTTTTTCAAGTTGAAGAACAGATTTAAAGGTTTTTTGTTACCAGCTAATTGCTACTGTCATCTCCCGTTGTGTCACTCACTGCATCGTTCAGCAATTCTGTTGAGCAATGCTCACCATTCACTACTGACCACTCACAGTCTTACTTAGAATACAACTCGACGATCAGTTGCTCTTTAATGTTCTCCGGAACGCTTTCTCTTTCAGGATAAGTAATGAAAGTTCCCTGCATTTCAGTTTCATTATAATCAACCCATGTGAACTTAGGATTACGGCCACGGATATGGCTTGTAACCGCTGTATTGTCTTTTGATTTGTCTTTCAACGAAACAATATCACCAGGTTTTAATTGGAAAGAAGGAACGTTTACAACCTCGCCATTAACAGTTACGTGTTTGTGGCTTACCAACTGGCGTGCAGCCGGACGAGAAGGAGCGATACCCATACGATACACTGTGTTATCCAAACGGGCTTCCAGTAACTTGATCAAATTTTCACCGGTAACACCCTTACGGCGTGCAGCTTCTTCAAAAGTTTTGCGGAATTGTTTTTCCAAAACACCGTAAGTGTATTTAGCTTTTTGTTTTTCACGCAATTGAAGAGCGTATTCTCCCAAAGTTTTGCGTTTGCGCTGTGCGCCATGCATACCGGGAGGGTTAGAATTTTTACCTAACCATTTACCATTGCCTAAAATAGGCTCACCGAAAATGCGGGAGATTTTGGTCTTAGGACCATTGTAACGTGCCATAGTTTTTTATTCATTTCCGCTTTTTAGAAACCGGTGCGTTCATCGTTGAAAGCGGTAAAAATTAATGAAGCACCCTTTTAATAAATGAATAGCGCTATGCTATATGTCTTGAAGCTCAAAGCTTCTATTAAACTCTTCTCTTTTTTGGAGGACGGCAACCATTGTGTGGTAAAGGTGTCACATCCTTAATTTGTGTTACTTCAATACCTGATTGAGCAAGTGCCCTGATAGCACCTTCTCTGCCGGCACCAGGACCTTTCACATAAACATCCACTCTTTTCACGCCTGCATCCAATGCAACCTTAGCTGCATCTGCAGAAGCCAGTTGCGCAGCATAAGGAGTGTTCTTTTTAGAACCTTTAAATCCCATCTTACCTGCACTTGACCATGAAATTACTTGTCCTTGTTTGTTGGTAATGCTTACAATAAGGTTATTGAACGTTGCATTCACGTGGGCATCGCCATAGGCATCCACCTTCACGATTCTTTTCTTTGCGGCTGCTTTTGCACTTGGTTGCTGACCTTTACCACCAGCTTGACCTTTACCGCCTGATTGTGCTTTTGCCATTTTACTTAGGTAATCTTTGTTTTTGTTTCATCCCGTTTTTGGCGAGACCCGAATCAACCCTCCTCCTGCACCGTGGTATCCGTAATTGATTCAGTAAAATTGGTGCGTATATAAAAACAGCAATCCCGCTAAAGCGGGACTGCTTATTCTTATTTCTTAGGTGCTTTCTTTTTACCTGCAACCGTTTTACGCTTTCCTTTACGTGTACGGCTGTTGGTTTTTGTACGCTGACCTCTTACCGGCAATCCTTTACGATGGCGAAGACCGCGGTAGCAAGCGATATCTAACAAACGCTTGATACTCATTTGCACTTCTGAACGAAGGGCACCTTCTACCTTGAACTCTTCCGTAATAGTATTACGGATAGCATTCAAATCATCATCATTCCACTCATTTACTTTCTTGCTACGGTCAATACCGTGTTTGTCAAGAATGTAGCGGGCAGTAGCAGGTCCAATACCGAAAATATAGGTAAGACCGATTTCGCCTCTTTTGTTTTTTGGTAAGTCAACGCCGGCAATACGAGCCATAATTTATTTACAGTTTACTTTTTACGATTTAATTATCCTTGTCTTTGCTTGAAGCGGGGGTTCTTTTTGTTAATTACATAAAGACGGCCCTTACGACGCACAATCTTGCAGTCGGCGCTTCTTTTTTTGATGGATGCTCTAACTTTCATATTCTTAATTGTTAGAGACGCAAAATTTGCGTCCGGTTCTTATTAATTATTTATAGCGGAAAATGATGCGTCCTCTGGTCAAATCGTAAGGGCTCATTTCCACGCCTACTTTATCACCCGGTAAAATTCTGATGTAGTGCATTCTCATTTTTCCTGAGATGGTAGCCAAAATTTCGTGTCCGTTTTCAAGCTTTACCCTGAACATTGCGTTGGACAGGGCTTCTACAATTGTTCCGTCCTGTTTAATTAATGGCTGTTTCGACATACAGAATTTGGGAGCGCAAAGATATGGGGATTCGTGTAGAAAAAGAAAAAAGTCCCGCTTTAACGGGACCAAATATCAGAATATTTCAAAAATATTAAGAAGTTTTAGCGGGCAACAGTAGCTTCCAAAGGCACTTTGGTCATTGCCAGGTGGTGATTCTGCAATTCGTGAACATAAAGTGAATGATGAAAACGTCTGTGATCTTCCCGGTACCAAACCTCCAGGTCCGTATAATTGCCTGGATCGTGTACAATTACCCTAAAAGGTCCTTTTTTATACTTGTTTCCATCGGCGGTCTCTTCTTTTTCAAAACCGAGTGTATTAATTAGTTGGTCTTCAGTTAAAGGAACGGGAATTATGTCCTCGGGTGCGAACCAAAGTTCCTGGATACCGTTGTCAACACAAACCATGTTGTCTTCGCGGGTAATATCGGTTACCACTCCTATCCTTTCAACGCCTGCATCCATTACATGAACGATGTCGCCTTCTTTAAATTCTGTAATTCTGACCATAGCTTTTGATTTGATTCCGAATTTAATAAAAGATTGAAAGAATTCTCTGAACTAAATTTTCATAAAACAAAAAGGTTGAGAAACTCTCAACCTCGAAACATAAATTATCGTACCACCTATTTTGCTGAATAAGGGAATTTTTTAGAAGCGTTTCGCATTAAAGCATCTACTAAACGTGTTGGTGAAGAGCCTACTGAACCGGATGCTTCGTAATCATATTTCCAAAGAAGCTCCCCTGATTTACCATCATGAATATTGATTGTCGTATTGACTTTATTAGTAGCACCCCAGGCACCAATTAATACGCCTACAGCAACTGCAGCGCCTTCGGACATCGGCTTTTCCATATTAGTACGGTCTTGCAACACTGCATCAACCCCTAATATTTGTGCAAGCTTCGCCCTATCGGTAGTTTTCAAATCGTTATAAGAAATACCACCTTGCTTCAAAAGTGCATTCGTTTTAGTCACATCCTGAAACTTAACAGTATAACTGTATTTATCTTGCCTTCTTAAAAACCATCCGTACATTTTTTCCTGAATGTCATAACCGGTCTTTGACGTAATATCTTCTAATTGTTCCGCTGTAATTTTTTTGGCTTCATTTGGACGTAATTGCATCGTTACTTCTGCAGGCAAAATGGCTACTGTTTTATGTTTTGCTAACGCAGAAGAAAAGCTAGAAGATGTGTAGATTTTTGGCCCGCAGCTAAATAATAGTGCCGACATGACTGCAACAGAGAGAAGATTTTTCATGTAAATAGTTTTGGTTGGCCCGCCAAGTCATCAAACGGTGGTAATAAATCTCTGCGTATGACTTAACATATCTCCATGTGCACGGGAGCAGTTACGCAGTTTTAAACTGCGTCAAAAATATTATTTGTATAAATGGAAACAAATAATTGTGGAAATTATTCTGCCCAACTCATTACATAATTTTCGTTTTCGATGTCAAGAGCCTGTTTTGTCAACATTAAAGGATGAAATGTGTCCACCATGACAGCCAACTCCTGTGTCTCTTTTGCGCCAATACTTTTTTCAACCGCACCTGGATGAGGCCCATGAGGGATGCCTGCAGGATGGAGCGTAATCATCCCTCTCGTAACGTTTTTTCTACTCATAAAATCGCCATCCACATAATACAAAACCTCATCGCTGTCGATATTGCTATGATTGTATGGAGCGGGAACTGCCTGCGGATGGTAATCAAACAACCTTGGGCAGAAGGAGCAAACCACAAAATTATTGGCTTCAAAAGTTTGATGTACCGGCGGCGGCTGGTGAACTCTTCCTGTTATCGGTTCAAAATCATGAATGGAAAAAGCAAATGGATAACAACAGCCATCCCATCCTACAACATCAAAGGGATGACCTGCATAATGAATATTATATAAGACGCCCTTCTTTTTTGTTTTAACTATAAAATCACCCTGCTCATTAAAGGTTTGAAGATTTTGTGGCGGACGAACATCTCTTTCGCAGTAAGGTGAATGCTCCAACAACTGTCCGTATTTGCTCAAATACTTTTTCGGAAATCTTATCGGGCTGAAAGATTCAACTATAAACAACCGGTTATTCTCATCATTGAAGTGAATCTGGTAAATCGTCCCTCTTGGAATTACCAGATAATCGCCGTAATCGAATGGCAATTCACCATACATCGTTTTTAAAACACCGCTGCCTTCATGAATGAAAAGCATTTCGTCTGCATCGGCGTTCTTATAAAAATATTCTGTAGTGCTTTGTTGCGGCGCCGCTAAAACAATATGAACATCATTATTTACTAAAACAGGAATCCGACTTTCTAAAAAATCCTTGGCAGGTTTGATTTTAAATCCTTCAAAGCTTCGATGGCTTAGCATTTTTTCTTCGGCAATTTTTGGAGAAACATCAACAGGTTTTTCAGTCTTTATAATCTGTGTTGGAGGATGAACATGGTATAATAGAGACGAGTCATTCGAAAAACCTTCTGTAGAAAATAATTGCTCAGAATACAAACCACCATCAGGTTTACGAAACTGAGTATGACGCTTATGAGGAATCTCGCCAAGTTTATGGTAATAGGGCATATAGCAAGTTTTCGTTCAGGTGTGAAAATAGGAAAATTGAGCTATATGCAATTTGTAGAAGGCGAATGCTATTCCCGCTTCTTTTCCTTGTCTAAAATAAAATCCTTTGTGATAGCATTTAGCCGATTCACTTTATCATTGAAGTCGCCTTTAAGTTCATTACGAATAGACTGCATGTTGTCAAGTAATTCGTCTATTTCTTCAGGAAGAAGTTCATTGAACAGGTCCTTCAATCGCTTGGCAATGGTTGGCGATTTACCATTAGTAGATATGCCAATTTTAAGATTGCCTTTTTGAACAATGGAGCCCATATAAAAATCGCAGAGCTCAGGTTTGTCAGCAACGTTGACAAGTTTCTTTTTCTCCTTAACAATGTCTCTTATTCGTTTGCTTTCTTTTTTATCATCGATAGCAACAATCACTACATCCCGGTTGTCCACATCAAGAGGAAGAAAAACTCTTTCTTTTAATTCGACATTTGGATAATTATTTGCAAGCTTTCTCACTTCTTCGCTTATAGTAATCGATACAATTTTTATATCGGTTTCAGGAGAATTGGAAAGGATTGCAGACAACTTCTCCAGTCCAATCTTCCCTCCGCCAACAATCAGCACAGAAAGATTCTCCAGCTTCAAAAAAACCGGAAATAATCTGTTCGTCTCTTTATCATTGTAAGATTGGCTCATCTTGTACTGCTAATTCGGAAAACAAACGGTTGCTAAAATCACCGAAGCTCTCTCCCGCTTTTCTTTTGTCTTTAAATTCTCCAAATAGAAAATCCAATTCTTTTAAAATAGCTTCTTCATTCAAATTTTCTTTGAACTTCCTGTTCAATCGAAGTCCCAAATGATCGCCACCTATATGTAAATTATAATGGCCTAACGCAGTTCCGATAAATCCAATTTCTGAATTGGAAGATCTTCCGCAACCATTGGGACAACCGGTCATCCGAATGATAATCTCTTCATCCTGCAAACCATATTTTTCTAACAAAGGTTCAATCTTAGAAATCAAAGAAGGCAAATAACGTTGTGCTTCAGCCAACGCCAAAGGACAAGTATTCAAAGCCACGCAGGCAATTGAATTTTTCCTGACAGGAGAAGCATTATTCGTATGATCAATCACACCATACTTCTTCAGAATGGTTTCAATTTTCTTTTTGTCTTTATCAGCAATGTCGCTTAGAATCAAATTCTGGTTACAAGTGAATCTGAAATTCGCTTTACCTGTTTTTGCAATTTCGTAGAATGCAGTTTTTAGTTTGACATCTTCGTGATCAAGCACTCTTCCATTTTCTAAAAACACTGTGTAATACCAAAGCCCTTCGTGGTTTTGTTCCCATCCGTACAAATCCTTCCTATCATTGAATTCAAATGGCCTTGCTTCTTCCAACTGAAACCCAACTCTTTTCTCAACCTCCTTTTTAAAAACATCCGCTCCTAACCTGTCGATCGTATATTTTACCCTGGCTTTCTTTCTATCACTGCGATCACCAAAATCTCTTTGCACAGTTAACACTTCATAGATCACCTTCATGGTCTTTTCCTCAGTGTCTGTAAAACCAAGAACGGTAGCCAGCCTTGAATAGTGTTCAGGATTTCCATGTGTACTTGACAATCCACCACCAACTGCAATATTGAAACCTTTCAGTTCATCATTTTCAACAATTGCAATAAGTGCAAGATCATTGATCAGTACATCAACATCGTTGTTTGGAGGAATACCGATTCCAATTTTGAATTTTCTCGGAAGATATCTAGCCTGATATAAAGGATCCTCTTCCGTTTTTTCAGAAAGCTTTTCTTCATCCAGCCAAATCTCGTAATAAGCTCTCGTCTTTGGTTTTAAAGCCTCGCTGATCTTATCTGCATAAGCAAATATTTGTGCATGAACCGGAGACAGTTTTGGATGCGCAGCGCAAATCACATTACGGTTTACATCACCGCAAGTTGCAATACTATCGAGTTTTGCAAGATTGAAAGCCTGGATGGTCGGTTTGATTTTTCTTTTCAATAAACCATGCAACTGGATGGTTTGTCGTGTTGTGATTTTTATAACACCTGTCGAATTCTTGCCTGCAATATCATGTGTTGCCAGCCATTGTTCCGGTGTCATAAATCCACCTGGCAATCGCAAGCGAATCATGAATGAATACAAACGCTCCAATTTTTTTTGAGCTCTTTCTTCACGACGATCCCTGTCGTCCTGCTGGTACATTCCATGAAACTTAAACAGGTTGGCATCTTCCTCAGGAATGGAGCCGGTTAATTCATCAGCTACACTTTCTTTAATGGTTCCTCGCAAACCATTGCTTGCTATTTTTATTCTCTCAACAGAAGATAAATTCTGATTCGTATCTGACATGATAATTCTAAAAGTTTAATAAACGTCCTTTAAATAACGGCCTTCGCTTTTCAATTCATTAATAAATTCCAAAGCTTCTGTTTCTTTTTTGTTACCGTGTGTTTGAATGATTTCCGCCAAAGCATTTTCAACATCAATACTCATAGGTTCCTTCGTTCCGCATACATAAACGGTTGCGCCACTTTGCAACCAATCAAACACTTCTTTGCCTTTCTTTTTCAATTTATGCTGCACATAAATTTTTTCTTCCTGGTCTCTCGAAAAAGCAAGATCGATTTTCGAAAGTGAACCTGTCTCAACCCAGTTTTGAATTTCAGTCTGGTAAAGAAAATCGGTTACAAAATGCTGATCGCCGAAGAATAACCAGTTCTTTCCATTTGAGCCTGTTGCATCTCTGTGTGCAATGAAGGAACGGAAAGGTGCAATGCCTGTTCCTGGCCCGATCATGATCACATCTTTATCATCTGCAGGCAAACGGAATTGCGAATTTTTATGAATGTAGAATTGCACTTCCTGCCCAACTTCAAATTGCGCTAAAAAATTTGAGCACAATCCATATTTCAATTCATCATTCACAGAAAATTTATCTCTCGCTACTGTGATATGAACTTCGCCGCTATGTGCTTCAGGAGATGATGAAATAGAATACAATCTTGGTGCAATGGGTTCTAATATTCCAATGAGTTGCTCAAAGTGATCAGAATTTTTTAAGGGATAAATTTTCAACAGATCAAGCAAACTAATTCTCGTTGCTGGAATATCCTGACTTACGAGTGAAGCATAGGCATTCACAACTCTTTCAGGCAAGTAAACAATTTCAAGTTTCTTTTTCAGCAAATCGAAAGCTGTGTATTCATCATTGCGGAAAGTATACTTTTTATCAGCGTCTAGTTCCAGCAGTTTAATAATCGCTTCCACCTTATGCTGCGGATTTCCAGGGACAACTCCCAAAGCATCACCTGGTAAATATTCCACACCCTCCGCTTCAATTTCAATGTGGAAGGTTTCTTTGTTTGAACCCCTGTCATTCAAATTAACAGAAGCAAGAACTGTCCCGTTATAAATTTTCTTCCCTGTAGATTTTTTAGCAGCAGTTGTAACAACAGCAGGCACAGCACTTCCAGACGCTGTTGTCAATTGTTTCAACACACCATCAAACCAAGCCTCGGCATCTGCTTCAAAATCAGTATCACATTTTTGAAGTGGTACTAACCTCTGTGCTCCCATTTTGCTTAACTGCAGATCAACCTGCTCACCAGCCTTACAAAACAGCGGATAAGAAGTATCACCCAAGGCCAACACTCCATAATTCATCTTCTCAAGCTTCGATCCATTGGCATGAATATGATCGAAGAATTTTTTGGCTGCGGCAGGTGGCTCACCATCGCCATGTGTACTTACAATTGCTATGAAATACTCTTCTTTTTGAAGATCATTCAAACGGTATTGATTCAGGTCTGCCATCTTGGCGTTGATACCCACCTTCTTTGCTTTCGCAGCAAATAAAGACGCCAGCTTTTTTGAATTGCCTGTTTCTGTTCCAAAAGCGATGGTTATTTTATTTACAGAAGGCTTTGATTGCACAGCTGCTAAGGCAGGTTGTTCCAAACCTTTTTTACCTGCAAGCAAACCGGTTATATAACCATTCAACCAAATCAGTTCTTCGGTTTGTGAGCTTGTCACCAACTCTTCTACAAGTTTCATTTTTGATGCATCCAACATGATCCTCTATTTAAGCGATTCGTAATTTTTGTTTTCCTGAATAATGTTCTAATGGTTGTGGCACAACAGGCTCAAAATATTCTTCGGTGTTCAAGCCATTTTTCAACCACCTATACTGTTTGTGAAGATTCACAACCCTACCAATAATCAGCAACGACGGAGATGCTAATTTCCTGTTCACTATTGAATTAGCATAATCATACAAGCTGGTAACAGTCACTTGCTGATTAGGGGTAGTTCCTTGTTCAATTACAGCAAGCAGTTTGTCTTCCGAAATATTGTACGAAGTGAGTTTCTCAACAATCTTTGAAGCTGTTTCAGCAGACATGTAAAACACGAGTGTATCATCAGTCTGCGCCAACTCTTTCCAATACTCTTCAGTCAATACATCCGATTTATAGTAAGTAAGAAATCGTACACCCGTGGAATGATTTCTTGCTGTTAAAGGGATGGCAGCAAACGCCGCAATGCCTGATGCTGCGGTGATGCCTGGAATGATTTCGTACTCAATTCCATTTTCAACCAAAACCTGCAGTTCATCAAGGACGTTTGAAAAAATAGAAACGTCGCCACCTTTCAGGCGAACTACCAGTTTTCCTTTCTCTGCATATTTCACAATGAGTTCATTGATATAAGACTGAGGCGTAGATGCTCCGCGACCGCATTGTTTTCCAACAGGAATTACTTCTGCATAATGCGAAGCATAATCTTCAATAATTTGAGGAGAGACCAGGCGGTCAACCAAAACAACATCTGCTTTTGAAAGCCAGCGGGTTGCTTTTACCGTAATTAATTCAGCGTCGCCGGGACCGGCGCCAATTAAAACTACTTTTCCTTTTTGTGTTGCCATAACAACTATTTAAAATTGCCTGTCTGATAGTATTATCAGCCGGACATTTGTTAATTAAATGGTGATGTAAAATCTATTCAATAGCAAGCAAGCGAAGCGAAAACGTGTTATTTACAACAACACGAAGAAGGAATGGAACAACAACAAGATGACTGGAAAGAAAGCGTGGTTAGGCACTTTAAATTCTTCTGCCAGGGTGTTGCGTGTTTCATTGTAGTTTTTTTGAAAGAAACAATTAATGTTGCTCAAATATAGAAAAGAAACGATTACCCCACAAAAATAGTAGAGTAATATTTACGTAAACGTTTGCGAAATTTTGATTTAAGTAAAGAATATGACAAAAATTGGACTGGTCGCCGACACGCATAATTACCTTGATGAAGCCGTTTTCAGGTATTTTGAGAACTGCGACGAGATATGGCACGCCGGGGATTTTGGAACAGATGCAATTGCCGATCAGCTAAGGGCTTTCAAGCCTTTGAAGGGAGTGCACGGCAACATTGACGGCTACGATATCAGGAGCGTTTACCCCGAAAAACTGGTTTGGACCTGCGAAGACGTAAAGGTTTACATGACCCACATTGGAGGCCACCCAGCCAAATATGCTCCCGGTATTAAACAGCAATTGATTCAAAACAATGCGAGGTTATTCATCAGCGGTCACTCACACATTCTCAAAATTATTTACGACGACAAGATCAATTGCCTGCACATGAACCCAGGTGCGGCCGGCAATCAAGGCTGGCATAAAATTAGAACCATCGTTCGTTTTGCGATCGATGGTTCAAATATTAAAGATTGCGAAGTAATTGAGTTAGGAAGAAGAGGCGTCTGAATATTGAACAAGGAACCAGGGATAATGAACTATCAATTCCTGTTAAAACCAACCTCTGTTCGCAAATATCTCGCGGAATGGCCACGGAATAGAAGCAAGAATAATCAACAATGCCACTAGGTAAAAAATCATGGTTCTGCGATGCTTTGCCCTGTCGCCTATTGGTTTTCTGCCCTGCGCCTTACCAATGTGAATCAAAATAATTGCGATGAGCATTCCCGCTAAATGTTCTACTGCAAAAAAACGATTGTATGGATCTTTCATCACGGTACTCATTCCATCTTGCATTGCTTTATAACCCAGGCTACCCACAAAATACAGGTACACGCCAATCAACAACATCAGGTCAGCAAAGATGGTGAGCAGCAAACCAAGCCGATTGTCGGATTTAATGTATGGCCTGTTGCCTGCAAGCAAACTATTAATGATGGCAAACAACAATAACAATAAAACAATCCAACGGCCAACACTGTGCGCATGCAACATTGCGGAGTACAGGGAAATGTCAAGGATGAACATGAAGAATGATTTTGGTTTCGCCAAAACTACGATGTTTTGTTTGTGAAAGGCCAATGGGTGGAGAATAGTTATACGGCAAAATTTGAAAATTGATTGTACTTAAACAAGCGAATTTTATTGACGGTCGAATTGCTACTAGCAACACCTGTTGTGTCACTCACTTGTACGTCCGGTAATTCTTTTCAGCATCGTTGAGGCGGCATCATGATATTCGAAAACTTGCTATTCGAACGTTTTTGCAGTTGGGAAAAAGCCTAAACCCAAAACCTTAAATTCGAAATCGAATTATTGCACCCAATCTGCAATAAAAATATTGGTGTCGCGTGTGCCACCATTATTACGGTTGCTGCTAAAGATAAATTTCTTCCCATTATGGCTGAACATCGGGAAAGCATCAAAGCCTTTGTCGCGACTGATCTTTTCAATGTTTGATCCATCTGCATTCATTACATACATGTTAAAAGGGAAGCCTCTTTTGTATTCATGATTGCTGCAAAAAATAATTCTGCCGTCGGGCAAAAAATTAGGCGCCCAGTTAGCTTGTCCCAACGAAGTAATTTGCTTCGCATCGCTTCCATCTGCATTGGCAATAAAAACTTCCATTTGTGTAGGAGCCACCAAACCTTCCTTCAATAGATCTTTATACTCTTTTACTTCAGCATCAGTTTTTGGACGGCTTGCACGCCAGACAATTTTTTTCCCATCCGCACTAAACCATGCGCCGCCATCGTAACCCAAAGTATTAGTTACTTGCTTTGTTTCTCCCGTTTTTAAGTTCATCACATACAAATCCAAATCACCGTTGCGTGTAGAGGTAAAAAGCATTTTAGTTCCGTCAGGTGATAATGTTGCCTCGGCATCATAACCGGGAGTGTTCGTTAATTTTTTAATGATCTTCCCATTAAGATCAGCCATGTAAATATCATAGCTGTTATAAATTGGCCAGATGTATTTGTTACCGTACTTACTTCTGTCAGGCAATGGTGGGCAATCGCCAGATGCTTCATGAGTAGATGCGTAAATAATATGCTTATTATCTTTTGTAAAAAATGCGCAGGTTGTTCTTCCTTTACCTGTACTAATCATTTTATAACTAAACTTCTCTCCTTTCTTCGGAACCTTCCCGATAAAAATTTGATCGCAGGGAACTCCATCTTTTGGAGCCGTTCTTTGAAACACGATCCATTTTCCATCATAGCTCCAATAAGCTTCCGCATTATCTGCACCAAAAGTCAGCTGCTGAATGTTTTTGAAATGTGTCTCTTCAGGGTAGTGCAAAGTATCTGCCTGTGAATAAACAGTAAGAAAACAGGAACAAGCAATTAGCGATGTCAAAAGTTTCATTGAGAAGAAATTTGGTGGCTGTTAAAACATTTTAAAAATAGCAACGAAGAAAATGGCGAACGTCAGATTTATGTCATAAGCTTTTGTCAATTGTTTAGTTTTGAAGCATGCACAAGCTGTTTTTATTGATCATGGTTTCATTGGGTGTAATTGCCTGCGGTAACAATACATCAAAGGAAGATGCAACACTTTCACAACCGCCTTACAAAAAACTAACAGACAGTATTGACAAGGCTCCCAAAGATGCCGGCCTTTACTACAGACGTGGAAGTCTCCTATATAAAAATGGAGAAATGCAGTTGGCAGAAAATGATCTTCGCACCTCTTGGCAACTCGATCCGGGGGAAGAAAATGCATTGAGATTAACAAGTATTCTTAAGCAAAAAAATCCGGATACTGCCATATCATTTTTGCAGGAAGCATTGAAAAAAATTCCAAACAGCATTGGTCTTCATATTTTGCTTGCAAAGGGATACGAAAGCAAAAATCAATTAGATAAAGCGTTAACAATTGCTGATGATATCATTAAACAGTATCCAGGCGAATTAGATGCATTAATACTGAAATCCGAAATACTCAAACACCAAAATCAAAACAAAGAAGCTCTTTCGATTTTAGAGCAAGCCTACAACTATGCACCAGGGGATGTTGATCTCGTTCATCAATTAGCATTCGAATATGCAGATTCAAAAAACCCGAAAGTATTATTGCTTGCAGATTCATTGATAAAAGTTGATGTGGAGAAAAGACACGCAGAGCCTTACTACTTCAAAGGATTGTATTACGAGAACACAGGCAACTGGAAAGAAGCAGTAAAGCATTTTGATGAAGCCATTCAACACGATTTTAATTTCCTGGATGCCTATATGGACAAAGGCCAAACCTATTACGATCAGAAAAAATATGCTGAAGCCTTAAAAACATTTCAGTTAACAACAACAGTTTTCCCGTCCGAATCACTTCCCTATTTCTGGCTTGGGAAAACACAACAGGCCCTGGGCGATAAGAATGAAGCAAGGCTCAATTACCAAAGGGCATACGGCTTGGATAAAACTTTTACTGAAGCAAAAGATTCTGCTGACCACTTGAAATAATTTGGAATTTGATTTTTGAAAATTGAAATTTGCGCATGTCTATCATCGCTCCTTCCTTACTCGCAGCAAATTTTTTATGCCTCGAAGATGAATGCAAAATGGTCAATGAAAGTGAGGCCGACTGGTTTCATTTGGATGTGATGGACGGACGTTTTGTTCCCAATATTTCTTTCGGACTTCCGGTAATTTCTCAAATCAGCAAAGTGGCGAAGAAACCTTGTGATGTTCATTTGATGATACTGGAACCTGAACGTTATGCCGAAGCTTTCAAAGCTGCTGGCGCCGATCATTTAACCGTTCATATTGAAGCTTGCCCTCATTTACACCGAAACATTCAGCAGATAAAATCGCTGGGAATGAAAGCCGGTGTTGCTGTAAATCCTCACACACCAATCAATTTTTTGCAGGATATTTTAGGTGATATCGATATTGTTTTGCTTATGAGTGTAAATCCCGGTTTCGGCGGACAATCATTCATTCCTCACACCTTAAATAAAATTCGTGAGCTAAGAAAAATTATTGACGACAATAAGCTGGATGTAAAAATTGAAATTGATGGCGGTGTAACAGTTGAAAATGCAAAAGATATCCTGGATGCAGGCGCTCATGTGCTGGTTGCAGGCAACACGGTATTTGCATCAAAAGATCCGAAACAAACCATTTCCCAGCTAAAGAGTTTTTAGTTTTGCCTCATGGCAAAAGATCTTTTCTCCGAGCAATCAAAAGTCTACGCCCGGTTTCGCCCTACCTATCCGCAGGAGTTATTCGAATACATTTTTCAGTTTGTGGAAGAAAGAAGATGTGCATGGGATTGCGCAACAGGAAATGGACAAGCTGCAAAAGTTCTGGCGGATTACTTCCAAAAAGTACAAGCCTCTGACATCAGCGAAGCACAAATAAATAATGCAGTAAGAAAGCCAAACATCCAATACCACATTTGCCCGGCCGAGCAAACACCCTTTGCAGATAATAGTTTTGATCTGATAACAGTTGCCCAGGCATATCATTGGCTGAATTGGAAAAAATTTCATGATGAAGCAACACGAGTTGGGAAGCGAAACGCTGTTATAGCTGTTTGGGCCTATTACCTAATGTCAACCAATGACGAAAACCTTAATAAACTGATTCGCCATTTTTATAAGGATATCACGGGCCCATACTGGGATTATGAAAGAAGATATGTTGATGATGGCTATGCCAGTTCAGAATTCGATTATGCGCTACTGCCCTCGAAAAAATTTGAGATTAAATTCAATTGGAACAAAGAACAATTGGTAGGATATTTTCAAAGCTGGTCTTCGGTTCAGAAATACATAAAAACAAACAATAGCAACCCGATTGATCTCATAAAAAATGATCTCGATACTATCTGGAATACTAAAGAAGAAAAAGAAGTCCGGTTTCCCATTTTCCTGCGGATTGGAAGAATTGTAAAATAAGATTCCCTTTTCATCGTTAAACGATTATTTTTATTGCAAATCTGCTTTTGTGAAAATCCGGTTCCTTTTTATAACCATCCTGATTGCGACAGTTTCTTTCGCTCAAAAAAAATCTGCCACCATTAGCGGAAAGGTGATCGATGAAAATGAAAATGCCTTGTCGCATGTTTCAGTGATCATTCTTGGCCAGCAAAAAGGAATCACAACTTCTGACTCAGGCCGTTTTGAAATAAAAGTTCCAGCCGACAAAGCTGTCGCTTTGGTTTTTTCTTATAGTGGTTATAAAACAGTACAACAAAATTTTTTATTGAATGAGGGTGAGCAGGAAACAATCACCATTCGATTGGAACCAAGTAGTACAGTCATGGAGAATGTGACTGTTACTGATCAACGTGAAAGAACTGAAGTTGGCCTGATCAAACCCAATCCAAAATCCGTGATCAATTTGCCATCACCAATTGTTGGTGTGGAAGGCCTGATCAAAACAATTGTTGGTTCCAACAACGAGCTTACTTCGCAATACAATGTTCGCGGTGGTAGTTACGACGAGAACCTGATTTATGTCAACGATTTTGAAATTTTTCGTCCTTATTTAGTGAGAAGCGGGCAACAGGAAGGACTAAGCTTCATCAATCCTGAAATGGTGCGCAATATTAATTTTTACAATGGCGGCTTCCAGGCGAAGTACGGCGATAAAATGAGTTCCGTACTCGACATTCAATACAATACCCCAAAAAAATTCGCCGGCTCTGCTTATGTCAGCATTCTTGAACAAGGTTTTCATGTAGAAGGTTTAGGAAGTAAAAAGAAGTTGTCTTACGTAATTGGTGTTCGGAATCGCAGCAATAAAAATTTGTTGAGCAGGCAGGAAACACAGGGCAGTTATGTTCCGTCATCTGCCGATCTGCAAGCCTTGATCGATTATCAAATCAATTCAAAATGGCAGGCAGAATTTTTAGGCAATGTTTCTCAAACCAAATTCACACTATTACCGGCTTACAGTCAATTGACATCAGGTGTGTTCTCTCCTTTCTTTACCGCCAATCTTGGTCTTGATATTTATTTTGAAGGAAGAGAAAAAGATCAATACAATACGGGCATGTTTGGTGTGTCTACAACTTACCAGGCAAATAAAAAGCTGAAATTAAAATGGCTGGCTTCGCGGTTTGAAAACAATGAAAGTGAGAACGTAGACATTTCCGGTGCCTATTTATTTGGTGATCGTGATTTTGATAAAACCAGTTCTTCATTTGGTTTGATCGTGAATCCACTTGGTGCAGGTTTGTATCAAAATTTTGCACGTAACCGTTTGAATATTGTTGATTATAATTTTTCGCACAAAGGAAGTTTGCTTCAAAACAAACATCTTATTCAATGGGGGTTGGGTTATGATAAAACCATGATCAATGACCGGTTGAGCGAATGGGAATACCAGGATTCTGCAGGCTATTCATTGCCATTCAACCCAGGTAATCTGCAAATGAATAAGGTGTTGAAATCAACTGCTGATTTTGAGGTAAATAAATTCAATGGATTCATACAAGACAATATTGTCATTAAGAAAAATGGAAATGATTATACCATACAGGCAGGTGTTCGTTTTAATTATAATGATCTCAACAAAGAGGCTTTAATTTCTCCACGTATTGGTGCTTCATGGAAGCCGAATGGAAAGAAAGATGTTGTATACCGTCTTGCATTTGGTTCGTATGATCAACCACCTTTTTATCGTGAGTTGAGAAGATATGATGGAACATTGAATACACAGTTAAAAGCACAAAGAAGCTGGCAGGGTGTTGTTGGAATGGATTACAATTTCTTTGGAATAAATCGTCCATTGCGATTAACAACAGAGGCCTATTATAAGTACATGACCAATGTTGATCCTTATGATATCGACAATGTTCGCATCCGTTATTTTGGAGAGAATAATGCAAAGGCTTATGCTGCCGGATTGGAAATGCGTTTGTTTGGTGAGTTAGTGAAAGATGCAGAAAGCTGGATCAGTATAGGGATCATGAAAACAAGAGAAAACCTCGAAAATGATTTTTATAAAGTTTATACACTCGACTCGTTAAATCACCCGGTTGATAGCGCCACAGTTGAAGCCGGGTGGTTGCGCAGGCCAACAGACCGACTGATCACATTCGGAATGTTCTTCCAGGATTATTTATCAACGAACAAAAACTTTAAAGTGTATTTAAGCACTTTGTACGGGACCAATTTGCCTTACAACATTCCAGGCAGTGTGAGATACAGAAACGCATTGACGATCCCTCCTTACATGAGAGTAGATATTGGTTTTAGTGCATTGTTATTGGATACTGAAAAAAGCAATCGAAGAAGTCATTCTCCGTTCAGAAACTTTGATAACATTTGGGCAAGTTTGGAAGTATTTAATTTGATCGATAGGCCGAATACAATTTCTTACATGTTGATCAAAGATTTTCAGAACAATGTTTTTACCATGCCGAACAGGTTGACGCCAAGGTTGGTGAATTTTAAGATTGTGGCGAGATGGTGATTATTTATTAGTTCATTATGCAAAACAAAAAACAAAATACATTTTTTACGGAAGACGTTTACAACACCGAAATAGGTTTGGATATTAACAAAGATGTTTTAGAAAGAATTTACGGCTCCAATATTACTGCAGATGACCAATTGCTTATAGAATTCTTTTTTGTTAGCGACAATATTGATAATATTCTGGACTTACAGAATTATTTAAAAGAAAGCTTTTCCAGCTATACACAACTTAAAGTGCAGCCTTATAAAAATCTCTTTGATTTATCGGGAACAACTAATCCAATTCAAATGGATTTAAATTCAGTGAATGAATGGAATCAGGTCATGTGGGACTTAGGATACAAATATGATTGCAAACTCGATGGATGGCAAGTTGGGCACTAATCTTTCTTCTTCACCCAAAACTCCTTCTCCCATTTTTCGCATTCCGCTTTCTGTTTCGGAAGCTGGTCATAAATTAAATTCAAATCCTTTTCGGGAATTACTTTTTCTGCATAAGGAAACAACTGTCTTTCTTCAAAACGAATATGATCATCAATTGCCTGGGCTAAATTTTGAAGCAAGGTTTCATCAGGAATATTTTCATTGATGTGAACCATCGCCTCAATTTCCTGGTGTTCGTCCATCATTTGTTTCAATAGTTCATTATCAGCGGGTAAATGCGGTGCTAAAATTTGTTCTTCTTCACGGAAGTGTTCTTCGAGGTGATTCTTCCAAAACCATTGCACATATTCGCCTATAAGTTTTATATCTGCACCATGCTTTAGTCCTTGTTTTATCTTCCATGCGAACAGTAACCCGTCATAATGGTCTTTTGACAAAGGCGTTAATTGCTTGCTTCGCTTGATTGGTTTTACTTCTTTAGCCATGCAGCAAAGTTAATGGCCCGTCCCGACCTTCCCGAAGGGAAAGCCATCTTCGCACAGCCTTGCTTAATCATCTGCAATTATCTGCTGGAATCTTCGCAAGTGATGATAAAAATTACAAAACGTACACGAGTGCGACGCAAGCGAGGATTAATAGTAGCAACGCAGTTGGCTCAAAAAATAGCTTCATCCAATTCCAGCCCCTTTCAAATTGCTAATACCTATACTCCTACTCCTACTCCTACTCTTACTCCTACTCATCCTCATCCTCATCCTTCCCTTCGTTTTACTCAGGGCAAACTTAGGCTCAGGATGGCAGGGTAATAAAATTTTGCTTATTCGTTCTACCTGCTAAAAATCCATCTCTTTACCCCTGACAATTTCCTGACGAAACACTCCGAAACCTTAACAACCTCATATTTATCAAGCATTCCCATCTTCTTATCTTTGCAGACTTCATTATGAGCAAGCAAGGAAAAGTTTTGGTAGCAATGAGTGGCGGTATAGACAGTACTGTTACTGCATTAATGCTTCATGCACAAGGCTATGAAGTAGTGGGCATTACCATGAAAACATGGGACTATACGGCCAGCGGCGGCTCTAAAAAAGAAACCGGTTGCTGCAACCTTGATAGCTTCAACGATGCCCGCATGGCTGCCGTGCAGCATGGCTTTCCTCATTATATTCTTGACATCCGCGATGAGTTTGGAAGTTTTGTGGTTGACAATTTTGTAGACGAATATTTAGCAGGAAGAACGCCCAATCCTTGTGTGCTTTGCAATACGCATATCAAATGGAGAGCCTTATTGAAAAGAGCTGATGCATTGGGTTGTGATTTTATTGCGACCGGTCATTACGGAAACGTGTATCAACATGAGAATGGTCGTTATGTCGTAAGCAAAGGTGTTGATGAAACTAAAGATCAGAGTTATGTGCTTTGGGGATTGCAACAGGATTTACTGAGCAGAACACTATTGCCGTTAGGTGGTTATCGCAAAACAGAGATCCGCCAGATGGCCATGGACTTTGGTTATCCAGAACTCGCCAAAAAAAGCGAGAGCTATGAAATTTGCTTTGTTCCGGACAATGATTACCGCGGCTTCTTGAAAAGAAAGGTAGGTGGTTTGGAAGAAAGAGTTTCAGGTGGCTTGTTCGTTGATAAAAATGGAAATGTTTTAGGTGAACATAAAGGCTATCCTTTTTACACTATTGGTCAACGTAAAGGTTTGGACATTGCTCTCGGCAAGCCGGCTTATGTAACAGCAATTGATCCTGACACGAATACGGTTATGTTAGGCGATGAAGAAGACTTGGAAAAAGAAGAAATGAAGGTGGGCAAGATCAACTGGATCAAGTATGATGGAATTGATGGTGAAATGGAAGCCATCACCAAAATCCGATATAAAGACAAAGGAAGTTTATCATCTCTCATTCCTATGGACAATGGCGTTACTGTTCGTTTTTACGAAAAAGCGAAGGGAATTGCACCGGGGCAAAGTGCTGTTTTTTATGAAGGCGATGACGTAATTGGAGGTGGTATTATTCAACGTCAGCCGGTCAGTATTTAATCGTTTTTTCATTAGTTCAATAATATTGGGGAGGGCTTAGTGCTTTCCCCTTTTTTTATTAGTTTTATCGCCTATACCATCCGCCCGGTGCGGATTTTATTGAATCCATTTACTATGAGATCAAAACGACTACACCTTATCACCGTTGCTCTTGTCTGTGTTGTTTTCTTTAGTTGTAATAGAGAAACCGAACAGTTACAAATGGAGCCATTATCGGATTACGTACCGCTCCAGGTTGGCAAATACATTAGCTATCGTGTTGATTCCACTGTGTTCACCAATTTCGGAACTGCCGTTGCAGTACGTTCTTTCCAGGAAAAACATATTGTAGATGCAAAAATCACGGATGCAATGGGAAGAGACAGCTATCGAATTCTTCGCTTTACAAGAGACACGGCCGGCACACAACCTTGGGCTCCTGCAGGCGTGTATTCAATCACGCCTACTGATAATACAATTGAAGTCATCGAAAATAATTTGCGTTTTATAAAACTGGTAAAGCCAATCAAACAGGATAACACCTGGAAAGGGAACCGCTATTTACCTGATGATGCATTTGGCCCTTTATTTAGTTTCAGCATTGTTGATGCGGGCATGGAAGATTGGGATTACACTTACACTTCGATGAACGATGCAGTAACCATTAAAGGGAAAACCTATAACGATGTACTGACTGTTGATGCTGTTGATGCGGTAGATAACGCCAATGAAAATAAATACACCGTTCTTAACCCGGCTTCTGTAGCTTCGGTAAACCAGGTGCAGGACAAGTATGCAAAGAACCTTGGACTCGTTTACCAGAAATTCATTATGTGGGAATACCAGCCACCAAATGGAAGCAATCAAACCGGTGCAAAGGTTGGCTTTGGCATTGAGCGTTCTATCATAGACCACAATTGAGAATATGAAACGATTTTTCGGTTGCCTGCTCACGATATGGGCATTGGCGCAAACCAGCGAAGCGCAGGTATCACGATATATTATCCGGTTTAAAGACAAAGGCTCAAATCCTTACGCACTCAATAATCCATCTGTCTATTTATCGCAAAGAGCAATCGACAGAAGAACAAAATATTCCATAGCTATCGACAGCACTGATCTTCCCGTAACACCACGTTATATTGATAGCATTCGTTTAGCAGGTAACGTAACTATTCTCAATGCATCCAAATGGCTCAATTCTGTTTCTATCCGGACCAATGATGCCAGCGCATTAGTTAAGATCAATAGTTTTTCATTTGTTCAATCCGTTTCCGGTATTGCTTTGCGGGCAGCCAATTCAACCATGCCTGCCGATAAATTTGAAATTGAGAGACATCAGCAAAGTCATGTACCATTGAAAGAGGCTGGGGTTACTTCTGATTATTATAGTTATGGGTCTTCTTATAGTCAGTTGCATATTCACAATGGAGAGTTTCTTCATAACATTGGTTTGCGTGGCCAGAACATGATCATTGGAATGCTTGATGCTGGTTTCAACAACTATCTTTCTGTAAAAGCCTTTGATAGCGTAAGAGCCAACAATCAAATTTTAGGCGTGTATGATTTTGTAGCAAAAGACAACAGTGTAAACGAAGATGCCGCTCACGGTATGGAATGCTTTTCAACAATTGGAGCAAACATTCCGGGTCAGTTTGTAGGCACAGCACCAAAGGCAAATTTTTATTTGTTTAGAACAGAAGATGAATCAAGCGAATATCCAATTGAAGAACATAACTGGGTCTGCGGCGCAGAACGTGTTGATAGTTCAGGCGGCGATGTTATTTCTTCATCACTTGGCTACAACACTTTCGATGCTCCATTAACCGCATTAAATCATTCGTATGCCGATATGAATGGTAACACAACCATGGTCGCTATTGGTGCTGATCTCGCAGCGAAAAAGGGAATACTGGTTGTGAACTCCGCCGGCAACGAAGGCAGTAATAGCTGGAAATATATCGTTACACCTGCAGATGGAGATAGCGTACTGGCGGTTGGAGCGGTAAGTGTAAATGGTGCTGTAGGAAGTTTTTCCAGTTATGGTCCCTCGTCCGACAAACAAATAAAACCAGATGTAGCATCGGTTGGCGTAGCAACGATTGTTCAATTTCCAAATAATACCATTGGTACCAATAACGGAACTTCATTTGCGTGTCCAAACATGGCAGGTCTTGCTACTTGTTTATGGCAAGGCTTTCCTGAGTTTAATAACATGAAGATCATTAATGCGCTTCGGCAATCAGGGAGCAAAGCATCAGCACCTGATGATAGGGTTGGCTATGGAATTTCGGATGTAAAGAAAGCCATGCTGATTTTATTGAAAGATGTCGCATCATCCAGTGTTTCCGTTTCTGATTGTAAGGCAACTGTTCAATGGACAAGCAAAGATGTAAGTTCAATGAAGTATGAAATTGAAAGACAACTTCCGGGACAAAGCAGCTTTTTTAAAATTGCAGAACAAAATGCAAATGGTTCTGTTTTTGGAATGCACTCATATCAGTACCAGGATGAGGTCAATAACTTTTCTTCGGTTAGCTATCGCATTCGCCAGGTCATTGATACTGCGACTACAGGATTCAGCGCAAATTACATTGACACGGTTACAATCAATGTTCCCGCTTCATGCATCAAGGCCACTTCAAAAGAGATTATTGTATTCCCCAATCCAACTCAGAATCAGTTTGCAATAAAACTCACTTCGCCAAATGCATCTTCGGATATTGTCATTAAAGTTTGCAATGGAAGTGGTCAACTAGTTTCTGAAATTAAAAAAACAAAATTACCTGGCACCATGTATTTTGATGGCTTGCCCTCGATGAAATTATCAAAAGGACTTTATTATGTAAGTGTATATGATAGCAATAAACTTATTGCTACAAAAAAACTAATGAAACTATAACGCAGAGAATAAAGCCACAAAAAGCGTATCGGCCTTTTTATCATAGCCCTTTAAATATTGCATTGACTTCAAACGTAGAGATAAATTAGCCTGGATATACTGCACCACTTCTTCATTCTCTTTTTTAAAAACAGAACAGGTAATGTAAAGAAGAAGTCCATCTTTCTTCAATGCCTTCGAAGCATTGGCAACAATTTTCTTTTGAAGATTTGTATAATGCTCAATTTTTTCTCTTTTGAAAAAACTTAATTGCTCCGGTGTGCGGCTCCATGTTCCTGAACCGCTGCAAGGCGCATCGCAGATAATAACATCAAACTTTTTATTGAAAGAAAATTTTGGCGAAGAAACGTCTGCAACAAATTGATCGTAATTTTTTATTCCTGCATGCCTGAATCGTTTTGCAAGATTAATGAGAATAGATTCACGAACGTCGGAAACAGTTAACCGGCTGCCTGGAAAATGATCATGAAACAAAATGGATTTCCCTCCACTGGCGGCACAACAGTCCCAGGCAGAAAGTTTGAAGTTTGGAGTTTGGGATTTGGAGTTTGAAAGCGGGTCTATTGTTTTTTGAGAATTCAAATCCTGTATCACTACGTCTTCATCAATGTTTAATATCTCATCAACTTTTGATTGGTTGGATAATTGGATACAATCATTATTCAACAGCACAAAATCAATTCCTATATTTTCAAGTTGTCGTAAAACTCGCTCTTTTTTGCCAGGCCTTGTTCGTAAATAAAGATTTGGTTGTATCAGGAACGATTGATTGAATAGCTGCAACTCTACTTCCCTACTGATATCGTGAGGAAACGGAAAAATATTTTCTGTCTCATTTTCTGCTGAAAGCAGTTTTATTTTTTCACTCACGGAAAGAGAAACCTGTTCGTTCCATTCGGGCTTTAACTCTTCTAAAATTTTGTTCGTTGAAGTTGAACAAAGAAATAGTGCTTTAATTATCCTCCCGTCAATATCTGCACGTTTAAATGCATTTCCCAACCTGTAATAACAGTAACAGGCGTGGCTGATTTCCCTTCTATCTCTTGATCCGAATTTTTTATCGGCTTTAAAAAATTGTTTCAGCCAGGAGGCTAATGGAACGGCTCCATCGTAAAAGTCAATAATGTCCTTAGCCGTGTTCAGATAGGAATGCGAACGCATTCTGCAAATCTCTTAAAATAAAAAATGATAACCGGGTGATCTTATTGATAATAATAAGTTGTGGTTGTAACATCCGAACCTGTAGTGCTTATATCTGTTACTGGCCTGTTGGATGAATTATAGGTATAGGCTTCTGTCATAACAAAATTATAAGCTGGATCAGATGAGACATAGGTTGTCTTTAAAACATTATTGGCCGAGTAAAAAGGAAAAAGATTTAGCACAGGTGCATCCGTAGCAAATTGTAAAGGGTTCACTTTTGTATCATACTCATAAGTATATGAGTCTTCCAACGAATAGGTGCTGGAGGAAAAATCATATTGATAAACCTTTTCTGTTGCAAGGTTGTTACCTGCATAGATATAGTCTTTCTTGGTAACCGGATCATATCCAAATCCCACATCTGTGTAATCAATCTCCGTTACCAATCTACCCGATCCGTCGTATTGAAAAACGATACTGTCCGCTAAGGGAAGCCCAAATAAAATGAATGAGGATACTGCATTAATGTACCTGTTAGTTCCCTGGTCATATCTAACATAGGTCACAAGGCTATCAATGCCTAAAGACGAAAAATCACTGCTTTTGACAATTTGCTGTTGAATGATGTTAGAGCTATTACGAACATAACGTATGCTCAAATCAAATGCTTGTCCCGAATCAATGCCTGAAAAATCTGCGCTGGTAATTTTGCCGGCGGCATTATATCCATAAATTGTTACAGTGGAATCAGTCCCGGATTTATCTACTGCTTTAATAAGTCTTGTGCCGTTGCCGCTGCCTGAAGGGGCAAAAATATCTTTCACTTCTTTTTGACAGGAAAACATGCCAATGGTTAAGATGGCGAAAACAGCAGTTAGCAAATTTCTCATCGGGTGTTATTTTCTATACAAGGTAATATAAACTATAACTCCAGTAAAGTCTTCACCGGATCTTTTCCAAAAAGCAAAAGCTCGGGATTTTCAAGCAGTTCTTTTACTCTTACAAGGAACGAAACCGACTCTCTTCCGTCAATAATGCGATGGTCATAACTCAGAGCTAAATACATCATCGGGCGTATGACTATTTGCTTGTCAACTACCACAGGACGCTCTTCAATTTTATGCATTCCCAAAATTGCCGATTGAGGGATATTGATGATTGGAGTAGAAAGCAATGAACCAAAAACACCGCCATTGGTAATGGTGAATGTTCCCCCCTGCATTTCTTCAAGTGCCAGCTTATTATCACGGGCTTTCGTTGCCAGTTCAACTACTTTCTTTTCAATATCCGCCATGCTCAAACTTTCTGCATTACGAATAACCGGAACTACTAAACCCTTTGGTGCAGAAACAGCAATTGAAATATCGCAGTAGTTATGATAAACAATCGAATCACCATCGATGTACGCGTTCACTGCCGGCCATTCTTGCAAAGCATAACAAACAGCCTTGGTAAAGAAAGACATAAAGCCCAGTCCAACGCCATGTTTTTCTTTGAACTTGTCTTTGTATTGAGTGCGCAAGGTCATGATTTTGTTCATATCTACTTCGTTGAAAGTAGTGAGCATGGCAGTTGTGTTCTTTGCTTCAACCAATCTTCTTGAAACAGTCTTGCGCAGATTGCTCATCTTATCTTTCTTCTCATCGCGACTGAAAGCCTGAATTCCTGGTTTAACTCCCGGATGTGCCAATGCTTCCAACACATCGTCTTTCAAAATTTTTCCATTGTAACCACTTGGCTGAATACTTTTTGGATCGACTTTTTTATCAGCAATAATTGCCGACGCAACCGGTGTTGCTTTTACATCTGTTGCAGTTGTTGCGGCAGCTACTGGTTGCGCTTGTGGTTTTGCTTCTTCTTTCTTCGGTGCTTCTTGCTTTGCAGTTTGGACCTCCGGTTTCGAGCCTCCTTCCGGCTTCGCAGCAGTTTCATCAATCTGCGCTAATGTATCTCCAATATTCAAAGTATCGCCTTCCTTACCAACAGTTTTTAAAACGCCGGCCTTTTCAGCATTCACTTCAAAGGTTGCTTTTTCGCTTTCCAGTTCCGCAATCACCTCATCTCTCTCCACGTAATCGCCATCGTTCTTTAACCATTTAACCAGGGTTACTTCGTTAATGCTTTCCCCAACTGTTGGCACTTTAATATCGATCATGTTTTTGTTTATTTCTTTGTACTTAGCTAATTGCTACTATTAAGCTTTTGTTGTGTCACTCACTTGTACATTCTGCAATTCTATTCAGCAATTTCAAACATCACTACAATTTCATTATTCTCTCATAGGCTTATTGTCACATCGGCACATCGTCATATTGAAAACGCCGTATCCACAATTTCATTCTGCTCCTGTGCATGCACTTTACTATAACCACTCGACGTTGCGGCGCTTGGCTGGCGACTGATAATTCCATAATTAATGCTCTTCAAATTCATTTGCAAAAATGAAGCAGCACCCATATTCAATGGCTCCTCTTGAACCCAAAACCAGGTTGCCCGATTGTATTTTTTATACATCGCTTCTAACTGATTATATGGCAACGGATAAATCTGTTCCAAACGAATGATAGCAACATCCGTTTTATTTTCCTTTTGCTGACGCTCCAACAAATCAAAATAAATTTTACCGGCGCAGAACAAAACTTTTTTCACTTGAGCCGCATTTGCAGTGGCATCATCAATCACTTCTTTAAACCCACCGGAAGTAAATTCATTGATGTGAGAGTAGCTTCCTGTGTGGCGCAAATTTGCCTTCGGCGAAAAGTTGATCAATGGTTTTCTAAATGCCCATGTCAACTGGCGACGAAGTGCATGAAACAAATTTGCTGAAGTGGTGATGTTGGTTACAACAATATTCAATTCTGCACATTGCTGTAAAAATCTTTCCAATCTTGCACTGCTATGTTCAGGGCCTTGTCCTTCGTAACCATGAGGCAGCAATAACACAACTCCATTCATGCGAAGCCATTTGGTTTCTGAAGAAGAAATAAATTGATCAATGATGATCTGCGCACCATTGGCAAAATCACCAAACTGGGCTTCCCATAAAACCAATGAATTAGGAGTCGCCAAAGCATAACCATATTCAAAACCAAGAACCGCATATTCACTTAACAAGGAGTTATAAATTCTTAATTGGCCTTGCTTTTCCTGGAAATGGTTTAAGCGGTTGTACTCTTCATTCGTTGCTTCATCACGAATCACAGCATGACGGTGGGAGAAAGTTCCTCTTTTCACATCCTGCCCGCTCATTCGAACATCTTTCCCATCGACTAATAAACTCGCATAGCCCAACAACTCTCCTGTTGCCCAATCCACTTTTTGCTCTGCTTCAAACAATTTTATTTTATCGGTAAGAATTTTTTCAATCTTACGCAACGGTTTAAAGTCATTGGGCCATTTCATCAAACCATCAAACAATCTTTTGAATTCACTCTCGCTAATTGCTGTAACCGGTGATTGTTCAAAATCTTCGTCCGTTGCTTTGCGCAAACTCTTCCACCATAATTCTGGTTGCTGATATTTATAAGGCAGAGGATGTTGCTTTACTTCATCCAAACGCTCTTGCAGATCACTCCAAAACTTTTTCTCCATGTCCTTCGCTAATTCCTGGGCATCTTGTTCTCCATGCTTCATTAAGTATTCAACATAAACTTCGCGGGGATTCGCATGCTTGTCAATCAACGCATACAACTGCGGTTGTGTAAATTTCGGATCATCACCTTCGTTATGTCCATGACGACGATAACAAACCATGTCAATGAAAATGTCTTCATTGAATTCGTGGCGGTATCTCGCAGCAATTTCAACACATTGCACAACAGCTTCCGGGTCATCTCCGTTAACATGAAACACAGGCGCCTGTATAGCAGATGCAATTGAAGTAGAATAATCAGAGCTTCTTGCATCATCAAAATCAGTTGTAAAACCAATCTGGTTGTTGATCACAAAATGAATAGTGCCGCCGGTGTAATAACCATTGAGTTTACTCATTTGCATGATCTCATAAACAATTCCCTGTCCTGCTACCGATGCATCACCATGAATTAATATTGGGAGTACTTTATCAAAATCTGAATTGTACAACACATCTGCTTTCGCCCTTGAATATCCCAACACCACAGGATTCACTGCTTCGAGGTGCGAAGGATTAGGCGCAAGCTTTACATGCATTTTCTTTCCGTTGGCAGTATCTACTTCACTGCTAAATCCTAAGTGATATTTCACATCACCGCTACCCATTGTTTGATCGGGAATAGCCGTTCCCTCAAACTCACTAAAAATTTGCTCGTAGGTTTTGCCTAAAATATTGGCAAGCACATTCAATCTTCCACGATGTGCCATTCCAATCACGGCTTCTTCTGTTCCCAGATTTGCTGCAACAGTTAACATTGCATCCAGTGCAGGAATTGTGGTTTCGCCACCTTCAAGCGAAAATCTTTTTTGTCCAATATATTTTGTGTGCAGGAATTTTTCGAAGATTACGCCTTCATTCAGCTTCTCAAGAATTCTTTTCTTTTGATTTAAAGGCAATGGCGTGTGAAACTTTTCAATTTCATTTTGCAGCCAGTCAATTTTTTCCCGGCTAACAATGTATTGATATTCTATTCCAATATGACCGCAATAAATTCTTTTTAAACGATCAACAATTTGTTGAAACGAAGCATTTTCTAAACCAATAAACTTTCCTGCTGAAAACGTTTGTTGGAGATCAGCATCACTCAATCCAAAATATTTTAGATCAAGATTGGCGCCTCTATCTTTTCGCTTACGAATGGGATTTGTATTCGCAACTAAATGCCCTTTTTTTCTGTAAGCTAGTATCAAACTATAAACAGCAAATTCTTTAGCCAGTTGATTTCCATCAACGCTTATTCCTGCTGCAGCTGTAGGCTCTGTCGTCGCAACTGCATGACCATTTAAGCCACTCGAATATGCGAAATCAAAGCCCTCAAAAAATTTGCGTAATTCAGGATCAACACTTTCTGGATTTTGAACGAAATCTTTGTACAGGCTCTCAATATAAGCCGGATGCGACTGGGTGATATAAGAAAAGTCCTTCATGAAGGATGGGTGTATTTTGGGAAGGCAAATATCGCTTAAAAAATGTCAGTGCGTATCAATACGTTAAGAATGAATTTTATGAACCCATCGCTATGGTTACTATTTAACTTCCCTGAAGTTTATCCTGAGTAAAACGAAGGATCGCACTTTTGTACGGTTGTCAACTCCATTGAGCATTTGCAAACATTCACTTCTATATTAGATATCATTAAAAAGAAGTTTTTAAAAATCGCTTTCAAATGCAGGTTTATAGCCTTATTTTGACAAAATTTTTCCTTTTTAATTTCAAACTTTAGCTCTCGAACCTTACCTTTGCCGTCCAAATTCAAGAACACATGGCTAATCATAAGGCAACGAAAAAAGATGTACGTCAGAGTGCAAAGCGCCGCGAAAAAAATCGCTACACCGGTAAAACTACCCGTAATGCCATTCGCGACCTAAAAGGAACTACAGAAAAAGCAGCTGCCGGTAAATCTTTGCCTGAAGTAATTTCAATGATCGATAAGCTAGCTAAAACCGGTGTTATCCACAAAAACAAAGCAAGCAATTTAAAAAGCAAGTTGACCAAAAGAGTAAATGCTTTAGCATAAGCTATCCATTCTCTTCCAGATATTGATCCCGCTAAAGGCGGGATTTTTTGTTTTATACATCTCCTATCTTAGCGCATGCGAAAAATTTGCCTGCTGTTTTTGATCAGCGTTCCTACAATCGTATTCGGCCAACACATTACTACAAGGTTCGAACAATCCGGCGGAACAGAATCTCCAACTTATTATGAAATCATTGATTGGTGGAAGAAATTGGACGCAGCCTCTCCAATTGTAAAAATGATGGAAATGGGTCCAAGTGATGCAGACTTTTCTCTGCATTTGATTTTGGTATCTTCAGACAAAGATTTTGATATCAAATCCATCAAGGCAAGAAAGAAAGCGATCATCTTCATCAATAATGGAATTCATCCCGGCGAGCCGGACGGCATCGATGCCAGTATGGTTTTAGTAAGAGATATTGTTGAGAACAAGTATAAATTGCCATTGAATGTTGTTCTGTCAATTATTCCGGTTTACAATATTGGCGGATGTTTGAATAGAAGTACGAATTATCGTATCGATCAAAATGGTCCGAAAGAAAAAGGATTCAGAGGAAACTCCGAAAACCTGGATCTTAATCGCGACTTTATAAAATGTGATTCTAAAGAAGCCTTGACCTTCGCAAAAATCTTTCACTATTTAGATCCCGATGTTTTTGTAGATAACCACGTAAGTGATGGTGCAGATTACCAGCATGTGATGACATTACTTACATCACAGTATAACAAGCTGGGTGGCGTGATGGGCGAATATTTAAACAAACAATTTGAACCTACATTGTATTCTTTTATGAAAACAAAAGGATACGATTTGGTTCCTTATGTGAATCATTTTGGTGAAACACCTGAAAAAGGTTGGAGCGCTTACTGGGATAGCCCAAGATATAGTAGTGGGTATACAACTTTGTGGAGTACATTTTCATTTACTCCTGAAACGCATATGCTGAAACCCTACAAACAGAGAGTGGAATCAACAAAGGCGTTAGAAGAAAGTTTTATTGAATTTACTTCTCAGCATTGTAAAGAAATGATTGATTTGAGAGAGCAAACAAGAAAACAACAGCTCACTCAAACAACATTTCCTCTTGCATGGAAATTAGATCGCTCCCAATCAACTCAAATTACTTACAAAGGTTTCGAAGCCGTTCACAAACAAAGTGAAGTGTCTGGACAAATGAGATTATACTACGATAGAAGTAAACCTTTTGAAGCAAAAGTGCCTTTTTATAATTTTTACAGAGATACTTTGTCAGTTGAAAAGCCCAAAGCATATATAATTCCTCAAGGTTGGTGGAAGGTAATTGATCGATTGCAAGCGAACAATGTACAAATGCGAAGATTGACAAGAGATACCACTATCGAAGTACAATGGTACAAAATCGAAAATTATCAAACTTCACCTCGTCCTTACGAAGGACATCATCTAAACAGCCAGGTAAAAATTTCTAGCAACATAAAAAGAATGGCCTTCCGAAAAGGAGATTGGTATATTCCCTTGAATCAAATTGCTAATCGTTTTCTTATTGAAACCTTAGAGCCACAAGGTGAAGACAGCTATTTTACCTGGAACTTTTTTGATCCCATACTCGGACAGAAAGAAGGTTATTCCGATTATGCTTTTGAAGATATCGCCGCAGAGTATTTGAAAAATAATCCTGATGCAAAAGCAAAGTTGGATCAACGAAGAACCAGTGATTCTGCTTTTTCTAAAAATGGAAGAGCCCAACTAGACTTTGTTTTTCAAAATTCGCCTTATTTCGAACCAGCTTACTTACAATATCCTGTTTATAGAGTTATGAAATAATCTGCACTTAATTGTTCATTTATTGGTGAAAGAAAAAGAAGAACGGCTCTTTCGCTGGATCAAATTTTGTTCTTGAGTTCTAATAAAAAAGTATGGAACTCAAAAAATACAAAGATCTATCAGGAAGTGCGGGTGTTACTGGTTATAAGTTTGTCGCCAATGGAATTATTCTTCAATTCAAGCATAAAGAATTATATCTGTACGACGCCTCAATACCGGGTAAACATCATATTGCGCAAATGAAAATCTTAGCAGAAAAAGGAAGGGGATTGACCACTTATGTCAATCAAAATATCAGAGACAATTACAAAGAGAAATTAAACTAAACAAAAAAGCCTCTCATTTCTGAAAGGCTTTTTCAATAAATATGGCAGCTACCTACTCTCCCGCATTTTGGTGCAGTACCATCGGCCATGAGGGGCTTAACTTCTCTGTTCGGTATGGGAAGAGGTGAACACCCTCGGCAAAACCACCATAATAACTTTGCAGATTAAACTGCGAATAAGTTAACATATCGGAATCTAGTCGTTAGAAGAGAGTCTATTGAATCATGCATGAATGCATGATTGTAAAAAAAATTAAAGCGTACGAGCAATTAGTACTACTCGGCTTTGCTATTACTAGCTTTACACCTGTAGCCTATCAACGTAGTCGTCTACTACGGCTCTTAAAAGTAAACTCATCTTGTGGAAGGTTTCACGCTTAGATGCTTTCAGCGTTTATCCTGTCCGTACATAGCTACTCTGCACTGCACCTGGCGGCACAACAGATACACCAGCGGTACGTACGACCCGGTCCTCTCGTACTAAGGTCATGTCCACTCAATTTACTAACGCCCACCACAGATAGGGACCGAACTGTCTTGCGACGTTCTGAACCCAGTTCACGTGCCACTTTAATCGGCGAACAGCCGAACCCTTGGGACCTTCTCCAGCCCCAGGATGTGACGAACCGACATCGAGGTGCCAAACCTC
>DATMIF010000023.1:0-2198 GCA_035554655.1 Flavisolibacter sp.
TCTCTTTTCTTTACTCCTCCATGCAGAAGGTCAAGCAAATTAGTTTCCAGCTTTTCTTCTAATCTTTTAATGATCTCGTAGGCAATAAATCTTTTTGCATTGCCAATGAGCGTGTTTAACATTTTTGGCATTTCTGGCAAACACAACAGTACATGAACATGATTGGGCATGATAACATAACCTGTTACATAGATGTTGTTCTTATAAAGATGATCAAACCATTTGTAAACTGCATCATAAGCATCCGCTTCCTTGAATAATTGCAGCCATTTATAACAAGTAAAGGTGATGAAGTAAAAGCTGTTTTGGTTTTGATCGTGCTGAAAGCGAACCGGCATGCATTAAAGATACTGCTGGTTAAATCCCGGGGTCTCTGCCTCGCACTGGGCCCGGAGAGAAGACCCCGGGTGCACATGAGAAATGGGCAGCATTCGTAAGCACTCTACCTATTTTCCGGAAGCGTTTCCACACCAGAAAGTGCGTATGTAAGATCAACAGTTTTGTACATTTAGCTACACAAACATTGCCATGCGAAACATTCACCTTTTGGTTTTTATCCAGCTACTGTCTTTTATGACGACCGCCCAGTCTACCATTAACCTGGGGATAAGTTACGGCAGAGGGTTCAGTTACACAAAATATTCGCCATTTACCAGGGCGTCGGGTATATCTGCAGAGTTTTCAACCAACTTGCAAAACCAGGCTGCGATCCGTTTTTCCGCAGCCTGCGAAGGAGCAGGTCCAATCAACTACAGAGAGCAGGGTCTTCTCAGTGCCTTCAATTCGTATGGGACTTACGTTGTGATTCCTTTGCGGGCCGGGTTGCAACGCTTTATTTACAATGAAGAGGCATTTGTGTTTGCAGAAATCGGTGCGGGTATTGGCTTCTTCCCGCAAGACAACACCGGCGAAACTAATACAAGGGTAAATCCATCCTATGCACTGGGAGGAGGATATAGATATCATTTTAATGAACGCAGGTACCTGCAAGGGTCACTGAGCTATAACCGAAATCCTTACAAAAGCAGCCTGCCATTTTCTTTATCGTGGATGTTGTTTAAGGTAGCTTATGGTATACAGTGGGGTAATAAAGATTCCCATTGAAAGCTGTTTTCTGTCTTACCAAATTTTTCAAATTAATACTTCCACAATTAATTCCTTTCTCGTCAACGAATGCGAGTCCTTGTTTGCCAGTGTATCTTGTAACTTTATAAATAAGATTTTGCCCCTTTATACTTAGTCCTGTTCGAAATGGACCACTCACTCCTTCGTCAAAGAGAATTGCAACATAAAAGCCACCCGATTCTTTTGGATTAATCGTTCTTTTTAAAGAGGAAGGCTTATGAATATTATTATCCAAAAAAGATTTTAAATCAGTTATACCATAGTCTGTCAATGGCTCTTTAGCAAGTGCCATTGTATCGGGAGGAAGCAATATTTTAAAGTACTTGCCAGATAAAGAGGGAACTTCATATTCCACAGGAAAGTCTATATTCAATTCTAACGGGTTTTCTGTTTCATTGGTTATTCGAGTCCAGAATAAAACTTTATTTTCTTTCTTACCATCAGGGTCCACGTATTGAATACCTCTTGACCAACTATTTTGTATGATAAGGCGCTTACCTAAAGGATCAACATATTCGTATTTCCTTACCGAACTTACAGTTTCTCTTTCAACAGTATTTTGCGTTGATTTACTGCCCGGGTCACAGGAAAAAAGTACTGCAGCTCCAAGAAACAATAGAACACTTTCTTTCATTTTTAAACTTTGAAGACTGTCGGTGGGCAGCTTGCGTGAAGGGCTTGCCGATGTAGCGGCATTAGTATTCTGCCTGCTTGGTAAGTTAGACAAAGTTGATTAAAGAGCAAATGCTGAATAACAATTGTTAGCCGGTTTATTGGCAAACTTTTTTAGCAGCATTCGGGCCAAACCATGACATTTATTTATTGTATGGTTAATGTCAGTTTATTTGAAGGATTCGAAAAATAGAAGACCTGAATTTTATTGTGCACCCGGGGTCTTCTCTCCTGGCCTTGTGTTGAGCAGAGACCCCGGGAGTTTCGAAGCAGGAGCATCATTGACATGCACTATATTTTCATACTTCTTTATCCCTCTTTCATAAAAAGAAGCACTTGAGTGTTCATAGTATGTAAAATCATTAACCAGGTTCCATTTCTTACTCACTGCATTGTGATGG
>DATMIF010000024.1:0-5990 GCA_035554655.1 Flavisolibacter sp.
TTCCATTGAGAGTTCTTCCCTCTTTTCCCAAAGCTTGATGAAGGCATCTGAAACCATTTCTTCTGCAAGCAGGGGATCATGCAGCAGCTTTTGAGCAAAGAAGTTTAAGTAGCTGTAATAGTTTTCAAAGAAGAAATGCAAACCTTCTTCCCTGCCTTGTATTAAGGCCTGCAATGCATTCTCTGTATTGAAGTTTCTTTTGAGCAAGGGATTATAAGAGTACATGCTTTGAGTGCTATTAGCTTTAACCGCAACAGGAGTTGCTTAAAATTATGCTGCATGAAGATAAGCAGATTATTCGATATGTGGGCATATACGCCTACAAATATTTTAATGAGAAGATCAACCTTTCTACCAAATAAAATTACAAATGGCAGAAAAGGATTTGACAGAAGATATCAGGAGAAAAATTGGAGAAAACTTAAAAAAATTAATAGAGGAGAAGTATGATGAGACTGCACTTCGAAAACTTGATGCTGCTACTGGCAAAGATTATAGCTGGATTGGAAAAATTCAAAATGGTAAACGAAACTTTAGGATTGATTCTTTAATCAATTTGCTTATTGCTCTTAAGATTCAACCCAAAGATGTGTTCAATTTTACAGTGAAATTTCCTAAAGACGAATAAGAAGCCAGCGTTTAAAACCATCTTGCAGTTGGTCTGAAAACAAAAAATCACTTTTGCTGTTGAACTTAAAAAACCCGCTTGTAATTAACAATGCTGGCATTTCAGTTGCTTATATGCAGGCATGACGGAAGATGAATTGAAAAGATTTTTTGAAAGGCATAAGATTAAAGCAACCATCAACCATTATTCGGCCAGCAAGCGAACCATTTATTATGCAACAATAGGGGAGGACCAGTTACCTGCTATTTTATTTATTCATGGTGCACCTGCATCAATGACGATTTACAAAGACTATTTTACTGATACGGAATTACTAGATAGATTTTCAATGTATGCTGTTGACCGCCCTGGATTTGGCGTTACAGATGGGAAGGCCGAGCCTTCGATCAGGAAGCAAGCTGAAATGATTTTTCCATTGGCCGAAAGCATTCACCGGGTGCATCAGCCATTAATTATCATGGCAGGTTCTTATGGCGTTTCGATTGCGTGCAGGCTGGTAATGGATCATCCAAAAATTATTAACGGATTGGTTTTAGTTGCACCGTCTTTAGGGCCCGGTCTCGAAAAAATGTATTGGATCACGCCATTGATGGCGAAAGGTTTTTTGAGTAAGATTGTTTCAAAAGAATACCAGTCAGCAAGCATTGAAAAAATGCATCACAAAAGAGAACTGGAGAAGATGCTGTCGCTTTGGAGTAAAATCGATATCCCGGTTTTTTACCTGCAATCTAAAAATGATCATGTTGTTTATTCTTCAAATGCTGAATTTGCAAAAGAGCATTTGATCAATGTTCCCTATTTAAAGACTCATATGTTCGATGGAAGAAAACATAATATTGATTCGAAACATTACCCTGCTATTCGAAATAAAATAATTGACCTTTTGAAAATGTTGTCGAAATAGTAATACTACGAGTGTGTCATTCATTAAGTTTTCCACAAGCTGGAAGCTTTCCGCTTTAGCTGCTGTTAAAAACTTACAAACTGGTAAAAGCCCTATTGCATTTTTAAAATGAGGATGCTAGGTTTACAGTACACACTTCCATTATTCCTCCCTGGAAAGCCGCATCAAAGAATTTTAGTTTTATTGCAACGGTAACACAACCAAGTCTGTCTTAAGAATAAATGATACAGACAACCCTATCCTGAAAAATCATAGCACCAATCATCCTGTGAGCTTTATTAACGCTTAAACATTGTACTGCTATGAAACACAAACCATTCGAAAAAGTAAAAACAGTAGAAAAAGATTACGGGCAAGACCTTTTACACACTATCATCTTTTTAATAGCCTTACTGGCTGTGCTTTGGTATTTAAAAGTTTGATTTCTTTTTCATCCACACCTTGAACTATTCTGCCTGTCCTCTTTAAAGTAGGCGCAGGCGGAATAGTTTTTTTAGCCCCTTCTCATTAATCATTCTGCTGTACATTTACCCGCTTTCAGAAAATTGATACATGAATTTTGAAACTATTTTCACTGCTCTGATAAGGCTTCTGCAGGAACACGTTCGGGATTCCAGAGAGATTTTGACCGTTTGATTTTTTCTTCCGCATTTAGAAGATTACAAAATAAAACACAGGTATTTCCATTGCCCGGAACTGCTTTCGTTCACAACCGTTTAACGCATTCTTTGGAAGTTGCTTCCGTGGGACGTTCATTAGGAAAGATGATCGGTGCAAGAATCGGTGAAGCTTATAAGGGCAAGGAGGAGGTGTACGAATTTTATCGATATGAATTAGCCAACGTAATTGCAGCGGCCTGTTTAGCACACGATATTGGCAATCCCGCTTTTGGTCACTCAGGAGAGAAAGCAATCTCTAATTATTTTATTGAGAATGCAGCATCAAAAATAGATGGCCAACAACTAAAAGATTTTTTTTCTGAAAAGCAATGGCAGGATCTCACATCTTTTGAAGGTAATGCCAATGCAGTAAGAATATTAACGCACCAGTTTCGTGGAAGGTTTAAAGGTGGATTCGGTCTCACTTACACAACTATCGCATCCATCTTGAAATATCCATGTGAATCGGTTGCTGTCGATAAGAAATACAGGCATCGGAAGAAGTATGGTTTCTTTCAAACAGAAAAAGAAACGGTGCTGGATATTATGCGTGAACTGAACATGGTTGAAGAAAGCAGTGAGCCGGTTATTTTCAAAAGGCATCCGTTTGTTTACCTGGTGGAAGCAGCCGATGATATTTGTTACAGCATTGTTGATATGGAGGATGCACACCGGCTGAAAATTTTGACAAAGCAACAAGTTGAAGAAGCTTTTATGGACGTCATTCAAAAGCTTGGCAAAGACAGTGCAGAAAGAACTTATAACTACTACAAAGAAATAGAAGACACGAGTGAAGCCATTGCTTTTTTGCGTGCAAGAATTATCAACCTGCTGGTGAATGAATCAACGAACGCTTTTTCAGATCATAAAAAAGAAATTTTGAACGGAAGCTTTGATGATACATTGATCGATAAGATTGAAAAGAATTTTGGTGCATTGAAATCGATCCAGGAAATTTCGCTGGAGAAGATATATCAACATGATACGGTGATCCAGATTGAAATAGCAGGTTATAATGTGATGTCTGAATTACTTGGTTTGTTTATTCCTGCGTTGCTAAAAGAAAAGCCTTCACACAAAGAACAAAAAGTATTCCGGTTGTTCCCTTACCAGTTTAAAGAGTTTGAGCTTACGACGAACAAATACGAAAGAGTGATGAACGCTTTGGATTATTTGAGTGGAATGACGGATGAATATGCGACGCAAATGTATAGAAAGCTCAAAGGGATTGTAATCCCAAGGCATGATTAGGACAATACACCGGAATATTCTATCTGCCCGATTTCCCAGGAATAGTATCTCATAGCTGATAGCTTGATTATCAGTCCCTTATCTTTAGTTTTTCTGTTTAACTTTAAGCCTTATCACCTCTGTGTTTGTTCTACACAAAAAAAGTTTATTTCTATAGTATTTATTACTAAAAAAAGCTATGAAAAACGGATTGTAAATATTAGATTTGTCGCGTCTTCCAACCCTATTGAGAAATACAGCCTAAAACAAACGTTCGACCTTAAACAAAGCAATAGTTCGACTGCATCCTTTAAGCTATGATTTAGTGTTCTGATTTAGTTCGGATCAGAGTCTATTCCTTTCCTAAGGTCTTCTTCAATCCTTGTTGAACTCAATCCTTTTGTCCTTTTCAGATTCCTGTGATGCAATATCCAGTGCATAACTGTACCTCCAACCTTCCTGTGTAGCCATTATTGAATAATCCTAAACCCTTTTATAAGCTAGCAAGTTTATAACTACATGAAACTGCTCACGGGAAAGAAATATAATCCGAGTTTCCAAGACAGCTGCGAGAGTGTTTTGAGGTGGCCTGCGAGGGTAGGGATAGCGTTTTGTGTCTTTGTCTTCCTGTTTTTTTCAACTACTCTTAAGGCCCAAGGGTTTTACGTAGACCCAAGCCGAAACAATAATGATCTCTTCCAATCTGCTACAACTGCGCATCAATCATCAACTATTGCTAGTGCTGTTACGGCTGTTGTTAGCTCTGGCAATTGGAATGATCCAACTTCCTGGTCGAGTAATGCAGTGCCTACCGCGAGCGATGATGTGATTATTCCTTTAGGTTCTACCATCACCATTAATGCAGATGGAATTTCCTGTCAAAATCTAACCATTAGCGGAACACTTGCCGGAGCCGGGTCATACAGTTTAAATGTTTATGGGAACTGGTTGAATAACGGAACTTATTCTGCTTTGATCGACACGGTTAGATTCATGGGATCGACCGGTGCAACGATTAGCGGAACATCAGCAACGAGTTTCAATAATATCAAAATTGATAAATCTGGAAATACTGGTGCTATTGTTGAAGTAATTGGAGGCAGTGGTGTTACGAATAGTGGAAATATCACTCTTGCCAACGGAATCTTGGAACTATCATCCGGAACATTTCAATTTAAGTCCAATCCAAACATGCCATCCACAACGGGATTGTGGGTAAATGGTGGTACAGTAAGTACTGTTGGCAGTTTTTCAATTGATAACAACGGTTCTATTAAAGTCTCTTCAGGAACTTTTAATGTCGGTAATGCCAGTGGAAATTCTTTGACCACAAGCGGTACTTCAGGCAAATTTGAAATTAACGGCGGCACGGTAAATGTTGCAGGGCGGTTAGAAAATACCAACGGAACTGCAATTATAAGTGGCGGGATTATTACTGTTTCGACGGCGGGCAATGCATTAAGCAGTGCCGGTTCTTTCCATATGTCAGCAAACACTGACTTTACCATGTCCGGAGGGACAGTTGTTTTTCAAAAACCCAGTACAGCAGGAACACAGGTTGATTTATACATAGTTAGTGGCGGAACGGGAACAAAAAATATTTCAGGAGGCACATTCCAATTTGGCAATACTTCTACTCCTGTTGCGAGCAGTTTTGTTGTGAACAGTGTTGTTGCTCTTTATAATTTTTCTATAAGCACTACCAATGCTTCGGTTAAACTATCAACTAACGATTTAACCATAGCCAACCAGCTAACATTAAGCGGTGGTGCAGTGGATGCCAATGGCAAAACGGTAATTATTTCAAATGGGGCGGCTACCGCTATATCCAGAAGTTCCGGTTATGTCATTGGTGATTTAAAAAGGGGTGTTGCAGGAATTGCTTTGTATGGTTTTCCTGTTGGAACTGCAAATGGCTACACGCCTGTTAACATCAATTTTACTGGAGGAATTTATTCAGGCGCATATGCTACTGTTAAATCAAACAGTGTAAAGCACCCAAACGATTTAAACACTACTGACTATTTAAACCGTTACTGGAATATCACGACCACAGGAATTTCGAGCCCGGTTTATGATATTACGGCCACTTATTTAATAAGTGATGTGTTAGGCAGTGAGTCAAAACTTACGGGTGCAAAATATATTTCCTCGTGGAGTAAAACGGGGGTATTAAATACTGTAGGTAAAACCATAACGTTTAGTTCTACCACTGATGAGATTTTAAGTATAAGTGGAATATTAGCTTGTGATTTGGCTGGCGGTACTATTACACCGACAAATGTCAGTTGCTTTGGAGGCAGTGACGGAGCAATAAGTATTTCTGGTGTTACCGGGGGTTCGGGGTCTTATCAATATAGCATCAATGGAGGTACGTCGTGGCAGGGCTCTGGAAGTTTTACGGGGTTAACGACAGGTAATTACAACCTGCAAGTCCGAGATGCTACCGATAACACCTGTTTAATAACATTAACAGCACTGCCAGTAACGATCACACAACCTGTAAGTGCAGTGAGTGTAGCACTGACATCGCAAACCAACGTATTATGCTTTGGTCAATCCACTGGTG
>DATMIF010000025.1:0-78223 GCA_035554655.1 Flavisolibacter sp.
AATACAGGATTGGGTTTTAGACAGGCAGTTTAAATCGGTGCCTGGTGTCGCTGATGTAAACAGTTTTGGCGGAGAAGAAAAAGATTACGAGATCAGCGTTAATCCTGATGCCTTGAATAAGTATGGACTTTCAGCTCTTGACGTTTATACGGCTGTTTCTAAAAGCAATGTAAATGTTGGTGGCGATGTAATTGAAAGAAACGGGCAGGCTTATGTTGTGAGAGGCATTGGCGTGTTGAATGATACGACTGAAATTCAAAACATCATCATCACAAAAACAAATGGTCTTCCCATTCTAGTGAAGAATGTTGCTGATGTGCATGAAGCCGGTTTGCCAAGACAGGGAATTGTTTCAAGAGATAAACAGTTGGATGTTATTGAAGGAATCATTGTAATGCGCAAAGGCGAAAATCCTTCTGAGGTACTGCAGCGCATTGAAGACAAAGTGAAAGACCTTAATGAAAACGTTCTTCCGAAAGATGTAAAGATCGATACGTTTTATGATCGTACTACATTAATGGATTATGCCACGGAAACTGTAATTCACAATTTGATTGAAGGTATCATATTGGTAACTGTGATCGTCTTCATCTTTATGGCCGACTGGAGAACGACGCTTGTTGTTAGTATTGTTATTCCACTTTCACTTTTGTTTGCTTTCATCCTTATGCGTTTGAAAGGAATGACGGCAAACCTGATGAGCATGGGTGCAGTGGATTTTGGTATCATCATCGACGGTGCGGTAGTAATGGTGGAAGGATTGTTTGTGGCGTTGGACCATCGTGCGAAAGAAGTAGGGAAGGAGAAGTTCAACAAACTGGCAAAACTTGGATTGTTTAAGAATGTAGGAACAGAAATGGGGAAAGCCATCTTTTTCTCCAAAGTAATTATTCTAACCTGCCTTGTTCCCATTTTTGCTTTTCAAAAAGTGGAAGGAAAAATGTTTTCTCCACTTGCCTACACTTTAGGGTTTGCCTTGCTTGGCGCTTTGCTTTTTACATTGACATTAGTTCCTGCTTTATCAAGTGTGTTGCTTCGCAAAAATGTTCGTGAAAAACATAATCCTGTTGTTTTGTTTTTTGAAAATGGTGTAAAGAGAATGTTCAAATGGGTGTATGCGCACAAAGGATTAAGCATTACGGTTGCTGTCATTATTATGGCATTGACTTTCTTTTCTTCAAAATTTTTGGGAACAGAATTTTTGCCTGAGTTGGATGAAGGCGCATTATGGGTGGAAGCGGAGTTGCCCATGAGTGTGTCCCTTCCGCAATCGAAAATGATCTCCGATAAAATGGTTGATGTGATCAGTGGATTCCCGGAAGTAAAGCAAACGCTTTCACAAGTGGGAAGGACAAATGACGGAACCGATCCGAAAGGATTTTATAATGTGCAGATACAGGTAGACTTAAAACCAAAAAAGCAATGGCGCAAAGGTTTGTCGGAAGAAGAGTTAATTGCAAACATGGATGAACAGTTGCGAAAGTTTCCCGGCATTGTGTTTAATTATTCGCAACCTATTCGTGATAATGTGGAAGAAGCAGTTGCGGGTGTAAACGCAGCCATGGCTGTAAAAATTTTCGGGCCCGATTTTCATATACTCGATTCTCTGGCTGATAAAGTGAAAGATGGTTTGGCAACCGTAAAAGGAATTGAAGATTTAGGTGTGTTAAGAAATTTGGGCCAGCCTGAATTTAGAATTGAATTGGATCAGCAGAAAATGGCATTGTATGGCATCAGCGCTGCAGACGCAAATGCCGTAATTGAAATGGCGCTGGGTGGAAAAGCAGCAACGCAATTGTACGAAGGCGAACGCAAGTTTGATATTCGTGTTCGTTACAACAAAGATTACCGGGATACAGAGGAAAAAATTCGCAACCTGATGGTGCCTGCGCAGGATGGCACCAAAATTCCCATCAAGGAGATTGCAGATATCAGAACGTTGACAGGCCCTGCATTTATTTACCGTGATAACAACACACGATACATCGCCGTAAAGTTTTCAGTTCGTGGACGAGACTTGGGAAGCACCATCGCGGATGCGCAGAAAACAATAAAAAGTAAGGTCAATTTTCCGCAGGGATATCTCACTACATGGAATGGCGAGTTTGAAAACCAGGTGAGGGCTTCCAACACTTTGGCAAGAGTAGTTCCGCTTTGTTTGCTCGGGATATTTTTAATTCTCTTTATCACGTTTGGCAACGTAAAAGATGCCTTGCTCACCATCATGAACGTTCCGTTCGCATTGATTGGCGGGATACTTGCCTTGCATCTTACACGCATCAATTTCAGTATTTCAGCAGGCATTGGTTTCATTGCCTTGTTTGGCGTATGTATCCAAAATGGTGTGATCCTGATTAGCGTATTCAGAAAAAATTTAGATGCAGGCATGCACTTAGATGATGCGATTTTGCAAGGAGTGATTTCAAGAGTTCGTCCGGTAGTGATGACAGCATTGATGGCCGCTATTGGGTTAATGCCTGCAGCGGTGAGCCATGGTATCGGAAGCGAAACGCAAAGGCCATTAGCCATTGTTGTTATTGGCGGATTGATAACAGCAACCATTCTTACGCTGTTGATTCTTCCATGTATCTATGCACTTGAATATCATCTAATGCATCGCCGCAAACATAGAAGGTTGTTGAAGAAAACAGGGTTGATTACATCGTAAGGAGTATTTGGTTATTAGAATGGATTGAAAATGTTTCTATTGACCAAACGACATTGCTACTATTGATCTTCTGTTGCGTCGCACTCCTGTACTTGCGCAATTCTTATCATGAAAACTTCCGAGTAGCATCACTGTTTCCGTGTTTCAAGATAGTTGAAGGAGTGAACGAGTAGATGCTATGATAGCTACTGGTTAAAATTTCTGGAAGAAGATTAACCGCCGTAATGAAACTTGCATAATGCTGAAAAGAATTATGGAACGCATAAGTGAGTGACACAAGAGAAGCTTAATAGTAGTAATGCGGCTAATTAAATAATCTTCTTCTAAATTCATCAAACAAAAGTCCCGTAAACTACGGGACTTTTGTTTATTTGTATTAGCTATTTAGTTTTTACCTGTACTATCCGTTTTCTTATCATTGGCTGTTGTTGATGTTCTCTCGTACTGGCAGCAACCATCTAATTTATTGTAGGCTTCATCAGTTGCTTTAAAATCAGGTGTATCGTATCCCACATCCGCAATTGTTTTTTGGATTTTTGCACTGTTGGTAGAAGTGCTGTTATATTTAACCGTCAATTCTTTTGAATCAACATTCCAAACTGCGTAGGTAGCGCCAGCCTTTTTAGCGGCTGCTTCAATCTTCTTTTTGCAGGAACCGCATTCGCCTGAAACTTTTAAGGTTTCTGATTTGGTTTGAGCAAAACCAATACTTGCCATCAGTATAAAAACAAGAGAAAAAAGTAAAGACTTCATATTAGCATATTTAGTGTTGAACAAAGATACTGGGAGGGTCAGTAAAATTATTTATGACTGTTGTCAATTAACACCGTCGTAGTAATTAATTAACAAAAGTCCAAAAGATACCAACCCGGAAATTAAGTCCGGGAGTGGGATAGCCGGGAGCAGCCAGATTATTATTGTTAAACTGGAAGCCGCCAAATGTTCTTGCAGTGTTAAGGTTTTCCGCACGAATATAGGCCGTGAAAGTGCGGATCCGGAAATGAACAAATGCGTGAATATCGGGAAGGTTGCTAATGGTTACTGAATCCTGGTAAAAGAACTGGCCAAGAACAGGAGAATAATTATCCGGTTTGTATGGTGTATTGTACCGGCCTTCCAAACCAAAAGCAACTGCTAACTTTCTAAAACCAAGGTTTCCCTCGTACATAAAGCGGTTTCTCGTGTACACAAGCGGAATATTTACATCGGCATTTCCTGCTTTTTGCTGTACATACAGTTCTGCATTCCAAAACCACCTTTTGCCAATTTTGAAAGTTTTAAATGCGTTGAAGCGAAGTACATTGAAGATGGCGTTCTCCTGTTGCAGCTCGTGGTAGTTTTTTAAGTAGAGATAATTACCGATAAGATAATAGTCGCCGCTCAATTGTATTTTTAATTTCTGTAAAAAAAGCGATGCAAAAATGTGCGTTGTGTTTTCGTTCTTAAAGTTCTTCGGAAGATCTAAATAAAAAGCACTTCTTTGGTCGTAAGTAAACCAAGGCGAACGGTTAACGTTTTCAAATCCCAACTGAAAACTTCCAAATTTTGAACCGAGTAGCCTTTGCAACGAAACATAAGCATGATAGTTGCCGGCGTTATATCCCGCCAACCACAAGCGGCCAAAAGCAAGCATGTCCCACTTTTTATTTTTTGTGAGATTGCGATACTCACCGTGTGCGATGGCATTGAACAGGGATGCAGAACCCGATGGTAGTGTGTCTCTGAAATTCCCATTCAATAATTGTAACTCAGCACCAAGCTTAATAAACTGGTTTTGATTTTTTGCATCAGGAAACTGGTAGATCGAGAAATCATTTGCAATTTCCTTCCAGTTGTCATTGAAATATATGGAATCGTTTGGATAGAAACGAATTCCATAGTGATTGATGTACCAGGCAGTATCAATATCGGTATTGTTGGACGATTGTGTAGAAGTGGCGATGTCCTGGTAAGAATATTTATAAGTTCCATATTTGAAAGTGTGTTCAAACCGAACACGGGGATAAAACAAAGGAACAACCACTGAATCTGTAACAATAGAATCCTTTTGTCCGAAATCATATTGCTGCCGCATCAGTATATTGAATTCCCTGTAACGATTGCCTGTAGTTAACGAAGTAACAAAAGGACTTGAATGGGGAATATCTCCACCGATATTGGTTGGAAGAAGCGATCGGTCTTTTGCATAAGTAATATCGTTGAGGTCAGCATCATCTACAAGCCCACCACTTTCGCCAGCCTGTAAACGATTACCTAGTACAACAAAATAATTAGTGTATCGTTTCTTTCTTCCCTGGTACCATGAGGTTAACAGATAATTATTATGGTTGACTCTTTGGTTAACAAATACGCCCGGTGAGTTGATCAATCGGTAATTTAAAGAATAGCTCCAATTTGGTTTTATGTTTCTGGTATGAACAACATTTACCAGTTGCTCTGCCGCAGCTCCCAATGCATAACCTAATTCAGTGTAAGGCCGTGTGCTGTTATAGAATTTTACATTCTCAGGTTGCCATTTGTAAATATCCAACGCATGAAAACCCGGATCCCAACCTGCTTTTAATTGTGGAGCAAATAGAATTGATCTTGCTGCAACTCCTGTATTACCCAGGTAAATGTATGTGGGAGGAATCGGGTACTTCCTGGAAAAATCGTTAATGGAAGAATCGATTTTATGCAAAACAGTTGAGTCAAAATAAAGTATGCGGACGGTGAGGGTATCTTCATTAGGATCTCTATGTCTTACACTATCGCTACCTGAGCCCTGACCGCCTGAACCGATTTGCCCAACACGGCTACCAATACCCTTTATCAGACCGCCTTGCGCCTGTACATCAACTATGGTCAGGCAAAAAAGAAGAGAAAAAAAAATCTTATGTACGGTAATTCTTTTCAAATGGAACAATTACAAAGAGGCAATTAATTCACGGAATATTGTTGAGAACTTTGGTTCAGCATCTTTTGCTGCCTGCAACACTTCTTCGTGTGTAATAACATTATCTTCTTCACGAATGCCAATGTCCGTTATCACACTCATGGCAAAAACATTCATTTTCATGTGGCGTGCAACAATTACTTCCTGCACAGTACTCATGCCCACGGCATCTGCGCCTAAAACATGAACCATTTTATACTCGGCATGTGTTTCAAATGTTGGACCAGTAGCACAGAAATAAACACCTTCCTTAACGTCGATATTTTTTTGCTGCGCAATTTCTTTTGCTTTTTTGATGAGTTGTTTGTTATAAGGCTCACTCATATCAGGAAAACGTGGACCAAAGCGTTCCTCATTTTTGCCGATCAGCGGATTTTTTGTTGCAAATGAAATATGGTCTTTGATGATCATCAAGTCACCCACCTTAAAACCTGTATTTACTCCGCCGGCAGCATTGGATAGAAACAGAGTTTCGACTCCTAGAAATTTCATTACGCGTATGGGGAAGATTACATCTTCAGGAGCATACCCTTCATAAAAATGAAAACGGCCCGCCATTGCAATTATGGGCTTACCGGCGATGGTTCCAAAAATTAATTTACCCGAATGTCCCTGTACGGTAGAAACAGGGAAATGAGGAATGTCGCCATAAGGAATTTCCTTTTCCGCAACTATCTCCTGTACAAAATTTCCCAGTCCGCTACCTAACACTACACCAATATTTGCATTGCTGGTGTTGAATTTTTTCAGGAACTCCGTGGTTTCGGTAACTTTTTCAAATATGTTCATCGCGACAAAGATAACCGTACCGTTTTAATATGGGTATTTATAGAAATCACAATATTCTTCGTCGCAAATCAGCTTTTTAAATTGTGGATTTTTCAATACATCTGTATAATCCATCCATTTGCCATTTACTTTTATTTTGCGATAGACTAAACGGATGCCCTGGCTATAATCAACCCACCAATAAACATGACCCGTATACAGTGGTTGAATGGGAGTTCCATCTAGTTTATGCCAGCCATAGATAGCCACTCTATCTGGTTTGGAGTCTCTTGCAACTTTGCCACTGATAACAACATCTTTTTGAATACCTGCAATTAATCCTTTTCTACCTTTCCGCTGACCTTCAACAATGAGGTGATGATGATACATGGTTGGAGTGCTGTCGCGAAAAGCATACATGGGAACGGGTTCTAATTTTACTTTAGCTGCTTTGTAAATATCATCTACCATTTTTTTTGTTGGAAGAAAACATTGAAAGCTGTCGGCGATTTTTTGGGCTGCATATGGTGTAATATTTATACGGCCCCAGTCCTCATTGGTTCCGATACTCAAATAATCAGGAGCAACATAGTAAGTTGCTTTAATGGTTTTGCCCGTCAAAGAATCTTTGGTTTGAACATGAACAGGAACGAATTTTTTTAGAAAGGAGGGAATGTTACCTGCAAAAATTTCTTTCACCACAAAAGAATCCCGCTTTTGCCATTTGAAAGGGAATGCAGTTTTGTAAAACTCGGTACCGGTAAGAAAAGATGTGCGTGGAGGCGTTTGAATTTTATGGTAGCGATTACAAGCAACAACTAAAATGCAAACAAGAAATAGAACCGGAAGTTTCATTGACGAAAGTTCAGAAAGTTTGCGGTACAACCTGAGAATTTTTAAAAGTTTGCAAGGAATATTGCATTATGGGCGAATAGAATTACCGGGCGTAGAAGCGTGCGACCCTTTGACGGGCCCACGGTAAATTCCACAGAAGCATAATTGCGATACGGTGCGGATTATGACAATTACCTCGCAATTCTTTGCTCATCGCTTTAGTAAATCGCTTCACCTCATTGCTCCACAAGTTCAGGATGACAGTGTACTTTGCCTGAAACTTCAAACCTTAAACATTGCTTTCGCTTCCTTATTTTTGCGGCAAAATTTACACAAATGAATCTCCACGAATACCAGGCGAAAGAATTACTTAAAAAATTCAATGTTCCTGTTCAGGATGGCATCGCAGTGAGTACTCCTCACGATGCTGAAGAGGCTTATCGCCAAATCAAAACAACTTATGGAAGCCCGTTTGCTGTGATAAAGGCACAAATACATGCGGGTGGACGTGGTAAAGGAAAGATCCGCGAAACAGGAATTAATGGTGTGAAGGTGGTGAAATCGCTGGACGAGGTAACTGAAGTGTCCTCAAAAATTTTGGGAGGAACATTGGTAACGCTTCAAACAGGTGAAGCCGGTAAAGTGGTGAATAAAATTTTGCTTGCCCAGGATATGTACTACGAAGGTCCCACTGACCGTAAGGAGTTTTATTTATCTATTTTGCTGGATCGTTCAAAAGGCCAGAACGTAATTATGTATAGTACGGAAGGCGGAATGGACATTGAAGAAGTAGCACACAAAACGCCTGAGAAAATTTTTAAGGAATGGGTGTATCCTGCGGGTAAGTTACAGGCTTACCAGGCAAGAAAGATTGCTTTCAATTTTGGATTGAAAGGTGATGCTTTCAAAAACATGGTGAAGTTTGTTACCAATTTGTACAACGCATATGTTGGACTAGATTGCTCTATGCTGGAGATCAATCCACTATTCAAAGCAGCCGATGATAAAATTGTTGCTGTTGACTGCAAAATGGGTTTAGATGATAATGCTTTAATGCGCCATCCTGATCTTGCTGCGATGAGAGATTTGAATGAAGAGGACCCGACAGAAGTAGAAGCAGGTAAATACAATTTGAACTTTGTTAAGCTGGACGGTAATGTTGGTTGCATGGTGAATGGTGCAGGGTTGGCCATGGCAACAATGGATATGATCAAACTAAGTGGTGGTGAACCTGCAAACTTTTTGGACGTTGGTGGTACTGCAAATGCTCAAACTGTTGAAGCAGGATTTCGCATTATTATGAAAGATCCGAAAGTAAAAGCTATACTCATCAATATTTTTGGCGGTATTGTGCGTTGCGACCGTGTTGCACAAGGTGTGATCGACGCTTATAAGAATATGGGCAATATTAATATCCCAATCATTGTTCGCTTGCAGGGAACAAATGCAGAAGAAGCAAAGAAATTAATTGATGAAAGTGGACTGAAAGTGCAGTCGGCAATTTTGTTAAGCGAGGCTGCTGAGCTGGTGAACAGGGCAGTAGCTGCGGCTTAAAAAATTTGGAGTAAGACTTTGATGGAGATATTTAAAGCTACGGTCAATCTGTAGCTTTTTCGTTTATAATATTCATGCGTCCACACCGTGCATGTGTTCAGCTACGGCTTTAATAATTGCATTCATCAACGCTGTTGAGTTTTCAGACGAAGCATGTTGGAAGACAAAATGCCCCGGAGAGTGAGAAAGAATTTTATTTCCGGGAAGTAACTGCAATAAATCTTCACTGAAGTTGTTTAATGTGTATTCAGCAAGGAAAGGTGTTGTACGCACAGATACTACGGCATTATACACTATGCCTTCAAATTCAAAATAGATATTGAATATACGGGCCATTCTCTTTATTCAGTTTAGGCGTAAAATAAGCAGTGGTATAGCTCTGGGGTAATCCTTCAATCCATTCCTGAATTCAAATTACGAAAAAGGCGCGGCTTTCAAAAATGTTTTGCAATGTTTTCAGTCGCCCAATCCTGTTAGAAATTGTGAGTTGATATGTGCAGCAACATCAACAAGGTTTTTTTTCTCTTCATAAACTGCCAGTTGCCTGTCGGCGCCGGTACCTTGCTCAAGTATTTTCTGAACGTAATTTATCCAATGCCTTGAGCCTAATTCATCTACTACATCATCAACAAAGTCCAGCAGTTCGTAAATAAGAATGCGTGTATTGGTCTCTTCTTCCTTACCAAAATCAATAAGATAGCCGTCAATTCCATAGCGGCTTGCCCGCCATTTATTTTCATTGATCAAAGCCCTGGAGTATTGAATGAAATTCATGTTTTTTGAGCGGAGTTTATAAATTTTTGCGCAGATAGCCTGGAACAATGCAGCAATAGCTATTGTTTCTTCCACGGTCATTGGCACGTCGCAAATGCGAAATTCTACCGTATTGAAAAACGGATGAACACGAAGGTCCCACCATATTTTTTTTGCGTTGTCAATGCAATTGGTTTTGATCAGGAGCTTCACAAAATTGTCGTAAGCTTCAATGCTTTCAAATGCCTCAGGAATTCCTGTTCGTGGAAATTTGTCAAACACTTTTGTGCGATAGGATTTGTATCCGGTCCATCTGCCTTCCCAAAAAGGAGAGTTGGTGCTCAAAGCATAAACATGTGGCAAAAAATATCTTGTGGAATTGGCAATATGGTTAGCCATTTCCCTACTTTCCATTCCTACATGAACATGCAATCCAAAAATCAAATTGCTTCTTGCAGCTTCCTGCAGTTCGTTTACAATTTCGCTGTACCGGTCATGCTCTGTAATCAACTGGCTTTCCCAATGGCTAAAAGGATGGGTGCCGGCAGCACCTAACTCAAATCCCAAACTGTTAGCAACAGAGGAAATTGTTTTTCGAAGATGTGAGACATCCCTGAAAGCTTCATCGGCATCTTTGCAAATGTCAGTGCCGACTTCAATCACGGCCTGGTGCATCTCGGCTTTTACTTTATCCTTAATGATCTTTTGCCCTTCGTGCACAATTTTTTGCTGGTGACTTTTTAATTCCTTTGTTACAGGATCAGTAACCATGTATTCTTCTTCCACACCAAGGGTAAAATGCTTGTAATTTATACTGGACATTAAAATTGTAATTGTTTTGGTTGCAGGTTTTGAAATTATACGGATCAATCTATTTATACCAGGTGTTGCCCATGAGCACTTCTTTTTACAAATTCTCCCCAATTGATATTAAGTTGTCCTTCTTTGTGATTCATTGCTATTTCGATAGCATAATTAGCTGCTGTTTCAACTACCCATTCGAAGTTTTCTTCGCCAACGCTGGTTCGTTCTGCATCGGGTGCCGGATTACCAAAGTCAATTGCGTATGGAACACCATCTCTTATTGCCAGTTCAACCGTATTAAAATCATAGCCTAAATATTCGTTGATGCGCAGCACAATGTCTTCCATTTGTTTTTGTCTTTCGGCACTCGGTAAAAAATTGGCCTGGTATCGTTGTGAGTGTGGATTGCGCGGCTCGTAAGGCATGATGTGAACATGCTTGCGACCGATACAATAACAGCGATAATATTCTTCAAAAACAATTTCTTCCTGCAACAGCATTACCAGTTGATCGGTTTCTTTATGCTTGTCATAAAAATCATCTTTGCTTGCCAACCGATAAACATTTTTCCAACCTCCACCGTGATAGGGCTTCATGTAAGCCGGGAATCCAACGTAATTAAAAATGCCTTCCCAATCCAGCGGGTAAGCAAGATTAGAAAAGGACTGGTCAGTTGTTTCAGCCGGAAGTTGATAGGAAGGAAGAATGGCTGTTTTAGGAATGGGAACTCCAACTTGCGTCATTAAACAGTTATTGAAAAATTTATCATCGGCGCTCCACCAAAAAGGATTGTTGATTACTGCACTTCCCATGAGTGCTGCATTTTTCAGCCACGTCCTGTAAAACGGAACATCCTGCGAAATGCGATCAACAATTACCGCATATTCAGTTTTCTTTCCCTGGATTGCCTTATCAATACGCACAGGTTCTGCTGAAATATTTTCAATGTTTTTGCTATTTATTCTTTCGATGAATGCCATCGGGAAGCTTCTTTCCTGCCCGAACAAAATGCCAATTTTTTTCATAACGAAATGGTTTGATCGTGAATGTTCAATTGTGCAATACGAAATCAGTGGTCTTTACTGTTTTCAAAACAATAACGCTTTCTGGTGTCTTGGCGATCTGCAATTGAAGATTGATATTACACAATTGATGTTACAAGTTAATCCAATTCATAAAAAAGAAATGCATCTGTCAACTAAAGTTCAAACCTTATTTTTGGCGGTATGCTGATAGCCGAATTATTGAATTTAAGGATAGAACAAAAAGCGATCGCTTCGCAATTTTTGAAAAGGCAGGTAATAGTTGATTTTTATTTACCCAAAAATGTTTCTGCGGCAGATAAGCTTTCTCTTTTACTTATAAATGATGGACAGGATCTTGAAGAAATGAAGTTTGCCACCGTGATGGATCAAATGATTACGGCAAATGAAATTCAATCCATATTGAGTGTAGGCATCCATGCCGGCAAGGATCGGAAAAATGAATACGGCACTGCAAAAATTTTAGATTACCAGGGGTTGGGGGCAAAGTCCGAGGCCTACAATCAATTCGTATTACAGGAACTGCTTCCGTTCATTCATGTGCACTATGGAGTTGAACAATTCAAACAAAAAGCAGTTGCGGGGTTTTCTTTAGGCGGATTAACTGCAATTGATATGGTATGGAATTATCCTGATGTTTTTTCAATAGCAGGCGTATTTTCAGGATCATTGTGGTGGCGCAGAAAAAGTTTGGATGAAGATTACAACGAGGATACGGACCGCATTATGCACCGGCAAATCCGTAACGGAATGTATCATCCGGGTTTACGTTTTTATTTTACTACCGGATCATTAGATGAAACTGCAGACAGAAACAATAACGGTATTATTGATTCGATTGACGATACACTTGATTTGATAAGAGAACTGAAGGGGAAAGGCTATGATTCGGGATATGAAGCGAAATACATCAACTATGAAGATGGAAAACACAATGTACAAACCTGGGGCAGGGCTATGCCCGGGTTTTTGCTGTGGGGTTGGGGAAGTAACTCTAATGATTAAAGGAAGGTGTACTACAGGCTTTCATGTATTTACCATACTTTGCCGATGTCTTTCAATCCCTATAAGGTCCCTATAGTGTCCCTATAAGGTCTCTGTAATGTCCCTGGTGAGCAGTGAATGATTTGGAGAAGATAGTTTTAAGTGAAAGACTGTAAGTTGTAATAGCAATTATAGGAAAATATTTTGCGAGTTACGAAAAAACGGGAAAATAATTTACGCGGCTTACAGATATTTTACAGTAGTGTGTTTAGACTAAAATGAGTGGTTTGGGGAGTGACGGTTAATAACGATGAGCATATCCAAAATACGATGTGCATTATAAAGAAGGACCTGTGCCGGGATTTTATTGTTGGGAATTCGAATAATTAAAAAAAGCGTCTCAAACGAGACGCTTTTTTATTTTAACTCAGCAAATATTAAAAGATGTATTTAGCACCTAACTGAATACCCCAGGTAGTAGACGTACTGTTGTTATTGATAAAAGTTCTATCGACTAACTGCGAGGAACTTGCTCCCGGAGGAGTATAAGTAGCCAACTGGTAAGTAGCAACTCCAGCACTGGAAACAGCAGGTTTCAATGGATTGTTTACCACATAAAATTTCCTGATGCCCCAATCATGATTGATAAGATTGAGGAAGTTTACTACAGAAACATTTAACTGTAAAGTGTTTTTGTACTTACCAATGTTCTTAAAGATTTCCTGCTGAAAGTTCAAATCCAGCCTGTTAAACCAGGGATATAAAGCTCCATTTCTTTCAGCATTCTGACCTTTATGCTTACTCAGGTATTTGTCCTGCTCAACATACTTGAAAAAGGCATCAGATTGTTGTTGGGCTGTGTACGTAGTACTACCCACAGTAAGATTTGTAAATGTAATTTCAGACGGATCTCTCGGGATATACATGAGATCGGCTGTGTTACCGTCGTTATTAATATCTCCGTTATAGATATAAGTATACCTTCCTTGTGAAGCGCCTTCATAATATAAAGTTACAGTAGATGCAAGCGCTTTCAAATATTCAAATCTATAGGAAAATGTACCCACGACGCGATGAGGAACTGCAAATCCTGAAGGTGCCAATTCAATATCATTCTGTGTCTTCGATGTATAAATAGTACTCCACACAGAAGCAGGTTGGCTTCCAAGGTTTGGCGCTCCTTCCAATGCGAATGTATAGTTATATGCTAAAGAAGCATAAAACCCTTTGGAAAAGCTTTTTGAAACTTGTGCTGTGAGTACAAAAGAACTGCCTTTGTCGATGTTTTCAAGAATTGCAGCATTGGTAATATTATTGGGACTAGTGTTGTTTATCCTTCTTGCATTAGTACTGCTGTATCTTGGACGCATATTACCTCCGCCTACATTAACTGTTGCATCAGCAGTGAATACCTGGTTAGCGTTGCGCACAGTTGGATCGTTGATGTCTTTGGTATATAAAGCTTCCAACAATGCACCCCATCCTTTACCCAGGCTCCTTTCTATTGCAAAATCCGTACGCCAAACCTGGGGGAACTTGTAATTTGGATCAGCAGCATAGAAAGTTCCTGGTGCTACAGTACCTGCCACAATAGGGAATTGTGAAGGGTTCAGATTTTTGTTGTATTGCGGATTATAAGCGTGTGGATCCGGATTAAACAAGAAATTTGACAAATCTGAAGCATTGGTAATCAGGGAGCCAAATGTGTACATACCACTGCCATTAGGTATAGCCGCAGGATATACAAAAGGAACACGGCCTGTAATGATTCCGCTTCCACCGCGAAGAATCAGGTTTTTATCTCCATTCACATCCCAACGGAAACCAATACGGGGAGAAAATAGGGGAGATGTTTTAGGCCATTTACCTGTGGTATAATGTACCGTATTGCCATCTCTGTCTATTAAATTCAATTTTGTAATAGCCGGGTTTTCAATTGGGTCTTCAGGATAAACCGGCAAGTCAACTCTTAATCCATAAGTTAACCTAAACCGTGCGTTGGCATTATACTCATCCTGTAGATAAATACCAAATTGACCCAGCTTCATATTGGAGCCAAATACTGCTTCCTGCCCAGGGATTAAGGAATAGTTTATAGAGTAAAGTTTTGGTGCCTGGTTGGTAATGAAATCATTTAGTGATGCAAATACATAATATCCCTGTGAACCGGGCATGAACATATTACCAACCTTCTGATATTCGTATGTTGCACCTGCAGTTAACGTGTGTTTACCGGCAAAATAGGTGAAGTTATCTGTAACATTAAACACATCGTTTATTACCTGGTTGTTATTACCATTGAATGGTTCATTACCAAAACTCATGTAATTGTTTTTGCTACCAGCAGTTAAACCGAGGATGTCAACAAATGGGAATGTTTCACCATTATGTCCTTTAATTGAGCTGATTTTTGTGAATGTCGCTAAAAACTGGTTAGCAAACCTGCCTTTGAAGTTACTGTTTAGCTCCAGAGCGCCGGACCTAACCTTATCCTGGATGGTGTAATTTATATTATTGAAGCCCATTGACCCTTTACCAAAACGATATGAACCCCAATAACTAACAATTGAACTCTGGCTTGATGCACCGTTGATGCCACCGCTACCGGATGCTGTGTTAACATCATCACTCAGGAAGTCACTATACTTTAAAGTAAGTTTGTGTGCCGTGCTTATGTTCCAGTCGATTTTTGCAAGAATCTTGTGGTTTTTAGTTTCATAATTTGGGAAATTATCATAGGCACCTGGGTCAAAATTGTATTTTGTTTTTAAGTAGTTGTACAATTTGGCCAACGAATCAATAGGTACATCAGATGCAGTACCGTTTCCTGAACCCCCTTTAGGTGACCAGGTAATTCCAGGACGACTGGCTTTTTCAATTTCACCGTTTACAAAGAAAAATAGCTTATTCTTCATGATTGGCCCGCTGAATGTAAAGCCATACAATTTATTATCGGTTTTGGCTGGGTCTGGCAGTTTAGTGCCTGCAACGTTGGTCCCATTAAAATTTTGGTTACGATAAGCACCATAAAAACTTCCATGGAAAGTGTTAGTACCGCTTTTGGTAATGGCACTGATGCCTGCACCCGTGAAGCCTGATTGCCTAACGTCAAAAGGAGAAACATTTACGCTGATTTCCTGGTAAGCATCTAAGGAGATGGGATTACCACCACCAGGCAATAAATCACTGGACAAACCGAAGTTGTTATTTAAGTTGGCACCATCAACCTGCATATTGTTCATCCTGTTATCACGGCCGGCAAAGCTGGTTCCGTTTGCCTGTGGAGTGATACGCGTATAGTCTGTAATACTTCTGCTAATAGTAGGAAGCGTGGACAACTGGGCAACACCAATATTTGTCGTAGCTCCAACTTTATCAGTAAAAGAACGGCGTCTTGCGTTAGCTGTAACAGAAACAGTGCTTAGTTCAACGGCCTCAGAACCTAATTGAGCAGATAAGTTATAGGCTTCACCCAACACCAGTGTGATATTGTCAAATACCTGTGTTTTAAAACCAACATAAGTTACAGTGATACTGTAAGGGCCGCCTACACGAAGGCCTGGAAGGTTAACCACACCACCATTTTTTGAAAGAGTTGTGTACTTGGTTCCCGAAGGCTGGTGAATGGCTGTAACAGTAGCTCCTACGAGTGGACTTCCATTAGCATCAGTAACAGTGCCACTAATACTACTCGTTGTAACCTGTGCATGTATGTATTGACCTGAAAGCACGGCCAACACAAGCAGTGTCATAATTCTCTTAAGCATATTAAAATGTGTTATTTCGCCTGCAAAGAAAGGGATAAATGTTTTACGACCATTGAGCAAATATTAACATTTCGTAACCAATTATGGGGACATCAAAATCCTCTAGAATGCTGCGTTTCAATGGATTTATTTCTTAGCGGCGCATAGTTTATTTTTGTAAAAAAATTTCATGTTCGATTCTATAGAAAGTGCGATTGAAGACATTAAAGCCGGTAAGCTTGTAGTTGCGGTTGATGACGAAGACAGGGAGAACGAAGGCGATTTTATTTGTGCCTCGCAATGTATCACATCTGAAATCATCAATTTTATGAGCAAGCAGGGGCGGGGTTTGATTTGCGTGGCTCTTTTGGAAGAAAGATGCGATGCCCTTGGCCTCGAGCTGATGGTTAATAACAATACGGCTTTACACGAAACTGCGTTTACTGTTTCGGTTGATTTATTAGGCCATGGCTGTACTACCGGGATTTCGGCGCAGGATAGGGCCAAAACTGTTCTTGCATTGATTGATCTGAAAACAAAACCTGAAGAACTTGGAAAGCCCGGTCATATTTTTCCCTTGCGTGCAAAGAAGGGAGGCGTACTTAGAAGAGCTGGGCATACAGAAGCAGCAGTTGACCTGGCAAGACTTGCCGGATTGGAGCCTTCAGGTGTGTTGGTAGAAATTATGAACGAAGACGGAACGATGGCAAGATTGAATGACCTTATAGCGATCGCCAAAAAGTTTGATTTTAAGATCATTTCCATCAAGGACTTAATTGAATATCGCATCAGAAGGGATTCGCTGATCGAAGAAATAGTGCGTGTGGATATGCCAACGAAATATGGGCATTTTAAGCTTGTAGCATTCCAGGAAAAGAATTCAAGCAACGAGCACCTGGCTTTGATCAAAGGCACATGGAATTCCGGTGACCCGGTTTTAGTTAGGGTACACTCATCTTGCTTTACAGGTGATATTCTTGGTTCTTTAAGATGTGATTGCGGTGACCAACTTCATAATGCCATGAAAATGGTTGAACAGGAAGGCACTGGCTGTATTCTTTATATGAACCAGGAAGGAAGGGGCATTGGATTATTGAATAAACTTAAAGCTTACCGTTTGCAGGAACAGGGAATGGACACTGTGGAAGCGAACCTGCATCTTGGTTTTTCTATGGATCAGAGAGACTATGGAGTAGGAGCGCAGATACTTCGGCATTTAGGGATAACCAAACTCAAATTAATTACAAACAATCCGAAAAAACGTGTTGGCTTAATTGGTTATGGACTGGAGATTGTAGACAATGTCCCTATCCGGATAGCACCCAACCCCTACAATGAAAAATACCTGCAAACAAAAAGAGATAAACTTGGTCACGAGATACTGAAGGATTAATGTGTGCCGTCCACTGTTGAATCTGTTATGGGTTTCTGAATAGTATCAATTGGGTTTCTTTTCGACTTTTTAGGTTTTTTGCCAAAGAGTTCAGCCAAATTATCAAACTCTCTTCCATAGCTAATGCTGGTGCCATAACGTTTAGGGACAAGTCCGGTTCCGGTAGATGTAGTTGCAGTAAGAAAGTCTACATTCTGCTTATAAAAGAAAGTGGCTCTGATAGAACCGGTTTTATTCAACATTAGCTCAAGGGAAACATCAGGAAATAACCGGAGCGTTGTTTGTTGGTCTGCCTGCAAAGGCACATCGAAGGTGCCGCCAACCGTTATATTGGCACGTTCGTTAAATAGAGGTAACGCTAAGCTGGCATTGATATTTGATTGATTAGGCAAACCAAATATGCCTTTGGAAGTGGCATTCAAGGCATCCCTGTTATACAACGAACCGGTAAAAGAAAACGTAGCGTTGTTCGGCAAAATCTTTGAAAGAATCTTGTTCAATTGCTCATTCACTTTCCCGAACAGCAAACCTGAAATTGTATTGTAGGTTAGTTCGCTGAATGGATTGGTTCCCGATAAATTTTCGTACGGCGCAAAACTGTTGAACACAATAAGATAGGCTACTTGTTTATTCAATTCGTTTTGATTTTTTTCAATTTGCTGAATAGCTAACTGAAAGTCCGGGCTACTGAATTGAGAATTGTTATTTGGAAAATCAAGCTTAAACGCAAAGTCGGGTCTGAAAAGATTTCCGGTTAACGTTGCTAGAACATTTACATCGGCTCGTGCACCAACATCAACGAGCCCTGTTCTGAAAAGTCCACTATTTACCAGGGGGGCAAAGCTTACTCTTTCAGCAGTGTATACAGCATCTAGATGTACAGTAGCATCGTAAGCATCGCCCTCCCATGTAATAAAATTGTTACCTCCTTTCTTCAAAAGGAAAGGAAACTTTTTCAAAGACTGAAAAGTATAATTGTATCGGCCGTCTTCAATATTGTAACGTCCCCTGATAGTTAGCGGTTCAAATGTTCCTGATGAAATGTGCAGTCGATCGGCAGCTCCTTTTGCAGTGATATCATCACCTGTAAGGTCATCCAGTATAACACGAACAGTTACCAAAGGATTTGCTGTCAGATAAATATCGTAACTGAGATTTGCAGCAGCCGAAGATGCCTGCTCCGTCATTTCCCTACCGTATTTTCTTTCCACCATAAAATTCGCGTCACCGCTTTCACGTGTCCGGGAAGGAGGCATTGTTATGAAAGAAGGGGTAACATCAGAAGCTTTTAAGTCGGCTTCCATGTGAAGATCGTTCTGCGGTCCCACTAAAATAAATGTTCCCGATCCTTTTGCGGTTCCAAAAAATGTTTGGTTGTCATTTATAGAGGTATTTAGCAGATCAAAATTCTTTGATTGTGTTTCTACAAGAATATCATAATCCATGTTGGCAAAAGCATTATGCCTGATGCCACCTTTAACCGTTGCGATGTTTCCATCCTTATCACGAATGCGGATATTGTTCAAATTAATGTAGTCCTTCTTCAGTTCAACTTCAGTATCATCAATTTTATAGGTTACCTGGGTAAAGTTTACCTTAAAGCTTGCATCATGCACTCTTGCTTTCGATACCACGCTGGCACTGCCATTAATAACATCCACATCAAGATTGCCGGTTACATAACCTTTGATATCGGAGAAAATAAGACCAAGAAAACGGTTTAGGAAACTTAGTTGAAAGTTTTTAAGTTGTGAATGTATCGTAACATTAGTTGCGGTGTCCTTTACATTTAATGCTACATCCACATCAAAGTGATGTTCGTTATCAGTATTGCTACCTTTAATTGCGAGTTTTCCTGTCTGATTGTCGTATACAATTGTTGCGTGAATGTCTCCAATAGAATCGTTATCCAGTCTTGCGCCATTAATAGTCAGGTTGGAAGTAGCATTCATTCTCTTCTGGGGGTCTTCAATTGTAGCATCACCATTCAATAATCCTTCAATTCGATTCGTTTTTGTAAGAAAAGGAGAGATATCGCCGATGTTTACATTCTGCAGACTTAAACGGAGATTGTTCCAGTTACCGACGGCATCAGGTTCCGTCCACAATTTTATTTCCTGGTTCGATTCGCGAAGTGTAACGCCACCCTGTACAATTGCATTTCTCCTGAAATTTAATTCGCCACCTTGTTCTATAGCCCAGGTTTTTCCATTTAAAACAAAAGTTGATGGATTAAGAAAGATAGTGGCCCCATCACTGAATGTTTTTATCTGTGCAGAAAGATTTGCTTTATTGATGGCCTGGTTTGACGAGGTGTTTATCGTTACATCAGAAATATCGTTTTGTGCTTGTACTGTAAATGTTGTTTGCGGAAATACCAGGCTATCTCCAATTTGGGCATTGCCCAAATCACCGGTAAGAGTTAGTTTTTGCAGATCGCCATTGCCTTTTAACCTGATATCAGAAAATTGGTATTGCCTGAATTGAAAATAGGGTACATCTGCATCAACCGTCATGGTATTGGCAGTTGTATTTAACGATCCGGTGATATGACTGTTGTTAAAGCCTATCAATCGTGGATCGATCAATCTCATATAATCTTCCACCATTCCTGTTGTAATATCGAACGTAAAAATTTGAGGCTTTACAAATTTTGGTGCTCTGATATATGAAGGGTAGTAACGATGCAGAAACACGGTAAAGGCATCTGGCAAGGTCTTCAAATCAAAATCACCCGTAATTGTAGCATCAAACTCATTTGAAACAGCTGTGAGTTTTTTTAGACCGTTTTCATAGTTCGAATGCACTATTAAAGAATCAAATGCCAGCCGTTTGCCATTTGTGGTTAAAGATGCTTCAGTAATTTTTGCGGTTCCAACCATATCAGCCAAAGAACTTGCCTGTAAATCGAGGTCGAATTTTCCATTCAGCTGAAAATCTTCATTGGTCAATCCTAAAGCTTTCAGATCTGCATGAACAATGTCTGCAGTTGCTTTAAACAAAGGAATTTTTCCTGTTAAATCAACAAGTCCCTGTAGATGCATATCAGCGTTGGGATCTTTCATTACAAAGTCACCATTGAATAAGCGATTGGTCAGTTTTCCTTTGGCCGTAATATTATGATAGGTGTAATCGCTATACTGGATATGGTCAACAGTACCATCAATCGTCATGTCAAGCGTTTTCCATTTGAAGCCGTTTCCCTTAACGGTTCCGCGAAATCCAACATTTCCCAAAAAAGGACTGTTTATGAAAGGGCCTAATTGAAAATTCTGGGTAGAAATTTTTCCTGCGTATGTTGGATCGCCATTCTTTGGAAACTTCATGTTCAAATCGGTTTGAAGTGTTCCGAGGTTGGTTTGAATCGTCCCGTATGTAACAAAGTCGTTGATGAAACCCGTGTAGGTGCCATTAAAGCGCAGGTAGGTTAGTTTTTTGAGATCAGGTGTTGAAATGTTCCTGATGGCAGGAATAAAGCTAGCCGCATCCGCATAGGTTGTTCTCAAATCCTCCGCATCAATATTGATCAACGCTTCATTAATGTTGGGCAGGCCAACCAAACTGATAGCACCATGAACATACGTATTGTTTCCGGCCCACACTTCAAGGTCTTTCGATGCCAGGGCATCAACAGTTCCCTTGACATCGCCGTCAATTTTAATGATCTTCTTCCAGCTTTTTAATTCAGGTGCGAAGAAGGCAATATCATCGCTTGAAATTGTGGTTTTTGTAAAATTGCCTTCCAACTTAACAGCATGAAGAAAATCATCCATGTCGCTGATGCTGTTATAACGCATTGCATAGTGATGAGTAATTACACTTCTGTTTGTCTCCAGGTACAGTTGATCGAAGATCATCGCCTTTGGGTGAAAAGTTGTTTTTGCTTTCAGGGATTTTACAACGAGGCCACTTCTTTCCTGGGTGGATAAATTTATGTTGCCCGTAATAGTGTCGTTTGTCCAGCCTATGTTTTTTATAGTTCCATTGATCTTACTAAAATCAATATGCCGGCCATCAAAATAAGGGACTTCGGCTGTCATGGTACCGGCGTCATTTTTAAACCTTCCGTTGTTGATAGAGATTGTTCCAAAACGAATGTTCCAATCCGGAGAAGATTCTTTTACCGCTTTTTTAACGTGTTCAACATTGCTGGAACTGTCAACTTTAACTCTTTTGCCTGAATAATTGAACAATGAAAAGTAAGGATTGTCCAATACAAGGTTTGTTACGTCAATTGTTTTCCTGCTGATCGTAATTTCATTTGCATCCATGTCAAGGCCACCGACTTTTACATACATGTCGCTGCCAATCCAAGCATCTTTCTTATTGAAGCTTACATTCTTCATCGACACTTTTTTCAGATCGAAAGAGATGCCCGCTTTCTTTTTTGTTGTGGTATCTGTACTTGATGAAGAAAAATATTTTTCAAGAAAAGCATAATTCCAAACGGAGTCAGTGCGGTTAAGATTGATCTGGGCGTCTTCAAGTCCAACATACTTCAACACCGCAACATCTTTGAAAAAAAACCAGTCGGTAATACGAACCTGGAATTTACCTGCATACAAAAGGGTATCATGTTTTTGATCCTCCATCAACACACCTTCCAGGTTCAGGCGGTTAAAATTGAAAAGATTTAAGTCCACATGTTTGATGCTGATCTTTGTTTGCAGATCTCTTGAAAGCCGGCTGGTTATTTGTCTTGCCAGCCAGTTTTGTCCCATACCCGTTTGAAGAAACCCATACAAAAGGAAAACCAGCGCCAGGATGCCGAGCAGAACGCGGAGTGATATTTTCCAGAATTTCTTCAGTGTTAATGGTTTTTGTAAAAATAGCTAAACATCAAGTGCACACAAATTCAATAACGTAAAAGGCCGTTGAAAAATTTGTGAAAGGTGAGGAATGATTGGGTTTAATTGAACAGGCAGATAAAGATGTTAAGGTTTTTTGATTTTAAATTTAATTGAGAAGGAACAAAGATGATACGGATTGAAGTGAGTAACACTAGAAACGTTGACAGTAGCAAATCAGGATTGTAACCTAAAAACCATATTGTTGAAAACTGAATTTTACTTCAGCCGATTTTTCTCTAAGAAAATTTTAGCCAACTAATACAGGATTTATTTACTGAAATGCAAACCATAGCTTTCCTGCGCCAATACATCTTTCCATTGCTGAATAAGTCTTTTATAGGCATGGCCAACAGGCATTTGATTTCTTTCCAGGTCGAACAATCCCACTTCGTGAATACGGCCATTATCTTCACGCAAAGCCGTATCCCAATCCATCTGGTGTGTTAAACTGTACCATGTAAATCCGATAATTGGAATACCATCCTGTATTAACCTGTAGACGTTGGCCCATTGTTTCCACAGCCAGGATTCACTGCCAGGCATTGTCATATTTGTTTCGGTATGCATTATTGGTAAACGATAACGGTTATAGTATTGATGTGTGATCACATAGTAGCCAAATACCTCCCCGGAACTTGTGGTAGTTCCATTGGGCAATACAAGATGTTCGTTGGTTGCATAGTAATCGTTACCCATGATGCACCTGGCAGAAACCTGATTTTCCTGGAACCAATGATATTCATCTTTGGTCATTCCGTTTTCCAGCAGGTATTCATACATCATTACACGAATGGGATAACCGTAAGTAAGATCGAGTGCCAGGAATCTTTTTTGGTTCAGGAAGTTCGCCCTCACCATTACCTCGGGCCTCATGGCATGAAAGTATTCAGAAGATTCACTTTGAATAAAAACTGCGTCGGGCTGAACCTTTAATATTTCCTGCATGGCCATTACATTGGCCTTACATAAATGCTTGAGTGCAGTAACAAATGCCAGGTCGCTGCTCAGGCGTTCGTTCCACCAACCATATTGGGCTGAGAACATCGCGGTTATAAAAATTTCATTGATAGGCGTATAAAATTGCAGGTAAGGGAAACGTCGTGCAAAGCCCGCGGCATATTCAGCAAAGTATTGGGGGAAGTCAGGATTCTGAAAATTGCCTATCCAGTCGGGAACTCCAAAATGACAGAGGTCAACTATCGGAGTGATATGGAGTTCACGCATTCGATGAAAAGTGTCATCGGTGAAACACCAATCATATTGTCCGGGTGCAATGTGTGTTTTATAATAGGGTGGACCGTAACGCAAAAAGGAAACACCGGTATCTTTTACCAGTTCAAAATCTTTTTGCCAGTTTTTGTAATGGCAACATTTTTCCATTTCATCGATCCGCTTGGTTGTTCCATCTGGTAACTGAATCGTTGGGTAACTGTTCTCAATTCCTGTGGCAAACATGAACCTGTTTCTGTATGGCATAGTAACGATTTGTAATTGGTGAGCGGAGCGGTGAAGCAATTACTCACCATTCACAACTCACCATTCATCTTTATAAAATATCCAATCTGCCACCGTCTACCACCAAAGTAGTGCCATTGATATAGCTGGCATCGTTGGAAGCCATGAAACATATGGCTGCAGCTAATTCTTCAGGTTTGCCGATTGCACCTTCTATTTTTTCAGCACCTGATTTAACATTGGGGTTATTCCACAACATGGGAGTATCCACGGCACCTGGTGCCACACAATTGATGCGGAGTTTGGGATAAGGGTATTCCATGCTTACTCCACGAATGAAAGCTTCCATGGCTCCTTTGCTGCTGGCATATGGAACAACATTGGCAGTGGTTTCATGTGCATGTACAGAACTCACATTAACAATGGCACCGTTGTTTAAATGTGGAATTGTGTATTTGCAGAAGAGAAAAACGGATCTCAAATTAACCATCATCACCTTGTCCCATTCTTCTGAAGTAAGATCAACAATTTTCTTAAAAGTCATCATGGCGGCGTTGTTAACAACCACATCAATTCGCTGCCAGGTATCTAATGCTAATTGAACAGATGATTTAATTTGTTCTTCAATGCCAACATCGCATTTGCTGAAAATGGCTTCACCATTATCTTTTTTGATCAGATCAACGGTTTCATTTCCGCCATCTTCATTTCTATCGATGACCACGACTTTTCCTCCTTCGGAGGCAAAACGTTGGGCAGTTGCTTTTCCAATACCAGAGCCTGCACCTGTTACCAGACAAACTTTATTTGTAAATCGCATTTTTATTTTTGTGGAAATGCGACAAAGGGAGTGCCAGTGAAAATTTGATGCCTTGATTTAATTATTCACGAGAGTTAGTGCTGAGGCTCTTCCCCACGATAAGCGTCACTTGGTAGCAATTGTGATTAAATGAAAGGGAGCAGCAGTGCTTTGACTCTGTACTGTAAAACCAATGTATTCTACAATTTGTTTCATGAGCTCGAGACTGAATACATGATGGTGGGCACACCTGTTCACAAAGTTATTCTTCAAAGTCTCTTTCGTTTCTTCGTATTTCATTCCTGCCCTTGCTTCGTCATGAGTTTGGAGTATCTCTTCAAAATGAGTAGTGTCGTGTTCGTCTGTGTTATTTTGGTAATCAGAAAGGACGTGCTCAAATGTTGTATAGTTACGGCCGTGATCAAACGTGTAATTTTTGTCTGGTAATATTAATACCAGCTTACCGCCATCTTTTAATACTCTAGACCATTCTTTCAATGCTTGTATCGGATTAGCCACATGTTCCAGGTTGTGAGACGATAAAACAAAGTCATAACTATTGTCCGGGATTCTTTGGAGGTTAGTAGCTTCAGTTATGTATTGGTATCCGGTTTTGTTTTTATAGTATTGATAATTGTTACCGTCTTGTATCTTACCTTCCCAAACAGTTTCGTTGCTAAAGTTTACCCCGTCTATTTTTCTCGCAAAAACGTAAATCGGAAATCCTCCTCTTAAACCAAAAAATACGGTCGGCCCTCCAATCTCAATACCTGTCTTACCCTTTAGTTCGTATGCTTCCCTTATCAGGCTTCTTTTTTTTGGCTGTTTAATATAGGACAGCAAGGTGATGATCAAGTCTTTTATGTTCATGTTATTTTGGTTGATAACTGTAAATTTTAGATATGTAGTCTGGAAAGATTTCAAAAACTTTTAAGCTTCAAACTTTGGATGAACCCCCGTATAATTATGTGGTGTTATCGCTTTCAACTCTTTTTTTAAAGAAGCAGAAACTTTCAAAGAATCAACAAATTGATGAATTGTTGCCTGGTCAATTTTGTTTTTACCCCGCGTTAAATCTTTCAATGCCTCATAAGGATTCGGATAATTTTCGCGACGGAGAATAGTTTGGATCGCTTCTGCTACTACCGCCCAATTATTGTCGAGGTCCTGGTAAATTCTTTCATCGTTTAATACAAGCTTGCTGAATCCTTTTTCGATAGACTTAAATGAAAGAATAGTGTGAGCAAAGGGCAAACCGATGTTTCGTAAAACCGTTGAATCGGTAAGATCTCTCTGCAGTCTTGAAACTGGGAGTTTTGCAGATAAATGTTCAAATAACGAATTTGCAAGGCCAAGATTTCCTTCTGCGTTTTCAAAATCAATTGGATTCACTTTATGGGGCATAGCAGAAGAACCGACCTCGCCTTTTTTTGTTTTTTGTTTGAAATAATCCATTGAAATGTACGTCCATAGGTCGCGGCACAGATCAATGAGAATAGTATTGATGCGCTTCATGCAATCAAAGGATGCGGCAAGATTGTCGTAGTGTTCAATTTGTGTACTGAATTGTATGCGCTGCAACCCCAAAACGTCATCCACAAATTCATTGGCAAATTTTATCCAGTCTGTTTTGGGAAAAGCAATGTTGTGTGCATTGAAATTGCCGGTAGCACCACCAAATTTTGCACTTGCAGGTATAGAAATCAATTGGTCAACCTGTGCAGCAATCCTTTCGACAAAAACCATCAGCTCTTTCCCCAGTTTTGTAGGGCTTGCGGCCTGACCATGCGTTCGGGCCAGCATTGGAATATCTTTCCATCTTTCCGCTAATAATTGTAATTCTTTATTCAGGTTAAGAAGGGAAGGCAGGTATTCAAATTCCAGTGCGTGTTTCCATAAAAGAGGAATAGCAGTATTGTTGATATCCTGTGATGTCAGCGCAAAGTGAACCCACTCCTTTACATCTTTCTCTCCAACTTTTTCCAGTTCCTGTTTAATGAAATATTCAACTGCCTTTACATCATGGTTGGTCGTATGCTCAATTTGTTTGATCTCTTGCGCATCCTCCAAACCAAAATCCGTCTTTATTTTATTGAGTTGCTTTGTTGCTTTATCTGAAAGTTTGAAGAATTTTTTCTTTGACAGCATGAATAAATATTCAATCTCAACAAGCACACGATACTTGATCAATGCGTATTCAGAAAAATACTCATCCAGATGTTGTACTTGTTTGCGATAACGTCCGTCGATCGAAGAAATAGCAGAAAGAGAAGTTAGTTCCATAATTATAATTAGTCATTGTTAATGTTGCATAGTATGATAAGAATCATTGCTGCTATATGTTTAAAGCAACTATTAACCTGAATAGGCTTTTATCTTTGCGGGCAAAACTAAATCATTTGAAGAAGATAAGAGTAGGGGCAGTAAGCTATTTGAACACAAAGCCTTTGTTGTATGGTATTAAAAGGCACCCGGTAATGAATGAAATTGAATTGATCGAAGATTACCCCTCAAGGATTGCACAGATGCTAATTGACGATGAAGTGGACATTGGATTGATTCCCGTTGCTGCAACGCTTCGTTTGAAAGAATGGTACATTGACAGCGACTACTGTATTGGTAGCAATGGAACTGTCGCGTCAGTATGCATCTTTAGTGAAGTTCCTATAGAACAAGTGAAAGAAGTTTATCTCGATTATCAATCGCGGACTTCAGTTAATCTAGCCAAAGTGTTGTTGAAGGAATATTGGAAAAGAGAAGTTGGATTAATTGGTGCTACTGGCGAAGATTTCAGGAGTCGTTTAACAGATACAACTGCAGGTGTTATTATCGGAGATAGGGCTTTAGAACAAAGAAGCAAATCAAAATACATTTACGATTTAGGCGAAGCATGGAAGGCCCATACAGGTTTGCCATTTGTTTTTGCTGCGTGGATAGCTAATAAAAAATTGCCCGAAGAATTTGTTAGCGCTTTTAATGAAGCGAACGCTCTTGGTCTGAGCAATATAGAAGAAGTGGTAAGAGAAAATTATTTTCAGCATTTTGATTTGTATAAGTATTATACGTCTTGCATAAGTTATAGGCTCGATGAGGAAAAGAAAAAAGGGCTGGAGTTGTTTTTAAGAAAATTAAAAAATATGGATAGAACATAATACATTTAGCGTATATAAGTCGCTTCTAGATGAAAACTAACTGCGCAGTATTTGTTCTGTTCTTTGTTTTTTTGTGCCCTTTTTTTTGCGAGGGGCAAACGGTAACGCCTGGATTTACCATCCCTGACTCTGTTTGTGTAAATACTCCTGTTAGTATCACAAACGCTTCAATCGGTGCATCGAGCTATTATTGGAATTTTTGTGTAGCAGATATAAACACACCTCCTCAGGGCACTAATCTGGGAAATGTAGGAGGAACTTTTAGTGGTCCTGTGTTTTTCGACTATGTCTTCGATGGGACGAATTATTTTGGATTTCAAACCAATAACTGGTCGGGAAATTTAGTAAGGCTTGATTTTGGGAACAGCTTATTAAATGCTCCTGTGGCCACGACGTTAAGCTTATCAGGAGGAACTATTCCGAAAGAAACGGAAGGAATTCAGGTTGTCTATAATGAAGGCAAATGGTACGCAATAATCGTGGGAGGAGATCCTGTAACCTTTGGCTCCAGTATAGCAAAAGTTGAATTTGGAACTAACATCGCCAATAACAATCCTGTCGTAACCAATTGGGGTAATCTGGGCAATCTTAACTATCCTCACGATTTATATTTGTTTCAGGATAATGGCAATTGGTATGGCTTTACTGTAAACGCAAGAAATAATACCATTACTCGTTTCAATTTTTCATCTAGTTTTTCGAGTGTTCCCGGTGCAGTTAATTTGGGCAATTTGATTAATTTGGATTACCCTACTGGTATTTGTGCTATAAAAGAAAACAATATTTGGTATGCCTTTGTTACCAGTGCTACCAACTCCACATTAACCAGACTAAATTTTGGTAATTCATTATTGAATACGCCTGCTGCTCAAAACCTTGGAAACATAAATGGAACATTCAAAAAATGCTGGGATATTCAGATTTTAAAATATTGCCAGCAAAATGTAGGCTTTATTATAAATGCAGAAACAGGCGAATTTTTAAAGCTAGATTTTGGAAGCAGTATTACCAATACACCAACTGTAAGTAGTTATGGTAACATAGGTAATCTAAGTTTTCCGCATTGTTTATCAAGGATGTTTCGAGTAGGAGCCGATTTGTACACTTTTATTAGTAATGTGAATAACGGTACGCTAAGCCGTATCAAATTCACGGGTTGCACAAACTCAAGTATTCCAAGTTCAACAGCTCAAAACCCACCACAAGTCACCTATAGTGCACCAGGTGTTTATAATGTCAATTTGACTATAGATGACGGGTTACCTACACAAGCAGCTATTTGTAAGCAAGTTGTTGTGGTGGCACCACCAACTTCAACTACGTTGAATGTTAGTACATGTTCTGGTAATTCTATTAGTTTAAATCCAACAGTTACTGGTGCTACCGCTTTTAGTTGGTCGCCAACAACGGGACTTTCAAATTCTAACATTCAAAACCCTATTGCGTCGGTCGGTGCCACAACTCAATATACTCTTACTGCTTCCAATGTTCCCGGGTGTAGTTCGAATAGTGATGTAACTGTTAATGTGCTTACTCCGCAACAATGCCAAGGTATTCTTCCAAGTTTTACCTCACCTGATACTGTTTGTGTAAACACTCCGGTAAATATTACAAACACTACTACCGGTGCATCCAGTTATTATTGGAATTTTTGTGTAGCGGATGTAAATATTCCTCCGTCCGGAGTAAATCTGGGAAACCCAGGAAATTATTTGTCTCAACCGGTTTTTTGTGACCTAGAAGAAGACAATGGAAACTATTATGGTTTTGTTGTAAACCATGGTCCCGGTGGAATCACTAGACTTGATTTTGGAAACAGTTTATTGAATACCCCGGTGCCAGTTTTTCTTGGAAACATAAGTGGCGTGATGAACGCAGGCAATGGAAGTGAGGGCATGCAGGTTATAAAGAACAACGGGCAGTGGTATGGAATACTTGTTGGCGGTTCGCCTGCTTCAGGGAGTACGCCTAAACTAATTACAATTTACTTTGGCACTAATCTTAATAACCCAACTCCAACCGCTATAAGTTGGGGCAATGTGGGAAATATGCTGCAGCCCATTGATCTGCATGTTTTCATGGAAAATGGCAATTGGTATGGATTAACGGTTAACGCAGAAAGTAACACCATAACACGTTTCAGTTTTACAAATGATTTCAATAATGCTCCATCGGGAGTAAATCTTGGAAACATTGGAAACCTCAGCTATCCAACAGGCGTCTACGCTTTAAACGATAATGGTAATTGGCATGTATTTATAACTAATCAAAATTCGAATTCCGTTTCGAGACTTGATTTTGGGAATAGTTTATTGAACAATCCAACCGGAATTAACCTTGGGAACCCTAACAATGCAATAAACAAACCTCGTGATATTACCATTTTAAAATACTGCGGGCAAATGGTTGGCTTCATTGACAATGGTTCAGGAAGTGTTGTTCGCTTAAACTTTTCTGGTGTTACCTCGACGCCGACTGCAATAGATTTAGGTAATCTGGGTAACTTGAGTTTTCCTCACTCGCTTTCTAAACTATTTAGAGAGGGTAATGACATTTATAGTTTAATTACCAATGTCAATAACAATACTATTACGCGTTTAAAATTTACAGGTTGTACCAACTCCAATCTTCCTTCTTCAACATTACAGAGCCCTTTGCCAATAACTTATAGTGCACCTGGTACTTACAATATTAACCTAAGTATTGATGATGGCTTACCAACACAGAATAGTACGTGCAAGCAAGTCGTTGTATTAGTCCCACCCACTCATTCACCAACGCAAAATCTTTCAATCTGTCCCGGAGGAACAATTAAAATTGGTTCTGCGATTAAGCCTGGAACTTATCAATGGAGCACCGGGGCAACAACGGATTCAATTTCTGTAACCACCGCAGGAACTTATTGGGTAGAATCTGACCGTTACGGATGTTCCGTAAGAGACAGCTTTATTGTGACGCTTAATTCAGACCCCAAGACAGAGGTGTATAACTCGGACACGACAATTTTTGCAGGTGATCTTGTTCAGCTAAATAGCTATAGTCCTTCAGGATCTTACAGTTGGTTACCTGCTTCAAATTTAAATTGTACCAGTTGTAGTCATCCCATCGCAAGTCCACTGGTCTCAACAATGTACATTCTTTCAGGCTCCAACGCTTGCGGGGCCTCAAAAGATTCGGTACGCATCACTGTAATAAACAGAACGACTTCTCAGTGTTACAATTTGACTTCAGCAATAGGCACACCTTTTTTTGATCGTGCCTATGATGTTGCTCCTTCATTAAACAATGAATTTTTTGTTGCGGGAGTAACAAAAGTTAATGGCAATGATGATATCCTCATTTCGAAAATGGATTTGGATGGAACCTTGATCTGGTCAAAAACATTCGGGGGACCGGCAGGCGAATCGGTACGAAAAATATCTGCGACATCAGATGGTGGAGTGCTTGTAACCGGGCAAACAAAATCTTACGGCAATAGTAATGGTGATATTCTTTGTTTTAAAGTAAGTAATTCGGGTATCCTCGCCTGGTCCAGGAAATTCGGCGTAGGTTCTGCAAATGGGGACCTGGGTATGGATATCATTGAAACGACTGATGGTGGCTATGTTTTGTCTGGTATTCTAAATGTTGCAGGTAATGTTGCAGATGGCACTATAATTAAGATGGACAATAACGCCAACGTAATATGGACAAAACGTTTTGATAACGGGTTAGGGGAAGATGGGGTAGGAGTTGTTCAAAAGGGCGATACGTTGATTGTTGCTACAGATATTGAAACAGCTTCAGGCAATTACAGTTTCGTGATTACTAAATTGAAACTTACTGACGGAACTTTTTTCTCATCAAAAAAAATGACTCCGGCAGCAAGGGGTTTGTTCAATCCTTACCTTTATAAAAACCCTGCTGCACCTGGTTATATCATAAGTGGTCACACGATCGATTTGATTAACTATGCTAATATGCAGCATACTATTATTACTATTGACGAGAGTTTGAATATTGTGAATACAAAACTGGTTTCAATTAATCCTGTTACAAACGATTTCTTCACTGGATTTGTCCCCTTAGCTGATGGAAGTTTTATTGGCTCTGCAAGCCCGCAATCAAATGCTGACGGCTATGTGTACCGAATAGCCAGTAACAATACAGTGATGTACGCAAAGAAATTTAATGGCTTTTCTGACAGGCGACTTTACAGACTTGCAACAACTGGTCAAGACGCAATAGCTGTCGGAGGTACGATAGCGAATGGTCAGGAAGATTTTTTTGTAACAAAATTCAAAACCGACGGAACTGTGGGATTTAATTGCGAAGTGCAGGACGCAGCAATCAATGTTCAACAACCGTCTTACACTGTTTCAAATTTTATATGGCCAACCATAACAAATATCTCCTTTGCAAATACTGCCGCTGCAATTAACGATCCTTCCGTTAGTTTGACCAAAAACGATATTTGCTTAAGACCTCAGCCGGACTTTGCTTTTCAGCAAGACATTTGTTCGCCCATGAGCGTTCAGTTTAGCAGCAAGATATCTGGTGTGCAGTCTTTTTCCTGGAGTTTTGGAGATGGACAAATTAACAACAATAGTCTGACTCCTTTAATAACGTACATCAATTATGGCACTTATCCTGTTAAACTGGTTGTACAATATGCTACAGGCTGTATGGACAGCATCAGTAAGTCTATTACAATTGAAAACCTTTTTGATAACACCATTCTATTGAATAGTGATACAACTATTTGCTTGGGAGACAGTGTTTTGATGAAAACAGTGAATTCTATTTCCACCTTTTGTTGGAAAAGTTCTTCGGGCACAGCTCCTACAATTTTAAACGCTAACGTCAAACCTTCTGTATCCACAACTTACGTTCTCACTTCACAGGTTGTAGGTGCTAACCTGGTAAATAATCCTGATTTTTCTTTCGGCAGCACGGGCTTTACTTCGGAATATTTTTACACCACTTCAAACAATACGGAAGGTCAATATTGGGTAGGAACTATACCAACTCCCTGGAACCCCTACATGTCCAGTTGCTACGATCATACCTCTGGCAACGGGAACATGATGATGATAAATGGATCTCCGACAGCCGGCGTTAAAGTATGGTCGCAAAGCTTTTCAGTGAAGCCCAACACCAACTACAATTTTTCAGTTTGGATATCTTCACTTCATGTAAACAATCCTGCCAAACTTCATTTTGCCATCAATAATGTTGAAGTTGGAAATGATATTAACGCAGGAAGTTCTACGTGCCAGTGGAAACGATTCTTTTCAACATGGAATTCCGGAAGCAGCACATCGGCAACAATATCCATTGTTAATAACAATACCATTATTGATGGAAATGATTTTGCGCTGGACGATATCTTCTTTGGAGAAGTAACAACAAGAACAGATTCAGTTCATGTAAATGTTGTCGGTCTGTGCGACTCTGTTAAGATCAATGGAGCAGATAAGATATGCAGTTCATCTGATACACTTACCTATTCTATTTATAAGTCAGCAAACTGCACACAACAATATAGTATGCAGGTGGACAATGCCTATGCTGATATTGTGTCTCAAACCCCTACTTCCCTGAAATTATTATTCAAGAAAAACGGAACAGCGACTATTAAGGTAGCTTATGCTAACAATTGTAAAATAGTGGCAGACAGTTTGAATGTATCAATTAAATTTTCTCCAACTTCCATACAATTTGGGCCGGATATCATTACATGCCGGGACACTTCTCTTATTCTGAACGCCGGTGATGGATTTATTTCATACACATGGCAGGACGGTTCCAAAGATTCAACTTTCATGATAAATGTCCCCGGCAACTACACTGTTGCGGCACAAAATCTTTGCGGACTTCAGCTAAAGGACACGATCCAATTCGTAAAGAGTTTTGTTACTCCGTTCACGGTTTTTCCTTCGAGTGCTACAGTGTGCAAAGGGGATTCCATCCAGTTTAAAGCTAATGGAGGAAGTTCCTATTCATGGTCTCCCGCCGGAAACTTCAGTAGACCAGATGCAGCAACAACAAAAGCTTTAGTTAATGCCACGCAAGATTTTTCTGTTTATATTTCAGATCCTGTTTGCCAGCGTGACACGACATTTGTTATCCCAATAGTGGCATCTCCTGGAGCAAACATTTCCGTTGCTAAATCGAATGATGTCAATTGCAGTAATGATTCGGCAACGTTAATCGCAGAGGGTGGAGTTTCTTACACATGGTCGCCCAATCAATATATATCCAGAAATAATGGGAACAGAATTACTGTAAAACCATATCAAAACACCACGTACACTGTCCGTGGAAAAGACGAATTGGGTTGCACCGGGCAAGATTCAATTACAGTTTTCTTTATTAAGACAGGGGATCAGAAATTATTTGTGCCAACAGCCTTTACCCCCAATAATGATGGCAAGAACGATGTTTTCCGACCAATATTCATTGGACCATCGGTTAAATATGATTTTAGAATTTACAACAGGTGGGGACAGTTGATGTATAAAAGTAGTGTTCCAGGCGCAGGTTGGGATGGTACTGTAAGTAGCATTATTCAAAAAACCGACGTTTACGTTTTTTACATTACGGTTGAAGGGGGATGTAATGGCAAGTTCGAACAAAAAGGGACATTTGCATTGATACGATGAAAGTTTTTCATTTATAAATCGCAGCTCAATCCTGTTTGAAAAGATAAAAAGTTGCACTACTAGGTTGATGTTTTTCCAATAGTTTTGCTCCATTCACTGAATCAAAAAGATTTTTCGTTGAAGGTGCTTTCAAATGAGCAGGTATATCAAATAATTTTATGATTTCAAAAGAATTCAACACTTCTTTGTTCCATCCCTACTATTTTATTCGAAGTCAGTTATTAAAAAGCGTGCAGGAGCAGGCGCACCATCTAAAGGGGCGGTTGTTGGATTTTGGATGCGGGTCTAAGCCTTACAAAAATTTGCTTGAGGTTGATGAATATATTGGTGTTGATTTTGTAAATGAAGGACACCCCCATGATAACGAACAGATTGATGTTTACTACGATGGCAAAACGATTCCTTTTCCCGATAACTCTTTTGATTCTATCTTAAGCAGTGAAGTTTTTGAACATGTCTTCAATCTTCCGGAAATTCTCAAAGAATTAGAGCGGGTGTTAAAACCTGGTGGTAAAATCCTTATCACTTGTCCGTTTGTATGGAAAGAACATGAACTTCCACACGATTATGCAAGGTATACATTGTTTGCCCTAGAGGATATGCTGCAAAAAAATAATTTCACGATACGGGTTATAAACAAAAGCGGCAATTTTATTCAGGTAATATCGCAATTAGTAGTGCTGTATTTTTATGATACGGGATATTCAAAAGTGAAGAAATTACCAGTGATCAAACAAATATTTGAGTCTGTGTTCTTTTTCTTGCCTAACTTATTTGGGATAGTTCTTAATAAAATTTTGCCATCTAAAAGCCAGCTGTATTTCAATAATATTGTTGTTGCAGAAAAACGATGAGTAAAAAGAAGAAAGTAATGGTAATTGGTCATGAGGCGTCGTTATCGGGGGCTCCTGTACTTTTATTAAATCTTTTCTCTTTATTGGTTAAAAAGGAAGTTATCGATGTTCAGTTTGTGATTAGAAGAGGAGGGCCCTTGGCATCAGAATATAAAAAGCTGGCGCCGGTGATTGTATTGAAACCCCCAAAATATGGCGAAGAGAAAAGCCTTTTTCTTCATCTTTTAAATTTTTTTCAAAATAAAATAAAGCTAGTTTCTGTTTTGTTCAATGCCTTTTCGTGCGACTACTTCTTTTTTAATACAGTAGTAAACGGCAAACTCATGCGCTGGTTTCGTTTTTATAAAAAGCCTGCCGTTACTTATATCCATGAGTTGGAAAAAGTAATCGATTTGTACCTGAAGCAAAATGATGCTTTGCTACCTTTAACAATTTCTGACTTGCTGGCTTATCCTTCATTGAAAACAAGAAAAATTTTAGCCGAAAAATACAGCGTTCCTGATCAAAAATTAGTTAAGCTGCTGTACTATTTTCCATTCTCAAGAGATCAATACGATTCGCCGAAAGCATTTAAAACCAAACAAAACTTTCGTCAAAGATTTGGTATTAAAGAAACGGATTTTGTGGTTGGCGCAGTTGGCTCAGTAACGGAAAGGAAGGGTGTTGATTTGTTCATGGAAGTCTGCCAAAAAGTTGTCTTAATTGACCCTTCCATAAAGTTTGTGTGGATCGGATCTTTTGAAAATGAAGAGCAGGAGTTAAACGTTCGTAATGAGATAAAGGAAAAACAATTGGATTTGAATTTGATCTTTACGGGTCCTTTGACTTATGATGTTTATAATTTTTCCCCTTTTGACATCTTCTTTCTTTCTTCAAGGGAAGATACTTACCCGCTGGTCGTTCTTGAGGCCGCAATTATGAAAGTGCCTTCAATGTGTTTTTCAGGATCTGGCGGCATCGTTGAATTTATCGGCGCGGATGGGGGATGGATTATTGATGATTTTTCAACAGAACTCGCTGCTGATAAAATCATGCAATTATATGGGAAGATTAACATCATTCAATCATATGGTGTGACGGCGTTTGAGAAGGTTCTTCGTCTTCATTGCGACGAGGATATTATTGTAGAACAATTCAAATCGGTTATTGCTGCATTAAAAGAAAAATAAGATGGACATTTCCGGCGTTGTCATATTATACCATCCGGATGCAGAGGAAGTCATTCTAAATATTCGTTCTTATATTGACTATGTCAGTAATCTTATTGTTTTTGATAATTCTAGCTGCAGCAACGATATCATTGAAGCGGTAAAAGCGATAAGTTCAAAAATTGTGGTTATTCAAAACCAGCAAAACGACGGCATTGCAAAACCATTGAACAAAGCTGTACAGATTTGTGGTGATAAAACAGAGTGGCTTCTAACAATGGACCAGGATTCCTATTTTGAACAGTGGCAAGCCTCCACCTTTTTTGATGCATTTAGGCGAATATTATATCAAACAGAAAATATAGCAATTGTTTGCCCCGCTCATTCTTCTGAAACGTCTTCTACTACTATTAATGATGAATACAAAGAAGTGCACAGGGCCATAACTTCCGGAAGCCTTATCAATGTCAGAATCTGTAAGCAATTACATGGATTTGATGAGAAACTTTTTATTGATGATGTGGACTTTGAATATTGTTACAAATGTGTCCTTGAAGGATTTAAGATCGTTCAATTCAAAAACATTTACCTGAACCATTTCATAGGAACTCAAAAAGAAGCAGGTTATTTTTCTGTACTAAAAAAAAGCAACCGTTCTGTACATTCTCCCATTCGCATTTATTACATGGTGCGCAACTTCTTATACGTTTCATCCAAGTATAAAAAACAATTGCCGAAAGAAATAGAGCAAAGAAGAAGTGAACTGTTTGTAATTCTTAAAAATAATCTTTTCTTTTCAGGCTATTTTTTTAAAGTACTGACCGCGATAATTAAGGGGTATTTGCATTTCAAATTAAATAAGTTTTCGTCTTAGACATTTTTTTATTTTTATTCATTAATAAAAGGGATTGTTCTGAAAAAAATTTCCATTTGCATTCCATCCTACAAAAGACCTGAGAATATTCAACGGCTATTGCAATCCATCGCTATACAAACATTCACAGATTATGAAATTGTTATTACCGACGATTCTCCGGATGAATCGGTGATGAATGTTGTTGATATCTTCTCCTCATTGCCCGTTTCTTATTTCAAAAATCCAAAAGCTTTAGGCACTCCAGCAAACTGGAACTATGCTATTTCTATGGCAAAAGGCGAGTGGATAAAACTTATGCACGATGATGATTGGTTCAGAAGCAAAGACAGTCTTCAAAAATTTGCTGATAAAACCAGCGAGAATAGGCGCTTTATTTTTTCGGGGTTTGCAACCGTTTTCGCATCAGGAAATGAAAAGCAATCGAAATTCCCGCTGCAATGGGAAAGAAGGATTCTAAATCACCCTGTTTCTTTAATTGCACAAAATGTTATTGGTACTCCAAGCGTTACTCTTATTCACACAAGCGTAAATGAAGCTTATGACGAAAGAATGAAATGGCGGGTGGACATAGATTACTACATACGATTACTAATGACGGAAAAAAACTTTGTTTTAATAGATGAGCCTCTTGTAAATGTTGGCATGAGCGAGGGGCAAGTAACGAACTATAGTATTAATGTGCCGGAAGTTGAACTGCCGGAGGGGCTGCTTTTGTTGGAAAAATATGGAGTGAACCCCTTGAGACAATTGCTGATTTATGATGCATGGTGGAGAATCCTGCGAAACACCCGTACCCACCGTAAAGAACAATTGTATCAATTTGCGCCAAAAAATTCTTGGCCGGAAGTTATAATTAAAATGGTTGCTCACCAGTCAATTATTCCAGGGAAGTTGTTGAAGTGGGGCGTTGTGTCCAAGGCAAGTATGTTCTTTTCTTACCTCTTGAATAAAAAATATCTGCATAACTGAAAATAAAGTGTAATTGGTTACCTAAGCAACAACTCCCTGCATTCCCTCAAAAACTTTCTCTTATCAAAATGTTTCATCGCATATGCATGTGCATCAATTGAAAGCCTTTTAAGCAATTCCTGGTTTGTTGCTAATTCCTCAATTCTTTCGATACCTTCCTTCACTACTTTCTCTTCATCTTCGACTGCATTAATCAATAATGAATTTGCGTGATCCTTTAAATGCATCTTATTTCCTTCAAGTGCGGTTACAATGGGCACACACCCATGCGCCATTGATTCTTTTATCAACATTGGAAAACCTTCATACGCGGAAGTCATCAGAATAGCATGACTTTGCTGATACAATTCTTTCATCTTGTTTGCAGAACCGATATTGCCATGCAGCACTGATTTTTGTTTCACTTCTTCTGATAATTCTTCGATGACAGTGCCTGCAAAATGAAACTTAACGGGCAGCTTTTCATCTAAACAGTACTCAACAACCCGGTTAAGTAAATGAATTCTTTTTTGTGGACCGCCACGACCTGCATATAAAACTTTTAAAGGATAAGAATAGTCCTTTGTAATCGTAGCAGGCACATTAACACCCGGTTCAAAAAATACAATTCGCTCGAGGTAGAAGTCTGGTATATTGTAAGCTTTGTATTGCCTGCGAATATTATTCAGCGTGTAGGTATCGTAAACAAAACGATGCGTGAGATATTGATGATTAGCTAACCCAAAAAACTCCATTCCTTTTTTGCCAAACGTAAAGTTGTGCAGCAATTCAATCGTTGCAATTCTTTTGCTAAGAAGAGGTAGCAGATCGTAAAAAAAAGTACTATTGGAGCTAAGCACTGTTGCCGGTTTATGCCGGTTCATATAGAATGCATAATAATGAACAGTGAATAAGCGAAACAAAATGTTGTCGCACCAAAAATGAATATCTTTTGAAACAGTGTTGGGAACTGAGAAGAAAGCTTCCTTTAGTGACTGGTTTATTGATTTGCGTGTGAAATAAACCTGCTTCGGAATATCATCAACACTTTCCAAAATATCAAGGTGAATTCGTTGAGCTCCCCCAATTGAGTAGCGGTCGAAGAAAAAAAAGAGAGCAGTTTTATTTTTCTTTTTTAACAACACGAACGGATATATGAACAAGAGGGCAGGAAAATAAGTGATCTTGCTTGCAATTCTAAACCATTTGATCTTTGTCAGGTTATGCATCTTGTTGTATAAACTCGGCTGCCTTCTTAGTGCTGTAGCCCCAATAAAAATGTTGATAATACTCCGGTGAAATGTCTGTTTTGACTTCGCTTACATTAATGATCCCATTTGCAAATGCTTCCCAGTCGTTATCTTCTGTTACAGTCAACTTTCCATTACATATCGACGGGTCAACACCGATTGCGCCGTTGGTTGAAGAAACCGAATTGGTATTATACCCAAGAGCCTCTACCAGTTTTGTTTTAATACCGCCGCCTTCAACAACCGGGTTCAAAAAAACATCTGCTGCTTTAAAATACAAACTAATGTCGTCAACGAAGCCGGTTAAAATTACGTTTGGATAACTGGAAGAGTTACTTTCCAGCCATGGGCCACATATCAAAATCTTGCACTTAAAATTTTTTTGTGCCAATAAAGGCGCCACTTTTTTGTCAATGTATTCCAAAGCGTCAAGATTGGGCTTGTAATTAAAAGAGCCGGCAAACATCAGTATTTTTTCTGTTGGAGAAATACCATGTTTCTCTCTCACATAATTTTTTGCTTTTTCTACTTCAAGCGCTGTTGGAATTGAGTTGATCTCAATTCCGTAAGTAACAACTATGCATTTAGCAGCATCCAGCCCAAAATTCATTATTGCATATTGCCGGTCATTTTCCTGGATAAAAAAGTTGTAGTCTGCATGACGATGGACAAATCTTTCATATTGCCAAAGAAGCTTCCACCACCATTTTCCAAGCGTTTTAAAACGCAGCCCTTCCATGTTGTGGGAGTGAACGATCAGTTTTGTTGACATGAGTTTTTTTAGCAAGTAGGCCATCCAGCCCATATAGGGGTGTTCCAGTAAAATATGCGTTGCTTTTTTTTCTTTTATAAGTTTCTTCAACCTGAATACCGTGAAAGGATTAGCATACCGAAGTTGAGAATTTGAAAAAGCTGCGATCGCTTCATAACCTTTTGCATACTCGTTCTCATTACTGTTAACAGTTACACAGGTAAGATTTACATAGCGGCCAAAGTATTCATTAAAAAGAGCAATTCCTTTTTGGCCCCCAATTTTTGGAGGCAAGAATTTATACGGCACTATGCTCAACACTACAGCCATCAGAACAATAAGATTTTAGCTGTTGGCAGTTTTTCTTCTTCTCCAAAATTCAAGTACAATTGCTGCGATCAGCAACAGATAAGCGATTACAGTTGAGATCAGCATTAATGTATTTGCAGTTTTGTATGATTGTGGTTCAAAGCGGAATTCGATACTGTGTTTGCCTGCAGGAACTGACATTCCACGCAACACATAATCCACTTTTATATAGTCAGATTTTTTGCCATCAATATATGCGTTCCACCCATGGGGATAATATACTTCGCTAAATACAGCAAACTGGTTTGTATTTGCTGAGAAGGTATACGTGATCTTATCATTCGAGTATTCAGCAACCTTAATTGTTGCTGTCGAATCAAATTGTGGTTTCTCTTTTACCTGCGACTGAAACTTTTGCTGCGCAACTGCTGTGTCTTTTAGGTGAAGTGTATTCAATGCATTCATTTCAGCATCAGCTGTAGGCACAAACTGGATAGCTTTAACCAACCACACCGCGCCAAAAGCCCCGGGATTGCGTTGCGCAATACTGGTTCCTGTTCTCGGATCCTGTGCAATAAAATATCTTGTGTTCAGCATGTTGAATACTTCCATATTTCCCCTGCTTAATTGATGCTCTATGATGTCCTGGTATAGTCCAAGTTTTGCAGGATGGTAACCTCCAACCGAATTATGGAAATAAGAAGCTCTTGATCCCTGGAACGGACCTTGTGGATCTGTTTCATCAAATACCCTGAAAGGCTTGTCCGGGTCAGCCATAATTTGTTTATCGGCCTCCGTGGCAACAAATGCGGATTCGTATTGATCGGGCTCCACAAAATTTTCATCGTTCAAATACCTTCTGTCTACCACCAAAAGATCGATTGTGCTTATCAACAATAAACCGATGATCATTACGATTGGTTTTTTGATCATGTTTTTCAAATAAGCACCCACCAAAAGAACGGCTAAAACAATAAATGCAAATGAGCGGAAAAGATCACTTCCAAAATGTGATTTGCGATCTGTTTGCAAGGCACGAATCAATGTTTGACTTAAAGATTGAACCTGGTCTTGCATCTGCGGTGTCACCTGTTCTCCCCTGGAATGCAACAATTGTTGCGTGAAATTTTCTGCAATCAATTTATCGCTTTCGCCCTTGTAGGAAAAACTGGTATAAAGAATAAAAAGTAAGGCCACTAATCCTGCCGTTATGTAAACAGCCAGCTTGAATTTATTCCACAGCTTTTCTTTTGCTACATCTTCTCCGGTTATTTGATTCAGAACTAACGCCGCAGTTAATGGAAATGTGAGTTGAGGAATGAACAAAGCCATTGATGGTGCCCTGAACTTATTATAAAGAGGCAGGTAATCAAACAGAAAATAATTGAAGGCAGAAAAATGTTTACCCCATGCAAGTAGCACTCCGAAAACAGTTGCAGCGATGATCCACCATTTGTGGTACGATCTCAGGTAAACCATTCCAAGAATAAACAGGAAACATATTACTGCTCCCAGATAAACTGGCCCAGATGTATTTGGCTGGTCTCCCCAATAGGAATACCCGTTTTCCATTTGTATGGCGTTTTCTTCAGGAACCCCGATTTCAGAAATCTTATCTGTAAATGCAGTTGTGCCGGAAAATTCCCTGCCGCCATTGCTGCCTCCGTAAATGCCGGGCACAATAAAAGTGAAAGTTTCAGCAGTTCCATAGCTCCAGTTGAAAGCATAATCTTTATCCAGGCCGCCCTTGCTTTTATTTGCAGCATTTGTAGTATCGGTTAATTCCGATCTTCCTCCTCTCATCGTTTCTTTTGCATACTCATTTACCGGTATCATGAGTACAGAGTAAGAAAAGAACCCAACAACAACAGAAGCCAAAGCAATGGCACCAGCAATCGAAATTGATTTGACACTTTCTTTTGTCCAGTTATAAATTAGGTAAGCAATAATGAGGAAGCCAATGATAATGCCGGTGTAATAAATGATTTGTAAGTGTTGAGTAGCTACCTGGAAGCCAAAGAACAAAGTAAGTAAAGCAGCTCCCCATAAATATCTTTTTTGCAAAATTAAAAGCAAACTTGCAATAACAGCGGGTGCCAATGCAATGGCCCGCATCTTGGTATCATGGCCTACTCCAATAATTATTGGATCATAGGTCGAATATGCAAAAGCCAGTGCTGCTAGGATTCCAATCCACGGTTTAATGCGAAGAACAAGGCACAAAAAATAAAAGCAAATACAGGCAAGAAAAAAGAAATCGGCAGGCTTAGGCAGAAAAAGGTTTAAGATGCCATACAGGTAAATCGTTTGTAATTTACTTGAAGGCTCCATAGCAATGGTATATCCAGGCATACCGCCGAACATACTGTTTGTCCATAAGGGGTAATGGCCATATTTTTCTTTAAACTCAATTGATTGCTGCGCCATTCCTTTCCAACCAACAATATCGTGCTGGCTAAGCACTCTGCCCTCAAGTACAGGCTTGCAGTACAAAACAGCTACAAGTAAAAAAATAACAACAGCAATTATATGTGGAAGCAGTTTAGAGAAGAGGCCTTTGTTCATATACCGGTTTTAGTGGCGACAAAATAATGGTATTTTCGTCAATCGTGAATGGTGAATCGTGAATTCAACAGTTCATTTGCAAGTTGAAATCAGGACCAACGTAGCAGACAAATGAATCCTCAATTCACATTTGCTGATTGACGATCTATAAAATCAACTCTATGGCCGAACCACTAAATCCAAACGCAGGACTGCAAACCGCAAGCTCTTTTAGATGGCTTTTGTTTTTTTCAAGGGTAGCTTTCATATGCAATATCTGTTTTCTAATTGCTTTTTCGGTTCAAATGACAAACTGGATAAAGAACGAAGACATCACATCCATGGTGGCGTTGATTGGTTATGTAATGGGGTTTATCATTAATCCAATACTTGTGCTTTGTTACCTGTTAGTTTTCATTTTTTCAAGAAGGAGATTACAGACAGTTCCTTCATGGCTGCTCACTGCCAATATTTTATTTTTAGTCATTCAAATTTTGTACATCCTCTATTTAAATGATATACGACATTCTTAGAAACAAGCCAACGAAACTCTTCCTCGGTATGACTGCTTTTTTTTGCTGCAATGCATTAATAGCAGAATCCATTGGAACAAAAATCTTTTCTCTGGAAAAATTATTTGGTTTGCCGCTGGCAAACTTCACTTTGTTTGGTCAAAGTGGCTTAGGTTTTAACCTTACCTGCGGTGTACTCCTTTGGCCTTTGGAGTTTGTAATGACAGATATCGTCAATGAATATTATGGCCCGAGAGCCGTGAGAAGAATTTCCTACACAGCGGTGATATTAATTGCTTATGCGTTTCTCATGTACTTCATAGCCATTGGTGTTCCTGCCGCTGATTTCTGGTTGCCAATAAATGTAAAAAACGGAATTCCTAATATGCAGGATGCATTCTCAGGAATCTTTGGGCAAGGAATGAGAATTATTGTTGGTAGCATCGTCGCATTTCTTGTAAGCCAGATTGTTGACGTTACTGTTTTCCATCGCATCAAAAGAGCAACAGGAGAGAAGCATGTTTGGCTGAGAGCGACAGGTTCAACGTTAGTTTCACAAATCGTAGACAGCTACATTGTTCTGTTCATTGCATTTGCAGGCGTATTCACCTGGCAGCAGATTCTCGCATTCGGAATTATGAATTACATCTACAAAGCAACAATGGCAATTATATTAACCCCGGTTATTTATTTTGTAGAAGGCCGAATTGAAAAGTATGTTGGTCATGATGAGGCAATGAAAATGAAAAAAGCTGCAATGGGCCAACCAGAAGATACATTTAAAAATATTCCTGCTGCTGGATAATCGATTTCCGAAGTTGAGTTGATTATTGCTTTCATCTATTTGCTACTATCACCTTTCGTTGTGTCACTCACTTGTACGTTCGGTAATTCTTTTCAGCATGTGCAAGTGTCATCATGTAATTGTAAACCGTCCCCTCCCTGGAGGGCGAAGTTGAATGAATAATTGGGCTAGAACGACTCGGGGTGGGTTTTGTCGAACGAACGCAGGATTTATAGCAGTTGTAAACGTTGGATGTGATAATAAGAATTACCGAACGTACACAAGTGTGACGCAACAGAAGATCAATAGTAGCAATGCAGGTTAGTTCAATCCAATCATCATCCTTCGACAAGCTCAGGATGACGAGTGTTCAGCGAGACTTCAACCCTCGAACCTCAACCCTCACCTGGAGCCGTCACTCACTCTTCGTATCAACATCCTTAATAAACTTAATCACTCCATCCATAAAAACTTTTTGATCATCCCACATGCATAAATGGCTTCCATTGGGGCAATATAAATAGCTTCCATGCTGAACCATTTTACCTTGTTCTTCCATTGCCTTCGGATCCATCGTATCATATTTGGCGCCGACCATAAGCGTTGGAATCCTGAGCTCCTTGAGCCGGTCCTTGACATTCCAATTGAGAAGCCTGCCCGACAATCCGAACTCCGAGGGGCCCTGCATGATCACATAGATCTGTCTTGAAACTTTTGTTTGATGCGTGAAGGCACGGGTAACAGGTTCCGGCCAATCTTTCAAACGACAAAAATGTTGCTGATAAAAATTAGGCATCAACAATTCCTCGTATCGTGGGTTTGAAAAATCTTTTCTCGCTTCAATGTCTCTTATTTCCTGTAACACCTTTGGATCCATTTGCTTTGCCAAAACATCCTGTGCATATTTGTTATAATCCGGGCAACTGGCCACCATATCCGCAACAATCATAGCCTTTAAATTCTGCTGGTACTTTAAAGCATATTCCATTGCCAATATTCCGCCCCATGAATTTCCGAGAATGTAAAAATTGGTTGAATCAGCACCAATCGCTTTTCTTACTTGTTCCACTTCTTCAACATATCGCTCCGTAGTCCATAAACTCGTGTCCTCAGGTTGATCGCTGTAAGGCGCACCTAATTGATCATACTCATAAAACTCAAAACCTTCTTTCGGAAAAAAGCTTTCAAAGCATTCCATGTATTCGTGTCCTGTAGCAGGGCCGCCATGAAGTAATAATATTTTGATGCGTGGGTTATTGCCAAAACGTTTGGTCCAAACTTTAAAAGTTCCGGCAGGAGTAGAGATGGGAATCATCCTTATGCCAGCAGACTGCACACCACTGTCACCATAATTAAAATAGTCAGCTACCGTAGCCGTACTTCCCGATGAATCGCTCGATGATTCGACATGAGTTTTTACATGATCGCATGAAAAGAAAACAAAAAGGCAAAAGGAGAAAATGAGTAATCTCATAAGCTGGCTTTGAAAGTAAAAGTTAGAGATTTTTCGGTACTTTGAACGCGACAATCAATGATATGAAAAAATTGTTCTGCTTTTCAATACTACTGCTTTCTGTGAAAGTTTTTTCTCAGACACATAACGATACCATCAAATTTCTCCAGCAAACAGCCGGCTTGTATGATTTGGATTTCACTCAATCAGAAGCCGATTCCATGATCGATAATATTACTTCCTGGAAAACGATTTATGTAAAGATGCACCAGCAGTTGCCGAAGAACGATCTTCCTTATCCTTTTGCATTCAATCCTGTGCCGATTGGTTTTAAAGTTCCAACTAATCAACAAAAAATCGTTTGGAACATTCCAACAAATGTGATGATGCCAAAAAATAAAAACGATCTCGCTTTTTATACCATCATTCAATTGGCGTCGCTGGTCAAAAACAAAAAAATTACTTCTGTTGAACTCACTAAATTTTTCATAGATCGCTTGAAAAAATGGGGTGATACATTGCAGTCGGTTATTACACTTACAGAAGATTTGGCATTACAACAAGCGAAGCAAGCCGATGACGAAATTGCCAAAGGAAAATATCGCGGACCATTGCATGGAATTCCGTATGGCATAAAAGATCTGTTTGCAGTGAAAGGTTATAAAACAACCTGGGGTTCTACTCCGTATAAAGATCAAACGCTCGATTACGATTCTTACGTTTATACAAAGTTGAAAGATGCAGGTGCAGTATTATGTGCGAAGCTTTCACTCGGTGCATTAGCATACAACAATAAATGGTTTGGTGGTGAAACAAAAAATCCATGGAATCTTCAACAAGGATCGAGTGGATCTTCTGCAGGTTCTGCATCTTCGGTTGTTGCCGGGTTATTGCCATTTACAATTGGAACTGAAACTTTAGGTTCTATCGTGTCTCCTTCTACCCGCTGCGGCGCCACAGGTTTGCGACCAACATTTGGAACCGTAAGCCGAAGCGGAGCCATGGTGTTATGCTGGAGTTTAGATAAAGCGGGACCAATTTGCAGAAGTGCAGAAGATGATGCCATTGTTTATTACTACATGAAAGGAACCGACGGCAAAGATGCAGGCTCGGTTGATCATGCTTTTAATTATGATCAGAAAAAAGACATCAAAAAACTTCGCTTTGCGTATGCCTTAAATTATTTCAGTCGATTACCGAAAGATGCAATGGAATGGAAAGTTCTGGAAGTTTACAAATCCATGGGCATTGAGGTAAAGCCTGTTGAATTTCCTGATTCAACTGTCTATCCTGCTAGTCTTGTAAGCATTATTCTCAATGCAGAATCAGGAGCCGCATTTGATGAATTGACAAGAACCAACCGTGATGATTTAATTGAAAGACAGGACAAGGATTTCTGGCCTAATTCCTTTCGTTCTTCAAGGTTAATTCCTGCCGTGGAGTACATTAACGCCAATCGGTGTCGCTATACGCTTTGCGAAAAGATCCAGGACTTCATGAAGAACTATGATGTTGTGATTGTTCCAACGTTTGCCGGAAGCCAGTTGTCCATCACAAACCTTACCGGCAATCCGGTTGTTTGCATGCCAATGGGATTCACTCAAAGAAATCTGCCTGTGAGTATTACTCTGGTTGGTAACTTATATGATGAAGCTTCGATTTTAGAAGCTGCAAAAGCATACCAGGATAAAACGGATTTCAATAAAAAACACCCTGAGAAATTTTTACAATGAACAAAAACATTCTCTGCTTCGCTCTAATTCTATTTTCTCTATCATCATTTGCCCAGCGCAAAAGAATTGATCTCTTAATTTTCAATGCGAAGATTTATACCGTTGATGCTAAGTTTTCAACGGCAACAGCTATTGCAATTAAAGATGGAAAGATCATTGATGTCGGAAGAAACGGTCTTCGTGACAGATACTGGCCATTGCAAACCATCAACGCCGATGGAAAATTTATTTATCCCGGCTTCATTGATGCACATGCCCATTTCTTTCGTTATGGTTTAGGATTGCAAACTGCTAATTTGGTTGATACAGAAAGTTGGGAAGATATTTTGAACAAGCTTCAATTGTTCGCAAAAAATCATCCGGATGGTTGGCTGATTGGAAGAGGATGGGACCAAAACGATTGGGCTGTAAAAGAATTTCCCACCAAAGAAAAACTGGACCAGCTTTTTCCAAATCGCCCCGTTTTACTTTCACGTATTGATGGTCATGCTGCAATTGCTAATCAAAAGGCATTGGATATAGCAGGTGTGCAGGCAGGACAAACGCTTGTTGGTGGAACTGTTGAAACCAAGAACGGCCAGCTTACAGGTATCCTGGTTGATAACGCAGTTGATCTGGTTTCTGCAAAAATTCCCGAACCTACTCCTGATCAAATTGCAAAATCATTGCAGCAGGGACAAGAAAATTGTTTTGCTGTTGGATTAACAACTGTTGATGACTGCGGCATTGATTATCGTGAGGCTTTGTTCATGGATAGTCTCCAGAAAAAAAATATTCTGAAGATGAGAGTTTACGCCATGTTGAGCGATGCTACGCAGAACTATAATTACCTTTTTCAACATGGGAAGATCAAAACAGATCGTTTGAATGTTCGATCTTTCAAAGTATACGCCGATGGTGCTTTAGGCTCAAGAGGTGCATGTTTGCTTTTACCTTACACAGATCGTCCTGATTGGAGTGGATTCTTACTAAGCTCTCAACAACATTTTGATTCCGTTGCCAATATTATTTCTCAACACGGATTTCAAATGTGTACGCATGCAATTGGTGATTCTGGAAACAGGACAATCTTAAACATCTATGCAAAATATCTGAAAGGAAAGAATAATCAACGATGGAGAATTGAACATGCCCAAGTGGTGAATGAAAATGATTTTAAGTTGTTTGGCGAATACAATATCGTTCCCTCAGTTCAACCAACGCATGCAACATCAGACATGTATTGGGCGAAAGATCGCCTCGGCGATAAAAGAGTGAAAGAGGCATATGCATACAAGCAACTGCTCGATCAAAACAAATGGATCCCACTCGGGACAGATTTTCCTGTTGAAGATATTTCTCCTTTCAAAACATTTCATTCAGCGGTTTTCAGAACCGATGCAAAAGAATTTCCTTCCGGCGGATTTCAAATGGAGAATTCACTGTCAAGACAGGAAGCATTACGCGGCATGACCATCTGGGCAGCTAAATCAAATTTTGAAGAAAACGAAAAAGGCTCTTTGGAAAAAGGCAAGTTTGCAGACTTCGTTATTCTTGATAAAGACGTCATGACCGTCGATGCTAAAGATATTTTGACAACATCGGTTATAGCTACTTACATTAACGGCGAAAGAGTTTACCAGAAAAAATAAAGCTCTCCCAAAAAGCACAGATTACGCTGAAGCCTCATCTGTGCTTTCCGTGTAATCTGTGAGAGAGACTTTAAAATGGCTGCTGGCAAAGGGTTTGCAATAACTACTTCCCTTATTTATCGTAAGTTTGCAACCCTTTTTTAATTATGCTAAGAATAGCCATTTTAGATCTCTATGAAGGCGAAGCTAACCAGGGCATGCGCTGTATTCGCCAGATCATCCGTGAATGGAGTGAATATTACTCCTTGCCTGCCATGTTCGATGAATTTGATGTGCGTCGCGATAAACATGTTCCTGATCTCTCCTATGACGTCTATATCTCAACAGGTGGCCCGGGAAGCCCTTTAGCAAGTGAAGGCAGTGAGTGGGAAACCGCTTACTTCAACTGGCTTTCACAGGTGGAAGAATGGAATAGCGACGCCGAGCATCATAACAAAAAATATGTCTTCCTCATTTGCCACTCTTTCCAAATTGTTTGTCGCAAATACGGAATTGGCTTGGTGAGCAAAAGGCGCAAACCTGCATTTGGTGTGTTTCCGGTGCATGTAACTTTCGAAGGCCAGCATGATCCTGTTTTCCGTGGATTAAATGACCCATTTTATATTGTCGACAGTCGCGAGTACCAGGTTACTACTCCCGATTTTGAAACGATCAACAATATGGGTGCGCAAATTTTGTGCATCGAAAAGTATCGTCCGCATGTGCCTTACGAGCAGGCAATAATGGCTGTACGTTTCAACGATTACATGGTGGGCACGCAGTTCCATCCCGAAGCCGATGCTGCAGGCATGAGCGTATATCTTCAAACGGAAGAAAAAAGGAATACGGTTATTGAAAGCCATGGTGAGGAAAAATTAAAAAGCATGCTGGAGCAATTGAATGATCCTGATAAGATCATGTGGACCTATGCTCATATTCTTCCAAATTTTTTAAGCACTGCCTATCATCAATTGAACGAGCAATTGATTGCAAAGTAATTTTTGTATTTAGCTCCATTGCTACTATCATCGTTCGTTGTGTCACTCACTTGTACGTTCAGTAGTTCTATTGAGCATGGTTCGGTCATTCACTAAAGTTGCGAACAGCTCTTTTATTCAGTCCACAGATCCTTCGTTCCTCGGGATGACAAGTAAAAGTTTCTACTGTTTGCTTATTCAGCAATTGTAAATTCCACAACCTGTAAGGAATGTCTGCTTGTCATCCTGACGCAGGAAGGATCTTTGCTTCGTGATGTGATGAGTGATTGATCTTGTAAGAACTGTTTATGTGATGATAGGACTTGCCAAACGTAAAAAAGTGTCCTTTGCTTTGCTCAGGATAACTGTGCAATCAAAGCCTCATAGTAGCACCCAGTTCAGTCAATAAAAATCTTCCATCTTATAATTATCTTCATTATTGTTCTGTCAAATCATAATTGCTTCTATATGCGCAAGAAACTTTCGTTAACTGCTTTGATTTGCTTTATAATACTTCAATTAGTAAACGCCCAAAAGGCAGCCGACGTTAAAAAGTATTTGATTACCATTTATGGTGCAATTGGAGACGCAAAAAATTTGAACACCGTGGCTATTCAGAAAGCAATTGATGATTGCCACCAACACGGCGGCGGTACAATTGAAATTCCAACAGGAAATTTTGTTACAGGCACCCTGAGATTGTACAGCAATATGAACTTGCATTTTTCACCTGGAGCTTCATTAATTGGTAGTACAAGTGACAAAGACTACGGTTATCAAAAGGATTATGGCTTCGGCGGATTGGGTGCAGGCAATAAAACCGGAATTCTTGTTGCGCATAATGAAGAAAATATTTCCATCACTGGCTTCGGAACCATTAAGGGAAACGGAACATCATTCATGTATATGGACAGCCTTCAATATGGAATGGACTTCGACAGGAAATACACAAGACAAAAAAATGATTACATGAATCCAAAATACGGTCGCGAAGACGGACCTGTTTTATGGAAAGGAAATTATGAAGAACGTCCAGGTGTAATGGTCATGTTTTCAGGTTGTAAGAATGTAACAGTTAATGACATCAGGTTTGAAGAATCGCCAAATTGGACAATGGCTTTTTTAAATTCCGATGGAATAAAAGTGAACGGCATCACCATTCAAAACCACATGTTGATTCCAAACAGTGACGGACTTGATTTTTATGATTCGAAAAACATAATCGTTTCTAATTGTAATATTCACGCAGGTGATGATGCCATTGCAATTATTAGCTCGAGTAATCTTACCGCATCAAATTGTGTTTTGCAATCACGATCAAGCGGAATTCGTATTGGATACAATGTGTGGACGCAAAATAATTCCGGCAATCTTATGTTCAGCAACATTACCATTTTTGATTCCAATCGCGGCATTGGAATTTTTCAACGTCAGAAAGGTGATATGGAGAATATGATCTTCTCAAACATAACCATCAACACACGTTTGCATTCCGGGCAATGGTGGGGACACGGAGAGCCGATTCATATTTCTTCTGTTCCGGGATTAGGAAGTAAAGAAACAGGTTCCATTAAACACGTTCATTTCTCCAATATAATTGCATCTTCAGAAACTGGTATCGTTATTTATTCAACTGCAAAAGATTTGATCCGTGATATCAGTTTCGATAATGTTAGCTTGAGTATTAAACGCGGACGTTTTTCTGAAAGTTATGGTGGCAATATTGATCTAAGGCCGACCAATGATATATCACTGGGCATTTTCGAACATTCCATTCCTGCCCTTTATGGAAACTTTATAAGCGATCTTTCCATAAGAAATATGAATGTGTATTGGGGGGAAGGGCTGCCTTCTTATTTTACACATGCTGTTGAACTGAAAAATTTTGAAAGAGTAAAAATTGATGGATTGAATGAAAGCTCATCTTCAAACATACCTGTTGTTTATTTGCATAAGGGCAAAGAACCTGAAGTGAAAGGTGTAAGTTCCACTGCAAAAAATAGAAAGCTGGTGTTGATAGATGACAAAGATTGAGATCAGCCGCCGAATGCCTCGCTGTTTGCATCTTTGCGATATCTTCAACCGTTGTTTAAAAATCGTCTATGTCAAAACGAACCGATTACATTAGCTGGGATGAATATTTTATGGGAGTGGCTTTGCTAAGTGGAAGAAGAAGCAAAGATCCAAGTACCCAGGTAGGCGCATGTATTGTGAGTCAACAAAACAAAATTGTTGGTGCAGGCTACAATGGTTTGCCTATTGGTTGCAGCGATGAGGATTTTCCATGGGATAAGGCCGGTGGTTTTCTGGATACCAAATATCCTTATGTATGCCATGCCGAACTGAATGCCATTCTCAATAACATCGGGATGGATTTGACGGGTTGCCGGATTTATACTGCACTGTTTCCCTGCAATGAATGCAGCAAGGCAATTATCCAGTCTGGCATTAAAGAAGTTATTTACCTCAGTGATAAATATGATGGCACCGATGTTTCAAAAGCGAGTAAAAGAATGCTTGATGCCGCTGGTATTTCTTACCGTAAAGTAGAAGCAAAGAGAAAAAACATCGAATTGTCCTTCGATGAAAATGATGTTTAAGAATTTATCTTTAATTATTGTCTTTTAATTCCGCCATTGTTTCTTTGCTGATTCGTGTTGTTCGTGTTTTGTTTTTTTATTTCAGGATACGAACATAGCATAGCCAACATGTGCACATTTGCTATTGTATTGGTGCTGGATCACCCGGGAACGATTTCATTTTGGGGGGTTGTTCATAACCTTATTCCTGTAACACTTGGCAACCTCGTTGGTGGCAGTGTGTTGATGGGAGCACTATACTCTTATTTAAATCAAAAGCCGAAGGACAATAGGGAAGGAGGATAAGATTTTATGACAGCAGAATATTTTGCAAAACATCTCCAATTACAACCGCATCCCGAGGGCGGTTTCTTCAAAGAAACTTATCGCTCCAGTGGAATCATTTCTTCAGAATATTTATCGTCGGATTTTAGTGGAGACAGAAATTATTCAACCGCTATTTATTTTCTCTTACGAAAAGGAGATTTTTCGGCCTTTCATCGCATTGCCAGTGATGAGTGCTGGCATTTTTATGAAGGCGGAACTTTGCTTGTTCATGTGATTGATCAGGAAGGAAAATATTCCTGCATTTGTTTAGGTAGAAAAATTCATGAAGGAGAGACATATCAATTTGTAGTTCCTGCAAATTGCTGGTTTGCTTCTGAGCCTGCACCCGGCACAGAGTTTACACTGGTTGGTTGTACTGTGGCTCCCGGTTTTGATTTTGCTGATTTTGAAATGGCTGTTGAGAAAACTTTGATAAACCAGTTTCCTCAACATCAATCGATCATTGAACGTTTGTGCAGATAAGCTAGAAACCAAAGTCATTTACTTCAATTTTCTTTTGCTCTTTTTCTTCGGGTATCAGCGCTTGTTTGTGGACAGGATTGCCAACAACATAAATGGCCCGGTATGGCCTTGTAGGACAAATGTATTCACATCCACCACAGCCAACACAAAGGTCCTGGTTGATTTCAGGAATACGGAGATCACCTTTGTACGTTACCATACTTACAGCTTGTGTTGGACAATGTTCCGAACATGCACCGCAATCTGTTCCATCAGTAACAACCACGCAATTTTCCTTGATGTAATGAACATAGCCAACCTGCAATGTTCTTTTCTCTTTGGCAGTTATTTTTTCCAATGCATCTGCGGGGCATATTTCCGTACATACGGTGCAGTGGTAATTGCAATAACCATGTGTGAAATCCATAGTAGGTTGTAGCATTCCTGCTAAGCCATATTCAAATAAAGTAGGCTTTAAAACATTGGACGGACATTTAGCCACGCAAAGATGACAAGCCGTACAACGATCATTAAAACGTTTTACATCAACAGAGCCGGGGGGCGTAATTGGGTTTTTTCTTTTGTATGCAACGTTGTGTTTAGCATAAATTTCTTTTGGTATGTTAGTTGTGTCTGAAGGTTCTTTTCCAAATAGTTTTTGTGCTCCTGCAATTCCTAATAAAATAAAGCCGAAAAACTTTCTTCTTGACGAGGAGTTCTCTTGTGATACTTCGCAAATAATTGCGGGCTTTCTTGCAAAAGCAAAACTATATTTCATCGCTTTCCTGTTGCAAACCTGCAGACAGTTAAAGCAATCCACACAACGACTGTAATCGATCGTTTTATTTTTTGAGTCAATGCAAGATGATTTGCACTTCATTGAGCAAAGGCCGCAATTGTTACATTTCTCTTCAGCGATCCTGATTTTAAAAACAGAAAACCGGGAAATAAAACCAAGCACCGTTCCAACAGGGCAAATGCTATTGCAATACAAACGCCCCCATTTGTAAGAAAGAAATCCGATAACAAGCATGGTTATGGCAGTAATGATCAGTGCCATCAAACTTGTTATGAATACTTCAAGTTTGTAAAACCTATAGTGTTTGTAATAATTATCGATCCATGCAAGGACATTATTCCCTAAAAGATAAACAGGCCTAAATAGGGTAGTGGCCATTCTTCCATAAGCAGAATAAGGATCTAGCACACTTACAATAATGTTTGCGCCTACGAAAAAGGCAATTGCAGTTGCGGCTACGATAGACCAGCGAAGAATTTTTCTTTCTCCAAAATGCGGATATTTCTTTTTCCTGTGGGTTTTTTTTGCAAACCAGTTTACAATGTCCTGGAATATTCCCATTGGGCAAATCGATGAACAATAAATTCTTCCAAACAAAACAGTAAGCGCAATTACAATAATTAATGCGATAATATTGAGTGCTATTAATGCAGGGAGAAGTTGCAGTTCCGTCAACAAATGAAACCGCTTCGGTAAAATATCTGCGAAGTCCAGAAAATAAAAACTGATTAAAGAAAATATAACGATCGAAACCGCGACTCTGGCTTTCTTCAGCATGTCTTCAATTTTAATAACCCAACCGCCACTCCGGTTTTGGATGATGGTCTTTTACTTTTACTAGTTTATTGTCGCAGTCACGATACACAGAATAAGTGAACGAACACGATGTGAGAGCAACTAAAGAAAAAACTAAAAGAACAAATTTGGTTTTTGACAGGATTGAATACGACATTCTTATTTATACTTTGATTCTTTTTACGTTGAGAGCCTCAATTTTAGTTGTGCCTACTTTTAATGCTTCTGCTTTGCCAACATGTTCAACTGCATTCAGATCCATTGCAGATATCTGGTTATAGAATTTTATGGCCGCCGTGTCAACAGCTACACTGTCGGCAGAAATGAAAAGGCCTTTTGCAAGCGCTACATCTGATTCTGTTCTTCCCTGCGGGCCATTGGATTTAATGACCCGGTAAGCATCAACTATATTTAAAACCGGTTTCTTGCTTAACGTGTTGCAATCGGCAATGCATTGTTGCAGATTGTGACTATGGAAGAATCTTCTGTCCCACACAATGCCCATTAAGTTTTTCAACGACACAGACATTTTTGCGCCGCCATGCATTTTTAGAACAGGAACATTAATCCATACATCGCAGTCTAAAATAGCTTCGTGAATTTTTGTTGATTTGAGATTTACGCCGTTCGGTAAATTCACTTCACGATAGTAAGTTTCCTCATGTGCAGGCATCATTTTGCCGCCTGCTTTTTCAACAGCTTCCTGTATACCGCTGTTTTTATAACATTTTCTCCAATCGTCGCACGTATGGTCAAACACAATCACCTCTTTTGCGCCCGCCGCAAAACATTGTTTGATAATTTCAGTGACCAATTCCGGATTTGTGTTGGCTGCGAGTTCTGGGGTTCTGTCCCAACCTATATTTGGTTTCACTACAACCTTCTGTCCCTTTTTCACAAACCTGCCCATACCTCCTAATTCTGCAATTGCTTTTTTAAACATATCGGCAGGAGTTCCACCAAGTACCGCAACGAGGTCGTATCCTTTTACATTCTGCGCCATTATTTCCAATCCATCAGACCATTTGAATGTGGCTGCAACACCGGTAAGCGCTACTGCCTTCAAAAAAAATCTTCTTTTCATGATCTTGCGATTTGTTGTTCTTCTAATGTTTTACGCAATCCAGGGAAAACTAAAACAAGCTTCGTTGTACAATGCGTAATCTGCGTTGCCATTTACAGCAAAAGTTTTTACAAGCGCCGCATCCATCATCAGGTCTTTTGCGAATTGAAGCGTAGCACCTGTCTTCACCCTGTCTTCAACCAATAATACCCGTTTGTCTTTTACATCAAAATTGATGTCAGTTAAAAGTTTGGGTGATGCATACAAAGGCTGTTGCCTGTTGTCCCGAAAGTTGATTTTCAGTAATTCAATTGGTAAGTGTAGCCGTTGATTTATGATGGCAGCAGGAACAATCCCACCGTTTGCTATTGCTACAATTATATCGAATGATTCATTAAAGGCAATAGCGTTGAACTTCGTTCTTAATTCATTCCATGACTTAACGTTGTTCATACGAAGCCAGCCGTTTTAATAAATACCAGCCGCCAATAATTTGAATGAGCATTCCCGGGATTCCTATTGTGAAATCAGCAGTTGCCGCTGCAAAGCTTTTTGTGATCACCCATTCTATAAGTGAACCATATACCTGGTAGCTGAATACCACGAAAACTAAATGGAAAAAAGAAAGTCTTTTACATGTGGACGCGACATAGCTTGCAATAATGGCCAACAAAACCGATTTAACTAAAATAGCCGGGAGTATTGCTGCAGGAGGCATTCCAAATAAAATCGAATTCAGTACTGGCGATAGAATTGCAGTTGCCAATCCAACTCTTAATCCGAATTTATATGAGGCAATCAATGTGAAAAAGTAAACCGGTAAAAACATTCGTCCACCAGAAGGAATCAGGTGACAGATTTGCGGCAGAATAAGATTACCCGTAGCAAACAACCATACAAAAAAATAAGTTCTCAGGTCAGACCATTGAGAACGCACAGGATAAAAGGAAGTTGCAGTTGACATAACACGTATGTTTTCGGTTAACGACTGGAATTTGGAACTGGACGACTAAAGGTAAAATCGACATTGAACTAATAAACTGATACAAATCATCCTGGAGACTTATCAAAATCTTTTTTTGCACTTTTGACAAGTTTCGCCTGATTAAAATTTTTATTATGAATTTGATTTTTTGTTCTTTAGCCTTCAGGCGCTAAGTGGATGTACTTAGTTGTATTAATAGGTGAATGTTCGGTAGCTATCGGCATGTGGTAAGCTTATCGAACAAAGAAAACCAGATGCGGTTGCAAGCGCCAAAATGTGATGATAAGAATTACCGAAAGCAGAGTGTGAAGCAAAGAAAAATCAATAGTAGTAATTCAGTTTGGTAAAATAATTTTCAATTGAATTTCTCTTTTATCATTCGCACTGCAATTTTATCTATTGGTAGTGTTACGCTGTCTTCTGTAAGATCTTTCAAGTCAATAAAACGAAAGCTTTCTGTTTCCTTATGAAGATTATAAGTTGCCATTTGATGTTCATCAAAATCAAACGCGGAAGTGCTTAAACGAACAGCAATTTCTTCAAGCGGTTTCACCATGTAGTAAATTGAAATGATCTGGTGGTCGGGACGAAAAGCCGACATTTGGAAATAGTCGGTAGTATAGACGTGTTCACCTACGTCTACTTTCAAATTCATTTCTTCCAGAAACTCTCTCTGTAAACAATCTCGTGTACCTTCACCAAATTCTAAACCGCCGCCAGGAAATTTAGTGTAGTAATTACCACGAATGAATTCATCACTTACTAAAACTTCCTTTTGGTCATTAATTAGAATGCCGTACACTCTTATATTAAACCGGTCCATAGAACGTTGAAACTTTTATTGCGAAGAATGATTCATTCAAATGAATCAGGGATTTCGATGGTGCCTTCAAAAACTCTTACTGCAGGCCCGTTAAGCCAAATATTTTTATAGTTATCACCAATTCTGTCGTACTCAACACTTAATTCGCCACCTTTTGTCTGCACCTCTACACGATTAAAACCATTATCGTTGTGGCAACAAACCAAGGCAGATGCCGTCACACCCGTTCCGCATGAATAAGTTTCATCTTCTACGCCACGTTCATAAGTGCGAACAATAATTTTATCCGGGAACTCCGTTTGCTGAACAAAATTTACATTGATACCTTCTTCCCTGAAGTCATCACTGTAACGTATCTCGCGCCCTTTTTTAAACACATCAAGATGCATCACATCGTTTGTGATGCTGACAAAATGCGGCGAACCCGTATTCAAAATGTAATTGCCGTGATTGTATTGAACGTTATTTACGTCGTTCATCTTCAATGCAACAGTTCCATCCAGGTTGATGCTGGCTTCATGCTCTCCATCAATGGCAATGAATTTATAATCAGACAAAACCAAACCAACATCATGTGCAAATTTTGTAAGGCAACGTCCGCCATTACCACACATGGAACTTTCTCCTCCATCTGAATTGTAATACTTCATTTCAAAATCATAATTAGGATGCGTATTCAAAAGCATCAGTCCATCTGCTCCAATTCCAAATCTACGGTCACACAAAAAGTTGACCTGCTCTTTTGTAAGTGAACTGTATTTATTATCACGGTTATCAAGAATTACAAAGTCGTTTCCTGTTCCCTGGTATTTTGCAAACTGTATTTTCATATTTAAAGTGAACTGCTTATTGTTTCCAAAACTTTTTTAATCAAACCATCTACCAAACTGTGTGCATCTTTTGTAAATTCTTTTGCAATTCGGTTGGCAATAATGGCATTTAATGAAAGGCAATGATGTCCTAGCAATTTTCCTAATCCATAAATAGCAGATGTTTCCATTTCGAAATTGGTAATACGGTATTGCCCGAAACGAAACTGGGTGAGCCTGTCAATCAATTCAGGATTGCGTATGCCTAATCTCAACACTCTTCCCTGCGGCCCGTAAAAACCGGGGCAGGTGACTGTTATTCCCTGGTGAAATCCATCAACAAAATGTTTCAATAAAGAAGCCGAAGCAAGACTGATATATGGGTTGCAAATTTGCGAATGTAACTGAGTTTGTGTAACAAAGGATTGCAGCAATTCTTTCTCCTGCTCATTGTGCTCAAGACGGTAATAATTTAAAAGATTGTCCAACCCCAAACCATGCGTGCCTGCAACGCAACTATCAACGGGAACATCCGCCTGCAGAGAGCCTGAAGTTCCAATACGCATAATGTTTAAAGTGGTAAGATCTTTTTTGATTGTCCTGCTTTCAAAATCGATATTCACCAGTGCATCAAATTCGTTAAGCACAATATCGATATTGTCGGGACCAATACCGGTTGAGGTGCAGGTGATTCTTTTGTTTCCAAGCATGCCGGTATGAGAAACAAATTCACGGTGCTGCCGTTTCACTTCTATATTATCGAAGTACTTTGAAACCATACCTACCCGGTCGGGATCGCCAACAATAATAATATTATGCGCCAGTTCTTCAGGTCTCAAATCAATGTGATAAACAGCACCACGTGCATTAATAATCAATTCCGACTCGGCAATGCGTTGCATGAAATATTTTTAAAAATGTTAAGGAGCAAATGTCGTTTTATTTGATGTGTAAAAATACCTATTTTCGCAGCCCATTACAATTTCATGTTCAGTGTTTCGAATTCTGAATTCTAAATACGAAATTCGAAATTGAATTGGTACCGTGGCCGAGGGGCTAGGCAGAGGTCTGCAAAACCTTTTACAGCAGTTCGAATCTGCTCGGTACCTCAAACCCGCTGCTTGAATGGCGGGTTTTTTTATACAATGCTGACAAAGGAAGATGAAAATTTTTTGAAGTATTGGTCCGAGCAAAGACAAAAGAAGAGGACTTTTTTTGGAACAGCTTCTGTTGGTTTCCGCTGGAGCATGATCATAGTTATTGGTTTGGCAGCAAGCCTGTTTGCTGCTAAGTATAGCCGGAAGGCAAATCCTGTTTTAGAAAATGATTCTTCATTGATCATTACAGTAATGATTGCAGGACTCGCAATTGTTTTTTTCATTACTTATTTCACGGGACAGCACAAATGGGATCAGAATGAGTTGCATTACCAGGAGTTGTTAAGAAAGAAAAATCAAGAGGACGAAATGCAGCAGAATAGAAAATAATAAAGTCATAGTTAAAATTTTATTTCATGATCAGGAAGCTAGCCCTAGTTTTTTTTGTATTTGCTTTTTTTAGCGGTTGTTTAAAATCGAAACAACAAACGTGTGACTACAACGCTTGTTCTGCTAAAGCACCAGCCAGTGAAATCCAGGCAGTACAGGACTACCTGACATCACAGGGAATCACTAATGCACAACAACACTGCAGCGGAATGTATTATGTAATTGAAAATGCAGGTACTGGCAAACAACCATCGCCATGCGATGCAGTGGATGTAAACTATGTAGGTAAGTTGACAAACGGGAGCCAGTTCGACGCCGGAACAAATTATCGAAACTACCTTACGAGTCTCATCAGAGGATGGGCAAATGCAATTCCGTTGATAAAAGAAGGTGGTACTATTCATTTATATATCCCTCCAAGTCTTGGATACGGCAGCCAGGCAAATGGGCCTATTCCTGCCAATTCAGTTTTGGTATTTGACGTTACATTAAACGCTGTTTTATAAGCTTGCGTTTTATAAAACTACATTTGCACAAACTCTAACGATTGACACACGAATCACTTTCGGTATTTGACATCTTTAAAATTGGTGTTGGCCCTTCTTCATCACACACTCTAGGGCCGTGGAGGGCTGCTCAAAGATTTGTGAATACACTTGAAGAACGAAATTTACTTCAGTCCGTTACCTCTCTAAAAGTATTGTTATACGGATCATTGGCAAAGACAGGAAAGGGGCATGGAACGGATGTAGCGGTTCAATTAGGATTAAGCGGCGAAGATCCCGTGACATTTGCAGTAAATGAAATTGATGCCAAGATCAAAGACATTGCCTCTATGAAAATAATTTTACTGGGTGGCAAACACGAGGTTGATTTTAATCCTGCAGAGGACATCGAGTTTTTAATTTCTGAAACACTTCCTTTTCATCCTAATGCTTTGAGCTTTTTAGTGAAGTTGAAGAATGGTGATTCTATTTCTGAAACTTATTATTCCATTGGTGGCGGCTTTGTTGTAAAAGAAGGTGAGACAAACAGCAAACAAAGTATTACGCTTCCATTTCCAATTAACACTTCGTCCGATCTTTTGCACTGGTGTTTAAAAACGGGATTGTCTATTCACGAAGTGGTGATGGAAAATGAAAATACATGGCGCAGCGAAAAAGAAACCAAACAAGGTGTGTTGAAGATTTGGGAGGTGATGAGATACTGCACTTATCGTGGTTGTCATACACAGGGTGTATTGCCTGGCGGACTGAATGTAAAAAGAAGAGCCGCGGATCTCAATAAAAAATTACTAAAAGGTAAAACTTATTCTTCCCGCGAAGAATGGGTGAAAGCAATTCAACAGGGCGGGAATTCCTTCCAGTATATTTTAGATTGGGTGAGCTGCTTTGCGCTTGCGGTAAACGAAGAAAATGCATCTTTCGGAAGAGTGGTTACGGCACCGACTAATGGCGCTGCAGGAGTGATTCCGGCAGTGTTGCATTATTATATCATCTTCACTGAAAATGTTACGGAAGAAAAGATCATTCAGTTTTTACTTACTGCTTCTGAAATAGGTTGCATATTTAAAAAGGGCGCCACCATATCTGCGGCTATGGGCGGATGCCAGGCGGAGATTGGCGTGTCATCTTCAATGGCTGCAGCTGCATTAACCGAGGCATTGGGAGGAACGCAGAGGCAGGCATTAATGGCTGCGGAAATTGCCATGGAACATCATCTTGGTATGACTTGCGATCCCATTGCAGGATTAGTTCAGGTTCCATGCATAGAAAGAAATACCATGGGTGCCATCAAGGCGATCACTGCATCACAACTTGCATTACAAAGTTCCCCTGATTATGCAAAGGTTTCTCTTGATGCGGTTGTTGAAACCATGTGGGAGACAGCACTTGATATGAACAGCAAATACAAAGAAACTTCAGAGGGCGGACTTGCGGTAAATATCCCGATCAGTTTGAGTGAGTGTTAGAAGCGGAGTGCAAGTAGTTAACGATGTCTTCATTGTTCAATAATTCTATACCGATTCTTTACCCATTATGCAATCAATAACAAAATCGTTATTATTTCGAAACCAAGGGTTCGGTCAATTCAAGTCAAAACATTTTTCTTTAGACTCTTGTAAACATTAAAGAGTTATCGAGAAACATTTTCTGTCTCATAAAAACATTTTATGCGCTGAAAATATGTTTGTCAATAAAATTTGCAGCCAAAGGCTATGGGTTGTTGTCTAATCTTCATAGGGAATGATAAAATAGTCCATCTTTTTGGTTGGATAATGTATTCTTTGACTTTGAGCGTCTTGATACTTTAGCACCACATTCCCAATTGATTTATAAAAAGTTTTAACGACCTGCTGTATGAACCGACATGTATGCTTTATGGGCAGACGAGTGCTGTCATTCGTTTTTGCCATCTTCATCTCAATTATCTCGCTAGCGCAATCAAAAACTGTTACGGGTAAAGTAGTTCAACAAGACAATGAACCGTTGCAAGGTGTAACAGTTAATGTAAAAGGTACCGTCACAAGTACTACAACGGGACCTGATGGAAGTTTTTCCATAACCGTACCTAACGACAAAGCCATTCTTGTTTTTTCTTACGTAGGCTTTGTCTCCCAGGAAATCAGTGTCGGCCGCTCGGGGCCGTTTAATATTACATTGGCGCCTGGAGCAAACAAGCTTGATGAAGTAGTGGTAGTGGGTTACGGTACTACGAAGAGACGTGACCTTACAGGATCTGTTGTCTCCGTAAAAACTGAGGAGATCACTGCTCGTCCCGGTCCAAACCCTATGGAGTCGCTGCAAGGAAGAGTAGCAGGTTTGGACATCACTCGTACATCTGGTCAGCCGGGTGCCGGAATTAATTTGCAACTACGTGGTACCAGATCATTTACTGCCAGCGGCAATCCATTGTTTATCATTAACGGTTTGCCCGGTGATTATGCTACTTTGAATCCATACGATATTGAATCCATCGAAGTATTGAAAGATGCTTCTTCTACTGCGGTCTATGGTTCGGCAGGGTCTAACGGTGTAATTATCATTACAACAAAAAGCGGCAGGGCAGGAAAGTTGAACGTTGATTTCAATACCTATTATGGTTATAATGGATGGTCTGTTACGCCGAAAATGCGTACCGGCAATGATTATTTGCAGGCTAAGCGTGATGCCTATAAATATGTGTGGGATGCCACTGCTAATAAATGGACAACGACCGGCGCACTCTGGCAATCACCTGCCGATGATTCCGTAATTTTTGGTAGTGCCAGGTATCAAATATTTAAAGAAGGCAAATTTGTAGATTGGGCAGACGTGTTTATGAGAAAAAATGCTGCTACACAAAACTATAGTTTGGGTGTGTCCGGAGGCAACAACGTTACAAAAGGTTATATCTCTTTCAACTTTACTGATGAAGCCGGCCAGTACACAGGGGATGATTACAAGCTGTTTACCACCAGCATGCGCCTTGACCACAAAGTGAGAAACTGGATCACATTAGGTGGAAATCTCCAGGCTTCCTATGTTGACAGGAACAGAGCACAGGACAAACTGGAAAATGCCCTGGTTACCGATCCTCTGGTACGACCTTACAACCCCGATGGTACATTGAATACAAACCTCGGTAATAACGTGTACAATCTGCTTCTTAATTATCAGCCCGGGGTCTACGGAAATGTTGAAAACAACACAAGGCTTTTTATAAATCCGTACATAGAAATCAAGCCGATAAAAGGTCTGACCCTTTTATCACGTGCTGGTGCCCACATTGATTATTTAAATACCTACCGTTTTGATGGAATTGGTTCAGTTGCCTATACCTATAACAATGCAGGTATCGCAAAGGCTCAGATTAACCAAAACCGTTACCAGGGATATCAATGGGAAAATATTTTGACCTATAACCGCAAGTTTGCAGATGTTCATGATGTTACGTTCACAGGTGTTACTTCCTGGTATTACAACCAGAACACAAATACCGAAATGGACCAAAGCGGTATAACATCCAACAATTTCAAGTGGTACAGGTTTACCGGAGATGCTAATACCATAGCCATTTCATCGTATACCATGTCAAAGACATTTGGACTGATAGGACGCATCAACTACTCTTACATGGGTAAATATCTCTTATCAGCTTCCTTCCGTCGCGATGCCTCTTCTGTTTTATATCCAACAAACAAGTGGAATAATTTCCCTGCAGCTTCTGTGGGATGGAGAATATCTGACGAGGGGTTCATGGCTTCAACAAGAGACTGGCTGAACAGCCTGAAACTTCGGGTAGGTTGGGGAATTACAGGATCGGCTAAGATTGATCCTTACACTTCTCAGTCTACTCTTGAAAGTGTTAATATGTCACTCGGCGGTGTAACAACGCCAATTTATCGCAATTCACGTTTTATTACGAACGCTGATTTAGGGTGGGAAAAATCTCACAACACAAACTTTGGTATAGATGCCACGGCTTTGAAAAATCGCATTGATTTATCGTTGGATTATTACATTACCAGGACACCCGGGGTTATTTATAGTGTTACGCTTCCCAGTATTTATGGAACATATACACCCGGTACTCTATATCAAACCAACATTAATGTAGCCGAAACAAAGAACAGGGGTTTTGAATTAAGCCTGAACACAAAGAACATCGTTGGAAAAGATTTTGAATGGACTACATCAGCCGCATATTCTCACAACAAAGAGGAAATTTTGAAATTGACCGGTGCCACCGCAAATAATATAGTCAATGGTGCGTATTCCCTTACGATTGGTGAGGCCGTAAATTCTTTCCGCAATTATAAACTGGATGGCGTTTGGCAAATTGGCGAAGAAGCAGATGCTGCAGTATTTAGTAAACATCCTGGTGATTTAAAAGTAAATGTTCCTGGAATGGAGAAGTTGGCGACAGGTGTATTTGTAAAAACCGCGGCAGATGGTACGAAGAAATATTATTACAACAATCTTGCTGACGCACAAAAATTTGATCCTACACTTACTGCCGCAAACTCAAAATATTCCTACAGTGCCAATGATTACCAGATTTTGGGACATAACTCTCCGGACTGGTCACTCGGAATTCAAAACCAGTTCAGGTATAAAGGTTTTGATTTGACGGTATACGCCTATTTCAGATGGGGACAAATGATCAACTATGTGATGCCGGGATGGTATCAGCCAAGCGGATTTGCAACCAATGCAAGCCCTTCAAGAACTTTCCCTACCTATTTTAATTACTGGACCCCGGAGAATCCTTCAAACGATTTCCCTGCAATGAACTACCTGTATTCACCTTCAAACATAGCAGGCTTCTCTGGTCTTAGTTATATAGACGGATCATTCTTCAAGATCAAAAACATAACGCTTGGCTATACATTGCCTTCAGGTACTTTCAGAAAAGTCGCCATTCAGAAGTTGCGTGTATATGCCACTATTACAAATCCTTTGATCATTGCAAAGAGCCGCCTGATTAAAGACTACGACCCCGAAATGAACGGATCATTGGATTATCCATTAACCAAACAAGTGGTAGCAGGACTGAACCTGACATTTTAATTGAGGATCATTAAACAGCATTACAAATGAGAACTAACATCATAAAAAAACTATTATACATCGGCACATTCAGCTTCTTGATGGTATCATGCATATCATCGTGCCGCAAATTAGATGAGTATAACCCGGCTTCTTTATCAGAACAGAATGTGCTAACCAATTTTAATGGCTGGAAAGCATACCAATCCAATTGCTATACCGGTCTTTGGGGATCGCTCATTGGTATGCCTTACGGAATCGTTTCGGAAACGGGAACTGATTTGTGGACTTTCCCTTACAATAATCACCACTCCTATAAGGACGTAATGGCCTATGAAGAATTTACAACGAGTTCAGGACTGGTACGGAATGTTTGGGACTTTGCATGGGGCTCAGTAAGGGATTGTAATAAAACAATTCAGCTCTCAACACAACTAACAGATAGCAGTGGCAATGCCAATGCCATTAAAATACTAACGGCGGAAGCCAGGTTATTGCGTGGCTATTACTATTCTGTACTGGTAACTCAATTTGGCCCTGTGCCCCTGATTTTAACCGATGATCCGGTAAAAACCTTAAGCCCGAAACGTGATAGTGTGCCTAAGATCTACGCACAAATAATTTCCGATTTAAGATCGGCATTCAACAATCTTCCTGTAACACCTTACGAAAACAATCCTCAACGCGTTACTAAAAAAGCAGCCTTGGGTCTTTTAGCCCGTGTGTATGCCCAGGGCGCAGGAGAAGGTTTGAGTGAAGGTGGAAAATCGTATTGGGTACGTGCTAAAGAAGTAGCCGACACTTTAATTAACAATATGGCTGCTTATGGTGCTGCTATGTATGATGATTTTGCAAAAGTGTTTGCCGCTAACAACAATCGAAACAATGCCGAAGTTTTATTTACGGCATATGGACTTAACCCTTATGATCCATCGTACAACATTTTCACAGGGAATACCAAACCCAATCTGTATCTGCACTATTATCCCAAGTTGGATGATGCTTTTGGAACTTCAGACGTTTTTAAAAGAACGGTGAACTCAAATACGCAAAACGCTTATTACGGACGTTTGAACCAACAGTTTATTGCACCTACCAAATACCTGATCAATTGCTTTGATGCCCGGTATGATAAACGTTGGGAGAATTCATTTGCAACTGCCTTCACTAATTATTCAGGTGAGCAGGCAAGGGCGAGCCAGGGCACAAGCGCCCCATCACCTGCAAACGTAACTTATAGTGCAGCTACTGTTACACTCACTGCTGCTATGTGCACCAAATACGGTATTGATGCTTCCCATGTGGGAGAAAAGATCTATCCTTATGTTGATGTAAATGCAATTAACTCAGGAACCTTTGCTACATGGCAGTACATTCCTAAAATATGGCCCAAAGGAGATCATTCAGGTAATATTGCGAATTTGATAACCGTGGCAAATGCCAATGTGCATCCTTATCCGCTGGCTGCAGATGAAGACAGATTCTTTGCATATCTGAGCAAGGATCCGCTCACCGCTGCAGACAAAAAGCTTCGCAGATATGTTACAGTGAACATCGACGATCTTTTCGATCCGTCAGACCCAACAGGCAGCACTTATAAAACAGTTACAACAACAAATGGATTAACACCGCCGGCACTTGCCAATCTTTTCCCTGCGCTGATAAAATTCAATCACAACTTCGATGGTGGGTGGCTTGGTGGTAATTTCCAACAGAAGCTTGGTAATATAATGATCATGCGTATGGCCGAAGTTTATTTAATTGCTGCTGAAGCTACGCTGCATGCAAACGGCGATGGGGCTGCGGCTGCTCAATACCTGAATGTGCTGAGAAGACGTGCCTGCCGCAATCTTACAGATTTCACTACAGCCACCGGAATGCAGTTAACTACAGCCACCATGAACGATGTGTTTGATGAATATGCCCGTGAACTGTGTGGTGAATTTAATCGCTGGGCTCTATTGAAACGTAATAGAGCTTTTGAAAGCAGGTTACAAACGTATAATAAAACTGCCTCTGTAAATTTTGTTCCGGCTAAACACTATAATCGTCCCATTCCATTCAACTTCCTCAACCAAATCAATAACGCAGATGAGTTTGGAACAAATGGTTATTAGTGATTGCAATAAATAATTGAAAGAAGAAACCCTCTCACAAAGCAGCGACTCCCGTTTTCAGTTAGAAGGCGGGAGTTTTTTATTTGGATATGAGCTCACAGAATAAAAAAAGATATTGTAGCAAGGCCACAAGTTTTAAGAACAGATGAACGAAGTACAATAAATCTACAAACCTTATCATCAATATATATCTGGTCTTTTTTGTTGTTGTTGAGGATGTCTCCACTGAATGCAAGAGATATAGAATCTTTGAACTGACATGCGAATGATGTAAAGGCAAATACAAAAAAAGAAACGAATGAAAGATGAAGAATGACTTGCAGAATCTCCTTCTTTGTAAACTTTGGCCAGCGATTGTAGCCTATTGTTGGATCATTCGATTTGTAGTGAAGAATAAATTCAACTTCTTTTTTGTTGACTTCCTGGTCTGTGGCAGATTCGGATTCCCAAATAATTTCTTTTCTTATTGTAAAATTTCTCATTTGCTCTCTGGTAAAATCTCTTTCTATTATCCTGCTGTCAGCACTTCCAAAATAATTTAAATCATCTGTTAGGTCTTTACCGATGTAAATTTTGCCGTTTGGGTATGTAATTTTATAAATTAACTTGATTATTTTCCTGTCCATTATGACTTTCTATAGTTACTGAGACAATAAACGTCATAATATTTTGAAGCTACAAACAATTAGAAACTTAAAAAATGATGACAAGAATTGCAAAACGTACAAGAGTGCGACGCAACAAAAATTAATAGTAGTAATGGTGATGGACAAAAAAATCACTCTTTAAAAAGAGTGATCTTAAATAATTCTCCGATTAAGATTCTGAAGAGTTACACATTAAACCTGAAGTGCATTACATCTCCATCTTTCACCACATACTCTTTGCCCTCAATGCGCAAACGTCCGGCCTCACGGGCAGCAGCTTCTGAACCATACTTCACATAATCATCGTAGCTGATAACTTCTGCTTTGATAAAACCTTTTTCAAAATCGGTATGAATAACACCTGCGGCCTGTGGTGCTTTCCATTCTTTGTGAATGGTCCATGCACGAACCTCCTGCACGCCTGCGGTAAAATAAGTTTCAAGATTTAGTAAACGATATGCGGAGTGAATAAGACGATCCAATGCAGGTTCTTTCATTCCATATTCCTCCATGAACAGTTGCTTGTCTTCTTCATTTTCCATTTCGGCAATTTGTGCTTCAATGGAGTTGTTCATGATGATGACTTCCGCATTTTCGTTTTTTACAGCTTCTTTTAACGCATCGGAAAATTTATTGCCGGTGTGCATGGATGCTTCATCAACATTGGCGACATATAAAACGGATTTTGCAGTAAGAAGAAATAAATCGGCGATGGCCACTTGTTCTAAAGAATTCAGATCAAGTTCACGGATATTTTTTCCTTCTTCCAGGTGTTGCCGGCAGCGTTGCAAAACTTCAAGTTCTGCTTTAGCCTTAGGATCGATCTTAGCCTGCTTTTCTGTACGCTGTAATTTCTTTTCAACACTTTCAATATCCTTCAGTTGCAGTTCTGTATCTATGATCTCTTTATCGCTTACAGGATTAATAGCACCTTCATCACGCAAAATGTTTTCATCTTCGAAACAACGTATTACATGAATGATGGCATCTACTTCGCGAATGTTGCCCAAAAATTTATTTCCCAATCCTTCACCCTTACTTGCACCACGAACCAAACCCGCTATGTCCACAATTTCAATTTGTGTAGGAACAATGCGATTAGGATTTACCAGCTCGGCTAATTTTTTTAAACGTGGATCCGGAACATCAACCAATCCCACGTTGGGATCGATAGTACAGAAACGATAATTGCTTGCCTGTGCTTTTGCACTGCTGCTTACTGCGTTGAACAAAGTTGACTTTCCAACGTTTGGTAATCCTACAATACCTGCTTGAAGCGCCATTTGAAATACGATTTCCGATTTTTGATTTACGATTTACAGGAAAGCTGCACATCGTTTTCGGGGCGCAAATATAGGACAAACCGATGGCGGAATTCGTTAAGAAAACCTATTCGTTTTCTGGAGGAACGTTGACCACCAGGTCGTTTAGATACATTTTATTTTTAAGATTGTGAGATGCCCATCGTAAACGCCAGATGCCGCCTTGCAGAATATACGCATCATACCCGTTTTGTTTAAACCACCTGGCCGCATTGAAAATTTCATTTTCACTGTTGAATCCATATAGAACGACAGGCTGGCCCTTTGATGGCAAGGAAGACGTAGTGCTTAATTCGGCGTAAGGAATATTGACGGCATTTTTCACCTGGCCGATATTCTGCCAGTAATTTTTTGATTGGTTATTGAATTGATCTTTTGGACGAATATCCACCAGGGCGAAAGGCTTTTTCGCTTTCATCCATTTTTCAAACAGGTCGGCAGATAACATGTTGTAATTGCTGAAACTTTTCCAAAGTGTGGAATTTTTCACGGACTCATTTGTTTTAAAAGTGAGCCATTCATCCATGCCATTGAATAAAATGCTCACATCTTTAAAGCCCTTGTCCAAAAGCATTTTTGCTGCAATAGGACTTTGGCCTCCAAAATCATCAATTAATAAAATCGGTTTGGCAGGAAAGGCAAGAGCATTTGTTTGAAATTTTTCGAAAGGAATATTGACTGCGTTTGTAAAGTGTCCCTGCATCTTTATTCTTTCGTCCAATGATTTTCCTGTAAATGCGGAATCGCTTCTCAAATCGATAATATAATAGTCAGTTTTACTTTCTGCTAACTGTTTCGGTGAAACAATTTTGTAAGGCACATTAGTAACAATAGTGTAATTAGTGCAGGGATTTGTTTGAATTCCCTGGTCATAAAAGTTGGTGAGACCACCATTGATGTTGAAAACATTGGTGAATCCACTATCGGCAAGTAACCGTGAAGCACGACGGCTTCGCTGACTATGTGAGCAATAAATGAGCAAAGGTTTGTCTTTGTATTCGGTCAACTCTTTCCATCGTTGAGGCAACTGTGTAATGTTGATGTGCAATGCATTTTGAAGATGGCCAATATTCAGTGCGGGAGAGGCAGTCATGGTGTCGTTAAATTCACCGTCGCTTCTAACATCCAGCAAAACATAACCAGGATTTGCTTGTAAGGTTTTGCAAAGGTCTTCGGGAAAAACAGTCTTATATTTTACGTTGTCTGCTTTGAATTGAGCATAACCAATAAATATGCTAAAGCAAAAAATAGCAGTAAGTAACTGTTTCATATAAAATGGTTGTACTTAAATTTAGACAATAATTGTGTTGTTGAATTTTAATTTGATGAGTGGATTTGGTTCGTCAGAAGTTTACGCAGTTCTAAACTTTCAATTATGGCATTAAGCAAAATATGGTCGGCGTTTATCATTGTAGCAATCCTGGTGGCATTGGTGAGAATTACGGCAACTGACCACAAAACTATATTTAGCACAATGGTTACCGGTAAGGCCGGTGATACCGTCAAACTAAAAAAGGTTGATACAACAACATTAACTGCAGCACAATTACATCAACTGGATTCAACAAAATCATTGACTGCAGGAAAGCAATCCATTGTTAGATCACCCGATGGTCAATTGCAGTATTATGAAGTTCAAAATGCTGACGGTATCATCGAAACATGTAAAAGTGCAGTCAATATTGCCATTGGCTTAATTGGGATTATGGCTTTATTCATGGGATTTATGAGCATTGCAGAAAGGGCAGGAGGAATAAGAGTTTTGTCAAGAATTATCGGCCCTTTTTTTTCAAGATTATTTCCTGAATTACCAAAAGATCATCCGGCGATGGGTCACATGGTGTTGAATTTTTCTGCTAATCTTTTGGGATTGGATAATGCGGCAACACCATTTGGAATAAAAGCCATGCAAAGCCTGCAGGAATTAAATCCATCAAAAGAAAGAGCTTCAAATGCACAGGTAATGTTTCTGTGCCTGCATGCGGCAGGATTAACATTAATACCGGTTGCTATTATTGCTGCAAGGGCTGCTGTTAAACCGCCTGCAGCGAATCCAACCGATATTTTTATTCCATGTATGATCGCAACTTTTGTGGCAACTGTTGCGGCCATGTTAATCGTTTCATTCAAGCAGAAGATCAATATTTTTCAACCAGTAATATTAGCGTGGATTGGGGGAATTTCGGTGGTCATTGCATTACTGGTAGTTTATCTTAACAGTCTAAGAACAGAAGAAGTACAAAGTTTTTCTGCTTTGTGGAGTAATGCAATCATCCTGTTCATTTTCTTTGCCATTATTGCTGGAGCACTGTATAAAAAGATCAACATTTTTGATGCGTTTATTGAAGGTGCCATTGGCGGTTTCGAAGTTGCCGTAAAAATAATTCCTTACCTGGTGGGAATGTTAGTCGCTATCAGCATGCTTCGCACCAGCGGAACTTTTGATTTCATTATTGATGGAATGAAAAATTTATTTGCAGCACTTGGCACAGATACAAGATTTGTTGATGGCTTACCGACTGCATTGATAAAACCATTGAGTGGAAGCGGGGCAAGAGGGATGATGATTTCTACAATGACCACCTATGGGGCAGATTCATTTGCCGGAAGATTAGCTTGTGTGTTACAAGGTTCATCTGACACTACTTTTTATGTAATCGCCGTTTATTTCGGAGCAGTGAATATTAAGGATACGAGGTATTCAGTTGGTGCAATGCTTTTGGCAGATTTGGTTGGAATACTGACTTCGATATTTCTCGCTTATATGTTTTTTGGAGCATCTGCATAAAAAAGGCTGTTCGATTGAACAGCCTTGTCTAAAACATTTTCTAAATTATTATTGTTTCGATTAACCGGATTACATCCTGTCTATTTGAGGTAATTATAGTACTCAGCGTCTGTTGCACAATCCCACCAGATTGGCATGCTCCAGATATTCGGGTCAGTGGCATGAGGATTTAAGGCAAGTGTATTTATTGAGTTGTAATTGATTTCATAAGTTGGAGGTAAAGCCCAGCGACGCATCCAGTATCTTGGATCTGTTGGTGAGGTACCTGTTAACTGAGCCTGACCTGAAAACAAAGGCCCGCGTTGGTAACCAGGATAAACAACACCAAATGTACCTACATTGCCTGCACTAAAATTAAAGCGACGCATATCGTTCCAGTTTTCAATGCTACAGCCCATAGCAATGTATTTCTGTAACATAATGTCTGCCATCGTTAACGTCCCTGCGCCCTGTGCAATCGCATTGCTCGCAAGGTAGGTGTTAATAACAGTTTGATCCATCGGCCTCATGTCAGGATTGTTTTTGCCATAGCTGCTTTGCCAGGCACTAAGTTTAGCCTGCATAAAATCCAGGTGTGCCTGGATGCCAGCCCTGTAAGCAGTGTAAGCGCTTCCAACGTCCCCTTTTCTCATATAAACTTCGGCTTTGATAAAGCACATTTCATGGTAAGTCAGGATTTCCTGGTCGGAAACAGGATGAACCTGGAACGAGCCGGTAGAACCTACTACACCTGCAATAAATGCTGCATCTGCGGCCTTTGCGGGAGCAACCGGATCAGTTGCTGTCGGATACCAATTAACATCAGTTTCAGGCTGTAAAGGATTTCCTGATGTAGCAAGGGCGTTACTCCGCATGTTAACATAAATCGTATCCCCGGCGTACACGTAATTGGTGCTGTTTATATAGATGGAGCCTGCCTTATAGGTAACTGTTACGTTATTGCCGCTAGTGGTGTATGGACGGCCTGCTGCATCCTGATCTGCAATAAAGCTGGCACGATCCGTTGCATTGGCAATAGTATACGTTATGGCTTTATCCTTGGCGGCATAACTTGGAGTTTGAATAGAGGTTGGTCCTCCTTTCAACAGCCGTGCTGCCGCATTATATGAATCCACCCCTGTAGAACGTTGCCAGGTATAAGAGCTTACCTTACCGCTTGCATCAAGCTTAACATTGGCCATGGCAGCAGGAACAATTTTAGTCATCCTCGGGTCAACTACTCCAACCCCACGCAGATTCGTCAGCAGGTTATAGTAATACTGTGAAATGCGAATGGAATTTCCGTAAGCCGCATAATTAAAGTTGCCATTTGTTACAACCGGGTCCCCTAATAAGTAATCGGTAACCGTACTGTTATTAAAACCTGGCACTACTGTATTGTCGGCATTTGTTTGTGGACCTTTCGACAAACAATAGAGAATAGAATCAGCATTATATAAATCTGATTTTTTTGACAGCTTCAACATGTAACGGGCTTTTAATCCCCAGCACAATTTTATCCATTTGCTGACATCGCCATTGTTCATGTAATCCCCGGAAGAAAGTGCTGGTGCCCCGGTTTCTTGTGCCTTACTAAACAGACTGATAGCTTCGTTTAATTTGGACATACATCCATAATAAATGGTCTTGCCATCATCGGGTTTTGGGCTTGGATTTCCGGTTGCTGCCTCTGTATAAGGCATTTCTCCATAGATGTCCAGCATTTGCATAAAGCCCAAAGCATGGTAAACGTCAGCTGCAGCCATATAATGGTAGGCTCCTTGTTTCTGTGCTTTGTTATACATATCTACTACATTGGAAGATACTGCAACAAACCAGGTTTGATAGGGTGTTGTTGAATTGGAGTTAGAGCATTGCCAGGTTGTGGTAAATGTATTTTGAGTAGCGCTGTTACTATAGTAAACTCCGGCCTGGCATGCAGTACGATAATTGGCTACACCGGCTGAGTACATGTAGAAGTGCTCAATCCATGGTAATTTGTTTTGAATCAAGACGCTTTGGTTATTTGGATTGTCTGGGTCGGTATTCACATTCAACCACTTTTTACAGGAAGTGAAAGCTAATAGGAGGGTGCAACCCACTGCGATATATTTTAAACTTTTCATGATTAGTTGTTGTTTCATTAGTTAAAACGTAATATTTACTCCGAAGGTTAAGCTTGCCACAGCGGGAACGCCCAAGTAATCAATACCCGTAGATCCAGAGCCGCCCGTTCCTCCTGCTGCACTTACTTCTGGATCCATTCCTTTGTAATTTGTCCAAGTAAATAAGTTGGTGCCTACTGCCGTTGCAGAAATGCTTTTAATAACTTTTTGATTCTTCAACATACGGGAGAAATCATAAGTTAAGGAAAGGGAACGTAGTTTCAACCAGTTTACAGACGTAATAAAATTGTAAGAGTTAGCTGCGTAGTTTGACCAGTACCTTTGAATCATATCATATCCTGAGATGGTATTACTTCCTATGGTATAGGTCTGATTTGCAACATAGGTTTGATTGAAATCAGCGCCTGTCGAACTATTCACGCCGCTCACGGTTACGGATTGGCGATCATTCAGTAAAGTTTTTTTGCTCAAACCGTTTACAACCAAGGCATATTCTGTACCATTGAATACATCTCCTCCTTTGCGGATGTCAAGCAAAAATGATAAGCTGAGTTGTTTGTATCTAAAAGTATTGTTGAAGCCGCCAATGAAATCCGGCTCACGGTTGCCCACAGTCAGGTCGTTTCCTGTATAAAACTTATAGAATCCAGTCGTTGGATCTACCTGGTAACGTCCGTTCGGGATTTCATTTCCTTTCGCATCCAATTCGCGTACATAACGTTGACCTGTCATTCCTAGAAAATAGCTACCGTTAGGAATCGATGCTGCTTTTACTGTTCCAAATTGAGCATCTGTTGGATAAAAATAGGCAACACCCGGAATGAAAGCTCCTAACCTGCCCCTGTTGTAGGAGAAATTGATCATCATGTCCCAACTAAAATCATTTTGCACAATAGGTTTACCGGAAAGCGCTATTTCCATACCCTTATTAATTACTGAGCCGGAATTAAGTGTACTAAAAATGAAACCACCGGATTGAGCTAAGCGTGGCTGACCAATCTGGTTCTCGGTTTGACTGTGGTAATAAGTATAATCCAATCCAATGCGACCATTGAAAAATCTAAACTCACCTCCTACTTCCCAGGAATTTTGAATTTCAGGTATTAAGAAAGGATTACCTGCAGCCCACTGGTTTCCAACTCCAACAAAACCATTAATAACGATCGGGGAGTTCTCATAAGTGTTCGTGGCATAAGCATTGGCATCTTTACCTACCCTCGCCCAGCTAGCCCGTATTTTACCAAATGAAAGCGTCTTGTTCGGAGCTAACAATTGTGTAAATACAAAAGAACCGCTGATTGAAGGATAGAAATAAGACCAGTTATCCTGAGGCAGTGTCGATGACCAGTCGTTGCGTCCTGTTGCAGTGAGATAAATAAGATCTTTATATGAAACACCAAATTCTCCATAAGCTCCTACAAGGCGTCGTCTTGTGGTATTGTCGTTAAAGAATTTATTTGTTGTAGATATCGTATTCAAGCTTACCGTACCAGGTGTGCTAAAGCCGTATCCCCAATGATTTTGACCTTTTGTATTAAAATCCTCTGAGGTGGTTCCTAACATAAGGTGTGCATCAAAATCTGCAATTTTCTTATGGAAATTGCTCATCACCGTAGTAGTGATATAAGTATAGTCGACCAGGTCTTTGCTCAGGCGGCCATTCTGGTACAGCGGTGCCACTGCAGAACCCGGGGCAATATAAGTATAGTCATTGGTACTATATTGGTCGTAACCCAGACGGCCAGTGACATCCCACCAGTTTGTGATTTTGAAATTACCGTTAATTCCACCTGTGAAACGCCTGGTGTTTGATGTCAATTTATCCTGGTTAATGATCCAGTAAGGATTATCCCTGTCGCCTTCTAAAGCCAGGGTGCCGGCGTAAACACGGCTTTGCGTTCCATCCGGGTTAATGTAATTTTTCATATTGAATATTGTAGGCCAGCTGTACAAGGATTGCATACTTCCATATCCGCCTCCGGTTCCATACAAGCCAGAGGTAGTCAGGGTTCTGTCAGTGTTAGCATTTGAATAAGCAACGTTGGCATTCAAAGTCAAGCGTCCATATTTCTGCTCACCATTAAAACGAAAAGTCGTTTTTTCATAACCCGTGCCCGGCACGATACCTGTTTGATTGAAATTAGATCCGGATAAATAGAAAGATCCATTTTTTGAACCCCCTGATACATTTACGTTGTTGTCATAAATGAGGCCGTGTTGAAAGAAATTTCCAATGTTATCATAGATCGTACTGTCAGAGGGGATTTTTGGTCCCCAAGAGCTATAGATATTAGCTGTGTTGAGAACACCGTTACTGGAATAAGTGCCGGGGCCAAATACGGTTTGAACCTCAGGGAGCTTATTAGCCCATGATGTACTTACTTTACTGTTGACATTAACTGTGACCCTGCCTTCAGCCCCTTTTTTTGTCGTAATAATAACAACACCATCAGCCGCACGTGATCCGTACAAAGCCGCTGCTGCGGCACCCTTTAAAACAGATAACGTTTCAACATCCTCCGGATTAATATCCATAATACGATTGGAATAGCTCGTGTTACTCCGAGACAAGCCGTCAGTACCAGTGTTACCGGTAATGGTAGTCGAGTTATCATAAATAATTCCGTCAATAACAAACAATGGTTGGTTTTGCCTGCCTTCTGATGTGGAGTTACCACCTCGGATGGTTATAGATGCTCCTGCACCGGCCGAACCACTAAATTGCGTGATATTTACGCCGGGCACTTTACCGGCTAAAGAATTAACCACATTGGTGTTTTTGTTTTTCATCAGTTCCTGCGCATTCAAATCAGAAACCGAATACCCTAATGCCTTTCTTTCTTTTTTGATGCCTAATGCAGTTACCACCACTTCATTCATGTTCACACCAGAGGCACCCATGGTAACAGAAAATTCTGAGCTGTTGCTGACTTTCACCTCTTGTGGTGTATAACCAACATAGGTAAATACTAAAGTTTCGCCCGTTGCGGCCTGAATACTAAAATGGCCACTAGCATCTGTTTGCGTAATCCGCGTAGTGCTCTTAACACTAATAGTTACTCCCTCTAATGGAGTTTGATTTTCTGCCCTTACGGTACCGCTAATATTTCTTTGCTGTGCCATTCCTTGCGATGGCAGCAGTACTATCAGCACCAATAAGGAAGTCAGAAGCTGTAGCAATTTTCTCATAATAAGCGTTTTAAATTGTTATACATGTCAATAAATAGTTCAGTCGAAAAAAATTATCAATAAACATTTTTTACAGCACCTTAATACCAGCCTGCACATAAGGTTTCAGCAGTTCATCATCGGGCAACAGTTCAGTGATGAGTGTATCTATTTTAGAATACTCGCACACCTGTATGGGTTGTTGAGAGTTGATCTTTTCAGCAATGGAGAGGCAAACGAGCCTTTGAGATGATTCTACCATTGCTTTTTTGATTTGTACCACT
>DATMIF010000026.1:0-794181 GCA_035554655.1 Flavisolibacter sp.
TTTCTTAGTGTTGCCACTTGGCGACATACAAATATAAATAGCATAAAGTAGGCAGTTTTGAGGAGGAAAGAGTATTGTTTAACCAATTTTGGGTCAGGTTTGGGTCACAATGCTTTAAAAATGGGGGTAAATAAAATAGCATACTTCACCAAATACTTGTCCAGTAAGGATTTTAGAAACTTCTATCTTCCAAATGGACTTGCATGGGGTGCAAGGGGTCGCTGGTTCGAATCCAGTCCACCCGACAAATAAAAGTCCTGGTTAATAACCGGGACTTTTATTTTGTCTCCATTGCCCAATCTGTTGATCAAGTCTAAACAATTTTCATCTGATAAAAATCAGCAATAAAGGATACGTATGTCATAATTAAAGCTCCTTCAGAAAAACAACTTGTGCAACAAAACGAAAATGAAATGAAAACAATATCACTTACACACCGCAACACAGTTTACCAGGAGCGAAAGGTTTCACTCCTTTCTAAATTTATGAACTGGAGTCCGTGGAGGTGAACATCCGCTACCGGCATTCTGGTTTTTTTCATTTTTACGAAGCCTTCTGGTAGTTAGGTACGCGTTGGGCGCAAAACTTTCAAAGTCATTAAGTGGTTGGCTGGTTATTTCCTGGGCCCTTTTAATTTCTTTACCGCTCATGATGTACTTGCGTTTATAACTTTGCCTCTATCTTTCGAAAATATTACTGCCAGTGCCTGGGTCAGCCTTGCCTATGTATCCCTGTTTAGCATGTTTATTGGTTTCATCTTCTGGTACCGCGGCTTAGCATTGGGTAGTATTGCAATTGTTGGACAATTACAGCTGTTGCAACCGTTCTTCGGGCTGGCACTCGCAGCACTGCTTCTTGATGAAAAAATAAGTATTGATATAATAGCCGTTACCATTGGTGTAAACATAGCGTTGCAGCCACAAAGAAATTTTCCTGAGTAAAAACATCGCTCGAAGCAAGCTGATAATCATGATAAATGATGAAATTCATGTCACCTTCAGATACAGAAAAAGCTGATGATCCAATGATACTGTTTTCTGTAATTGGATAAACGGCTGTAGTTATTAAAATCATAACACTTTAAGCATCCATTTTTTGAGATTTGCCAGGCTATCACTATTTAAAAGTGCCACGGCACAACAAAGAATTTGCTTATTGTGTTGTTTCTGTTTCTGAATTGTATTTGCACAGCAGCTTCAGTTTTAAGGTTTGCAGATGAAAATGTGAGCAAACCTTTTGCCAGGGAGTTACAGTTATTTTTTTACCACACTACCTTCAGTACTGTTTTTAGAATAACATGGGTCAGCAAATTTGTTTGCATGACCCATGGTGCTAAAAAAGGTGTTTATTTGACTTTATCAAATGCCTGTTGCAGGTCATTTTTAATATCGTCAATATGCTCTATGCCCAGTGATACTCTTAATAGGCCAGGTTCTACACCAGCAGAACGTTGTTCCTGTTCCGTTAATTGCTGGTGGGTGGTAGTAGCAGGATGAATGATGAGTGTGCGAGTGTCGCCAACATTGGCCAAATGATAAATAAGCTCCAGGGAACTTATAAATTTATCGGCAGCAGAACTTCCTCCTTTGATCTTAAAAGAAAGTACGCCACCAAACCCGTTTTTGAGATATTTTTTTGCAACAGCATGATACACGTTACTTTCCAACCCGGGATAACTTACGTACTCCACCTGCGGATGCTGTTCCAGCCAGTGGGCAAGAGTAAGCGCATTGTCTACTGTACGCTGCATTCGAAGTGACAAAGTTTCCAATCCCTGTAAAAAATAAAAAGCATTTTGTGGAGAGAGTGCAGTACCAAAAGTTCTCAACCCACAAACTCTTGCACGTATTATATAGGCAATGTTGCCAAAAGCACTGTCAGCGCCAAACACTTCCCAGAACTTCATTCCATGATAAGCTTCATCAGGTTCGGTAAACTGGCGAAACTTGCCGTTGCCCCAATTGTAATTGCCGGCATCTACAATAATCCCTCCAATGCTGTTGCCATGACCTCCAATCCATTTTGTTGCAGCTTGCACTACTACATTAGCACCAAATTCAATCGGACGACACAGGTAGCCTGCTCCTGCAAAAGTGTTATCAACAATCAATGGAAGATCATGTTTCCTTGCTATAACAGAAATCTTATCATAGTCCGGAACGGAATAAGCAGGATTGCCGATTGTTTCAACAAAAATTGCTTTTGTGTTTTCATCAATTTTTGCTTCAATGTTTTCAGGTCTATCGATGTCAACAAATCTTGCTTCAACACCTAATCTTTTAAAAGTTACTTTAAATTGGTTGTAAGTGCCACCATACAAATAAGAAGAAGCAATAAAATTATCTCCGGGTAATAAGATGTTGTGTAATGCAATGAATTCTGCCGATTGACCGGATGAAACCGCTAAGCCTCCAACACCCCCTTCAAGCGCAGCTACGCGTTTTTCCAACACATCCGTAGTAGGATTCATTATGCGTGTATAAATGTTGCCAAACTGCTTTAATGTAAATAGATCTGCGGCATGCTGGGCACTTTCAAAAACGAATGAAGTTGTTTGATAAATCGGTACTGCTGCAGCATGGGTTGTGGATTCGGGCTGATAGCCAGCATGTACCTGTAATGTTTCGAAGCGTAAGTTTTTTGGAGCCATAATTCCTAAGAGTTTTGATGAATAAATTTTTAAAATAGGCAAACCATCATCGACATTCCTTTCGTGTACTTAACTAAAGCAGCTAATGATCGAAAGCGCTTGTAAAACAAATTCTTCCTGAATGAAAAATCTGCTCGACGAAAGTCTTTTTATGAGGGGAAGTTTTATCGATCAAAAGCTTATTCTACATACAAATTTTGTTTATACAACTAAGCGTTTGAATAAACAGTGAAAATGAAACTCTAGCAGCGATATCCAAACCACTCGCAAATTGTTGAACAGTATATCACAACTTGACCAGTATAGCATTTTGAAGGACTTAAAAAATATGGGCTAACTTAGACAGACACAAAGCCAGTCCCCTCAAAACCTTCTGTTTTTTACTTCAAAGATACTTGGTTTGCAAATAGAGGATAAAATTGTCTTTTATTTTCCATTTAATAATTTGCAATTTCGATCAAATTGCACATCACAAGGCAACGCCAAAGCATATTTTTTGAGATGATCGGAGATAACAGCTATTCCATCCTCACCGCAGCGATAAGCTTTAGATCGGGGAAATATCATGCGTGCAATAATTTCATATGTCGCCCTCTGCACTATAATCTTTTCTTACGGTTGCCCATTTCCGGTCAGACGAATCAGGTCCCCACTTACTAAAAATTGGTTGAACAGTCAGTAGAAAGATTAAACCTATAGCTGCCGTGCCTTAAATTTTTTAACTATATCAGTTTCTGTTTCTTATTGCTGTATTTCTAAAATAAGCTACTAAAGATAAAATGAGCATTCCTGATGCAGTGATATAAATCCAGGCAGGAACCGGGATCGGGTCACCCGCAGCATAAGAGTGTAATCCTGCCAGATAGTAATTCACCCCGAAATAAGTAAATATAATTGACCATATAGCCCACATGCTGACAATATTAAAGGTCAGTTTCCCTCTAAGCTTGGGAACTAACCTCAAGTGGAGTACCACCGCATAAAATATAACTGATATAAATGCCCAGGTCTCTTTTGGATCCCAACTCCAATACCTCCCCCAGCTCTCGTTAGCCCACATGCCTCCCAGGAAGGTACCAACGCCAAGGGCAAAGATGCCGACGGTTAAAGCCATTTCATTGACTATTGTCATTTCCCTGATGGAATGCTCTATTTTTTTAGTAGGTTTTGCGCTGAATAGTATTAATGAAATTACACTCAGTACTGCTGACAACCCGAAGAATCCGTAACTGGATGTGATGATGCCCACATGAATCATCAACCAGTAGGATTTTAGAACGGGTTCTAAAGGCGTAATCTGCGGATCGAGCATAGATCCTCCATGTGCAAATCCCATCATAATCATGGCTACCAGAGCTCCAGCTGCAGGGATAAAAGCATTCCGGTTTCTATAAAGAAGCAGTCCAGAGAGTACACCGATTGCGGAAATAAATACAATGGCCTCATAACCGTTGCTCCAGGGAGCATGCCCGGAAAGATACCAGCGAACGCCTAAAGTTATCACTTGAACGGCCAACGCTACCACCATTATTCCTAACAGAGTTTTGGTCAGCATACGAATCATGTGATGATACTTTGACCCTGATGAAAACACTTCTGCAAAGCCAAGCATGACCATAAACACACCCAATACACTATAAACGATCATCAGCCAAAAGAAAACGTTCAGATGATTATACAGAATTTCCAGGTTTATTTTTGAGGACGGCGGTACAATCTCTTTGCCCCAAACCTGCTGAAATTCGCTTATTTCATCAATACTTTGATCCGCTTTTTTCCAGTTTCCGGTTTGCAAACCTTCCTTTATTCCATTAAAATAATTGGTTAGGAGAGGATAAGCTGTCTTGTCTATTTCCACGCCCTTTTCTTCAGAGCTATAAATCCAGCTTCTCCATGTTTGCGCCGGATCATTCTTTACAGGAATAACTCGGGTATAATACCCAAAAGCGATACTGCTGAAAATATTGAATCGTTCAGTCACCTCTATTATTCCTTTGTCATAATTTGATTGGTCTGCTTTTCGCTTGCTAAAAGATTTGTTGTACTGTTTTTCCAACTTAAAATTTCCGGTATTCGGATCTACAAGATTGACGTAAGAAGTATAACCTTCCGTATTGGCGCCGGTTTCTTTTGTTAATTCGTCACCTCCCTTTTGGCCTACTTTGATCATCGGTTCATTAGCCCAATAGCCGGGATCAATCTGCATGGAAATAAACCATTGTTCTGAAGAAATGGAAAGCTTTCCTTTCTTATATTTATCTTTCTTATAAATCTTCCGAAGCAGCTCCAGGGTATATGTGTCCATAGGTTCAATCCTGCCCTGAAAATCCTGAACCAACATATGCCCGAACTTTTTAGCATGAGCCGGGTCAATGATCCTATTGTATCCAAGCTGACCAGGTTGTGCAAACTGGGCATCCGGTCCCGGTTCCTGCCGGGTGAAGATTGCCATTCCTGTTTTAACTGTGCTATTCTGAGCAAAACACGCATTGATTCCGGTTCCCATCCCAACAAGCAATAAAAAAGGAAAAAGGATAGGAGTTTTCGTGTGCATTTTTTTTAACGAGTCATTCAATTTCCAGAAATGAGTCCCCTTCCAGAATAGGGTGAAAAACATTCCGGCAAACAATAGAAAGTAACCAAAATAGGTAACCTTGGTACCCCACCTGTCGGCATTTACAGAAAGTATGGTCCCGGTTTCATCTGGAAAATAACTTGCCTGGAAGAACCGGTATCCCCGGTAATCCATTACATTATTCATATAAATACGATGCTGTTTTTCCCTTCCTCCATCAATAACGGTTATCTTACTTTCATAAGAGGATGGGTTGTTTGACCCCGGATAGCGCTGAAGCAGAAAATCATCACAACGTAAAGAAAAATCGGTGTAGAGTATCTTGGAACCAAATCCCAAAGAGACATTGAGGCCATTGATCTTTACGGTTTTATTGAATCCGGTAACGCCTTTACCACCTTTTATCAAGAGGGTATCGGTTTCATTTCCTGAGCTTAATTCCAATTGAATAGCTCCCAAAAGATTTTTGTCCGTCGGGTTATTTTTGTCCCCTTTGTAATAGACTATTTGTCCTTTGAAAGCGCTTTTGGGAATGATAAAATTGGTATTGCTGATGGTGTAAAGAGCCCTGTGATTCACAGCAACAGGCTCATTCGCTTTAATTTTACCCGAATGTTGAGCCAATAATGCAGAATCAGTTACTACCCCCATTTGCTGTCCTTCCATAGATAGATATTGTCCATCAATGGGAGGGGCAATCATGATGATACCATCCTTTTCCATCAGTTGAACCACGTTCGGAACAGGGCTGTTAAAACTAAAGATCGTTCCATCAATGTTTTTGATGTCACCTTCGGGAATATAATTGTTCAATCTGCCTCCCTGTCCCACGGATACAATAGTGATCATCTTCTTTCCCGATTCCGTTATTTGAACAGAGTCTTTAGCTAACGGGATATAGTCAAGACTTTTTAAAGAAATAACTTTATTGTCAAACTGGTATTCCTGTTTAAAAGTTCTTTTGAACGGCCACTTGGTGTCTTTTGCATTAAAATATGACATCAAATAGGGATGGTTGTCATACCTGAGGGTCTTCTTCTCATCAGTGATATCCAGTTTGAAATAAGTAAGGTCGCTTATAATTTCATTCGTGGTCTCCTTTTCTTTAATGGGCATTTGCCCTTCAAAACTGACATAGCGTGTGATAGCGCCTCCAATAAACATAAAAATAAAAGCCAGGTGAAAGGCCAGCAGCGGCCATTTTTCTCTTCTGGTAAGCCTGTAGGTTTTAATATTGGCAGTAAACAAAACGATCAGCCAAAGCATCAGGATTTCAAACCATGTGGAATTGTAAACGAGTGTTTTTGCGGTAGGTGTATCATAGTCATTTTCCACAAAGGTTGCAACAGCCATTGAAATGCCATACAAAAGCAAAAGAACCGTCATGGTACGGGTGGAAAATAATATCTTTTTTAATCGCGTCATTTATAGACTGTTCATGAACATCAACAATGCATGTCTTTGTCAGTCAGTTAAGTTGCTCTACTTGGTTCTTACTATAAAAAACATCTCTCTAGAGGTTAGTTTCTTTAAGGACGGGTTCCTCTAAAGAGATGGATGCAAAAAGCGGTAGTATCTGGCCAGACTAATTATTTTTTACCGCGCCGGCGTTTATAGTGATTTCAGATATTCAACGAGGTCAGCTTTTTCGGCAGCACTTAACTTGAGATTTCTCTCCTGATTGTATCTGGTAACTACGTCATCCAGGGTCTTTGCAGAACCGTCGTGAAAATAAGGAGGGTGTTGCCAAATACCTTTCAATGGAGTAACTCTCCATTGCTTTGTAGCCGAACGATTCACATAATCCTTATCAACTGCCACTGACGCACTTTGCGGGTGTAATTTTCCACCATAAATAACATCAGTAAATAAAGGCCCCGAATGACAACTTGCACAATTTCCTTTTCCAATAAAAAGTATTTTCCCTCTGGCAGCCGCAGAGGCATCAAAAGAATTCGCCGGCGGAGTGGGTGCTGATATAGAATATTGATACGCCTGTAGCGCCGGAAGTTTATCTGTTACTAAATCATCGCCTTCTCTGTAATCAACTGCCCAATTTATACGTGCGTCAGCAAAATAACCGTGTCCATGCATTTGGGTAACCGATACATATCTATTCCAATAAGCCACGGGACCTGCTGGTTCATGTTCTACATCTCCATCACCGGTAAAAATAGCTTTAGGAAGACCGTATAAACCATATGCGGGCGGAATAACGACCGGGTTACTTAAACCATCATGGTTGAATCTCGGGTCATAACGACCAGGACCCCACGCAGCGTAAATATTTTTAGTAGCCTGGTCCAAAGCCGGAGACAATGAGATAATCAAACCGGGGTTTAGATCTCTATTTGGCCAGCCGTCCAAACGATTCCCGATACCTTTGGCGAAGGAGTTATCAACAGTCGAATGGCACAGCGCACAAGTGATTCCCACTCTATCCAATTTTAAACTACCATCCTGGTTTTGACTTACTTGACCTTTTACCCCAACAACAGCGTTATTCTGTAGCAAAACGAGAGTGGTTTGCGGGTCATTTAAATCAACTTGTCCACTTTGTATAGCGGCAACAACAGCGGCTGGCAAAGCAGCCGCATCTACCTTTAGGCCCACAGATAAAGCCGTATTAGGACTTACAGCAGTTTCTATAACCTGGTTCATATGTAACTGATCTGTCCAAAAAGTTTCATCGCCAAAGGTCTCAAATCGAAATATTTGTTGGCCCTGTTGAACCAGTTGCGGATCCAGTGGAGCTAATTTTAAATCCTTCCTTCCTGGATTGTCATCAAGGCCGGACTTATCTGCAAGAACGTGACCAAGATCCTTTTTGCCACAGCTAAAAATGCCAAACGCTGAAATCAACAGCAGTGTAGGAAGCAGAAAATTTTTTTTCATGATCTTTTCATTTTTTTATCGTGAGCCGTTAATAATTTTTAATTTTTCTCTGATTCTGTAAGGACAATAGAGTAATAAAAGTTCTATTGGTTACAAAAAGCACAATATTTATTTTTAAATGAGTCTTTCTTGATCGTGGGATCAATACAAAAAACTTGCGGCAGTGCTTGGTGTAGCAATGCTTGTCCAAAACCTTTTTCAACCAGTTTAAGCGTAGTGACAAATGATGGAACTGCTTGGTCCATCGCTGTTGCCTATAGAGAGTCATCCACATGGATTAATCACTTCCTGTTCAAATAAAAAGTCAACAAGATCCAAAGCCTCTTATCTTGTTTTCTGTATTTACACGTGATGTTGAGAACAATCCTCATGCTTGTTATTTTGGAGCTTTTTATTCAACAAGTAATTTGAGGTTAAAGGATATTCGCATAAAGTTTAAAGGCATTGAAGGGCAAGTTGTCAAAACAAACTTAATAATAGACAATGTTGTTACAGCCACTTTATACTTTGAAACAAAGTGGATTGCATTTTCAAAATAAACAGCGATCTGCTTACAAAAGTTTTGCGTCGAACGAACATGGGCTGAACATTTGCTTTTCCATCTTGCTTTATATCTTTATCAGGGGCCGCACTTTTGCTATTGCTCACACGAAAGCAAAGCCCTTCACGTTTGCGGTTATTGTATTTGGACAGGCCGCAGGTTAAAAAATCAAACAAACGCATGGTCGGACTACTGGTTGAACTTATAATTTCCTGGCTATTGCTATGGATATTTTGCAAAAAGAGTTTATTGGTTTTAGGAATTCTACCTACACAAAACAGGGTTTTCAATCTTGTCTTTGGTATTCTTATAGCCGCCATTTGTTGTAGTCTTTATTATTTATCCTTTACATTTTTTACAACTAACAAATGGACAGTTAACAATGAGTTTTCAAGGCAAAAACTATTAGCTGGTTGATGGTGGGTATTAAATTCCGAACTATTTGAAGAATTAATTTTCAGAGGCGCTCTACTTTACATACTTATCAAAAAGCCGGGTACCAGCATCGCCTGCATAACTTCTGCTATCTGCTTTGGGTTTTATCATTGGTTTACTTCCGCCGTTATGGAAAACCCTTTACAAATGACCATTGTTTTTATCATGACAGGAATTTGGGGAGCCATATTTGCAATGGCATTTGCAAGAACAAAATCTTTGTATTTACTAATTGTCCTTCATTTCGGATGGAACTTCATAAGTGCAGTTATCTGTTCACAGGGAGCTATAGGAAACCAGTTTCTGATTATTAGTGGCGCACAAAAACTAGGAGGTGCTTTATCAGTAGCTGTTTTTATTTTTCAAATTATAGCTGTTCCGGCAATTAGCTATTGTTATCTTAAGTTGCTATCAAAAAAGCAAAACCGGGAGTAGGGGCGGAAACTCCTCGCGAAAGCAAATCGTTCAACCCGATTTAAGAATAAATCCTTATTGTTTTACTGCTCCTGTTATTTAATATTTGTACCCCCTCACATACAGGCCACTATTTATACTTAGGCCAAAAGCCAATATTCATTACAAAACGAAAAACCGATGAAAACTTTTTACGTTCTCTGCTCACTACTCCTTTGCCTTTCTTTAAACGCCCAATTCAGTTACAGCTATGCACCTGCAAAATGGACCACCACTTTAACACCCGGCTCCAATGGCTCTGTAAACACTTCCGGTGCGCCTGGCTCCATTACCATTACGGGCAGCGATGGGCCTTCGGCTGCCAACATGGACGTGGACTATACCATAACGGCTAAAGCTTCTGGCCCTTTTAGCTTTTCCTGGTCCTATCATACCAATGATTCAGATGCCGATCCTCAATACGACATTGCAGGAGTGTTGATCAATGGAAGCTTTACCCAACTTAGCTCCAATATAGCAGGTAATATCAACCAGTCCGGGAACTGGTCAGGTTCAGTTGCTTCCGGCACTGTAATAGGCTTTCGCCTGAGAGCTACAGACAACATTTATGGCAATGCTACCTTCACCATTTCCTCATTCTCGCCTCCCGGCGGAGTGCTTCCCCTAAACCTCCTTTCTTTTAATGCACAAAAACAAAACAGCGCTATACAACTGGTATGGGCAACCGCTGCCGAAACTAATTTTTCTCACTTTATTGTGGAGCATTCCGCAACTGCTAACAACTTCAATGCACTCGAAATAGTAAAAGCTACCGGGCAGGCCGGAGCTTATACCATCGTTGATCAGCATCCTTCCTCAGGTAATAATTTCTACCGCCTCAAAATGGTCGACACAGATGGAAGTTTCACGTATTCAAAAACCATTGCAGTAAATAATGCCAATTCGGTTGCGGACATTTCCATCTCGCCTAACCCGGCAGCAAACCATTTTACCATTCAATTGGAAGCAGCATCTGCTTCTGTGGAAACTATCAGCATAATAAATGCGGCAGGTGCGCTAATGCAACAACACAAGCTTTCTGTGGAACAGGGGAAGAACCGGTTTCCTGTCAACATTACCAGTCTCTCAAAAGGCATATATTTCGTTCAATTAATGAGCAGTGGTACCACCCTGCAATTGGTGAAGCAATGATCCGCGGTTACCTGGGTTCGTAAATACAAGGTCGTTTCTTAATAATCTTTCACCCCTCGGCAATGCCAAATAGTAAAGAGAAGAAACTAGATATGCCTTCTTTACTTGGCCTTGCCGTTTTACAAAACCATTTCCTTTTTGCTTCCCTTCAATTTCAATAAACCCAAAATCAACCAGGTAATCAAGGAGTAAGCACACTACTTCTTCAGCTGATTTTTCTTCCTTCAACAGCGCAATAGCCCTTGTTCTCAAAAACGGGAACAAACGATTCGTTCTCCTTTCTTCCACAACTATTTTAAAAACTGTCGAAGCAAGCTTATTCCCTTCTCCAAACCTGCAACAACTCTTTCTCGAACCCTCAAACCTCTTATCCTTCCAAAACCTTTTACCCGTAAGAGAACTTTTCATCCTTACATAATACACACCGCACATCTTGTAAAATGTAACATCATCAATCGTTCCCTCGATAAAAACATAGCCTGCTTGCTTTGCCATAAATATTCATTTACAGATAATCAAACCGCAACATTAACAGCAGTTTTTTTCTTCTCATAGCAAAAGGGCACTTTATGCCGTTTTTTTCCACTTTAATACCAAAAATGCCGACTGAGCGGAGGCAACATACGATAAGCCGTTTTCACTTCTAAAGCTTTCAGTACAGTACAGCCGCAGGATACCATGCAGGATTCACGAGGATGGTAAGAGGATACTAAACAGATACCAGGTGGATACTAAATACTTACTGCGTGATTTGGTTTGTCTGTCTGGTCGTAAAATAGCTGGGCAAGACCGGGACATTTGTTTTCAAATTTATATTGTTTATTAGTCTTTGTTGCTAACCAATGACATAGGCAGAGTAGCTTCCTTAGCGTTCTGGCAGGCATGCGCTTAAAAGATTTTGGCGGTCGGATTGACGCAATGCGCAATATTGATTGCGCAATCAACTTTTGATGAAAACCAATCACTTAAAAATTTTGTAGTTGCGTATGATTGCGTATATCTTAGTGTTAGGCGCTACGTTGCAGACCTAAAATTAAGTTTTTAAAACGCTCTTAAGATGACTTTGAAGACAACTCTTTTATTTGCAGCAATTCTTTTCTTTTCATCCGTTTATTCTCAGGACACAACAAAGGTGAAGCAAATAGATGCTTTGGTCAGTTACATCAATACTTCCGACTTTAAAATTCAAAGAGACACGATAAAAAATGACCAACCGCAAATGGGGTTGTCCATACGGACGTACTTGACGATGGTAACTGATGGGAGTGAATTAAAGAAGTATGTGAACAATGTACAAGGGACAACCCAAGAGAATGGAACTGCTAAACAGATGATTGCCACAAACATTTTCTATTTTGACCACAACAAGCTAATAAAGGTGGAAGAAAGCGCCACACAGGACGACAAAAAAATAGATGCACTTTGGTACTACGCAGACGACAAGCCGATTTATTATACCCTAAAGACTGACAAAGCTCAAGAAAGGGCAGAGTTATTATTAACAATGGCGAAGAGCATGTTGCAAACTATGAGTTTTAAATAAAAGCTTTTTTCGTTCATACAATCTTGCCTTTCGAAATTCGGCAGCGCCTAACAGCAGTGGCAGTTGCACAACTATCTTATAAAATGATGTAAGCAGGTTTGATAAACCTGTTTTTTTATTTTAGTAACTGCAATATCATTTTGATAATTTGGTGTTGTGAGCAATGGGAAAGCCACATAGTATTAAAAACCAAAAGCAGAGACCTTCTTTGGTCTTTTTTATTGCTATTACTGCTGTTTTTGTTTTGCGCTCCTGGTAGTTCATCCATTTTTTAAGATTATAGGCAATGGCAGCACCCAGCATAAATTTGTTTGCACTGTTTATTCCTCTTGTCCATATTCTTCTTAGCCCCGTGAAGTTGATGAGTGTACCAAGTACAGGTTCTACTGTTGACTGCCTGAGTTTTTTCATCTTCTTTGCATAGGCTGTTTGTAACCTCTCATGCATCTGATCATAAAGTGGTTTGTCAATCGTTTCTTCCAGTTTTTTATAATCAGCACGGCCACCAATACAACTTGTCCTTAAGGGACAGTGACCACAATCTTTTGCTGAACTTCGATACTGCTTTTTATAATAACCTTTCTTATCCTGGTAGGTTTTTTTGTAAGGCAGATGAACTCCTTTTGCTATGCAGGTGTAGCGGTCATTTACCTGATCAAAAACAAATCCTTCTCTTATGGGTTTGTAGTGACCGAAGTTGGGAATAAAGGCAGTTATATTATTATCAATGCAAGCTTGTAATGCTTTGCCACTGCTATAACCTGTATCTGCTGCTATCTGGTCTATTACCAGGTCATGCGCTGCTAAATTGCTGATCGTGTTCTTTAGTACTTGTTCAAGACATTCGCTGTCTCTGCGGTCGGCAAAGTGAGCTTCTACATTTGTGATCACATGTGAGCTCATATCTACTGCTGCCTGCATGGAGTAATTAAGTTGCCGTGGCTTGCCCGGCTTTACAGACACTCTTGCATCCCTGTCAGTAGTGGAGTAATGGGTATGGTTGCTTACAAACTTTGGACGGCCATTGTCTACATCTCCTTCACTTTTGCTTACAGCTTTTCCCTTCGGCATGCCTTTATATTCTTCAGCCTTCCACTGGTGATGCTCCTGTGTGCTTTTATTTCTGCTTTTTGTTATGGTATCATTATCCCTGTCATCTTTCATTACACTATCATGCTGCTCTATTTCTTTCCCATACTCATCATGCTGCAACTCCTCGAGGTAATGCTTACCATCTTCAATGTTTGCTTCTCAACTAAAGAGTCCATTGAAGCATTGGCTTTTACATAGGCCGAGTCTATGGCCTGGCGCCTTCCACTTAGCATGCCTTTATTTACACATAGCGAAAGAACTTTTGAAAAAAGCTCCTTAAATACTTCCTCTCCATACAGTGCTCTTGTTCTACTTATGGTTGAATGCCATGGTAGCTCTTCATCCAGATCATAGCCTAAGAAAAACAAAATGTCCAGACGAAGTTTACTATGCTCAATTAATTTTCTATCACTGTTTAAGTTCTCCAGGTAACCAACCAGTATTAACTTAAAGAATACAACAGGATCAATGCTCTGCTGCCCTTCTGTTCCATAATACTTCTTTGTCGCTTTATATAACCACCCTAAATCCAATACAGCTTTTAACCTGCGATAAAAATTATCTTCAGGCACATAGTTGCTTAATTGAAAAGAGGTGAAGAGCTTTTCTGCGTATCGTTTTTTGCCTTGCATATTTTAAAGACAATACCATCAACCATTTTGTTTCAGTAGATTTATCAACAAATGTGAGTTGTGCAACATGCACAGCAGTTTTGCAATAGGCTGGCAGAAAGAAGTGCAATCAACAACAAATCAATATTCAGCAGCAGTTATCAGCGGGACGTCACAAATTGAGCTTTAGTTCTTATTTTCAACATCAACAATTTTACCAGATTCAGCATCGGCTGGCGAAACACGGAAGTCCAGCCCATCGCAAAGCTGATAGACGTTAGCGGAAATCGTAGCAGCCATCAAAACTGACAGAATGCTAAGAAAGCTTTTCTTCTTCTTAATAGTTGTGACATCATTTTGTAACTGCAGTTCTCAGTAAGACACTAATAAGACAATCACATATTCCAATTACAAGAGTGGAAATGAAATTAAGTGCGTTTGGCGTGGAGGCTGATGATTTTCCGTCGATAGAGGCTCATATCGACTTCCTGAACGATTCAAGTCGTTGTGAAAAGACCTATTACAATCCAGCATTCAAACCATCTACATACAGGTTGATCAGTACTGAGATTAAAAAAGTATTAAGGTTGCTTAGAATGACAGACATTAACAAACTAAAGACCGAATACAGCGTTTCAAAAACAGACCAGCCGACTTCAACAACCACAATATATTTTGGACAAAGAACATTCGTCGTCAACGACTATGGTTTAGCGGGAGACTATCCTTTGCAGGAACTGTACAAAATAGTTTACAAGTACTGACTCCCACTAACAGAGCGTTTGTAAAAGAGTGGCTGACGAACTAAATTAAACAGCAAATCATTATTCAGCTTTTGTGCATAGGCTAAATAGACGTTTTTCAAATGTCCAACCTTCTCAAAGCTGATGACCGTTAACGCGTAGCTCACGACCATCTCTTGTTATATTCGTATATTCACTAATGACGCGGATTTCCTTAACAATAATAATTTCCTTATTTGTTCTTTTTTCTTTTGGACAAGTCAAAGCAACTAAAGATAGCCTTCAGCTCAAAACACCTGAAATAAAAGTTACTTTACTAGGAACAGGCACTCCTCAACCTATTATGGAGCGGTTTGGATACAGTACTCTTGTGCAGGCAGGTAATGAAATCTTGCTTTTTGATGCCGGACGCGGTTGTTTACAAAGGCTGCGTCAATTGAATATAGCTTATGACAAAATAAACGCACTATTTCTAACACATCTTCATTCCGACCATATTGTAGGCATCCCTGACTTATGGCTTACAGGATGGCTTGTATCAAAAAGGGTAACACCATTAAATGTATTTGGGCCCACAGGCACCAGCGAAATGCTGAATGACTTGCGAAAGGCATTTGCTTTTGACATAAGGATGCGGGTAGAAGATGACAAAAGATTGGAGGAAGGCAGCAAATTTCTGATTGAAGAGATAAACCAAGGAGTTATTTACGAAAAAAATGGCGTTAAAGTAACTGCCTTCGAAGTAGACCATTTTCCTGTTGTTCCTGCTTTTGGATACCGCATAGAATACAACGGACATGTGGTTGTATTATCTGGTGACACGCGGTATTCGGAAAACGTGATCAAGTTTGCGAAAGGAGCAGATTTGTTAATACACGAAGTAGCTATTGCCCCAGACTCATTAAGTAAATCAGATCCTCAATATAATATACTGATGCATCATACTACGCCTGAACAAGCTGCAAAAGTTTTCAATGAAGCGCATCCAAAACTCGCAGCGTATTCCCATATTGTAAAAATTCAGGGTCGCACCGAAGAAGATATCATGAAAAAGACAAAAGCAAATTATTCAGGAGGAGTAATTATGGGAGAGGATCTAATGAGCTTTTCAATTAATGATTCGGTTTCTGTAAGCAAGTGGAAGGATAAATAAACAACCGCTACAATTGCATTTGTAAAAGCATGGCTGAAATGTTAATTTCCAACTGCAGATCATTGATCAACTTTAAAGCAAATATTAGCAATAGGAATTCTAATCCCATGCCTTCGCAAATGCTTTAAACGTTGGATGCAAGTAGACCACCGATTAACTATTGTCGATAATTGGCGTTGTTCACAGCAATAGTTTAGATGCATTTTTCAACAATGACAAGTACCGGGAAAAATATGGCACAGACAATCCGAATCTGGAGTTGATAAGGCAGTATTTACATATTGGAGTACGTTTTATTGCTTGTGGACAAACCATTGAGATGAATGGCAACACGGCAAAAGATTTTATTCCGGAACTAAAATGGTTTTAACTGCTCAAACTGTACTTTCAGAATATCTGGGGTCGGGCTATGTTCAATTTTAATGGTAGATCAAATGAGCAGCCATCTTCCCCACGAGTCTACCGCATTTTCACCCAACCTTTGCAAAGCTGATGAACGTTGTGAAACAGGAATTTTTCCAGCTTCTGTTTTTTTACGTAAATTCAGTAAGCGGGTTGCCTATCATTAGCACCGTTCATTTAGTCACCAACAAGTTTTAACCAAAACACACTTGCACATGAGAAAGTCTATCATGGTGCTCTTTATTGTAGCATCTATCAATGTCTTCGCACAAGGCAAAACCTTATTCCAGGTACAAATGGTGAAACCAAAAATCGGGCAGGTAGCTGCTTTTGAAGCGGCATGGAAGGCCCATGTAGCCAAATTTCATAAAGACGATAAACGGGCCGTTTATGAAGTTTTGACCGGTGACAGGGCAGGATATTATCAACTGGTGGACGGCCCCACTTCTTATGCTGATATGGATGTGGAAAGAGGGGATTCCAAAGCACATGACCTGGATTACGAAACAACGGTAGCTACAAAAATCGAAACCGAATCCGGGGCTTACATTTACCGCTTTGCCGACACCTTAAGCTATAACGGTAATGTGGCCGCTGATAAGTATTCTTACACCGTATATAATGTAAAGCTGGGCAAAATGCCCGACCTGATAGCTGAAGCAAAACGGTCAATAGCCGTTAACACCAGTATCAACTCCCCGTCAAGCTACAATGCTTACCTACAGATGTTTGCCGGTTCGGCTCCGCAGTTGGTGGTGATCAATAATTTGAAAGATGGCTTTAAACAACTGGAGCTAAATTATTTTCCGGGCATGACCGATAAATTTAAAGAGGCTTACATCAAAATGTATTCGCAGGCGCAATGGGATAAACGACAGACACTGCTGCCTGAGATCACAACAAGCTATGAAACCTATCTTGGAAAAAGAAGGGATGACCTTAGCTCTAAATAGCTGAACATCTTACTGCTCTTCCCTGAAGAAAAGCCCTGGCTTTAACAGGGCGTACCGGAGAAGCAGATTGGATTTCGTGATACAAAAAGGCCACCTGAGAGCGTGGCCTTTTGTTTGGGATTGTCTTTACCTTGTCTTGCCCGACAAGCCTCCCGCACTTTTACTCAATGGTTAAAGAACCGTCGAGATACCGTACAAGACTCATTAGGAAAGGGAGTAGGGATGGAGGTATGTACACTTGGACCACACCGCGAGTTCGCTGCGGGAAACTGCATGGAAAGAAGAAGCCCGGCGCTGTGACCGGGCTCTTTGCGTTTTGACCTTACCGTGCTTTTTTCTTTGGATCCGCTTTCTTCTGTGCTGAGCTTTTCTTTTTAGTAGGCTTATTCTTCTTTGGTTCGGCTGTCTTTTTCGGCATACAATTAAATTTAAGGTTAGTGAATTATTTACTCGTGGCTGCAGCGTATTTCGTCCCGTTCTTCCATTTTGTTCTTTGAGAAGCGGCCACTGTACAGCCAGAATATATGTAAACAAAGATATGCCGCTACACCGGCTTTGCGCAAGAGCTGTTGAAGATACATAAACTGTATATCTTTAATCAGCAACGACAAGACAACAGACAGTAGGGCAGTGAGCCCCCTGCGCAAAGCCCTGGTCGTTGTACCAATGCTATGGTAACACACCCTGCAAATCAAAAGCTCCATAAGACAGAATTCAACAGTCAGGAAGATTGGGACACATATCCGACTGCCGACTACTGCGACAAGTGCAGCCAGATTGTTTCTTTCAACTTCACTAACCTGGCAAAGCATCAGCTTTCTACATTTTCTAATTTTAATGACAAAGACAAAGAAGCATTTGGCCTCTTTGCATCAACAAACAAGTTGGAGCCGACAAACTCATTCCTTGATTTTTATTGCCACGCTTGCAAAAGACCAGTTAGAATTTACTACGACTATTGGGCAGGCGGGAGACATCGTGAACACGGTTTCTCTATGAAATATATCGTTGACTAAATGAATAAAAAATAAATAATGAACGTTGTACATTTAATCGGCATTGGCTTAGGGCAGAACATTCAATGAATGCCAGTACATCGTAGTACATTAACGTTGTGTAGAAACTTTTATGAAGCTTACGACGCTATTTATGTTCGTTTCGTTGGCAGCCATTAACAGTGAATGCAAGAGCCAGGATAACCGCTCGTTAATGGCAGATCAATTGCTATCCGATCTATATCAAAAGCATATTTTTAACGGCGCAATTGTAATTGGTCAAAAAGGCAAAATCATATTCAGTAAGGGATATGGTTATGCTAATTTTCAGGATTCTACTCCGTTTACCCCTTACAGCTGCAGCGATGGAGGTTCCAATGCCAAGACGTTAACCGCAACATCTGTTCTGTTGTTAGAGGAAGAAGGCAAATTGAATCTTACTGACCCGGTTCAAACTTACTTACCAAACTATCCCTACGCCAATACCACTGTAAGGAACTTGATCACACACAGTGTTGGCGGACTACCCGATTACAATTATTTTTTTGAGAAAGCACCCGATACAGCTATTGTTACAACTTCGGTTAATCTTGATCTTCTCAATAAAAACAAACCACCCTTAAACTATCCGCCAGGCGCTAACTTTTATTATGACAATGTAGGTTTTGATCTTGCAGCCCTCGTTGTTGAAAAGGTGAGCGGCGAGAGCTACTTTCAGTTTTTAAAAGAACGAATTTTCCGCTCATTAAAAATGGATTCTTCATTTGTGCGTCCTGCACGATTAAATAACTCACACCGGAATAGGACGGCCGGTTATCATTATAGAAATGATTCCTTGCAGCTATTTGACATTGCCGACCGCGAAGGATTTTATGGAGGATGCAATATTTGGTTTACTGCCACTGATCTTTACCGGTGGGGAGAATCGTTTTATCACCACCCTGCACTAAGTAGTGCTCTTATCAACAAGATTCAGTCGAAAGTATTTATCAATGGAAAAACATCGCATGTACGGCTTGGGGCATGGTATGCCGGTAAAACAAAAAATGCGTTTTATTATTGGGGGAACGTGGCAGGCTTTTACAGTTGGGTTTATTGGGACAAGGAAAAGCAGTTTACCATCGCTTTTATGACCAATACGGATATGCCACAGTGGGCAAGACCTCTGTTAACATCAGCCTTGATTGACATTGTGAGTGAAGCCAATTATTTACCAATTTCTGAACCGGTGGCTGATTCGTTGAATCGGAATAATCTAAATCAAATTGCCGGTACATATAAAATACCAGGAATTGGTAAAGTGCAGATTTCAATACGGGGGTCCAAGGCGATTTTGAAAGTTAATGATGGTATGGAATATCACATGCATTTGGTCGACAGAAAAACATTTTATATTCCGGGATATGACCCATGGATTTCATTTCGCTTACTAGAAAAGGGTAAATTTCAAAACATAAATTGGTCCTCGACAAATTTGCAAACGTCGGGCAAGCGGATTTCAAATTAGTCTTCAACAATAAATATGCGCACAACGAGAATATCGCTGCATGTTGCAAAACTGCTTTAGGTGGTCAACAACAGCCATCCGATGCAGCCGTAAAAAAATCATCATTTATTTTTGTGGTACATTCATTTAACCATGCGAACGAATACGGCTGCACAGCCTGGTTTATCTTTTTTGGAATGTGCCGGCGAGATGGGTGCGATGATCAGGGATTTTGACTGGACAAAAACACCCATTGGCCCGCCTGAAAACTGGCCGGAAAACCTGCGTGTTTCCACCAGCATCTTACTCAACTCTCAATTCCCCATGTTTGTTTGGTGGGGACCTGAAATGATCACTATTTACAACGATGCTTACCGTGTTATCCTTGGTGACAAACATCCCAATGCCTTAGGTAACTCCGGACCGGAAGTATGGGCGGAGATATGGGATATAGTAGGGCCGCTTGCTGATAAAGTAATGGAGGAGGGCACCTCCAACTGGTCCGAGGACCTGATACTGTACATGAACCGTCACGGCTATGTGGAAGAAACCTATTTCACTTTTTCATATAGTCCTATATACGATACATCGGGTGAAGTAGTTGCTGTTTTTTGTGCCTGCACTGAAACAACAGAAAAAGTATTATCCGCTAAAAAAATAAAAGAAAGTGAAGCCAATTTCCGAAAGCTCGTGATAAATGCACCTGTAGGTATTTGCATTGTCACCAATGAAGATAACTATGTGGAAGTGGTGAATGACCAGTTTTTGCAGGTAGTGGGCAGAAATAGACAGGAACTGGAAAACCAACCTTATTGGAAAGCACTAAAAGAAGCTGAAGTTTATTATGCTCCCATCCTGCAAAATGTATTTGAATCGGGAACAGCCTATGCAGGAAGCGAACATAAAGTTTTACTCACCCGAAACGGTGTGCGGGAGTACGTATACATCAACTTTGTTTACGAGCCTATGCGGGATGAACAGGGAACTGTATCGAAAGTAATGATACTGGCCATTGACGTAACGCCACAAGTGCTTGTACGAAGAAAAATAGAAGAAGCAGAGGAGCGAGCCCGCCTATCTATCGAGATATCGCAACTGGGATCGTATGAAGTAGATTTTTCTACCGACACTGTAGTTGCCTCCAAACGTATGAATGAGATCTTCGGCATTACAGACTACCACGATAGGAACAGTTATATTCAAGTTCTTCATAAGGATGACCTTTCGGTAAGAGAAGAAGCCTATAAAATTGCATTTACAACCGGCACCTTGAATTATGACGCAAGGATCGTACATAAAGACGGAACATTACGTTGGGTACGCATTCGGGGTAGGGTTCTTTTTGACCAGGGAAAAAAACCTATCCGCCTGTTGGGTGTGTCGCAGGACATAACAGAGCAGAAATTATTTGAACAGGAACTGAACAAACAAGTACAACAAAAAACAATTGAGCTGCAAAATAAAAATGCAGAACTGGAACGATCGAACCATAAGCTGGAAGAATTTGCACATGCAGCGTCGCACGATCTGAAAGAGCCGATCCGCAAAGTGCACTTCTTTACAAATCAACTAAAGGACCAGCTTTTAGACCGCTTAACAGATTTGGAAAGATCAAGTTTTCAACGAATAGAAATTGCTACCCAAAGAATGAATTTGCTGGTTGACGACCTGCTTCAATATTCTCATGTTAGCCACGTGGCATCACAGCAAAAAGAGTGGATTGATTTAAATGAAAAACTACAAAAAGTACTGGAAGACCTGGAACTTGATATTCAACAGAAAAATGCCGTTATTGAAGTAAAACCATTGCCCAGTGTGCTCGGTTACACAAGGCAATTGCAGCAATTGTTTCAAAACCTTATTAGCAACGCGTTGAAATATAGTAAGCCAAATGCCCGTCCGCATATTATTATTGAAGCAAAGAAATTGAATAAAAAAGATGCGCCCGGTAAGTTGCCGAAAAGCGCAAACGCAAACCATTATCACTTGATCACGGTATCAGATAATGGAATTGGCTTTGAGCAGGAGTATGCCGAAAGAATATTCCAGATGTTTCAGCGACTGCATGGCAAGAACGAATACGGAGGAACCGGTGTGGGATTAGCCATTGCTTTAAAAGTGGCCGAAAACCATGAGGGCACCATTATTGCCGAAGGGAAACCCGGCAAAGGATCTGCTTTTAAGATATTTTTGCCCATGGCTAGCGAAGCACAATAGTTGAACCTTCGAAAGGAATTACACGCCTGCAATTCTTTCCTTGTAAGTTTCTAATGCTTCTTCCAGTCTTTGTTTTGCAGTAGTGTCGCCCGGCACATTGTGCGATGGATGAATATGCAGTTTGAATCCTCTCTCTACCAGTATTTCTCCGACCGTTATAACGGTCATCCACACACAGGTTACAAAAGCCATGGTGGAAACAGGCCCTAATTTATCCTGATGGTTTTTAATGGGAACAGTTGCATCCTCAATAGGAGCGCAGGAGTCCACAACAATATCGGCAATATCAAAAATGGTCTTTCCGCTTGAGTGCCTTGTTTGTTTTCCCCTGGCTGCTTCGGCAGAACCATAGGCAATGACTTTCATGCCTTTCTTCTTTGCTTCAAGGGCAACATCAATATTTACATTATTAATACCGGAGTGAGAAAAGATCCACATAGTATCTCTCTGGTCAAAATTGTAACCCTTCATAATTTCAGTACCATAACCTTCCACTCTTTCCAAAAAAACAAATTGATGCACGCCCATTTCGCCAGTGATACGTGTGAAGAAGGTGAGTGGCAATTCCACCATCGGGTGAAAGCCCACAAAGCCACCAATGCGTGGATACATTTCTTCAACAGGAATGGTTGCGTGACCGCAACCAAATGTATGTACCCATCTTCCGGCTTCAATGCTATCAGCCATAACTTCCGCGGCTTCGCGTATATTGTCCAATTGTGTTTCTTCTATACGAGACATCACTTCTCTTGCATTGCCAAGCCATTGTTTTGCTAACATAATTTTCTATTTAGTAGTTTTTAATTGTTTGATGATGAAATAAAAAAGCAAGGTCATAACAGCCACTTCAATAAAGGCAACTGTTGTGAGATGGAGCACACCATAACGGTGAACAATAACGCCCATTAGATAATTGATCAACATATTGCCAATTAAAGCGACAGTAAAAATCAAACTGAATGCTGTTCCAGATAAATGTGGAAAATGTTTTCCTGTAATGCCTAACATTAAAGGAAAGCCGCCAGCAAGTCCCGCGCCTGAAAATATAAGTCCGGCAACAACGATTGTTTGATTGTTTCCAAACTTCATCAATGCTACTCCAAGTGCCAGCATCACTAAACAAGCCCACATAATTTTTACTTCCGACACTTTGCGCAATATACTGCCAGCTAACAAGCGCATAGCAACCATGCCAATAATATGGAGCGACAATGCGAATAAAGCCTGCTGTTCACCCATGATTCCTTTAGTGGTTACATAAGTAGTTGCCCAGTTATTGATGATGGCTTCGAAGCTGCTTTGAAAGAAAAGAAAAAACGCAATAAAAAGCAGCAATAATTTCAGAAGGCTTTTCCAACTGGAACCATCAACAGAATTTTGCTTGGCAGGTGGAAAGGGAATAAACAGATAGAAGATGGCAACAGCCAGTGTCAGCCATCCAACTGCAGCGACTACATTAAAGGAAGAAACATTTTTTGAAAGCATGCCTAAGACCAATGGCATACCCAATGCTCCCAATCCAAAGAACACCCCTAATAAACTTAAGTTGGCGCCTTTGTGTTCGGGGCTGATATCAGCCACCACCGCGTTGGTTGCGCCGTTAATAATTCCGCCACCTAATCCAAAAACAAAAACGCTGATTTTTAAAATACCCAATGAATTGCTGAAAGCTATCCCTTCAAATCCCGCGAACATTCCTATGCAAGCAAGAATCAACAACAGCTTATAACCAAAGCGATCGCATACCGGACCAAAAATTAAGGAGCCGGCGAGAATGCCAAAAGGGAGAATGGAAAACAGCGTACCGGCTGCAATTCCATCCAACTGGAATTTTGCTTTGAGACCCGTTGCCACGGAGCCGAGTGTGATCAAGGTAACTCCGAAAAGAAACATACCTGCACAAGCGGCAACAAAAGCGGCAAGATTATTTTTCATGAATACCGGTTAAATGATACAGGTTTTGTTTTGCAAGGAATGCAGCGCCATATAGCCCTGCGTTGGAACCGAGTATAGAAGCTTCAAGTTTTACCTGCTTCATACTGATTGGCTGTGCCCACTTTACCGCTTCGTCATAAATAGCAGGAATAAATTTCACCGCGGGACCAAATACACCACCTCCGAAAATTATTTTTTGCGGATTGAATAGGCTTACCAGGTTGGCAACTGCCATTCCCCAATATTCTATACTGTGATCGATTAGTTTTTTAGCTATCACATCTTGTTTATCGTAAGCATCAAAAACATCAAAAGAAGTAATGGTGTCAGCTGTTTTGTTCTTGAGAATTCCTGTGTAGCCATTAGTCGTCGACAAAAGCCTCTTCGCAAGTTTAGCAATGCCATCACCTGACGAACAGCTTTCGAAACAACCGCATTCGATATATTCGTTTCGAAAAGGAGGTTCTAATGCCATCCATCCGATAGCACCGGCAATATCATTGGAGCCTCTCAGAATTTTTTCATCAATTAAAATCCCTGCACCTATGCCTGTGCCCACTGCAAGAAAAATAGCATCAGTGCAATCTTTTGCTGCGCCTTTCCACCATTCGCCTAAAATGTAACAGGATCGGTCACTATCAATAATAACAGGAACTTCACCAGCGATTGATCGCACTTCTTTTAACAATGGATAATCTTGCCAGCCGGAAATATTAGGCGCCCAAACAGTTCCTTCACTTTTATGAAAAATTCCGGGCACAGAAATGCCTATGGATTGAATGCTATCTTCGACGTTGCATTGTGCAAGGAGTTCTTTGATTTTTTTTGTGATCAATTTGCCGACTTCATTACCGCTTCTTTTATTAAGCGGTAATTTTTCCTCAGAAAGAAGTTCTCCATCGATGCTAAATACACCAATAGCCAGTTTGGTACCTCCGAGATCAATAGCAAGCAATCGCATTGTTTTGGTAGAATAGTGATTGAAGAAAAATTTCTTCTCCAGTTTCACTTCTGATAAAGATAATTAGCTTTTTTTCCTGGGAGATGGCTTATGATAAAAATCACAACAGAAAATAATGCAATAGTTTATTAATTTACTGCGGCAGAAGCATGTAAATGCCAGTCGTTCGTACTATGAATTTCACTCCACCTAAAATTAAAGTCCTGTTCATCACATTTTCTTTCTTATTATTTTGGGACGCTCTTTCCGGCCAGGCACTAATGGAATTCGACCATCCAATGATAGATAATACGGTCTCTTTTTTTTCAGGCAGCTATGATACAGCCTTGCTTCGAAAAAACAATGTGGAAAGTTGTCTTCAACACAATACATCGTTCTACTTTGATTCAAACGGCCGGCTCATAAAGAGCATTTTTATCTCTTACGACAGCATCACCGAAGTGCAATTGTACCGTTATGATAACAGAGGAGACCTGGTTGAAACAGAAGCGAGAAACCCTAAATTTCCTAAGCCATTGATTACAACGAGTCACAAAACTTATACAGATGGCCGTTTGACAAAAGACTCATCAAGTTCAGGCTATTTCTGCAAGCATATCGAATACTATGAAGACGGAAGTTTGAAACAGGAACTTTTGTTTGGCCTTGACAGCCGCTCTAATACATCACATCGATTATACAGAGCTTTTTGGTTTGGAATAGACAGCCTTGGAAGGATTAACCGGATAATCGATCGAGATTATATGAACTCCACAGATTCCGCAGGGCAACTACTTTCTAACAGGACATTGTTGTATAATGAAAAGAACCAGTTGATCAGGGAAGATGAAGCTGTCAGTTGGAAAGAGAACAATCAAAAAACCCTTTTTTGTCCCAACGCAGGTTCTTCAATCTTTCGATATAATGATGCAGGAAGACTGGTAGAAATCATTCGAACAGAAGGTCCTTCACAAAAAATAAAATACTTACCAAACGGATTGATTGCAGAAATTGAAACAAATGGAAGGAACTGTAATGGCAGGACTTATCATTGGCGCTGGACTTATACTTATACCTATCGCAAGTAGCGCTGCTAATTAGTTTTGCTGCTTTCTAGCTCTTCTTATGTGGTGTTGTGAAAAGAAATTACAAAATAAAGTATATCAAACCATAAACGCTAACGGAAACGCTCGTTGATGAATGCTAACATTCTATTCGCATTTTGCCTGTATTATTGCCGCAATCACACAGCGAATACTACTATATTGTTGGCGAGATTTGTATTGCAATAAAAACAAAATACCATGCGAAAAATAACCGTGTTATCGATGATTTCATTAGATGGCGTAATGCAGGCACCAGGCGGGCCAGAAGAAGACACATCAGGTGGTTTTAAATACGGAGGCTGGACAGCACCTTATAGTGATGAAATTTATAGTGAAACAATACAAAAAGAGCTGCATCAACCTGTCAGTTATCTACTAGGCAGAAAAACATTCGAGATCTGGGAGCATTACTGGCCGCATCATGGGGAGTTTTGGCCTGGTATCAATGAGGGTACCAAATACGTGTTATCTACAACAAGAAAAAACTCAGGCTGGAAAAATTCTGTATTCCTGGAAAGTTTAGAAGATCTGAAAAAATTAAAAGATTCAAACGGCGTTGACATACAGGTGTGGGGTAGCAGTGAGATTGTTAAGCTGCTGCTCAGGAATGACCTTGTGGATGAGCTCAGGCTAAAAATTCACCCATTGACACTTGGCGAAGGCAAAAATCTTTTTGACAGAGGAACAATACCAGCAGCATTTACATTGATTGAAAGTATGGTTACAGCGAAGGGAGTCATTATAGCCTGTTACAAGAGAGCCGGGGAAGTGAAGACAGGCAGAGTGGATGCTTAACAAATCCGCAGATTTATTTAGTTTGCAGCAATGACAAACGAACGGCAGCAAAAAATTGAATCGGTTCTTTCGAAGAGGCAAAACGATCTGACTGTTGTACTGGAAAATGTTTTTGATCCGCATAATATCTCCGCCGTCATGAGGAGTTGCGATGCAGTTGGCATACAGGAAATCTATGTTCTTAATACAAAAATTCCGCGACATAAAAAATGGGGCGCAAGAAGCAGCAGCAGTGCAGCCAAATGGTTAACCATCCATCAATTTGAAAACGCTGAAGAGTGCTTTACCACATTAAGAAAAAAGTATTCAACCATTTTAACTACACATTTGGCGAGCAATGCAGTAAGTTTATATGAGTTGGATCTTACAAAATCGGTCGCCCTTGTTTTCGGAAATGAACATTCAGGAGTGAGCGAAGAGATCATTAACATGGCGGACGGCAATTTCATTATTCCGCAGGTAGGAATGATACGCTCACTGAACATCAGTGTTGCTTGCGCTGTTAGCCTGTATGAAGCGTTCAGGCAAAAACATAAATCGGGGCATTTCGAAGAACAAAAACTGGCTGCCGAAGAATATTCATCTTTATATAAACGCTGGGAAACTAACCATGAATAAAATTCTTTTCAGCCTTGTATTTGTTTTTACTGTATTTGCTTATGCCAATGCGCAGCATATTCCAAAATGGAAATTGGATGATCTTAAGGCGGCAATAAGCAATGCCGACAAACCAACCATTTTTAATTTTTGGGCCACATTCTGCAAACCCTGTGTTGAAGAGATACCATATTTCCAACAACTGGTAAAAAAATATGACAGCGCAGGAGTGAAACTGGTATTGATCAGTCTCGATCTTCCGGATGCTTATCCAAAACAAATTGCTTTGTTTGCATCTAAACACAAGTTCAATTCCGCCATAAAATTTCTCAACGAAACTAATGCAGATGTTTTTTGTCCTGCAGTAGATAGGAGTTGGAGCGGAGCCATACCCGCCAGCTTGTTCATCAACAATAAAACAGGCTATCGTAAGTTTTTCGAAGAACAATTGAGCAGGGCGAAACTTAAACAGGAAATTCAAAATATGCTGAGAAAAACTAAGACCTGATTACTCATTCGGAATCAACCGCAGTCAGTTGCGGACTGGCACATTAAATGCAGTGTTTTGGCAAAACATAGGCTATGACATTATTTGGATTCCTGGTTCTATTGCTGATTGCCGCCATATGCGGCTCAATTGGACAATCATTGGCTGGCTATGACCTTGGCGGATGCCTGGTATCAATTATTGTGGGCTTTATTGGCGCCTATCTCGGCATGTGGATCGCGGGACACTTCGGTTTGCCCGAGCTTTTTGCTATTGATATACAAGGGAAAAAATTTCCAATTGTTTGGTCAGTGATTGGTTCGGCCTTGTTTACACTTATTATGGCGCTATTACGACGGGCATTTACAGGCACACGATATTAACCTCGCTTTCAAAAGATGATTTTATAAGGGGTCATGTAGACACATGACCCCGTTGTACATTGTAAAACACAATGCACTGAGAAAATATTTTGCACCTAGACAATTTGTCCTCAAACATCATAACAATAACATGCTGTGCATGCAGAACAGCAAAGCAATAAGGAAGATCAAAAACGGGACCATAAGGTTTGGTTTTAATTTTGGAAACTGTTCGTTTAGCTGACGCAAGAATATCCAATTAAAAAAAATGTGACGCCCTCATCAACCAGCATACTCTTGTATATAAACAACACCAGGTGAAGCTAACCGCAAAAAAGGACGCATTCCGCGTCCAAAACATTCCTCGCTTCAATTGGTGTAACCAGCAATTAACAACTGCAAAAAACGAAAACAGTGAGTGCAATGGTGATGTAAAGAATTGTCTGTTTCATAAAAAGAGTTTTTCGGTGATTAATAGTTTTCTACAATAACAGTTCGTACTTGCAAGAATATTCATTTGCATAAAACAGTTAACCCGAATATCAATGAAAAGCAAGCAATCGTAAACAGATAGCTTCTGCCCCCTTCAATAAATCTTTAGTTGACCAACATGAGAAGTTGGTTTATCAAAAACCCTTTTTGATTGATATCCACGCCATAGGAGAAAGATTTGCCGATATTTATCTTATAAACAACAATGAGAAAACCACACGACATAAAACTGCTTATATTTTACTTGTGGGTTGCACTTGCCTTTTTATGCTTATGGACATTTCATAATCTTTCTAATTTCCCTCTCAGCTTTTTTCAGTCCTTGTTAAATAATGTATGGCGCGTCATTTATGTTAGTTTTTTGAACTTCCTCTTTTTCGAATACACGGTTCCTTTTGTAATTAGGAAAAGAAAATACATCCTGTACAATGTAATCCTTGTCGCCCCTGTGTTATTCATCTGTATGATATTGTGGTCTTTTGGGCTGGCAGGATGGAGGAGACTTGGAATTGAGTTAGCGATTTATACTCCATTTATTGCAAAAGGATCGCCGAGCATGCCTGAAGTACAAATGGAATTTAGTATGAGCTCGGTTTTTTTCTTCGGCATTATCAGGCATATCTACAACTATGTAAAACTGAAACAATCGGCACAGCAGTTAAGAATTGAAAAACAGGAAGCAGAATTAAATTTTTTAAGGTCACAAACCAACCCGCATTTTTTGTTCAATACGCTGAACAATATCTATTCATTGGCAAGAGATAAATCCAGCCTTGCACCTGAATCTATTTTAAGATTATCAAAGATCCTGAGATATATGCTTTACGAAACGGGTGGGAATTTTATTGCGGTAGAACAGGAATTGAAAATAATAACCGACTATATTGAACTTGAGAAGTTACGGTATGATGAATCGTTAAAAATCAATTTCAATTACGATATTGAAGATATGAAGCAGGCCTTACCGCCATTGCTGTTGATTCCCCTGGTTGAAAATGCATTTAAACATGGTGTGTCTGAAACAAGGAGCAATCCTTTTGTTGACATTCATCTTTCCATTAACAACAGGCAATTAAAATTTGTCGTAAAAAATTCTGCGGAAGAATCATTCGAACAAAAAACGGTAAGAGAGAACATTGGCTTGTTCAACCTGAGGCGCCAATTACAATTACTGTATACAGATTATGATCTGTCGGCACAACAAACGAATACGGTATTCACAGCCATCTTAAAAATAAACCTCGCAAGCCATGTCTAACATAAAATGCATTATAGTAGAAGACGAGCCACTCGCTGCCAAAGTGTTGATTGATTATATTTCGCAGGTTCCGTTCCTTGAATTGAAAGGCAACTTCAAAGACGCCATTTTAGCTACTGAATTTTTGCATAGCCATTCTGTTGATCTCATTTTCCTTGACATTCATTTACCCAAATTAAAAGGAATGGCTTTTTTGAAAACGCTCACACATCCTCCAGTCGTGATCATCACGACAGCCTACCACCAGTACGCAGTAGAAGGTTTTAATTTAAATGTGACCGACTATTTGCTCAAGCCTTTTGAATTTGAAAGGTTTTTAGTTGCAGTAAATAAGGTAAGAACCAACCAGAGGAAAATACCTATTGAAACAGCAGAAAAAAGAGATCACCTTTTTCTGAATGTTCAAAAAAAGAAAGTAAAGGTTCTATTTTCAGAGATCGTTTATATTGAAAGCCAGAGGGAATACATTAAAATTGTTACTACAAAAAGAGAATACATTTCAAAAATGAGTACGCATGAAATTGAAGAGCTCTTGCCAATTCAATTGTTCCGGCGTATTCACAGATCGTTCATTGTCTCGTTAAACAAGATTGAATCGTACAATTCAGAAGAAGTGGAAGTAAATGGAGTCACCATTCCAATTGGAAGAGGTTATAGAGACAGTATAGAGAATTTGTGATGAGTTTAGTCACCATTTTATTCTACTTGTTATATTACATTAGGTTTCCATCACATTAAAATGTACAAAACCGTATTTGATCTTACACAATCACGTTTAGATTTAGCCAAAGGCATTATTCCTATGTGTTTTCTATTTCTTTTTGTCGGGATCCTGATGTTGATACTTAGAAAGCACATTCCTCAAAGCAGGGAGAGGGTGCTTCTTATCGGCATCGCATTTATTGTGATGCCCTCATTATTTATTCTTATTCTTTTAATACCCAATTTTCTTGCACCCTCACGTGCCCGTCGCATTATCAACGAAAGAAAATATATGGTAGTTGAAGGGAAACCTGAAAACTATCACCCGATGCCGCCCGAGGGTCATGACGAAGAAAGCTTTGACATGCAGGGGGTACATTTCCATTATTCGGATTACACCAGTGGCTTTGGCTATCATAACGCAGCTTCAAAAGGCGGAGTAATAAAGCCAAACAATTATTATCGGATAACTTACTATCCTGACCAAGACAGTCTTGAAGCAGCAGGGCCTTCCATACTTAAAATAGAACTTCGTGAATAGTTGTAAAATTTTTCTTACAATCACCATCTCAACAAAGCACTCGCCCATGTAAAGCCACTTCCAAATGCTGCAAGACAGATCAAATCCCCTTTACTAACTCTTCCTTCCTGCCACGCTTCGCATAGTGCAATTGGGATAGAAGCCGCAGTAGTATTTCCATAACGCTGAATGTTGTTATAGACCTGGTCATCTCTCAATTTTAATCTTTGCTGCACAAACTGGCTAATGCGAAGATTTGCCTGGTGAGGCACCATCAGTTTTAGATCTGCGGGCGTATAGCCGTTCTTATTCAATGCTTCCATAATCACTTCCGGAAACTTTACAATTGCTTTTTTGAAAACCGCCTGTCCATCCATGTTTGGATAGAACTGTTCTTTTTCAACCATTTCCTTGCTTACAAACATTTGTGCAAGCGCAGCTTCATCGAAATCGGCAAGATCCGGCTTCCAGTGATTGGCATGAGTGCCCGGGTTATACATGGCCAGCACTTCTGCATCAGCACCGTCACTGTGTAAATGCGTGCTTAAAATTCCTCTTTCTTCTTCTTCAGTAGGTTGCAATACCACTGCACCTGCGCCATCACCAAAAATCACCGATACATGTCTTCCCCGTGTGCTCAGGTCCAAACCAAAAGAGTGCTTTTCGCTTCCTACAACAAGGATATTTTTATACATGCCGGCCTTGATAAACTGATCAGCAATGCTTAGCGCATACACAAACCCGCTGCACTGGTTGCGAACATCAAGGGCTCCGATCTCTTTCATTTGCATAGCCCTTTGAAGCAAAACACCACAACCAGGAAAATAATAATCGGGAGACAAAGTGGCGAAAATAATGAAGTCGATATCGGCAGCGACAATCCCTGCTCTTTCAATAGCGATCTTTGCCGCTTCCACGCCCATCGTAGTTGTGGTCTCCCTGGTGCGGTGAGCGAATCTTCTTTCCTTAATCCCTGTGCGTTCCTGTATCCATTCATCGCTTGTGTCCATATATTTTGTGAGTTCTTCGTTCGTGATTACTCTTTCTGGAACATACATACCAATACCTGCAATAACTGATCTTAGCATAACAATCGTTTTGAATTTTGTATTTCGACGTCTTAAATTTATTACAATTGAGGAATAGAATGGCAATTGGCTGCCACACTATTTTCAAATGTTTGCTTTGACGGCCAACCCAAGAATGAAAAGAATGATCAAAGTTTCTGTCATTATACCTGTGTTTAATTCCGCACACTTGATTGAAAAAACAATTCAATCGATTTTAAAACAACAATTCCAGGACTGGGAAATGATCATTGTTGATGATGGTTCAATGGATAATATTGGTGAAGTAATCGGTTCATTTATTAAAAAAAATGAACGAATCAAGTTTTATCAGCAACAAAATGCAGGCGCAAGTGCTGCAAGAAATACAGGTATTAAAAACGCAAAGAACGAATGGCTTCTTTTCTTGGATGCAGATGATTGGATACGTGAAGACTATTTTGAAAAGATGGTTGCTGTTCTTATAAATGATCCGACAATCGATGTTGTTCATTGCGGTTGGACAAGAGTCAGCAAAAGCGGCGCGGCTGGAAAGGGAAACTTCGGCGGCGAGCAAAGCGATATGTTTCCTTCACTGGCACATTACTGTCCGTTTGCTATTCACTCATGTATTGTTCGAAAAGGAATAGTTGAAAGAGTAGGAGGTTTTGATACTTCTTTTAAAACCTGTGGTGACTGGGATTTATGGCAAAGAGTAGCCAGGACAGGAGCAAAGTTCAGGATGGTGAAGGAAACAATGGCGTTTTATCAAACAACATCAAATTCACTTTCAAGTGATGGAAACCAGTTTTGCATAAATGGCTTGCAGGTAATTTCGAACGCATATAGTTCCGATGCAAGGGTGCCTCATCCAAAGCAACATTATGAAAAAGGTTTAATAACAGGTCATCTTCGTGAAAGGAAATATTATTTCGTTACATGGTCGGCAGGATTGTTAATTGGTTCATCAAAACCGGCATCACATTTATTGGGTCATCTTAAAGGAATAAAAGCAGAAAATCTCGATCCGGATATTGTTGCCGAGACAGTGCTGGATTCAGTAATCATTCCTGCAGAAAAAGAACAACCCGGTTGGATAGCGCATTGGAACAGGATTGAAAAAAATCTTCGAATCTTTTTAAAAGATCTCCAGGAACAAAGCCATTCTCAAAACCTCGCAGATAAAGTCTGTGCTTTAATAGAACGTTATGTTATTACACAAAACGCCAATGAAATTGAACAAGTTCGAATTGGTAAAAGCCTTGCCGAGAAAATAGATATAGAGGGAGTTATCATAGACAAGAATTCGACGGGAGAAATTGAACACTATTTTGGAATAGTTGAATGCAAAAAGAAAATCCCTGGCATTATTGAATTAGACGTAAAAGAAAACATCGTGTCTTCAAGACAAATAAAAGATGCAATTGCAACCAAGTTTTCGTGGATGATTCTTCAGGATTTCTTTTCACAAACTGTCTATCCATTTATTAAACCAGATAAACGGCTTGCCAAACAAAATCTTTCAGAACAGGAAATTCATGATAAAACAGGATGGAAAATCTTTCTTCAACAACTATGGCAAAAACCTGACTGGGACGAAGGAATGTTCTACGATCCCTTTGCATCAAAAGAGAAAGGAGTAGTAATAACAACTGGCAATAATGAAGTACATGTTGAGATCAGCCAGGATCTCCCTCGTATAAAAACAGATGCATCAGACCTAAATGTCATTTACTATATTGGCGGAATAAAAGCCGGAATAGCTTCTGTTAGCGTTCACAAAAATTATATCAGTCCACAGCAATTAAGGGCAGCCATTAACACAAATGGGGGATATGAACTTTGCCGGATTACAGTAAGGGAAACTTTGATTGGAAACGGAAAATGGAGCGATTTGAATTTAAGGGACCAACTGAGAAAAAATCTGCACAACCCATTAGAGAGCTAATTCTACAGAAACAAATTTTTGCAGCTATGACTTGCCATTCCTTTAGTCTTGAGTTTACAACGTCATGAGCACCACAATAAAAGAACCCGATGAATTCGCGGTAGTATGATCAATTATTGGAGAAATATATTCCATGGAAGCAGGAAGTAAGACTCCTGAAATAACTGGTTGGAGTTATCGAAGCGTTTTTAAATTAAAGCGTCGGATCGGAAAACTAAAAGAGTAGATCATTTTCTTATAAAAATTTTCGTCATCATTTCATTTAATTCCGGGTAATGCGTGCCGAAAACATCCGGTTGTTCAAAAAAATACTCCGAAACCACAGCAAAAAATTCTACCGGGCTTGTTGCGCCGTATGCATCAATACCCGATTCTCCACGCCTGATCCTTTCCATTTCTGCCTGAACCAATTGTTGCCATCGGGGAATTAGCTTTCTCTCAAGCAACAGTTCCGGAACTCCATCCAATGTGCCATCCATCTTATCTATCAAGTGCACAAATTCGTGAATAGCTGTATTATGATTGCTTTTACCATTGATAAATCCCTGGCGCAGATCCCATTTAGAAACGATCATTACATTTTGCATATGACCGGTTCCAACCATTCCGGAAATAGAACGTTCCTGACCGTGCTGCTCAAAATCTGTATTGAAATAACCAGGATACATTAACACTTCCCTGAGGTTAACATACTCCCAATCAGGAATGTAATAAGTTGGAATGACTGCAGCAGCGCCAATAAGTATGCGATCAAGATCTTCTACTTCTGCATTGGCGCCGGTAATTTTTACCGATGAAAGAAACTTGCGCAATTTATCTTCAAAACGTTTCTTTCCTTCGTTATTGAGATAGGAATAGAAGCGAACATAATCATTCAACAATTCCTGGTAATTTTCAGGGAGCTCGAAACCTTCCTTGCGCCTTGGTTGAAAAACGAACAGGATGATAAGAATAACCACCAATAAAGCAAAGAAAACCTGCAGGAATATAATCATGGCAGAGTGAAGATAAAAAAGAGCAATTTAAACTGTTGTTATTTCAATCTGTAATGTCTGAATTTGTTAACGACAAAAAAAGTCCCGCAAAACTGCAGGACTTTTCCGGTGGGGTTTCTATAGACGTATCAACCTCTTTTAATGCCGCATCCGACTGATCTCGACGTTTTGACGCTTACATCTTTTCCACTTAGCATTTCGCTGATGGCCTCGTGTAAATGCTTGCGTGTAACATTATTACCATCTGATGGATTATCATCGATAGCACCATGATAAATTAATTTACCTTCTTTGTTGAAGAGAAAATTCTCGGGGGTACGGTTAGCTCCAAAAGCATCGGCCAATTCGGAATTCATATCAACAGTATAATACCATTTGTATCCTTGAGCTTCTGCATATTTTTTCATGGCATCGTAAGAATCTTCATTGTCTCTTTGTCCTTCGTTAGAATTTACCAGTACAACGCCAATATTATTTCGCAAAGCATACTCGCAAATTTCTTTGGTGCGTCGCTGATTTTTTACAACATAAGGGCAGGTATTGCAACTAAACATTACCAATAGGCCGTTTGCTTTTTTTGCCTCCTTCAAAGAAATTTCTTTGCCGCTGACATCTTTCAATTTTACATCGGCTTTGGGCATATCGGCGCCGATGGGTAACTCGCTGATATTATTAAAAGCAACCAGGCTAAAAACTGCAAGCAATGAAAATGATGTGAGGTTCTTTTTCATAACAATAGTGTTTGTACTTCAAATTTCGAACAATTAGTAATGAAATAGTTGCCGTTTATTTCTTTGAACTGCCGTTTGAGGAAACCGTCTGGCTGTTGTGTAATTGGGAGAGCGTAACGTTTAATTCGAAGCCCATAAGCAAGGCAAGTGAATTAGCATATATCAATGACATCAAAATAAAAATAGCACCTATGGAACCGTACAGCTTGTTGTAATTACTGAAGTGATTTACGTAGTAAGTAACCAATGCGGTAGCTATAATCATTAAACTTGTGGCAAATAGAGAGCCGGGGGTAATGAGCGGCCATTTTCTTGCAACGGCAGGGCCATGCCGGTAAATATGAGATACGATGTAAAACGTCAGCAGAATAATAAATAACCAGCGAACATTCTCGAGAATTGAGCGCAAGCCAACGCCCCTGACACCCAACCATTTTAGTACAGCACTTTGCGCTACCAGCAATAAGATGCAAAGGAAAATGAGGAAGAAGCAAATGAGCGTAATCTGAAGCGCTATCTTTCGTTTGTGCAACATTTTTCTTTTACTGAACCCCGGATAATTTTTATCGAACGAACGCAACACACCCATCATGGCATTGCTGGAAAAAATGATGGCCAATATTAAACCAAACGACAATAGGCCATTGCGTGGCTTGTCAAGAAAGTCCCGTAAAAAAGTAATGATGGCTGCATTGTTTTTTTCACCGGGAACCACATCCCTTATCAAAGCAAACATTTGATTGATGAACTGTTTTGATATGGGCAGGTAAGGTATTAATGTAAAAATAAAAACAAGGGTAGGAGGAATGGCCATCACTATGTTGAAAGAAATGCCTGCGGCTCTTTCAGTCAAAGATGTTTTTTTTAATTGCCGGAGAAATGCTTTGGCAACTGTGGTAAATGAATAGCCACCAATATTCGTCAAAACCAGCTTCCGATTGCCATCATAGACCTGCTTTCTTGCGAACCTTGAAAATTGTTTTCTTATAGTGGAACGAATGGCCATCACTTATTTTTTACACTGTCTCTTTCACGACGGAGTTTATCTTCTCCACGGTATTGTGCTGCTTTCTTTATGTGCTCTTCAAAAGTTACACTGAATAAATGACCGTTCAAATTTGAATTAGCTACAAAAAACATGTAGTTGGTTTTTGCAGGATTCAAAACAGCGTCAATTGTTTTTTTAGAAGGTGTACAGATAGGGCCAGGCGGAAGGCCAGGATATTTGTAGGTATTGTATGGCGACTCAACGTTAAGAATATCGCCTGCAATTCTTTTCAATGAAAAATCTTTTACTGCGAATTTTAATGTAGGATCGGCCTGCAAACGTTTAATGCCTGTATTCAGCCGGTTTAGATACACACTTGCAATGGTATCTTTCTCCTTATCGTTTGTTGTTTCTTCTTCAATGATGGATGCAAGAATATAAACCTGGGTCGGCGACAAACCTAATGCCTGTGCTTTTTGTTTTCTTTCATCAGTCCAAAATTTTTGAGATGCGTCATAGAACTTCTGGTAAATTTTGGAAGGATAAGTGTTCCAGAAATAAGCGTAGCTGTCAGGTAATATATTACATACAGCAAGTTCCGGCGAAGTCTGAAATTTTGTTAACGAATCTTCGCTGTTCAAAAAGTTTAGCATTGCAATGGAATCACATTCGAACTTTCTTCCCACCATTTCAGCAAGGTCTTCTTTTGTACGGACTTTATTGATGGTGAATTTTACCGGTGTTTGCGAACCATTGCGCAACATCCGGACAACCGTTAATACGCTGCTTCCTTTTTTGATCTCATATTTTCCCGGCTTAATGTTCTTCCAGTAATGTAATCTGTTGGCTAAAAATTCAAACGCAGTTTCATTGGTGATGATCTTATTTTTTACAAGTGAATCCATCACGGCTTTTTTAGTAGTCGCATTGCTTTTTATATACAATGCTTTTTCAGAAGAGGAAAAACCGGTTGCCGGCCCCAAAAAAATCCACGCCGCAACTGCGCCACAAATAATGATTAAAATGAAAAGGGTGAGTAAAAGCTTTTTCATAGTGCATCAAAGTAAATAAAAAACCCCGACGAATATGCCGGGGTTTTTTATTAAAAAGTTTTTGCTTACTTGGCTGGTGTGCCTGCGTTGTTATTAGCAGGTGTTTGATTTTGGGTTTGATTAGAACCAGGAGCTGTTTGCTCAACCGGTGTTTGAACTCTTGGAGTATGACTGCCCGGAATAAAAATAGTTGACACGATGCATAAAACACCAATGATGGCTGCAAAGATCCATGTACCCTTTTCCAACACATCGGTAGTTTGTTTTACTCCCATAAACTGGTTGCTAAATCCTGCAATATTTCCGGCTAACCCTCCGCCTTTTGGATTTTGAACCAATACAATAAGGCTAAGAATTACAGAAGCCAGGATGATCAGGATAATGAATAAGATTGTCATTTCACGAACGCTTTAAGTTTTCAATTAGACCGGCAAAGTAAGCTTTTTTAGAGGGATTGAGCAAACCTAATTTGTTATAAGTTTCTATAGCTTTTTCCTTGTTGCCCTGCTTGATCCAGACTTCCGCCATTGCCTCTGTAACTACATCAGATTGGTGAACAGAATCCTCGGCCAAATGTTGCACTTTGGTTTCTGTTGACGGGTCTATTTCTTTTGATATTTCCTTTGCCGGAAGTCGTTTCATGGTTTTAAGCCATTCGGTAAAACTCTTTAGCTGCTTGCCAAATTTGTCTTTTGAAGTTTCTTCCTGTGAAAGCTTTATTCCCTGCGAGGCGAAATAATCAACCGTATGGTAGGGCTCAAAAACCAAATCATTATTGCTTGCAGGTTGATCAATTTGTTGCTCTTCCTGCTGAAGTACGCGTTCGATTGATGCTTCCATTTTTTGTTGATCAGCCGTTGAAAGTTCTTCTTCACTAACGGTGTCCTCGTTTTCTTCTTCATGAATGTCTTCTTCCGGCCGTAGTGCTGTTTCATTTTCAGGAACGATAGGGATTTCGGAAACAATCTCATCTTCCTGCCTAAAATCTACCTCGGAAGACTGATCACTTTCTTCAAAATTCACCTCTGTTTCAAACCTATCGGAAGAAATAAAATACTCGAATTCCAAAGGATCATGATAGTAAAGAACCGACTTTTGTAATTGTGCAGAATAACCCGGGGCCTTTTCTTTCTTCAGTTTTTCCAGCAGCAGGAATTGTGCAGGCGCAAAATATGGGTAGCGGTCAGCAAGATTTTTTATCTCCTGTAAATCACATTCATCTATCGAAGATTTGCCAAAAAGTTGTTGAGCCAATACATGTATTCTTTCGCTCATCCGGCAATTTACATTACCAATCGGAAAAAATACGATTGAAAATTTCATCGCTGAGCTGACGAACCATTTCATCGAGCAATTGAGCCTCGGCCTGTTGGAGAGATTGGTTAGCCGAAAAATCAAAACTGAGGCTTACATCTGTCTCCTTTGAGTCGTTAGCCATAGTGTTATTAAATATCACATGTACCGTGACCGTTAGCCGGTTTACAGAGGTTTGCTTCTGGCCGTTTGCGGAACTAACACCCGTTGTCAAAACAGAGTAATCAGTAATGGTTCCGCTGATATCTAAATTAGCATCGCCATTTGTTTGTGTTAACTTGGTTTGCCTTGTAATTTTTTGCCGTACACGATCGGTAAGATTAGGGGTTAATTGGGGATTGACATACGGTGCACGGTTTTCAAAAATTTGAACACGAACTGTCTTTATGCTATCCGGTAAAGTACCCTTCGGACTAAAACTGTAAATGCCACAACCGGTAAAAGCAAATCCCGAAATGATCACTGAAAAAAGAAAGAGGATGATGGTCGTTTTTTTCATTGTCTTTATTGGTCGATATCGTATTCCTTTAATTTCCGGTAAAGTGTTCTTTCACTAATGCCAAGATCCATTGCTGCGTCCTTTCTTTTGCCTCTGTGCTTTTTCAGTGCTTTTATAATCAATTCTTTTTCCTTGTCCATGATGTTCAAACTTTCGTCTACTTCTTCGTGTGCATGAATCTCATGATCGTGATGAACAACCACAGGTTGATTGGAAGGAATACTTGAAGTTACCAAAACAGGCTGACCGATTTCTGAACTTTGCAGTTCTTTAACTTGGTTGACGATACCCGGATTTTGCGACATTGCAGAAGGATTCTGCATCACTTCGAAGAACAATTTTTTTAATTCCGTTACATCTCTTTTCATATCGAAAAAGAGCTTGTACAGAATTTCTCTTTCATTATTGAACTCGTGCGATTCATGGCCATTTGCATGCGCCAGCACAGGTAGCCGGTTCATGGAATGATCGTTTGCAGGAAGAAATCTTTCTAGTTCTCTTGCATTTACCTGCTTGTCTGTGGCGAGCACGGAAATTTGTTCAGCAATATTTTTCAGTTCACGAACATTACCCGGGAAAGGATAATTCATCAAACGTTGTCTTGCTTCATCGTCTAATTGTACCGGGCCGGTTTTGTATCGCTCCGCAAAATCAACTGCAAATTTTCTGAACAGGAGCGGAATGTCTTCTTTGCGATCCCTTAGTGCCGGAACACGAATAGGAACCGTATTCAACCGGTAGTAAAGGTCCTCCCTGAATTTTCCATTCTGTACAAGTTGAAGCAATTCTTTGTTGCTCGCCGCAATGACGCGTACATCTGTTTTTTGGGTTTTAGAAGAGCCTACACGAATAAATTCTCCGCTCTCCAAAACACGAAGCAAACGTGCCTGCGTTCCCAATGGCATTTCACCAATTTCATCGAGGAAAATCGTTCCGCCATTTACGGTCTCAAAATACCCCTTACGGCTATCAACTGCACCAGTAAACGATCCTTTTTCGTGACCGAAGAGTTCTGAATCTATCGTTCCTTCCGGAATTGCACCACAGTTCACCGCTATAAACGGATTGTGTTTTCGTGCAGAAAGAGAATGTATGATGTGTGAGAAAGCCTCTTTACCAACCCCACTTTCTCCTGCAATTAACACTGTAAGGTCCGTATTTGAAACCTGCGTCGCAACCTGCAGGGCATAGTTGAGTGCGGGCGAGTTACCAATTATTCCAAACCGGTTTTTAATACTTTGTAAGTCCATTCTTTACTCCTTTATTCTAATTCACCTAATAATGTAGCCTGGGTGCAATCCGTCACTTTTACCCAAACGTAATCACCAGGCTTGTGTTCTTTATTTTCTTTAGGGAAGATGACCACCTTGTTCTGGCTGTTGCGTCCCATCCAGGCTTGGTCGTTTCTTTTAGAAGTGGATTCTATCAAAACTTTAAAACGCTTTCCCAGATCCTGCTTGTTGCTTTGATGGGAGAGTTTGCCTTGTAGATCCACGATTTCCTGCAATCTTCTCTTCTTGACATCCAATGGAACGTCATCTTTATATCGGCGTTCAGCCAATGTTCCGGGTCTTTCGCTGTAGAAGAACATATAGCTCATATCGTACCTTGCATATTCCATTAAATCTAAAGTATCCTTGTGATCTTCTTCAGTTTCAGTACAAAAGCCCGCAATCACATCTGAGCTGATTCCGCAATCGGGCATGATTTCCCTGATACGATCTACCTTGGCCTGGTACCATTCACGGGTATAGCTGCGGTTCATTAATTGAAGAACTCTTGTTGAGCCACTTTGCAATGGAAGATGGATGTACTTGCAGATATTCTCGTACTTCGCCATTGTAAACAACACATCGTCAGTAATGTCTTTTGGATGAGAGGTAGAGAATCTGATACGAAGATCTGGTGAGATCATCGCCACCATTTCCAGCAACATAGCAAAAGTGACGGGACTGCCATCTGCTTCAGGCATGTAATAATAACTGTCCACGTTTTGACCCAGGAGCGTTACCTCTTTATATCCACTATCAAAAAGTTCCTGGCATTCTTTGACTATGCTTTGTGCATCACGACTACGTTCGCGGCCGCGGGTAAAAGGCACCACGCAAAACGAACACATATTATTGCATCCACGCATGATGCTAACGAACGCTGTAATCCCGTTTGAGTTCAGTCGAACAGGTGAAATATCAGCGTAAGTTTCTTCGCGGCTTAATAAAACATTTACTGCTTTTTGCCCACCGCCGGCATCGCTTATTAGTTGAGGAAGCGTTCTATAAGCATCAGGACCAACAACGACATCCACCAATTTCTCCTCCTCTAAAAATTTAGATTTCAATCTCTCAGCCATGCAGCCTAAAACTCCTATTAAGGTAGACGGCCGGCTTCTTTTGAGCTTTTTAAATTCAGTTAACCTTTTCCGAACCGTTTGTTCAGCCTTCTCCCTAATAGAACAGGTATTCAAAAAAATCAGGTCGGCTTCTTCGAAATTCCTGGTTGCTCCAAATCCTTCTTTATTTAAAATAGACGCCACAATCTCGCTATCGCTGAAGTTCATGGCGCATCCGTAGCTCTCTATATAAAACTTGCGTTTGTATTGGTTTGGATCTTTTTCAAAAGGCGCATAAGCTTGCCCTTGCCTTTCCTCATCATGAACCTTGGTTGTAACTAAATCCAGCATACTCGTTTAATGTGCGGGCAAAGATAAAAAGAATAGGTGCTCCCGGTGACATGTTGACAGATTTAAGTAAGGTTTAAAGATTAGAATTTGGTTAATTATCCTTAATAAATTAATTGTGCTGACCATCGTTCTGTTCCTGGTATAGTGTGCAAACCTATCTTTGATCGTGATGAAGACTTTGCTACTCTTACTAATTTGCCTGATTGGTTTTGAAGCATTTGGACAATCAAATAACCTTGGAATCATCATCGGGAATGTGTTGGATGAAAAAAAGAAAGCCCTTGAATCTGCAACCGTTCAACTTACCAACTTAAGAGACCCGCAACAGAAGAAACTTACAATTACTGATAGAGATGGCGCCTTTCAAATCGTCAGTATTCCTTTTGGATATTACAGCCTGAAAATATCTTATGTCGGTTTCAACCCTCTGACCATTGATAGTATTCATTTCCGGACCGACAGGTACGATTTTAACATGAATGATATCATTCTCACAGCAAAAGACACAGGTTCCAGTACCCTGGAGCAAGTGGTGATCTACGCAGAAAAGCCCCTGATTCAAAGCAAGGACGGAAATATCACTTTCAATGCGGGAGAATCCGCTTTGAGTGCCGGAAGCAATGCCAGTGAGTTGCTGACCGTGGTGCCCCTTGTTACAAAAGACCCTGACGGCAAACTGTTGGTTAGAGGAAAAGAACCAAAAATTTTAATTGATGATAAGCCTGTGGAATTGAACCTTCAGCAATTGCAGGATCTTCTGGAATCTATGCCTGGGAGTTCTATCGAAAAAATAGAAGTAATGACGAATCCGCCACCTCAATATGCAAGCGAACAAGGTGGTGTGATCAATATTGTTACAAGAAAAGGTTCGGTTGGCAAAAGCGGGAGGCTATCATTTTTTGCAGGAACCCGGGGACAGCGAGGTGTAAACGGAAGTTTTAACTACCGCAAACAGGGCCTTTCGATAAATATTAATGCGGGAGGTGCGGGTAATGTTTTTGATGGAAAGGGATATTCAAGAAGACAAAACATGTTCGCCGACTCCGTCAATTACTTTAATACTGATAACAACTACAGGAATAAAAACATCCGCCCGAATTTCAGAAGCAATATTAATTACGACATTAACAAGTACAATTCTTTGAACCTGGTGTTACAGTATAACCAGAACAACTATAAAAATCACAGCATCACTGAAAACACAAATCTTAACAGCAACAAGTACATTACCCGATTGAGTGAAAGAACACTCGACAATTCAGGGGAAAGCTATAACCCGGGTATAAATCTGAGTTATACATTGAAAACCAAAAGACCTGGGGAAAGCTTACGTTGGATCAACGATTATAACTTTTCGACCAGCCAAACACATCGTGATTTTTACCAGCAATACTTTTATGGTGATCACACACCGAATGGAAAAGATTCCAGCCAGCAGCAAGTGACGAACAACAATTCCAACAGCTACAGCAGCCGGTTAAATTATGATTTGCCATTAAATAATGAGAAAACATTCTTGTCTGCCGGAAGTTTTTACTCTGCGGCCAACGCAAGAATTAATTCAGACGCCTCTTATTTGCGTAAATCTGATTTGAACTGGGTTCCTTTGTCTGCACTGATCAACCAATTTAAATTCCGTCAGCAAGTAAATACCCTCCGGGGTTCTGTGAAACAAATGCTTGGAGAGGGCACAAGTACAACTGCAGGCATTTCTGCAGAGTATACCCGTTTCAATTTTAATCTTCTTAAAACAGGAGTTGAAGCATCAAATTCATACTGGAGTTATTTGCCTTTTATCAATTTTAATAAGACCTGGGATCAGAAGACCAATATCACGTTTTCCTACCGCAAAACTATTCGCAGACCCGGTTCTAACGAGTTAAATCCAACTGTTGATTCTGCCGATGCTTACACGATAAGAACGGGCAACACAGATCTGAAGCCTTCTTTAGCACACAATTTTGATCTTGTTTTAGGAAGAACAGTCAATTCGTTTTATGCCAATATTGGTTTAGGCTACAATATTGTTGACGATGTGTTTGCACAGATTCGCACGAGGTTATCTGATACGACGACTCAAATAACCTGGGAAAACATTAGCGGAAGAAAAGAGTATGAGTTAAGCACATGGAGCGGTTACACTTTAAACAAACATACGAGGGTAAATCTTAGTGCCAGCTACAGTTACAACACCTACAGCAGTTTTGATAAAGAAGTAAGAAAATACAGGAACGGAGGCTCTTTCACCTCTAACTTAAATGGCAATTATGTTTGGAGAGACTTGTACACGGCGACAGGAAGTTTCACATTCAACCGTTTTGCCAATCCGCAGGGAACGGTAAAGAGCTCTTTAAGCATGAATGTGGGACTGCAGGCAAAGCTGCTGAATAAAAAAATGATCCTAACTGTTAATGTAATCGATCCTTTCACTCAACAAAAAAATCATTCATTCACGTACGGAACTAATTTCAATCTTGAAAATTATAGTTCCACACAAACAAGAAATTACAGGCTTACGGTCGGCTACAACTTCTCAAGATCGCAAAAGAAAAAGCCTGCTTCAACTAAGCAGGCCGTACAAAATGTTTTGCAAACAACTAAGTAGTTTTTTGAGGGATCTTACTGGCGATCCAACTATCTTTTACAGAAACAATCCAATTATTTTCTAATTGCTCTTTAGTAGCAACAAGATTATTGAAATAAAGTGTATCCAGGTTAATGAAATAATTATCAAGTGCATAATGCAATTGATTCATTGGCAGCACCTGGATTTTTTGATTGATCACAAAAGCCAGGTTGGTTCTGTTGAAAAAATCAACATTGAATTTTTGTCCCAACTCCTTTATGAAACGAACAGAAGAATCAGTACTGCAACCACCAACTGTAGTATGTGTTTCATCAGCCATCAGCACAATGAATCTTCCGAAAAACAAATTACAATAGGCATATACTTCCTGGCCATGCGAACGCCATTCGCTGGAAAATTTGTTGAGTAGCGATTCTATATCAAGTGCTTCATGCAGCGTAAACAAACGGCTGCTTTGATATACCCACACTTTACTTTGGGGGGAAAAATTATCGGGCAAGAGGTGTTTGTATTCTAAGTTCATGGTACAAAGTTAAGCTGATTCAACTGACTGAAAAAGGATGACTGTGCCATTGTGCTGAATGGAAATTATTAAACGTACAAGTGAGTGACACAACAGGAGCCCAATAATACCAGCACAGCTGATTAACTAAAATCAACTTTGATTAAGGCTTGCAGCGATTAATTCAGCAATGTCCAAAACCTTTACATCACTTTCTTTTTCCGCGGCCTTTACTCCGTCCGTTAACATCGTATTGCAGAAGGGACATGCTGCAGCAATAATCTGCGAACCTGTACTAATAGCTTCTTCGGCTCTTTCCCAATTGATGCGTTTATTTCCTTTTTCTTCTTCCTTAAACATCTGCGCCCCACCGGCACCGCAGCACAAACCGTTTTTGCGGCATCGGTTCATTTCAACCAGTTCAACATCCAATGCTTCTAAAACTTTTCTTGGCGCCTCATAAATACCATTGCCTCTTCCAAGGTAACAACTGTCGTGGTAAGTAATTTTTTTGCCTTTAAAAGAATCAGCGTCTTTCAATTTTATTTTGCCTTCATCAATCAATTGCTGAAGAAATGTTGTGTGGTGGACTACTTCATAATTACCACCCAAAGCAGGGTATTCATTCTTAAAAATGTTGAAGCAGTGGGGACAGGTGGTTACAATTTTTTTTACACCATAATTATTCAGCAACTGAATGTTCTGGTAAGCCATCATTTGAAATAAAAATTCATTTCCTGCCCGGCGTGCAGGATCGCCATTGCACATTTCTTCTTTACCAAGAATGGCGTAGTTAATTCCAACCTTATCTAAAATAATGGCAAATGCCTTCGTAATCTTTTGCGCTCTCTGGTCGAAACTGCCTGCACAGCCTACCCAAAATAAAATTTCCGGCGTTTCACCCGCAGCCACCATTTCGGCCATTGTTTTTACTTTCATATTGCTTTCATTAAATACCACCCCAGGAGGCGAAAAATGCAAGAACTACAATTATTGCAACTATAATTAAAAGTAATGTAACCCCACCTGTAACCACACCAACTATCCCTTTGGTGTTAGAATTGCCCCTCAGTGATTTTGCCCCGAAAATGACGGCGATGATAGCCGCAGGTATGCAGAGCAAGCCAACAAATGCAAGCGCACCGGAAAGAAGGAGCATCACAATACTGCTGATGCCGAGTATCATTGATATTTCCGCCTGTTTTTTTTGCTTCTCTGTTATTTCTCCTTTATCAAATCTTTTCAGAGCAGCCAGTGCAATTTTCAATTTGATCTTTTGAAACAGTGTAAGTTTTTTCCCTGTCAGTTTTTCAATGTCTTTTGCTTTGATTCTGGCGAAATCAAATTTAGGAGGTGCACTCCCAATGGGCACAACAGCAGCGTTGGCATAGAAACAAAAAAATAAAGAAAGCAGCAGTGCAATTGGTTTTATTATTTTCACAATCGTAGGTTTTTCCAAATGTAATTCATTCATGAGTTTATCAATTATTTTTGCGGCTTTATGAGTTGGAAAAATTTTTGGGAAAAAGCAGGCAACTGGGAGTTGTGGCCCTTTAAGCTTCGCTATTTCCTGATAAGCCCTGTATGGCTTTGGTATTGTTTGCGATCTCGCTCCTTATGGTTCTTTTCTTCTTCAAATCCTACACTAACATTTGGTGGACTCGATGGGGAAACTAAAAGAGAAATGTATGATCTGCTGCCGAAAGAATTTTATCCAAAAACAATTTACCTCAGTCCTAAAGACAATTTCGAAGAAATTAAACAATTGATCGCACAAAATGGTTTTACTTATCCGTTTGTTGTAAAGCCTGACGTTGGTGCAAAAGGTTTGTTATTCAGAAAGATCGACGACGAGGGCGAACTTAAATTCTACCACCAAAAAAATCCTGTTGATTATATTATCCAGGATTTGGTTACTTATCCTCTGGAAGTAAGTGTATTTTATTATCGTTATCCCAATGAAAAAAATGGAGTCATCACCGGGTTCATTCAAAAAGATTTAATGGATGTTTATGGTGACGGCAAAAGCAGTTTGTGGGAATTGATTATGGCCCATCCAAACGCACGCCATCGCCCGGATGAGATGCGTATCAAGCACGAACACAATCTCGATAAAATCATTCCAAAAGGAGAGCGGTATATTTTAACCTATGCAGCCAATCTGAACCGGGGTGCAAAGTTTTCTGATTTATATCAGCATGTTGATGACGAAATGCTAAAGTTATTTGATGAATTAAGTCATCGTACCAGGTTTTACTATGGCCGTTATGATATCAAATGCGAGTCGATAGAAGATCTACGGAAAGGAAAAAATTTCACCATTCTTGAATTCAATGGCAGTGGCGCCGAACCAAACCATGTTTATCAAAATAATCATTCTTTGTTTGATGCTTATAAGGTTTTTTTACGTCACTGGAAAGTATTGTACGAAATATCAAAGTACAATAACAACCATGGTGTACCTTATTGGCCGTTTATGAAAGGCTGGAAATTTTTACAGGCAGCCAAGAAGAATTTGAAATTGCTTGAAGAAAAAGACACAGAAATATTGGTGTGATGATTGCGCATTTGAAAACAACTGATCTCATTCTTTTCCGATATTGTCGGGATTAAACCCTTCTACTACGCCCATGTCGAAATTGGTCCGCATATTTTTTACGGGAATGCTCATAAGCTTTTTGGGTTCACTTCCTTTGGGCACATTAAATGTTGCTGCGATGCAGATATCAATTTCGGATGGAATTTACCCTGCTTTTCTTTTTTCTTCGGGTTCACTTCTTGCAGAAATGATTTATGTGCGGCTATCATTGATTGCCATGGACTGGATTCGCAAACAACATAAGCTTTTCAAATTACTGGAATGGGTTACCCTGCTGATTGTTGTTGCACTTGCTGTATCAAGTTTTTATGCAGCAGTACATCCAAGCGTTCATAAAAATGTAATTCTGAGCAGTACAGTCAACCGATTCATTTTAGGATTCGGGATGTGTGCAATCAACCCTGTGCAAATTCCATTTTGGTTTGGATGGAGTACTGTGCTTTACACCAAAAAAGTTTTACTACCAAAGAGTAGTCATTACAATTTATACATTTTGGGTATTGGTATTGGCACTTTATTCGGAAACCTCGTCTTCATATTTGGAGGACGACTGATTGCTGAGAAAATCAATTCAAACACCAATATTCTTAATTGGGTGATAGGTGGCATTTTTGCACTAACAGCAATTATTCAATTGTATAAGATTTTAAAGAAAAAAGATGTTACACATCAAATTGAACACCCCGAAGAGTTACAGAAAAAATTTGAACACGAACTGGAAGGGTTTGAAAAACTTGAACATTTGAAAAAAACAACAGGGCATAAGGAAGAATAATCAAAACTTAAGTATGATCAGGCAAGGAATCATTAGAGAAATTGAACACGAAGGCATGCAGACAAAAAAAATCCTGGAAAGAATCCCTATAGACAAGTTTAATTGGAAACCTCATGAAAAATCTAAGGAGATCGGGTTGTTAGCTATGCATGTTGCCCAAATACCTTCATGGGCTTCCCGTGCACTTGCTTCAACGGATTTTGATATGGCAACTATGAAGCGGGAAGTTCCTGAAATTAAAACGGCTGATGATCTTGTAAAAATTTCAGAAGACAACATTCGGAAAGCAGTTGAAGATTTACAAAATGCCAGTGATGAAGACATGATGGCGATGTGGACATTCAGAAGAGGCGACCATGTGATTTTTAGTTTACCACGGGCTGCTGTTATTCGTTCCATGGCCATGAATCATTTGATCCATCACCGCGGACAATTGTCTGTTTATTTGCGTTTACTCAATATTCCTGTACCTGGAATGTATGGACCAAGTGCGGATGAAATGTGAAGCATCTTACAACCATTTACTAAACATCTTTTACTGCAATGATTCAACAAAAAAAGACGTGATTCTCTTGTGCAGCTTATTTTTGTTGTATAAGACCTGCTGATGTTTGAAGTACTATTTCAAAAATTCGATGAAAAGATCCAGCTAACGGAAGAAGAAAAGCAGTTATGCAAATCTTTTTTTAGTCCAAAAAAATTGCGGAAACGTCAATACATTTTGCAGGAAGGTGATGTTTGCAAATATGTGGCATTCGTAGAAAAAGGAATGCTGCGCTCTTACACGGTAGATGATAAAGGCAACGAGCATATTATGCAATTTGCTTTTGAAGGGTGGTGGATCAGCGATCATTATAGTTTCTTAACCGGCGAGCCTGCTGTTTATAATATTGATGCGCAGGAGGATTCCGAATTGTTATTGCTTTCACGCCAGTCAGAAGAAGAAATGCTTCGAAAAATTCCAAAGTTTGAAAGGTATTTCCGGATCCTTCTTCAAAACAATTTAATAGCTACACAGAGACGATTAATAAGTTCACACAGTCATACCGCAGAAGAACGTTACAACGAACTCATTAATGGTTGTCCTACCATTCCGCAACGTGTTCCCCAACATATGATGGCTTCCTTTCTTGGCATAACACCTGAAACATTAAGTCGCATCAGGAAACAAATGGCGACGAAAAGCTAACATGCTTCTCATTCTTTACTCTCACTACTTATTTCCTTGACATACATCAATAGTTTTCATTGATAAACATCAAGCCTATTTCTTACCACATCTCAATGGTGTGAGCCTTGTTGTCATGGTAGCTTTGTGGAGCAAAACAAAGTGAAATGGCAACAAAGAAAACAATAGCGATTATAGGGGCCTCGGGGAATATGGGTTCTGCCATTGCAAAAAAACTTGCAAACGGAAATTTCAGATTGCTTCTGTTCGCAAATCACCAGGAAAAGGTTGAACAAATTATAAATGAAATTAAAAGCGCCAATCCTTCCGCTGATATTGATGGCATGGGCTGTCCTTTTGATGCATGTTGGGAAGCAGATATTATCATTCCTGCTGTCGGCTACAAAGTAGAAAAAGAAGTTGCAGAAAAAATTAAAGAAGTAGCCACACAAAAAGTTGTGATCAGCATTTCAAATCCTTTGAATGAAAAATACGATGGGCTGGTAACGCCGGCAGACAGCAGTGCTGCTGAGGAGCTACAATCACACTTACCTAATTCTAAAGTGGTAAAAGCTTTCAATACCGTTTTTGCAGCGGATTTTTCTCAGCCTGTTATCGATGGTAAGCGGGTAGATGTATTGATTGCGGGAAATGATGAGGATGCCGTAAGAACTGTGAGTGAGATTGTTTCAACAGCTGGTTTTAATCCAATTATTGCCGGAAACCTTTCCGTAAGCCGTACCCTCGAAAACATGACAGCGCTTCTTATTCAACTCAATATGAAATACAATTACAACTGGGTTGGTGGCTGGAAAGTATTACACAATTAAAACAACAAAAGAGAAAAACTAAAATGAAAAAACTACTATCAACAAATTCGGACAACTGGGCTGCGTTGATTGCAAGACTAGCCTTGGGCGCAACCATCTTTGTTCATGGAGCACAAAAGCTTTTTGGATGGTTTGGGGGTTACGGCTTTGAAGGAACAATGGGCTTCTTAACAGGCCAGGCAGGACTTCCTTATTTCGTGGCATTACTCGTCATCTTAATTGAAAGCATTGCGGCATTAATGATTATCGCGGGATTGTTTACCCGGGTTGCTGCACTTGGTGTCTTTGGTTTATTTGCCATTATCATGTTCAAGTTTCATGCGGCTAATGGATTTTTCATGAACTGGGCAGGCAACCAGAAAGGAGAGGGTATTGAATATTTCATCATCCTCTTAGGCGCAGCTTTAGCACTCATCATTGCAGGCGGAGGTAAAGCAAGCGTTGACGCAGCCCTGGTAGCTGCACCTGCGAACAAGTAATCGTATATCCACAAAATCTCATCAAGCTGTTGATGAGTATGAAAATAAAAGGAATCGTTTTTGATATTCAAACATAAACACTAACAAAAATTATAAACAACACTTAAAACAAACGTTATGGCAATTAAATGGAAGATCGACCCGGCACACTCTGAAATTCAGTTTAAGGTAAAACACCTCATGATCACAACTGTGACCGGTTATTTTAAAACTTTCGACCTGGAAGTGGAAACGGAAACTGATGATTTTAATACGGCAAAAAAGATCGAATTCACTGCTGATATTGATTCAATTGATACCAACAATGCCCAGCGTGACGCTCACTTAAAGTCAAATGACTTTTTTAATGGAGAGAAGTACCCGCACCTAAAATTCATTGGTAAAAAATATGAATCAAATGGCGACGATGTAACACTTCATGGCGACCTCACTATCAGGGAAATAACTAAGCCAATTACCTTAAAAGTTGAATTTGGAGGAACCGTAGTAGATCCCTGGGGACAACAAAAAGCCGGTTTTACTGTTGAAGGAAAGATCAATAGGAAAGACTTTAACTTAACCTGGGATGCAGTAACTGAAGCAGGGCAGGTGGTAGTAAGCAATGAAATTAAGATTCACGCAGAGGTTCAGTTAGTAAAACAAGCAGCTTCCGTGAACGAAGACGAAAAGACCACGGCCATTGCGGGAAGTAATTAATCTACTGATATAACACATGTATGAAGCGCAGCAACTTATGTTGCGCTTTTATCTTTCTTTGTTGAGTTGGTCCAGGCTTTTAGAATTCTAAATAATCTAAAATCCTTACGTGACAATTTTTTAACGTTTGGCCATTGTTAGGAATGTGCTAAACCCTTACCTTAGCCCGCTATGACAGTCGAACAAATTGAAACATTTTTAGCAAAGGAAACCATCCCACAGGGGAAAATTATTCGTTTTGAATTGAAGAAAAGGGATCCGGTACGTGGAATTATCGTTCAGGGAAGGGATTATCAGGAATTAAAAGCCAAAAACTTCTGGAGAATTGTTACTCAGAAAAACCTGCCAGCATATCAAAAATCAAATGATATCAGCCTTGCCAGGATATTTGCCGGTTCTGATTTTGCCAAGCTTTCGCTGGTAAAAAATTCGCCCGAAGAGTAATCACCAAAGCCAAGAAGCTCTTTCTTTTGCCTCGTACAATGGTATGCCAATACCGTTAAGTGACCTTGTTTGCTATATCGTTTAGAATTTTTATAGCATGCTCTCTTGAATTTTCAATAAAGAGGCGATGCGTGTTCATGCCCCCACAAATCACCCCGGCGAGATAAATGTTTTTCTGATTACTCTCATGTGTTTCTTCGCTATAAGTGGGTTTGCAGGTTTCATCATCACATAATTCCACGCCGATTTTTCTTAAGAAAGAAAGATCCGGCTGATAACCTGTCATTGCAATTACCCAGTCGTTTTCCAGTGTTACCATTCCATCAGGCGTTTCGATATCAACTTCATCTTCACGAATTTCTTTGAGGGAAGAATTGAAATAAGCTTTGACCGATCCTTCTTTAATTCGGTTTTCAATATCAGGCTTCACCCAATACTTTACGCGTTTGCCAATTTCAGACCCACGGACAACCATGGTTACATCAGCACCCTTGCGCCAGGTTTCCAATGCAGCATCAACCGCGGAATTTTGTGCGCCTACTACAATCACTTTTTGAAAAGCATAAAAATGAGGATCGTCATAGTAGTGCTTGACCTTTGGTAAATGCTCACCCGGAACATTTAGTAAATAGGGGATGCCGTAAAAACCTGTTGCGAGAACAATGAAATTGCAGGTATATGTTGATTTAGAAGTTATCACCTGATACTCTGTTACGAATTTTGAGTTTGAGATTTTAGATCTTGTAACGTTTGTCACTTCTTCAAACAGATGAACATTTACATGGTTATCTTTTGCAACCCGACGATAATATTCCAAAGCTTCACTTCTTGTTGGCTTTGCATTGTTTGATACGAAAGGAACGTTGCCGATTTCCAATCTTTCTGAAGTAGAAAAGAAAGTCATATTTACCGGGTAGTTGAACAAGGAGTTGACAATCGTCCCTTTTTCAAGAATCAGGTAGTCGATGTTATGTTTTTTTGCTTCGAGTGCACAGGCAATTCCAATAGGGCCTCCGCCGATAACGATAAGTGTATAATGCTGTTCTGTTTTCAATGTCAATCTTTTTGTGAAATTAAATTGCGAGGTGATACAATCTTTGAACCACCCATTACCTTAATGGGAGACCCTTCCGCAAGAAATACAGAATGAGGCTTTTGGCTTAACGCTTCTACAAAATCCTTTCCGTACAGCTTTTCTGTGCTGCACTTTATGTCGTATTTTTTAACTGTATGAACTCTCCACTTTGGATGTTGTACTTCGTAAACACCAGTACAAACATTGCTTACGTAAGTATAACCCCAATAATGTTCGGTAATAAATTCTTCTTCCGAATTTTCTTTTATGTTGATGGGTTCATTTTCTGCAACTGCTTTAATGTAATTCCATTCATTGTCCACCTTCCATTTATATTCTACATTTAATGCGTTACCTGTTTCGGTCCATGAATGCATCATTTTGTGGGTGGCATATTTCTCTTTGTAGATTGTATTAGCAACAAAAGTTATCATTCGTTTTGGAACAATTTCCTTCATGAAAACCACACCGCGTTTCCATTCGTTATTGTCTTTGTATCGAACATAAAAACGAAGATTCACTTCTTCAAACGTATGATGAAAAGGAAAAGAGATACCTCGCAATTTCGTTTCTTTAAAAAGAAATCCAACCAGGCTTACATAATAATTTCCATTGAATTCATCTAATTCGGTATGACAGGGGAGGTATGGTTTTAAAATGTTGCGATCAATTAGATAGTTTGCGATTAAGAGATTTCGCCACTGTGCCGATAGAAAAACTTTGGACATAATCAAAGGTAACGTCGAAAGTGATGAATAGAATTACCGAACGTACAAGAGTGCGACGCAACTGAAGATTAATGGTAGCAAATAGCTGAGTACATAAATAAAACGCTTGCTTTGGAAGCTTTTAAAATAAGCAAGGGCCTATTGATCTGTAAACGCTGAAACACAACCTCAAACTTCTAACTGCCTTATCTTCGCTGCTATAATTTTGCTATATGAAAGAAGTATATATCGTCTCTGCAGTTCGTACCCCGATAGGAAGCTTTGGCGGTGCATTGAAAGACATTCCTGCAACAAAACTTGGAGCCATTGCAATAAAAGCCGCCGTTGAAAGAGCAGGCATCAAACCCGAACACGTAAATGAAGTGTTGATGGGTTGTGTGATCCAGGCCAATCTTGGACAAGCACCCGCAAGACAAGCTGCGAAATATGCGGGCCTTCCCGACAATGTTGTATGCACCACGGTAAATAAAGTTTGCGCCAGCGGCATGAAAGCAATTGCGCAAGGTGCCCAAAGTATTTTGCTTGGTGATAGTGATATTGTTGTTGCAGGTGGAATGGAAAATATGAGTTCTGTTCCTTTTTATGTTGAGAACTTGCGTTGGGGAAACAAATACGGCGATTCCAAATTGATTGATGGATTGGCGAAAGATGGATTGACAGATTGTTATAATAATACCGCAATGGGATGTGCTGCTGATATTTGTGCAAGCGAGAATAACATCAGTCGCGAGGAGCAGGATACTTTTGCAATTGAAAGTTATAAGCGCAGCCAGGCTGCATGGGATAATGGTGAATTCAAAGATGAAGTAATACCGGTTGAAATTCCATCAAAGAAAGGTGAGCCTACAGTTGTAAGCAGGGATGAAGACCCATGGAACGTGAAGTTTGATAAGATTGCTTCTTTGAAACCTGCCTTTGGAAAGGAAGGCACCGTTACCGCTGCTAATGCAAGTACTATGAATGACGGCGCGGCTGCAGTTGTTTTAATGAGTAATGCGAAAGCAAAAGAACTAGGCATAAAACCGCTTGCAATTATCCGTGGTTATGCGGACGCCGAGCAGGACCCGGTTCAATTCACCACTACGCCAAGCATTGCAGTTCCTGTAGCTGTAAAAAAAGCGGGTTTGCAAATGGGTGATATCGACTTTGTAGAATTGAATGAAGCATTTAGCGTTGTTGGAATTGTAAACACAAAGAGGATGAATTTAGACCCGGCAAAAGTCAATGTGCATGGTGGCGCCGTTTCGCTGGGGCATCCGTTGGGCTGCAGTGGCGCAAGAATTATTGTAACGCTGATCAATGTTCTTAATCAGAATAACGGCAAATATGGTGCTGCCGGAATTTGTAATGGTGGAGGAGGGGCAAGTGCAATGGTGATTGAAAACGTGTACTAGTAGAATTTTCAAAATAGTCATGGCCTCTTATTACAGAGGCTTTTTGTTTTTGTATTTAACACCAAGAATAACCATGGCAATGTTCACTAGTAACGAAAAAGCATTTGTTGCTATAATGGGAATATCATTTTTTTTGATGCCGTAAACTATCCAGAGAATAATTCCTGTTGCGAGCACCAGCAGCATTCCAAGCGAAACATCTTCGGCCTTTTTTTTCTTTATAGTTTTTACAACCTGTGGTATCAACGATGTAGATGTACAAATCCCGGCTGCAATTCCAATCACCTGTGTCCAATTCATGGGAAAGGTTTTGCAAATTTTCAGCCAACACAAATTGTCGTAGTATTGCTTTAATGAGGTACTATTTTTTTCTTTTATTACTATTAAGCCTTCTTTCCTGCAAGAGAAAATGGACTGACAAGGACAAAGCTGATTTTTACTCCGGGTGCCTAAGTAGTGCTACAACTAATAAAGACATAAAAGATCCTAAAACATATTGCAGTTGCCTGCTTCAAAAGGTTGTAGCTAAATATCCCAATGCAAATGATGCAAAGTATATCAAGTACGATTCAACCGTAAACGTATTAGCGAGGGAATGTTTAAAACAGCAATAAATTTCACTTATTAAAGAAATCTCAAAAAACCTGCAATTGTTTTAAAGCAGGCTGTAATCTTCAACATCTTTTGATATAATGACGCCAGTGCGATATTTTTGCCCCGCTTAAAAATCTTACATGAGACAAATTGCCTTTCGTGAAGCCCTGCGTGAAGCTATGAGTGAAGAAATGCGCCGTGACGACCGCGTTTTTTTAATGGGTGAAGAAGTTGCTGAGTATAATGGTGCCTATAAAGTAAGCCAGGGAATGCTGGCAGAATTCGGTCCGCGCCGTGTATTGGATACTCCAATAGCGGAATTAGGATTTGCAGCCATCGGCGTAGGTGCTGCTCAAAATGGTCTTCGTCCTATTATTGAGTTCATGACCTGGAACTTTGCAACATTGGCGATAGACCAAATTTTAAATACCGCTTCGAAAATGCTGGCAATGAGCGGCGGACAAATCACTTGCCCAATTGTTTTCCGCGGACCTAACGGCTCTGCCGGACAACTAGGAGCTCAGCACTCCACAGCATTTGAATCCTTATATGCAAACATTCCCGGATTGAAAGTAGTTTCTGTCAGCAATGGTTATGATGCAAAAGGTCTGCTGAAACAGGCCATACGCTATGAAGAAGATCCTGTGATCTTCATGGAAAGTGAAATTATGTACGGCGATAAAAGTGAAGTGCCGGAAGAAGAATATTACATACCTCTTGGTAAAGCGGATATAAAGAAAGAGGGTAGTGATGTTACTATTGTTTCGTTCAACAAAATGATGAAAGTTGCTTTGGGTGCTGCCGCAGAGTTGGAAAAAGAAGGCATTAACGCTGAAGTTATTGACCTCAGAACGATCAAGCCGTTAGATTGGATGACCATTCTTGAAAGTGTAAAAAAAACAAATCGTCTTGTAATTGTTGAAGAGCAATGGCCCTTTGCCTCTGTTTCTTCTGAAATTTCTTACCAAATACAAAAAGAGGGATTCGATTATCTGGATGCTCCCATTCGCAGAATTACGGCCGCTGATGCTCCTTTGCACTATGCACCAAACCTGGTTGCAGCTGCATTGCCTGATGTGTCGAGAACCGTAAAGCTGGTTAAGGATGTAATGTACTTACAGAAATAATTTGAGAAAGACCGAAAGGTCTTTTTTCATTTTCGGGAGACTTTTTAAAATTTTTAGAATAGTTATTTCTTAAGTGCTGCGGATAAGCTTCCCCGTATTGTAGAGATTATACCATAAAATGCTATAATCCATACAACTCGCTCATTATCATTTACCCTTGGTTAAAAAAATATCTTTAAATAAGTTTTGAAATTCCAACTTTCTCCCACATCTTTGTCTCGGTTTTTCATAGGATATTGGATTTTACACGAGGCTGGATTTCTATCCGGCCTTTTTCTTTTTTACAAACTCCCGCTAACAATTTCCACCTTACTATTTCGTTTCTTTGCCAACTTATAACCCTGATACGTATGCCCAATATTTTGATTATAGATGATGAAAAAGCCATTCGCAAAACACTCTCCGAAATACTATCGTTCGAAGGCTATAAAATTGATGAAGCGGTAGATGGCGAAGAAGGACTGAAAAAATTCAAGGACAAAACCTACGATGTTGTTCTGAGCGATATTAAAATGCCCAAGATAGACGGGCTAGATTTTTTACAGAAAGCTATTGAAATAAACTCTGATGTGCCAATCATTATGATCTCTGGGCACGGCAATATTGAAACAGCAGTTGAAGCCGTAAAAAAGGGTGCATATGATTTCATTCAAAAACCACCTGATCTTAACCGTTTGCTGATCACCATTCGCAATGCAATGGAAAGAAACAGCCTGGTTACTGAAACAAAAACATTGAAGCGAAAAGCTTTTAAGGCCCAGGAAATGATTGGTGAATCTTCACCGATCAAAAGAATAAAAGAAACAATAGAAAAAGTAGCTCCTACGGAAGCGAGAGTTTTAATTACCGGCGAAAATGGAGTAGGTAAGGAACTGGTTGCCCGTTGGCTTCATGAAAAAAGTAATCGAGCAGATGGGCCAATGGTTGAAGTGAATTGCGCAGCCATTCCAAGTGAACTTATAGAAAGCGAGTTGTTTGGCCACGAAAAAGGGTCATTTACATCTGCTATTAAACAAAGAATAGGAAAATTTGAACAGGCTAATGGCGGCACTTTGTTCCTTGATGAAATTGGTGATATGAGTTTGAATGCTCAGGCGAAAGTATTAAGGGCATTGCAGGAAGGAAAAATAACCCGCGTTGGTGCCGATAAAGACATTAATGTTGATGTCCGTGTGGTTGCTGCCACAAATAAGGACCTGATGAAGGAAGTAGAGAATAAAGCGTTCAGGTTGGATTTGTATCACAGGCTTAGTGTCATTCTTATTCATGTTCCTTCTCTTAATGATAGAAAGGACGATATTCCTTTGCTTGTAGATAAATTTCTTGAAGACATTTGTGAAGACTACGGCATTCCAAAAAAAGTAGTTGCCGACGACGCTATAAAAGCATTGCAGGATTACAACTGGACCGGTAATATACGTGAGCTAAGAAACGTAGTAGAAAGATTGGTGATCCTCTCGGGCAAAACGATAAGCAAGGAAGATGTCAAGAATTATGTTCAGCCAAAATAATATTTGCATTGGCGTACTTTAGCAAAACTTTGTTTTGATTTCCTTACATAAGGACTTTAAAATGATAAATTTGTTCGATTTAAAAACTGACCAATGCCTCTTTCGCACGTACTAACCGTCTATTTCATTTCTTTGTTAATCGTTTTTCTTCCATCGTTTGGTTTAGCTAAGATGTTTCAAAAGGCAGGTGTTGAACAGTGGAAGGCATTTGTCCCTTTTTACAATACCTGGGTAATGCAGGATCTCGCTAAACGTCCCAGGCACTGGGTCTTCTGGCAATTTATTCCTGTTGTTGGATGGTTTATCAGCCCCGGAATTTTTATTGAATTTGTAAAACTATTTGGGCGTTTTACATTTTGGGAACATACACTGGCAGCATTGTTTGCTCCTTTTTATTTTCCGTACCTGGGTTATTCTCCAAAAATTCAATACATAGGACCGGAAGCTGCGAGGAAGTATAAAAAACAAGGATGGAGAGAATGGGTTGATGCTGCCATCTTTGCAATAGTTGCAGCAACACTAATCCGTACGTTTATTTTTGAAGCTTATACAATTCCATCCGGCTCCATGGAAAAAACTTTACTGATCAACGATTTTTTGTTTGTAAGCAAGTTTGCATATGGGCCACGGATTCCGAACACACCGCTGTCAATTCCTTTCATTCATAATTACATTCCCGGCACAAAAGCAAGGTCATACACTACTGCAGTGGAACTGCCATACATTCGCTGGTTTGCTTCGCCTGTAAAAAGAGGCGATGTAGTGGTATTTAACTTTCCAGCCGGTGATACGGTAATTAATGATCCTGACTTTCAATCAAAGACGCCTTATTACGATGTAAAGAGAGTTGTTGCAACTGATCCATCTAACCGTAACTATCCACAATACAAATATGTTCTCGAGCATCCGGATGAATATCCAATTGTTGTGCATCCTGCCGACAAATCAGATAACTATATCAAGCGTTGTGTAGGCATTGCCGGTGACACCATACAAGTAATCAACAACCAGGTTAAGGCAAACGGGCAAATGGAACCAGATCCTCCAAAGTCAAGAATGAATTATAAGGTGACTACAACGTTTGCAAGCCTTGATGCTGAAGTTTTGAAAGATGAGTATGATGTGGATTTTGATAAAGATGTTTATCCCGCGGGCCAACAAGGCGTTTACTTTTTGTGGTTAACAGCGGATGCGAGAGACAAAATGCTAAAGAATGGTTTTGCGAGGCAAATTTTACCAAACACCGACTTTGACGAAACAGAAGTGTTTCCATATGATTCCATTCACAAATGGACAAGAAATAATTTTGGACCGATATGGATTCCAAAAAAAGGCGCAACCTTAACGCTGACTCCCGAAAATTATTCAGTGTATGAAAGAGCTATACGTGTCTATGAACACAACCAATTTGAAATGAGAAATGGAAAGTTCCTTTTAAATGGAAAGGAAGTAAGCTCATATACTTTTAAAATGAATTATTACTGGATGATGGGAGATAATCGTTTGGAATCGCAGGACTCACGTTACTGGGGTTTTGTTCCCGAAGATAGAATTGTGGGAAGAGCTTCTATTATCTGGTTCAGTTGGGAAGGGGGGCCACGATGGAACCGGTTGTTCCGAAGCGTAAAATAACTAACTTTAACCGTCCCGCACAAAGCGGGACTTTTTGTCTTAATAATAAACTATGAAAGAAAATAAATTCGAATTCAACTACAAAGTGTTTGAGAGCATTGATGAATTACCGGAGGATATGAGAGGATTATTGAACGAAGCAAGGCATGTTACAGAAAATGCTTATGCTCCGTATTCAAACTTCCAGGTAGGTGCTGTTGCAAAACTTACAAATGGCGAAGTAGTTTCAGGAAGTAACCAGGAGAATGCCTCTTTCCCTGCAGGACTTTGCGCCGAAAGAGTACTTCTTTCAACCGCAGCTACTTTATTTCCTAAAGTGCCAATTCAAAGAATGGCTATAAGCTATAAAAGTGAGCACGTAAAAAGTGATCACCCGATTTCTCCATGTGGTATTTGCAGGCAAACTTTACAGGAGTACGAAGAAAGGGTAGAGCATCCAATGCAATTGATATTGGGCGGAATGACGGGACCTGTATATGTTATTGATAGTGCAAGCCGCTTGTTGCCATTAGCATTTACGAGTGAAGAGTTGAGATAAGACTTTTACGTTCAGGAAAATCCAAAGATCATGAGCAACCATGATCTTTTTTATTTCTAGTCGACATAATTATTTCCAGGTCTTCATGGAATTTATCCCGAGTGTAAGAAAAAAGATTGCACTCTTCTATTACAACAATTCTATCCTGCATTCGTGCGTGACTCTTACAACAATATCTTCTTGCTTATCCACTGCACTATAACGGAAACATAATAATTTCTGACCGGTGCAGCATTGTAATATCTTCCGCCAGCGGCGTTCAAATCATTTCCCAAACTGTATTTTTCATTCAGCAAATTATCAATGCCTGCATTGAGTCTGAACTGCCATTTATCCCCAACCTGTTTTTTATAGCCAATCTTTGCACCGACAATATTATATGCGTTTGCATAAGCAGTATTAGCATCATTCAAGGGAATTTTTCCACTGTAGTAATAAGTGAGAGTTGTGTTGAATCCGCCTTTTGTAATGGCATCAATACCAGTTGAAAAGGCATGCTTTGCGTCTCCGGGCATTTGCTTACCGGAGTAGTCTGAAGTGAGTTGCTTAAATTCACTATAATGGAAATCGTGCCATGTATGGCTTATCCAAAACAAACTCTGTTCAAATAATTTGTTTTGAAATAATGGATACCGGATAGTGGTTTCAATACCGTGTTGATTCGTTTTTCCTGCATTAGTGTAATAATCACCGCCTCCGGCATCACGCCTTTGAACAATTGTATTTCTTAAGCCAAACCAAAAAGCATTCGCATCAACATAAAATTCGCTCCAGAGTTTTGCCTTTATTCCAACATCATAATTTACACCGTCTTCCGCGTTTAATTCAAGATTGATCGCTCCACCAGTAGGCACCAATTCGTCTCTTGTTGGCGGTGAAAACCCTTTCGAAACTGAAGAATAAATATTGATCTCATTTTTATCCAGTTTTAGTTTCTTCATCAAAGCGATTCGCGGCGCTATCTGATTATCAAATTTTCTTTTTAAAAATCCTAAGGCTGCGGGAGAAAACCTCTCAAACCGTACATTCAGCCAATTCCAGCTTGCCCCTCCAATTAATGACCAACCTCCGTTAATGTCTAAAGAAGCCTGTGAAAAAATCATTTGCTGCCTGTTATGAATCTCATCGTAAGTACGTAGCGAATCCGGACTTCCATTTACATTTTTGTGAATCGCAACAGAACTGAAACCTTCCTGCCATTCGCCACCGAAAATAAATTTGAATGATGATCGGTTGAAGGGCTGGGTGAAAGAAAAAGATGTTCTTCCACCGACATGCGGCTCTGAATTTTTTCCATAATTGCGTATAGCCGGATTTCTTAACTCTGTGAACATGCCATATAAAACGGACTTGTTTTCCCATTTAGGAGCAAAATGCTGCACATAGGAAAGACCAGCCAAAAACATTCTTTCACGAATAGAAGCCTTGGCTTGTTCGGCACTGGGAAAACCTCCGGCTGCAGGACGAGCCGCTCTTGGATTGGCATCATATTCTGCCTTAGTAAGTGCACCAGGCGTTTCATAAAAAAGATCTCCGTACAAATAAGAAATTTTCAAAAATTTCTTTTCATTCATTTTAAACAAGCCGGTCCAGCTATGAATATCTCTTCTCAATGCAGACTGATTTCTGTAACCATCATTTTGCTGGTGCTGGAAAGTTCCGCGACTGACTAATTTTTCAGAGCCTGTAGAAACTCCTGCATAAATATTTTGTAATCCATAACTGCCGGTTGTGTAAGCTGCAGAAACTCCCGCTTGTTCATTCTGATTCATGCTCTCAATGAGCATTGTACCACCAGTCCCTGCTCCATAAAGACTGCTGGCAGGTCCTTTTATAATTTCGATAGAATTGAAATTATAATAACCGAGCTCGTTCAAGTAAGTTTGGCCGCCAGGGTCTGTTATAGGAATGTCATTATAGTAGACTTTTACGTTTCTAACGCCGAACGGTGACCGCAATGAACTGCCGCGAATGTTGAACCGATAGCTTCCGGGCGAACGTTCCTCCATTCTTACTCCCGGCGTAATATTTACAGCCTGAACAATTGATGTAGGACTCGATAACCCCAATGCCTGTTTATTAATCAGGTTAATAGCAGCCGGAACATTCATTGAAGCTTTGTTTTGTTCAAATGCTTTGACAGTGACATCCGGGAGCGAAGAATATAGCTCCGTGCTATCTTTCACTTGTTGAGCCAGGGAAAAATTAAAAGCAAGGGTGGCAGTTAGTGGCAAAAATAATTTTTTCATAGCATGAATGGCATAATAACTGCATAAAGATAGTCTTGTAAGAATTTAAATTTTAAAAACATGTCCGGAAGAGGTGATAACAACAAAGCAGGGAGTTCGGGTCGCGGTGCAGGAAACCAGAGTAACCAGGGTTTCGGACAATCAGCCGATCGTGGAAAATCCTATCATGGTCTACAGACAGGTGAAAAACCATCTGTACCGGAAAAGAAAACAAACGATCAATCTTCTAATCGAGACACAAGTTTAGATAAAGAAGAATCATAAGCAGAACGTTAAGCAGTGAAAAGGCTATCCATTTGGGTAGCTTTTTTAATTTTTATCAAACAGGTTACAATTACAACACCGGTGTTTACTAACGGTAAAGCACCGTTTATGAAAAGCACAAAAATCATCCGCTCCACCTTTGGGCTTAGTATTTTATTCATTGGGCTCTACGCCTGTACAAAGGAAAAATCATCTTCGTTCCAGCAAAGTCAAAAACCTAATGGCCCTGCCACCGCCAAAATTTATTTAACAGATCATCAAACGCCAATTTTTGATAGTGTTTTCATCGATATCCAAAAGCTGGAAGTAAAAGTTGAAGACAGCAACTCAACAAACGATAGTTGGACCACACTTAACATTCATGCCGGAGTGTACAATATTCTTCGTTTCCGTAACGGTCTTGATACTTTGTTTGCCAACGGAACACTGCCGAATAACCAAATACGCAAAATCCGCCTGACGCTTGGAACAAATAACAGCCTTATGAAAAACAGCCAATCTTACCCGTTGAAAATTAAAAGCGATGACAGGCAGGTCGTTGCTAATCTTGACAACACCAATTTTGACGTGTCAGGAAGCCAAGTGTTTTTCTGGATCGATTTTGATGCCGGGAACTCCATCCGGGTTGACAATAGCGGTTCGGGAAATAACAATGGCTTCCTTTTAAAACCGCACATCAAAATATTTACACACAGCCAGTCAGGAAGAATTGAAGGAAAAGTTTTTCCAAGAGATGCTGACCCGATTGTAAAGGCAATTATGGGAACCGATACTGCAACTGCCATCCCGGAAAGAGAAGGCGAATATAAAATTGTTGGATTGAATGCGGGAACTTACCAGGTGCTCATCGATGCACAAAACGGATATGTAGATACGACCATCAACAATGTTTTTGTTAGAAAAGGAGAGGATACACATTTGTCCGCCATAACGCTGCATAAATGACGGATGGTGCCTATGGTTGAAAGCCTTCACAATTGTGAGGGCTTTCGTATTTATAAGCCAAGCACTTTTTTCAATTTACCATAACCATTCTTGCTCACGGGTATTCTTGCACCCGAACGTAATATCGCAAGATGATTTTCTTTTTCGTAGGGGTCTATTCTCGTGATCTCCTGCACATTTAAAATGTAAGAACGATGTATGCGCACAAACTGATCTTGTGGCAATGAATTCTCGAAAAATCCCATTGTTTTGTTTTTGAGAAAGGCACCTTCTTTCGTATGAATCTTTACATAATCGTCTGCAGCTTCGAGGTATAAAATTTCAGGAATGGGAATGATCTTGATCTTGCCTGCTGTCTTCACAACAATTCTTTCTGACTGTGATGGGAGATGTGTTACAGATTGCAACAACTCCTCTGTATTCTTTTTTTGAACAGGCGCCTGGCCGAAAAATTTTTCCAGCGCCTTTTCGAATCTTTCTTTTGTGAACGGCTTCAACAAATAATCTACCGCGTGTGCTTCAAAGGCCTTAATTGCATATTCATCAAAAGCAGTTGTAAAAATTACTGATGGCTTTTCATCAAGTAGCTCCAGCATTTCAAACCCGTTAATTTTTGGCATTTGAATATCGAGAAAAATCAAATGCGGCTTATGTTGCATAATAGCTTTTACGCCTTCAAAACCGTCGTTGCATTCCTGTAAAACCTCGATCTCTTTCTGGTCCTGTAAATATTCTTTTACAATTGATCTTGCCAGCGGTTCATCATCTATTATAATTGATCTGATCATTTTTGTTGTGGAATTTTAATTGTTGTAGTAAACAATTGCTCGTTGATCTCGGTCTTCAAAAGGTCGTTTCTTGCAAATAATAAATACAATCTTCGCTGAACAGAACTTAAACCGAAACCTGTTCCTTTCCTTGGCGAAGACGTTTCGGGGTCAAATGGATTTTGCACTTGTAATACCAAACTGCCGTCGCCTTTTTTGGCATCTATGCTGATGGTAATATCGCCAACAGTATCATACAGTCCAAACTTGATGGCGTTTTCTACCACAGGTTGTAATAGCATGGCTGGTAATTTCATTCCCGAGGTTTCATTTGTAATTAAAGTTGAAAGCCGATGGCCAAATCTTACTTTCTCAATTTCCAAATACAATTGCAAATGCTGCAATTCCTCTTCCAAACTAATCCATTGATGATCTTCTTTCTTCAAAGTGCCCCGCAAAAAATCTGACAGTTGCTGTATCATATTTCTTGCCTTCTGGGGCTGCGAACCAATCAATGCATTAATTGAATTCAAACTATTGAATAAAAAATGAGGTTGTAATTGTTGACGCAGTTTAAACAATTCTGCATCTCTCGAAAGTTTGTCGGCTTCTTCTTTTCTTTTTTCAATTTCCCGCTGATCATTTATGGTGTACCATAATACACTGATCAAAGCCATACAGCCGATAATTAGAAATCCAATAGCAAAGCGGATAGGGACAGATTGCGAAAAGAAGCGTTCGTAATCTGAAGCTTCTTTTAAAACTAACATCAATAACGATCTGCTCAGAAAAAGCCAAAGAATAGCAAGAACAGAACATAAACCCAAAATATAACCATATCTGTTTTTTTGAGGTATATAAAATTGTAGTGTGATTGTAACCAATAAAGCGCATCCTGCTAACAGCAAATTATTGATAACGCTTTCCCAGATGGCTACATTCCAAGCAAAACCAAACCAGTTCATCACAAATGCGTGTAACACGCCCCAGCATAACCACCAGGCGGCAAATGCCAGTTTAAATTGAATTGTTGTTAGTGGAGAAGTAGCCAAGTCCTTAAATTAAATTCAACAATTGGTGCGTGTATTTTCTTTGGATCGATTCTGCCCTGCGGTGAACGAAGTTAATGTAAGCATCCGCATCATCCACTTCATTAATGCGTGAGTACATTTCCGTACCATCAATCAATTCGCTTAAACGATACAACTCCGAAACATTTACAAACTGCCAACGCACCAATTGTTGTTTTAGATTATAAAAACTGTCTTCTTCATTTTTTCCCATTGCGCTTGCCTTTTCAAATGCCTCATCTTCATTGGAAGCAGCAATTAATCTTAACTGTTCATCAAATTGTGCCGTGTGGTCTCCGTCACCGCAAATGATCTGGAAAACAATTTTAGCCAAGTACCATTTCATGTGGAAAGGTTTTAAGTTGGTTTGGAAAATGCAGCGCAACCGTTAGTAAATTTCCTGAGGGTGAAGATTGTATTGCTATTAAAATTTAGAAACTCCTGATTTCTATTCCTCCGAACATGCAGGTTCCATCGAGCACTAAAACTTTATTCGGGTCCATGGGTACGCCACTCAGTTGCCTTTTATCTTCCACACCACCAAAGACTGCCGTGATATCGTTTTGTACGTCCCATGTAGGCGGAATAATCAGTTTTGTTCCGCCAAAAACATTAGTTACATCAATGGATATACGTCCTTCAAAATCGGCTTGGGAAAGGTTGATCTCAGAGCCTCCCATAAAACTTGTAACATCGCCACCTTTAAAGTTCTTACTCAAAACGTTTTTTTTAACACCTCCGAAGACTGCAGTGATGTCAATAAAATCCCTGCGGTCATAATCGCCTTGCATTGTACCAATATTTTCAGTGGAAGATCCAACCGCATCAGGCGCTTGCTGCCATTTTGCATCATAATGATACCGCTGGTATTTGCGCCAGTGATGGCGATGGCCTCTGGGGCGAAGAATAAAGCCGATACCGATGGCAATGAGGATAATTGGCCACACATATCGCTCCATGTGAAAAGTGTGATCAATTTCATTAGCGAGGAATACGCCGCCAATCAATAAAAACACCATCCAGGCGCCTCCGCGAAAACCATGTTTAAGCCCGGTAAAAATTCCAATGGCAATCAGAATCATTGGCCATGTAAAGAACCAATCAGGAAACCAAATCCAGTTGGAAGTTCTTAATAATAATAAAATACCTATGAAGAACAGTAATAAACCAGTAAGTACTCGTCCACGACTTCTCATCTTTGGGTCGCCACCGAATCTTTCTTCTATCCTGTTTTTAAAATCTTGCTCGTTCATTGTTTTTGATTTTAAGTCAAAGTAACAATGCAAAACAGCGGAAGGCAAGGGGATACAGGTTATGATTCATTGAATTCTCGGTAAACAACATGGTGAGATCGGTGAAAATTTTTTCGCCGGACAAATAAGCCAGAGACAGTGTCTAGAGACAGAAAAAAAAGGAACAATGATTAGCAATTATTTTGAACCCGGCTGAGTTGCTACCATCAGTGTTGGTTGCGTCGCACACTTGTACTTTTGGTAATTCTTATCGTCAAATGCACAATCAGTCTTAAATGGTTGTTCCATTGCCATAGCCGAACACAATATCCTTCCCGGCAGATTGATCGAACTATGCCCAATAGAATTCTGAACGTATAAGTGAGTGACACAACAGGCGTTGATAGCAGTAATAGGCCGGTAACATAATCAACTCTATTAAAAGTGCTCAGCTCAATGGCAAGTCACGGCAGGAGAATGTTGCATAGGTAATGAAGGACTTAAATACGGAATACCCAAATTCATCCCACGAACAATTAAAAGTGCAGCCATAAAGAATAAAAATACCGGCACCAGTTTACGAAGCTTTGAACGGATGTGTTGATTAACAAAACTTCCAAAAAAAACTGCAGCCAGCATAGTAGGGAAGGTGCCCATCCCAAATGAAAACATAAACAGGCTTCCTTTAACTGCATTACCCGCAAGAAAAGATGAAGTCAATGCGAGATAGATCATGCCACATGGTAATAGGCCATTCAGCATTCCGATACCAAATAATGAACTATTGTTTTCTATGTAAAGGAATTTTGCAATTTGCTTTCTCAATCGAACTAACAAAGCTTGATTAGGCGAAATCTTTAATGCTGTTTTTGTTTTAGACGGTAATAAAAGATAAATAACAATCAATGATCCAAAAGTGATAGAAACAATATTTTGAATTTTCGGAGAGATAAGAAGACCGCCCGCCAGTCCAAGAATCAATCCAAGAAAAGAATAAGTAAACACCCTTCCCAAGTTGTAAATTACTCCGCCAAGCAACCGGCTTGAATTGTTGCGATGTCCCATTGGTAAGGACATGGCAATAGGCCCGCACATACCAAGGCAATGGAAACTTCCAATGAGTCCCATCACAAATGCCATACTTATGATTTGATCAATGTTCATTAGAAGAAAATTCTTTGTTCGTTGTAATAAGTTTTTCCATCGGCCTGCCAGGACAATTTTAGTTCGTATGCTCCGGAAAGATTATTCTTAAACGAAACCTCAACAAGGCTTTTAGTGGTTTCAAAATTTGTTTTTAAATCCTTTGAAGCATCGGAAGGGCGGTAGAGATACAATTCTCCTGTTACATTCTTGTTTAAAAATTCGTCCGGCAACTGAATGCTTACGCTATTAACAGAATGAGCGATTTTCGGAGGAGCCGACAATTCGGTCACTCTTTGCTTTTGGTCAATTACATTCTGAAACTTTAGCTCCGCATCATAATAATTTGGAGTTACAAGGTCAAATTTTTGTTGATTGGCAAGAAAGACAAGTACCATAATGCCAATGACAAAACCCAGGTAAACGAATAAGATTTTGTGTCCCCAACTGATTTTCATTTTCAATGTTTTTATGGTTATTCGGCGGGACCAAGGAAAGTGGTTTCCGCTGTTTCAAGTTTTTTGTTTCCTTCATAAACTGCTATGAGCAATTTCATTTTTCTTTTTGTGACCTGACTTTTATCAACCTTCACAAAAATTGGCGACTGGAAATAAGATTCGGCGGGAACCGTAAGATTGTTTCCAACGATTTCAATTTGACCTTTCATGTTCACAAGCTTCAATGTCATTGGAATATCTCTTCTTGTTTTGTTAGCCAGTTTCACGGTGAACATGTTCGAAATTCTTCCGTCGGGCTGCTCCTGAAAAATCTGTCCCTGTGTACGTAAAATAGTTGCGTCAACATCGTTACGGCTGATCAACAGGTAAGCTAAAAACGCAACCAGCAAAACGAGTATGGTAGAATAAGCCCCAATTCTCCAATTGAATTTTTTCTTTTTCTCGTGTTCTATATTTTCTTCGGAATCTACCCGAATCAACCCTCTTGGCTTGTCAATGCTATCCATAATTGCATTGCATGCGTCAATACATGCAGTGCAGTTCACACATTCTAATTGCGTTCCATTACGGATGTCAATTCCTGTAGGACAAACACGAACACAGGCGAAACAATCAATGCAATCGCCCTGATCGGGATTAATAGTTGCTTTTTTCAGTTTACCTCTTGGCTCACCTCTTACAAAATCATAGGCAACCACCATTGATTTTTTATCGAGTAATACGCCTTGCAAGCGTCCATATGGACAAACAACAATACAAGCTTGTTCCCTGAACCAGTAGTAAACAAAAAAGAAAACAGTAGAAAAACCAACGAGTGTAAAGAAAGTTCCGTAATTGGCAGAAATACCCTCAGTAATCATCTTTTTTACATCATCCATTCCAATGAGGTAGGACAAAAAGAAATTGGCAATGATAAATGATATGGCATAGAAAACAGCCATTTTTGTTGCTCTTTTCCTGATCTTGTAAGCATTCCATGGCATGGCCTTCAATTGTCTCTGCTTTTGTGCATCACCATCGAGCCAAAACTCAATTTTTCGGAAAACCATTTCCATAAAAATAGTTTGGGGACATGCCCAACCGCAAAACACTCTTCCAAAAACCACAGTAAATACAATGATGAAAACTGTGGAGGCCAAAAAGCCTATGGCAAAAATGAAGAAGTCCTGTGGCCAGAAGATCTGACCGAACAGGATGAATTTTCTTTCAATTACATTAAAAAGGAACAGCGGCTGGCCGCCAACTTTAATAAAAGGAAGCGTAAAAAATATCGCCAGATAAACCAACGAAGCGATCGTTCGCCAGCGGTATAATTTACCCTTTGGCTTCTTAGGAAATAAGAAATTCCTTTTGCCTTTTTTATCGATAGTGGCAACGGAGTCGCGAAAAGATTGATCAATCAGATCTTTCTTTTCTTCAATTATCTCGTGGTATTTTTCGTTTAGCGTTTCCATTATTTTTTAGCAGTGCTGTCTTTTCCTACGGCAGTACTATTTGTTTTTCCTTCTGTAAACAGGTCACCTTGCGGAGCTTTTGGATTTGGAGGATTGGTCCCTGCCAAAGTCTTCACATAACTTGCAAGGTTTTTTATTTGACCAGGCGAATACATTTTTTCCCATGACTGCATGCCTTTGTCCGGATAACCATACTTGATGGTTTTAAAAACATCATTTATAGTTCCGCCATGCAGCCAATAGTTGTCAGTCAGGTTTGGGCCTACACCACCTTCGCCTTTTGCACCATGACAAGCAAAACAATTTGAGTGAAAAAGTTTATCGCCTTCCGCAATGCCTGTAGCATCCGCCATGGTAACTGTTTTTTCGTCGACCATGTCACCTGCTTTTTTACGAAACTCTTCAATTTGAGCAGCAGCAACTTTCATTTCCTGGTCGTACTCCTGTTTTGGATTCAGACCTGTTCCCCAAACATGATAACGAAGAACGTAAAGGGCAGCGACAGCAATTGTGAAATAGAATCCATATTTCCACCATGGTGGTAAAGCATTGTCTAGCTCTTTGATGCCATCGTAATCGTGGTCAAGTAAAACATCGGCTTCTTTTTCAACCGGAACTGCTTTTGTAAAAAACTGGCGATTCATGGTTGACCACCAGTCATTGAAAGATAACTTTCCTTCTTTCTTCATTACTGAATTAGCACTGTACAAAACAACAGCAAGGAAAAAGAATATGGCAATTAACACAGCCGCTGTTGTCCAATACAACCACGAGTCGCCGTTGCCCGTTGCAGCCTTCGATGTAGTATCCTGTGCTGAAGCAGTTGTTGCAATCAATGCAAACAGCAGGGAGGAAGTAATATATTTAAATGGATTTCTCATGATTCAGCTTGTTTAAATTGTATTTGCATAACTGTTATCGTCTTCAGCATCAAAAGGGAGATTGCTCAATTTTTCAACACTGGTTTTATCCATCTTTTTCACGTACCATAACACGACAATGAAGAAGAGAAGAAAAATGAAAAGTGAAATGATAGGATAGATGTCAATTCCCTTGATCGTTTCTGCGTATTGTTTAATGAATTTGAACATGATTATTTGTTTTCGACAACCACTTTGTTTTTAGTAACATCGGTTCCCAGTCTTTGCAGGTAAGCAATTACGGCTATGATTTCTTTATCTGATTTGACTTTGATGCCGTTTGCTTTGAGGTCTACAGCAATTCCATCTGCCTGTTTCACCAAATCCTGGTTTGCAGTCTTATCATAACCTGCCGGATAAGGAACGCCTAACTTTTGCATCGCTCTTATTTTAGCTGCGGTTGTTGTTGTATCAAGTACATCATCAATCAGAAAAGAATATGCAGGCATTACTGACCCTGTCGAGATAGATTGCGGATCATCGAGGTGATTGAAATGCCAGGCATTTGATTTCTTCAAATTTCCTGTTCCTTCACGGGCTAAATCCGGCCCTGTTCTTTTTGATCCCCACTGGAACGGATGATCATAAATAAATTCTCCGGCTTTTGAATATTCACCATAACGTTCTGTTTCTGAACGGAACGGGCGGACCATTTGAGAATGGCATAAATAACAACCTTCACGAACATAAATATCTCTTCCCTGCAGCTCAAGTGGAGTATAAGGTTTTACACTTGCAATGGTTGGTACGTTTGACTTGATCATGAAAGTCGGGATCATTTCAACAGCACCACCAATCAAAATCACAATTAACGTGGCAATGAATAAAGGAGTTGGTTTCCTTTCAATCCACCTGTGCCAATGTTCACCTTTATGCCGTGTATAAGCTCCAACTAAGGCAGGTGCTTCTGCTTGCTCATTGGCAACAATTTTTCCTTTGGCAATTGTCTTAAATAAATTGTACATCATTACAATTGCACCGGTAACAAACAATAATCCACCAAATCCACGAACAGCATAGAATGGTTTCATAAAGGTTACGGTTTCCAGGAATTGATATTTCAACTGTCCGCTTGGGGTAAATTGTTTCCACATAAATGATTGCATGAATCCAGCCCAATACATTGGAATAACCCAGAACAAGATGCCAAGCGTTGCTATCCAGAAGTGGAAGTTGGCTAGCTTTTTAGAATATAGTTCTGTTTTAAAAATTCTTGGAATTAGCCAATAGAGAATACCAAAGGTTAACATACCGTTCCAGCCCAAACCACCAACGTGAACGTGTGCAATGGTCCAATCAGTAAAATGCGAAACTGCATTGATCGTTTTCAATGATAGCATCGGCCCTTCAAACGTTGCCATACCATAAGCTGTAACAGCAACCACCATAAATTTCAAGATCACATCATCACGAACTTTATCCCATGCTCCACGCAATGTCAACAGGCCATTGATCATACCACCCCAGCTTGGGAAGATGAGCATGAATGAAAACACGATACCAAGTGATTGCGCCCAGTTAGGCAAAGCAGTATAAAGCAAATGGTGGGGACCAGCCCAGATATATAAAAAGATCAAAGCCCAGAAGTGAATGATGGAAAGCTTATAAGAATATACCGGACGATTAGCAGCCTTCGGCATGAAGTAATACATCAAACCGAGATAAGGAGTAGTTAGAAAGAACGCAACCGCATTATGTCCATACCACCATTGCACCAATGCATCCTGAACGCCTGCATACACGGGATAACTTTTAAAAAAACTAACTGGTATTTCTATTGAGTTTACAACGTGAAGTACAGCAACGGTAATAAATGTTGCGATGTAAAACCAAACAGCAACATATAAATGTCTTTCTCTTCTTTTTAAAATCGTGGCAAACATATTCCAACCGAAGATTACCCAAATCACTGTTATTGCAATATCTATAGGCCATTCCAGTTCTGCATACTCTTTACTGGTGGTAATACCAAGAGGAAGAGTGATGGCAGCAGCAACAATAATAGCCTGCCATCCCCAGAAGTGAATTTTACTCAGCTTGTCGCTCCACATTCTTGATTTCAACAAACGTTGAATCGAGTAGTAGTAACCCATGAAGATTCCATTACCTACAAATGCGAAGATGACGGCATTTGTATGGAGTGGCCGTAAACGACCGAAGTTGAACCACGGGCCCACATTTAATACTTTGGGAAACACCAGTTCAAAAGCGACATACAACCCGCCAAGCATCCCAACTACGCCCCAAATAATAGTGGCGATAGCGAAATTGCTAACGATGGCATTGTCGTAGAAGAACGTTTCCCTTTTCCCGGTTACAGGTGGTTCTGCAACATGCGTTGTTAGAGTTGATTGTTCCAATTGCATCTTGTTGATTTTATTTAATTAGGATTTTTATCTTCGGTTGAAACTGTATCGTCGAAAAGAATTCTGACAGAAGGAGCGTAATCATCGTCGTACTGGCCTTTCCTAACACTCCATATAAATGCGGCAAGAAAACATCCTGCCACTATAACACTTACTATAACAAGCACAATAAGTACGCTCATAGAAAGGGGTTTAAGGATTCAAAAGTATTTTTATAGAGCTCCGCCACGAATGAGACGTGTCATTCAAAAACATGACTAAAATCAGCTTTAAAGTCCTCTTTGCTTGGCGGCGATACCGGTTGCTATGGTCACAAAGGTTACAATGGTGATTGAGCTGATTGGCATAAGAATAGCCGCAACCATTGGCGATAGATTTGCGCTGAGTGCAAAGCTCAATCCAACAAAATTGTAAAGAATTGAGATGATCCAGCTTGCCAGGGTTACGTTCTTTCCTGCTCTTGCATAACTTAAAAATGCGTCCAGTTTATTTACGTTATGGCTGTCAAGAATACCATCACTCGCGGGAGTAAACTGGCTTGTGTTTTCGCTCACAGCTATACCAACATCACTTTGCCTTAATGCGCCTGCGTCGTTTAAACCATCACCCAGCATCAATACTCTTCGTGCAGAATTCTCTTTTAATTCTTTGATGTATTCCAGTTTGTCCTGCGGAGATTGATTAAACATCAATGGAGCTAATGGGAAATAAGTCTGCAACCGTTTCCTTTCTGAATCATTATCGCCGGAGAGAATATGCAGTTGGTAATTTTTTGTTTCCAGCTTTGCAGCCATTTCTTTAACGCCTTCCCTATACAAGTTATGAATACGATAAAAACCTTTCACGTCATTGTCGATAGCAACCCACACTTCGGCCGAATTTGTCTTACTATCATTAAATCCGGTGATAAACAAACAAGAGCCGACTTTGACTTTTTTATTATCGATTGTCCCCTCAGTTCCCTTGCCCGGCAGTTCTCTGAAGTCTTTCACCCTAAACGGAATAATTGTATGGATTCGCAATAAATGCTCTTTCACCAGCCTGCTCAAAGGATGGGCTGAATCTTTTGCAAGCGCATAGATGTAACTTCTTTCCTGCCTTGTAAGCGGTACACCACAATAATCGACCGAAGCGTTTGAAGTGTAGGTAAGTGTTCCTGTTTTATCAAAAACTATTGTATTCACTCTTGATAATGCTTCAATAACGGAAGCATTCTTCAGATACAACTTGTTTTTTCCGAAATAGCGGAGCATATTACCGAACGTGAACGTTGAAGATAGCAGAAGCGAACATGGACACGCGACGATCAAAGCTGAGGATACTGCAGACAAAATATTTTTTGGATTTACAAATGCCCAATAAATTCCGGCAAAGGCAGCAAGACTAAAAAGAACAATAGTAAAATAACGGCTCCAGGGGTGAATAAAAGATTTGTCTTTGTTCTTTTGATCACCATAAAAATCATTGTTATTCCAAAGCTGTGTAATATAACTCTGGTTAACGGTTTTGATCACCATTAACTCAATCTTACCACCCAGTTGTTTAGCACCGGCATAAATCAATTCACCTTTTCTTTTCAGTACCGGCGTGTTTTCCCCGGAAACAAAACTATAGTCAATGCTTGCTTCTCCATCAATTAAAACTGAGTCAGCAGGTATCATTTCCTGATGGCGAACGATGATGTGATCATTCTTTTTTAGGCTGCTGATGGTAGACGGAACTTCAACTCCCTCTTCAACTTTTGTAATGCCAAGAGGGAAGTATGATTTATAGTCGCGGTCAAAAGAAAAAGAGTCGTAAGTTTTATTTTGGAACCATCTTCCTATCAGCATGAAAAAAACAATTCCGGCCATGCTGTCAAAATAACCAGGGCCGGTTTGGCTCAACACTTCATAAACACTTCTTGAAAAAGCCATTAAAATTGACAATGCAATAGGAGCGTCTATATTTAGCCATTTTTGCTGCAAGCCTTTGTAAGCTGAAACAAAAAATTCTGAAGCACTGTAAAAGAAAATAGGTAATGCTAAAAGCAAATTTATATAAGAGAAAAGATGCTTCAAGGTATACTCGTCGATCTTGCCGGAAGAAAAATATTCAGGAAAGCTCAGCATCATAATGTTACTAAAACAAAACCCAGCAACACCAATTTTGTAGAGGTGTTTTCGATTAACTTTTTTGGTCTTCTTTTCTTCAGAGTCATTAAGGCTGATGTAAGGTTCGTAACCTATGAAAGCGAGCAACTCGACAACCTTTCTGAGTGGAGTTTGATTGTGGTCGAACGCAATGAAAATTTCTTTACGCTGAAAATTGATTTTTGAAAAAGATATTCCGGTCTGGATGGAATGTAAATTCTCTAGCAACCAAATGCAGGAAGCACAATGCACTTGCGGTAAATAAAAACTTACCTGGCTTTGTTTTTCATCTTTGAAGGTGATCAGCTTTTGCTGTGCTTCAGGAGTATCAAGAAAGGAGAACTTGTCTGAGTTGTATTTGCCTTTGACCTTGATACCGGGAGTTGTGCTTAGGTCGTAGTAATTGCAAAGTCCATTTTCTTTAAGAAGATTGTACACAAAGCTGCAGCCGTCGCAACAAAAAAAATGTCCATCGGCTTCGATGGAACTATCGCAAGATTCGCCACAGTGGTAGCATTGAATGATTTTCTTCTGCTTCGAAGGTTTTTCGATCAATCGTTGTGTTTCCGGCATCGACGCAAAGATGAAAAAGCGAAAAAAGCCGCTGAATGAGAAACATCAATACAGAAACTGAGAAAAATCAGGATTTGACTGCTAATAACTGGAGAAAGGTTTACAATGCTAAATATTTCCCTTAATAAGAAGGATTCCTATAAAAATAGCAACAATAGCAAAGAAGAAAATGGCTCGTATTAATTCCCTGTCTTCTTTTCTACTACGGGTGTTTCGTGAATGTCCGTGGTGCATAATCAATTGGTTTTAGGTTTGTGGCGTTAAAGTTCTAAGTGTATCACCTGTATGCATAATAACTTTTAAAGAAAATTTGCGATCTAAGTAATATCACTAAGTGTCACCTATCGAATATCATTCAAAATCCATTCCAACAAACACAAACATTATGTCTCAATTCATTTTATATTGCTTTAGAGATGCAACCGTAAAAAAGAATGCTTTCCAATGCTCAAATAAAATAGTGAGCAGGAAAACATTTTGTTCTCGCCGTCGATTATAATCAATTAAAACCCGGAGGCCTTGTTGATCTTATAAATGATGATCATAAAACAAATAAGTGTAAGGAGACAAAAATCAACCAGATCCTTTTTTGTCACGTTTACGTGGCGTGATAAATAGCGTACGGGAGAAAGCTCTGTCAGTTTTCTAAGCAAGTTCATAGGGTTTGGTTTTTGTAAATCGGGGACAAGATACTGTTGCAAATTCAGAATAGAAATAGTGATTTTCCTATGGGAACTTGCGTATAAAGTTCATTGGGAAAAGAGACATTAAAATCATTTATTGGCTGTAGTGCACTACGACTGCAATTCTTCTGCCCATTTGTCTCTTTCATCAGGGCTAAACTTCCACGGAGCAAAATTATTTTCAATGTTGCTGTACATGCCGTTCCATTCCGCAGGCTGATTGCTTTCTTCCAATGCGAGGTAACGTTTCAATTGATTGATAATATGCAGTGGATGAATTAACACAGGACATACTTGCACACATGCCTGGCAGGAAGTACATGCCCATAATTCTTCCGTAGAAATGTAAGTATGCAATAAACTTTTTCCATCATCAACAAAATTTCCAGTTTTGTCAACGTTGTTACCTATTTCTTCCATACGGTCACGTGTATCCATCATGATCTTTCGTGGTGAAAGAATTTTCCCTGTTTGATTTGCGGGACAGGCAGCAGTACACCTTCCACATTCGGTACATGTGTAGGCATCTAACAAATTTTTCCAGCTTAAATCAAAAATATCCTTCGCTCCGAAATTCTTTTTCTCTTCCTGTACTGTTTCAGTTGGAATCGTTTCGGGCTGCATTGCATACAAAACTTCCCTTTGAATTTCAGGCATGTTGGTCATTTGTGCCTGCGGCTGCAATCTTGCATAATATGTGTTTGGGAAAGCAAGAATGATATGAAGATGTTTTGAATAGGGAAGATAGTTGAGGAATACAAACACGCCAGCAATGTGAAGCCACCATGCACCACGTTCCATGCCAACCAAAGCCTGGTCACTTAAACTTTGAAATAAAGGCGCAATGTTGGAAGACACCCAGAATGGGCCAACATTATGGTAATGTTCATAAGCTCTTAATTGCAGTGTTCTGTCGGCAGAATTCATGATAAGAAACAGAGACATCAACACGATCTCAAAAACGAGAATGTAATTGGCATCGCTTCTTGGCCATCCATTCAATTCTTTCATGTTTAACCGGCGAACACGAACAATATTCCTCCTTATTAAAAAGATCACACAAGCAGTTAACACAAGAAAAGCAAGTATTTCAAAAAAATCTATTACAAAAGTGTAACCATTACCGAGATAAGGTGCAAACAAGCGATGCGTTCCAAAAATTCCATCGAGAATGATTTCGAGAATTTCAATGTTGATGATGATAAAACCTGCGTACACCGCAAAATGCAACAAAGCAACCAAGGGCTTATCAAACATTCGCTTTTGGCCAAAAGCCATGAGCAAAACATTTTTCCATCGATCGGGGTGGGACTCCAACTCTTCGTCACGGCCTAACTTAATATTCCGGCTAATGAATTTTACTTTCCTGGCAAAAATCCAGACAGCAGCTACCCCAAGAAGAATAAATAAAATTTGTTGCACCAATTGCATAATGCTAATTTAAGCCCTGTAAAAATAGGAGATATGGAAACAGTACAAACAAAGAATTGCATATTGAATAAGCAGGTCATTACCCAAAAGATGAAACGTATGGCATTGGAGGTGGCAGAACAGAATTTGGAAGAAAAAGAATTGATTATTGCCGGCGTAAATGGCAATGGAGAAATTGTTGCAAAAATCCTGACGGATGAATTAAAGAAAATCTATTCGTTTAAAACTCAAACAATAACCATTCAGATAAATAAAAAAGACCCGTTACAAGTTTCAATAAACGACGAAATTAATCTCAATGATAAAACGGTCATCATTGTTGATGACGTAGCCAATACAGGCAGGATTATTATGTATGCATTGAAACCGTTTTTAAATTTCCATCCTAAAAAAATTCAAACGTTGGTATTGGTGGAAAGAAGTCACAAACTTTTTCCCATTCAAAACGATTACACAGGGCTATCAGTTGCAACGACTCTGCAGGAACACATTGCAGTAGAGACAGAAGGTGAGGAGATAACTGGCGCATGGCTGTATTAAACAGCCAAGCCCGTTGCTAAAAAGCTAATCCTATTACTTTTAGTTTTTTATTGGATAATTCAAGTGCCGGGGCCGGAAATTTAAAAGAATTAAGCGCCCCAAAAACAGTATGCAAAAATTTGCTGTTGGTTTTTAATTTGGTAAGATCAATATCGGGAGCTAAATACCATTGACGGTAGCGTTTGATATCTCTGCGATCAAATGTGATATCCCCGTTTTTGTCCTTGACAAGATTCTCATAACCTCCAAACATGCCATCGGCCCCATATCCAATAGAAACATTTAACCATGATGGAAACTTTTCATTCTTTAAAAACGATTTAAGATTAAAGCTCAACCAATAGGTTTGTGCGTTGTAATCTTTCAGCATTCTTTCATACAATCCTGTACCGAACAGGTTATTTGCCCGTGTAATCAAATCAGCGCTATATCCTTTTCTGTGAGAGGAAAATTTTAATTGAACTTTTTGTTGATTCCACAATTCTTCCTGGCCGGCAAATAAAACAGAGCCAAAAACGTCAGCGCCTACATCGGCCCAACTCCATCCCCATTCGGCAGAGCGTCCGTCAAGGTATTCGATTGACAACATATAAAGCAAACTTGTGCCAGGACCAAGCAATAAAGATTTTCTTTTGCTCACGCCTGCCCACCGCCACATTGCTGCCGTTACTCTGCCTGTAGTATACGCTGTCCATGCGTGGCCAACTTTATCTATTTGCTTCCACTCGCCAAAATCATTGAAGGTATGAAACGAGGAACGCGGATAACCCTTATACCAGGCTTCATTTAAATAGATGAAAGAAGTTCCGTAGAGAATAGCAGTTCCGCCCCCGATAATCCATTTCCTAGTATTGAACGAAACCTTTAACGAAGTGGTGTCAACCTTCTGTCCAAATGAAAATATTGAGCATAATAAAAAAAAGCAAACGATATTTTTTCTCACCGTTCAAAGGTACGTACACTTAACTTCGCAGAGATTTAAACAGAACAAATAACAACCAATTAACCAGCAAAATATGGATGCAGCAATTCAACAAAATGTGGACAAATGGCTTAATGGAAATTTTGATGAGGATGTAAAAAATCAGATTCGTGATTTGCAGAAAAACCATCCCGATGATTTGGCAGATGCATTCTACAGAAGCCTTGAATTTGGTACCGGTGGATTGCGTGGCATCATGGGTGTCGGCATCAACCGCATGAACAAATACACCGTTGGAATGGCAACACAAGGCTATGCGAATTACCTTAAAAAAAGTTTTCCAAATGAGGAAGTGAGAGTTGCAATTGCACACGATAGTCGCAACAACAGCCGTTTTTTTGCTGAGACTGTAGCCAACGTTTTTGGAGCAAATGGTATTAAAGTTTTCTTATTTGATGATTTACGACCGACACCAGAACTATCTTTCACTATTCGGTATTTAAAATGCCAGGGAGGTGTGGTTTGTACGGCTTCTCACAACCCAAAAGAGTACAATGGCTATAAAGCATATTGGACAGATGGAGGGCAACTAGTTCCTCCTCATGATAAAAATGTAATTGCTGAAGTTGAAAAGATTCATGATATAAATGATGTGAAATGGAATGGAGGAGAAGCAAACATTAAAATTATAGGTAAGGAAGTTGATGAAGCGTATTTGAAAATGGTGAAAGGGCTAAGCGTTTATCCTGAAATCATCTCAAAGCAAAAAGATCTAAAAATTGTATACACTCCAATACATGGATCGGGAATAAAATTAGTGCCGCCTGCGTTAAAAGAATATGGATTTGAAAATGTGCACATTGTTGAAGAGCAGGCGAAGCCCGACGGTAATTTCCCAACGGTTGAATATCCCAACCCGGAAGAAAGAGCAACCATGGGTATTGGCTTGCAGAAAGCAAAGGAATTGGATGCCGATATTTTGTGCGGAACTGATCCTGATGCAGATCGGATCGGGATTGGCGTAAAGGACAGAACGGGCAATTGGGTGTTGATGAACGGAAATCAAACTGCCGTTCTTGCTTTTAACTACATGATAGAAAGCCGTAAGGAGAAAGGAATTGCACAACCAAACGATATGGTGGTAAAAACAATTGTAACCACTAACCTGATTGATGTAATTGCTGAAAAAAATGGCGTCAATTGCTACAATGTTTTGACCGGCTTTAAATGGATTGCTGAACTCATCAAAGAAAAAGAAGGGAAAGAAAACTATGTGATCGGAGGTGAGGAAAGCTACGGGTTGATGATCGGTTCACAGATCAGGGATAAAGATGCTGTATCTGCAGTTTGCATTTTGTGCGAGATGGCTGCCTATGAAAAGAACAAAGGCAGAAGTCTCTATGAAAAATTACTCGATCTCTATTTACAATATGGATACTACCAGGAAGATTTAATTTCTATTACCAAAAAAGGAATGAATGGGCAGCAGGAGATTGCACAAATGATGGAAGATTTCAGAAACAATCCTCCTAAAGCTTTAGCAGGAAGCAAAGTGATTGAACTACTCGATTATCAAAAGCAGCTAAAAACAAATCTTCAAACAGGGAAAACAGAAACCATCAGTTTGCCTAAATCAAATGTTCTTCAGTTCATCACTGAAGATGGAAGTAAGATCAGCGCAAGGCCATCGGGTACTGAACCAAAAATTAAATTCTATTTCAGTGTAAATACAAAGCTGAAATCCATTGATAAGTTTGACGAGGCAGAAGCAAAGGCGAAGGAAAGGATTAAATCTATTATCAGTGAAATGAAGCTGAAATAAATCACTGTCTAGTTTAATTCAGGTCTTTGCTGAAATAAAAAAGTGCTCTGAAATGGAGCACTCCTCTTTTTGGCGGATGGACTTAATGATGTATAATAAATTTGGTTGCGACTGATGACACAAAGAAAGCATCAAATCATTAGCACAACCGGTAGAAATCGGCGAACCTCTGTATTTTTTCGTTGAGTTTTTTATTGCTCACGTTTTAGCTTAGGGAAGGGAACCAGTTTTGGCACCGTTTGACGATATAGGCGATAATCGTCTCCAAATTCTGCTAATAATTTTCTTTCCTCGATCTCAATTCCAATCAAAGTGTACACGGTAATAATCACATTGGCTATGAGCATGGATAGTTGCGGAATGATCAAAAAAAGCCCCCAGATAAATATGAATGTTCCGAGGTATAATGGGTGCCTTACGTATTTATGAACCCCGGTGATTTGGAGCTCGTTTGAAAAATCTTCTATAGCCAAACTGCGCAGTCCGCTCAGGTTCATAAAATATTTACGGATGCATACCAGCATTAAAAAAAGTCCGGAGGTCAACGTGATAATTCCAACAACAAAAACAAAGTTGCCGCGTTGGAACAATTCTATCGTACGCATTTGAATTTGGCAATAGATGATCACAACTAAAAAAATGAATGCAAAAACAGTGTAAAAAAGGCGATACCATCTGTAAGCTTTAAAGTTTCTATGAAGTGTTTGTTTGATCCATTCACTTGCAAGCACACTATGCAACACGCAGTACACAATCCAAAGCATGGCAAAAATTATGTGGTTAAGGATCATAAAATAAAACTACTCCTTTGAAACAATTTTCATCAAATATATTTGCGGCATGAGACCGACCGAAGATACGTACCGACATAAGGGCCTTAGAAAAAAACTAGTAGAGACTGTGCGAAGTAAAGGCATTACTGATGAAAAAGTCTTACACGCTATTGAAAGAATCCCCCGTCATTTTTTTCTTGATTCGGCATTTGATGAAGTGGCTTATGAAGACAAAGCTTTTCCTATTGCAGAGAAGCAAACTATTTCCCAACCTTACACAGTAGCTTATCAAACGCAACTGCTTGAAGTAAAGCCTTTCGACAAAGTTTTGGAAATTGGAACAGGAAGCGCCTACCAGGCTTGTGTGCTTGCAGATATGGGCGCACAGGTGTACACTATTGAACGACAAAAAAAATTATTCGATAGCAACAAGAGTTTCGCCTTCATAAAAAAATATCCCAACATTAAATTCTTTTATGGAGATGGATACGAAGGATTGCCCACATTTGCACCCTTTGATAAAGTACTGATTACTGCTGCCGCTCCTGATATTCCTAAAAAATTAGTAGAGCAAATGAAACCAGGGGGAATGATGGTGATACCTGTAGGTACAGGAGAAGTACAGGTAATGAAACGCTTCATTAAACAACAAGACGGATCGTTGAAAGAAGAAGTGTACGACCGGTTCAGTTTTGTCCCGATGTTAACTGGGAAGAAGGAGTAATATCGGTTACTAAAAACTCAGGTCGAATATTTGATTCGCGAATCAAATCAGCATATTTTTCTTTCAGCATTCGTTTGAATTTGCCGAGATAGCCTGGTTTTGAAACTAGTTCTTCATTTACGGGTACGGCTTCTATCATGTCATTTCCTAAATACATCATCAGTTGCATAAGGTCGGATATTGACATCAAAGAAACATAGGGATCAAAATATATGCAATAGAAAAAATGCGTATTTATCAGCGCAGTATTTTTCCCAAGTAAAGAAGCTGAAGATGCTTTTTTACAGTAATTATACTGTCCTTAAAAACCTAGTCTACCAACTTTCTCTGACGCGGGTAAATAAACCGGGAGCGCTGCAGAACCATACCATTCAAAAAGTTCTGAATCGAGTAATTGCGCTTTTATTGCCGGATCAGTTTGTAATAAAGTCTTTGCTTCTTCAGTAGTTTTTACGTTGAGGATAAAAATACCACGATAGCTTTTTTCATTTTTCTGCAAGGGACCTGCCACAACTAGCTTTCCTTCATTTGCCAATCGCTGTATGTTTTTTAAATGCCCTACAAAAAGACTATCAGTTGTTTTTTTGTTTTCAATTATAACCGGGCCGCTTTTTAATATCACAAGCACATACATCTTCATTCCATAATCATCTGCACCAAGAGAATCGGCTAATGCTTTATCGTATTTCGGATTTTGTGTTTGTGCGGTTGAATAGTTAGTCATCATTAAACCCAATATAGGTAAGAGTAAAAACCGGGTTGTGTTTCTTGAACTCATAAGCTAGTTTTCAGGCAAAATACAAAATGAAAAACCTTGCTTTCCGTCTTTTACATAAAAGGTCATTTGAAAAGTTTTGTTAATCAGTGTATGGGCTGTTCCATTGCCCTTTTAAACGGTTGAACTTTATAGAAACAAAAACCACGTTTATGAAAAAAATTTACACTCCAGCTTTTGTTCTTTCATTTTTATTGCTGGCAGGATGTAGCAAAGATTTTTTGAAAGCATACGATGATCGCATCGTTGGTACGTGGCAAATAACGGATGTAAACAAAGTTGGAATAGGGGGTAATACTGGCAATCTTCCTTTTAAAGACGGAAGTTTTTCTTTTATGAAAGACGGCTCTATGACTTTTACAAATAGCTCAGGAGATGTATTTAAAGGAACCTGGGACATACAAAAAAAAGTAATGAACGATGATAATAGCAGTGTTTATCACAGCTTACAAATTACTGCTGTGAATTTCAATACTCAACAAGTGCTTGGCGAATATTATGATGATATCAATTTCACAGGAACAAATCATATTAAAGCAAGAATTATTTCAGGAGCACATACTTATATCACTCATTTAAAAAGATGACCAGTTGAACATTTCACAAGTTTCTTTTTATCTTTCGCTATCCAATAGCTCATACAACTCTTATGCGAATTGTCCCTTTTATCATTAGCACGGTTGTTACTACTGCACTTATTTTTGCACTCAATACCAAATGGGGTTCTATTCCTGCAATCGGGAAGTTTTTAAGTCCACAACAAGGTTTTTGGCAAAATGCAGAAGCGGCAGATTGCGAAAGGAATAACAATCTTTCCTTCAAAAATTTGCAAGGAAAAGTTTCTGTTTATTTGGATGATCGCCTGGTGCCTCACGTGTTTGCAGAGAACAATGAAGATGCTTATTTCGTACAAGGTTACCTGCATGCAAAGTATCGCCTGTTTCAAATGGAGTTGCAAACCTTTGCAGCCGCAGGAAGGATCAGCGAGCATTTAGGCAATGATCCACGATTCATCAATTTTGACAGAGAACAACGCAGGTCGGGAATGGTATATGGCGCCGAAAATGCGTTAAAAGCTTTTGAATCAGATCCGGTTTCAAAAAAAATATGTGATGCTTACACTGCAGGAGTGAATGCATACATCAACAGTTTGACAGAAAGTACTTTACCTCTCGAATATAAATTGCTTGATTTTAAACCCGAGCCATGGAGCAATTTAAAAATTGCGTTATTTCTAAAACAAATGAGCCAGACTTTGGCCGGTTACGACAATGATCTTCAAAATACGATGTCGAAACCAAAATTGAGCTTTGATGATTTGATGCAATTGGATAAACAGGTTCCTGATTCGCTTGTTCCCATCATTCCAAGGGGAACTGTATTTGATGCATCTGGAATTACACCGGTAAAACCATCCAGCGCCGATTCACTCTATTTTGAAAAAAAGGATACGGTCAATGTGATTCAATACACTAAACCAAAGCCGATTAATGGAAGTAATAACTGGGTAGTTAGCGGAAAGAAAACTAAAAGCGGTGCGCCCATCCTTTGTAATGACCCCCACCTTGAACTTACCTTTCCTTCTGTTTGGTACGAAATGCAAATCACAACTCCCGAAGTAAACGTTTATGGTGTAACGTTCCCTGGCTCTCCAAATGTAATCATCGGTTTCAATGATAACATTGCATGGGGCGTTACTAATGCACAACGGGATGTAAAAGATTATTACGAAATACAGTTTAAGGATGACTCAAGAAAAGAATACATGTACAATGGTGAATGGAAAGCAACTGAATTTAGAATTGACACTATTAAAGTAAGAAGTGCATCCGATATTTATGATACGGTTGCCTATGTACGATTGCAGGAAGGTTCGTCTACAGTTTTAGCTCCTGTTATTTACGATAGAACATTTTCAAAAGAGCTTTCTCAAAACAAAGCCATTGCATTACGCTGGACCGCTCATGACGAATCAAACGAGGGAATGGCCCTTTATAAATTGAACCGTGCAAAAAATTATGACGAGTATTTAGATGCGATCAAAACCTTTCAAACACCTGGTCAAAACTTTGTGTTTGCCAGTAAGCAAGGAGATATTGCTATTTGGCAGCAAGGAAAATTCCCTGCACGTTGGTATGGACAAGGCATGTATGTGATGCCGGGTATAGATAGTAGTTATCGGTGGCAAGGCTTCATCCCTCAAAATGAAAACCCTCATGCACATCTTGATAGCGGATTTTTAGAAAGTGCCAACCAGCGTCCTGTTGATTCTACTTATCCATATTTTATTCCGGGAAATTACATTACGGCAAGAGGTATTTCCATTGCAAGAAATTTGAGCAGGATGGAAGGTATAACCATCGACGACATGAAAGCTTTGCAAAACAATTACTACAGCATATTTGCAGAAGAAGCAAGACCGATGTTATTGAAATATGTAAAAGAAAGTGACCTCGATGCAGATGCAAAAAAATATCTTGACCTTGTTCGAAACTGGGATTTGTATACAACCCCAAATTCAACAGCAACAACAGTTTTCCAGTCATGGATCGATAGCTTGAAAACTGGAATTTGGGGAGATGAATGGAATGCAGGATCCTTTGCAATGCCAAAACCCACTGAGCAAACTTTAATCGAATGGATTAATAAAGATTCCACGTTCAAATACATTGATAATATAAATACTCCGCACCAAGAAACCATTTACGATGTAGTAACGCAGGCTTTACAAAAAGCGACATCCAAATTGAAAAAAGAAGAAACAGCAGGAACGCTTGAATGGGCCAAACATAAGAATCCAACCATTTATCATTTATTAAAAACTGCGGTGATGCCATTTGCAAGAAAAGTTCCTGTTGGTGGTTGGAGTAACGTAATCAACGCTGTTACTGACACCCATGGGCCAAGTTGGCGAATGATTGTTCAAATGAGTAATCCAACGGAAGCTTACGGAGTTTATCCGGGCGGACAAGATGGAAACCCGGGCAGCAAATTTTACGACAGCTTTGTTGATACTTGGACTAATGGAAAATATTACTTGCTTTGGTTGATGAAAGAAAACGAATCAAAAGACAAACGTATCATTGGTACAATAACATTTACTAACTCCTGATCTATATACCATGAGATTAACCCTATCGATATTACTTATTGCTGCGTTAAGTTTTCTGGCCGGCATGTTTCTGCCCTGGTGGAGCATTGCTATTGTAGCATTTCTGGTGTCGTTGTTAATACCTCAAGCAATAAGCATGTCTTTTCTTTCAGGATTGCTTGGCGTTTCTATTTTGTGGACTATTGTTGCTTTATGGATTGACGTTAAAAACAGCAGTGTGCTCTCGCATAAGATTTCAGAACTTTTCAAACTCGGGGGTTCGTCATTCTTATTGATTTTCGTTACTGCATTAATCGGTGGTTTGGTTGGAGGTTTTGCGGCAATGGCCGGGAGTTCATTGAGACCGGTGCCGCGAGTTCGCAGATATTGATTTTTATGAACCGTGCCACATTGCTACTATGAATCAAATGTTGCGTCGCACTCTTCTACGTTCTGCAATTCTATTCAGCATTGTGGAGCATCTTCAATATCGCTTGCGACGTTCGATTTCTTTCGTGAGGATGGAGTTGATATCAATTTTAGCTCCCTGCAATAAATAGACTTTTGTTCCCAGCTCTCTTGAATAAGGATTGTCATTCATGCCTGTCATCATCACTTTATCAAACCAGGGTTTTTCTTTTGTTCGCTCCGGATCATCATCGCTCGCCTCCTGTACCAGAATTACATTTTTAACTGGCTTCTCCAGCCGGAACCAATTGACATAATCAGCGTTCATCGAAACAGCATTGATATCCTTGAATTTCGAGTAATAATTAATAGCGCCAGCTTCACCATAGTTATCACACAACACTAAAGTATGTTCCTTGTCAGGTAGTAAGGTATAAACAGAATCAACTTTTCTCCCTAAGTCAGACCATCCTATCATGTCCGCAAAATCCTGCGGCAGGCCATGATCTTTTCCATCTTCCCATCGCAGCAATCCAAAGTTTTTATAGATCCTATTATTGCTTTCAATTTCTGCAGGGCTTTTTGTTGGAAAAGCGATCAAATACATAGGAATGAAAAGAAAAATTACAACGATCACCATAACAGGCTTTAAATATCTTCTCCATCCAAATGAAAGCAATCTCTCAAGATAAACGGCGCCAAAAGCAAGCAACACCGGATACAGCCCGATAGCATAATAGCTTTTCGCTTTGAGAAAAAGATAAAGCGTAATTGCAATTACATAACTCCAAAAAACAAAGCGATACTTCTTAAATGGAGGATAAAGCACAAACCCAATGAATGCAATAACGATGATGAAAATAGAATTCACAAAAAACATAACCTGATCTTTCACAAAGTCTGATCTGTTCACATTCACTAGTTGTGTTCTCGATAGTTCATCCAGTTGATGAAAGGTTGGAAAATGGTTATTGATTTGCCACAATATATTTGGCAGAATGATCAATAAAGCAATCAATGCACCGATGTATAAATTTTTATCCAGAAAAATTTTTCTTTCCCTTGTTATTAGCAAGCCCGCAAACAGTCCAATTACCAGAAAAGCAATATTGTATTTACTCAAAATGCCGAAACCAACAGCAAACCCAATTGCATACAACCAATTTGAATTATTAGTGGTGATATACCTGATAATTATGTAGTAGGTTAAAGTCCAGAAAAAAATATCAAAGGAGTTCGGTTGGTATAAAATATTGATGCGAAGAAGAACTGAAAATAATGTCGCAACTAACCCTAACGCCAATGCAAATGTTTTCCCGCCTAAATCTTTAATAATTTTCCAAACAATTACAATGGTAAATGTTCCAAACAGGGCAGGAAAAAACTTTACCCAAAACACGCCGCCTCCAAAAAGATTAATCAGCCATGAAATCCAGGAAGTAACCGGTGGAACTGAAATGTATCCCCACGCTAAATGCTTGCCCTGGTCAAGGTGGAGATATTCATCTCTCTGCAGGTCGTATGAGGGGTCAATGAGAAGATATTGCAGCCCAACTTTTATGACTAAAACAATAAAAAAAAGAGCAATTGTTTTTTTCATTTGAAAGCAGATAGTTCGTTAGAGATACTATCGAAGATAAAGAACCGGTTCCTTATTATCGTTATTGGCAGGCTACTCTTAATTTTGAGTGTTTAGTTTCCAATAAAATTCTTTTTAAAAATCTTCAACGGTTGCTTATGCGAATTCTTCAAACCATCACCTTGTTATTTTGTTGTTCTTTATCTGCATCAGCACAAAAAGATACAACCCGCTTCAACGGCCTTGATATGAACATGGGCAACCTGTTCAGGTTATCTAATGCTAAAACAAGATCCATAAGTCCTGAAAATTTTACAGGCGAGCCAGGAAAGGGTGGGAAAGCCGCACTCAATGAAGGTGTAAGCGGCGACCAGGCAAGAGAGTTGGGAATAGGATGGAAAGTGAATCCTTATGCTTGGATTGAAGGGGGCAAAACAATTACGATTGCTGAAATTAATGGCCCCGGCGCTATTCAACATATTTGGATGACACCCACCGGCAATTGGCGTCATAACATTCTCCGTTTTTACTGGGATGATGAAAAAGAGCCTTCGATTGAAGTTCCGGTTGGAGATTTTTTCGGAATGGGATGGGGCGAATATGCGCATCTAAACTCATTAGCTATAACTGTAAATCCTGGTAGTGCATTTAATTGTTATTGGGTGATGCCTTTCAGAAAAAAATGTAAGATCACTATGGAAAATTTGGCGAAAGACAGGATGAATGTTTATTACCAGGTTGATTATACACTTACCGATATTCCTGATGACGCAGGTTATTTTCATGCCCAGTTCAGAAGAAGCAATCCAACTAAAGGTTCGTTGTATACTTTAGTTGATAGCATACAAGGTAAAGGCCAATATGTGGGAACTTATTTAGCATGGGGCGTTAATAACAATGGCTGGTGGGGTGAAGGCGAGATCAAATTCTTTATCGATGGCGATAAAGAATATCCTACGATCAACGGAACTGGAACTGAAGATTATTTCTGCGGCTCTTACAACTTTGAAAATCAAAAAACGCATCAATACCAGGAGTTTTCAACGGCATACACCGGCCTTCACCAGGTGATAAGACCCAATGGCGTTTACAATTCACAACAACGCTTTGGATTATACCGATGGCATATCATGGACCCTATACGATTTGAAAAAGGACTGAAAGTTACCATACAGGATTTGGGATGGAGAAGTGAAGGAAGATATTTACCACAACAATCTGACATCAGCTCAGTTGTTTACTGGTATCAGCGGGAGCCTCATGCAAAATTTCCAAAACTTCCTTCAAAAAATAATTTGGAAGTGAATTGATCCTTTAATTCTGTAAACGTGTTCAAATACAAATCCCCTCCATTTAGGAGGGGATTTTATTCAGGCGTATGACGAGTGTACTTGTCAGAATTTTGTTTGTTTTCAACGGACGGACGCCTGTTTGTTTTTCAAGGAGTGGATTGGTTTCATAAAATCATTGGAGGTCTTTCATAGAATTTCTGCACTGGCTTCATAGAAGATTGTTCTGTTCTTCATAAGATAATGTTGGTCTTCATAGTTATTGGTGGATTCTCATAGATTGGTTGCTTTCAAAGGATAAATCTTATTTCATTGATATTGGATCGGTTTTCCGGATATTGAACCGCTTTCGCATCGGTTACATAAATGAGTAAATGCCGGAAACAGGAATGTAACCAGCAAACCAAATTTTTTTCTGAATTTTATTTCAGTGATGAAAAAGCCTGAGAAAGAGAATCGATAATATCCGTAGCTATCATTGTCTCCTGACTCAATGCATTTGCTGCAAAATCGCCGGCGAGGCCATGAAGATATACTCCAAGTATGGCAGCGTCTTGGGGAGCATAATTTTGAGCAACCAGCGATGTAATGATGCCTGTCAATACATCACCGCTACCACCTTTGGCCATTCCCGGGTTGCCTGTACTGTTGAAAAAGATTTTACCCGATGGAGTTACAACAGCCGTATGATGTGATTTTAAAACGATAATCAAATTGTGTTCGACAGCATTTTTCCTAGCGGATTTAATCCTGTCAAAATCATTTTGGTGATCACCAAACAAACGATCGAATTCTTTTGGATGAGGAGTAAGAGTTGAATAGTGAGGAAGCTGAAGTAACAATTGTTTTTGAAGGGCTAAACAATTCAATCCATCTGCATCGATCACCAGCGGCTTTTTATAACGACGGGAAATAAATGAAATTAAATTCTGAGTCTCATTTGCTGTTCCTATACCAGGGCCAATTCCGATCACCGAATACTTTTCGATATCATTTGGTAATTGAGCAACAATATTTTCATTTTCATCTGTCATAACCATTGCTTCAGGTAAAGCAGTTTGCATAATTTGGTAACCGCATTTTGGAAGATAGCAGGTAAGTAGCCCAACACCAGAATATAAGCAAGCTTTCGCTGCTAATACCGCTGCACCAATTTTCCCATAGCTGCCTGCAATAAGCAAAGCATGGCCAAAACTCCCTTTGTGCGCAAATGCATTTCTTGGTTTAAAAATTTGCCTGATAAGATTATAACTTACGAACACCTGTTCAATACTCTGGTCACTAACAAAATCTGGGTGCAGACCGATATCCAACAGGATCGCGATGCCGATAAACGGTGCATTCTCCTGTACCAATAATCCTAATTTGTAGCACTGAAAGGTCAGCGTATAATCAGTTTCGACTATCTTATTCCCTTTTGAAGATCGATCGATAAATAGTCCGCTTGGTAGATCTATTGAAACAATCAATGCATTTGATTGATTAATGTGATCAACCAGTTCTGCAGTAAAGCCGGCCAGCGGCTTATTCAATCCAGAACCAAACAAAGCATCAATTACAACGTTGTCGCTATTTATTAAAGGAAAATGTTCTTTCGATTGCAGAAAATGTATTTCTGTAAAAGAGAGTTCATGCAATCGTTGAAGGTTGATTTGAAAATCTTCTGACCCGGCCCTTCCAAATTCGGGAATATAAACCGAAACGTTATACCCCAACTGAAAAAGCATTCTTGCTATTGCCAACCCGTCGCCGCCATTATTTCCTTTTCCACAAAAAATTTTGAAACTCTTTTTTTGCCACTGTTTCTTTTCGATCCAGTCCAGGCATTTTGAGGCAGCTCTTTCCATTAAGTCAATGGAAGAAACAGGTTCATGCTGAATGGTATAAGCATCCCATGCCCGGATTTGCTGCGCATTCAATATTTGCACACAATGAAGTTTAATGCAAAGTAACTCAGTACTTCACCAAAATAAAATGACTAATAAAGAGTAGATTATTTGCTACCGCCTTCATCGTCGGCAGAGTTGTCGTTCTTACCATCATAAGGTCCAAACAGGTTGTACATTTTTTTTGACATTGCGTACACGCCCATGTTATATTTGTTCGAAGTCATGATGATGGTAACATGTTCATCCGTTAACCTGGCAAACGCAGAGGTAAAGCCATGCCATTTGCCGTTGTGGTAAATAACTTTCTTATTGTTGGGCAACATCAGAAGGTGCCAGCCTAACCCATAATTTTTAATTCCGGGTTTTTCGTTACTGTATGGTTTAAAAGCAGAGTCCAATAGATTTTGATGAATAAGTCTGCCTTCATATAAAGCCTGGTCCCATTTCAACAAATCGCGACAGGTAGAGTAAATATTTTTGTCTCCATATGGACCGTCTGAAAAATCAGGCACCCATAATCCGCCATTTGCTTTATAAGAATAAACCACGTTGGCAGAATCGGCCTGCGTTTTTACAAAAGTGTTTGTCATTCCCAACGGCATAAAGAAATTATCCTTCATGTATTGGGGGTAAGGAATATGGCTAACTCTTTCAATGATGGAAGCCAGTAAAACATAATTGGTATTGCAATAGTGGAAATGCTTTCCCGTAAGACTCGTGAGAGGCGGATGCCATTGGTACAAACTGTTAACTACTTCTTCGTTAGTAACAGCCTGGTTTCGTTTCCACTTCTTTTCTTCGAAATAATAGAGATAATTAGGAAGACCACTTCGGTGATTTAACAACATCCTTACGGTTACACCTTGGTAAGGAAAATTGGGGAAGAATTTTTCCAAGGGATCATCAAGTCCCATTTTATTTTCCTGCACCAACTTGAGGATTGCGGCAGCAGTTAATGTTTTTCCGGTCGAAGCCACTTGCATCGGAGTTTCTGCCGTCATGGAATCTTTTGTGCGCAAATTGCTGAACCCGGTATAACGTTCATACACTGGAACACCGTTTTTTGCCACTAAAATTCCTCCATTGAAATACCTTGCCGATAAATTCTTTTCGACGAAATCGGCAACCATGCCGTGGTACCTATTATAATCAGCAGGACTTAAAGAAGGTTTAGGAGCGATGCTAATAAGAGAATCCTTCGCCGTTTTTTTCGGGTTGCTTTTAGCGGCAGATTGACAGCTCCAAAGGCCGACGGCCACGCATACAGTGATTACGATGGTTTTCAAAAGCTATAATTTTTCAATACGAAATTGGGTTCAATTGTAAAATTATTGGAAACATCCACAAAAACAAATCCAATTTCGATGAACAAAAAATTTATACCAGATATTTGCAGCCATGGAAGCCAAAACAAGTTATCCCAAAGAAAAAATCAACGTATTACTACTGGAGAACATAAGTGAAATCGCAGTTAGAAATTTTCAAAATAATGGATACACGCAGGTGCAGCGTCTATCAAAAGCTCTTTCAGAGGCAGAGCTGATAGAAGCGGTAAAAAATGCACACATTCTCGGTATTCGTTCCAAAACACAAATTACCCCCGCTGTTTTAAAAGCCGCTTCAAAATTGCAAGCCATTGGTTGTTTCTGTATCGGCACTAACCAAGTGAACCTAAATGCTGCAACAGAAAGTGGAATTGCTGTTTTTAATGCTCCCTATTCGAATACACGTTCCGTGGCTGAATTAGTCATTGGAGCCGCGATAATGCTCATCAGGAGAATTCCTGATAAAAGCGTAGCAGCACACCAGGGAGGTTGGCAAAAAGATGCGAAAGGCAGTTACGAACTGCGTGGAAAAACGCTTGGTATCATCGGCTATGGAAACATTGGTTCACAGGTGAGTGTTTTAGCTGAGGCATTGGGAATGAAAGTGATTTTTTATGATATAGAGACGAAACTTCCTTTAGGTAATGCCACCGACATGAAGACATTGAAGGACGTTTTGAGCAATGCAGACGTAATTACCCTTCATGTTCCGGATACACCACAAACCAAGAATCTCATTAACCGTAAAAACTTAAAATATCTTAAAGACGGCGCTATTTTTATTAATTATGCCAGGGGTGAAGTAGTTGATCTGGAAGCGCTGGCCATTGCCATTGAAACAGGCCAGGTTGCAGGAGCTGCAATTGATGTGTTCCCCGTTGAGCCAGAAAAAAATGGTGACGTTTTTAAATCGCCACTCCAGGGATTACCTAATGTAATTCTTACGCCGCATATCGGCGGATCAACCCAAGAAGCACAACAAAACATTGGCGAAGACGTGAGCGCAAAACTTTTGAATTATTTGGAAAAGGGCATTTCGTTTGGATCCCACACCGTGCCTGCCTTGTCATTGCCTCCGCAGGAAGGTGCCCACAGGATTCTTCATATTCATAAGAATGTTCCGGGAGTATTGAGCCATATCAATACGCAATTGTCAAAGAATAAAATCAATATTCTTGGACAATACCTGAAAACAAATGATAGCATCGGTTATGTTGTAGTTGATGTTGACAAGAAACTATCCAACCAGGCCACACAGCTTTTGAGGGAAGTACCTCATACCATAAAGGTTCGATTATTGTATTAATTCACAGTTCGCTCATAGGCCAAACATAAATTTCTAATTGCGGAAATGGTTTGGTGTATGACGTTGGAACTTTGAATTAAATACAAAACCATGGCAATAAAAATTGTAATTGTCGGGGCAGGCTTTGCAGGATTACGTTTAGCAAGAAAACTAAATAACAAGCCCGGCTTTGATGTTTTGCTGGTTGATAAATTTAACTACCATCAGTTTCAACCATTATTTTACCAGGTAGCTACTGCCGCTTTGGATGCAAGCAATATTTCTTTCCCGCTGCGAAAAGCTTTTCATAACAGTAAAAATGTACGGATAAGAGTTGAGGAGGTAAAAGAAGTTGTACCCGCTCAAAATAAAATTGTGACCCAATCGGAAGAGATTGGATATGATATATTGGTGTTGGCAATGGGGGCGGACACCAATTTTTTCGGAAATCAAAATCTGGAAACCAATGCGTTTCCGATGAAGTCCACAGTAGAAGCCCTGCAAATTCGTCACAGGCTTGTTCAAAATTTTGAAGATGCCTTACTGGCGAAAGATCCATTGCAATATCAAAAGCTGATGAATATTGTGATTGCAGGAGGCGGACCAACAGGCGTGGAAGTTGCCGGTGCCATTGCTGATATGAAGCGATATGTTTTGCCCAAAGATTATCCTGAACTCGATTTCAGCAAAATGAATATCTATTTGCTTGAAGGTGGGCCAAGAACGCTTGGACCAATGAGCGAAAAATCGTCCGAAGATTCCTGCCGCTATTTGCATAAGATGGGAGTGACTGTGATGACCAATACTTTGGTAAAAGATTACGATGGGGAACAGGTATCGTTAGGCGATGGAAAAACAATTCCTACCAACACCGTGGTTTGGGCCGCTGGTATAAAAGGAAATGTTCCGGACGGCATTGACAAGTCACTAATTGTTCGAGGTAACCGTATTAAAGTTGACAGGCACAATAAAATTGAAGGCAGCTCAAATATTTATGTATTGGGAGATCTTGCCTATATGGAAACTCCCAAGTATTCAAAGGGACATCCGCAAGTGGCATCGGTAGCCATCGCCCAGGCGGATGTGCTGGCGAAGAACCTCGTTTCAACGGAAAGAAAATCGAACAAAGCTTACGAGTTTGAATATTTTGATAAAGGTTCTATGGCAACTGTCGGAAGAAATTTAGCCGTGGTTGATCTTCCAAAACCTAAAATGCATCTTGGTGGTTTCCTGGCGTGGCTGATCTGGATGAGTCTTCACTTGTTTTTGATACTTGGTGTAAAGAATAAGGTAATGACGTTTATCAACTGGATCTATAATTACTTTACCTACGATCAGAATCTTCGTTTGATCTTCAAAGAATTTTATCGTCCAAGAAGAAAAGCAACCATTCAACAGGCACAACCTGATGTAAGGGCGGCACAAATGTGGTCGCCTACGTCAACGGTTGAACAAAAAAAAGATGATGACGATTTAAAACAGGCAGCGAGTTTTAAAAGATGATTATTGAATTAATGACTTGCTGATTGAATCTTTTAGAACAAGTTCTTTTGAGCTTTTAGCCCAGTCGACGATTAATTTTCTTTGCGCATCGCTTAGGTCTGCATCGTGATGTATCCATAAATAGGAGCTAATTGGCATTTCATGTTTTTCTACTTGTTCGGCTGTTTCCTCAAGGCGTTTAATTTTTCTCCGATAGCTTCCTTCTGCAAAATGAGAATAGTTGCAATTGCGTTTACCGTCATCGATATGACGTTTCAGCCACCAGTTAACGGGAGTAATATGATTATACCAAGGATATCTGGTACTATCAGAATGACAATCGTAGCAGGCGATTTTCAACAAAGCCAACACGGTATCAGGTATAGGAACAACACGTGTAATATCGGTAGCAGTTTGTGCATTCCCGTTATTTTTTGGAGGTTGAATAAACTGAACAAGCACTAACACAACCAGTAAGCCTATCAATATTCTTTTAAGCATAGCCCTAATTTTATTTGAAGTTATTGATTCCTTATGTTCCTTTCAATGACGCTTGACCAATTGCAAAAAATTCTCCACAACCATAAATTGAACAGCGTTATTATGTCAGCAACAAAAAACCCTTTAACCATAAGCTAAAGGGTTTTTTGATATGTTTATTAGGAAAATATCATTCTCTTATTTCCCAAACCAATGCACTTGCGCCAAGAATGGCAGCATCAGCTTCTTTCAATTCACTAAATATCAGTTTCACTTTATCCTGGAATATAGGAAGCAAGTTCTTTTCCATGTGTTCTCTTGTTGGATTCAAAATGAGATCACCGGCTTTTATAACGCCCCCAAATAAAATGATAGCTTGAGGAGAAGAGAACATAATAAAGTTGGCAAGAGCTTCTCCTAAAACCTGCCCGGTAAACTGGTACACTTCCTTCGCAATCTTATCTCCCTTAATTGCGCATTCATAAACAATTTTAGAATTGAGTTTGCCATTGTATTGTCGCAATGAACTCTCTTCTTTAGAATTATTCAGCATTTCATTTGCAGTAATAGCAATACCTGTAGCGGAACAATAAGCTTCAAGAGAACCATCCAATTTGGTTGACCAATGTTTTCTTCCACCAGGACGAATAATGGTATGTCCCAATTCACCCGCAAATCCATCATGACCAAGAATGAGTTGACCGTTGGCAACAATACCACTTCCAACACCTGTCCCCAATGTGATCATAATAAAATCTCTCATGCCTCTTGCTGCGCCATAATTCATTTCACCAACGGCTGCAGCGTTTGCATCGTTGGTTAACGCAGAAGGCAAGCCAAATTTTTCGGTAACAAGTTTTGTCAACGGGATAATTCCTTCCCAATGAAGATTAGGTGCATACTCGATTGTACCTGTATAATAATTACCGTTAGGAGCACCGATGCCAATTCCCTTTACCGTGCCTCCGTTAACATGCTGTTTAATTAAAGGAGTCAGCGCATCATAAAGTGCTGTAACGTAATCTTCAATTTTAGGATAAGCGTCAGTTTTTAATTCTCCCTTTTCTAAAATTTCTCCACGGTGATTTACAATTCCATACTTTGTATTTGTACCACCAATGTCAATTCCAATTGCAAATTCATTTGATAAGTCGATCATCTATTAAAATTTAATGTGCAGCGGCGGTGCTTTTATCGTAATCAATTCCTTGCTTTTGAAGAATGGATTTTGCCTTAATTGCATAAAATGCGAGGTAAGCAAAACATGCAACGCCAACTATATAAGACATTTGAATACCCAAAATATCATTACCTGCCAGACGGCCCTGTAACAAACTAATAAAACCGCCACCCATGATCATCATAATCAAAAAGCTGGATCCTTCGTTAGTATGTTTTCCCAAACCAGCAATGGCAAGTGTAAAAATGCAAGGCCATAAAGTAGAGCAGAATAGGCCGACACTGATAAACGCATAAACACTCACCATTCCGTCAGCCAGCATACCAATAATAAGAGCGGTAATGCCTAATGCAGAAAAAATCAGCAGCTGCCTTGCCGGATTACCACGGCTCAATAAATCACCAATAATTAATGCAACGATAACAGCAGGATAAATAAAGAATGGAGTAATATCATGTTGTGCAATTGCATTAACCGCGAGGAATACACCGAATGCGAGATAAGGCATTACAAATCTTAAAATTGATTTTGCTGAACTGGTAATATTAAAAGCACCAACAGAAGATGTCCAACGTCCTATCATCAAACTTGCCCAGAACAACGATACAAAAGGAGCAATTTTATCAGTAGGAAATGGTTTGCCATCGCCTGTATGTAAATGCTGTTTCATAAACTCCGGCAGGTTGGCCGCTGTTGAAACTTCAACACCTACATAAACAAAAATACCGATCATGCCAAGTGCAAGCTGTGTATAATTCAATGCACTCTTCCTTGTGGGCATCGCTAACGGTTCTGCTATATCTGTGGGTGTGGCAATCTTGCTTGTATCTTTTTCAAAATCGAACTTATCTCCTTCTAAACTAATTTTATTGGGAACAGAAGAAAACCTGAAAATAATTGCGGCTAAAAGAAAAACGCCGCCCAAAATCAGATATGGAACTTTTACAGCGCTGATGTCTGCTACATTGGTGCTGGCAGCTACTGAACCAAAGATTGCAAAGCTCACTAACAGAGGTCCTATGGTAGTACCAAAATTATTGACGCCTCCTGCCATGCTTAATCTTTGCGATCCTGTTCTTGGATCACCCATTACAATCGCTAATGGATTTGCGGCTGTTTGTTGTAACGAAAATCCAAGGCCTACAATGAACAAACCAGTAATCATTAATCCGAAAGATGCTGTGTTTGCAGCAGGATAAAAAAGCAATGTTCCTAATGCTGAAATACAAAGACCAAGCGAAATACCATTTTTATATCCCAGTTTATTTAAAATGTCACCACCAGTTGCCTTCCCAATGAAATAATAAATTAAAGAACCAACTGTATATGCTACATAAAAAGCGAAAGAAATCATCTGCGATTGCCATTGGGCAAGGTGCAGCTTTTCTTTAAAAACAGGAATGAGAATATCATTACTCGCGGCCACAAATCCCCAAAAAAAGAAGACCGAAACGAGAACGCCGAACTGTGACCATTTAGTTTGTTGCTGCATATAGCCGTTGATTTATGGTTTTAAGCGATGAAAATAATAAAGTTCATCCAATGAAAAGTTGACTTAATAAGGTTTGTTGAAAACAAATTTACTCTAACTTCAAAGCGTCATGTATTGAGTATGGAGATAATTCATGTATCGGCAGAATGTTTTCCTGTTGCAAAAGCAGGCGGATTAGGCGATGTAGTTGGTGCCTTGCCAAAATACCAAACAGAGTTAGGCCATTACGCAAAAGTTGTAATGCCCATGTATCGAACCAAGTTCCTTTATAACAATGAATGGGAACTGGTGCACGAGGGTGGACAACAAATGGGATCGCATTGGTTTAAGTATGCAGTTATAAAAGAAAAGACAAATCAGCTTGGCTTTGATCTTTACCTCGTTGACATCAACGGTTTGTTAGATAGAGAAAAAATTTATGGGTATGATGATGACACGGAACGTTTCATGGCATTTCAAATCGCTGTATGCGATTGGTTAAGCAAATGGGCACACAAGCCTGATATCATCCATTGCCATGATCATCAAACAGGATTGATCCCTTTCTTCATCAAACATGCTTACCAGTTTAATCACCTAGCAGATATTCCATCTGTATTTACCATTCACAATGCACAATACCAGGGGTGGATCGGTTGGGATAAATATTATTTACTTCCACCTTACGATACTTACAAATGGGGATTGCTTGATTGGGCCAACAATATTAATCCACTCGCTTCTGCGGTGCGGTGCGCCTGGAAATTTACTACCGTAAGTCCAAGCTATTTGGATGAACTGCGTTACTCCGCAAATGGATTAGAAAACCTGATGCAGTATGAGCAAGGTAAAAGCCTTGGCATTTTAAATGGAATTGATTCCGATGTTTGGGATCCATCAAAGGATAATATGATCATCAAAAATTATGATGATCATTTGGTAAAGGAAGGAAAAAAGAAAAATAAAAAAGAATTGTGCGGCATGTTTGGCCTCGATCCTGAAAAACCCTTGTTCACTTTTATTGGAAGACTGGTGGGAGAGAAAGCAGCTGATATTTTACCGGATGCTATTCGCAATTCCATTTATCAATATCATGGCAATGCAAACTTTTTAGTGCTTGGCTCCGGCGAGCCGCACGTTGAAAATCATTTAGAAGAAGTGAAAAGTCAGCTCAGTGGTTACGTTAGCACTTACATTGGATATAATGAAGCACTTAGTCATTTGATGTATGCCGGTGCAGATTTTTTGCTGATGCCAAGCCGTGTTGAACCCTGTGGACTTAATCAAATGTATGCCTTAAGATATGGAACAGTTCCGATGGTAAGAAGTACAGGTGGCTTAAAAGACACTGTAAAAGATTTTGGCGATTGGCAGGGATATGGAATCCGTTTCAATCATGCCGATGTGAATGATATTACTTATTCTGTCGGCCGTGCGATTGATCTGTATACAAACAAACGTGACCTTTACAATTGGATGCGCACCTATATGATGCACATTGATAACTCCTGGGATGCTTCAGCAAAAGAATACATTCGGTTGTATGAGTCATTGAAATTTCCGCTGGTGTCGGTTTAAACGGAGGAACTTCAGACGAGTATTTCAATAATAACTAGTTCTTTAAAATTGAGGTGATGATTATGTAGTCAGCAAATTACTACTATCATCTTTGGTTGTGTCACTCACTTGTGCGTTCAGAACGTTATCGACCACTATGGGAAAGTCATTACCAGATATTAATCTCAAAAAAGTTTGAGTGATTGAATAGCAAAGTCTCTTACTTGTCATCCAGAGGCACAAGGGATCTGTGCGGACACGGTAAAGACTAACTGTATTATCGATGATAAAATTACTAAGCGTACATGAGTGCGACGCAAGAAAAGTTCAATAGTAGCAATGCAGTTTGGTATAAAAATTATACAAACATTCATGCAGACCTTAAACATGAAGGGTATTGTTGAGCAAGGCAAATGACATCAACTTTAAACTAACCAATCAATCATAAATTATGAGCAAACAAATTCTATCGGTGATTTTAGGAGGAGGAGCAGGGACAAGATTATATCCACTAACTGCCAATCGCTCAAAACCGGCTGTACCAATTGCAGGTAAGTACCGTTTAGTTGATATCCCAATTTCTAACTGTTTAAACTCGGGCATTACAAGAATGTTTGTATTAACGATGTACAACTCTGCATCGTTAAACAGGCATATCAAAAACACTTATCACTTCAGTGCATTCAGCTCGGCATTTGTAGATATTCTTGCAGCAGAGCAAACGCCTGATAACCCCGCATGGTTCCAGGGGACTGCTGATGCCGTTCGCCAAGGTCTTCGACACATTGCACCATTTGATAGTGAGTACATTTTGATTTTGTCGGGTGACCAGCTGTACCAGATCGATTTCCAGGAAATGCTTTTAAATCACAAGGAACAAGGTGCGGACATTTCGATAGCAACCATCCCTGTTACAGAAAAGGAAGCGTCTGACTTCGGTATTTTGAAAACAGAGGGTCACATGATCACATCTTTTATTGAAAAGCCAAAATCGGGTCTGGAAGATTGGGTTAGTGATACCGGGGCAGAAATGCAAACTAAAGGAAAAGTGTATCTCGCATCAATGGGTATTTACATCTTCAACAGGCAATTGTTGTTTGATTTGCTTTTGAATGAAAAGAAAGATGCAGCTGATTTCGGAAAAGAAATCATTCCGCAGTCGATCAGCAAATACAAAGTAGCATCTTATCAATACGAAGGTTATTGGGAAGACATTGGAAACATTCCGGCATTTTTTCACGCCAATCTTGGATTAACAAAAGATCTCCCGGAATTTAACCTGTTCGATAACACAAAAACAATTTACACTCGTGCCCGTATGCTTCCTCCGGGAAAAATGAGTGGTACAAAATGTGATCATGCGGTGATCGGGGACGGCTGTATTGTCAACGCAGCTCACATTGAAAATTCAGTGATTGGTATACGTTCGAGAATTGGTCATGAAAGTACTGTTATCAATACTTACATGATGGGTAGCGATTACTATGAAACGCTTGCGGATATTGAAGCCGATCATCAGCATGGATTACCCCAACTTGGAATTGGCAATCGTTGTCAGATTGAAAATGCAATTCTTGACAAAAATGTTCGCATTGGCGATGATGTAAAAATCATTGGCGGCAGTCATTTAGAAGATGGCGATACGCCATTGTATACAGTTCGGGAAGGAATTATTGTTTTAAAGAAAGGAGCAATTGTGCCCAACGGGTTTACAATCGGTGTTTAATTTTTAATGATAGAAATTTTGAGATGCCTCATTATAAAATGAGGCATTTTTTTAGTTGAAAAATTTTGTGTAGTGAATACACATTATCTCATTATCTTTCCAATTCAATTCTAATGCTTGCTTATGGCTAGTACTGCAACTATTGCTCACGCTCCAGTAACAAAACCACGGCTTTCTATCTCACAGATCATTAACATGAGTGTTGGCTTTTTTGGAATTCAATTCGGTTGGGATTTACAAAGAGCGAATATGGGACGCATTTATGAAAACCTTGGTGCTAACCCTGACCAAGTTCCGATTTTGTTTTTAGCTGCACCGCTTACGGGATTACTGGTTCAACCAATAATTGGTTACCTGAGCGACAGAACATGGCATCCAAGATGGGGAAGAAGAAGACCTTACTTCATGATTGGCGCTGTACTGAGTTCAATTGCTTTAATATTTATGCCACATAGCAGCTCATTATTTATGGCAGCAGGATTGCTTTGGATAATGGATGTTTTTGGAAACGTTTCTATGGAGCCCTTTAGAGCTTTTGTTACGGACAAACTTCCGGAATCGCAAGTCAACCGGGGGTTTATCATGCAAAGTTTTATGATTGGATTGGGTGGAAGCATTGCATCATCGCTGCCGTGGGTATTCAGGAACATATTTCATTTTCAAAATACAGCAGAGAAAGGATCGATCCCTGAAAATGTTCAATTATCGTTTTATACAGGTGCCTTCTTTTTCCTAGCTGCAGTTTTATATACGGTGTTTACATCTAAAGAATATCCGCCCGCATATTCATCGCTTGAAGAAATGGAAAACAAAAACAAAAAAGGTTTTGCCGGGGGTGTAGAAGAGATCTGGAGTTCATTGGTAAATATGCCAAAACGTATGAGAGTGGTGTCGCTGATACAATTTTTCACCTGGCCGGGATTATTTTTAATGTGGTTTTATTATACAACTGCGGTTGCCGTAAATGTTTTTCACGGGAAAGACGCAAGTGACCCTATTTATGCACAAGGCGCCGACTTTGGCAGCCTCACACTTGCGTACTATAGCGTAGTAACGTTTTTGTTTGCATTGGTGCTTCCATCAATAGCGGATAAACTTGGAAGAAAACTTACGCACTCACTTTGTTTGACTATTGGAGCCCTGGGCCTGATCAGTGTAAGTTGGGTAACGAATAAGTACATGTTGTATGGATGCATGACTTGTGTGGGAATTGCATGGGCAAGTATTCTTTCAATGCCTTATGCTATGCTCAGCGGGTCACTCCCAAAAGACAAGGTGGGGATTTATATGGGTATTTTCAATTTCTTCATTGTACTGCCTGAGATCATAGCCTCACTTGGTTTTGGATGGCTTATGAAAAATGTGTTGAATAACGATAGATTGCTTGCTGTTGAAATCGGTGGAGGACTAATGATCCTTGCAGCCCTACTCTGTTTCTTCCTCATTAAAGAAAAGAAGGGCGAAAGAACAGACGAAGAATTAGCAACCGAATTAGAAATAAGAGAAGAAAGATCTGTTTAATTATGAGAAAATTACTTGCCATTATTTTTTGCTTTTGCATTTTCAACATCTCGTTCAGCCAGGCAAAAAAAGAAAAAGAACCAAAACCGAAGCAAGCAGCTCCCGAGCGAGTAAACATTGAGTCTCAAAATGCAGTGAATGTTTATCCAACCAATTGGTGGGTGGGAATGAAAAATCCCAAGCTCCAATTGATGTTGCATGGTACTGATGTAGCCTCATCAACAGTATCAATTAAGTATCCCGGGGTAACTCTTGTTAAGACAAACAAAGTTGAGAACAAGAACTATTTGTTTATTGACCTAACAATTTCCAGTTTCGCAAATGCCGGAACTGTTTCTATTCGTTTATCAAACGGACAAACGATTCCTTTTCAACTTAAGCCTCGCCGCAAAGGCAACGGAACTGAATATGCACAAGGTGTAAGGTCACAGGACTTCATCTATCTAATCATGCCAGACCGTTTTGCCGATGGTGATTATAGCAATGACAAAATTCCGGGAATGAGGGACCAATTATTCAGCCGGGATTCAATTGAGTATCGTCACGGCGGCGATATTAAAGGAGTGATTGATCACCTGGATTATTTAAAAGATTTAGGAGTTACTACAGTTTGGCTGACACCTGTTTTTGAAAATGACATGAAGCGCAGAACCGAGCATGGGTATGCAATCACGAATCATTATAAGGTTGACCCAAGGCTCGGAAGCAACGAAACTTATAAACAGCTTGGTGATGAATTACACAAACGTGGAATGAAACTTATCCAGGATGCGGTTTACAATCACATGGGATTGTATAATTTTTTGCAGAAAGATCCGCCAACAAATGACTGGGTACATCAATGGCCAAAATTCACCCACCCTAATTACAAAGACCAAACTTTATTTGATCCTTATGCTGCAGCTGCCGATAAAAAGCTACAGACCGACGGTTGGTTTGATACTGTAATGCCTGACCTTAATCAACAGAATCCTTACGAAGCTAACTTTCTAATTCAAAATGCTATTTGGTGTGTTGAAGAATTCGGCCTTGACGGATGGAGAATTGATACCTACATTTATTGTGACCTCGATTTCATGAACCGTTGCAACCAGGCCTTAATCGATGAATATCCCAACATTACTATGTTCGGCGAATGCTGGGTTACCGGTACAGCAAACCAGGCTTTTTTTGCCCGCAATAACTTGAATACAAAATTTAAAAGCAACCTTATTGGCGTAAAAGATTTTCAGTGGATATTCGATGGCATTTATTCTGCTGTAAGAGACGGCAACAATGAGCGTATTTATGAAGTACTGAGTAATGATTTTCTGTATAAAGACCCATCGAACAATGTGATTTTTTTAGATAACCATGATATTACACGCTTTTACTCTGAGGTTGGCGAAGATGCAGACAAATTAAAATTAGGTCTTGGATTATTGCTTACACAAAGAGGAATACCACAATTATATTATGGCACAGAAGTGTTGATGACTGGAGTGAAAAACCCCGATGTGTGGGTGCGAAAAGATTTCCCCGGGGGATGGACAGAAGATAAGGTCAATAAATTCACAGTCCAGGGAAGAAACGACAGAGAGAATGAAGTATTTAACTGGACGAAAATCATTGCTAATTACAGAAGGAATTCTTCTGCGCTTAAAACCGGTAAATTGATGCAATATGTACCTCAAAACGGAACTTACACTTACTTCCGGTACAATGAAAGCCAAACTATAATGGTGGTTGCGAATACAAGCAATGGTGAGAAGATGATTGACCCAAAAAGATTTTCTGAAAGAACAACCGGCTTTGCAAAAGCAAAAAATATTGTGACATCAGAAACTAATGAGCTTTCCGCTACCTGGAAAGTTCCTGCAAAGTCAATTTGGATTATGGAGCTGACTAAATAACGTAATTAAAAACGAGGTTCTTTCCATAACTTCCCCATTCTTTCAGAACTTTATCGAGAGAGCTTATCATTGTTTTGCGATCAACTTTTTTGCCTTTAGTAGCCGGGATTACTTTTTTAAGATCCACTCCATTTGTCTCTACCTTAGTTGCAAACCATGTGGTGTGAATTCGGGGAATACCCATTCCCAAAATCATTCCCGGTAACCCGTTAGCGCTTTCAGGTCCGCCATTAACAAGGATTTCGTCGGTATAAAAAGCGAAAACGGCGATTGTATCATCAATTAATCCAACAGCCTTCCTGCACTCAAAGCCTGCTATATTTCTTGTGTCTGATGTCAGCTTCCATTTTATTTTAAGCAAGCTATCCTGTACCAAAAACGTTTCTTCAAAAACAGGTTTTTGAGTAATGGTTGTTTTGTTTTGATAATCATTATAAACAACGTTCTTATCTGCAAGTCCGTTAATGGGAGATCGGGGATCGTATTCAACTTCTCTGCCTGATTTATAAATGGACTTAGTTGTGTCACCAATGAAATCGAAATAACTAACACTTGTTTCCTTGAGACGATCTTTAATCATTTCATACCATTGCGGCTCAACTGATTTTACTAATTGACGTACATAAACTGTTTTTTCAAACTCAATCTTTACGGTATTAAGAAATTGTTGTTGTGCATTAACAGCAATGAACGAACAAAAGAATAATGATGCGACGAGTATCTTTTTCATATAGAATTATTTGTTTTGTTGGCCGGGCATTTTATTGAAAGTCCATTCAAACTTTAAAAGGAAATAACGACTTAGCCTTGAATATCTTTCTTCCGAAATAAAATTGCTTTGGAAATTGCGATTAAAACCTTTCCTCTGAGCCAATATGTCATTTGCCATAATGTAAATCTTTCCAGACTTATCTTTCAACACTTTCCTGGCAAAACTTGCATTCCAGATTATTTGATTCGGATTGCCCGCAAATGCAGCTAAATGTTGCCTGAGGTCAATGTCGCAATCTGTATTGAATTCAAGTTTGCCGGGCAGCATGATCATCCCACTAATCTGTCCGCCATAATTCCAATAATTGGCATTATAGTTTTTTTGAGTTGAAGATTTGGAAGTATTATATCCTAGCCTGGGCTCTATTTCGAGATTGTATTTATCGGGATAATTGTAGCGGGCGCCTAGTCTTAGATTCGTATTTGTATAGTCGGTTCGGTTCTTAACCTGCAAAACATCGTTGTTATTGTTTCTTTGACTTATGAAATTGTAGTTTCTACCCCCATTCCCGTTTAAACCAAATGCAAATCCCCATTTCTTTTCGCCGCCATCTTTAAAATAGTCTGAATAGAACCCATAATTCCTGTTTCCATTGACATTTACAGGCTTATAGGTTTGCTTGCCCGTAGTGACATCAACAGAATTAAAGAAGGTAATTGCATTAACAGGGACGTTGAAATATAAGTTTGCAAAAATTCCTTTTTGGGTGAGTACTTTATATGTGTTGAAGAAAAGATTCAGACTATGATTAAAACCAACTTTTAAATCAGGATTACCAATAAAAATATTTAAACGATCCTGGTTATCACGAATGGGCTGCAACTGGTCTATGGTTGGTTGTCTTGTTGTTCCGCGATAATTGAAACCAATTCTTGACTGTGGTCTGTAAGTGTAAGCAAAGCTGGCCTGCGGAGTGAGATTGAAGAAATTATAATTAGTATGCTTGTTGCTATCCAAATTGAACAGCTTCAATTTCACATTTGAAACGCCTGAACCAAAAGCTGCTCTTACTTTCGGCGTTGTATATTTCAGAATTGCAGTTCCCGCGTTTGAGTAAACATCCAGATCAAAATTATTACTGAACACTTTATCAATGACCGAGTACTTACCATAATTATCCTTATTAAAAGTATTGCGATGAGAAGTTGAGTTGTTTTTATTATACGCGTATTCCACTACCGCGGCCCATTTTGAATTTAAAGGCTCGCTGAAAGTCACCTTGGAACCGATTGTCGTTGAACGTCCGTTCTTTAATTTCTGCTGGTCAGCAATGTCTACTGAGTCAAGGCTGTTATTTTTATAAAAATATGTAGTATCCTTAATGATGCCATCTTGTACGTCTTCAATATATCCATACCTAAACGTTGCCATCAAAATCCTGTTCTTCTTTTTAAAAAGCTGTTTGTACTGAAGTTGATTATCGCTTTGCTTTTTTTCAGTTTCGTTATCCACTAACTGGTGGCCTTTATTAATGTACTGGCGGATACTGTCGAGGAATTCGCTATTAATATCACTGTTCAACTGGTTAGTCTTATAAAGGCCTGTTGAAGTAAGTTTGAATGAAGTAAGCGAATCAATTTTCCATTCGTACTTTATTGTAGCAGCATGTTGTTGCACCAACCCCCTCGAGTTTTGATATTTATTGCGGTACGTTGTAGAGTTGGACAGTATATTTTGTGTTAGCGTAGATACCTGGTTATTTGTAGCTAACCGATTATACCTGTAGGAACCATTAAGATTATTCTTGTCGGCGTTCCATTTATTGGTGTATTGAGCTCCGGCTGTATAGGAATGAGGCAGCCCACGTAAACTCCAGTCATTAAATTCATCACTACTACCGAAACTGAAATAGTAGCCAGAAATTTCATCATATTCCCAGTCGTCTTCAATACCTAATTTCTGTCGTTCTTCCCAGTTTAAACTCCCCGTAGAAAGATCACTCTTTGTTCCGTAGAGCGATAGTTTTTTCTTTCCAACAAAATTGTTGTAAAGCGCCTTTGCATCAATTAATTTTTGAAAATCACTTCCTGCATATGCCTTTCCAAACGAACCCTTCTTGGCATCTTCTTTCAGCTTAATGTTAACCGTTTTACTTTCATTGCCGGTAGATATGCCGGTAAGATTTTGCTGATCACTTTTTGTATCATACACCTGCACTTTGTCTACTGCTTTTGCAGCGATATTCTGCGTAGCCATGGTAGGATCATCGCCAAAGAATTCTTCTCCATCAACCAAAACCTTTCCAACTCTTTGTCCCTGTGCTGTGACCTCACCTTTACTGTTTACCTGGAAACCCGGGAGTCTTTTTAAAAGATCTTCAACTGTAGCACCCTCTTTTAATTTAAAGCTATCCGCAACAAATTCGGTTGTATCACCTTTGATGCGAATCGCCCCGGCACTTTTAATGATTACTGCATCCAGCAATTTCGACTTTAATGTAAGTGGTATAGCACCGAGATTGGTTTCCGGTTGATTGTTTACCTGGATATTATCAGCAAAATCAGCAAAGCCAGGATAGGAAACCAACAAAACATACTTTCCTGAATCAACACTATTGATACGAAACTCTCCGTTTTTTGATGTACGGGTAAAAAGGACCAGTGTGGAGTCAGATCTTTTTAAAAGTGAAACAACAGCATTTTGAAGATTTCTTTTCTCAAGTGTGTCAGATACTTTACCTTTTACTACAGACTGGGCAAACGATAACTGTACTGATGCCAGTACAATTATTGCGAGAAGTAGATTTCTCATGTGGTATGCAGGTTGTGGTTTATAAGAACAAAATACCATATAAAACTCTTATGGACTTGTTAACTTTACGCAAACGGTAAAAAACTTTTATGACGCAAGACGAGCAGAAATCCATAAATACAGCCGAAAATTTTTTTTCACCGACATCTACAGAGCGATATGAGGACAGGAATTTTGTCGATACATCCAGGCCGGTTTGGAACTATTCGATCCTTTATGATGATGACATTAACACTTTTCAGCACGGTACTAACTATGCGCTCTATAAAAAATTTGGCTCAAAACCGATGACGGTGCTTGGGAGAGAAGGCTATCATTTTACCGTTTGGGCACCTAATGCAACCAAAATTACCGTGGTTGGTGAGTTTAACGACTGGAATTTGGACATGCATCCATTGCAACCAAGATGGGATAAAAGCGGCATTTGGGAGGGATTTATACCCGATATAAAAAAAGGATCGCCATATAAATACCGAATTCACGGCTTCAGTGAAAGCATCACCGAAAAAGGCGACCCGTTTGGAAATTACTGGACAAAAAGACCACATACTGCAACTATAACATGGGAATTCAATTATGAATGGCAAGATGAGGCATGGATGCATGGCAGAAAAAAACACAACGCATTAGATGCTCCGTGGAGTGTCTACGAAGTTCATTTGGCAAGCTGGATGCGACCTGACAGAAACAATGAAACATGGTATAATGACTATTATCAAATAGCAGAACGATTAGTTCCTTATGTAAAAGAGATGGGGTTTACCCACGTGGAATTAATGCCCGTCATGGAGCATCCGTTTGATGGAAGTTGGGGCTACCAGGTAACAGGATATTTCGCACCAACGGCAAGATTTGGTGAACCTGAAGGGTTGATGTATCTGATCGATCAGCTGCACCAAAATGGAATTGGAGTGATTCTCGATTGGGTACCTTCTCATTTTCCTCATGATGATCATGGGCTGTTTATGTTTGATGGCACACACACCTATGAATATGCTGACATGCGCAAAGGTTTCCACCCGGACTGGAACAGCTATATTTTTAATTATAAAAGGGGAGAAGTCAAATCGTTTTTAATTAGCAGTGCAAGGTTTTGGTTTGAATTATTTCACATTGATGGCATTCGTGTGGATGCAGTGTCTTCTATTTTAAAACTAAATTACTCCAGGGAAGAAGGTCAGTGGGAGCCAAACGAATTTGGCGGCAATGGAAATTTAGAAGCAATCGCTTTCATCAAAGACTTAAATGAAACCATTTTCAGAGATTTTCCCGATACACAAACCATTGCTGAAGAAGCCACAGACTGGCCGGGTGTTTCGAAGCCAACATTTATGGGCGGTTTGGGTTTTGGAATGAAATGGATGATGGGCTGGATGCATGATACACTTGATTATTTCAAGATCGACCCAATTTTTCGACCACATCATCAGAATAAATTTTCATTTAGCATGATGTATTTCTATGATGAAAATTTCATGCTTCCGTTAAGTCATGATGAAGTGGTACATGGCAAGTCACCCATGATCTATAAAATGCCTGGAGATGAATGGCAGAAATTCGCCAATCTCAGAACCCTATATACTTATATGTGGACGCACCCGGGCGGAAGGCTGTTGTTCATGGGCAACGAATTCGGACAAACTTCTGAGTGGAATTACAAATCGGAGCTCGATTGGTATTTGCTTCAACACAATCCTCACAAAAAATTACAAGAGTGTGTTAAGGATCTCAATCATCTCTTAACATCAGAGCCTGCCTTGTACCAAAACCAATTCAACATCCATGGCTTTGAATGGGTTGATCTTAATCATCGAGAAGACTGTGTACTTGTCTACCGCAGAAAAGGCCAGCAGGAAAGTGATGATCTTCTCGTGATCTTAAATGTTGCACCTGTGCCCAAATGGGATTGGCCAATTGAAATAACAGGCCATCGCTATGAAAAAGAAATATTTAATAGTGATCTTGAAAAATATTGGGGCTCAGGAAACGTTACCAATCCGGATATACGGATGCAGGAAAAAGAAGCGGAAGGAGGAGATAGTGAACAGCCCAAAAAGTATAAGCTCATCATTAACCTGCCGCCGTTAGCAGCAATCGTTCTAAAGTAATCACTTACCAAAAGACAATTTTAGCAAATTGCTGCCGGATTCCACTTGACGAAGCAGATTCAAAATTCTATTTTCGAAACTTCGAAATACCAATTATTCTATGAAGAAATATCTGTTAATTGCGGCGGCTGCAACTATTTCTACCAGCTTATTTGCACAATCTGATAGTGCCTCATTTTATTTTCAAAAAGGATTAGATGAAAAAGCAAAGGGCCATTCACTGATCGCAATCCAACATTTTGAAAAGGCATATAACTTCAACAAAAACGACAAACAGGTTGTAGGTGAGTTAGCTGCCGATTATTTAAATCTTAGACGCTATACGCAGGCAAGAGATAAATTTTTACAGTTAGAAAGCATGGGTGATCAGAGTGACAGCACTTTCCGTCAATTAATGTTACTTTCTTATAATTTGCGTAATTGGGACGATGCGATTAAATATGCACTATTACTAAAAAAGCAGAACGTAAATGAAAAAACTGCATTCTACATCGGCAAATCTTATTACGAAAAAGAAGACCTGGGCAATGCTATAAAATATTTTGGTTTTGCTGCAAAAGAAGATCCTGCAAATGCAGAAGTTCCTTACACGATTGCCAGAGCTTACGCAGATATGCAGAACCATAAAGAAGCGATTCCTTATTTTCTTAAAGCAATTGAACTTAACCCAAACAATTCGCGTTGGGTTTACGAAACTGCACTAATCTACTATGCTATTCCTGATGACCAGAATGCATTGAAGTACATGTTGATGGCAAAAGATAAGGGGTACAGAGAAGACAATGAGTTTTTACAAAACTTAGCAACTGCTTATTCAAATGCAGGAAAGCCCGAAGAAGCTATTAATCTTTTGAAAGGCATTTTAGAAAAACGCCCTTCCGATATCAATGTTATTAATATGCTGGCAGAATCTTACTATGACAATAAAAAGTATGATGAAGCCATTGCTTATTATGACAAACTTTTACAGATGAATGCCAAGAACGCGGAGGCTATGTACATGATGGGAATGAGTTTTCAAAAGAAAGGTGAGAAGCAAAAAGGACAGGCCATTTGTGATAAAGCGATTGAATTGGACCCCAGTCTTCAAAATTTGAAAAAGCAACAACAAATGCCAGGGTTTTAGTTTGTCTGAACCTTGATTTGGGGGATTAGAAAGGCTAGGAGGAAAATATAACATTCATTATACGATAAGAGTCTTCGAAAACTGAAGACTCTTCTTATTTCCAATAAAATCCATTTAATCTACCCAAATCAGGGTTCAGACTACATTCTCTCCGGCACACCAATTCCTAACAAACTCATGGCGTGTTTAATGACGTTTGAGGTCAACTGGCACAACCGCAAACGCAATTGTTTTTTCTCTTTGCTTTCAGCCTTTAAAACACTGTGAACTGTATAGAAAGTATTATAGGCCTGGGCAACGCTATAGATATAATTTGCAATTACCGCAGGACTGTATTCAGTTGCGGCTTGTTGAACAATATCACTGTATTGATTTAATAAGAGCAATAACTGTTTTTCCAGTTTTTCAAGATTGTCGCCGATAGTCGCTTCGGTCTGCACAGATTCTTTTCTTAGAATAGATTTTATTCTTGCATAAGTATACTGGATAAACGGCCCGGTGAATCCGTGAAAATCGATAGATTCTTCAGGGTTGAATACCATTCTCTTTTTAGGATCAACTTTCAACAAGTAAAATTTCAATGCGCCTAAGGCAAGTATTTCATATAGCTCTTTCAATTCAGTTTCACTGAATTCTTCAACCTTACTTTTTTCCTTTGTTTTATTTGCGGCCTCCTTGACCATTTCATCCACCAGATCGTCTGCATCTACAACCGTTCCTTCACGGCTTTTCATTCTCCCTGTAGGCAAATCAACCATTCCATAGCTTAAATGAAAGATGCCATCGGCATACGGCTTGCCTAATTTTTTAAGAATGATCTCAAGAACCTTCATGTGATAGTTCTGTTCATCAGCAATTACATAAGCGCTTTGATCATAGTGAAAGTCTTTGTATTTCTCTTCTGCTAATCCTAAGTCTTGAGTAATGTAAACAGAAGTACCGTCTTTTCTTAAAACCAGTTTTTCATCCAGCCCTTCACTTGTTAAATCGATCCAAATACTGCCATCTTCTTTTTTATAAAAAACGCCCTGCTCTAATCCCTGTTCAACAAACTTCTTCCCTAACAAATAAGTTTCACTCTCGTAATAGGTTTTATCAAAATCGCTACCAATTCTTCTGTATGTTTCATCAAAACCTTTGTACACCCAGCTATTCATTTTCTTCCATAACTCAATTACTTCAGGTTTACCTTTCTCCCAATCAACCAGCATCTGCTGAGTCTTTTGCATGATAGGCGCATTTTTTTCAGCTTTATCTTTTGATTGCCCTGCCGCAACCAATTCCTCAGTTTCTTTTTTATGTTCGTTGCTAAATTTCACGTAATAATCACCAACAAAGTGATCGCCTTTTGTATGAGTACTTTCCGGCGTTGCACCGTTTGAAAACATTTCCCACGCAATCATACTTTTACAGATGTGCACACCACGATCGTTTACTACGCAGGTTTTAGCTACATCATTACCATTAGCTTTTAAAATCTCTGCAACACTCCATCCTAAAAAATTATTTCTTAAATGACCAAGATGTAAAGGCTTGTTGGTATTAGGAGAGGAGTATTCAATGATAATTTTTTTGTTTATTGAAGAAGATTTCCCAATCGATTCATCCGAAAAATTTGTAGAAAGGAAATCTGTAAAATATTTATCAGAAACCGAAAGATTCAAAAAACCTTTGATGGCGTTATAAGCTGTTAACAGATCATTATTGTTCTCAACTAAATATTCGCCCATTTGCTTTCCCAATTGCTCAGGTGATTGGCGCAATTGCTTTACCAGCGCAAATAATACCACTGTATAATCACCTTCAAATTCAGGCTTTGTTTGGTTGACAAGAATGTCATCCGCCGATATAGAAAACTTAAAAATTTCTTCTACGGCTTTGACACTTACTTCCTTAATTTTTTGAACTAAACTCATTTCCCAAAAATGTATTTGCGGCGCAATTTACTGATTCAAAGCCAGAGCATTTCACAAGCTGTTAACCATCCTTAACGAAAATGCTGTAAAATCTTTACTGATAGCGATTAATTTCGCAGCTTTCATGCAAAGGATACATAACCGTGTAAGAAAGTCAATTTTTGCAGTTTTGGATATTTTTTATCCAATCTTTAAACGTTTCATGCCTTTGCAAACCTATCATTACGCAGCTTGCGGCGGAACAAATACTGTTTTGGGACTTGGGGTTTATTTCATAGCCTACAACTATATTTTTGAAAAACAGATTCTCGATCTTGGCTTCATTGCCTTCCAGCCGCACATTGCAGCCATGTTCCTTTCTTTTTGTGTTACTTTCCCTGTTGGATTTTATTTGAGCATGTATGTGATTTTCCAGGGTTCTTATTTAAGAAGAAGGGTACAGTTGTTCAGGTACTTTCTTGTTATCATGGGCTGTATGATCATCAACTACATTTGCTTGAAAATATTTGTTGAGTATTTCGGCTGGTATCCAACACCATCACAGTTTATTACAACAGGAATTGTAATTCTCTTCAACTATTTTTCTCAAAGACATTTTTCTTTCAGAAAAGATAAAAAAGCTTTGGAAGCCGAAGGGATTCAATCTTAAAATTTCAGGTTAAGGTCCGAAACAAGAATATTTAGTTTGCCTACGCAATTACTTCTTATTAACAGATGCTGAGGCAATGCATATACAGAAGTTAATTTCAAATCCGTAACCGAACCGCTTCCTTTGATTCCTTTAGTCCATTCACGGTTTAGCCAATCATTCAAAGTGGTTGAAGCAGTATCATAATATTGGGAAAGATCAAATGACGTGTAGCTTTTCAATTCATTTACGATTTTCTTATTGAATAGCCATTTAGCCGTTTTTAGTAACAGGTTTTTTGTTTGCAGATCATAATCTAAATCCTGTACTTCAATTGTTTTCTTTTCTCCGTTATAAACAGGTTTGCCAACGAAATAAGCAATACCATCAAACGATCCTGAGAATTCAACTTTGATGTTCATGTTTCCCTGCTCATCACCCGAAACAGCTGTATGTTGAATAACAATATGCTTTTTAAAAATGCCTTCACCAACATCAAATTGTTTATTTGCGAGATAGTTGTTTAAAACATTGCTCAGTGAATCGTATTGCAATGCAGCTTCCAAATAAATATTAAATCCGCCAGGATTGCTTGTATTAGTCAGAACAGGAACCATTGAGTGTGGTATCTCAGGCCTGGCAAAACTTACAACAGGCGTTGCCGTAATACCGATATTGATATTAAGAAGGTCGTTTTTTGCATTGATATTTTCCATTCTTAATTTTTTTGGATGCAGTGAAAAATAGCCGACTCCGGAAATCGCGTATGCATCGTTAAGCATATTCCATGCCTGCTGCATGTAGGGACCAAGATTGAATTTTCCGTATGCAGAATCCATTGATCTTCTCGAAGCATCTAATTCTTCTTTCAATCCTTTCATTACCTCTGAAGTAATATCCTGTCCCCAAAAACACACGGAACATTTATCAAGCGCTTTGGGTTCATTACGAACTATGGTCGAATTCAAAATATAGTTACGCTGGAGTTGAAAATTGCTTGTAAAACTAATGTTCACTCTTCGTTCAGGTTCATCAAATCCACAACGGCAACCTGGCGTCCATGGCGAAAGGACAGCTCCATTTACACAAGCTCTTGTCGATCCTACAATTTGATAATAACCCATGAAAGCAAGGTTCAATGTAATGCCGTTCATGCTCATGCTAAGCGGCGATCTTCTGAAATGATACTTGTAACGGGTAGCACAATCAGATTGAACCCATCCGTCGGGATAGCCCGGCGAAGTAAAAACCGTGTCTACATTCTTCTCCGCTAATGCATAAATGGGTTTCAAATTGATTTGAATAGGAATATCGATTTGCGATTCAGGTAGTGAATCAATTTTAATTCCGGAAGGCGTTTGATTTTGTGCAAATGATCCGAATGACATCAACCAAACAAGCAATAAAAAAACAATTCTCATAGATGCGATAGGTTATCCAAATATAAAACGCAAACTATGAGAATTGATTGTTGAAACGTTAATTAGAATCCTTCTTTAGGCTGTGTCAATGAAAACCAGTTGCCACATCCGTCGGTTACCAGTGCTTCAATTCCATAAAATTGTTCTTTGGGCTCTGACTTAAATTGAACGCCTTTTGCTTTTAGTTCCTCGTACGTAGCACGGCAATCGGGAGTATGCAAAACACCTGCACCCATCAATCCCTTTTCCAATAAAAGATTTAATGCTTTTCTTGATTCTTCATCCCAACCCATGCCATCGCCTGAAACATTCATCAATACAATTTCCAGGTCGGGCTGTTCTGGTGGATTCAATGTCAGCCAACGATAGCCGTTATCCATTTTCACATCTGTATTTACTTTAAAACCCAGTTTGTTTACGTAGAAATCATAAGCCTTATCCTGGTCGGTTACAAAGAGTGAAGTGTGTGAAAGTTTGGTTACCATAAAATTTGTTTTATGAAGTGAAGCTAAGAGGAAGTTTAAAAGATGGTTTATTGATTATTGCTTTTTATCGAGTTGATAGGATTCAATAAAACAATGGGGAACAAAACGTTTCGGCTGCTCTTTTGCCAGTTGCTTTTTTAACCACGCCATGTTACGATAATAAGTAGGAGCGAAGCCGATTTCTTTTTTGAATAAAGTACTGAATGAACCTAAACTTTCAAAACCAACTTCGTTGCAAACATCAATCACCTGTTTGTTTTCAGCAAGAAGGTCTTTTGCCTTTTCAATTCGTTTGAGCGTTAAGTATTGATGCGGCGTTTTCTTATACACCTGAGAGAATAAACGATGAAAATGATAGCAGGAGAGAAATGCTTTTTGCGAAATCTCGTCGAGATTAATTGCTTCCTTATAATTTTCATCGATGAAAACTTTGGCAGCTACAATGCGTTCGTATAGTTCTTCAGCAATCGGCATAAACAAATTTACCTGTTTGCAGGATTTTTCCATTCCTTGCCAAGCCTTTCAACGGAAGCTTTTACTCTCTCATTCCTCGTTTCTTCTCTTTTTGCTGTTACAATCCACTCGATATATTCTTTTTTATTGGTAAACGAAAGTGTATTGAAAAAGGCTTCTTGCTTTTTGTTCCTTTTCAGAGCTGTGGAGAAATCATCGGGAAGCGTTACAGTTTTTGTTTTAGGATCAACGTAATTGAATATTGGTCGTTCCTTCGGTTTCTCATTTTTCTTTTTATCAGCATCTGTTTTTTGGCGCATTCCAAACGCAGACCAGGTATCATCGAATGAAATTAGACTGATCCACTGCATATCGTGTTTGAGCAATTGATCCCATCCTTTGTCTCTTGTGAGATCCGTTTGAATTTTTGAACTGCCTTTTGGATAGAAGATCCAACATGTTACTTGGCCCTTTATTAAGGGAAGAACTTTTTTTAGTTCTTTTTCCATTTGAGCTTTGTCTTTTACAAACCAATGCACCTGGTTGAAAGATTTGCCGTTGTCAATAATTTTTACCGATGTTGGCAAAAGACCAAGAGATTTTTTATAGTCAGGGGGAGCATTGACGGTTTGAATGATGAAGCCTTCTTTAATTTTTAGTTTTTGAGCAGTGGTGGATGCCATGTGATTTGTTTGATGCTAATATAGTTTTTTGAGAGGAGGGTTGTTTATTGAATATTGCGGTTTCTTTCTCACAGATTATATGGAAAGCACAGATGTTTTACGTGTAATCTTTGCTTTCCGTGAGAGCTAAACTTTCCGGATATAAACAGGCTGAAACCTGGAAGGCTCGTGCAAAATGCTGCATAGAATTACTGAAAGTACACGCTGTGCGACGCAACAGCAGCCAAATGGATAATTGAACCCCCGGTTCACAATCAAAAACATCGATTGTACATACACATCCATTAAAACGAAATTTCAACTCGCTCCAACAGATAACTTCGGCCTTCAAACCACCAACCTCAAACTTAGAACAGTTTTTCCTGCCAAAATTTCATTTTGCAACCCCGCGGCATAATCATTGATAACCAATATTGAACTATTAAATTCATTAATCAAATGGGAAAAATTATTGGTATAGACTTAGGTACAACCAACAGTTGCGTGGCAGTTATGGAAGGCAATGAACCTGTTGTGATCGCCAATGATGAAGGCCGCCGTACTACGCCTTCAGTTGTGGCTTTTTTGAAAAACGGCGAACGCAAAGTGGGTGATCCTGCTAAGCGTCAGGCCATTACTAACCCGCAGAACACCATTATGAGTGTGAAGCGTTTTATGGGCCGTCGCTACGATGAAGTGACAGAAGAAATTAGCCATTGGAGCTATAAAGTTGCCAAAGGTGACAATAATACCGTTCGTATAGACATTGATGGCAGACTGTATACTCCACAGGAAATTTCTGCCATGATCCTCCAAAAAATGAAAAAGACAGCGGAGGATTATTTAGGACAGGAAGTAACAGAGGCCGTTATTACTGTGCCTGCTTATTTTAATGACTCTCAGCGCCAGGCTACAAAAGAGGCGGGTGAAATTGCAGGTTTGAATGTTCGGCGTATTGTGAACGAACCTACGGCTGCAGCACTTGCCTATGGGTTGGATAAAGGTGGTAAAGATCACCACGTAGCCGTGTTTGACCTTGGTGGTGGTACGTTTGATATCTCTGTGCTTGAATTAGGGGATGGCGTGTTTGAGGTAAAATCTACAAATGGTGATACGCACCTTGGTGGTGATGACTTTGATAAAGTGATCATGGACTGGTTGGCAGAGGAATTTAAAAAAGAAGAAAATGTTGACCTGAGAAAAGACCCGATGGCTTTGCAACGTTTGAAAGAAGCGTCTGAAAAAGCCAAGGTTGAATTGTCTTCTTCTTCAGAAACAGAGATCAATCTTCCATACATCACAGCAATTGATGGAGTTCCGAAGCACTTAGTAAAAAAACTAAGCCGTGCTAAATTTGAGCAATTAGCAGACAACTTGTTTGCACGTTGTTTGAAACCTTGCGAACAAGCCTTGAAAGATGCAGGTTTGAACATTTCGCAAATTGATGAAGTGATCCTTGTAGGTGGTTCAACTCGTATTCCAAAAGTCCAGGAGATCGTTGAAAAATTCTTTGGAAGAAAACCTCACAAAGGTGTGAACCCTGACGAAGTGGTTGCTGTTGGTGCCGCAATCCAGGGTGCAGTATTGACTGGAGAAGTGAAAGATGTATTGTTGCTTGACGTCACTCCTTTAAGTCTTGGTATTGAAACTATGGGTGGTGTAATGACGACTTTGATCGCTTCTAACACAACTATCCCTACAAAGAAATCAGAAGTATTCTCAACAGCTTCGGATAATCAGCCCGGTGTACAAATTCATGTATTGCAGGGCGAACGTCCAATGGCATCTCATAACAAAAGCCTTGGTATGTTCAACCTTGATGGAATTCCGCCGGCTCCAAGAGGTGTTCCTCAAATTGAAGTGATTTTTGATATTGATGCCAATGGTATCTTACATGTAACGGCAAAGGACAAAGGCACAGGAAAAGAACAAAAGATCCGCATTGAAGCAGGTAGCGGTTTAACAAAGGAAGAAATTGAAAAGATGAAAGCAGAAGCTACAGCCAATGCCGACAAGGATAAAGCAGAAAAAGAAAAAGTGGAAAAACTGAACCAGGCAGATAGCTTGATCTTCCAAACTGAAAAGCAATTGAAGGAATATGGAGATAAAATTCCCGCTGATAAAAAAGGTACGATCGAAACTGCATTGAACAAATTGAGAGAAGCACATAAATCTCAGGACTTAGCTCAAATTGATCCTGCAGTTACAGAACTGAATAATGCATGGACAGCAGCAAGTGAAGAATTGTACAAGGCAACACAAGGTGCTGGTGGTCCTCAGCCTGGAGCTGATGGCGGACAACAACAGCAAGGAAACGGTGCAGGTAATGCCGGAGAGAATGTGACGGATGCAGAGTTTGAAGAAGTGAAATAAAGATTGAATATCTCATAAAACAAAACCCACGGAATTAACCGTGGGTTTTTCATCTAACCCAAGTCAATCAAAATCTATATTATGAAAGAGTGATCATTTCTTTTTCCAGGCCTCAAATTGATGCATCACCCTGTGATGCTGAACACCTTTATCATGCTCATCTTCTCCCTCCAGGAAAGTCTCCCTGTCTTCTTCATCCAGTTCATCAAAAAATTCGTCGGCTGTTTGAGGTGATTCGAGGACAGCTCTTGCTTCTTCCAGCAAAAACTCGTCGTTGCAACTGTCAATCAGCTTGTGCAGTTTTTGTTTCAGATCTGGTGTCATAAAACATGCTTTTCTTAAAGTTACAAACTTTAAAAACCGAAAAAAAGAATTGTTTAACAGGAAAATATTGTAGATTCTATGTTTTGAAATTAGTTTCAGCCCCGATAGCAAAAGCTGATATGAACAAAAACTACATGCCCGCTTTTTTATTTGCTTCGATGGTTGTTTCTATTCTTTCTTTCACTTCTAACAACAGCACTAAACGTTTTTCAAAACATATATCGGATACAACTCCATTAGCCGTCAAAGCAAAAAATCATTTAGGAAAGAACGTCGTTTCTGCAGACGGTGTTATCTCTTTTTCAACCGGGTTAGAAAATGATTTTTACCAAGTAGACTCAGTGAATAAATTCATTCACCTTTATGTCGAGGCAAAGCTTTCCAGGTTTTTAAATGATAATGTTGCAAGAATTCCGTTGAACATTTCTATTGTTATTGATAGAAGCGGTTCCATGGAAGGCATAAAAATGGGTTATGCTAAGAAAGCTGCTAAAGGAATTATCGATCAATTAAAACAAGACGACATTGTAAGTGTGGTAATGTACGATACGTATATAGACACTGTGCAGTCTCCAACCAATGTTATTGATAAAGAAAAAATCAAGGTGAGAATCGATAAAATCACACCGAGAGCAAGTACTAATCTTTGGGGTGGAGCGGAGCAGGGATATCAATACGTTCAAAAAAACTATAAACCCGGTTTTATCAATCGTGTTCTTTTGATCAGTGATGGCAATGCCAACACCGGACTAACGGATTCAACGCTCATTCATTTGAAAGTGCAGAAGTACAAAGATGATAATGGTGTAAGCATATCAACATTTGGTGTTGGACTCGATTACAACGAAACATTGATGACCGACATGGCGGAAACAGGAGCGGGTAATTACTATTTTATTGATGCACCGGATAAAATGACCAATATCTTCAATAACGAATTGAAAGGATTATTGAATGTTGCCGCACAAAATGCGGAATTAAAAATTAAACTTCCGAGAGGAGTAGGCATTCAAAAAAGCTATCCATTAAATTTTAAACAGGAAGGAGATGAGCTAATTATCAAATTAAGAGATCTTTCTTCAGATGAAATCAAAGCTTCACTTTTTACTTTTAAAATTGAAGATAGAATCAACATCCCCTTAAAATTTGTGACTACACTTTCTTATACAGATGTAACTAACGGGCAACAAAAAACTCTCGGTAACGAAAACCTGCTAATCCCTACAAAGAAAGCAGATGATTATCTAACTCACTTCAACAAGCAGGTACTCCAGCAAACGATTTTGTACACTGCAAATGAGAGATTGGAGACAGCCATGAACCTCATGGAAAAAGGCGATTACAAAAAAGCTCAATTATACCTGGCTGATAACAATGCATACCTGAAAGCAAATGCAATCTATGTAAGTAATGACGGTAATCTTATGCGACTCGATTCCATTAATAACAATTACAGCAGTCAGTACCTGAAAGCGGAATCAGTAAGTAAAGACTCAGTGAAAAAAATTCAGAAGTTGAATAAAGCAGTAAACTACAGGATCAGGAACAAGAAGCAATAACCTTATCCTTCTGCCTCAAACCTTTCGCCTTAAATAATATCCATTGCCAACACAAAAAAAGTAGTAACGAAAGGAAGGATCAATGTAAGCCATGGCCAGTGTGTGTAAATAGCAAAAGCCAATGCTGCAGTAGAAATCAAGAATAATAACCAGTACAAACCTTTATTTCTGTTGCGAACTTCCATCAGATTAATTTTGCGCAAAATTAGGGGACTGGAATTAATTTATACAACAACATCTTAAAAACAATTTTACATCTCATACCTTTCATTGAAAGCTTTTACTATTTTCGCCAACAATGTGTGGCTAAGACACGATGGCTAAGTCGAAATAAATTGAGGAATGAAAGTTGATTTTTACCTGCGTTTTCATACGCAATTTGGACAGTTGCTTGCTATAACCGGGAATTTACCTGCACTGGGAAACAACGAAGCCGACAAGGCTTTGCGTATGAGTTTCCTTAGTGATGAGCTATGGCAGGCCTCAGTTGAAATTGATCCTTCTGAATTAGATATACTGCAATACCGCTATATTTTTATTAACGAAAAGGGAGAGTCAACAAAGGAAGCTGAGAAGGAGAGAATCGTTGACATAAAAAAACTTACCCGCGATCTTTTGTTAGTTGACACCTGGAATGATGCCAGCTTTTTTGAAAATTCATTTTACAGTGCTCCTTTTCACGAAGTTTTTTTCAAGGACCAAAAGAAACTTAAATTAAAGAAGAATAGTCTTTACACACACCAGTTCAAGGTAAAAGCGCCGCTTCTGAATGATAATGAAGTTGTCTGCCTGCTGGGGAGCTCCGATGCCCTAGGCCATTGGAATACCGATACGCCTATCTTGCTAAGTAAAAAAGGAAACTGGTGGAGTGTTCAACTCGAAATTCCAGCTTCTGAATTTGCCATGTCGTACAAGTATGGCATTTACAATTTGAAGAAGAGTGAGTTTTTTCAATTTGAAATTGGTGATAACCGTGTTTTGCATAACGATGGATCGGTAAATAAAAAAACAATCATTCACGATGGCTTTGTAAAGTTGCATGTCAACAAATGGAAGGGGTCAGGTGTTGCGATTCCTGTTTTTAGTTTAAGAACTAATAACAGTTTCGGCATTGGCGAATTCAACGACATAAAGTTGTTGGTGGATTGGGCCAATGAGGTGCGACTGAAAATGATCCAGATCCTGCCGATCAACGATACATCTGCAACACATACGTGGAAAGACTCCTATCCTTATGCAGCCATTTCTGCTTTTGCGTTGCATCCCATTTATGTCAACTTGCAAAAAGTTGCCAGTAAGAAAGGAAGTCATATCATCAAGGCACTGACAAAAAAACAAAAACAACTTAACCAGCTTGCTGAAATTGATTATGAGCAGGTCATCAATTTCAAAACAAATGTTCTCCGCGAATTATTTGAACTCGACAATCTTGATTTTCTTAAAGAGGATTCATTCAAAGAATTTTTCGAAGACAATCAAAACTGGTTAGTTCCTTATGCAGCATTTTGTTATTTAAGAGATAAGTACAACACTTCTGATTTTTCAAAATGGAAAACACATTCCATTTATAACGAAGCAGAGATAGAACGTCTTTGCAATCCCAAATCAAAAACATTTACACAAATTGCTTTCCATCTTTTTGTTCAATATCATTTACACCTGCAATTGAAGGACTCCGTTGATTATGCACACAAAAGAGGTATCGCATTAAAAGGAGATATTCCAATTGGTATTTATCGTTATGGTTGCGATGCCTGGACTGCTCCTGAATTATATCAAATGAATATGCAGGCCGGCGCTCCCCCGGATGATTTTGCAGTGAAGGGACAGAACTGGGGCTTTCCAACTTACAATTGGAAAAAAATGGAAGAAGATCATTTTGATTGGTGGAAGCAACGCTTTCACCAGATGAGTAATTACTTCGACGCCTTCCGCATAGATCACATACTTGGCTTTTTCAGAATTTGGAGCATTCCAACTGATGCAGTGGAAGGAATTTTAGGAAGATTTATTCCTGCTTTGCCCATTCATGCAAATGAATTTGGTGAAAGAGGAATTTGGTTCGAATACGATCGTTATTGCAAACCATTTATTGTTGACGGTATCGTTCATCAAACTTTCAACTCGCATTCTGAATTTGTAAAAGAACATTTTTTGCAAAGGAATTCGAAAGGCGGATACGATCTGAAAGAAGAATTCAACACACAAAGAAAAGTTGAAGAATATTTTTCCAAACAGGATGAAAACGATGAAAACGATAAGATCAAAAACGGTTTGTATGATCTCATTTCAAATGTGATCTTATTTGAAGAACCCAATTCCAACAAACAACAATTTCATTTCAGAATTTCAATAGACCAAACTTCCTCGTATCATTATTTTGATAATGCCACAAAAGCGAAGATTTGGGATTTGTACATCAATTATTTCTATCGTCGGCAGGATGAGTTTTGGAAAAAAGAAGCCTTGAAAAAATTACCTGCATTGAAGGACGCAACAGAAATGTTGATCTGCGGCGAAGATCTTGGAATGGTTCCTCATTCTGTTCCCGAAGTAATGCAGGCGCTTGGCATTTTAAGTTTGGAAATCCAGCGCATGCCAAAGAACCCAAACATCGAATTCTTCCATCCAAAAGATGCACCTTATCTGTCGGTTGTTACACCTTCCTCCCATGACATGAGTACAATTCGTGGGTGGTGGGAAGAAGACAGGGAAAAGACACAACGTTTCTTCAATACCATTTTATCAGAAGGAGGTCCTGCTCCATATTTCTGCGAGCCATGGTTAAACCGTGCCATTATTCTGCAACATCTATATTCACCTGCAATGTGGAGCATCTTTCAATTGCAGGATCTCCTGGGCATGAGTGAAACTTTGCGCAGGCAAGATCCGCACGAAGAAAGAATTAATGTCCCGGCAAATTCCAATCATTACTGGAATTACAGGATACATCTTGGATTAGAGCAGCTGATCAAAGAGAAAGAATTCAACCAGGAGTTGAGAGATTATATCACGAACAGCGGAAGAAGTTGATTGCATTTTAAAGATCAAGTTGTTCGTTATGGAAAAGAAAACTGATGAAGCAACAATTCTTTTTGAAGAAGTGCAACAATTTGCCAGGCCATCAGTAAGTAAATTCATTAAAGTTTTGATGGGCATTGTTTTCATCGCTTTAATTATCAGTCTTGTTCTTCAAAAAGGGAGGATGACTGATTATAGTCGCCTGCTGATAATACTTCTTCCTCTTTTACTTGTTATCAATATTATCCTCGGCTCAAAATTGATTACACAAATAAGAACCGATGGCGTCTATGTCCGTTTTCCTCCCTGGCAACCCAGGTTTTCAATTTATAATTGGGCCGATATTGCTGAAATATTTGTAAGAGATTACGGAGCCATGCGTGAGTTTATGGGGTGGGGTATACGTTATGCACCAGGAAAGATGGGATATATCGTTGCCGGAAACAGCTGCATTGAAATTGTTTTTAAGAATGGCAATAAAGTGATTATTACAACACAAAGAAAGCCTGATGTAAATGAAGTGTTGAAAAGAATTGAAACGCTTTACCGCTGCGGACGCAGCGATCGCTGAGGTTAACAATTCTTCGAATAAAGAAGTTCCGAATCTGGCATTAACTCTTCGACAATGCCGAATAGAATTATCGAACGTACAAGTGAGTGATACAACCGGAAATGAAAGTAGCAATGAAGATGACAAACAATAATTAAATTGCGTCAGTTTTTACACGATGAAAATTAGCTACAGAACTTACAATCTCAAATTCAGGCATCCATTTACAATTTCGAGAGGAACAAAAACACACCAGCCCACATTTGTTTTAGAATTAGAACATTTAGGTTGGAAAGGTTACGGCGAAGCGCCTGCAATCGCATACTATCATATTCCGGTTGAGAAAATGATCGAAGACCTGGAGCGAAAAAAAATCTTTGTCGAAAAATTTGCTTTTACTGAACCAGAACGTTGGTGGCATTATTGTCATCACCTGTTTCCAAACAACAGTTTTTTAGTTTGTGCGCTGGACATGGCAGGCTGGGATATTTATGGCAAAATGAAACGAAAGCCGTTGAAGGAGTTCTGGATGCCAGAACAACCGAAAGATCCAAGATGTGATTACACGATTGGTATTGATACCATTGAAAAAATGGTGGAGAAGCTGAAAGAGAAACCATGGCCTATTTACAAGATCAAATTAGGGACTGATAGAGATATTGAGATCGTTGAACAACTACGCAAGCATACGGATTCCGTTTTACGTATCGACGCTAATTCTGCCTGGAAAGCAGAAGATGCTTTGGAAAAAATAAATGCATTCAAAGATTTGGGAGTTGAATTTATTGAACAACCATTGGCAAAAGATGATTGGGAAGGAATGAAATGGCTGTACGAACGTTCACCTTTGCCTTTGTATGCTGATGAAGCATGTGTTCATGAAGAAGATGTTGAAAAATGTTACAATCATTTTCATGGCATCAATATTAAGCTTACAAAATGCAGTGGCATTACACCTGCGCTGAGAATGATCAAAAAAGCAAGAGAGTTGAACATGGGCGTAATGATAGGAGCCATGAATGAATCAACACTTGGTTCTGCTGCTATTGCTCATCTCATGCCTCTGATTGATTATGTTGATGCGGATGGACCAATGTTGTTGGAAGAAGATATTGCAACGGGATTGACTTATGAAAATGATGGAAGGATAATTACTTCACAGGAACCTGGTTTAGGAATTCAGGCTCATCCCGACCTTCCCGGTGAGAATGCCACCAACACACAGCTCTAACCTATTTTGCCATAATCAAAGCTCTCAACATTCTTCAACGTTGAGAGCTTTTCTTTTTTGTAATGAATGATAAACTATGTGGGCGGTGCGTAGCGAAGTCCCTCCACCGGAGGGATTTAGGGAGACCGAATTACCAAATCCTCACTCTCAAACTATCCGCTCTATACATAGGAGTATTTGGTTTGATGTTGAATGCAGAATAAAATTCATCGACATCGACAAAAGGTCCATTCACCCTGTATTTAGCAGGAGAGTGCACATCGGTCAACAAACGATTACGCAGCTGTTCATCACGTGTATGACCTAACCATCCCAACGCATATCCAAGAAAGTATCGTTGAACAGGAGTGAGTCCTGCAATTTTTTCACCTTTCTTGTACTGCTCTGTTTTCTTGAATGCATCAAGTCCTAATAATATTCCACCTAAATCAGCTATGTTTTCTCCAAGAGTAGCTTTCCCATTAATGTGGTAACCTTTGACGGGCTCATACTCGTCAAATTGTTTTACCATTACGTCGGCTCTCTTGTTGAATTCTGTTTCATCTTTCTTCGTCCACCAGCTCACAAGATTTCCCTGTGCATCAAACTGCCTTCCTTCATCATCAAAACCATGCGTGATTTCGTGACCGATTGTTGATGCTGCCGCATAGCCGTAAACTGTTGCGTCATCCAACTCTTCATCCCTATAACCCGGAACAGTAAAAATTCCAGCAGGTAAAACAATTTCATTATTAGATGGATTATAATAAGCATTGTAAGTCTGTGGTGTCATATCCCATTCGTCACGATCAACGGGTTTACCTAATTTGTTCATGTTGTAATTGTGCCACCAAATATTAGCATTGATCTGATTATGCAAATAGCTTTCTCTTCCAATTTGCATGGCAGAAAAATCTTTCCATTTATCGGGATAACCAACTTTCTTCTTCATGGCTGCAAGCTTTGCATAAGCTTTTTGCTTAGTGCTGTCGCTCATCCAGGTTAGCTTACTGATGTGATCTTTCAATGCATCACGAATGGCTTCCACCAGATTGGAATAACGTTCTTTTGTTTTTTCTGTGAAGAATTCTTTTACGTACAATTGTCCAAGCATTTCACCCATTGAGTTTTCCTCGGCGTTGATCACACGTTTCCATCTCGGCAATCTTTCTTTTGCTCCCGAAAAAAGTTTATTGAAGTTAAATGCAGCGGCACCGTATTGCTCCGGTAACGCTCCTGCAAAATCGGCGATGAGGTTAAACTTCACATAGGTTTTCCATGTATCAATTGGTGTTGATTGTAAAGCAATGTTCAGTGTTTTAAAAAATTCTGGCTGGCCAACAATTACAGAATCAATATTTTTCACTCCAGTCATGCCTAAGTAATTACTCCAGTCAATGTTCGAAGAAAGTTTTGGCAGATCAGCAATGGCCATCTTATTGTAATTCTTATACGGATCTCTTAGATCGGCAAGTTTGCGTGAAGCCTCTGCCAGTTTGGTTTCGAGAGCCAAAATATTTTTCGCAGCTGTGGCAGCCCTTGTGCTGTCATCGCCGGACATGGTCAAAACTTTGGTGATATATTTCACGTATTCACCCCGAATGTTTTCCGTTGCAGAATCATTTTTGAAATAGTATTCTCTCTCAGGCAAACCAATTCCACCCTGCCAAAGTTTGTAGGTCATCACGTCGCTTTTCTTATCATCCTGCGTGACATAATCACTGAACATTGTAGATGATCCGATTTTTTTCAGATCCGCAACAGTAGCAACCAGTGATTTTACATCAGTAATGGCATTGATCTTATCGAAGTAAGGTTGCAGTGGTTTTAATCCCTGTTGTTCAATTTTAGCGCTATCCATTCCTGTTGCCCAAAAATCACCAATCTTTTGTTGTGCTGTGCCTTGTGCAGCCTTTGCAGAATCAGCCTTTTCGCTGATCTCTTTCAAACGTTTTAAATTTTCTTCAACTACTAAATTGCCAATGCTCCAGCTACCGTAAGCTGCAGGAATCGGATTTTTCTTGATCCAACCTCCGTTTGCATACATGAAAAAATCCTGTGAAGGGTCAACGGTGGAATCCATATTTACGGCCAGGACGTCTTTCTTATCCGCGGCACTTTTCACAGCAGAATTGTTATTGCAACCCACAGCTAAACCTGCCAGTGCAACACTAATAAACAGAATACGCATGTAAAATTGATTTTGCGCTAAAATATGGAATATGGTTTTGCTCAGGAATGATTTTACATAGGCGGAACGATGTTCTTTCCCGGAAAAATAATTGATGATACAAATGTCCCAGAGTGAAAAAGTCCGTACAGGTCAAATCGGCCTTAAATTTGTTATTGTAATCAGTCAAATTCGCCTGATGAGAAAAATATTCTTTCTTTCCTTACTCTTAACCTTTTCCGTTTTAGCCCAATCACAGTTGCAGGTAGGTTTATTTGGAGGTGTATCCAACTACGTTGGTGACATGACCGACAAACTTTACGTCAATTCAGGACCAGCACTTGGCCTGACAGCGGGATACCAAATTTCGCCACGTATCAATCTTCGTGCAGGTTTCACCTATGCAAAAGTGAAAGGTGCCGACAGTCTTTCAAAGCAGGAAGACATTGTGTTACGTAACCTGAATTTTCAAACCAATATTACAGAGTTCAGCCTTGTTGCCGAAATCAACACTTTTGATATGAACTACAAACGCTGGTCGCCTTATGTTTTTGGCGGACTTGCTGTCTATCATTTCAATCCTTTTACTTACGACCAACAAGATAACAAAGTTTATTTGCAGCCATTAGGCACGGAAGGCCAGGGAATAGCTGGCTATTCCCAGAAGTATTCCTTAACACAACTGGCCTTACCATTTGGCGGAGGTATTAAATTTAACATCAGCGATAAAGTAAGACTTGCCGCTGAAGTAGGCTTACGAAAATTATTTACCGATTACCTCGACGATGTAAGTGGCAACTATGCCGATCCAAACGATTTGCTGACCAATAATGGACAGCAGGCAGTTGATCTTTCTTACCGCGAAGATGAATTGCCATTTGGCGATCCAAGTTACCCGGCGAAAGGAATAACAAGGGGCAGCCCGAAATACAAGGATTATTACTACATCACCGGTATTCATCTCACGTTTTTATTACCTGGCCGCGACGGCAGCCAAAATACCTATTCGGGTAAGAGAGGAAAGAACAAGATGTACGGATGTCCTACTGTTTTTTAAACTCCAGGAATAATAAACATTAGCATGACCTGATATGATTTTTATCAGGTCATTTCTTTTGCATTCTATTACCTGTACATTGTTGCAAAAGAACATTATGGCAAGAACGATTGTTTATTTTCTCTTTATCGTGTTCATAATTACATCATGCTCTGCTCAAAGAAAATCCCAATCGCTTTCATTAAACAATACTTCTGCATCATCAAAGAAAATTGAGCCATTATCTGACCACAAAACCGCTGACGGATCTTCATTTGAGAAAGCCATCTTCATCGATAAGACGAGTGAGATGGCAGGGGTTGATGGAATACGCATGGGTAAAAGAGCATTATCCAGGTTATCAGATGATTAAACAGTCATTGGTTCATCATGATGGAAGATCTTACGACATCTTAAACATCAAAACAAAGGACAGCGAAGAGAAGGATATCTACTTCGATATTTCAAATTTTTTTGGCAAATTCTAAACCCATTTCAAGCTACTTTTGTTGATTAAGCAAAAACTATTGTGGCTTATAAAAATCTTCAGCATTTTATAGAAGTACTGGAAAGGGAAGGAGAGCTGGTCCGCATAAAAGAATATGTAAATCCCAAATTAGAAATTTCAGAGATCACCGACCGGATAAGTAAAACAGCAGGCGGAGGAAAAGCTTTGTTGTTTGAAAATACAGGTTACGATTTTCCGGTATTGATGAACGCTTACGGCAGTGAAAAAAGAATGTGCCTTGCACTTGGCGTAAACCACCTGGATGATGTTGCCAAAGAAATTGAATCGCTCTTTCATTTGCTGGCTTCTCCAAAAGAAAGTATCGTTGACAAATTAAAACTGCTTCCAAAACTTAACCAATTTGCAAGTTGGATGCCCAAAGTAAAAAGCGGCAGAGGCGAGTGCCAGCAGGTGGTAATGAAAGAGCCTGACATCACAAAACTTCCTGTCATTACTTGTTGGCCCAAAGATGGCGGACCGTTTGTAACGTTGCCTGTCATTCACACAAAAGACCCCAATACCAATACACGCAACGTAGGAATGTACCGCATGCAGGTATTTGGACCGACGCTAACGGGCATGCACTGGCATAAGCATAAAGTTTCGGCAAAACATTTTAACGAATACAAAAAACTTGGGAAAAAAATGCCTGTTGCCGTCGCACTAGGCGGCGATCCTACGTATGCTTATTCGGCAACAGCACCATTGCCTGAAAATGTAGATGAATACATGCTGGCAGGATTTCTTAGAAAGAAGAAAGTTGAATTGGTGAAGTGTATTACACAACCTGAAATTGAAGTACCTGCCGATGCAGAATTTGTAATTGAAGGCTATGTTGATCCGAAAGAAGAGATGATATGGGAAGGACCATTCGGCGATCACACAGGATACTATTCGTTACCCGACTGGTATCCCCGGTTTCACATCACCTGCATTACACACAAACAAAACGCGATTTATCCTGCAACCATTGTTGGTATTCCACCGCAGGAAGATGCATGGCTGATCAAAGCTTCAGAAAGAATTTTTTTAGCGCCGATGAAAATGACGATGGTGCCTGAAATCATTGACATGGATATGCCGGTTGAAGGCGTTGCTCATAATCTCGTGATCGCACAGATTAAAAAAGATTATGCCGGGCAGGGACAAAAAGTGATGAATGCCATGTGGGGTGCAGGACAAATGATGTTCAATAAAATTTTGGTGCTGGCAGATGAACATGTAAAGATCCAGGACTACGAATCACTCGCTAAATATGTTTTTAAAAACCTCGATCCTGCCACGGATATTAATTTTTCACAAGGACCGATGGACGTTCTCGATCATAGTTGCAATAAGTTGGGATTTGGCGGAAAGATGTGCATTGACGGAACGAAGAAGTTTGAGGAAGAAGTGGATGAGAACAATCAATGGTCAACAGTGAATAGTCAATGGCAGCTTTCGTTGCAATCGATGTTTCCTGAAATAAAACAAGTAAATGCATCTTTATTAGAAAAAGAAATTCCTGTATTGATTGTATCAGTTGAAAAAAACAGGAAGGGAAATCTTCGTGAATTACACCAGCAAATCTGCGAGTTGAAAGAAATAGAAGGCGTGAAGATAATACTGTATGTTGAACACACAGTTGATGCGAATGACCTGCCTGTTGCGCTCTGGCGTTTTTGCAATAATCTCGACCCTAAAAGAGATTATACATTGGTACAAAGAGCATCTAAAATTGACGTGTCAAAAAATTTCGCCTGCATGGGTCTTGACGGAACAATCAAAACAAAAGATTTCGACAATTTTCAAAGAGACTGGCCGAACATCATTGTGTCAAACGATCAGACGATTAAGTCGGTTGATGAAAAATGGAACAAGCTTGGACTAGGTGCATTCATTCCATCCCCATCGTTAAAATACAAGAACCAGATGTATGGAGAAGAAGCTGTCGTGAAATAGCCGTTAATCAATTAATCCTGTTAAACCTAATCGATCTTATCAAAATAATTCAGCTGAAAGCGTAAATTGCTAAAATGAAAAAATCGTTCTGGCTAACCTTATTTGCGGGTATTGGTCTTGTAGTAAACAGTTTTGCCCAAAACAATACTTCGGGTTTAAATACAAATACACTTCTTTGGAAAATATCGGGTAAAGATCTTTCCAAACCCTCATACATATTCGGTACCATGCACATGATATGTGCCAACGACATTGAGTTGAGCGACAGCCTGAAAAATGCTATTAGAAACACGGACAAGGTTTACCTGGAACTTGATATGGACGACATGTGGCAAATGATGAGCGCAATGATGCACATGAACATGAAAGGTGATACTACTTTGTCCGATCTTCTTTCACCTGAAGAATACAAAAAAGTAAAAGCATATTTTAAAGAACACAATGGCATGATCCCTTTTGCATTAATGGAAAAGTATAAGCCTTTGCTTGTTGAGTCAATGATCATGGAACAATCATCTGCCTGCGAGAATATGGTGATTATCGAAAAGCTGGTAATGGATGAAGCAAAAAGGCATAATAAAGAAATTAAGGGACTAGAAACCTTCGATTACCAACTAGGTATTTTTGACAAGATACCATACAAACTGCAGGCACAACAACTGGTAAAAATGGTTGATGAAGCTGACTCCGGCAAAACGGATGATGGAAATGAAATCAAAGTACTTACCGACGCTTATCGAAAACAGCAAATCAACAAAATGGATGAGCTGACAAAAGAAGATCCTACAATTGGAGAGTTTACAGATATTTTATTATACGATCGCAATGCCAACTGGTCGAAAAAACTACAGGAACTTATGCCGAAAAACTCACTGGTGGTTGCTGTTGGCGCTGGTCATCTCCCCGGGACAAAAGGCGTATTGAGCTTATTAAAAGGAGCAGGTTACAAAGTTGAGCCTGTAAAGAATGACATGATCAAAAAGAAAGTGAAACAGATTTAGTTTTTATTATCCTGTGGGTTTCCTGTTGAAAATTCATTTTAGATAATATTCTGGAATGGCATAGAGTTTTACCGTTTAATAAAAACTCTATAATGTTTGATAAAAGTCCACAGACTTACCAGATAGCAAAGTTTGCTCTTTTAAAAAATTTTGAAGATTTGCGCGAAGAAACTGTTGATCAGCTTAAAAAACATTTACTTGATTCAACAGGTTCTATACTCCACTGCCTTCACCGACCAACAATAGAAAAGTTAACCAACCAGATCAATGAATTATCAAGCGGAGGGGATTGCAAAGTTCCTGTAATTGGGAAAACATCCTACGACAGAGGCGCACAACTTTACACAGCATTGATTCGCTATCCCGACTTCATGGATAATTATCTGGGCAAGGAAGCAACCTGTCATCCTAGTGATAATATCGGTGCCTTGCTCGCCGTTTCTCAAATGGTAAATGCAAGTGGAAAAGATTTCCTTCTTGCAATGGCAATTGCTTACGAAATTGAATGCAGGCTGATTGAAGAGATTCCTGTAATGATCAAAGGCTTTGATCACACTTTATTATTTGCCTACTCTATTACGGCTGGCCTATGTCGCTTATTAAATTTATCGGTTGATGAAACTGCAAATGCTTTGGCTATTGCCGGGTGCACATTCAATACCCTCGTAGCCTGCCGTGCGTCTTATACCCGGGAGTGGAAAGGCCTGATGTCATCAATGGTTGCTTTTGGTTGTATGAACATTGTGTTGCAGGCAAAACATGGCATAACAGGCCCAACCCAAATCTTTGAAGGCAACAAAGGCTTCTCAAAAGAAATCGGGATGGAATTAAAATATAATTGGGAAGAAGACCATTTTGATCTCATTCCAAAATGCATTCTCAAAAATTACAACGCGGAAGTTCATACACAATCGCTTATTGAAGCTGCCTTGCAACTGAAACAAAAGCATAAGATCAATCCAGAAAATATTGGGAGCATTGAAATAACAACATTTATTACGGCATACCATATTGTTGGTGGTGGCGAATATGGAGACAGGCACACAGTCTTTTCAAAAGAGCAGGCCGATCATAGTTTGCCTTATGTTATTTCCGCTGCTTTGTTAGATGATCATCTTTATCCTGAACAATTTGAAGAAAGCCGTATTAACAGTGCCGATGTTCAGCAATTGCTGAAAAAAGTAAAAGTAAACACCAAATTTCATTTACATAAGCCAGTTAAAATTGCGGGATTTTTAGATCCATATACCGAAGCTTATCCCGATAAGCTGATGGGAGAAGTAAAAATTAAAATGAAGAATGAAAAAGAATATGCTTTGGAGAAAAAAGATTACTACGGCTTTCACACAAGGCCTATGTCGTGGAATGATATAAAAAAGAAATTTAAACGACTATCGCAGGAAAATGCAGATAAGGAATTACAGCAGGAGATCGTTGATGTAATTACCCATCTTCAAAAATACAAAGTGAAAGATTTGGTGAGGCTGATTGCGGGGGCAGGAAAGAATACCAGGGCAATTGAACATCTTAAAAAGACGGGGTAACTCCTAAGGTTTTTTAACTACGACATTCTGTTCTTCTGACTCTTTCACTTTTGCAAAAAATGCTTGCACGGTTTTATACTGCTCCGCAGGAATTACATGTTGTTTTAATGAAAGAGAAGTGACGATCGTTATTTTTCCCGGTGCCGCAACAATTTGTTTTTTGTAATCTGCGAAACCAGTTCTTATTTCCTGTTGCATAGGCAATTCTTCTGTAACAAATTCTTTAGGTAAATAAATTACGGTAGTATCCGTCTTTTGATAAGGATAATCAAACAAATAATCAATCGTTCTTTTTTCATCCTTCATGTCCTCAAAAAAGATCCTGTTCAATTTTTGAGGAAAAAAATATTTACTGCCCGCCTTAAAAGCATACCATCTTTCAAATTCGAAATTGAACTGCATGGCATTTCTATTAGCCGAATCTCTGTGCGGAGAGATTTCAAAAATATCTCCAGCCTTGTAATCAAGATGATTGACAAAAATTTCCTTTTGATCATCGGCATCCATTTTATTGATCTCATTAAACTCTTGTGCTATATCGCCTGTACTAAAAATTTTGCTCACAGCTTTTGCTCCGCCCTGCTCATTGACATGTATCTCGGTATATTCTTCTAACAAATTGTTGTCTGCTTTGCTTGATGGTGTTCTGGTTAACACACCGCCATTTTCAGTAAGCACCAATGCATTTTTATTTTCAGTAAATGTTCCCAAAAAGCCTGCTGCAAGATTATTACTTGTGCATTCCAGCCAAATAGTATCGGCTTTGTTCGGCACACATAATATCACGTGGTTAAAGGGACTTGATGGAAACTTTGGATCTGCCGGCGGCGATTCATTGCCTGCATTGATCAATGCTGGATATGATTTTATTCCTGCAGCGTCAAGCAGGTAACGCATATAGTTTGTCAAAGCTTTACAATCGCCATATTTTTTTTCATCAACAAATTTTACAGGAAAAGGTTTGTAACCACCAATACCAAACTGTATGCTTACATACCGAACATTTGTTTTCAGATAGTCATACAAGGCAGCAACTTTATCTTTTGTATTTGAATAGTTGGCAACCAGTGCATTGATCTGTCGTTTGCGGTCTTCGCTAAGAGATTTGTCCTGGTACAACGCAAAATTCCATTTGCCGAAATCTTTCCAACTTGAAAAATTTCCGCCATTACCGTCATACTCAAAAAAGTTAGGAGCTACTTCAATCCGCCGGAAATATGAAGACGATTTAAAACCGCCCAGTTGTGTTTTTTCAGCCTTTATGTTTCTGGCTTCCCAGGTATAAACTTTCTTATTGGCGTCTGTCTGTATCGATGGAACAAGATCGAAATTTGCAGAATGATAGCGAATGCCAAGGGCATCAGCAACTGTTACAATGTAACGGAAAAGCTCGGTAGATGTTCCGCTTGCATTTATATACCAGTCGGGCAGCTCAATGTAGCTATAGGCTTTTATTTCGTACAGCACGTCAATAGTGCAGGGATAAGACGGCGCCGGTGTAACCAGGCGCATTACTTTGTCATCGGTAGCGAGTGAAAAGCCATCATAGGCCGCCTGTACTTCAAAATCTTTTTTTGAATATTTCTTTACAGGCAATCCTAACGCATTATACACGGTAATGGCAACATCACCTATATTGTAAAATTTATCAAATCCCAAACTGTGACGCAGATAGGAGGCCCCTTCACTATTTAACACCGTTACCACCTGGTGAACCTGCAAAACATATTTGGAAGCAGATATGACATCAAGCTTTGCCTCATCAAGCCTGAGTACTGCGTTGGCATTTTCTTTTAAGCTGTCGGCAATGTTTGCACTATTATAAATTAAAAGCTCCGTTTGTGACCTGCCTATTAAAAAACACATCACCGAGATCACAATTAATACCGTCTTTCTCATAGGATTATTTTGCCTTTAAAACAATCGGCTCATTCATCATGTCAATCATTTTGCTGAAGAAGTCTTTCAAAGCGAAATAGTCGTCGGCTGTAAAACGGGATTGTGAAAAATCTATTCGCAGTTTTACATCAACAACATTTTTTTCTTTTGTTATTTCCCTGGCAGCAAGAAGGGCTTTATCTGCAGTTCTCAAGGTCATATTCTTTGGTAGCGCATCAATTACAAACTGGTCGGAAACAGTAAATGTTGCGCTCAGCAGGTAAGTATATCTTGTTCCGAAATCAATATCGGTAAAGCGATAGTCTGCAACGAAAGGATTTTTTTCAAACCCAGTGAAAAGGTTATAATTGACCAGGTAATAGCTTCCCGATTTATTTGCAGGATAACTAAAGTTGATATCGTGGCGTAGTTGAACGGTATCAACTTCAACGCCTGAAACATTAAATGAATCAATCTTTAAACCGGTAACTGCGCCGGTGAACTGGTCTTTATACTTTTCTTTATTCCTGTTATACTGTTCGGCTTTTCCAATTCTTGCATATCCTTCAAAATTTACACTTGCCGTACCGTTAACAGTTCCGTCTGTATTAACGATGTTGTTCATTTGAATGAGGCGTACTCTTTTTCTGCTGTTGTCTTCGAGGTGAATGAAGCGGTAATCCTTCCTATCTACAAGAAAACCGATTGTGTTCAACAGTTCTGAGGGAATCATGTTTGCTGGAGTATAGTTGTCGGTTGCATCCAATACATAATTCCTGTTATCAATGTTAACATAAGCCACCACCTTATCAAACTGGCTGATCATTGAAAAGCTGGTGTCAACACGCCCGTGATCTCTTTCACTAACCAATAGGGGATAAACATCAATGTCTGCATCTTTCAATAAATTGATGAGAAGTAGATTCAACTCTGCACTGTTGCCACGTTTCTTATCAATAACAGATTTTAAAGACTCACTTGCATACAAACTGTAAATATCGTTCCATTGAAAATTTTGGCGAACGTAATCATAAATAAATTTCATCCTGTCGTAGGTATCGGCACGATTACCCCATACTGTTTTTAAAGATGCCAGTGCAGGAAGGTTCTTTTTGATTTGTCCATAAAAATCCCTGTCATCCATAAACTCTCTGTTTAATTCTTTCCAGTTATTCGAGAATTTTACTTCGGAACCGTTTCTGTTATAGGATGACAACTGGAATTCCACTCTTTGGAGATAGTCGTTATACGAAGTGCTGTAAGCTTCGTCTCTTAATCCCGCAATATTCTTCATTTCGAAAACTACCGAACCGCTACTTCGGTTGGGCTCAACACTTACATCCATGAAAGAGCTCTTTCTTATTACATAGTTGAAGCTGGCATTAGGTGGTATGTAAACCTGGTAGGAGCTGAGTATGACGGGTATTTCCTTTTGAAAATACCAATCTCTTAACGAATATTGCTCCTTAACGCTTTCGTATTGATATTCTATAATACTGCCCACTTTTACATTAGGCATAGCAAAAACTTGTTCCGAGTAAATTTCATTGAGCTTTTTTGTGTACACCGATTTTTGCTCCAGTTTATTCCAAATTAATTTTCCATTTGGATCTGGAGTAGCAATGACTGCATTTACACGGCGTATGAATTCAAACTTATCCTTACTATAAAAACTGATATGGATGTTACCACGCTCAATGCCTTTCTCTTTCAAAATCTTAAAACGTATCCTTCTGTCGGTAACCAGGTTGTACTCATCGTTGTAATTAGAGGTAGCCTTATCGAAAATGATAACGGCATCGGCAGTTTTATCAAAACTGCATTCCTTCATTGCAAGTTCGTCAGCAGTAAACTCTCCGAACTCTGTAACAGTCGTTTGAGCGCAAGCACCACCTGGCACGGTAGCTAAAAAAAATGCAAGCAGGCAAGCGGTGCAAATAGTTAGCGACTTCATATAGCAGTTATTTAGTACTAATAATTAGCCAAGTATAAATCAAAATGCTTGTATTACAAATGATTTAAATTGAAAAGCCCCGCCACTAATGGCAGGGCCTTAGTAAAATTTATTTTCCTATTAAAATTGCTCCAGTCCGGAGAAGAAGAAGTCGCCCTCAATCTTTGCGTTTTCATCGCTGTCACTTCCGTGAACGGCATTTTCTCCAACGGATGTTGCATACAATTTTCTGATAGTGCCTTCATCAGCTTTTGCAGGATCTGTAGCACCGATCAATGTTCTGAAATCGACGACTGCATTATCTTTCTCAAGGATAGCTGCTATAATAACACCGCTGCTCATAAAATCAACCAGCTCACCATAAAAAGGTCTTGCTTTATGCACTGCATAAAATTCGCCAGCTTTTTCTTTTGTCAACTTCGTTTGTTTTAAAGCTACAAGGCGAAAACCTGCTTTAATGATCTTGTCGATAATAGCACCTGCATGCCCGTTATTCATTGCATCAGGTTTGATCATGGTAAATGTTCTGTTGCTCATCGTTCTTATTTTCAATTTTTGATTTGAATCAGTTTCAAAATTTCGCCGCAAAGATAGGGGAAGAGCGGGTTTTCGGTTTTGGAGTTTAAGGTTTTGTTTGATTCTGTGGCTGAAGAGAATCGGTTCGATTTATGGTTGTTAGGCGCAAGGGTTGTAGCATCAGGGCCTATTAAAGAATAGAATGGTCGTGGGTTTGAGAGCGAAGGAATCAAAGGAAATAGTTGCCTGTATAAAGAACCAAACGTTGTACACAAATGTCGCTTATCAGATTGTGCTGTAGTGAAAAGGCTCATACAGTAAAAGATCTAATAGTGAATGGTTTAAGTGTACGGTAGTTGCTTAAATTTGAGAGTTATAGGCTATTGAATAATCATCACTTATTCGACGAGCAAAAGCACAATCATTCATTTTCAATACATAACGACCAATTACAGGTGGACAATTCGGTTTAGCATTCTGACACCTATTCTGATTATCATTTGCATTTTTCTTATGGGTGGTGGACATGGATGGTACACCCCTACAATGTTGCTGTTTCCTTGGGCGACACTGAATACAACTTGGCAAGACCACTTATCAGAACCACTGATGATTGCTGGAGCATTTCAGTTCATTGTGTATGGCTTTTTAATTGAGAAATCAAGAGGTAAGCACAATTAGACCTTAGTGACTGCCAGTATCTTGTTGTCTCATATTATTTTGGCTATACTTATTCTTGTGCTCAAAAATGCCGAGTGGAGATAGGTCGAACAGTATTGCAACAGCCTATAACATGGTGTTGCTTCAATAGGTCCTGAAGAATATATTTTGAACCCTTTATCTTTATCGAGCAACAGAATGAAAGTGAAGCTGCGGTATATCAAATGCACCTACTGACAGCAACACCTTTCACGTTAGCTGCAGCGAATTTCAATATGAGTTAAATCATTTTGACATTATTATTAGTGGCATTTTCAACAGCATGTATTTTATAAACAATACTAATCATCAAACGGCAGGCTGTCATTAAGTAACCGCTCATGAAAAAATACCTGGTAAGAGCCTATTTCAAAGCCGGCATACTGGTTCCGTTTTATACAGCGTGTTTCCTCAGCCTGATGTTTTGCGCCAGCAACTCTTTTTATGATGTACTGGAACTTACTTTTTATTCTGGATTAACCGGACTTTGTTCACTTACCATTTTCCTGAATTGCTATCGAAAGGTGATTGACAATTTTATTTACAGCCTGCTTTCATGGATATTATTGCCGCTGATCTTTATTGCTTATGTGCTCGCCACTAAAGTTGACTGGATTGTTTTCAAAAATCCAAAAATGGGTGATGGAGCTCTGGTCAGTATTTATCTCGTTATTTTCTTTCTTCATGTGATAGGACTTTTTATCAGTTTTCAAAGCTTTAGGGCAACGGTTCGTCTAAACCGGAATGACAAGGAAATATTGAACAGCGATGACGAAGCTCACACAATGTCCAATAGCGATAGGAATGTACAAGTGAGTGACACAACAGGAGCCAAATAGTTAGGAAGAAACCTGTCCAAAACCACCCCAAACTCTCAATTCCAAACCCCAAAACCCAAACGGCAAACTTCACCCTTTAAACTGCCAACTTTCCTATACATTTGCGGCTCGCTTATGCAGCCTATTTACGAGATATACGAACAACTAACGGAGAAGAAAAAGATCGTTATTACCATGCACCAGAAACCCGATGCAGATGCAATGGGCTCGGGGCTGGCATTGTGTCATTTTCTGAAACAGTTTGGCCATGAAGTGGAAGTGATTTCGCCAACCAACTGGGCCCGCTGGCTCGACTGGATGGAAGGCGTTCATGAAGTTTATGACTACGAACTGGAAAAACAGGAAGCCGATAAAACTTTAGATGCAGCCGACTGGCTGTTTTGCCTTGATCACAATCATTTCAGCCGTGCCAAACACATGGCGCCAAAACTGTTTTCACTGCAGTGCACAAAAATTTTAATCGATCATCATCGTGAGCCCGACGAAGCTTCGTTTCAATACGGCATTTCCGATACTGGTAAAAGCTCGACATGCGAAATGATCTACGATCTTATTGTAAACTCGGGTCACAGGGATAAAATGAATTCCGTTATCAGCGAATGTTTGTATGCCGGCATTGTTGCCGACACGGGTTCGTTCAGGTTTTCATCGACCAGTGCAAATGTTCATCATGCTGTAGCAGCATTAAAAGAACAGGGTCTTGATCATACCAAAGTACATGAAGCGTTGTACGATAATTTTCTTGAAAATCGCCTGCGCTTTTTAGGTCATGTATTAACGAACCGCCTCGAAATATTTTATGAACTCAACACGGCATTGATCTATGTTTCGAAAATGGAGTTGCTGAAGTACGAGATCAAAACGGGAGATACAGAAGGATTGGTGAATTATCCTTTATCCATACAGGGTATAAAGCTGGTAGGTTGTGTTATTGATAGGGATGAGGAAAGAAAATGGAGTTTTCGTAGCAAAGGACATTTTGATTGCAATGCATTTGCAAGAAAATATTTCAATGGCGGCGGTCACTTTAACGCATCGGGTGGCAATGACCAGGCTTCATTACAGGAAACCATCGTGAAATTTAAAAAAGCAATAAAAGAAAACAGCTCTCTATTACAATAAAAATCAAACAAATGAAATCTTCAAAGATCGCTTTCGGCGTTTTGGCACTGGCAATAACATTTGCTGCCTGCCAGAATGTTGAGTTTAAAAAGTCAAGTTCAGGAATTCCTTATAAAATCTTCAGCAGTAAAAAAGGAGACTCTGTTCGTGTGGGCTCTATTGTTAAGTACAATGTTATCCAAAAAACAAAAGATACCGTATTGTTTAGTTCTTATACTAACAAAACTCCTTTTTACGTAGAGGTAAAACCACAAACAGAAAAACCAGCTTATGCAAACATCAGGGCAACTGTTGAGGGCTTGCTGTTAAATAGTAAAGAAGGCGATAGTCTTTACCTTGTGCAATCAGCCGATTCGCTTATCAAACAAAATCCTGACATCACTTTTTATAAAAAAGGTCAGCAGGTAATTACTACTATTAAAGTGGAAAAAGTTTATAAGAATGGTGATGAAGCCAATGCCGATGCTTTGAAAGAACAGGCTGTTGGCTATGAGCAAAACGAAAAAGAAATGTTAGACCGCTTTAAAAAAGACACGGCTGCACAAAACTCTCTTCAAAGAGACAGCAAGATTATTGAAGATTATTTGAAGGCGCACAACATAAATGCCGAAAAAGATAAATGGGGCTTCTATATTGAAAAACTTGCTCCAGGAGAAGGACCGGAACCAAAATTTGGACAATTTGCCAATGTTAGTTACAAAGGCATGCATTTATCCGGCGAAGTATTTGACCAGGGTGTTTATCCTGTTCAGGTTGGGCTTGCACAGGTAGTAAAAGGGTTTGGTGAAGCCGTGAGTCAACTGAGCAAGGGCGAAAAAGTAAGAGTGTACATTCCATCAATTTTAGGTTACGGACCATCAGGAAATCCTCCGAAGATCGGGCCTAATGAAGTTTTGATTTTTGAATTGCAGACGTTGGATATTTCCGACAAACAACCGGCTCCGCAAACACAGCCGCAGCAACAACCAAATGGTAATCCACAACAGAAATAAAAAGATTTCAAATATTTCCCGATTTTTGCAACGCATTCCTTAGTGAATGCGTTGCTTATTTAACGTGAGGTCCCGTTTTTAGTCCCAATTCCGGAAAATCAGAAAACTTGTGTAAACGCCGCGAAACACTCTGTACTTTTTTTGTGAAAATAATATAGCCTGAGAGACAGGATTTGTTGAAAACTTAATGAAAGAAGAGCAGTAGACCTGCTCTTTATTTTTTGTATGCTGCAACAAGTTTTATTGCCTGCATGGCTTCCTTTACATCATGCACACGAAGAATATTTGCCCCGTTCGATAAGGCAAGCGTATGCATAACAGTTGTCCCATTCAATGCTTCTCCGGCTGTAATGCCAAGTGTTTTGTAAATGGATGCTTTACGCGATAAGCCAACCATAACTGGTCTGTTCAATTGTTTGAAAAAAGAAAGTTCACGAAGCAATTGAAAATTATGAGCCGTCGCTTTACCAAAGCCAAAGCCAATATCTATAATGATATCGTGAATGCCCTGTGCAGTGATTTCGGCTATTTTGAAATTGAGGAAGTCAAAAACATTAAGTGTCACATTTTTGTATTCAGGATTTTTCTGCATGGTCTGTGGTTTGCCAAGCATGTGCATTAGAACATATGGAACTTTCAGCGCTGCAACTGTTGAAAGAAAGTCTGTGTCCATAGTCCCTGCGCTCACATCGTTTACAATGGAAGCACCTGCATCAATAGCTTGCTTGGCAACTAACGAATAAAATGTATCGATAGAAATTATTTGATCCGGAAAATTTTTATGGATGGCTTCAATGGCAGGAAGCACTCTTTTTAATTCTTCATCTGCAGTTATTTGTTCACTGTTTGGGCGGGTGCTTTGCCCGCCAATATCAAGGATACTTGCTCCTTCGCTGATCATCCTTTCTGCACGAATTAAAATATCATCGATGAGATTTGTCCTGCTGCCGCAGTAGAATGAATCAGGAGTGATATTGATAATTCCCATCACAACAGGTTCATCTATCACCAAAAGCTTTCCTTTACAATTTAATGTGAACATAGAAGCACACGAATTTAGAACGATTTAGACGAATTTTTTTAAGCACTGACTCCATATTCGAAAGCCGGATTGGTTTATTCACACAAATTCGTGTAATTCGTGTTTTAAATTCGTGTAATCGATCATGGCCAATACCGACAATCAGTACGACATTATAATTAAAGAGTGCGAAGACATTTTTCTGAAGAAAACAAGTGATTACGGAACTTCCTGGAGAGTGTTGAGACATATCTCTATTGTGGACCAGGTTTATATTAAAGCACAACGTATTCGCAACGTACAGGAAACAGGTGTGCAGAAAGTGGGCAATATTGGTGATGATATTCGCAGTGAGTTTGTAGGCATTATTAATTATTCCATTATTGGGTTAATTCAATTGGAGTTGACAGAGAATGACCCCGAAGAATTGAGTGTAAAAGAAGTTGAAGTTCTGTACCACAAATATTTCATTGCAGCCAAAACATTAATGCAAAGCAAGAACCATGATTATGGCGAAGCATGGAGAAATATGTCGCAGGAAAGCTTTGTTGATCTGATATTAATGAAACTGCAACGAATGCGCCAGATACTTTCCAATAAAGGGCTTACCATCATGAGCGAAGGTCTGGATGCTAATTTTTACGATATGATCAACTATGCAGTTTTTGCACTGATATTAATGGACGAATCAAAATAGCTATGAAGATTGCCACCCGCATTGTACAAATAATCGTTGCACTTCTTTTTATTGTTTCCGGCTTGGTAAAGGCCAATGACCCGCTTGGACTGGCTTATAAAATGGAAGAATTTTTTGAACTGTGGGTGGATGGACTAAAGAGTGGGCATTTCTTTGCAAAGACACCTTTGATTTCGCTCCTTGATTTTCTTAATCATCATACTTTGTTTTTGTCGGTAACAATGATCACTCTTGAAATTATAGCCGGGGTAGCTTTGTTATTAGGTTGGATGAAAAAATTCATATTGTACTTGTTGCTTGCACTTATTGTCTTCTTTTCATTTCTTACCGGCTATGCTTATTTATCCGGCAAGTTTACCAACTGCGGCTGCTTTGGCGATTGCTTACCAATAACCCCATTAACATCTTTTACAAAAGATATTGTGCTGCTGGTTTTAATACTCTTTCTCCTTGCCGGTCAGAAATATATTCAACCATTGTTGTCACGAAAAAACGGAACAGCCATTGTTACAGCATCGTTATTGCTTACGCTCTTATTTCAATGGTATGCTTTAAAATATTTGCCGTTGGTAGACTGCCTTCCAATGAAAAAGCGAAACAATATTACCGAACAAATACATCCTCCGAAAAATGCAATTCCTTCGGTTTATGAAACGCGACTGACTTACCAAAACACACAAACCGGCGAATTAAAAGATATGAGCCAGGAAGAGTTCAACGTCAGTAAGATTTGGGAAGACCCATCGTGGAAATGGAAAGAAACGAAAACAAAATTGGTAAGGCAGGGAACGGATATCCCTAAGATGCAAAATTTTTCCCTGAAGACATTGGATGGCGCAGATTCAACAGAAGCAATTTTAAACTTTCCTGGTTATTCAGTTTTGTATTTTGTAAATGGCAACGACAAGCAACACCTTGATAAAATTTACTGGGACCAAAAATCAAAACAAATTCCTGTTTATATTGTCACTTCTTCTCCAGGTGATTTTTCTTCTGATACTGCTGAACACAATTACAGAGTTATAACAGCAGACGGAACAATTTTTAGAATAGCAGCAAGAGTAAACCCAACGATTTATTTATTGAAACAGGGGACTATCTTAGATAAGTGGCCGTTGGCAAAAATGAAGCAGGCAGAAAAAACCATCAACGAGTTAAAACAATAAGCGGTGCTCAAGTTCATCCTGAAAAAAATATTGTATGGATTATTAGTACTGATAGGGGTGGTGGTACTTGTATTTGTTTTGTTCCAGGGCTTCGGTGATCCTGCCCGACTGGTTATGGGGCAAACAGGTGATTCAACAACACAAGCAAACATTCGTAAAGAATTATACCTTGATCAACCTAAGTGGAAGCAATTCGTTTTTTATCTTAATGATGTCTCTCCAATTGCTATTCACTCAAAGGAAGAAATTCAAAAAAAAGAACTGAAAGGATTTTTTATTGGGGGCGAAAAAAAATTAGCATTTAAATTTCCCTATCTCCGAAAATCCTATCAAACAAAAAAATCTGTTTCTTCTATTTTAATGGAAGCATTGCCGGGAACATTATTGCTTGCCATAGCTGCAATGTTTATTGCAGTAATGATTGGGATTCCTTTAGGCGTTGTTGCCGCAGTAAAGCAAAACACCTGGATGGACACAACTGCTGTTTTCTCCAGTATCATCGGCATTTCGGCGCCATCATTTTTTATGGGTATTATCATTGCGTACATTTTTGGTTTTATACTGAGCGATTATACAGGTTTGCACCTCACAGGCAGCTGGTTTGATATTGACGAGAACGGCGTTAAAAGGTTAACGCTGCAGAATTTAATTCTGCCAGCTATTACCCTTGGCATTCGACCATTGGCTATTATCACCCAGCTAACGCGGAGTGCCATGCTTGATGTGCTTGACCAGGATTATATTCGGACAGCTTATGCAAAAGGGCTAAACAAACAAACTGTCATTTGGAAACATGCATTGCGTAATGCACTAAATCCTGTTGTGACCGCTATCACAGGCTGGTTTGCAGAACTGCTGGCAGGCGCTTTTTTCATTGAGTACATTTTTGGATGGAAAGGCATTGGAAAAGTAACCGTTGATGCACTTGAAAAGTTAGATTTCCCTGTGGTGATGGGCTCGGTTCTTGTGACTGCAACTTTCTTTATTCTCATCAATATTCTTGCTGACATTCTTTATGGAATTATAGACCCACGAGTAACAATTACTTAATAAAAACTTTTGGAAATTTTTCTTTTAAGGCACGGTTCTAATCTCATTTTAATACTGTAACTTTAAATACAAGCCGCCATTACTGACGATTGCTAAACCTTTAAAACCATTCTTATGGAAAGAATCGCTGAAGTATTGGCCCGTAAATTTCCTCAGTTCAACACAGTAGTTCCTGACTGCCTAGTAAGCGACGCATTATATCAGATGCGTTGTGAAAACGTCGATTTTCTCATCGTCTTGGAAAATGACAGATTCCAGGGCATTATTACCGATCACGACATTGCTGCAAAAATTTTATTCGAAGACAGACCGCTGAACAAGATCTATGTAAAAGAGTTTATGAGCAGGACTTTACCCGTAACTACTTCCGAAACTCCAATTGGTCATTGCATGCAATTAATGGAAAGGTATAATGTTCGTCATGTTGCCATTTTTGACCGCTTCGATTTCCAGGGAGTTATTTCATCTGATGACCTGATGCATGAGGCGACGAGACATGAAGACGATATAGTTGTGAGGCAAGGTTACCCGTGGAATTATTAAGGTTGACTAATCACCATCCACATTAATAGCTTCGCCTTAGCGAAGCTTTTTATTTTTTAAGATCATGTACTGCTGGTCATTTTTAAATTAGAAAAATGGGCTGCGAAGTAAGGATGTTTTTTTGAACCGATCGGCTTTGCTACTATTGAGCTTCTGTTGCGTCGCACTTCGTTCATCGTTCGGTAATTCTTGTCATCAAACTCACAAACAGTTTTACCGCGTTCAATCCTTCATTAAAATATAAAGTACAGATTCCTCCTCCGTCTGAAGGACAATCAAGAGGCATTATTGATTTTGAACTTCGCGATTATTGGTCGTCCGAAGACAGTAAACACTCTTGCTTGTCATCCAGAGAAACGAGGAATCTGTTCTAATCATTAGTAAATTGTCATAATCAAAATGATACTTGCACAATGCTGAATAGAATTACAGGATGTACAAGTGAGTGACATAATCGAAGCTGATAGTAATAACTTGTTAAATACCTAATTATCGCCAACCGCAAACTGCTATAATTAAAGTTGTAACATCAATTTTATTAAGTCATTCTTCTACAATCAATCTAACGGTAAAGGACAAACATGTCTCTGAATTTCCTCACATAAAACATGTCTCGCTATGACTCGCATCATCTTTTCCGGCTTACAACATAAATAAATTTACTGGATTTTTTTTCTCTCACTAACCAATCAATATCGTTGTATGAAAAGAGTTCTCAGCTCGGTCTTTGTTCTGGCCTTGCCTTTATTATCGTTCGCAGGAGAAGCTGATTTAAAGATTCCAGCTTCCATAAAACAACAGAAAATTCTTTACTACGGTTTTATCGTTACGATCCTCGGTTTGCTTTTTGGAGTATACCAGTTTCGGAAAGTAAAACGTCTTCCGGCGCATCAATCCATGCTGGACATTGCACACGTGATTTACAAAACATGCTCGGCTTACCTGAAACAGCAAGGGAAATTTCTTGCTATCCTGTTTTTGTTTATCGGTGCTGCTATCGCCGGTTATTTTGGCTTTCTTGCAAAAGACCATGAAGGCAATTCTTTGTTCGGGATAGGTGGTGTGTTACTAATCCTCAGCTGGACAGTGATTGGTATCCTCGGTTCTTACTCTGTAGCAGCATTTGGTATTCGCATGAATACGTTTGCTAATGCCCGCATGGCATTTGCTTCCTTACGTCGCGAACCTTTGAGGCTTTTAAATATTCCGCTTGATGCTGGAATGAGTATTGGTGTTGTATTGATTTGTGTTGAATTGATTTTAATGCTGACGATTTTATTATTCATGCCAGGCGATCTTGCAGGTGCATGTTTTATTGGTTTTGCGATCGGTGAATCACTCGGTGCATCAGCACTTCGTATTGCCGGCGGTATTTTCACTAAGATCGCAGACATTGGCTCTGACCTGATGAAAGTGGTTTTCAAAATTGAAGAAGATGATCCACGTAACCCTGGTGTTATTGCTGACTGTACTGGCGACAATGCAGGTGACTCTGTTGGCCCTACTGCAGATGGTTTTGAAACTTATGGTGTTACCGGTGTTGCTTTGATTTCTTTCATTTTGTTGGCAGTTACAGGCGGCGAAGCCATGCAAACAGAACTTCTCGTTTGGATCTTCGCTATGCGTATTTTAATGATCCTTACTTCACTTGGTGCCTTCTACATTAATAAAGTTATCAGCAAAGCCAAATACAGTGGTAAAGAAGATCTTGATTTTGAAGTGCCTTTAACAAACCTTGTTTGGACGACTTCCCTTCTTTCAATTGTTGTAACATTTGCTGCAAGCTATTTCCTTATTCATGATCTTGGCGGCAATACAAATATGTGGTGGATACTTTCAACGATCATCAGCTGCGGAACTTTAGGTGCTGCATTAATTCCTGAATTCACGAAAGTATTTACGTCTACAAAATCAAGACATGTACGTGAAATTGTTAGCGCAGGTAAAGAAGGTGGTGCATCGTTAGTCATACTTTCAGGTTTTGTAGCAGGTAACTTTAGTGCCTTCTGGAATGGTCTTGTATTTTTTGTTTTAATGGCTGCGGCTTATTTCGCCAGTACTTTTGGATTGGATGCTATTATGGTTTATCCGACCATTTTCGCATTCGGTCTTGTTGCATTTGGTATGTTAGGTATGGGTCCTGTAACCATTGCTGTTGACAGCTATGGCCCTGTTACAGATAATGCACAATCTGTTTATGAACTTTCATTGATTGAAGAAGTACCAAACGTAGATGCAGAGATCGAAAAGGATTTTGGTTTTACACCTGACTGGGAAAAATCAAAATATTATCTGGAAGCAAATGATGGCGCAGGTAATACTTTTAAAGCAACTGCAAAACCAGTATTAATTGGTACTGCAGTTGTAGGCGCTACCACCATGATTTTCTCACTTATTTTGATGATTCAAAAAACGCTTGGTGTTCAACCTGAAACAATTCTAAACCTGCTTAACCCATATACCATTTTTGGTTTCTTACTGGGTGGTGCAGTTGTTTATTGGTTCACCGGTGCTTCTACACAAGCTGTTACTGTTGGTGCTTACCGGGCAGTGGCTTATATCAAACGTCACATCAATCTTGATCCTAAAGCACCAAGAAAAGCATCTGTTACCAAATCAACTGAAGTAGTAAAGATCTGTACACAATATGCGCAAAAAGGAATGTTCAACATCTTCATCGCCGTGTTCTTCTTTGCATTGGCATTTGCAAGCTTTTCATCTCCGAGCAGCATTGGTGGTAATAATGCAGTGGCTTTATTTGTAAGCTATTTGATTTCTATTGCAGTATTTGGATTATTCCAGGCCATTTTCATGGCAAATGGTGGCGGTGCATGGGATAATGCAAAGAAAGTTGTTGAGGTAGATTTGAAAGCAAAAGGAACTCCGCTTCATGATGCGACGGTTGTTGGTGATACTGTTGGCGATCCGTTTAAGGATACTTCTTCAGTTGCACTGAACCCGATTATCAAGTTCACAACATTATTTGGCTTATTGGCAATGGAAATTGCGATCTCTGAATCTTTCCGTGATATGGCTCCTTATGCAGGACTTGTATTCTTATTAATTGCCTTAATATTCGTATGGCGTTCATTCTACAAGATGCGTATCAGGCAGGGAAATGCTTTACCGATTCTTGATAAGAAAGGACCTAAAGAAGAAAAAGAAGAAGAGGAACTTGAACTTGTAGATTGATAGTGACTATTTAATCACAACATCATCAATTAATTTTTCACCTAAAGCTTCGTTAACGCGAAGCTTTATTTTTTCTTTTTGGTAAATCAATTCCTGTTTTAAAGGAGCAACATTTGTAGTAATAAAAAGTGTGCGATTAATTATTTTAAGATTTTCAGTATAACGGGAAATTGTTTTGCCCATAAGCTTTTCCCATAAGGCTTCAATCTGCAAAGCCTGGATGTCGCCTTTAAGACGGCTTTGATTGAGAAACTGTTTGATTGCATCACCCATTTTATACTGGCCCATGAAGCGAAGATAAAGTCTGAACCGCGATTTGGGTGGATTGAAGGGATTTTGTGGAAAAAGAAAATCTCATTTACCGCCTGTTAAGAGATAGTTTATAAAAAAAGCAAAAAGAGCAAATAGAAAATAAACAATCATTGCAATGCTGCTTATTTTGAAACGTCGTATCAGCCTTCTTTTATCATCATCACTAATCTGAGCCTTATAAAGAATTACCCGGAACGTTTCAAAAAGATTTAACGCCACATAAATAAAAAGGACTCCGAAGGGAACCGTTAATATAATCTGAAGAGCAGTCATTTATTTCAGTCTTCTGAAAGATACGATTGGATTAGAAGAAAGTTGTAACTAAAGTTCTATGGACTGTATTGGCTGGCCTAACTTTTCCAACTGCTGCTGCAGACGATTACAATTTGTATCCGTTATAAAAATTTGCGTTTCTTCATCGGAACAAACTCTCATCAGCAAATTGCCAATGCGTTCTTCATCGAGCTTTTCAAAAACATCATCTAACAGCAAAAGAGGAGAGAGGCGTTTTTCTTCTTTCAGAATTTCCATCTCTGCAAGTTTCAAAGCAAACAGCAAACTTTTTCTTTGGCCCTGAGATGCAATATTTTTAAAAGGTTGTTCTGTCATCTGTAACAATAAATCGTCGCGGTGAATACCACCGGAAGTTCTTTGCAGCATCAGATCCTTTTGACGATTGTGTTTCAGCAATTCATTAATGGTCACATGATGCATTTCACTTTCATACAATAACGAAACGTTTTCATATTTCTGGCAGATGTCATTGTAAAGTTGTTTCACCATCGGAAGGAACTTCAACAAAAACTCACGACGCTTTTCAAAAATTTGGTTGCCCTCTTTTGATAGCTGCTCGTCCAAAACATCCAGAACGGAAATATCTCTTCCAAACCCATCATTAAAGGAGCGAAGAAATGAATTTCGTTGCTGTAGAATTTTTGTGTAGTTAATCAATGACTGCAAGTAATCATGGTCTAATTGAGAAAGCAGCGTATCGATAAACTTTCTCCTTTCATCGCTGGCCCCAATGATTAATTGAATATCGTCAGGTGCAATAATCACGCACGGATACCGTCCTATGTGCTGCGAAAACTTGGTGTACAAAGCTCCATTGATGGAAAATTCCTTTTTGCCGGTTTCTCTTAAAATGCAAACAGCTTTTTCTACATCCTCATTCAGAGCAAACTGGCCCTCGAGCCTGAAGCCTTCATGGGAATGATGCACATTCATCTGATCCTGCCTCGTAAAATAGCTTTTGGTGAAGCAGAGGTAATGAATAGCATCCAATAGATTGGTTTTGCCAACGCCGTTACGGCCGCAGATACCAACAATGCGTTCGGTAAAAACAAACTCCTGGTGGAAATAATTTTTAAACTGGTATAACGATATGGAATTTAGTCGGAGGCTCAATGCTGATTTTTGTAAAACGCCAAAGATAATAGCCTACAGAGAACCTCTGAGATTTTTAGAGGGCATGGGAGAACTTCACTGAGCAGCTATGTGTTTTTTTGGTCCTCAGCAATCTATCAAGCTCGTTTGGACGAAATACAAAGTCAATAATGAATTTTGCACTATGCTCAATAGGCTTTCTGAACGCACAAGCTGTGCGACGCAACCGAAGTTAAATGGATAGACAGACCTCCGGCTCATAAAAAATATCCCTAAAATTTTAAAAACTCACCAATTTAAAGCCCAAACCCATCAAATCTCCTTTGCCAAAACTTCTTAATTAAGCCCTGATTCCCTTATTTTTGCGGCTCAAAATCATAGCCTTGGCTAAGTATACTAAAGAAACTTATTTGTACTGGTACGAATTGATGCAACTGATTCGCCAGTTTGAACTCGCTGCAGAAGAGAAGTACAAAATGGAAGGTAAGATCCGCGGCTTTTTCCACGCCTATGTTGGGCAGGAAGCCATTGCCGCGGGATGTATGACCGCTACCAAACCCGAAGACAAGTTTATTACTGCTTACCGTGATCATGGACTGGCAATTGCCAAAGGGATGTCGGTAAATGCCTGCATGGCAGAATTGTACGGTAAAGCAACCGGTTGTGCAAAGGGAAAGGGTGGAAGCATGCACTTCTTTGGAAAGAATGAAAACTTTTACGGTGGCCACGGTATTGTTGGTGCACAAATAGGAACGGGCGCAGGATTGGCCTTTGCTGAAAACTATCGTGGCACTGACAATGTGGTATTGACGTTTTTTGGTGATGGTGCTGCCCGGCAGGGAATTTTGCATGAAACTTTCAACATGGCGATGCTTTGGAGTCTGCCGGTAATTTTCATTTGCGAGAATAACAACTACGCAATGGGAACATCGGTCCAAAGGACCTCAAACATCACTGATATTTATAAACTAGCTGATGCTTACGAAATGCCTGCCGATGAAATTGATGGCATGAGTACCGAAGCCGTTCACGAAGGTGTTTCAAGAGCGGTTAAAAGAGCAAGAGAAAAAGGTGGACCAACTTTGCTGGAAATAAAAACTTACCGTTATAAAGGCCACTCCATCTCCGATCCTCAGAAGTACAGAACCAAAGAAGAAGTAGAAGAGTACAAATCAAAAGATCCAATCACTTCATTGCTGCAAACAATTTCAAGCAACAAGATTGCAACCGAAGAAGAAATCAGGCAGATCAACGAAAGAGTGGACGCCGCTGTTGCGGAAAGTGTGAAGTTTGCCGAAGAATCACCATGGCCTGACGACAGTGAAGTGTACAAGGACATTTATGTTGATCAGAACTACCCGTTTATTAAAGACTAAAATTTCAACAAACAAATATTCTATTCATGGCTGAAGTAAAACACCAGGTACATCATAAATCTGAAAATGAACTGGTAATTGAGCGTGCCAAAGATTTCTGGACGAAATATGGCAAGATCACTTCGATTATTGCTCTTGCGATCATCGTTCTGGCTGGCGGTTATCTTGCTTATAAATACATGGTGGTAGCACCGAAAGCACAAAAAGCCGAAGAAGCTATCTGGAGAGCACAAGACTATTTTGCGCAGGATTCCTTAGAAAAAGCTTTAAAAGGCGATGGCCAATCTGCAGGCTTTGAAAAGATTGCAAGCCAGTATAAAGGCACTAATGCAGGGGAACTGGCTAATTTTTACGTCGGGGTGATTGCGTTGAAGCAAGGCGACAACAACAAAGCAATTAAATACCTGAAAGCCTTCAATACCGATGCTCATCAAATACAAGCAAGAGCATACAAACTGTTAGGGGATGCTTATGCAAATGCAGGTAAGAATTCAGATGCATTAAGCAGTTATAAAAAAGCAGCAGGCGAATTTGAAAAAGATAAGATGAACTCTGCAGATTACCTGATGATGGCCGCTTATTTTGCCGACAGGGTTTTGAATGATAAAAAGCAGGCGGAAGAACTGTATAAAGAGATTAAACAAAAATATCCCGATTCCCAGGCAGGGGCTGATGCAGATAAATATCTTGCGCAACTGGGCGTTTATAATGTTGACGAAAAATAATTTGAATGGCTGATGTATCAAACAGCAAATTATTTGAAGCAATCAAGGGCATCCAATCTTTAAAGGATGCCCTTGTTGTTTTGGTAAAGACAGAATGGAATGCTGATATTGTTGATGAATTGGAAAGTGGCTGCATAAAAATTTGCGCCGAGAGCAATATCCAAACCAAAACAATAGTTGTGCCCGGCGCAATTGAAATTCCTTTTGCTGTTCAACAATGTTGGAACAATGACAATACTGCTTCGGCTTTTGTTGCACTAGCGTGTGTTATTAGGGGTGGAACGCCACATTTTGAATATGTTTGCCAGTCGGTAACGCAGGGCATCACGCAGTTGAACCTTTCTTTGCCTGTTCCGGTAATTTTTGGTGTATTGACCGTAGATACTACTGAACAAGCAAAAGAAAGAACAGGCGGTACGCACGGGCACAAAGGAGAAGAAGCTGCGATTACTGCAATAAAAATGATGATTCTTAATAAACAACTTCAAGACGGCAAGAAATAATTGTCGCGATACAATAAATTAAAATGAAAGTCCAGATTTTCGTTCCTTGTTTTGTTGATCAACTCTATCCACAAACTGCGATGAACATGGTTAAGATTTTGGAGAAAGCAGGTTGTGAAGTTTCTTACAATCCAAACCAAACATGCTGCGGACAACCAGCTTTTAATGCTGGCTTTTGGGATGATGCTAGAGATGTGTGCAGTAAATTTTTAAAAGATTTCGATTCAAATACAATCACTGTTGGACCAAGTGCAAGCTGTGTTGGTTTTGTGAAGAATTATTATTCAAGGCTGTTCGATAATTCTTCTGTTCACAATGATGTGAAAGCATTTGGTCAAAATATTTACGAGCTTTCTGATTTCCTCGTTAACAAATTAGGTATTACCAATTTTGGTGCAAAGCTGCCGGGCAAAGCAACTTACCACGATTCATGCGCAGGGTTACGTGAGTGCAAGATCAAAAATGAGCCACGCAAGCTTTTGGCAAACGTTGAAGGACTGGAACTAACTGAAATGAACGACGTTGAAACATGTTGCGGTTTTGGTGGAACGTTTGCGGTAAAGTTCGGCGCTATTTCTGCGGCAATGGGAGAACAAAAGGTTGAAAACGCTTTAGCTATAGGTGCAGAATATCTCATCTCAACCGATGCATCTTGTTTAATGCATTTACAAGGCTATATCGACGGTAAGAAATACAATTTAAAAACGATGCACATTGCTGATGTATTGGCGAGTGGATGGTGATCTTGTTCCTTACTGATTAGTGTCACAGATTTTGCTGAAACAGGTCATTTAAAAACTTTGTTTATTTAAAGACATTCAAAGAAAAATCGAATGTCTTCTTGTTTTGTGCGCAGGTTTTTCTTCATGTGCATGACTAGTTTTCCGTTTATTTTTATTAATGCACAGTCGAAAGAAAATCTTACTCGTAAAGATTTTTTGGGCAGACAATTGCATCTTATGGGCGGCGCTTCATTTTCGAGTCATGTAGGTATTGAGTTGAATGCTGCATATTTTAATGAAAAGGGATGGTTGTTGTTTTTACGTTCATGGAATCGGGGATATGACACGCCAGAATATCCGGCACCCAGTCCGGGACAATATGGTCGTGAATGGCCTTATCAATATTTTGAAGCCAGTCTGCAGGTCGGAAAATGGAAAACTTTGCCGCATAATTTTTTTCTCTTTGCTACAACCGGTTTTGGCTATGCGAATAATCAATATCCGATAGGTCGTGATAGTACTGACTTCGGAACCGGTATTTACATGTATCAAAATGTAACAACGCATCGTAGAGCATTGGGATGGATGTCTGCTGCTGGTGTGGGATGGAGAAAATATGGTTGGGGAGCAGTCATTATTCCGGGATTTAGTTTGAGCAACGCAAAAACTACTGCAAATATCAGCTTAGCATTAATACTTGCATTGGAAGTTGGCAGAAGGTTAAAGGAATCTGCTGAATATGGAGATTAATGCCCCGCATAATAATCATAACCTCTTTCAGCCCAATAATCAGGCGGCTTTTGATTACTGAAATAAATGGCTCCGATCCTTTTTAAATGCTTGATACCATATTTTACGGGAATAATTAATCGCAACGGATAGCCTTGATTGAGCGGCAGCTGCTGACCATTCATTTCATAGCACAGGAGCGTTTGAGATTGAATCATGCTGGGCATATCAATACCGACATAGTATTGGCGGTCTGGGGTCGATAAGCCTGCGTAATTCATTTTTACTTCATCATTCAAATGATAATAGTTGACGAAATCAGAAAACTTTACGCCGCTCCACCAGGTTTTCTGGCTCCAGCCTTCAATGCATTTGAAATCAAAAACGATATCAGTTTTTGGAAGCTTTTTGATGTCATCTAAAGTAAAGGAAAGTGTATCTCCATTTCTTTTTACAACATGCAATCGCCAGCCGGCACTATCTAATGGCGTTCGCAGTCCATCATTCCCATTGACTCTTACTCTTTTTACGGCTTCAGAAACAGGGTAAGTTTTAACCAATCTTTCCTCAATAAACAATCCACTGAAAATTTTTTCATTCGTATTTAGTCCTTTACGCAATGTTTTTTGCACACCACCAACTTGTTCTTGGTGTCTCAATTTTTTCCAGGCAAAATATGCAGAGCTAAATGCGGCAAGAAAGATTACAAAAGCAAAAATAGTTTTGAAAAGCAATTTCTTTTCGCTGATAATTTTCTCTTTCATATCAGGAGTTTACAGGAATGATGGTTGGTGTTTCCTCAACTTCGAGCTCCGGCTCTTTTGGCTTTTCTTCCTCAAAATAAAAAACATCGAAGCCGGTAACCATACTTCGAAAATTTTTCCACCCGGCAAGAATGACCTGCACAATGTGCACAACAAAAAACAAGCAGTAGCCGATAGTCAATATAAAGTGTTCTATTCTTGCAGCTTCGTATCCGCCACATAACCAGGTAAGCGATCCAAACTGCACAGGCTTATAAATTGAAAGGCCGGTAATGATAGAACCCAATCCCATTAATACAATGGCAGTATAAGCAATGCGTTGAGCCGCGTTATATTTTGTTTGAAAGGGTAATCCTCGTCGAATATGCAGATCGTGCAAGAGAACTACCCCGGCCTCTTTAAATGATTTTCTATTTGGAAGCAAATATTTCCATTCGCCAGAGAAAGCCGTATAAAGAACATAGAGCAGGCCGTTGATAAAAAATAGCCACATAAAAAGAAAATGGTAAGCCATTCCTTCAGCAAGATGAAAGGGAACATTTAATGCGGCGTAGAATGATTTCGGGAAAAATTTAATGATCTCTTTCCCTGCAATTCTTATTTTATAAACATCATTCGCCCAATAGATCAATAACCCGCTCCAGATCATTATTGCCAACACCGGGAAATTGATCCAATGAAACCACCGAATGGCCAAAGGATGCTTGGTGACAATCTTTTTCATTAAAAAGCTTTGGGTGTAAGGGGAGGATGATTGAAGTTACGAAGTTCAGTTAAATGAACAGCCGGCATGCCCTGCATGTCCGGCTGTTGCCCTGCACATACGAAATACGTGAATAAATACGTAAGACTTTTTGGTAAGGATTGCTCGTCTTAGAAATTATTTTGGCATGACAACAGTGTCGATTACATGTATCACTCCATTGCTTTGATACACATCGCTGATGGTGATTTGTGCAATATTGCCTTTCTCATCTTTCAGCCAAAGCTTTCTGTCCTTCTGCATTACCCAAAGCTTTCCGCCTTCAACTGTTGTCAGTGAGGCTGTTCCATTTCCTTTTTTAATCCACTTCATAAGTTCTTTGCTATTCAATCTACCTGCAACTACATGGTAAGTAAGAACTTTTGTTAAGGTGGATTTGTTTTCGGGTTTTACCAGGTTATCAACGGTGCCAACGGGTAATTTGTTGAATGCTGCATTGGTTGGAGCAAATACCGTGAAAGGCCCTTTCCCTTTCAAAGTTTCTACAAGACCTGCAGCCTTAACGGCAGCAACCAAAGTTGTATGGTCTTTTGAATTTACAGCATTATCAATGATATCCTTTGATGGATACATAGGTGCGCCGCCAACTTCAACTGTTTTTTCCGACGTCATTTTCATGTCTTGCGCATTTGAAGACAAACTAATTCCTGCAAGCAGTAAAACTGCAAGTGTGATTTTTTTCATTTTGCGTGTTTTAGGTGATTTTGTTTTGTAGTTTGATGCAATAATTACGTGGGCAGAAAAAACTTAGATTTTAAAAACGGAAAAAAATTTATTCTTGCAGCGTCAAACCTCGAACTTCGAACCTCAAACCTCAAACACAATATGGCATACTGGCTTGTTAAATCAGAACCTTCCGTTTATAGCTGGGAACAATTAGAAAAAGACAAACAAACCGATTGGACCGGTGTTCGCAATTATGCTGCACGCAATCATTTAAAGGCAATGAAGAAAGGCGATGAAGTTTTTTTCTATCATAGCAATGAAGGTTTGGAAATTGTTGGCATTGCCAAAGTTGCCAAAGAATCCTACCAGGATCCTACAACCGAGGAAACAGCCTGGGTTTGTGTTGACCTGAAGCCTTTCAAAAAATTAAAGAAGCCTGTTTCATTGGATACTATTAAAAAAGAAAAAAGGCTAAAAGACATGGCACTTGTTCGTCTTGGAAGATTATCTGTTCAACCTGTTACTGATGAAGAACGTGACGTGATTCTGGAATTATCCGGTAATACAAAATAGGCTCTCTATTTTTCTTTAACAGTTGTAGCAGGTTACTTTTTTCATTTTCCTGAATTCATTTGTGCAGGCCTGCAAATTTTATCACCATTAAAATTTGCAAAATGAAAATCAAAATCTTCGTTGCACTTGTTGCAACAGCTACCATTGTTTTTATTTCATGTAACTGGTTTCGCTCAAAGAAAAAAGAAGTTTTTAATCCATTAGTAGGAGAGTGGAAACTGGATTCTATTAAAACAGGAAAGGATACAAACCTTGTTCATTCCCTTATAAATGCAGCTATTCAAGACTCAGGAAAAGTTAATTTGTCTTTCACAAAAGATTCTGTCTTCAGTCATTCAATATATTCTACCGATAAAGTTGAATATTCTTTCGATAAGAAAGCAAATCAATTAAAAATTAAAGATTCAGTCGACCAAAGTTTTGCTTATAACAAAGTGAATGATTCGCTGATTACGCTCACAGCCAAAGACAGTGCAATTTTATTCTTACGGAAGAAGTAAATCCAAAATGATTGCTGCCATATTTTAAACAAAGGTTACCTTTCTAATTTCCCGGAATTAATTATTGAATCTTCCGCTTGCTTGTCTTCACGATTGCCATTCCGTAGAATATTTATGCAAAAAAAGATTTTTTGCATCCTATAGTCATCCTCTAAATTTTTAACCATGATGAAAAGATCAACTGCACTCATAGCAGTGCTGGTAATGCTTTGCATTGCATGTAATGAAGGAAGCAAACGCACATCACGGACAGATAGCACCGTTGTCTCAGATGTGACGCTAAGAGAAGTCAAACAAATGGCTCCGCCACCTCCGCGATCCCCGGCTCCAAATCAACAACAAATATCTAAATCCACCATTTCTGAAATAAAAGAAGATGGCCTTGTAGTTCAAGAGCAGGAAGGAATAAAAGATGAAGAGATTAGCGCCAACAATCCGAACAGACTATTCAACACCGAAGACTACGACAACATCGTCGAAAACAAATTTCTTTCTCCAAAGCAAGAACCGCTTTCGACTTTCTCCATTGACGTTGACGAAGCATCGTATAGCAATGTTCGACGTTATTTACAAAATGGAAGTTTACCCCCAGCAGGCGCAGTCAGAATAGAAGAAATGATCAACTACTTTGATTATGATTATCCCCAACCGAAAAATGGAGACCCATTCGCAGTAATTACAGAAATAGCCGAATGTCCATGGAACGCTAAGCATAAATTGGTTCATATTGGATTACAGGGAAAACAAATCCCTGTTGATAATCTTCCAAGTTCCAACCTTGTTTTCCTGGTTGATGTAAGTGGATCAATGGATGAACCAAATAAACTTCCACTTGTACAAGCTTCCTTAAAAATGCTCACCGATCAATTAAGAGAAAAAGACAAGGTAGCTATTGTAGTTTATGCAGGTAATGCCGGGTTGGTTTTACCTTCTACAAGCGGAAACTATAAAATAAAAATCAAGGAGGCTATCGGCAATCTGGAAGCAGGCGGATCAACTGCCGGTGGCGAAGGCATTCAATTAGCATACAAGGTCGCTAAAGAAAACTTTATAAACGGTGGAACTAACAGGGTTATTCTTGCCACAGACGGTGATTTTAATGTTGGGCCTAGCAGCGATGATGACCTGGTTCGTTTAATTGAAAAAGAAAGAAAGTCAGGAATTTTTCTAAGTGTTCTTGGATATGGAATGGGAAATTATAAAGACAATAAAATGCAGCAACTTGCTGATAAAGGAAATGGCAATCATTCCTACATCGATAACATCAACGAAGCGAAAAAAGTTTTGGTGAATGAATTTGGAAGCACACTTTTCACTATAGCAAAAGATGTAAAAATCCAGATTGAATTCAATCCGCAAAAAGTTCAGACTTATCGTTTGATTGGTTATGAAAATCGCATGCTTGCATCCGAAGACTTTAATGATGATCAAAAAGACGCAGGTGAATTAGGAAGTGGTCATACCGTTACAGCGTTATATGAAGTGATACCAGTCGGAGTAAAAGATGAATTCACCAGATCAGTTGATGATTTGAAATATCAATCCAACAGAACTGTTTCGGCAAGCAATTCGAATGAGATCATGACGGTAAAGCTTCGATTCAAAAAACCGGATGAAGATGTAAGTAAATTAATTACGCAGGTGGTAAATGATGATAATAAACCGTTAGCATCTACATCAAATAATTTTAGATTCTCGGCAGCCGTTGCAGAATTTGGATTACTTCTCCGCAATTCTGAATTCAAAGAGAATGGAAATTATCAACAAGTGTTTTCACTGGCAAAATCGGCAAAAGGAAATGATGCGAATGGTTACCGAAGTGAATTTATTAGTCTAGTTTCATCAACGACTTACTTAGCTAAAAACTAAATTGAAAAGGGGCTGATAAACTCAGCCCTATCTCATAATCTAAACTCATTCTTTCCCGGCTTTAAAGAATATTTTTCCCCTTTCCACATTAATATTCCGGGAGTGTTTTCGGGAAGATCAATTTTTATTATCCAATTCTTTTGATATTCATAAGCAACTGCAATCATTCCATTGGGATGAGGTATTGCGCCGCTTATCTTTTCAATTGTTCCAAGATGTGGTTCAATTTTTACCTGTTTGAAACCAGGAGCAGCGGCGTCAATTCCCAAAACAGTTCTAAACAATTCAATGTTTGGATGTGCTCCCCACGCATGGCAATCAGATCTTGTATTATTGATATCAGAAATTTCGGCCCAGGTGGTCATTCCCTGGTTGATGTTTTCTTTCCAAACATCTAACCAATTCAAATATTCATTTCCCAAACCAGCTTTAATCAATGCCCGATGCACATAGTATTTGAAATAGATAGTAACTTGTGTTAATGAAGTATCGTGCAATAATTTTTGAGCGATTCCATTTACGTTTGAAGCCAAAGCAGTTTCAGTAAGTAAAGCCAAAGCATTTGTATGCTGGGAGAACAAATCTTTTTCGGGAGTGTCGGCAAATAATTTTTTTTGATCATCCCAATATTTTGATTGAATAGTTTTTTTCAAAACTTCCGCCTTGCTTTTATAAAGGCTTGCGTATTCTGTCATTCCTAAATCATTCTCTAACTCCGAAGCCAGTTGATAGGCCCACAACAATTGAAGATCCATTTCGGCCGAACTTCCATCTCTTCCAATGGGCGCCACCCCTCTGTCCCAACCTTTTCCCTCTGACCAATCTGTAAAATTCCAGTAGGGTGGATTGATCAATGATCCGCTTTTATCCTGGTAGTTTGAAAAAAACTGCAACACCTGCCGTACGCCGGGTAACTTGCTTTCTATAAAATCTGTATCCTGGCGATACATCCAATAATCGTGAATCATACCGATCCACCAAAGAGAAAAAGGAGGAATTTCCTGCGGCGATGCTGAAGGAAACCGGCTTAATGTAATACCTTCTGCCATTCTTGAATTATCTAATTGCTGAATGGCATTCCGCATCAACCTGTCATCACCACTATTGAACAACGAAACCAAAGCCTGGATTCTCGTATCACCTATATATTGCAGTTGTTCATAGTAAGGACAATCCATGTAAGTTTCTACTGCACACAATCTTGCTGTTCTCCATCCAATGTCAATTATTTGTTGCAACAACTTATTTTCCGTTTGTAGTTTGGCTTTGAATTGAAAAGGATAACCTGTAAATATTCCGTAAACGTCATCAATGATTAAGGGCTCTTCTTTTGTTTCAATTATTACTTGCATGTAGCGATAAGTACGATACCATAAAGAAGTAAACGATTGTTGCATTGAACCATTGGAAATAATTCTGTCTTCTTTACCAACAAATCGCTTGCCTTCAATTTCATTTCTATTTCCCTTTTGGTGTTGTGCCCGCCAATCATTACCGTTCTCAATTATGTACAATGCTTCCGCGTAACTTAACGAAATCACAGAATTTTTCCCTTTGCTGAACATGATTGTAGGGTAGGCGTTGGTGAGAAGACCCTGGTCTAACAAAACTGTTGCTGTGGTATTTGCAGGAATAGTAAATGAAGTTTCAGTTGCGGGGCAGCCGTTTGGTATCTGTATACCTTCTGCTTTTCTTAATTGTTTTAAGCGTTGCGTGCTCAGTTCAACCTGTGGTATGGAACGTGGCACTAACATCCATCCTGTTGTCCAATCAAAAACACCCTTCGGCAAGCCATTAAATAATTGTTGTGCATTTTTCCAGCTATTATCATTATAGCCAGGCTTCATCCAACCTGTTTCATATTGGTTCATGTCAACTAGCTCACCCGGACCAGTCACATAATATGAATAGATGATGTTTACTGCCAAAGGCTGGCGACTTTTATCACGCATGCACTTCCATGTTTTATTTGTATTTAAAATTTCTTCTGTAGTAGTATTGCCCTGCAGAATAAAAGCAGTACGGTAACTGATTTGTGCTTCCGGTCTTTCTTCCCCTTCGTTCCACACAATTGCTGTTACAATATTTTCTCCATCGGTTAAATAGGGAGCAATGTCAATTGTTTCATAGTTCCAGTGGAATACATCACCTCTGGCCGGTCCAAGTGAAACTAATTGTTCGTTAATAAAAAGTTTGTAACGGTTATCTGCCGAAACATGAATAACAAAGTGAGAAGGTTTATTTGTCAGCGTAATTTTTTTTCGAAAGAAGTAAACGCCGTAATCATGAGCAGGTTCACCTGGCACTGAAATCCAGTAAGCATTCCATGGTTTAACAGTTGATGAATTCGTTTGAGCAGAAATGAAGATAGAAACAAAACTTATTACAACGATTGCAGCTAGTTTTAAGGATGACATCTTTTAATTTTTAACACAGTTTGAAGTTACATGAAGCTTTGCAACAAAAAAGCGGAGTAAAACTCCGCCTGCTTATATTCTTCTTGATGATTGTAATCGCCTTGCAATCTCTTCTTCCAGTACATCAGGAATATCCGATGCGTCATCATCAATTGGAGCAAGGCGCCCTATTCTTGAATCCCAGGTAAAAATGTGCTCATTACCATTGTAGTTTACGCGATACCTTGTTTCTGTATTAAACTCAAAAGGTGATGCTGTTACTGCATATGGAACGCCATCTATTCTAATTTCAAATCTTTCGTCTGCCATAAAATTGTTTTCGAATTATCATGCAAATAAAATTCCAATTCAAGCAGCCTCGTTCGTAATTGCTTCCATTCTAATTTTGTGCAATGACTAAAAAGAAATTAGTAATACTTACCGGCGCTGGCATTAGTGCCGAAAGCGGCTTAAAAACTTTTCGTGATTCCGATGGTTTATGGGAAGGATATGATATCAATGAAGTTGCTACAGCCACAGCCTGGAGAAGAGACCCAACATTGGTTCAAGAGTTTTATAACATGCGCCGCAAAGGCGTAAAAGAAGCTCAACCCAATGCTGCCCATTATGCACTTGCAGAATTAGAAAATGATTTTGATGTACACATCATCACCCAAAATATCGATGACTTGCATGAAAGAGCAGGTTCTACCAAGATCACTCATTTGCATGGCGAGATTTTTAAAATGCGAAGTGAAAGAAACGATGAATTGATCTATCCGGTTTATGATGATATCAAAATGGGGGATCTTGCCGATGATGGTGCACAATTACGTCCACACATTGTTTGGTTTGAAGAAGCCGTGCCCAAAATGGAAGAATCTGCACTCATCACACGTCAGGCTGATTTATTTTTAATTGTAGGAACATCGCTGGTTGTTTATCCTGCTGCAGGCTTGGTAAACTTTGCTCCATGGCACATCCCAAAATTCATTGTTGACAAAAAAGTTCCCTACACTTCTTCCATCTACAATCTAACCGCAATTGAAAAACCGGCAGGAGAGGGCATGAAAGACATGAAAATAATTCTTCGAGGTCATTTATAGTGTGGTTTACCTTTTTTATCTTAGGTCATACCAAAACTAATTATATGGAACTTATTGGAAGAGAAGCTTCCTTTCTGTTATTACTTTTTTTGCGGCACTAATTCCCTTTATTTTTTTCTTAATCACTGAGCACAGAATATCTTAAAATCTATCAGCCTCAAAATAGAACGATGTCTACAGGAGAAGTGTGGTTGCAACTCATTCCTTTATTTGGTATGATCTGGATGTTCGTAGTAGTAGTTCGCCTCGAAATCAATTTATAACGAGTTGGCAAGTAATACCGGTTTTTCGTTTGAGCAAAACCAAAGCAGACTAAATAGTATCGAGGCATATCCGGCACTGGGTATCGGCTAGGCGTATTGCATTCTTTTGTGTATAAGCTTGGTTCCCGTTGTTGGCGGAATGACAAGTTTAGCCGGAATTATTTGCTGGATTGTTTACTGGATCAGAATAGCGGAGTTTAAAACTAAAATTCAATCAAAAGCTCACATCATTTCATCTTCGACACTATAAAAATTTGTGTTGGCATACCTGTTCATTGTAATTGCTCTGTTCTTTCATTGAATTCAATATCGTGCAATTTCAATTCTTCCAGTACCAGTTCGTAAATCTCTTTCTCTACAGGAATCCGGAGCCCCCTGGTGTGAATTGCACCATTTAAAATTAATTTAGCAGCAACGCCTAATGGTAAGCCAACAGTTTTAGCCATTGCTGTATGAATATTGTCCTCACCAATTAACTTCAATGTGCTCGTTGCTTTAAATTTCTGACCTTCTTTTTCAAACTCGATCTCGTGCTGCATAATTACCATGTCCTTATCGCCGGGTTGCAATGCCAGTTTCTTCTCCAATGCAAACTGAAGGAGATTTGCAGCACTGCAACGCCCCTTATTTACCAGGGTTTCCTGGTCGTCCAGTCCCAAATAAAAAAGTTGTTTTAGTGTTAAGCTGGCATCGTGCATTTTGTCAGCAAGGGTAGCAGCAGCATTCACTTTCAGATCGTCGATATCTATTTGCTGTAAATCACCTTGTTCATCCACCACCATAAATTCCTCAACGGATTCTACGCCCTTCTCGTCCGCTTGTTTTTCAAGCTCAACGAGGTTCACCAATTCCGCTAACAGGTTTTTTGTAGAATCAAACTGGTCTTTAAGTTTTTCTTCCAGCCACTCGCTAAAGCCATTTTTGTCCATGTGTTCTTTAAACAGTTGCGCCAGCGTTTTCCCATTGGTATCATAAACCTGGATATCGCTTGTAAGATTTGTGTCAATCACATTTTTCCATCCGTAAATAAAATCAGGATGGCGGAGTGTGGTTCGAATAAACGTATGGCACTCTTCCACACCATACAAAGAGATGTAGCTTAAAGAATCCCTGTTCGGGTACCAGCATAACACATCGTGACCTGGAATAGAAACATATTTTTTCTCAGCAAAAAGTTCTTTGTACTCCAGTTCTTTTATTTCATCGTTGTATTTAAAAATGGCACCTGCCTGGCCAGCCGTTACAACATTTTCGGGGTTCCAGCTAATCTTATAATGCCACGGATTATTGTCACTTTCCGGTGCGATCAAGCCTCCGCAGTGTGAATAAAATGAAATGATTTTTCCACCATCACCGTGAATGGCATCAATCATTTTTTTTGCGCTCATGTGATCAATACCTGGATCTAATCCCATCTCGCATAAAAACAATAAACCATTCTGTTCTATCTCTTGTTTTAATGATCGCATTTGTTCGTCAACATAAGAAGCAGTAAGCAAATTTTTTTTGAAACGAATACAGTCTTTTGCAATTAAAAAATGAAGAGCTGGCGGCATCAGTGAAATCACAATATCCGCTTTCGAAATATAATCAGCTCTCATTCCATCATTAGAAATATCAAATGAAACAGCCTCTCCAAACATTGAGCTTCCGATCTTCTTGTCAACATTTCCCAAATTCGCATCAACAACAATCACTTTCCAAATTTCCTTTTCAGCATTGATCAATAAATAATCAATTAAAACCGTCGCTGATTTTCCTGCACCAAAAAGAAGGATTTGTTTCATATTTCAAATGTAAGCTTCAAAATAAAGAATCCCGCCGTAAGCGGGATTCTTCAAAAGGAAATAATCTACACCTCTTTTAAATCAGTTTTATAATTGTGTGCGAACACTTTTAAGATTTTATACTTCACCTTTACGCCACGGTTAGAGCCTGGAATAGAAATAGTTTGCGCACTTTTTGGTTTAATTATCGAAAAAGATACATTCTCCGATTGCACCACAGCGCCATTTGGGCGCAAATAATCGACAGCAACAATTACCTTGTCCACAATCTGAGGCGATAAATTAAAAACCGTAAGTTGTAGCCCATTTATGCCTCCGAACAAACCAACTTTATAATTATTTGTGCTTAGCCTTAGTTGCTTTTTAAGATTTATTTTTTTTGGCGTTGAGACCGGCGCTTTATAAACCGGGACTATTTCCGTAACCAATGCGTTCTTTATGTTTTCATCCGGTTGCGGCTCAACTTCGCGGTCTATAATAGGTGTTGCCGTTACTGTCTCGTCATTAGATGCAGGAACATAACCGTCCACCATTTTTTTAATCACAAAAGCGCCTAACACAACCCCCATGAAAATTGCTGCAACACTTACAGTCTGCGAGGAAAGGAATATCTTTTTATCCCAAATGTTCTTCTTTTGGTTTAATGTTCTGTAATTTTCTTTGAGTTCTTCGAATGGCTTTGCATAATTCGTTTCTAACACCGGCTCCGGCTCTTTGACCTGCAAGAAAGAAGATTCATCATTCAATTCCGGCTTACGTTTTGGATTGAGGTTGGGAGGAAGTGAAATAAAAATCTTTTCACTTTTATTAAGTCTCCATCTGCTCTTGTTCAAAGGCAACTCATGCCTGACCAAATTTTTCAATTCTTCTATTTCACCAGGATAGTTCCATGATGTGCTCTCATCTTCGATCCAAACAAGGTCCGTTGGAAGAAGTCCTATTGAACCTAACTGTTCAAAAGAATGAGGTCCGGTTTCCCGGTTATCCCTCAATAAAAGGTATTTCTTCATAGTACGTTTTTCTTCTTATACAATTGAAAATACCATGCCCGATCAGTATAGACTGTTCAAATAGCTTTTTTTCATGTTTAACAATGGGGATAAGTTTTTAGAACAGGCAACTATGAACCCTTCGCCATTACTACTATTGATCACCTGTTGCGTCGCAGTCCATTTATCGTTTGGTAATTCTTATCATCACTTTCGACGTTAACTACTGACCACAATCAATAATGAATGTGCCTATGTCCAACAGAATTATAAAGCGTACAAGTGAGTGACACGACAGGTGTTGATAGTAGCAATGTTGTCTGCCGAAAAACTGATTTTTACAACTTCAAATTGCTGCATTTTTACACAGTTTGTTAACCGTTTTTTCTTCTCTGAAAAACTATGGTAATATGTCCTTAAAATGGACCAAAATCATAAGGTTTTAAGGCATATTTCCGGTACATTTGCAGACCTAAAAATTTACATAGACACAAGCAGAACGAATGGAAGAAAATTCATTACCGCAAGAAACGAACGACATCAACCGAATCATACCCGTAAACATCGAAGAGCAAATGAAAACCGCCTACATTGATTACTCCATGTCGGTGATTGTTGGACGTGCTTTACCTGATGTTCGTGACGGGTTGAAACCAGTACACCGCCGCATTTTGCATGCCATGAACGATATGGGTATGTATCACAACCGGCCTTTTAAAAAATCAGCACGTATTGTTGGTGAGGTGCTTGGTAAATACCACCCGCATGGTGATACATCCGTGTACGATGCCATGGTGCGTATGGCGCAGGAGTGGAACATACGTTATACTTTAATTGATAAGCAGGGAAACTTTGGGAACCAGGATGGTGATGGTCCTGCGGCCATGCGTTATACCGAGGCCCGCATGCATCGCATGGCAGAAGCCATGTTGTCTGACATTGAAAAAGAAACGGTCGATTTTCAATTGAACTTCGACGATTCTTTGCAGGAACCAACTGTTCTTCCTACACGCATTCCTCAATTGCTCATTAACGGTTCGAGCGGTATTGCCGTTGGTATGGCCACTAATATGATGCCTCATAACCTGAGCGAGGTGATAGATGGTTGTATTGCTTACATTGATAATCGTGAGATTACCATTGATGAATTGATGCAGTATGTGAAAGCTCCCGACTTCCCAACAGGTGGAACTATATATGGGATGGAAGGAGTGAAGGCGGGATTTCATTTTGGTCGCGGCCGTGTTGTTCTCCGTGGTAAACTGCATGTTGAAACAAAGCCAAGTGGCAGAGAACAAATCATTATTACAGAAGTTCCTTACCAGGTTAACCGCGATACTTTGTGTGATCGCATCGGCCAGTTAGTGAACGAGAAAATCATTGAAGGAATTGCTCACGTTAATAACGAATCCAACCAAAAAGAAGGAACCCGTGTTGTGGTTGACCTGAAACGCGACGCTGTTGCTAATGTAATCATCAACCAACTTTATAAATTCACGGAACTTCAAACGAGCTATGGAATTAATAACGTAGCTATTGTAAAAGGCCGTCCGAAAATTTTAACTTTAAAAGAACTCATCTCTGAATTTATTGAATTCCGTCATGAGGTTGTTCTTCGCCGTACCCGGTATGAATTAAGAGAAGCAGAGAAAAGAGCTCACATTTTACAAGGTTACTTAATTGCCCTTGATCATTTGGACGAAGTAATTGCATTGATCCGTGCATCTGCAACACCTGAAATTGCAAAAGACAATTTGGTAAATGCGGGTTGGGGATTGGATGAAATTCAGGCAAAGGCCATCCTGGAATTGCGTTTACAACGCTTAACAGGAATGGAAAGGGAGAAGATCAAACAAGAGTATGATGATTTAATGAAATTGATTGCGCATTTGAAAGAAATTCTCGCCAACGAAGGCATGCGTTACGACATCATTAAAACGGAGTTGCTTGAAGTAAAAGAAAAATTCGGTGATGTAAGAAAAACAGACATTACTTACCTGGATAATGAAGTAAGCATAAAAGATCTTATTAAAGAGGAAGATGTTGTTATCACCATTTCACATTTAGGGTACATCAAGCGTACGTCGGCAACCGAGTTTCGTGCACAAAAACGCGGAGGAAGAGGAGCACTTGGTGGCAAAACGAGAGAAGAAGATTTTATCGAGCATCTATTTGTTGCTTCAACCCATCACTCCATGTTGTTCTTTACCGAAAAGGGAAGATGTTACTGGTTGAATGTTTACCAAATACCGGAAGGAGAGAAAAACAGCAAGGGCAGGGCCATTCAAAATCTTTTACAAATCTCCCCTGATGATAAGATCCGCGCCATTATTGATGTGAAAGATTTACAGGATGTAGATTTTGTCAATAGCCATTACATTGTTCTTTGCACAAAAAGAGGTGTTATTAAGAAAACTGCATTGGCGGATTTCAGTCGCCCACGTCAAACCGGCGTGAATGCAATTACTATTAATGAAGGCGACCAATTACTTGAAGCAAAATTAACCAGCGGCAATTGTGAAATTATGATGGCTGTTGCATCTGGTAGGGCAATACGTTTCCCTGAAAGCAAGGTTCGTCCGACTGGTAGAGGTGCTATTGGTGTTGCAGGTATTGAAGTGGATGATTCTAACGACACAGTAGTTGGCATGATCTGTGTAAATCCTGAGCAACCTGAAAGAACGGTATTGGTAGTTAGTGAAAAAGGATTTGGCAAAAGAACAATTGTTGATGAATACCGCATTACAAACCGCGGTGGCAAAGGTGTAAAAACCATTAATGTAACTGACAAAACAGGAAAGCTTGTTGGCATTTTAGATGTTGCTGAAAAAGAAGACCTGATCATCACTTGTAAGAGTGGCATTACTATTAGGATGAACGTAGCTGATATTAGCGCACAGGGAAGAGCAACACAAGGGGTGAAACTGATTCGTCTTGATGAAGGCGATGAAATTGCAGCTATTACAAAAATCGACGATCAGGAAGAAGAAAAGATAATTGAAACTGAAAATAACGAAACAACCAATCCGGGAGAAATTCCATCTACAGATGAGAACCCTGTTGAATCGTAATTTTATACTTTAAAAAACAAACAATGCGTAAACTAGTATTAGCAGTATTGCTTGCCGCATCCTTCACAGGTTTATATGCGCAAAAATTAGATGATGTTAAGGAAAAAGTTGATAAGCAAAAATGGGATGAAGCAAAGGAAAAGATTGATAAGGCGATGACAGATCCGAAGGCTCAAGCAAATGCAGACGCCTGGTTCTATAAAGCAAAAATTTATCAAAACCTGGCTAAGACACACCCAGATGATGCATCACTTATTCCGGCAGCATTTGATGCTATGAAAAACTATCTAAAGATCGAAGAAAAGCAACCGGAAAATAAAAGATATCTTCTGTCAACTTTAGAAGGAAACAAAACGGTTTTTGATTTTTATACCGACAACTTCAAGACTGGCGCCGATGCGTTCAACAAAAAAAATTATGAGAAAGCATTAAGCAATTTTGAAAAAACACTCGATGCTTTTGATCTTTTAAAACAATACAAATTCACTCCGGCAACATTCGATACAACGTCAGTTTTGTATGCAGGCGTTGCAGCTGAGCAATTAAAGAATAAAGACCTCGCTATTAAGTATTATTCTATGCTTGCCGACAAAAAAATTCCCGATACTACTTTCTCGGGCATTTACGAATACATAGTGAACTATTACACACTTGGAAAGGACATACCTAACGCAAGAAAATACCTGACAATCGGCGAAGAAGTTTTTCCAAAGTATGACAGGTGGCTTGCTTATGAAATGGAACTGGTTGGAGATGACAAGACACAAAAGATTGCCAAGTATCGCGAGTTGATGGAAAGATATCCAGACAACTCGGACCTTGCTCTGGATTACGCTGTTCTTTATTTCAACTATACGTATTCAAACGAATCGAAGCCTGCAGACTATGTTCAACGCCAGGATACTTTAGCACGGGTACTTCAAAAAGCTTTAAGTGTTCAACAAAGCACTTTAGCTAATTACCTGATGAGCCGCCACATTAATAACCAGATTGCTGATTTAGAAGAACAGAGAAGAGCCATCAAAGGAACTAACCAGGCTGACGTTAATGCAAGAAGAAAAGTTTTCGATGATAAGATCGCCCAAAAGAACGATGAGCTGATTGTCTATTCGCAAAAAGCTGCTGATTTGTACGCACAACAAAGCGAATTAAAAAGCATTGATAAAATCTATTACAAAGAAGTGTTGAGAGATCTTGCCGATTACTACAACCAGAAAAAGAATACAGCGAAAGCTACAGAATATCAAAATAAAATTAAGCAGTTGCAATAGCAACTGCTTTTTTCTTGTTCCAATGTTATGAGAAAACTGCTTTTGGGATTTTTTTCCTTTATCACTTTTGTTGCATCCTCCCAGGATCTGCAGGTTGTTCAGCGCTCCATTGCATCCAACGATTACCTCTCCGCAAAACAACAGATCGACATTTTTTTTAGCGATAAGAATAATAGCAATAATGCAGCCGCATGGTATTACAAAGGAAGAGTATACACTGAAGTAGTTAGACAACACGACAAAACAAATTCGCAGGCTTTGCAAGATGCGTTCACCGCTTACAAACGTTACCAGGAACTGGATCCTAAAAACAAATTGATGCAGTTGAATGATAATGTCGACCTGTTCCAATTGTATGATCTCAGTTATAATACTGCCGCAGATTTTTATAACGACAGGAATTATGGTCTTGCTTATAACAATTTTAAAGTTGCGCTGGAAGTAGAAGAGTACATTGCTAAAAAAGGATTTTCATTCCAGGGTAAAAGTTTTCCTTCATTGGACACCTCTCTGGTTAATCTTACCGGTTCTGCGGCCTATCTGTCGAAAAAAGAAGAGGAGGCCATCCCGTATTTTGAAAGACTGGCAAATGCAAAAATTGCCGGCGATGATTACAAGGGCGTATATGCCTTGCTCTATAGTTACTATACAAAGAAGAATGACCAGGTGAAAGCTATAAAGTATCTGACCACTGGAAAAGAACTGTTTCCTGACAATGCGTATTGGATAAAGCTGGAATTGGGAAATGCTGTTTCTGAAAAGGACAGGTTTTTGAGATACGAACAATTGCTGCAGAAATACCCGGGCAACTTTGACCTTATGTTGGATTATTTAGTTGAGTTATTCAACTATGTTTATGCAGAAAATAAGCCTTCGGATTTTGACAACAGGCAAAGCAGGCTCCAATCATTGCTAATCAAAACATTAACTGCCGATCCTAATTCTGCAATGGCAAATTTTGTGATGTCGGAACACGTGTACAACCAGTTGTACGACATGGAAGAAATATTTAGTGCAATGAAAGAAGACACGCCGGCAGAACAAACCAAAAAGAAAAGCTTTGGCACAAAGCTGGACCAGAAATATGAAGAGCTATTGACGTATTCCTTAAAAGCTTACGATCTGTATGCAAATAATTTGACTCTGGAGACAAAGACCAACTGCCGCAAACTACTGAACCAGTTGATTGCATACTACCAGAAGAAAAAGTTAGGAGATAAGGTGAGTTATTATCAGGAAAAATTAAAAGTGTTATAGCTATTTTTTTATCCCTCCAAAAAAAGTCCCTCATAAAAATGAGGGACGAGTCCAAACTAACTGTTCTAGGAATTTCAAGCATGTATGAGCAAGCAAGTTATTTCAATGTAACTCTCGATTAACAGCGTTAACATCCGTTTTGCATGCGCTACAAATTAATTTGGATTTCGAAATGTGCAATGTAATGCTACCTTTAAGCGGCCAAACTAATAACAATGGAATACCTGCTTCGCATAACCCACCTGAATGGCCGTCTTACTTTGCTACTTTGTATACTCGTTGTATTTGCATTAGCGTATAGCAGGAACAGGAAGGATAAGGACCAAAGAAATCAATTTTAAACCACTCGACCAAGTTATCTAGCGATCAACATCCTAATGGATAAATGCTTCCAAAAAAGAACCCTCCGAAGGAAGGGTTCATAAGGCTATTGACGGATTACAATCCTTCAATAGGCATGGATTTGAAGCCTGCAAAATACTGTTAGAGGATCCATTTTAAAAGCATTAGACATTATAATTGAATTAGAAAGCCCCTCATGAAAAGAAGGGGTCTAAATGAACGATTTGCTGAAAGTATATCTCTCACAATAATTAGGATAGGCTTTGTGAAGTGCATCTGTTTAAATGGCAAAAAATGCCCTGCCTGTGTGAGACTCAGGCATTTTTGTTATAACAACAAATACGGGCTTGATCTTTCATGGAAATCATTTTATGATGTAGCAAAAGAGGCTACCAATAGTGACCCAAATGATATGGAAAATATTGTAAAAGCCCAGACACTTTTAGGAGGCTCTTGAAAAGATAAAGGCTCTCCGAAATCAGGTAAACAAAAAAGGGGTTAGTAAAACAACCCCTGATTATGAAAAAGATTGGTAATCTTGGAATATTGGAAACGACCTTAAACTGGCACGAAAGTAAAAGTCACAACATTAATAAAAACATGAGATTCGTCAACCACGCCAATTATCCACCTGATTTAAGCATAGCAAAGAAAAATATAAATAGCCTAGCCCTGTGACGTAGGGCGTATTTAACATAAAATGAAGTTATAGGAGATGCCGGTGCGAGCATTGAACTATTGCGATTTTTCAAACATAAACAATTCGTTTATGCCTTTATTGTTTCGGAAAATCGCAATAGTTCAATGCGAGCCAACACGCTAGTTATAACTTAATGAATGGTAGGCATTGCCTATAACTCTATATTATGTTATAACAGGTTAGCCTGTGACATGGGCAATTTTTGTTGCTTTCCTTGCTATACAAAAATTGCTGTGCGAGGGTAATCGGGCAGGCGGCTGTTTGTATTTTTTATTAATAGCTAATCGCTTTGCAAAAGCGAATAATAATCCTGAAAGGATTAGAGAGAGTGGGAGCAAATGTTTCCCATTCCATTTGCGAAGCGGGGCTAAAGTATAAGTATATCACACTAAAAAAGTGTGATTTTTTTATGTCTAAAAAAAACCGTAATTTTGACCATCTGGCCGTCAAAATTAGTTCATTGAAATTTTCTTGAATCTTGCATTTTTTACATTAGATATTTCTTTTCTATTAAAAGTGTAAATATCTTTAAGAGTTATTAGTGCCTTACCAAAACTTCTGTTTCCTTCATGACGTTGAAGTATCAATCCGAAATTGACGATCTAAAGCTGCAAAATTGCCCATCTAATGTTAGCCCACCTAATGGCAATATCGAAGCATATAGATTCTCTTTTGATCCAATTGAGCACCCAGACAATTTTTTGCCGAATGTCAAAATTGATAGAATAAAAAGCGCACCTTTTAATTATGATAATTGCACTCCTGAAGAAAAATGTTTAAGGTGTGCTTCGTCTTTTTATCTATCAGAAGAATCGGCATTAAAAAAGTGGAAAAAGTTACCAGTTAAATTCAAGGAAAATTATGGGTATACCCATCTGGCTTACGGAACAATAAATAAGGAAGATGGCTTAATGAGTAGCCCAGAAAAAGAACATTTTTCGTTCTATCAAAACGAAAAGTCAGAACTTGAACAAAAATTTAAAAACATACGGCCACTGTAAATGTTGAAAATAGATGGCATAGATATTAAAGATTTACCTTTTGAGGAACTTCAAATTCAGCAAGAAATAGTTGAATTTGACGGCATTCCCGTTTTTGTTCATTACACGGATAAAACAAATAATGATATAGTTTCTTATCTGGTAGATTTCGATGCAAACGGCCATAGACGACTGTTCGGGAAAATCAATAAACAAGAGTTATTTGATTATCTAATTGGTATTAAATCCTTGCGAACATTATTCTCTGAAATAAGTTCTGACTTTATTTTTTTCGTTGACTATGACAAAAGCGAAAACTTTGTTTCTGCTAAATTGTCGTCTAAATATTTAATTCCCGAAAAATATCTACCGGTTGAAGAAAGCCACAATGATGATGGATTAAGCGATTTCTATTTAGACTATTTGAAGCAAAATTATTATGACTATGTCATGAAATTAAATTCTTTTATAGTCAAGGTGGAATCACCAGATCAAGTTCACGGAAAAACTGTTGGGGCAAGAGAAACTGCAATTGTTTTAAATCATTACAGCACTTCTGTTGAAGGATATATTGATACTAAAGTAACAAATGTATTAAGGGGTGATTTCATAGAAAGTCGCATTAAGCGCAGGGCTTCTAAAACAAAAAATTTTCTTTCACCAAGAATTGCAGATGCAAGACCTGGCAACAGTATTGAACTATGGCTCGCTATAGATACGCCTGTTTTTAAAAACGCAGAAGCTGATAAGTATGATGAGAAAATTAAAGAGGGCTTAATTGACGATTATAAGCGTGATGTTTTGGATGTAGATTACACAAGCGAGGAAGATGCTAAAATTATTGCAGAGAAGTATACGCCAGAGGAAAGGAAAAAAATATTTGAGCCTATTTACAGGCTATTAGAAAATAATGATTTTAAGATTTCCATTTACGATACAAAAAATACGATACAAAAAAATAAGCAGGGGTTAAAGTCAAATGATAAGTTTTGGAAAACCTTGCTGCCGCCACCTTCTATAGAAGAACTACAGCAGGAGCAGGAAAAAAAACATAGAATAGTAACTGTTGTCCTGAATTTAGAAGAAGGTCAGAATATTACAAAATTGACAAAGAAGTCACTTCAAGAAACTCTATTATTTACACAAGAGGGCGCAGAAACGGTTTATCAAATAAAGGATTCGATCATTGTTAACGGCAAAGAAATAGTTCTGAAAAAACCAATAAAGTGTGTATTGGTAATTGATGTGAATAACTACTTACAGTTATATAATGAAAGGCTCGGAATCGGTTCGGACGGCCATGGAGATAAGTTTAATGAGATAGTTGAATCTGTCAAAACGCAATTCTTCGATTTGGTTGAAAATTTGAAAGAGATAGAAGAAAAGGATTATCCTAGAGCTCAAGAGATTAAACAATACATTTGATACTCTCCAAAATTATCCACCTGATTTAAAATAGGGCAGCACTCATAAACCCTTTACTAATATCACGTCTCTCTAAGAAGCCCTTAGCTAAAAAATATCAAACAAGGGCTGATTTGTGCGGTGCGCCTGTTTAACATAATATAAATTATAGGCAAAAACTCTAGCTTTAAAATGGCGTGCAATCACTAATCAAAAATGCCGTTCATGAGACGGCCCTTCGAAATCGTTATCAAATCCAAAAACTAAATGTTCACGTTTTCAATCGTCGTTCCGGTTTCCACCTGTGCTTTCAATTTGATTGTTGGAAATTCAATAATAAATTTTGAGCCCTCATCAATTTTGCTTTCCGCCCTGATTGATCCGTTGTGCTTGTCAATAATTTTTTTGCAAATAGACAATCCCACGCCGCTTCCTTCAAATTCGTGATAACTGTGCAGGCGTTTAAATACCATAAAAATTTCGTCGGAATATTTGGGATCGAAACCAATACCATTGTCCTGGATAATAACCCGGTTTAAACCATTCCAGGACTCATGGTAAATCCGAACCACCGGTATTTCGTCTTTCCTACGAAATTTAATGGCATTACTCAAGAGGTTCTGAAAAAGTTGTCTTATCTGGCTGGGAATTCCCCATATTTCAGGCAATGTGTTCACCTGTACCTGTGCCGATGCAGTTTCAATTTCTACTTCGAGGTCTGCTATTACATCCAGAATTAACTGGTCCAGCGAAACGGGAACAAAATCATCGTTCACCGTCGTCTGCCTCGAAAACTTCAACAAGTCATTGATTAACGACTGCATCCTGGCAGACGCCTTTGCAATTTTGTCCAGGCTTTGCGATACTTCAGCATCCAATGAGTCTTTGTACTTCGTTTGAAGTTTATCGCTAAAAACAAGGATTTTTCTCAATGGTTCCTGCAGATCGTGTGAAGCTACGTACGCAAAGCGGTCTAGTTCTTCGATTGTGGTTTTTAACTGGATGTTGTTTTCAAGTAGCTGTTCATTCAGCAAACGGATCTTTTCTTCCTTCAATTTTCTTTCTTCAACTTCCTGCGCTAGCTTTTTATTTGCCGATAATAGCTTCCTTTCGTGATTCAAAAGCTGGTGCGTTTTCTGGTACAACTCAACAAACACACTTACTTTATAACGAAGTAGCTCCGGGTTAATGGGCTTATAAATAAAATCAACGCCACCCATTTTATAACCCTCAAACATTCTTTCTTCGCCCTGGTTATGGGCGGTAATAAAAATGATTGGGATGTGGCGAAGTTTTTCTCTTTCATAGATGAGCGAAGCCGTTTCAAAGCCATTCATATCAGGCATCTGCACATCCATCAGGATCAGTGTAAAATTCTGCTGCTGCAATAAAATTTTCAAAGCCGCCCTTCCCGAAGTCGCTTTTACAATCGTGTAATTCTCCTGTTCCAATATGGTTTCGATTGACAGGAGATTATCTTCCCTGTCATCGACTGCCAATATTCTTACCGGCGATTTTTCGAGTGTGTCTTCTTGTTTTAAAATGTATTCCATTCACAGGATTATTTGTACAGCCAAACACGCATCAACGACAACAACTGGTCAATTTTTACGGGCTTGGTTATATAGTCGGAAGCGCCTGCTTCAATGCATTTCTCTCTATCGCCTTTCATAGCTTTTGCCGTTACTGCAATAATGGGCAGATGTGCATTTTTATGTTCCCGCCTTATTTTTTGGGTGGTTTCATATCCATCCATCTCAGGCATCATGATGTCCATCAAAACGATATCGATGTCAGTATTGTCGGCAAGAATATCAATTGCTTCCTGACCGCTTTCTGCAGTGATCGCATGGATGTTATAACGCTCAAATGCAGTAGTCAATGCAAACAGGTTACGAACGTCATCATCAACAACCAATACTTTCTTACCGGCAAGTACGTCTTCTTTCGAACGAAGATTTTCAATGATCTTTTGCTTTTCCGGAAGCAGGGCTTTATGATCAAGATGCATGTGCAACACCGCTTCTTCAAGTAACAACTCCAACGAGTTCACATCTTTCAACAGGATTTTGTTCGCATATTGTTTCAATTGCGTTCTTTCCTTCGGAGAAAAATCTTTTGCCGAATAAATAAGCACCGGCGTCATCTGCGATTTATTGATGTTGCTGATCTGGGTCACAAATTCCAACCCGCCAATATCAGGCAACATATAATCAACAGTGATACAATCGTAAGTATTGTTGTTGATTAGTTCGAGAGCCTCTTTACCCGTTGCAGCAATTTCAATTTGCACCAGGTCTCCATTGTCAAGTATCTTGGCCATTTGTGAAGAATCGATTTCATTGTCTTCAACAATAAGCAATCGTTTGGGTTTGCGATTGTGATAGTCTACAATATCGCTGAACAAAACGCTGAGAGCCTCGTTCTTCAATGGTTTTAAGTGGAAGCTTCTTGCACCACGTTGCATGGCTAGCAAACGGTTTTCTTCTCCCGATATCAAATGCACGGGAATATGCCTGAAGTTGATATCATTTTTAAAGAGATCAAGAATTCTCCAACCGCTTGCATCAGGTAATTTAACGTCAAGCGTAACCGAAATCGGATTGTATTTGTTTGTAAGATCAAACACATCTCCAAAACTTGTGGCCACAACAACTTTCAAATCATGTTCATGAGCTTTGTCGATCATGATCTTGGCAAAACGAAGATCGTCTTCAATTACCAAAACCACTTTGTCATGGCTCATGATATTGGTCCTGTCATCACCTATTTCATTAATGATCTCATTCAAGGGGTCTAAATCTTTTACTTCGGTCACCTTAACTGTTGGCACTGAGTGAATTGCCAGATCATCTGAAACTTCCGCTAATTTATATTCACTAACGGTTAAGCTGGATTGCTTTTCTTTCTTCACCAAATTCGGATTATAATCAATGGGCAGGAAGAGGGTAAATGCACTTCCCTGCCCAGCTTCACTCTCAAGTTCAATAGAACCACCCAACAATTCAGCGAGACCTCGGGAAATAGAAAGACCTAAACCGGTTCCACCATATTTACGCGAAGTAGAACCTTCTGCCTGCTGGAATGCTTCGAAGATGATGTTCTGTTTATCTTTTGAAATTCCAATACCTGTATCTTTTATTTCAAATGCAACAACCTTCTTCGCCTTATCAAGACTTGGATTGTTTCCGGGCTTCCAGTTATTGTGTGCTTCGTAAATTCTCAGTGCAACCCCTCCTTTTTCGGTGAACTTAAACGCATTAGACAAGAGGTTCTTTAAAATCTGGTTCAAACGCTGAACGTCGGTTTCCAATGTATCCGGTAATGCGGGATCCATCTCGATATTGAACCTCAGATTCTTGTTTTCAGAAACGTGTTTGAATGTGGTTTCAACGAACGAAGTGATTTCATTGAAACGAACGTTGATGAAGTCTGTGGAAATATATCCAGATTCGATCTTAGACAAATCCAGGATATCGTTGATCAGCTGGATCAAGTCATCACCGCATGAGTGAATTGTTTTTGCGTAACGGACCTGTTTCTCTGAAAGATTTCCTTCCCTGTTCTCGTACAATTGCTGCGCAAGAATCAAGAGTGAGTTCAATGGTGTACGCAACTCGTGGGACATGTTTGCAAGGAACTCAGACTTATATTTAGAAGTCAACTGTAACTGTTCTGCTTTTTCTTCCAATGATCTTCTTGCTTCTTCCACCTCTTTGTTCTTTGCTTCCACTTCTTCTTTTTGTTTTACAAGAAGGTGGGCTTTGTCCTGTAGCTCCTCGTTGGTTCTTCTTAATTCATCTGTAAGTGATTGTGATTGCTCCAACAGTTGTTCTGTACGAGAGTTGGTTTCGATTGTATTTAATACGATACCGATAGACTCTGTCAACTGACTCAGGAAGTCCAAGTGAATTTCAGAGAAATTCTCAAAGGAAGCGAGTTCAATAACTGCTTTAATTTCTTTTTCGAATAAAACAGGAAGAACGATAACGCTAACCGGCGATGCTTCTCCTAATCCGGAGGTTATCTTGATATAATCTTTCGGAACGTTGTTCAAAAGAATTCTTTCTTTTCCAATAGCTACCTGTCCGACAAGACCCTGACCTAGTGAAAATTCTTTTTGAGTATTCAATTCCTCTCCATAAGCATAGGCGGAGAAAAGTTTCAATTTTTGATTTTCGAGATTTTCATCCTGCTCGAAAATGTAGAACATACCTTGCTGTGCATTCACCACTTGGGCCAACTCGGAAAGGATACGACGGGTTACCGTATTCAAATCTTTCTGTCCCTGCAACATTTGGGTAAACTTTGCGAGGTTTGATTTCAACCAGTCCTGCTCCTGGTTACGAAGCGTTGTTTCTTTTAGATTAGCGATCATCTGGTTGATGGTGTCTTTCAACTCTTCCACCTCTCCTTTCGCTTCAACACGGATCATCTGAGTAAGATCACCCTTGGTTACCGCAGACGCTACTTCAGAGATAGCACGTACCTGGGTAGTAAGATTTTCTGCGAGCTGATTCACATTTTCCGTGAGATTCTTCCAGATACCAGATGCACCTGGCACTGACGCCTGTCCACCCAGCCTTCCTTCAACACCCACCTCTCTTGCCACGGTGGTCACCTGGTCAGCAAACACAGCAAGTGTATCAATCATTTCATTGATCGTATCAATCAACTGCGCTACCTCACCGCGTGATACGATAGTTAATTTTTGTTTTAAGTTACCTGTTGCAACCGCGGTTACCACCTTAGCAATACCACGCACCTGGTTTGTAAGGTTGGACGCCATCATGTTTACAGAGTCTGTCAAATCTTTCCACGTACCGGCTACACCTTGTACTTCTGCCTGGCCTCCTAATTTCCCTTCGGTACCAACTTCTCTCGCAACACGGGTTACCTCGAAGGCAAATGAGTTCAATTGATCCACCATCGTATTGATGGTATTTTTAAGGTCAAGGATCTCACCCTTAACGTCAATGGTTACCTTTTTAGAAAGGTCACCGGATGCCACCGCTTTCGTTACCTCGGCGATGTTACGCACTTGTGATGTCAGGTTACCTGTCATCTGATTTACAGAGTCGGTCAGGTCTTTCCAGGTGCCTGCAACACCAGGCACGAAGGCTTGTCCGCCAAGCTTACCTTCACTACCAACCTCACGGGCAACACGGGTTACCTCGGAAGCAAAGGCACGTAATTGATCCACCATTGTATTCAGCGTCTCTTTCAACTGCAAGATCTCACCACGTACGTCCACCGTAATTTTCTTGGACAAGTCACCATTCGCAACCGCGATGGCAACTTCGGCAATGTTACGCACCTGGGCTGTAAGATTACCGGCCATTTGGTTTACCGAGTCGGTCAAGTCCTTCCATGTACCACCTACACCTGGTACGTGCGCCTGTCCACCCAGTTTACCTTCACTACCAACCTCACGTGCAACACGGGTTACCTCGGAAGCAAAGGCACGTAACTGATCCACCATCGTGTTGATCGTATTCTTTAACTCAAGGATCTCGCCTTTTACATTTACCTCAATTTTACGCGACAAGTCACCGTTTGCCACCGCCGTTGTTACCTCGGCGATGTTACGTACCTGCGCTGTTAAGTTAGAGGCCATTTTATTTACTGAGTCGGTCAAATCTTTCCAAAGACCTTCCACACCAGGCACATCGGCCTGTCCACCAAGGATACCTTCTGTACCCACCTCACGAGCCACACGGGTAACCTCTGAACCAAAGGAGTTCAACTGGTCCACCATGGTATTGATTGTGTTTTTCAACTCGAGGATCTCCCCTTTCACGTCCACGGTAATCTTTCTTGAAAGATCTCCTTTTGCCACCGCCGTTGTCACCTCGGCAATGTTACGCACCTGGCCTGTCAGGTTCGACGCCATCTGGTTTACAGAGTCCGTCAAGTCTTTCCATGTACCACCAACCCCTTGCACCTTCGCCTGACCTCCGAGTTTTCCCTCTGTACCTACTTCAAGGGCCACACGGGTTACCTCCGATGCAAATGAGTTTAGCTGGTCCACCATCGTGTTGATGGTATTCTTTAACTCGAGAATTTCTCCCTCTACGTTTACTGTAATTTTTTTAGAAAGGTCACCGTTAGCAACGGCAGTTGTTACTTCGGCAATGTTACGCACCTGAGCTGTCAGGTTCGACGCCATCTGGTTTACAGAGTCCGTCAAGTCTTTCCAGGTACCTGCCACACCTTGCACCTTCGCTTGTCCTCCAAGTTTTCCCTCTGTACCTACTTCAAGGGCCACACGGGTTACCTCCGATGCAAATGAATTGAGCTGATCCACCATCCGGTTGATCACGTCCTTGATCTGCAGTATCTCTCCCTGCACATCCACCGTAATCTTTTGTGTTAAGTCACCGTTCGCAATGGCCGTAGCCACTTTCGACACGTCACGCAATTGAACGGTAAGGTTACCGGCCAAAAGGTTTACGTTATCGGTCAAGTCTTTCCATACGCCACCTACTCCTTTTACCGTAGCCTGACCACCAAGCTTACCTTCACTACCCACCTCACGGGCCACACGGCTTACCTCGGCAGAGAATGAATTCAACTGGTCCACCATCGTATTGATGGTATTTTTCAATTCAAGGATTTCTCCTTTTACATCCACCGTGATTTTTCTTGAAAGGTCGCCACGGGATATCGCTGTTGTTACCTCGGCGATGTTACGCACCTGGCCTGTTAAGTTCGAGGCCATCTGGTTTACCGAATCGGTCAGGTCTTTCCAGGTACCGGCGATTCCTGGCACCTCGGCTTGTCCTCCCAATTTACCTTCTGTACCAACCTCTCTGGCAACACGGGTTACTTCAGATGAGAAAGAGTTTAGCTGATCGACCATGGTGTTGATCGTGTTCTTCAATTCGAGAATTTCTCCTTGTACATCTACGGTAATCTTTTTACTCAGATCACCTTTGGCAACTGCTGTTGTTACTTCGGCGATGTTACGCACCTGTGCTGTAAGATTACCGGCCATTTGATTTACTGAGTCCGTAAGATCCTTCCACACGCCGGCAACACCTTTAACCTTTGCCTGTCCTCCCAACTTACCTTCCGAACCTACCTCTCGAGCTACACGGGTTACTTCCATAGAGAAGAGATTCAACTGCTTCACCATGTCGTTTACCTCTGTCGCAATTCGCGCAAACTCGCCTTGCAAAACGTGATCACCAATTTGCAACGGCATCTCCTGTGAAAGATTTCCCTTTGCGACGGAAGAAATTACGTGTGCAATTTCAATAGTGGGATGTACGAGGTCTGATATCAAACTATTGATAGATTGAACTGCTGTATTCCATGAGCCACCTGCAACACGTGGTAGTTCCACACGGTGATTGAGTTTACCCTGCTTACCAATGATTTTTCTTGCTTCGGTTAACTCAGAAACAAGCAATTCATTAAGCGTAATGATGTCGTTGATGGTATCGTAAATTTTTCCGGAGAGACCAATTCCATCGCTTGGCATGCGTGAAGAGAAATTTCCGTTTCTTACTTCCACCAAAACTTTCAATAGCTGTCGACCGTCAATAAAGCCATCTATTTCTGCGGGGCCATAAACAACAGCCTCGCCGTTGTGAGGTTTAGTGCCATTGGATTTTCCATTCTTCTTTACCGGGGATGTTGCAATTGCATCTTCTGCTAATACGGGAGGTACATGGGCATTGGATGCACCATTAGCTTTTGCTTTTTTGGTACTCATGGTTAAAGGTGATAATTGAACTCAAACCTAAACAAAAAATAGTTTTTGCAAGAATCTATTTTAGGTTTTTTAACGGGATGCTGACACTAAAATTATAATGATGTTAAAGAGCTTTAAAATCTGTACTCTGCATTTAGCATAAACAGGAGATTCTGGCCGGTCAGATAAGAGAAAACGATTAATAAATCAACAATTCTTCTTGTGAAATCAAGTGTTTTCTTCCCATGAAATCAGTGTTGTTTTTTGTAAGCACTATTGCAAGAAAGTCGGTTAAGCAATTTTTGATTGTTCCCATTCCTTTTTACCTAATCCTGCAATTACATGTCTTTCGCTATGATAGGAAGACCGAACCAAGGGGCCGCTTTCAACATAATCCAGCCCGAGATTGTAGCCGATCTCTTTGTATTCAGCAAATTCATCGGGATGCGCAAAACGATGAACAGGCAAATGTTTTTTTGTGGGCTGAAGATATTGCCCGATAGTTACCACATCACATCCCGAATTAGCAAGGTCTTGCAAGGTTTGAATGACTTCTTCTTTGGTTTCACCGAGACCCAACATAATTCCACTTTTGGTTCTCATGCCCCCTTGCTTTAGTGTTTTAATCACCTCCATGCTTCTCCAGTATTTTGCCTGGATGCGGACTTGTTTTGTTAACCGCTCAACAGTTTCGATATTATGAGAAACCACTTCTGGTGCAGCATCGACCACACGTTGAATATTTTCTTTCTCGCCTTTGAAATCAGGGATTAAAGTTTCAAGCGTTGTGTTGGGTGTAAGCGCTTTTACTGCTGTGATAGTATTGTACCAAATGATAGACCCACCATCTTTTAATTCATCCCTGTCTACAGAAGTTATTACTGCGTGTTTTACTTTCATTAGGTAAATAGCCTCTGCTACACGTTGAGGTTCATCCCAATCAACAGACTCCGGCCTGCCGGTTGCTACTGCACAGAAACCGCAACTTCTTGTACAGACATTGCCAAGAATCATAAAGGTGGCTGTTCCTTCACCCCAACATTCGCCCATGTTTGGACAGTTTCCGCTTTCACATATTGTGTGCAATTTGTGGGTATCAACAAGACCACGAACGTGTTTATAGCTCTCGCCGATGGGAAGTTTTACACGAAGCCAATCCGGTTTATTTCGTTTTATCGTTTCAGTAGTTGTAGAACAATTGCTCATTTTCTTTCAATTCATAGCACATTCACAGCGGTTGAAAAGCTCAACAAAGTTCTGAACGTACAAGTGAGTGACACAACGGAAGCTCACTAGAAATCTTCTGCCGGTCAAATAATTCTGCGAATTTCCTGATTAATCCTGAAAAAACTTGCGTTAAGTTTACCGACGTCCTCCAAAGACAATGGCGACGTGCATTTGAACAAAAAATTGTTTTGGATCATTGTAGATCATCAGAGGTATTTTTTGAGAGAAGGCTTCGGCGCTGACACCTATCTCCATTGCCTGCAAACTCTCATTGTATCTTCCAAAATCGAAACGTAATGCTGACTTCACAAAAACTCCCGGTTTCACCTTCAATTCATTGAACCCTTTGGTAAAACCGCTTCCACCAAAAATACCCTGTGCTGTCATATAGCCACCCGGGTCTGTTGCATAACTCACCGACCTGTCAACTCCTGCAGAATCTTCAACATCGACATAATAAGGTTTTAAAAGACCGAGATCGAGGCCGCCTTGCAGCGATACTGTTACTGCGACACCATTCTTATTGCCTTTTTGCCCGAGAATGTATTGTTGTCCAAAACCAAGTTTGCTCTGGTAAAAATTATAAATCTTGCCAAATACAAATGAATTACTAAAAAACTGATCACCCCCGATTTTTTCTTCCTTGCGATGTTTGATCTCAGTGATTTCAATTGAATAAAGATTGGTGTATCGGGCAGATTTTCTCTTTCCTAATTCGTAAAATATGCCGTATCCGTTTGTTCTTAGCTCAATACCAAATGCACTCTGCTTGTGGAACGAAAGGTTTCCTTCTTCCTCCTGCTTAATAATGGCATTGATCCTTTGACGTTTTTCAGCTTTTTTATCTTGTCTCTGACTGGAACGAATGGTGCTTGTTGAATCTTGCGCAAACAAAGAAACACCTGTGCTCAACACTAAAACGAATAAAATTATTTTTTTCACGGAATAATAATGATATGTACTTGAACGTAAATTTAGGCAAAAAAGTATGACATCAACTGTTGAATACGAGGGAGAACTAAGAACGGTTTGTACACACCTGCGTTCGGGAAATAATTTTGAAACCGATGCACCTCTAGATAATAATGGGAAAGGCGAACGTTTTTCGCCAACAGATTTAATGGCCACTTCACTTGCCACCTGTATGATTACTGTGATGGGCATTAAAGCACGAAGCATGGGGTTTGATTTGAACGGAATAAAAATTGAAGTAGAAAAAATTATGAAAGCCGATCCAAGAAGAGTCGGCGGAATTAACTTATTCTTTCATATTCCCGAAAATCTGCAGAATGTTGACGACAAAACAAAACAGATATTAAAGCATACAGGAAACACTTGTCCTGTTTGGCTTAGCATACATCCGGATATTGAAGTAAATGTGGATTGGGAAGCATGGAGCTAGCAGTTTTCCTAAGTAGATCATCGGTTTGAATTGATTCGGGCATGGAATAGATTTGTTGCATAAAATCTGAGCCTATGTCAATGTCGATGTCAAAAGGTTTACTAATTTTTTTCAGGATACTTCTGTTCTTGCTGATTGTTTTCATCCTTGCTTCCTGTGCCCGCGGCGTTACTCCCGACCAGGCAGCAAACCGCCATTACAATGGTTGCCGGCCTGTCAAGTAATTCTAAGAATAGCATTCCCCAAAGCACATTGCAGGCAACGTTTGTGTTCGCAATATTGGGTCTTCAGTTCAATAAGGGACTGCGAGTCAAATGCTGATTTGTTTGAAAGTTTGAGACTGGTAAAACCTTTGGTGATTGTGTTTACTTCGGAAGATAATTCCTCAAGCCAGCGAAGGGCTTTGTTTTTATACTTTTCTTCTTTGTGATATAGCCCGTAAGCAAACAATACCGGAACAATTGTGTTGACGACGACATTTCCGGTCATATCCTTCCCTATCACTTTCTTTCTGAATCCCGATGCTTCATCGAATCTATAATGATAATGCCAGTAGTCATTAGCAGTAACATCAAAAAGCTTTTTGGCTTCAGATACTTTTTCAGTTTCTAAAATTTTTGAAAATAAGTACGCTGAGTTTTGAATGAGTGCCGCAAGCTGTGATAACCGGATTGTTGGAAAATTGCCCGGTCGCATTCTCAAAAAGTGAACAGAACTGTGGATCGGCCTGAACTCATATTTTTTCTTCAAAAAATTGTATTCTCTCTGTAAAAGCTTTGGATAGTCTTCATTAAAATTTTCATTAAGCAAACCGACTTGACCAAATAACATTGCTTCTAATTGATGAATCTGATTTTTATGTTTCGCAAGAATATTTACCGGTATTGATCTTGCCATAGATTCAAATGCATCGCTATTGACTTTCATTCCAAAATTCCTAGCAAGCATCCACCAAAAACTTTCTTCCCAATGCGCATTATTTTCTTCAAGAAATTTAAAAACAATAGAGGATTTCCTGGTCAATCGCTCTGCCAGCAATCTTTCTTTCCACGAAAGCCATGTGATCTCTTTGACTTTAGAAACAGCATTAGCACACGGAATAAAACTAACTGAATTCATCAGGTCTGCGTACTTATCTAACAAAAGGTTTGAAATACGGGATTGCAATTCTAAAACCGGTACCGATGCGATTGGAATATCATTTTCAAAAACTACATGAAGAATCACATTCCTGTAATTTGGGTCGTTGCTATGCCCATGTTCGTTCCACTGAGAAGCTTTTAAATGAAGCTCAACGGAACCTGCAAGAATTGTGTTATCGATTTTTATTTGCGCATTGGAAAAGTCGGCCCCCTGATTGCTATTCAATTTTCCGGGGAAAATAATTTGCAGTTTCTCCCCGGCAGTCGTTTGAAGTTCTGATTTATTGAAGTATTGAAACTGCCAGATGTATTGCAATAATTTTTCTCCGCCGGCTCGAAAAGGCAGCAACAAATTCCGATTTTCTTTTTTAGCAGGGATGTTCATTCTGATAAAGCATAATGAACTTAAAAAGATTTCCCTTGAATAACAAGTTTATTTTATCTGAAACTTTCCAAAGCTTTTACTACCCTGCTTACCGGCAAACCCATTACATTATAGAAGTCGCCATTAATGCACTTAATGCCGATAACTCCTATCCATTCCTGGATGGCGTAGGCGCCGGCTTTATCGTAAGGCTTGTATTTGTCAACGTAAAATTCAATCTGGCTTTGGGTAAGCGAATGAAATTCCACATCAGTAGTATCTGTAAACGAAATATTTTTTTCTACTTGCAGTATAACTACGCCGGTAATTACCTTATGGTGTCTACCACTAAGCCTGCCTAAAATCTTTATAGCATCCTCACGATCAACAGGCTTGTTTATCACTTCATTATTTAGAACAACGATCGTATCTGCGGCGATGATGATTTGCCCATTTGACTTCCTCTGAATTGCTCTTGCCTTTTCAGTCGCAACATGAATAGCTACGTCTTCTACGGCTATATCTTCCGGAAAGGTTTCATCGGTATCTGCAACCATAATTTCAAAATCAACTTCTGCCCATTCCAGTAATTGCTTTCTTCTTGGCGATTGCGAGGCAAGGATAATTTGTGACATGCGTCAAAAATAAATACGAAAGAAGATCATTGAAACAATTCCTGTAAACATGATCAGTTTACTGAGGTTACTCAGTCGGCCAAAATCGGTAACGGTTGTTGCTTTCGGAAGCTTGTACAATAAATAAGCAAGAGGAATAATTACAAATAAAAAGCTATAAGCAATTGCGTACCACCACTGGAATTGTAACACGTATAATTGAAGAATGATTAGTGCAGCCAAAAGAACCACGGTCCAGATGCCAACATAAATTTTTGTCGAACGAATGCCTGCGACGATGGGAAGTGTTCTGCAACCATATCTCGCATCGCCTTCCAAATCCTCCATGTCTTTTATGGCTTCCCGTATGAGCGAACTGATAAACGCAAATCCTGCATACAAAAATGAAACACGGAAGAACTTAATTGTTGCGGCACTGTTTCCTACAATAGCATCTCTCGGCGAAGTAAAAACAAAGAATAAAATAAGAACTGTCCACGCCGTTAAAATGGAAATAACAACATTGCCTATTAAAAATTTGCGCTTGAATGATGTAGAGTAAAACCAAAGCAACACCGTACAGGCAATGTTGGCAAGTGTCAAATACCATTTATGAAAGCCAACACCGATTGCCGTTGCTATGATTCCCAAAAGACTGAAGCTAAAGTGCCAGATGATGGCCCAGCGGCGATGAACTATTCTTACAAAAACGTTCTTTTCAGGCTTGTTGATCTGGTCGATGTTCAGATCAAAGTAATCATTAATGATATAGCCACCTGCGGCAATTAAAACAGACGCAACTATCACCCATGCCAAAGTCCAAATGTTATTTATGTGGAATAGCTGCTCGTAAACGCAGTAATAGAACAACATCTGTGTAAGGATGATGAATACAAGGTTAGGCCAGCGCACCAAGCGCAAAAATGCAGCGATTAATTTCATTATTATTTTGAAGAAATATCTGAATGATACTTCCAATGATCGTTTAATTTTAAAACCTTTTCAATCACATCTCTAACACAACCGTATCCACCGTTCACTGCAGAAATATATTTACTTATGGTTCTCACTTCAATTGCCGCATCTGCAGGGCAACAAGGTAAACCAACTTTTTCCAGCACGGGTATATCGGGCAGATCGTCTCCCATAAAAAGAATTTGATTCCACTTCAAATTATGTTGCTCCACATACGCCTCCAAAAACTTCAGTTTGTCCTTCAATCCCAAGTTAATTTCTTTCAATCCCAGGTATTGCAAGCGGTGAATAACCGGTTCTGATGAAGCCCCGGAAACAATGATCACCGTATATCCGTTTTTTAGAGCCATTTGTAAAGCAAGACCATCCTTAACATTCATCTTTCTTGCCTGTAGTCCGTTCTCTAAAAGTAAAACGCTGCCATCGGTTAATACTCCATCGACGTCAAAGACAAAAGTGGTTATATGCTGAAAGTGTTCAAGTACGTTCATCAAAATATCAATCTAATTCGATAATGCGCTAATGTAGTTCACCGATAGCAAAGTTTAGCTAGTTACAACACAAAACCTAGTGAGTGCTGTAAATGCTGTTGGTAAATGTTTCATAGACTCTTTTCAGGTGAGGGTATTTCTTCAATAGCTCAATATGTTTTTCAATTGTTTCCCTGTCATTACGCAGTGCAGGTCCGGTTTGGGTTTGTGACGGGGAAATGTGATGAATCCTCTCAGCTGTTTCTTTTATCAACGGAAGCAATAGGTTAAAATCAAGCCCTTCGTTATTGCAATATGATTCTGCAAGCGCATACAGATGATTGACAAAATTGTTGACGATCACGGCTGCTAAATGAAGTTTCATTCTTTTTTCATCACCAGCTTGCACGACCTGCTCAGAAATACTATGCGCTAAAGCTTCCAGTTCTTTCAATGTCGATTTATCGCTTGCATCAATAACTATAGGAATATCGGGCAGATGACCAACTTCTTTTTTCAGACTTTGCAAAGGATAAAAAACTCCAAAATGATGTGCTGTGTCTTTCAAAATATCTTTCGATACCGACGCCGCTGTGTGCACGATTGTTTTATCCGTCAGTTGCAGTTCCTCTAGAATCTCTTTGATGGCAATGTCTGACACGGCAAGAATATACAGATCGGCATCCCTGTTTACAACGTTCCAGTAATTGGTGGATTCTGTATCTAACTCGTAGGCCAATTTACTTGCAGCCGATGTGTCTCTACCGAAAACCTGTACTATATGATGGCCTGCAGCTTTTAGCTTTCTTCCCAAAACGGTGGCCGTGTTGCCAGTACCTATAATAACAATATTCATTGTCCGGAGTTTAAGCTTCGAAGTTATTATCAAACATCAAACAATAGAATGATGAAAATTATTAGGACAAAGAACTATGAAGTATGTTGTAATGATTGTAAAAGAAACCTCGAACTTCGAAGCGAAAACTTCAAACTTTATTAATGGCTTTGTCAAAGCAACTGGCATTAAAATATGTAAGGACAAAATTTAAACTTCTGTCTTCGGTTTCTAAAAGGAAAGCGGCGGAAAAAGCGTTTGAATTATTTTGTACGCCGCAATTAAGAACAAAAAATATTCTCCCTCCCATTTTCGAAAAATCCGAAAAGCTGGAATTTAATTTTCAAGAAAATATAATACGCGGTTACCGATGGAATCATCCATCTCCCAAAAAAGCACTGATTCTTCATGGCTTTGAATCAAGTGTAACCAATTTTGAAAAATATGTTGAACTCCTCATTCAACAAGGATATGAGGTTTTGGCTTTTGATGCGCCTGCGCACGGAAGAAGTACTGGAAAAACCATCAATGCCGTTGTGTACAAAGAATTTGTTCAATACCTCTGGGCCCATTACGGGCCAATTGATTCTTTTCTTACACATTCCTTCGGCGGGTTGGCTTTATGCCTCGCACTTGAAGAAACTTCACATCCTTCCTCCACAAAAATTGTTCTAATAGCCCCAGCTGCCGAAACTAAAACAGCCATCGACCATTTTTTCAGGTTATTGAAATTAGATAATGATGTTCGAAGAGAATTCGAGAATATCATTACAGAAGTTGGAGGCCGGCCGCCTGAATGGTATTCTGTGTCCAGGTTGGCACCGAAACTAAAAGGTCAGGTATTATTCTTGCAAGACAAAGATGATCACATGACGCCGCTATCCGATGTAAAACCGATCATGGATAAGAACTATCCGAATTTTCACTTTGTGATTTCTGAAGGATTGGGCCATCGAAGAATTTACCGTGATGCACAATCCCTGGAAAAAATTATTGGGTTTCTTTAAGTGATCGTTTCGATAGTGTTATTGATTTTAGCTAGTTCATAAGCAAAGCAATGATATGCACATCTATAACTATTTAGCATTGGGAGATTCTTATACAATTGGAGAAGCAGTTCCTTTAATGAAAAGTTTTCCTTGCCAGGTTGTTCAACTATTGCGCAGCAAAGAATATAACTTCAATGCTCCCGAAATCATTGCGAAGACAGGATGGACCACTGACGAATTGCTCGATGCTATCAGCAAAACTACATTGCTATCCAAATACGATTTCGTTACCTTATTAATTGGAGTCAACAACCAATACCGTGGACGGGATGCACTGGAATACAAAGAGCAGTTTGAAGAATTATTAAAAAAAGCAATTGAGCTTGCCAACGGAAAGAAAGAACATGTAATGGTGGTTTCTATTCCTGATTACAGCGTTACCCCTTATGCAAATTCAATGGACACCGAAAAAACTTCAAAAGAGGTTGAAGTATTTAATGGCATCAATAAAGCGCTGTCCATTCAATATAAAGTACAGTATGTTGATATAACAGAACTCTCGCGGCAAGCAAAGAGTAATGCCGCATTGGTAGCGACGGATGGACTTCATCCGTCAGAAAAAGAATATGCAAAATGGGCTGAAAAAATTGTTGAAGCCATCTCTTCTCAGCTTAAATAATTATCATACAACCTTGAGGCAAAAAAACCGTTCTTATAGATAAAATCAACATCTTGCCTTATACTTGCATGTTTTAAAGCAAGAATTTACTGTTGAAAAAAGGATGAGATTTTAAATTATGCCCAAGAATTTGTTGATAGTTGAGTCGCCGGCAAAGGCAAAGACCATTGAAAAAATTTTAGGCCCTGATTTCGAGGTCAAAAGTTGTTTTGGCCATATCCGTGACCTTGAAAAAGACGACATGGGGATTGATATTAAAAATAATTTCAAACCCCGTTACATTGTTCCCGACGAAAAGAAAAAAGTTGTCACTGATCTGAAACAACTTGCCAAAAAAAGCCAGGAAGTATGGCTGGCAACGGATGAGGACCGTGAAGGAGAAGCCATTAGCTGGCATTTGTGCGAGGTGTTGGGACTTGACCCCGACAAAACTAAAAGGATCGTTTTTCATGAGATTACCAAACCTGCCATTCAAAAAGCTGTTCAAAGACCGAGAACAGTAGATATGAATTTGGTGAATGCACAACAAGCAAGAAGAATTTTGGATAGAATTGTTGGTTTTGAATTGAGCCCAGTATTATGGCGAAAGATCAGCATGAAAAATAATTTGAGTGCCGGTCGTGTGCAAAGTGTTGCGGTAAGAATAATTGCAGAAAGAGAAAGAGAGATCAATGCCTTCGCTCCGCAAAGCAGTTTTAAAATTGAAGCAACGTTTGCTTCTGAAGATAATTCAGGGAGACAAATCTCTTTCAAAGCTGAAGGATCAAAATATCCTAATGCTGATTCGGCCGAAAAGTTTTTGAAAGAATGTATCGGCGCCAATTATACTGTAAAAGACATCCAGGTTAAGCCGACAAAACGTTCTCCTTCTGCCCCATTTACTACATCAACACTTCAACAGGAAGCCGGCAGAAAATTGGGTTATGGTGTGGCACGTACCATGTTACTGGCACAAAAGCTTTACGAAAATGGACATATCACCTATATGCGTACAGACAGTGTCGCATTAAGTGAAACAGCCATGGTCGATATTGAAAAGAACGTGGCAGGCATGTACGGTAATAAATATTACCAGGCGAGACGCTTTAAGAATAAAAATGAATCTGCCCAGGAAGCACACGAAGCTATCCGACCTACCTACATGGCAAAAACAACCATTGGTGATGCCGATACACGAAAATTGTATGAGTTGATTTGGAAAAGAACGATGGCTTCGCAGATGGCAGACGCTGAGCTGGAAAGAACCATTGCCAAGATTAATGTATCTACCAACAATGCAGAACTAACCGCTGAAGGCGAAGTATTGAAATTTGATGGATTTATAAAAGTATATCGTGAAGATGTTGATGATGAAGATCTGGATGGTGAAGAACACCGGGAAGGAATGTTGCCCTCGCTGAAGGTTGGTCAGAAACTTTCGTTCAATGAAATGAAAGCGATCGAAAGATTTACTCGACCATTGCCAAGATACACCGAGGCGTCATTGGTAAAAAAACTGGAAGAATTAGGAATTGGTCGTCCGTCTACCTATGCTCCTACCATTTCCACCATTTTGAAAAGAGGTTACGTTGAGAAGAGAGATAAAGAAGGTGTTCAAAGAAATTACAGCGTTTTTGTTTTAAGTCATGATAAAATCTCGAAAAAAACTGAAACAGAAAATACCGGCGCTGAAAAATCAAAACTCTTCCCTACAGATTTGGGATTGGTTGTAACCGATTTTCTGAAACAGTATTTCGATGATATTATGGACTACGGTTTCACGGCAAGAATTGAAGAAGAATTTGATGAGGTGGCACAAGGCAAAATGCGGTGGAATGAAATGCTGAAGGATTTTTATAACCCTTTCAAAAAAGACGTTGACAACACAATTGAAACCGCCGAACGAGTTAAAGGCGAAAAAGAATTAGGTATTGATCCGCAAAGTGGCAAACCGGTTGTGGCAAGAATGGGTCGCTATGGTCCGATGGTGCAGATAGGAACTGCAGATGAAGAAGAGAAGCCCCGCTTTGCAAGATTGAAACGCAATCAGAGTATTGAAACCATTTCACTTGAAGAAGCCCTTGATCTTTTTAAATTGCCACTCACACTTGGAGAATATGAAGGTCAGGAAGTTTCAGTTAATATTGGAAGATTTGGCCCATATGTAAAATTAGGTGAGCAATTTATTTCCATACCAAAAGGCGAAGAGCCTCTAGACTTGGACCTTGACAGGGCGATTGCATTGATTGAAGAAAAGAAAAAGGTGGATGCCCCTATTGCAGAATATGAAGGTCAGCCCGTAACAAAAGGCAAAGGAAGATTTGGCCCATTTTTGAAATGGGGCAACTTATATATCAACGTTCCGAGGGCTTATAATTTCGATAACCTTTCCAAGCATGATATTGAAGAGTTGATCTCAAAGAAAATGGAGAAGGAAGCAAATCGCTACATTCAACAATGGCCGGAAGAAAAGATCTCCATTGAGAATGGACGTTGGGGTGCTTTCATTCGGTTCGGAAAGAAAATGTTGAAGTTGGGAAGAAAAGCAAATGGCGAAAAATACACTTCAGCAGAATTGGTAACGATTCCCGTTGACGAGGTGAAGAACATGATTGAAGAACAAGTGCCCGGAGCATTTACAAAAAAGGTTGCCGCGAAGAAGGCTGCAACAAAAACGGCGGCGCCGAAGAAAGGTGCAACAAAAAAGAAAGCAACGGCTAAAAAGAAAAAATAACTCCTTACTGCTTATTTCTGCCGTTAAGAAATCATCACCCACAATTGTGGAAAAGTTTAACTACTTTATTTCACGCTCTACTTCGATATTTAGAGTGAATTACTATGGAAGAAACCAGAGAAATATCAGCATTATTCAAATTGATCGACGATCCGGACGAGGAAGTATTTGGTGCTGTGTCTACCAAGATCGTTGATTTTGGAAAGACCATCATTCCCAATCTCGAACATCTTTGGGAAACCACGCCCAATGAACAAATTCAGGAGCGGATTGAGATGATCATTCATAGACTTCATTATAAAGACCTTACTGATGATTTCAATCAATGGAGTTTAGCAGGTCATCATGACCTTCTGGTAGGCGCTTTGCTTGTTTCAAAATTTCAATACCCCGAATTATCGACAAGTGCCACACTTCTAGAAGTTGAAAAGATCCGCAGGAATATCTGGCTGGAATTAAATCAATACCTCACTCCTCTTGAACAAATAAGAATTGTTACTGGTATTCTATATAGTTATTATAATTTAAAAGGCAGCGAAGTTGCTTACACTGATGTCAATGAATTCCTGATTCATAAATTGATTGAATCGAAGAAAGGAAACCAGTTGAGCAATGGAATTCTTTATCTCATTATTTGCGATTTGCTCGACATCCCTGTAAAAGCTATTGGCGTTCCGAAACAATTTGTGCTGGCATATTTCAAGCCCGGTTACAGTAATGAGGCTACAGAGGATTATCGTGATAAAATTGAATTCTTCATTGACCCAACCAATGGAATGGTGTTTACACATAAAGACATAGACAGCTATTTCAAAAGGATTTCAGTTCCACCGGTTGCCTCTTACTTTAAACCGCTGTCCAATAAAAAAGTAATTCAGTATTTGCTCGAAGAAATCTCCAGGTGTTTTGACAACGAAAAGGAAGGGTATAAAAAAGATGAATTGCTCCAGTTAGCTAATTTGCTCGATTAAATAAAAGCGATGGAAACAATTTCGTGGAATGACTTTGAAAAGATCGATATCAGGGTTGGAACCATTATTGAAGTGAAGGAATTCCCTAAAGCAAAAAAACCGGCCTATAAACTTACCATTGATTTTGGCAAATCTGGAATAAAACAATCTTCTGCACAGGTCACAAAGTTTTATTCTGTAGAAGAATTGGTGGGGCAACAAGTTATTGCAGTCGTCAATTTCCCTCCAAAGAAGATTGCTGATTTTTTCAGTGAATGCCTTGTCCTTGGCATCTATGATGAAAATAATGACGTAGTTTTAATACAACCAAAACATTCCGTATCCAATGGATCAAAAATTGGATGAATGAACCTGTACACTGCATATTACTCCTCACCTGTTGGACTACTAAAATTGCAATGTTCTGATAAGTACATTAAGACCATCAACTTTTGTGATGCCGAAGGAGAAATTCAAAACGACGAGCATAAGTTGCTTCATGCCTGTACAAAACAATTAGACGAATACTTTGCAGGAAAACGCAAACAATTCACGTTACCATTAAACCAGGACGGCACTGAATTTCAAACAAAGGTTTGGGATTTACTTTCTAAAATTCCCTACGGCAAAACCATCAGCTATAATGAGCTTGCAAAGCAATATGGCGATTTAAAAGCTATTCGTGCAGTTGCTTCTGCCAATGGCAAAAACAATATCGCTATCATTGTTCCTTGTCATCGCGTAATTGGGAGCGATCAATCTTTAGTTGGCTATGCAGGCGGATTGTGGAGAAAGAAATGGCTTCTCGATCACGAGGCAAAATATCATCTCGGTGTGCAGGAATTTAATTTTATGGATGCTGCAAACTAAAAGCATCTATCCCATCGCCGACGTCACAAGCCTCCTTTCCCATTCCTGGTTTTGCTTGTGCTTTTTCTTCGCCATTAATTTCATAATCACTGTCGCCACTAATGCACCGGTAACGTACAAGCCGATCGTCATCAATTTGGTTTCCGTACTTCTGGCACTATGCTTTTCTTCCAGGCCAAGTGGACCTGGCAAGAGAACGGCGCCAATTCCAGCCGCCAGTCCTAGCATCGAGCTTTTGAGCCAAATATTTTTCTCATCCCCCGTTCCCGCCAACGCATAGTAAATAGAATTGCTCAGGATATCGCCTGCCAGTGCCATCGTATAAAGTTTATTTCCAGTCGGTGTTTTTATTCCGGCAGCATTCAATCCTTTTGAAATGGCGTTCATCCCTAACAGATCCATCCGGGGAGCCTTTGGAACAATTTTTCTTACTGATTCATGAATCAATGTAACTGCACATGCGCCGGCCAACCCGCCTCCTAATGAAGCAATCGTTTTCATTTGCCTTTTTAGATCAGAAACTAAAAAATTGTACCAAGCTTAGCGTATGACAACAGAACCTAATTTTTTGGAAAGTTCAATTTCCATTTGTTTCAAATGCTGATGTGTAAGAAACAATGTTGCCTGTTGCGAAGGATCAGCTTTTTCAAGGTCAGATTGATTTTGTAAAAGCAGGCGTTTGATCTTTCGAAGCTTTAAATAATTGATGGCCGATTCCACTTCGCCATGTGTATTATCTTTCCCGATATTGAGATAACTCATCAAAACTGCTTCATTTTCCTTTTTAATTGTATTGAGAAAGCTTTTATAATCCTGTTCGAACAAAGATTTTTGATAACCGGTTGACTGGCTTAACTCCCGTTTCCAGTGTTCGCTTTGTTCGTACGGAAAATGAAGAAGCGAAACCGCCAAGGTGCTAAGGTTTTGATCGGGATGATAAACAAAATAACTTTTATCTGGAGTATGATGGTTAGCGACCTGCTTTTTGTACTCTTCAATAAGTTTTAAAACATTTTGATTGTCGATAAGATCATCATCCGGTAATTCGGAAAGAACATGTTCTGCAATTAGCTCATGATTGTCCCATTTCTTTGTTCCATACTCAAGAAGAATTCTTGCAATTTCTCTTTCCTGCAGATCATCCCTAAAAAGAAGATTGAAAGTTTGATCATCGAAATTGTTTTCTTCAGCCTTCTTTGCATTTTCTTCAATAAACTTTGCTTCTTCAAAGGGCAATTTATTTTCCTGCAGAGAAATCCTATTGCGAATGAATTTGTTTACGAGAGAAGTAAAACCTGTTTCGTCAATATTTAAGATTTGCGAACACTGGCGAATGTAATCCTGCTGCTTAGTGAAATCTTCGGTCTTATCAATTTTAGAGATGGTTTCAGCAATTTGATTAACAACTTCAGATTTTTTGTTTGCATCACCACCAGCATCTTTCAATGAAACTTCAAGTTGAAAAAGAATGAAATCTTTTTTGTTATGAACAATGAAATTTCTAAACTGGCTAGCTCCAACTTTCTGTACATAGCTGTCTGGATCTTCTTTGTCCGGAATAAGAACGAGTTTCACATTAAGACTTTCTTCCAGAGCCATATCCAATCCACGAAGAGCAGCTTTCACGCCTGCAGGATCGCCATCGTACACTATTATCAGATTCTTCGTGTATTTTTTTATAAGACGAAGTTGATCTTGCGTGAGTGAGGTTCCACCGCTTGCTACGACATTTTCAATTCCGGCCTGGTGAAGAGAAATAACATCGGTGTAACCTTCAACAAGCAAGCATTCATCTGCCTTGTCAATGGCATGGCGGGCAAAATAAGTTCCGTAGAGAATTTTGCTTTTTACATAGAGCTCATTCTCCGGTGTGTTTATATACTTCGGTGATTTGTCGTTCTTTTTAATTTGCCGAGCACCAAAGCCAATGACTTTTCCGCTGTTATTGTGAACAGGAAAAATTATTCTGTCGCGATAATTGTCTACAAGTTGCTCACTGCGGTTTACAACCAATCCAGATTTTTGAAGCAACTCCGGATTGTATTGTTTGCCAACCGCTTCTTTTGCAAAGCGTTCTTTGGAATCAGGTGCATATCCCAATCCAAATTTTTTCATCGTTTCCTCGGTGAAACCTCTTTCTTTCAAATACGATAGCCCAATATCATTTCCTTCTTCTGTCTCAAATAAAATATGGGAGTAAAATTGCTGTGCAAATTGATTGATGATGAAAAGACTTTCTGAAGTCTGTTGTTGTATTTTTTGTTCAGGCGAAGCTTCGGTTTCTTCTATCTCGATATTGTATTTATTAGCGAGCCATCTTAATGCTTCAACATAAGACAGTTTTTCATGCTCCATTATAAACGAAATCGTATTACCACTCTTGCCACAACCAAAACATTTAAAAATTTCTTTGGACGGAGAAACAGTAAACGAAGGCGTTTTTTCGTTATGGAACGGACAAAGTCCAAGGTAGTTTGCGCCCCTCCTTTTTAATCGAACAAATCCACCGACAACATCTAAAATGTCAATGCGGGAAAGAATTTGTTGTATGGTGTTTTGAGTAATCACAAGTAGGCAAATATAATGGATGAGTGCATGATTAATTTAAGGTTTTCGCCTGATAAAAATCTTGTTTTTTTCTTGGTAAAGAGTTTTAAATTTAGAGTACCATCCTACCACCGGGGAGAATGCGAAGTGAAAACCAACATTTTTTTAACTATTAAAACTTCAGTCCCATGGTCACGACAGATGTCTCACAGCTCACAACGGAGTGTAAAGATTGGCTCCAAATCCTTCGTAATTATCGTGAAGAATTCCAGACCTCAAAAAAATCACTCCAGGAAATTTGTAGAAAGGATTTATCCAAACAACAGCTACTGGACGTAGAACACTTCGACAATCAATTCCACATTCAGCTCATTAACATTCACGACTTAAAACATTCCATTAAAACCCACGAAAAAAGAATTGAACATGAATCTGCTTCGGGAGATGTAGCAGAAGACAACTACACACTCCACGAAGAATTATTAAGCGAGTTCCTCGGTTTGGAAAGCACTCTTCAGGAACTTCGCAACGAATTCAAATCATTCATTAGCGCCACAAGCTGCTAATGTTTTTTTATATAGCCATCCCTGAAAACATGCAATGATGCATGAAGTCAGCTATTATCTCATCTTAAAACTTGTTATATGCCAGAGTTTGATACCTCACATGTAAAAAATATTGTTTTGCTCGGCCACGCTGGTTCGGGCAAAACAACCTTAGCGGAATGCATGCTTTATGAAGCTGGAATAATCAACCGCAGAGGATCTGTAATCGAAAATAATACTGTTGGAGATTATCACGAATTAGAACAGGCACGTGGTAACTCCATTTTTTCTAAGTTGATGCATACAAAATGGCGCGGTTATAAAATTAATATTCTTGATACGCCAGGTTATGATGATTTTGTTGGTGAAGTTTTATCTGCATTGCGTGTAGCTGATACAGGCGTGATGTTAATAAATGCTGCAAACGGTGTTGAAGTTACTACTGATGTTATTTGGGAATATACAGAGAAGTTTAAAACACCGATGATTTTTGCTGTTAACAAGTTAGATCACGATAAAGCTGATTTCAACAAAACAGTTCAACAGGCGAAAGATCACTTTGGAAGTAAAGTAACTGTTGTACAATATCCTCGCCAGGAAGGCGCCGGCTTCCACGAGATCATTGATGTGTTAAGAATGACGATGTATAAATTCAAAGATACCGGTGGCAAACCTGAAAAGCTTCCCATTCCCGACGATGAAAGAGACAGGGCGGATCAATTACACAAAGAGTTGGTTGAAGCTGTCGCCAGTAATGATGAAGATTTGATGGAAAAATACTTTGACAAAGGTGAACTGGAAGAAGATGAGATAAAAAATGGGATGAAAAAGGCCATGATCAACCATGACATCTTCCCTCTTTTCTGTTTGTCAGGAGAAAGGAATATGGGTAGTGGAAGACTAATGGGATTCATCGACAATGTTTGTCCAAGTGCCAATGAAATGCCTCCGCAAAAAACAATTTCTGGAAGTGAGCTTCCCTGCGATGCGAATGGGCCTGCCTGCATATTTGTTTATAAAACTATTTCGGAAGCACACGTTGGTGACCTTTCTTATTTTAAAGTTTTCTCCGGAACCGTTAAAACGGGGATGGAATTAGTGAATGAATCAAATGGGGTTACCGAAAAAATCAATCAATTGTTTTTATTGGAAGGCAACAAACGTTTGCCTGTAAATGAATTGGTTGCTGGAGATATTGGGGCTACTCTGAAATTGAGAAATACTCATGTAAATAATACACTCCATATCAAAGGCAAAAACATTGAATTGCCGCCGATAGAATTCCCTTCTTCAAATATGACAGTTACTATTGAGCCAGTGAATAAAGGAGAAGAAGAAAAATTAGCGCAGGCACTTCATCAATTAAGAGAAGAAGATCCGACACTGATTGTTGAAGTATCACAAGAACTCAAACAAACTTTAATTCACTCTCAAGGTGACATGCATTTAGCAGTTGCAAAATGGAAAATTGAAAACATTCATAAAGTGCCTGTAAAATTTGTTAAGCCGAGAATTCCATATAGAGAGACAATTCGCAAAGCTGCCGATGCTAATTATCGCCACAAAAAACAATCTGGTGGTGCTGGGCAATTTGGAGAAGTATACATGAGAATTGAGCCTTGGTATGAGGGAATGCCTGAACCTGCTGGGCTGACTGTTCGTGGCAGGGATATTCATAATTTGGATTGGGGTGGAAAGCTGGTATTTTACAACTGTATTGTTGGTGGTGCAATTGATACTAGGTTCCTGCCTTCTATTTTGAAGGGAGTCATGGAAAAAATGCAGGAAGGTCCATTAACTGGGTCTTATGTTCGCGACGTCAGAGTTTCGGTTTATGATGGGAAGATGCACCCGGTAGATTCAAATGATATATCTTTTAAAATTGCAGGACTGCAAGCTTTCAGGCAAGCTTTCCAACAAGCAGACCCACAGGTATTGGAACCAATCAATCAGGTTGAAGTTTTATGTCCAGAAGACCTTACAGGAGCGATCATGGGAGATTTACAAAGCCGCCGTGGAATTGTGGATGGAATGGATACTGAAGGCCATTTCCAAAAGATCATTGCAAAAGTACCGCTGGCAGAAATGCACGATTTCTCTTCTTCATTACGGTCCATTACGCAGGGAAGAGCAAAATTCAAGATGCACTTCGACAGTTACCAGCCAATGTCCTACGATATGCAGCGGAAGTTGTCTGAAGAATACAATAAAACTTCTGCAGAAGTTTTAGCATAATTACAATTAAACCTTTTAAAACACTTAGTTGTCTTTCATTTAAAGATGGCTAAGTGTTTTTTAATACACTTCGTCGAAAATTAAGGTCTAATTAGGTTTTTAAAAAAAATTCTGTTTAATTTGAGAAGCCAAAAGCTACCATAACTTAAAATCTAGTCCTATGCATGCCTACTTTCGTAACCACCAATTGTACCTTGCCGAAAGGTCAGAATGGCTCGACCGTCACGTAACAAAAACCAGCAAAAGAGCATTAATGAAGATTGAAAGTTGGAAATTAATCGCTCAGTCCGGCGACGAGGATAACCAATTAAGATTAGTAGAAAAACTGGTTAAAGAGTCGCTTTTAACTCCCATTCCAAACAAAACAGTACTTCACAAGGAAGGGTTCTTTTTGTCAAACCTGGATAACTGATAAATCTGTAAGTAAGTTTTTGAAATTGATTTACATTGAAATATGCAGGAGGCTTGACATTTTTATTTATTGAACTTAACTTGCGCCTCCTTATCTTTTTGAAAATTTGCTTGCCCTGAAATACACCTTTACAGATTATCGCAAAACAAAACCAATGAAAGAAGTTTCATTTTACAGCGATATTTCAAATAAGGATCAGTTCAAAATAGATTATCCTTATTATGGACTTTTTGGTTCTGCTGTTATAACCCCAATAACTGAAGCCGAAGAGATAATTTATAGATGTATGCTCCTTAACGGCACCACTATTTTTCTAAAAAAACTTTTTCAGACAAAAAAATGGATTGATGCAGCTTTAGATACCGAAACGCCATTGTCTAAAATTATTGGCTTATCAATAGATGATTTTTTAAGCATAAAAAAAGGAGTCTGAAAAGACTCCTTTTAATTTTTTTGTAACCTCTTTATGCACTTGCCAGTTTTGCCTTCTTTTTTACCAAAACTGTTTCTTCGATTTCAATTTCAACTTTCTGGAAATTTACTGCATGCCACACATGATCTAAAGAAACTTGCTCAGAGCTCTCATAATCTGCTTCTGATAACTTGCTCCAACTGCCCTCGCGGTTAAGATCCGTAGAAATTTTTGATGTAATCTTTGGATAAGCGATCCATAACTTGGAATCTTCCTTTAAGGCAGGCATAATATCATCCAGAATTGAATTTAGCTGGATTTCGCTCACTGCAAAAACAAGCGCAAAATCAATTTTTCTGGAACGCAATAATGGAGTAAGGTTTTTTGCAAAAGATAATTTACTGAACTGCTTTTCAATTGAAGAAGGCAAGCCCTGAATTAAAATGTTTTTTTCGTTTTTTAATTGGAGCTTTTCTAAAATTGTTTGAGACATATTAATTATACTGTTTTTGACGTAGTGAAAGGAGTACGAGGGACTTTTCAGATAAACAGGTGAGCAAAGGTACGAAAATATACCTTGGAGACCAAGGTCTTATAAAAGAAAAATCCCGTTAATTGTACAATTGACGGGATTTTTCTTTTTGAATCAGGTCTTTAAGCCCCTTATTTGCCCATGGGTTGATAGTATTTTAAAGCTTCAGGAAGATATTTCTCAAGTTGACTGATTCTGTTACCGGCCGAAGGGTGAGTGCTTAAGAACTCTGGCGGAGCTTGTCCGTTGGAAGCTTGCTCCATTCTTTGCCATAAAGCAATGGCCTCTCGTGGGTTATACCCTGCCATCGCACCCCATATCATTCCGTACCTATCTGCCTCGAGTTCCTGTTTACGTGAGAATGGAAGTAAAACACCTACTTGAGAACCAACGCCGTATGCATTCAAAAACAAGTTTTGCGTTTCGGCGGGCTGGTTCGAAAGTGCAACAGCTAAAGCAACACCGCCTAATTGCTGGACCAATCCCTGGCTCATTCTTTCATTACCGTGCTGCAGAACAGCGTGAGCAATTTCGTGTCCCATTACCATGGACAAGGCTGCTTCATTTTGGGTAATAGGTAATAAACCGGTGTAAACAACTACTTTCCCACCTGGCATACACCAAGCATTTGCTTCTTTGTTATTGACCAAATTAAATTGCCATTGATAACCATCTAAAGCACTACCCAGATTATTGTCACGATAATATTTTGTAATGGCATTAGCTACTCTTTGGCCTACCCTTCTTACCATTTCGGCATCCCTGTCGGCAGAAGGCGACACTACACGATTTTCGCTTAAAAACTGTTGATATTGTGTTGTAGCCATTGCTTGCAATTCCTGTTCAGAAACAAGCTTTAATTGTTTTCTATGAGTAACAGGATTTGTTGAACAAGCTACAAAGGTGGCGGCTAGCAAAAACAGGCTGGTTAATTTCCGTATCATCTTTTTAACTTTTTTGGAAAGAGTTCAATGATTATACCAAAACGGAATACACCCTACAGATGAGCTAAATATTTGGTTAAATGAAAGTTTATTTGCGCTTCTGCCTGCGGCGGTCACGGTATTTTAAAATAGGAACCTTGCTTTCACCTCCTTTAAGAAGACGAGTAATATTCTTTTGATGCGTCAAAAGAACAAGCATAGCCACTGTAATAGCAAAAACACGGTATAATTTCTCTGGCTCATTGAATATCACCAGAATAAAGATTGGAAAGGCAATGCTGGCTAAAATGGAACTCAAAGAAACCCATCTTGTCAAATACAAGACAAGGATAAAAACACCCACGCAACAAAGAGCTACATTGGGTTGAATGCCTAGCACCATTCCGAATAAACAAGCAACACCCTTACCGCCTCTAAACTCTGCCCAAATGGGGAAAATATGTCCTAAAACAGCTGACAAACCTAACCCAAGTTGCATATTCACCAGGTACACATCATTATCAAACGAATAAGGAAGAAGAAAGGCCAGTTTAACAGCTACAATTGCTTTGACCATATCGATGATCATAACAATTGTTCCCCATTTTGACCCTAAAACTCTGTAAGTGTTGGTAGCACCTGCATTTCCGCTACCATAATCGCGAATATCAATATCGAAGAAATATTTGCTAACCCATACGGCAGTGGGAATACTTCCGATCAAGTAAGCTAATACAATCAACAGGACTTCATTCATAGAATGATGGGTTAAAGTTGGGTGACAAAAATAATTAAAAATGCGCAGGAGTTTACGTTAAATTACCCTTGCCTTCATATAGTCTTAATAAATAATAATGATATCCATTTATTGCGTTCGGTACGTTTAACAAGTTGTAGATTTTCTATCCCGCAAACTTCAACAATATCCTCTTCATCAGAAGTTAGCAAACCACTTAAAAGCAAAAGGCAATTTTGCTTTAAATTGTTACCTAACTGAGGAAGATAGTTTAGGATAACATTTCGATTAATATTCGCAAGAATGATATCGTAAGATGCATCGGGGATTTGTGATGACAGACTTACTAAAATCTTTGTGCAGTTATTTCTTTCAATGTTTTCTTTTGCATTGGTAATACTCCATTCGTCAACATCTATTGCGTCAATTTTGGAAGCATTTAATTTCTCTGCAAGAATCGACAGAATTCCGGTGCCGGCACCAAAATCAAAAACAGTTTTATTATTAAAATTAATATCCTTCATTTGTTCAAGCATCATATATGTTGTTGCATGATGCCCGGTACCAAAACTCATTTTTGGTGTGATGATAATTTCGTGCCCAACATCTTCTATTGGTTCATGAAATTCTGCTCTTATCGCACAAAATTTATCAACAACTACTGGTTGAAAATTGCTTTCCCATTCTTCATTCCAATTCTTTTCCTCAATTGTTTTTGTAGTAAAAACATATCCTTTCAATAGTTCATTCACCTCGTAACTTTTGAAAACATTTTCATTAAAGTAAGCAATCAAATAATCATTGGTCTGTTCAAAGCCATCCGCTCCAAAATCTGATAACTGGCTAATCAAAATCTCTTGCTGTTCTTCTTTTGCTTCTATACTTATTTGAATGCTATTCATGTTGTAAAATTAAAAAGGCTGTCAGTTGACAGCCTTAAAAAACTTATTCAAAAATTTTATTGATCATTTTGTTCAGAACCTGTTTCCTGCGGACGTTGCTCCTGTGATCCACTTCCGTTGCCTTGTCTTTTTTCAAACTTCGGACGATCGCCCCTTTGCCCTTGGGGTCTCTCTCCACCTTCACGTCTTTCTTCCCTTTGGCTTTCAGGTTTTGGAAGCAATATCTTTCTTGATAATTTGAATTTGCCTGTCTTTGGATCGGTGCCTGTCAATTTCACTTTTACTTTATCACCTTCGTTCAACACGCCTTCTAAAGTTTCCAAACGCTTCCAACTTACTTCTGAAATGTGTAACAAACCTTGTTTACCTGGTAAGAATTCAACAAAAGCACCATAAGGCATAATTGACTTAACAGTTGCTTCGTATTCATCACCTTCAACAGGGACTGCAACAATTCCTTTCACCCAATTATGAGCTCTATCAACCTTCTCTTTTTCAGTACCAAAGATGCTCACTTCGCCCTGGTTATTCTTCTCTTCGATATTGATAGTTGTTCCTGTTTCTCTTTGAATCTCCTGGATCACTTTCCCACCAGGCCCGATAACCGCACCAATAAATTCGCGATCAATGATCATCTTCACCATTCTTGGAGCATGTGGTTTCACGTCAGCTCTTGCTTCAGGAATGCAATTGTACATCGCATCCAGAATATGCATTCTTCCCCGACGGGCTTGTTCTAGTGCCTGCCTCATTACTTCCATGGAAAGACCATCAACTTTAATGTCCATTTGAATTCCGCAAATTCCATCACGGGTACCAGTTACCTTAAAATCCATATCTCCCAAATGATCTTCATCGCCGAGGATATCGGTTAACACGGCAAACTTGCCTTCCTTCGTTATCAACCCCATAGCTACGCCGGCAACGTGTTTTGGCAATGGTACACCGGCATCAAACAAAGCCAGTGAACCAGCACAAACTGTAGCCATTGAAGAAGAACCATTCGATTCCAAAATATCACTCACAACACGAACCGTATAAGCATAATCGCCTGATGGCATCATTTGCTTCAATGAACGTTGCGCAAGATTCCCATGTCCAACTTCGCGACGACCAGGACCTCTTAAAAATTTTACTTCTCCTGTTGAAAATGGAGGAAAATTATAGTGTAAAATGAATTTCGAATACTCTGATTTTGCAGCGCTTTCTACCAATAATTCATCGAGTGGTGTACCCAAAGTAATTGTAGTAAGCGATTGAGTTTCTCCTCTTGTAAACAATGCTGCTCCATGAGGCGTCGGAAGAATATCTACTTCCATATCCAATGGACGAACATCCTCCAGACCTCTTCCATCAAGACGAACCCTGTCATTCAAAATCATGTCGCGGACAACATAATACTGAAGGTCGCCCAGGTATTGCTTTACCAATTTTTTTGTAGCATCATCTATCTCTTCGCCTTCTGGCAAACTCGCTTCTTTTGAAAGAGTTGCCTTAATTTCTTCGTATAAATTCTTGTAAGATTCCTTACGAATTGCCTTTGGTTGTTTTGCCCTTGAGAATTCTTCAATCTTACCCTTAGCCAATTCTTCTACTCTTTTTTTCAAAACCTCATTTACTTCTGGCTTTGGATATTCCCTTTTTGGTCCAACGCCCACCATATCTCTCAATTCTTCCTGAGCCTTAATTTGTTTACGAATGGCATCATGACCAATTTCTAATGCTTTAATGAGGTCTTCCTCGCTGCACTCTTTGGATTCGCCTTCCACCATCATAATGTTCTTTTCGGTGGCAGCAATAATGAAGTCCATATCAGAAACTGCCATCTGGCTGCGGGTTGGGTTGATCACAAACTGCCCATCGATCCTGCTCACTCTCACCTCGGAAATAATTTCCTGGATAGGAACATTAGAAACCGCTAAAGCTGCCGACGCTGCCAAACAAGCCAAAGCATCAGGCATTACCTCTGCGTCGGACGAAATAAGCGTTACAATTACCTGCACTTCACAGAAATAATCTTCAGGAAAAAGCGGACGTAGTGCTCTATCGATCAAACGGGAGATCAATATTTCACCATCGCTAAGTCTTCCTTCTCGCTTAAAAAAAGAACCTGGAATACGACCTGCAGAAGCAAATTTTTCCATGTAGTCAACACTCAACGGAAAAAAGTCCTGTCCTGGTTTTGGTTCCTCGGTTGCTACAACTGTAGCCAATAATATCGAATTGCCCATTTTAACGGTTACCGAACCGTCGGCCTGGCGGGCTAAGCGGCCGGTTTCGATGGTCACTTCCCGACCATCGCCTATGTCAAATTTTTTGCTGAATTTTTGTGATAACATAAATCCTTTTTGAGGGGTGGTAAATCGATCAAAAACTAATTCGCTATAAAAGCCAAAACCCAACCGTGTTAGTTGGGATGTTAGCTTTTTATTCGTTTCAAATTATTTTCTGATTCCTAGTTTTTCAATCAGGCTGCGGTAGCTCTGAAGATTGTGTTTTTGCAGGTAGTTCAATAAGCGGCGGCGCTTACCTACTAGTTGCATCAAACCACGGTGTGTAGAGAAGTCTTTTTTATTCTGGCCCAGGTGACCGGAAATTTGTGCAATACGTTCTGTAAGTAATGCAATTTGTCCCTCAATAGAACCCGTGTTCTTTTCACCACCAGCGAAGTTGGTAAAAATGCTGGCCTTTTTTTCTTTTGTTACTGGCATCGTTGTCTTTTTAACGGCGGTCCATTTGAACGCCTTTTGTTTTAACTGTTAATTTGGCGGCAAAGGTAAGGAAATCAGGCCTAAAAACAACAATGTTAAATGGTCTTTAGCAACCAGTTAGGAATTTTTTTTGAGCCACGATGAATTGCTACTATGAAGCTTCTGTTGCGTCGCACCCTTGTACGTTCCCTAATGCTATTCAACACATTGCATCATACATTTGCCTTCATGGAAATGCATTACCATCTCACTTCCGATACAAAAGCCATCCTCGGACTTCAACTACCCACCGATCCACGCTGGGTAAATCTTGCCGAAAAATCCCTTGAAGAAATATTAACCGATCACGCCTATTGCGAACAAAAAGCTGCAACCACCTGCATTTCACTTATTCAACGATACAATCAAAAAGAAAAACTGGTTAATGAGCTCTCGCCAATTGTTACCGAAGAGTGGGGACATTTTAGATTAGTGCTCGCCGAACTGCAAAGACGCGGATTAAAATTAGGTGGCCAAAGAAAGGATGAATACGTAAATGCCCTAAATGAATTCTGCCAGAAAGGAGGCGCCGAAGAAGGACGGCTGTTAGACCAATTGCTTCTGATGGCAATCATTGAAGCAAGAAGCTGCGAAAGATTTAAAAGATTAAGCGAAGGCCTGAATGATGACTACCTAAAAAAGTTTTATCGACGTTTTATGGAGAGTGAAGCAGGTCACTATACCTTGTTTATCGAACTCGCAGAAACTTATATTGACAAAGAGAAAGTACGCAAACGCTGGCAGCAGTGGTTAGATCATGAAACCGAAATCATGAAAAGTCTGGAAGTTCGTGGTGATAGAATCCATTAATTCAAAACATGCCGCATTCTCATACCAATCGGAAAGTAAGGCGTGTTTGTTGATTCAAATATTGTTGGGAAGCCCCAATCCTTTGCCCGAACTATAATTGGCTGATAATTGCCAGGAACATTTTTAAATTCTACCGTCTTTTGTTTTACCCCGATTCCAAAAGTAAATTCAAACTTCCACTTACCTCTTGTATCAATATTGCTGGTTGTACCAAAAATAATAGCACCACCCAAGCAATGAGCAGTTGCTTTGTACAAATAGTCAGAAAGTGTATCATGAACTGCCCTATTTACAAAATTGTTAGTGTTTGAAAAATTATAGGTTTTCAAACGAAATTCTAACCCTACAAACGAATTTGTCCGATTCTGCCCTGCTTCTGATCTGGAATCGAAGTTTGGCTTCAGTTGTTTCAAAAAATGATATCGGTATTGTGCAATGAGCCTGCCTCCATGCAAAGAGTTTACATAATCCGGATACAGAAGATTCTTACTTAAATACGATAACTCAGTAAAATATTCACTTCTTTGTGAAAACCGGGTACCAAAACCAATACCTGAAGCCATTGCTCCTTCAACGAACCGAAGGGATTAAGCGAAAAATATTTTTCGCGGGCATATAAAAATCTATCAGAACTCCTGGTTACCAGTTGTGCATCCGATACAACCCACATAAAAAGCACCAGTAAACAAAGCAACCATCTCATAAAGAAAAGAATTCAATTTCCCTACTGAAATCAAGAAAAGGAAATTGTAACTGAAGGTCTCTGACTTTTGAAAGATATTTTAGTTTAAAATTTTTATGAGGTTCGCTATTTTCATTGAAGGGTTTGTGCTGGTATGCAAGGTTGATGGAATGAATTTCCTCCATTAAAGCTTTTGCTTTTTCATCCACACAAGCATCAACAAATTTTTCCCAAACATATTGTGTAGCGAAATAGTTTGGATGAACCAGGTCTTCAGCATAAAAACGATAGTCTCTCAAATCATCAATTACTAATTCATAAGCAGGAAAATAATAGAGCTTATCAAACTTGTCAATGAGATGATGAACAGCCTGAATTAAAACAGCTTTGCTACGATTGTTTTCTACAACGCCTTCTCTCAAGTGTCTTACGGGACTTATCGTGAAAATGATTTTCAGTTTGGGATTGAAATGAAACAAACGATATAATACATTATCCAACGTTTGCAAAACTTCTTCAGTTGTCATCAATCTCCTGTAAAACCAATCTGCAGGAGCTTTATGATTATTGGCGGCAACTGATCCAAGTTTGGTATTTGCAGCCTTCCCAGTTAAAGTATACACCCAAGCGGAACCCAGAGTGATCATCACATAATCTGCTTCTTTTAAATATTCATTTGCCTGGGTTGTTGAATTATTGATTTTAGTTAGTGATTCTTCTGAAGTTAATCCGGAAAAACGGCTGTGATGTTTCCAGCTATGCCAACCTTCATTTAATTGAAACAGGTTCGACTCATTGAGCCGGCTGTTCTCAATGTAACTGGTCAAAGCTTCAGCAACGCTGACCGGGTTAAATAAAATTCCGTTTGGGTTTTCAAGAACTGTAAACTTGTGCTTCTTTAACTTCTCCCCAATATTTTCTGTAAAGCACGAACCGATCAGAAACAATTTATCCTTGTGAGTGATCGGCTGCGAAAGTTTTTTTATATCAAACTCAAAATGAAACTTCATGAAGATCACGCGAATTTAAGACACGAAAATTTCAGAAGCCAATCGCAGACTTTTTTGCAACGCATTCTCGTTTAAATGACTGACTACATTTTTCTTCTCGAAGTAAGAGATCATCAATTCACTATCCATGTTGCCAACAAGGTCGTTTTGTGCCATTGGACAACCACCGATTCCTTTTAGCGCTCCGTCAAATCTTTTGCAGCCAGCATTTACGGCAGCTTCCAGCTTTTCTTGCCAGTTTAGCGGTGTCGAATGAAGATGAACACCGAATGTCGTGTTTGAATATTTTGGTATCAACGTGTTTAGTGCAAAGGAAATTTGTTCAGGACTTGCTACACCAACAGTATCGGCTAACGAAATGATTTTAATTTCTCTCTTCACCATCTCATCTGCCCAATTCAATAAAATCTCTTCATTAAAAGTATCACCGTATGGGTTACCGAATCCCATACTCAGATAAATCACCAATTGCTTTCTTTTTTTGACGCACAAACCCTGTATCTCTTCTACCCTGTTTAAGCTTTCTTCGATTGTACTATTTGTATTTCTTAATTGGAAGGTTTCAGAGATTGAAAATGGGAAGCCCAGGTAATTGATCATATCATAATTAACTGCTTCCTCTGCGCCTCTAACATTGGCAACGATCGCCAGCAATTTTGTATTCGAGTCTTCTATTTTCAAACCTTCAATTACTTCTTTTGTGTCTGCCATTTGCGGAATAGCTTTTGGCGAAACAAAACTTCCAAAGTCAATGGTATCAAATCCTACTTTAAGCAGTGCGTTGATGTATTCAATTTTTTTTTCTGTTGGAATAAAATGCTTCCATCCTTGCATGGCATCACGTGGGCATTCAATCAATTTTATTTCCTGCATCCCCCAAAGATAATCTGATACAAAAAATTGTGTGAAAGTGAAAGCTCATTTTAATCCGAGTCTTGCCATCAGCGTTTCCTTTTTCGCTTTGCTCACTGATAACTTTTCTCCACTTGATAAGACAACATAGCCGCCATCAGTTCGTAGAAACTGTGAGATGTATGAAACGTTTACTAAACTGGAATGGTGTATTCTTTGAAAAAGTTCTGGTGGCAATAACTCTTCCACGTCGCCGAGTGCTTTTGAAACAAGCATAGGTTTTCTACCGGAAATCATCAATCTTGTATAAGCACCTTCTGCCTCGCAATAAATGATAGATGAAACATCAATGAATTCATATCCTTCTCTTTGTGGCAAAGCAATTTTTTGTTTCGTTGCAGGCTGTTTCATATTTCGCAGAAGATTGTTAATATGCTGCAGGTTGCTTCCTTCATCCAACTTCCTTTCCACTTTTTGAACAGCAGCTTTTAGATCGTTTGCATCAATTGGCTTTAGCAGATAATCAACAGCACTTATCCGAAAAGCTTTCGCAGCAAATTCGTCGTGTGCAGTTGTGAATATGATCGAAAAACTCACCTCGCCCGAAATCTCTAACATTTCAAATCCGTTCATCCACGGCATTTCCACATCAAGAAAAACCAGGTCCGGATTCATTTTTTTTATACTGAGTATTCCTTCTTTGGCCGAATAGCAGGTATCAAGAACTTCAACATTAGGACAATGTTTTTCCAAATCGTTGCACAAAGCTTTAACACAATGTTGTTCGTCGTCAATTACAATGGCTTTTATCATAAAACCTCCTCACTGATTTTTAAAATTACTGTGGTGCCGCCAGCCGTTCCCTGATCATCCCTTTTGTCAATGATGTCTAGATATGCTTGGCGCCGTTGCAGAAGATTGTCTAGTTTCAATCTTGACTGAGTTAGGTTAACTCCTTTTGATTGATGTGTTATTCTACTTGCAGCTTTATTTAGTTTTGAAGCTTCACGCCCGATGCCATTATCATCAACAACAATATTTACGGCGCCGTTACTATGAGTCACTGAAAGATCTACATAACCATCCGTTTCTTTTGGCACTATTCCGTGCCATATTGAATTTTCAATAAAAGGCTGGATAACTAACGCAGGAACATAAATAGATTTGAGATCAATGTCCGGATCAATATTAACTGAATAGGAGAACTTCGTATCAAATCGCATGGCCTCAAGTTGCAGGTAAAGCTTACAGGTTTCGATTTCATCGTACAGTGTAATTTCTTTTTTGTCTGCATTATTGAATAATGTTCGAATAAGTTTTGAGAAAGTTGTCAGATATGTGATCGACTTATCTTTTTGGTCCTCCTGGATCAATGATTTTATTGAATTCAGGCAATTAAAAATGAAATGAGGGTTCATTTGTGCACGAAGCGCCTTTGCTTCAAGTTCAGCTCTCTCCAACTTATATTTTATCTTCAGACGCTCCTCTTTTCTTACCCCCCTTACATAATGGAACAGGAAATAAATCAACGCCCATCCGCTAAAGGTTGAAAGAACAGGAAACAGATTAAAAAAATACTCGTCGAAAAAATCATTGATCCATTCTATCCTGGTGCTGCCTTCTATTTTCCAAAGGCCAACGGCAATCATAACTGCCATCCAACCCAAAGTTCCTAACGTGGAAAAAAGAATGACCAATGACAGTAATGAAACTACCTGGGATTTAAAAGACCTTTTTAATATCCTGAGTCTTTTGATAACTCTCTTTAGTAAATGCGTAAGTGTTAATCCAAGAACATAGATTGTAATACCAAAAGGAATGAAAGCAAAAGTATCGTGGTAAATAAGAGCGTTGAAAATGAAAACAACTACTGTGAAGATTGCCCAGCCTAACAACTGAGATTTCCAGTACAGTGAAAGATTTTTCAAATGGAACAAAAAATAAATGAGTGTCCAGCCACAAAATGTCAAAAGAACAGGAAACAGATTAAAAAAATACTCGTCGAAAAAATCATTGATCCATTCAATCCTGGTGTTGCCTTCTATTTTCCAAACACTTACCCCGATCATAATTAACATCCAGGTTAAGGTTGTGAGTACTGAAAAAAGAATAGCTAGCATAAACAATGAAACCACCTGGGATGCGAAAGATCTTTTCAATATCCTAAACTTTTTGATAACGGTCCTTAACAAATGTGAAGACAAGAGGCCCAAAACAAAAAGGGATATTCCGAAGGGAAGAAAAGTTAGGGTATCCTTATTAATAAAAGCATTTAAAATAAAAATAACTATGGTAAAAATTGCCCAACCCATTAATTGAAATTTCCAGTATAACGATAGATTTTTCAAGTCCAAATTTTTTTAGTGGCCAATTTTAAACTATTTAGTTACTTCTTATCGTGCATGCTATCAATTAATCTCCAGCTTGAATTTTTTGCTGCTAACCCTACTTTGATAATGGATGAAATGTATAATCTACCCGATAAGGAATTGAATGGAGATAATTCAACCGAGAGAAATTTTTGTTGACCATAATAACCGAAGTGGAATAAGCAGTTATAAAAGCAAGCCTCATATACTTCCTTTCTTAATCTAATTTACGCATTGCTTTTATCAAACCCTTTACTTCAATTGATATTTCACCGGTTCCAATTAATATTCTGCTTATACGGGTAGATACATAACGAATTCACTGACAAGATTCCCCAGAATACTCAAACATAAATCCGGAACTCATAGCCGTCAATTGCAGCCTCCAATCCCCTTTTCAGCACCATAGGTTTGTTGAACAAAACCTAAAACCATGACTACTTTTAAACTAATTGCGCTAATCGCCAGCTTATTTAGCTTGTCAGCATCTGCTCAGGGCGATCCTTCAAACAAGCCTTCCCAAACAAGTGCTGTCACAACATTAGACAAACAATCATCGTCACGGCGTATCAATTTTTATGTCGTAAACAAACCCAAAACATTAGATCTGTATAGCCGACTGGTAATTATGAGAGCAAAACACAGAGCATCTACCCGAAAAGAAAAATTTATCGTGATTGTCGCATCATCATCCAGCGAATTAAAAAACAAGGTTATTGACCATCTGCAAAAAAGAGATGCCATGATCGGAAGTCTTTGGTTCGATAGCCATGGAAAATATAAAAATGGCTATTCATCTTTTGTTATTGGTAACGAGGAGTTCAGCTACAAAACAATTCGGGACACTTCCATTACAAATAACCTGCATGCACTTGCTGCTTACTGCGATGAACATTCCAGGGTGGCTATCGGCTCTTGTTACGGCGGCGCTACTTATGAGCAACCTGCTCATAATGGCAAGCCAGCATCAAGAATGAATGGTGATTCATTGGTGATTGGATTAGCGAACGTGTTACCTAAAGCAACGATCTATGGAACGGAAGGTTGGGTGATGACTAAGCCAGGTATTTTCGCAAGACACACTTATGCACTGGCAGGTTTTCCACTTCAAAAAAGATTTAAAGATGAGGTTTACAAACCTGTGTGGGAACATATGGGAATATGGCATTCTTATTCAACTGAAACAAAAACTTTTACCACAGAGAATACCTTGTCACTTACGCACATGGGAACAATTCACGTAAAATCACAAACCTATCTCGCTATAGACAAATACAAAAAAAGACAGGACAGGAATCTAAAAAAACTCAAACCAGGGTTGGCGAAGATCTGATATCTGATGACAGTCAGCTACCGACGATACCAATATCACTGTTTATAAATACAACATCGTTTTAATTAGACCTACTGAATACTTGCATCCAGCCCTAAGCATCGATTAAATGTCCTCACAAAGACCTCTTGTCAATCTCCTACCCTGGTGAGCAAGAGTCGCTAAAACAACGATATACATTTCATCAATTAAAAAACAAAAACATGAAAAAGTTTACCTACTTACAACCAAGGCTTATTGCCCTGTTGCTAATTGCAGTCATGCTTAACTTTGGAACTGCAATTGGGCAAGGCTTCTCTAAGCAATCACAAAACCGGCTGCAACAAGTATTACAAAGCTTCCAGGACGACCCCTCATTTGTTGGCGGGATATCTGCCGCTATCAATGTAGATGGTCTTGCTCAATGGGAAGGGGCAACAGGATACGCAGCAAGAAACATCGATGCAAACAACAATCTGTTGCCAGGCGGCACTCCATTTACTACCACTACGCTCTCACGTATTTTCAGTGTTACAAAAACCTTTGCTGCCCAATTAATTTTGGAACTGGCACAGGAGGGCTATTTCAGCCTTAACGATCCTGTCAACAAATACATCCCATTAAACACAATTAATCCTGGTCTTGATGCTTCAGTTAGCATTCGGCAACTTTTATCTCATGAAAGCGGATGGTCTGATTTTGAATATGATGAGATTCAATTCCAAATGGCAATTGCTTTTAACCCAACACACCTCTGGACACCTTTTGAAATCCTTTACTTTGTTCACCAAACCACCCCGAAAGGAACGGTACGACACTATTCAAGTACCAACTACATTACCTTAGGAGCCATTGCTGAAATCGTAACGGGCAAAACTGTAGCACAACTTTATCGCGAACGTTTCTTTTCTCCTCTTGGTTTGAATTCTATGTATTTTGATGTGACTGAATCGCAGCCCGCAGGAACGGTATTAGCAGCACCACACGAAAATCTCAGTCCTTTTAATCCGATCTTTCAGTATACCGGCCAGCCAACTTTTCCAGACGCATATACAAACATTTCTGCCTTCCCATACCAGGGAATTGCATCCGCGGGTTTTGCGGGTGGAGCAATTATCTCTAATGCTGCTGACCTTGCAAAATGGGGTAATGCGCTTTTCAATGCGAGGGCTACGAGCAAAAGTATTTTAGATTCCATGTTAAGGTCTATTAACTCCACTCCAGATGCGCAGGGAGATTACCTTGGTTATGGCATTTGGAAAAGTTCTATAATGAGCACAACCGAAACTTTTTTGGGACACAACGGCAATGCGCCAGGATATCGTTCCGTAATGTTCTATCAACCAGATAAGAAACTTACACTTGTTGTGCTAACCAATTTTCATGGAGCAGATGTTTATGCTATTGCGAAAGCTTTGTATGCAGCGCTGCCAGAATTTACAGGCGGCAATCCAAACCGGAAAGATGAAAAAATCAATCTTTGCTTCAATGGAAATTTAATTACTGTTGACAGAAATGCAGCTGCGGGATTTATTAAAAAAGGTGCTTACCTCGGTAGTTGTGAAGCCTCTGACGCAAAAAGAATGAGTCCTAAGGATGTCACCAGTAACTTTATAAAGAGTTCACTTGAGGCTTTTCCAAGTCCATCTTCGGGCCAAGTTCAATTTTCTTTTGTTGCAAACGAAAGCGGGCCAGCTACATTGGATTTGTATGATGCTAATGGGAAACTTATTCATAATATTTACCGTGGCAACCTGGAGAAAGGCATTTCGAAGGACATGATTTTTATAAAAAGAAATTCACCTGCCGGAATTTATATCGCAAGTTTAAAGACACCGTCGGGAGTTACACAAATTAAAATAGTCTTCGCTAAGTAAGCGACTTCAATCATGATAGATGTCTGTAACTCATAGATAAATCGGGCAAAGTACCAAATAACGCTTTGCCTGATTTATACTACAGTTGATAACTTAACGTGTTAGAGAATTTATTTTAAACGAGGGAAAGTTTTTTAGATTTATCCAACAAACCAAAACGATGCGCACATTCTTCTTACTCCTTGTTTTCAGTGTGCAACTGCACGCCCAGCAAACTTCACAAAATATCAAAGGTTCTGTCACAGATCGTGATAGTAAACAACCATTGCAGGGTGCAACCGTAAGCACAGCGGATATGGAGAAATATGTTCTTACAGATAGTGTTGGAAATTTTATTCTTAAAAACATTCCAACAGGTCGCATTAGGATTTATGTGAGTTATACCGGTTACCAATCCTACTTATCTGACTACATCATTTTAAATGCGGCTAAGGAATTTGAGTTGAACGTTGAAATGGAGGAAGAAAAAAAACAGCTTGCAGGTGTTGTCATCAAAACATCACGAAATCCTAAACAACCTGTTAACAGGTACGCTCTTGTAAGCGGACGTTCTTTTTCGCCGGAAGAAACGCAGCGTTATGCAGCAAGTGCTAATGATCCCAGTCGAATGGCTTTAGGCTTTCCTGGCGTACAGGCCACAAGAGACGCCAGGAGCGATATTATTATTCGAGGCAATAACCCAGTTGGCATGCAATGGCGATTAGAAGGATTAGATGTAATTAATCCGAATCATTTTGCACGAAAAGGAAGTACCGGCGGCGGTATCACTATTCTTAGTTTAAGCATGTTGGACAATTCGGATTTTCTCACCGGCGGTATGCCTGCCGAATATGGAGATGTACTAAGCGGTACTTTTGATATGCATCTCCGCAAAGGAAATAACCAAAAAACAGAGCATAGTTTTAAAGCCGGTATGATTGGCCTGGATTATTCCACAGAAGGCCCGATTAAAAAAGGATCCAGTTCTTACCTGATGAATTATCGATACTCCACATTGGGTTTATTGAGCGCAATAGGATTGAATTTAGTAGACGAAAGAGAGAATAATACTTTCCAGGACCTTGCTTTCAATCTTGCCTTCGCAAATAAAAAAAATTCTGTTCAATGGAATTTTTGGGGAATGGGCGGATATAGTAAAGAAACTGGTGAAGAAGTAAAAGATACGTTGGACTGGAAGCAATATGATGATTACGCTATTTATGATTTTAAAACAAAAATGGGTGCGATCGGAATTGGAAACACATCACGCATTTCAGAAAAATCATTTCTAAAGTCTTCGTTGGCTTTTATTGGCCAGGAGGTAATTTATGTTGATGATACACTGACACGCAAAAAAATTGCGTCTACTGTAAACGATGAATTATATCGCAATAATCGGCTCGCTTTTACATCTTCCTTTAATCATAAGTTCAGTCCTTCTGCAAACCTGAAAACCGGAGTTTATCTTACCAATATATTCTACTATTTTAAAAGAGATGCGTTGGACTATACAACAAATACTTACCGGAATTTTGTTAATGGTGATGGCAGCACTATACTTTTTCAACCCTACATACAAATGAGTGTGAAGCCAGGAAAAAGATTAATGATCAATCCTGGGGTACATATGGTTTATTTATCTTTCAATAAGAAGAAGTCAATTGATCCACGGCTTTCTGTACAGTATAAAATTGATAACAGGAAAAATATCAGCCTTGCATATGGATTATTCAGCAAGATTTTGCCATTAGGATCATATTCCTATCAATCTGCAAATAGTTATCCAAACAAAAAGCTTGACATGATGAGAGTCCATCATCTGATTTTTGCTTATGACCAGATGTTGGGGAATAGTTGGCGAGTACATACCGAAGCTTACTACCAGAGATTGTTTCATATTCCAATCATTAATGACATCAATCGCACCTTTTGGATATTAAATGAATTGGATGGTTATGCACAGGAAGCGTTAGTAAGTAAAGGAAAGGGAATTAATAAAGGAGTTGACGTCAGTGCTGAGAAGTTTTTCTCGAAAGGTTTATTTATGATCTTGTCATTTTCGGTTTTTAATTCAAGCTACGAACCTCTAAATGGCAAAACGTACAACACTCAATTCAATTCCGGAAGTGCAGGCTCATGGACCGGTGCCAAAGAATGGAAGATAAAAAGAAATAGGGTGTTCCAGTTAGGTTGGAAAATGGTCTACAACGGAGGCTTGCCATTAACACCGCTTGCGACAAATCAATTCACGACAAGAGAGCCGGTTTTGGATGAAACGAGACCTTATTCTGAAAGAGTCTCTTCATATTTCAGAACGGATACGCGTTTTGCGTTAAGAAAAGACATAGCGGGTCGTTCCTGGCAACTCGCATTGGACGTTCAGAATATTTTCGGAACAAAAAACACGGACGGCCTTAGCAGAAAATATGATCCTTCAGTCAATCAATGGGTGTATAAAACGCAGTCAGGCATTGTACCGGTACTTAGTTACCAGGTAGATTTTTAAAACATACGTTGCTTCATTGCTTCGTATAAGATCATCCCAGTTGCAACAGAAACATTTAGAGATTCAAAATCTCCCGCCATGGGGATTTTGAATCTTTCATCGCATACTTTCATCAATGCAGGGTAAATTCCTTTTTCCTCGCTGCCCATTATAATTGCAACTGGTTCTTTGAAATCAATATCGAAAACATTCTTCGGCGCAGTCATTTCACTTGCTAAAACTTTAATACCATTCAGATGTAGCTCGTCAACTGCTTTCATTAATGAATTCACTCTGCAAACAGAAATTTTTTCAAGTGCTCCTGCAGAAGTCAAAACGGCATCTTCATTTAAAGCGCCGACACCTTTATCAGGAATGATAATTGCCTGCACACCCGCACAAAAAGCAGTTCTCGCTATACCTCCAATGTTCCTGATATCAGTGATACCATCAAGAATTAAAAACAAAGGCACCTCTCCTTTTTCAACCACCCATGAAATAATTTGTTGTAAATCCTGGTATTGAACTTTTGAAATTAATGCAACAATTCCATCATGACCTTCGATATTAAAGCTGTTTAATTTTTCAGCGGGAACATAATTGATGGGAATATTGTTTTGAGAAGCAAGCGATTTTATTTCTTTGATGCTATCGTTGTGAATTTTGTTATTGATGTAAATCCTGTCCAACGCTTTGCTTTCTTCCAATGCCTTGATGACAGCTTTTCTTCCTGCTATTAATGAACTTTTCTTTGGCCTTGCCTGCGGTCTAAAATGTTTCACCATTCAAAAATAAGTCAGAGAACAGATTCTCTTTTAAATAAACCAAATAAGGAAAGAATCAGATAACCAATCACAATCACGATCAAAAAAAATTTGGTAGCTGCAACGTAAAAAACAACTTGCAATATGGCTGGTGAAAACCTTTCATTCCAAACCAGTATCATCAAAAAATTTTCAAGCACATCAAATGCTGCAGCGGAAACAGTAAGTCCCGAAAACAAATTGCTTTCTGAATTTTTCACTGCCTTACATGCGGTAAACAAAAACCACGTATAAGCTGCGATAAATAAAAAATCAAGATAGATATTCTGTAAGACTGTTTCGTGATTCCAAAAAAATTGCAATTGCTGAAGTTTTGCAGGGGTTTTCGCGAACTCAAGATCAATGATCCCTTTCGGGCTTTGAGGAGTAACTAAGGCACTTTCCTGCCACCACATTAAAATGATCGTGGCAACAAGAGCCAAAAATGAAATCAGCAGATTTCTTTTCATTCATTGAAAATAAAAAAACCCCTGCAAGTACAGAGGTTTTAAAATAAGGATAGTGACTTGTTATTTGATTCCAAAAGCTTTCTTCACTTTTGGAACATAGTCTAATTTCTCCCAGGTAAACAATTCAACTTTTTTGGTGATTGTTTTTCCACCTGGCTGGGTAAACTGTTTCTCTACCACTTCAGCCTTGCGGCCCATGTGTCCATACGCAGCAGTTTCGCTATAGATCGGATTGCGCAGTTTCAAACGCTGCTCAATGAAATAAGGACGCATATCAAAAATGCCTTCAACAATTTTTGCAATCTCGCCATCACTCATATCAACTTTCGCAGTACCATACGTATTCACGTTAATACTTGTTGGTTGAGCAACACCAATTGCGTATGAAACCTGCACCAGTATTTCGTCGCAAACACCAGCAGCCACAAGATTCTTTGCAATATGACGCGTTGCATAAGCAGCCGAGCGATCAACCTTTGAAGGGTCTTTTCCACTGAAAGCACCACCGCCATGTGCACCTTTACCGCCGTAAGTATCAACAATAATTTTGCGGCCTGTTAAACCGGTATCACCGTGTGGTCCGCCGATTACAAACTTACCGGTTGGGTTTACGTGGTACTTAATGTTATCATTAAACAGCTTTGCGTATTTTTTGTACTTAGCTTTTACACGTGGAATCAAAATATTGATAACATCTTCTTTAATCTTCTTAGCCATTTTAGCATCAGTATCAAAATCATCATGCTGTGTTGACACAACTATTGCATCAATACGAACAGGACGATTGTTATCATCGTATTCCAACGTTACCTGGCTTTTTGCATCAGGACGCAAATATTTAATTTGCTTATTCTCCCTGCGCAATGCGGCTAATTCCTGTAATAATTTGTGAGCAAGATCCAATGCCAATGGCATGTAATCTTCTGTTTCATTAGATGCATAACCAAACATCATTCCCTGATCACCTGCACCTTGTTCTTCTTTCTTTTGCCTGTCAACACCTTGATTGATATCAGAAGATTGTTCATGAATCGCAGAAAGAATGCCACAGGAGTTGGCTTCAAACATGTATTCACTTTTTGTATAACCGATGCGGCGAATAACGTCTCTCGCAATATCCTGAACATCGAGGTAAGCTTTTGATTTCACTTCGCCTGCAAGTACAACCTGACCCGTTGTTACTAATGTTTCGCAGGCAACCTTTGAATTAGCATCAAATGCCAGAAAATGATCAATAAGGGCATCAGAAATTTGATCGGCTACTTTATCCGGATGGCCTTCTGATACGCTTTCGGATGTAAATAAATAGGGCATAATACTATTTGATTGACAATGGTAAATTTAATTCGGGTGCAAATATAGTAATGGAAACTTACTGGTTCGAATAAACTATTCTCAATCGCAGGCGGCTGTTGGGATCAGCGAATGTTCCGCCGGCTAAAACCACCCTTCCTTCGGCAACCCTGTTGTTTATCGGAATCTGCGAATAGTAGCCAAGAGAAGAATTGTACTCCAACGTTCTTAATGGTGCCCACAAACGCAATGTATCAATACGCTGTTTTTTGGTTACAATTCCCTGAACATAACGTGTAATATCAAAACGGTAGATATTGTTCTTCAATGTTCCTCCAAAACTACTGAACCCGATAGAACCGTCGCTTCCGATTAAAAGATCCTTTTCAAACATATACGCACTATCTATCGCTCCTTTTCTCAGTCTGTCAAGCAATAACTGCGGAGGTGTTGTAAAAGTATTATCCCCCGCAGAAGCAACTTTTGTAGCAATAATCTCAGCACGATGAATTACAGTATTGCTAAGTGTATCTAAGAAAGGAATAACGATTGATGCGTACGATCCCGAAGGAGAACTTTGAATATAAACTTTATCTGCTGCTGAATTATTTAAAGCCGTAGCCCAGTTTGAACCCGGTTGCACATTTACATAATTGGCTTGTGCCCCCTTGTAAGAATTACTACTGCTATACACTGGATGAGTAAAACTTATTGAAACAGTTGTATCATTACCGGAGCTTAATTTATAACGGTAATAAATAGTAAGCTTAGTATTCGTTTGGTCAGACAAATTAAAATAAGACAAAGCGTTTCCGCTATTTGCCGACTTAACGGCAAGCCCTTTGAACAATTTTCTAAAGGCAGAATCAGATTTGAATCCCGAGTTAGAACTACTGGCTGACGTATCGAATGCCGCTATTTCAGCACCGAGCGAATTATTTAATTTAATTCTTACAACATTAGCAACTTTGGTCACTTTCGATCCTGTATCGCCCGGTTCTTTTATCGAAATAGAATCATCCAGCGTATTTATTGAATAAGTCTTTGTTCCAAGTAAGGTTCCTGTGAAATCAGAATTGGGGTCATTAAAACGATAGCTTGTATCAGGCCTAAAGTCTGCGGAAGGATCAATTTCATAAACTGAAATAGTTTGGCTTCCATTGCTCAGCGTGTCCCCGTATGCTCCAGCATAGGACAATGAAAGCACTACTGAATCAATTGTATGAGTAGTATCCTTTTTTGGAAGAAAAGGATATGTGCCGTAATAAGTAGAACCAAAACCAATGCAAAAGTTGGCATGGACGTGTCCAAATTCAGGATCGTTGATATCACCTAAGGCTACATCATCATAGTAAGAAACTCTTGCCGTGTCCGAGGTCAATGCATTTTTAGTGACAGTATTAAGTGCGATTTCAAACGTGCTAACATTGTCTACTCCCGGAATGAGATTGCCACCAAGGTCGGTTGCTTCATTTACTTTTTTACAGGAGAAAAATATAACGATGAAAGAAATGCTCAGAAATACAAACGCCGGGCTAAACTTTTTCACGAATAAGATTTAAAGCAGTTTGAAATTACTTGTTCGCAAGATCGCCATACAGTTGTAAATAGTCTGTTAAATCAGATTCGGCATTATATGGTAGCGTTTTTTTACCACGCACTTTTGAGAACTCATCAACCAGTTTCTTATCAACTTTTTCTGCTCCAAAACTGATCGCATCTGCGTACGTGGCACCACCACGAAACATAGCAATATTGTTTGCTTCTTTATAAGGTTCCAGGTCTTTATCCTTAATGCTTGGATGAATGTTTGCTTTCGCAAGAAAATCGCTTCCTAGTTTTTCCTTGAATGTAGTTTGACCGATTGTATACACAATCTTACTGTTGGCAAACACTGGCTCCTTTTTGTAAACCGTTTTGAGGTACATCGGAATTAAACCAGTCATCCAACCGCTGCAATGAATTACATCAGGAGGCCAACCAAATTTCTTTACTGTTTCCAAAGCGCCTTTGCAAAAGAAGATCGTTCTTAATCCATTGTCATCATACCATTTTTCATTTTCATCAGTAAAGATGAACTTCCTTTTAAACAAATCTTCGTTGTCCAGAAAATAAACCTGCAGGCGGGCATTAGGTAAAGAAGCCACCTTTATTTGTAACGGGAAATCCTCGTTATCGATAGACACATTAATACCTGATAAACGCACTACTTCATGCAAACGATGACGGCGTTCATTGATGGCTCCGAACCTTGGCATAATGCAACGAACCTCGAAACCGGATTCGTTTGACTTTACCGCCAACCTGTTCACTATTTCAGAAAACTCGGTAAGTTCAAGGTATGGGGACATTTCATTAGCAATGAATAAAATTCTTTTCTTTGCGGACATTTTTACTGTTTTAAAATCGCAGAAAGGTTTGCAAAAGTACTTATTTATTGTCAAAAGAAGCCACTGTAACTGCTCTAACACATTGTCATGATCATTTTTAAAAAAGCAAATCAGCTTTCTAACTATATACAACAACAAAAAGAACAAGGCAAAAAAATAGGGTTGGTCCCTACTATGGGAGCCCTGCACAACGGCCATTTGACGCTTATAGACACCTGCAGAAAATTCAATGATATTACCGTTTGCAGCATCTTCATCAATCCGACACAGTTTAATAATCCTAACGATCTGAAAAATTATCCTGTCAGAACATCGAAGGACATTGAGCAGCTAATTAGTCGTGACTGTAGTGTACTCTTTCTTCCTGCCGTAGATGAAATGTATCCTGCTTTACTAACCCAAAAGCAATATGGACTTGGTGACATTGAGAACAGGCTTGAAGGATTTTATCGACCCGGTCATTTTCAAGGGGTTTGCCAGGCAGTTGACCGTTTATTGCAAATTGTTCAGCCCCATAATTTGTATATGGGCCAGAAAGATTACCAGCAATGTATGGTTATCAAAAAACTTCTTGAACTAACCAAAAGAGAAGATGACGTGAAACTTGTAATTGTTCCAACGGTGAGGGAAACGGATGGCCTGGCTATGAGCAGTCGCAATCTGCGTTTAAGCAAAGAACAAAGGAAACTTGCCACTTCCATTTATAAAGAATTAAGTTTTATAAAGGAACATATTCATCAACAACCGTTTGATGGATTAAAAAAAGTTGCAACTGAACATCTTATTCAAAAAGGATTTAAAGTAGACTATGTTGAAATTGCAGATGCAGTTGATCTTACGCCGGCGAAAGATGATACAAACCGTTTGGTTGTATTAGCTGCTGCTACAACCGGTGAAATTCGCCTTATCGATAACCTTATTCTAAATTAACAATCAGTTCCACTCCTATCATTTAGCTTTGCACCCGCTATGCATATTTCGGTATTAAAATCTAAAATTCACCGTGCTGTTATAACCGAGGCAAACCTCAATTATGTTGGTAGTTTGACCCTGGACGAGGACCTCATGGATGCCGCAAATTTCATTGAAAATGAAAAAGTTCAGATCGTGAATGTAAACAATGGTGAAAGAATTGAAACTTACCTGATCAAAGGAAAACGTGGGTCGGGTGTTTGTTGTTTAAATGGTCCTGCTGCACGAAGAGGTGCTGTTGGTGACGTGGTGATCATTATTTCTTATTGCACTCTTCCCTTTGAAGAAGCGAAAACGTTTAAACCCTGGGTGGTATTTCCGAAAGATGGAAACAAGATGTAATGACTGCGTGATGCTGAATTGAATTGTTGCAGTAAAAGAGTGCGACGCATCCAAAGTTCAATAGTAACAATATTGGCGATTACACACAATCAATTCATTTTTATTTCTTTGGCTATCTTCGATGCGGATGAAGAAACCAATTTTGACCATACTCCAGTATCTCTTTTTTCTGGGAATAGGAATTTTCTTTGTTTGGCTTTCTGTAAAGAACATTAACCACGAGCAGTGGCTCCAAATAAAAGATTCGATAAGTCGTGCCAGGCATTGGTTAATTGTTCCTGCTCTTTTCCTCCTCTTTTTCGCTCACTGGAGCCGTGCCATGCGATGGAAAATTTTAATGGAACCCCTTGGCTATAGGCCCAGCAATTTCAATACGTTCGCAGCCGTGATGATTGGCTACCTTGTAAATGCTGGTGTCCCCAGGTTGGGCGAAGTTGTGAAATGCACCTTGCTTGCCAGGTACGAAAAGATAAGAGCAGATAAACTTGTTGGAACAATTGTAATGGAAAGGGCTGTGGATGTTGTTTGCCTGCTTGTTGTATTTCTAGCCGCGTTAATCTTCCAGGGTGGTTTTATTGGAGAACATGTCGCTAATAGTTTTTCAAGTTTCTTTAGGGACAGAACCGGCCACACTTCCATGCGAAAAGTTGTTATTTTCCTGTCATCGGTTTTAATCATTTGTATAGTCCTATACGTTTTGCTTAAAAGGTTTGGGCATATAGATGCCGTTGGAAAAATTAAAAATGTATTGAGAGGAATTTTACATGGACTGACAAGCATTCGTCTTGTGAAGCATAAAGGCATGTTTACATTTTGGACTGTTTTTATGTGGGCCATGTATCTTGCCGGGACCACCATTGGTATTTATGCTTTGCAGGAAACAGCACATCTTGGCGTTGGTGGCGGATTAACAACACTTGCATTTGGAAGCATTGGAATGATTGTAGCACCCGGTGGTATTGGGGCTTATGCATGGATCGTTTCTAAATTAATTGGATGGTATGGAGTTGATGAAGACACTATCGGCAATGCACTTGGTTGGTTGTTATGGTCTGTTCAAACCGTAATTATTTTGCTTGGCGGAATGATTTGTTTTGCGTTTCTATCTTATCACAATAAAAAAAGCAAAGTTGAGAAGCGGCAACAGTATACCCAGCAAAATATCGACACTGCCTGAGCTGGAAAGAAAATTAGCCCAGTGGCGGGTTCTTGGTAAAACGATTGTTTTTACCAATGGTTGTTTCGATATTTTGCATGCAGGCCATATTGCATCGTTAACCGAAGCTGCAAAGCATGGTGATATTTTAATTATTGGCTTGAATGCCGATTCATCCATTAAAGGATTGAAGGGTCCAAATCGACCGGTAAATGATGAAAATGCAAGAGCATTGTTATTGGCATCGCTGCAAATTGTTGACGCGGTAGTTTTATTTTCCGAACCAACTCCACTTGAATTGATTCTTACTATAAAACCTGACGTTTTGGTAAAGGGCGGCGATTACAAAGTTGAAGACATTGCCGGTGCAAAAGAGTTGATTAGCTGGGGCGGAAAAGTGATCATCAATCCAATTGTTGAAGGTTTTTCTACCACGTCCATCATTAACAAAATTCAAAATTCGTAATGAACATTTAGTTGAGCACAAATGTTGCAATATATTTAGTGCACCTAAATTGCACGAATGTCCAATAATAAGCATAGAACAATTCCAAGAGATATAAGCTGGCTTTCATTTAATGCACGTGTTTTACAGGAGGCTGCAGATGAAACCGTGCCTTTGTGGGAACGCATTCGCTTTTTGGGAATTTTTTCCAACAATCTGGATGAGTTCTTTCGTGTTCGTGTTGCGACGCTCAAACGCATGATCCAATTTGGAAGCAAGGCTAAAATGCATCTCGAAGACAATCCTGAGAGGATACTTGAAGAAATTCAGATGATTGTGCTTAACCAGCAAAGTGAGTTCAACCGGATTTGGGACAACATGTTGGAGGAAATGAAAGAGCAAAAGATCTTCTTGGTTACCGAAAAAGATCTGAATCCCGAGCAGCAGGAATTTGTTCAACGTTATTACGATGATGAAGTGAGTGCTAACGTGATTCCTTTAATGATCGAATCCATACAAGACCTCCCCTTTATTCGCGATAAATCCAATTACCTGGGTGTGGTAATGTCAAAGAAAGAAAGTGCATTGAAAAGAATGTACTCAATCATTGAAGTGCCAACACGTGTACAAAGTCGGTTTGTATTGCTGCCATCACCCGATGACGAGCATCATATCATTTTACTCGAAGATGTAATTCGCTTTAACCTTCCGGAAATATTCAGCTATTTTGGCTATGATGAATACCATTCAGCTGTTTTCAAACTAACAAAAGATGCAGAGATTGATATTGATAATGACATCTCCACTACGCTTATTCAAAAAATCGAAAAAGGATTGAAGAACCGAAGGAAGGGGAAACCGGTTCGTTTTATTTATGACAAAGAGATGGATCCGGGCTTACTGGAGTTTTTAATACGCAAGTTCAACCTGAGTAAAAGGGATAACATCATTCCCGGAAGCCGCATTCACAACTTCAGGGAGTTTATGGATTTTCCAAGAAGCATCTTCAAACATAAAAGCCAGAGAAGGAAGCCTTTTTATCATCCAGCATTGATGGAAAACCGAATTACCGATGTTGTGCAACACAAAGATGTAATGCTTCACTTTCCATATCATTCATTCAATCCGGTTATCGATCTTTTGCGTGAAGCAGCTATTGATCCTGATGTGACTTCAATAAAGATTACATGCTATCGCCTGGCAAAACAATCAAAAATTATAAACGCTTTAATTAACGCAGTAAGAAATGGTAAGCAGGTAACCGTGATGCTTGAACTACGTGCAAGGTTTGATGAAGAAGCTAATCTGGCATGGAAAAAAACATTGGAAGATGAGGGCGTGAAAGTTTTGATTGGCCTTCCGAATATGAAAGTGCATGCAAAACTTTGCGTGATACGAAAAAGAGTTGAAGACAAAATTGTTCAATACGGATTTGTTAGCACAGGAAATTTGAATGAGGACACTGCAAGAGTATATGCAGATCACTGTCTGCTCACTTCAAACAGGGACATTATGGCGGATGCAAATCGCATCTTTAATTACGTTGAACACTACAAAACAGGCAATCATTTTTTAAAGGCCTGCAAAACATTAATTCCGAGCCCTGGAATTTCAAGAACGGAGATAATCAAAATGATTCATGCTGAGGTAAAGAATGCGTTGCGTGGCAACCCCGCCAAGATAACTGCAAAGATGAATTCTCTTTCAGATGAAGAAATCATTTATGAGTTATATGATGCGGCGAAAGCAGGTGTTGAAATTAACCTGATCATTCGAGGCATTTTTTGCATGGTAACCGAGAATACAAAGTTTGACAAGCCTATCAAAGCAATAAGTATTGTTGATGAATACCTGGAACATGCAAGGGTTTGGATATTTCAAAACGGTGGCAAGGAAAAAATTTTTATTTCCTCAGCAGACTGGATGGTGCGAAACTTAGATCACCGTGTTGAAGCTACCTGTCCTATTTTTGATGAGTCAATTAAAAAGGAAATAAAAGACATCATCAGTATTCAGCTGCGTGATAATGTGAAAGCGAGATGGCTCAATAACGAATTGAGCAATGATTATGTTGAAGCCGATGGTATTCAAGTCCGTTCACAGGTGGAAACTTATAATTATCTACACAATAAAATAGAAGAACCAGTTGAGATTAGCAGCCATTGATATCGGGTCAAACGCAGCAAGACTTTTAATTAATGATGTAATTGAAGGACCGCAGGGTAAACCTGAATTTGTAAAGCTTTCCCTCGTAAGAGTTCCTCTTCGTCTTGGCTTTGATGTTTTCGAGAAAGGGCAAATTTCCCAGGATAAAATTGAAATGTTCAGCAAGACACTCCAATCCTATAAGTTGTTATTGGAAGTTTATAATGTAGAACATTTCATGGCTGCAGCCACGTCTGCCATGCGTGATGCAATAAATGCAAAGCAAATTTTGGATCGGATTAAAATAGAAACAGGTATTCAGATAAAAGTCATAAGCGGCGATGAAGAAGCGAACTATATTTATGAGAGTCATGTTGCGGAAAATCTAGGAAGCAACGAATCCTATTTATACATCGATGTCGGTGGTGGAAGCACCGAGTTAACTTTTTTCAGCGACGGAAAACTAATAACAAAACAATCTTTCAATATTGGTACGATCCGCTTACTTAAAAACCAGGTGACCGAAGATCATTGGGATGAGATGAAAAAATTCATCAAGCAAAAAACAAGCGGCTATCATCATATCACGGCAATTGGGTCCGGTGGAAATATCAACAAAATATTTTCACTTTCAAAAAGAAAGGAGGGCCGCCCTCTCCCGCTTGAATTATTGCGTAATTACTATAAAGAGTTCAGTAGTATTTCTGTTGCGCAACGTATCAGTTTATATGGTTTGCGAGAAGACCGTGCCGACGTAATTGTTCCGGCCTTACTCATTTATATTAACGTCATGCGCTGGGCCGATGCCGAAGAGATTTTTGTTCCGAAGATTGGTTTGGCTGATGGGTTGATCCACACCTTGTATGAGCAGGTGAAAAAGGGAGTAAAGATTTAATCACCTATTTTTCAAAAGCCGTATAACTGCAGAAAGTATAATTCCTATTCTTGTCCTTTCAGATAAGCAACCAGGTAAAGAACCTCGTCTAAAATTGTGACCATGTCAGTCTCGTAAAAAAAATCTTCAACTGTTGCACGAAATCCTCTCATCTGGCGAATATGTGTAACCTATTTAAATATTTTTCGAGTAAAGTTTGTATTCTTTTACAATAGGAGCATTTAAAGCCTTCATCATTCTGTTCATTTGAAAATTGCTTTGCATTACATAACAAGCTTCACCATTGTCAATCTGTTTGTGTTTTCCATACTGCGCTATTTTTGAATAAAAGCACCAGTCTATACCCAGTCTGCGCCATTGAGGCAATACGCCAATGATCATGATGCGAATGCGGGTGATATGCTTTCTTCCGTTCAACAATGTCCACCACCCTGACGGGAATAATTTTCCATTTGAAATTCTTTTGAATACCTGGTTATAGTCACGCACTGATACGGCAAAACCGATCAATTGACCTTTACACTCTGCCAGCAATACACTTTCCTCATCTACTACCTGCTTTAAATCTTTGGCCATGTGAAAAAAAGATCGTCCATCCAAAGGCATAAAACCCCAATTATGTTCGTTTGCCTCGTTATAAACTTCATGAAGATTTTTTATTTCTTCATTAAACTTTTTTTGATCGAGACAACGAATGGTGATATTACCTTGTCGCAATCTCTGCTCCAGAATTTCAGCCTTCGTGTACAATTCGGCAGGTAAAGTTTCAAGGGATGTTTTATAAGAAGCTAAAGTCATTATTTCACTAAATCCATTTATTAATAGCAAGTTTTCATAGTATGGAAAATTGTACGGCATAAGAAAAACAGGATCGTCATCAAAGCCTTTTGTCAGAATACCCGTTGGATCATTGGTCGTCAGGTTTTCTGGCCCAAATATTCTAGTAATTCCTTTGATCTTAAGCCACTCCACAGATTTACTAAATAGAGATGCCGCGACATACCTGTCATCGACGCAATCAAAAAATCCAAAGAAACCTGTATTATCATTGTATACCTGCAAATGAACTTTATTGTATATGGCTGCAATTCTACCAACAATCTTGTGATCATCTATTGCGAGGAAGCAACCGACTTCCCCATTATCGAAAAAGGGGTTTTTCAAAGGATTCAACATATCTTTTATCAAAAAGTTGGGAAGTGGAACATAATGTTGATCATCACGATAAAGTTCATGAGGAAAACAAATAAAACGCTTCAACATTTTTTTTGTCGTTACCTCCACGATCCGAACTTGTTTACTCATAAGCTTCACAAAATGTTAGGTGCATTTCCCTTGTTAATAAAACGTCTGTAGCTAAAGTTTACATAAAAAGCAAATAAATATGACAGTGGTCTTCTCCAAAAATTTTTATGCATTAACGTTCGCCTGACAATATTGGGAAAAGAATAAACTTTTTTATACAGCCACCAATACATTTCCGCCAGTTTCTCAGGCGAAATTTTTGCGGGCGTATGTACAGGATCGGTAGCGGTATAGCGGCCATAATCTTCATGCAATAAACGTCCTGCTGCTTTATATTCTGCGTAGAGATCAGAACCTGGCATTGGTGTCATCACATAAAACTTAGGCACTGGTATTTTACTTTTGATCACAAAATCAGCAGTAGCTCTTAAACTTTCCTCCGTGTCGCCATCAGTACCAACAATCATTTCTGTTGCAGGAAGAATACCTGCATCCAATACACGTTTAAGCATTTCCGTGTGCTCACTAACCTTCATCCATTTTTTATTCAGCTTATCCAAACCTTCCTGAGAAATACTTTCAATGCCGATGCTTAAAATCCTGCATCCACTTTCAGAAGCAAGCTTCAATAAGTGTGGATTTTTTGCGAGTAAAATAGAGCATTGTGTTGCCCATAACATATGAAGCGATTTCAACTCTTTGCACAGTTCTTCAAAAAATTTCGGATTACCGATAAGATTATCATCAATAAGAAAGAATGCCTTATAACCGAGTTCCCTTATTCTCTTGATATCACGAATGACATCTTCCAACGGTCGCGTCAGGTATTTTTGCCGATACAAGCAATAAATGGAGCAATAACTACAACTATGTGGGCAACCACGTCCTGCCTGCACAGGCAACATAAATCCGATTTTTTTACTTGTTATCAATTCATATCTCGGAACTGGTAAATGCTTCAACTCATTTATTGGGCAGTGATATATTTTTTTCAGATCTCCATCCTCAAAATCCTTAAGCAGGATAGGGTAAGAAATTTCGGCGTCACCTATCACAATGCTATCGCAAACATCGTCAACAAAGTTGGGTGCCATCGATGGCATGTAACCTCCCATAATTACAGTTTTGCCACGATCTTTAAATTCCTTTGCAATTTCTTTTGCGCGAATGATAGCTTGTCCCATTGCGCCAATTCCGATCAAATCTGCATCTGTATCAAAAGGAACATCTTCAATAACTTCCAAACATATTTCTACCTGCCAGTGGTCGGGCGTGATGGCTGCAAGATGAGGAAAAACAAGCCCTGGCAAAAACAACCTGCGCTGCTTTATCAGACCTGATCCATCCTCACTGTATTGTGTCGGCTGTATGAACAATATTTTTGGCATAATGGGTTTGCGTAGTTTGAATACAACTGCGATACTGACGAGAAACCTTTATTAATCCTTTTGCTAACTTCCACTGAACGGAAATGGAATGATGAATGAAGTGAGAAAATAAATTTCGAGGATGAAACAAAATGCGTTGGTACAAATTTTTAATGTTGGCATAATATTCTTTTACACTCATTTTTTCAGGATAAATGACGACATGCGCAAGGTCCCATCGTGCAAAATCATTTCGTTTGATAACAAGATCCTCATCAGACACATCGATCTCAGTTCCTTTTAATGGCGTAAGTGGTTGAAGATTCAAAAATTTAATTCCCAGTTGTAGCAACTTATCTCCCGCCTTCTTAAAATCTTTTTTACTCCAGCCAGGCGACATAATCACAGCTGCATAGCAATCAACACCGCATGCCCTCAACACTTCCAATGCTTTTTGGTTAATGTAACTGCTGCTTCTTTTTTCAAATAATTCCAGTTCATCGTTGTCAAAAGATTCAATACCAACAATCACTGTTCTCAATCCTACATCATGCAATTCAGCAATAATGTCTTTATTAGCCGCTATAAAATCTGCCCGGCCAAACACGAGGTAGTTCTTTTTAATTTTTTCCAGGCGAACACGTTTTATAAAGTCTTTCAATCTTGAAGGTGACAAGAGAAAATCATCATCAACGATATAAATTTCTTTCTCTGAAATGCCCTTCAATTCTTCGATCACATCATCCATTGGTCTTGCATAATAATGATCACCCGTTATTTTTCTGCAAAAGCAAAATTTGCAGGTGTACGGGCAGCCAAAGGAGGTTTTCATCAAAGCCACTTTCTGGTGAAACACGTAAAAGTATTGGTGCCTGTATTTTGCCGTGAGTTCCCTGTTTGGTATTGGGAAGTAAAAATCATAATCAGGCAGCTTGGTCTCATTCAATTGCTCGCCGAATTTTAAAACGCCCGCCGGCAGAGCAGTTTTATATTTAAGGTGGTTAAGTAACCCGGCAAATGTTTTTGTTGCATTACGAACTACTCTAAAGTCAATACTCACATCATCAACATCCTCCGGAAACTTTTCTGCATGCACTCCTCCTGCAACCGTTACCACATCAGCCAGGATAGATTTTGCTGTTCTGCAATATTCTTTCATCACCTGCATATGTGTTATATACCCGGTAACACAAAACACGTCTGGCCCGAAGTTGATAATAATTTTATCGAGAGGTTGCTCCTCGAGGATCATGTCTGCAATTATGCATTCATCATCTGCAGAAGCAACTGCCGCAAGTACTTCCAACTCCAATGGTTCTACCACCATGATGTGTTGTAAACCGATGGTGTCAGGTGATGGCTGCGGTCTTACGAACAATATTTTCATGGGAGTTAGTTTTAGTTCGATAAACAATTTGCATTTTCCTGAAGGGATGTACTTCCAGTTTTGGAAGATGATAAGTCATAAATGATTTGAAGCAACGGAGAAGAAAACGGATAAATAAGTTGTGATGATACAGGAACATTGCCCTTGATTCCATCTGCCCTCCTGTTTTCATTTTGGCAATTTCTGCAGTCTGCCCGAGATCGAGTTTTTGATATCCTTCATTTATAAATTTCCGGACAATTCCAAAAAGGTTATTAAAGTAAGATTGATAATTGTCGAGCAGTTTGTAGTTATGTCCTCCAAAAAAGAAAAATAGTTTTTCCCGGTCAGTACATGTAATATGCCAACAAACAAGTTGTCCCTTGTCAAAATAAGAGGTAAGCTGAAAACAGCATGGTAAGTTTTTAAAAAAACCAAAACTTAATGTTTCCAGTTTTTCCTTTGTATGTTTCATTATTTGCAGATACAAATCATAATGCGCTGTTGTAAAAGCACTGCAATTGGTTGAAATTTCTTTTATTCCGTTGAACGAATGTAAAATGTGGTTTGCTCTTCTGCGGTATGAAGATCGTAGGTCACTCAGATAATTCGTCCACGATTCAAAGGTCCTGTCCAAAACCACTGTAGGCATCATCGTCATTTCTATACAAGTCTTTAATTTAAGACCCGGAGTTGTGTTTAATGCAAGCAATAAACCTTTTTCATTTTTAATAATCTGCTCGACAAGTTGCCCAATCCGCTCTTGAGAACGGCCAATAATCCCAGGAGGCGAAACGGAAGCAGGAATGCCAACCACCTGCATTTTAATACAACTGGGAATGCCACTGAACGTAAAAAGGTCTATGTAAAGTGTATACACACATGCGCCAGCAAGCAATTTATCATGCTGCCAAAGCAGGTAATATCGCTGTTGGCAAGGGTTGTAAATATCTGTGTGATGTAAAAACTCTTTTTGCTGGAAATAACAATCGGCTAATTCATCCCATTGAATTGGCAGTGACGCTGCGCTACTTAATTTGACAAAACGGACACAACTCATATCCAATTCAAATTAAGATTCCATATGTATTTTTTAACTGACAGCGGTCAGTCAAAACATTGACCATATTTGAGCTTACTGGCAGGGTTTCAATTTAAAATAAATCAATGACAAAATTTAATAATTCTAAAAAACAACCGGCATTGCATTAAGTTACTCGGGTATTGCTTATCCGAAAAACACATTGATAAATACGAGGTAGTTTTACATCAGAATTTACTTCGCAGACAACGACCTCTAAAATTGATAAGTAAAAAAAATAATGATAAACTGGCAGTTTTCATTAAAACTTTATATTTTGTTGGCAGAAATACAAGATGACTAAGTATTTCTACTAACTGCATATTCTATGAAGCCAATATCCGTATCAAGTGTAATTACTTTTGTATTTGCATTTTTGTTCTGTTCCTTTTCCGAGGCGCAAACATTTGGAATATCTTCTTCCGCCGTCTGGATCTCTGACTGTAATCAAAGCAATTATTTCAACACTTCAGGACTCATTGGACCTGCGGGAAATGTGTTTACTAATAATAATTTAGGAACGCATACCAGGAATTCGGGCTCATTGATCTTTCGTGGTGGCGAAGTAAGAACGTACAGCACTGTTGGAGTCAGTAATGTATGTGGCGCAAAATTGCACTACCGCATTTATGCCCAAAGTGGCGCACCTGGAGCGTTTAATACAATTGATCTTCTTTTTATGGAAGATTGTGATGTTGCCAATGGTCAATATCCATCGGGTGGTGCGTGCGTTTTAGGTGATCAGAAATGGAATATGGTTATTGATGATGGAACTACGATTCCCTACGCTCCTGTAGATCTTACAACATTTGCTCCCGGTAATTATGTATTAGAGGTGTATTATGATATTACAGGATCTTCAACCAGTACCAGTGCATGTGATGAAACCATCGCTTTAAACAACGGAGGATTTAACTATAAAGCTAATTTTTCCATTCAGGCTCCTGCACTTGCCAGTGCAAATCCAACAACATGCAACGGCTCGGAAGGTTTCATCACTATTAGCGGCTTAACACCCGGGGCAACTTACTCTGTATCATATACAGATGATGGAAATCCAGTTGGACCAAACAGCTTAGTTGCGAACGGCTCAGGACAAATTATTATTTCGGGTCTGAATGCAGGTATCTATTCCGATTTCGAATTGCTGATCAACGGATGCACTACAAGTCTTAATACGGGATTGATCTTGTCGAATCCTGTAATTATACCAAAGTTCAATAAGGTGGCTGCCTTTTGTGCAGGAACAACCGCACCAACTTTGCCGACAACATCATTAAATGGAATTACCGGAACCTGGAGTCCTTCGGTTATCAATAATACAGTTTCAGGCACCTATACTTTTACTCCTGATGCTGCACAATGCGGAGTGTCTGTAACAATGAATGTGACTGTCACGCCAAGAACAACACCAACGTTCAGTTTTGGAACAGTGCTTACCATTTGTTCAGGAGGAAGTGTGCCTTTATTACCAACAACATCACAAAATGGAATCACTGGAACATGGAGTCCTTCGTCAGTTAGCAATGTGAATTCTGCAACTTATACATTCACGCCGAGCGGCTCTCAATGTGCAAACGGAACAACGTTTAGTGTAACCGTAAATCCAAATATAACGCCAACGTTCACCTTTGGCCCTTCACTTAGCATTTGCGCTGGTAATAGCGTTCCTTCATTACCGACAACCTCTGATAATGGCATTAGCGGTACCTGGTCACCTGCAACGGTAGATAACCAGAACTCCGGAACATATACTTTTACTTCAACTGCAGGCCAGTGTGCAACAACCACTAATTTCAATGTAACTGTCAACCCTGTTGTAACACCTTTATTTAGCTTTGGTCCATCTCTATCCATTTGTGCAGGAGGAAGCGTACCCACACTTCCAACAACATCTACAAATGGCATAAGCGGAACATGGAGTCCTGTGTCGGTAGACAACCAGGTATCAGGCGTTTATACATTCACACCTGCTGCCGGTGCATGCGCACCTCCGGTAACCTTTACGGTTACAGTTGCTCCAAATATTACTCCGACTTTTAGTTTCGGAACTGCATTAACAATTTGTGCTGGTGAAACTGTTCCGGCACTGCCAAATACATCAACAAACGGAATTACCGGAACCTGGAGTCCGTCTGGTGTTGACAATCAAAATTCAGGTACTTATACATTTACTCCCGATGCTGGACAGTGTGCAACGACGGCTTCGTTTACTGTTGCAGTGAATCCAAACATAACACCGACATTTAGTTTTGGAACTTCACTTACAATTTGTGCCGGTGCCAGTGTTCCTTCATTGATGACAACATCGAACAATGGCATTACGGGTGCGTGGTCGCCTTCGGCAGTTGATAACCAAAATTCAGGCACGTATACATTCACGCCAACAAGCGGGCAATGCGCTTTGCCAACCACCTTTACGGTAACAGTTAATCCAATAGTGACACCGGTATTCAGCTTTGGGCCAGCACTTGCGATATGTGCGGGTGGAAGTGTTCCATCTCTACCGACAACTTCAACTAACGGAATAAACGGAACGTGGAGCCCCACAACGGTAGATAATCAAAATTCAGGAACTTATACATTCACGCCAACAGGCGGACAGTGTGCTAATCCAACTTCGTTAACTGTAACGGTGGCGCCTAATATTACTCCCACATTTGCTTTCGGAACGTCATTAAGTATTTGCAATGGCGGAGTTGTTCCTTCATTACCGGCAACATCTACAAATGGTATTACAGGTACATGGAGCCCTACTACAGTAGATAACGCCAATTCGGGCACATATACATTCACGCCAGATGCAGGGCAATGTGCACTTTCAACAAATTTCGTTGTAACAGTAAATCCAATATTAGCACCAACATTTAGCTTTGGAACATCGATGACGATTTGCGCCGGAGCATCTGTATCAACACTTCCAACAACATCGACCAATGGAATCACCGGTACATGGAGTCCTTCTGCAATTGATAATCAGAATTCGGCGACTTACACGTTCACACCAACAGTAGGACAGTGTGCAACATCAGCTTCACTTACAGTAACGGTGAGTCCAAACATAACTCCAACGTTTGCGTTTGGAACTTCTTTGACAATTTGTGCCGGTTCTAGTGTTCCTTCATTACCTGCTGTCTCTGATAATGGCATTAACGGCACATGGTCACCTGCAATAGTAGACAATCAAAATTCAGATACATACACGTTTACTCCATCTGCAGGGCAGTGTGCAATCACAGCATCGTTTATAGTTACGGTTAACCCGATTGTAACGCCAACATTCAGTTTCGGAACATCGCTTTCAATTTGCTCCGGTGGAACTGTACCAACATTTTTAAGTACATCATTGAATGGGATCACAGGAACGTGGAGCCCTTCGGTAGTTGATAATTTGAATTCCGCAACTTATACTTTCACACCCGATGCCGGTCAATGTGCGACCAGTACTGCCTTTACTGTTACAGTGAATGCTTATGTTACCCCAACATTCAGTATAGGAAGTTCAATAACTATTTGCCAGGGAAGTGCAGTGCCTTCGTTGCCAACCATATCAACAAATGGAATTACAGGAACATGGAGCCCGTCAACAGTAAGCAATCAAACGTCAAACGTTTATACCTTCACTGCCAATTCAGGCCAGTGTGCAAATCCAGCAACTTTTAATGTAACTGTTACTCCTAATACAGTTCCTACGTTCAGCTTTGGTACTTCATTGGTAATTTGTGCAGGTGGTACGGTACCAAGTTTGCCAACAACATCGACCAATGGCCTCACAGGTACATGGAGTCCTGCTATTGTAAGCAACCAAACATCTGCGGTATATACGTTCACACCAGACCCTCAGCCAGGACTTTGCTTAACCAGTACCAACTTTATTGTAACAGTTAACCAAAACGTAACGCCAACATTCAACTTTGGTCCTGCGCTCACCGTTTGTACAGGAGCAAACGTTCCTGCTTTGCTAACAACATCTGTAAATGGAATTACAGGAACATGGAGTCCTGCAACCGTGAGCAATCAAACCTCGGGAACATATACGTTTACGCCAACAGCAGGACAGTGTGCAGCTAACTTTATATTCAATGTAACGGTTACTCCTGTTGCTGCCGTAGATCCTGAAGCCGATACAACCGTAAAAGATGGAGCTGTCATTCCGAGTAACACACTTTCAGGTACACCTGCAGGTGTTGTTTTTAACTGGACAAATTCAAATACTTCAATTGGCCTGCCTGCATCGGGCACAGGAAATATTCCATCATTCACTGCAATCAACAAAGGCAGCAGCCCAATTAAAGGAACGATTACAATCACGCCTGTTTACAACGGTTGCCCGGGTGCTGGGAGGAATTATACAGTAACAGTAATTCCTTTGGATAAAGACGTTTTTGTTCCTAACGTATTTACGCCAAATGGCGATGGTAAGAATGATATTCTATATGCTTACAGCAATTACATTGATAAACTGGAGATGCGCATATTCAATCAATACGGGCAACAGGTACAACTCATCACCGATCCGAAAAAAGGATGGGACGGTAAATACAAGGGAACGCCTCAACCCGTTGGTGTATATGTGTACACAGTAAAAGCAACGATGACTGATGGAAGAGTAATTCAATTATCTGGAAACATAACCTTGCTGAGATAATTCGAAGCCCATTGAACATTCAATATAAAATCTTGTATGAAAATCTTATCCTGTCATAAAACCAAAATTATCCCGATGAAAAGGTCTGTGTTTATTACAGTTTGCCTTGCTTTGGTTGCACTGCAACCACTGTCTGCGCAAACCGACCCACATTTCACGCAGAACTATACCTACCCGATGTATATCAATCCTGCCATGGTCGGTCAAAGTGATGGTGATTACCGGGCGTCAGCAATTTACCGTAGCCAATGGGGTGCATTGGGCCATCCCTATCGTACCACAGGTATATCCGCTGATGCAAGCACCACTAATAATCTTGCTGTGGGCGTAAACCTGTTAAACCAATCTGCAGGCGATGGAGGGTTTAATTATTTCAACGCGTATGCATCCATTGCATATACTGGTGTAAAGTTTGGAAAGAATGAAAATCATCACGTGATATTTGCAATGCAGGCTGGATTGTTAAACCGTCATGTGAATGAAAGCAAATTTAAATGGGGAGAACAATGGAATCCTATCACAGGTTATAACGCAGCTAATCCATCATTGGAAAGTTTTAATAAAACGTCTGCTACAACCCTGGATATGGGTACCGGTGCACTTTACTATGATGCTTCACCTGATAGGAAATACAACATCTTTGGAGGAATTTCTTTTTATCACATCAACAAGCCAAGCGACCCGATAATTTCTGCTGAAAGCACTGATCTGAATACTATCCCAATGAGATTTACCATCCATGGAGGTGCAAGCATCAACCTGATGGAAGGAACGAGCATTGTTCCGCATGTCTTATACAACCAACAAGGCAACGCCAAAGAATTTATGTTAGGTGTTTATGGTCAGAAAATGGTGAATGAAGAAACTACTATCATGGCCGGCGGTTATTATCGTTTTAAAGATGCTATCGCCCCTTACGTTGGTGTTGATTATAAAAACTTTTTAGTTGGTGTAAGCTATGATGTTAACACTTCAAAACTTGGCGCCACAACCAGGAATGTTAATGCATTTGAAATCAGTTTCTCTTATATCCTAAGAAAGGAAACTAAAGGCACAGTTGATTTTATTCATTGCCCACGTTTGTAAAATCATCATTTGAAAACTCATTAATAATGTTTGATCCATACAATATGAAGACCAAATCATTCTTAGTAAAAGACATTATCCATCTGCTTTCGTCAAGGTTATTATTGATGCTGTGCGGATGTTTGATATTAATGCATGCAAATAGCCAGGTTGATCAACGCTTGGCTATGGCCGATCGATACTTCGCAGCAAAAGATTATTACACAGCAGCTGGCTTATATGGACAGTTTCTGCATCCGGCAGTAAAACCAAAGTACCGCAGCGATTTTCCCTTGAATACAAAAAGAAATTCCGAAGGGAGAATCGGCAATTATACAAGCAAGACTGACATTCTTTTTAAACAGGCTGAAAGTTATCGCTTAGCCAATTATTGGAGCGAAGCTTCGAACTTATATAGAGAATGTTTTGAAAAGGATTCTGCTAAATATTCATCTTCACTTTATTGGATTGCGGTTTGCCAGCGAAGTCTTGGTAATTACATAGCAGCAGAAGAAAGCCTCGATCATTTCTTCAGCGATAATGGAAACGGCAATGAACATTACAATGCAGCACTTGCCGAAAAACAGACACTTCTGTTTATCAGGGAGCAATTATCAAGACCTGACTCAGTTTTATACCACGTTCAAAAGATCAACACCGCAATTGGGGACAAAGGTGTATTCGCTCCTGTTGCCATTAGCGGCAATCAATATCTTTTTACCAGCACTCAAAATGATTCCATCGCTCTTAATGTTAATCCTCATTATAATCGATTATTTAGTTCATCGCTAACTGATGAAGGAATGCAAAATATCGAGCCCGTTCTTATCGAATCCATCGATTCGACATTCAACCAGGGTGCTGCAAGTATTAGCCCCGATGGTAAGCACCTGTATTTCACACAATGGAAAAAAGAAAATGGGCAAACACTTTCTTCCATCTATTTTTCTAACAAAACAAATAATGGATGGAGCAAGCCGGAATTATTGCAGTCAGTAAACCAGGAAGGATACAACAGCAAACAGCCGTTCTGCTCTGCTGATGGGAAATATCTATTCTTTGCTTCCGATAGAAAAGGCAGTAAAGGCGGCTTTGATATTTGGTATGCACCGTTGCTAACCGATGGCACAACTGGCGAGGCTGTAAATGCATCTACTATTAATTCCAATGCCAATGAGCAAGCGCCTTCTTATCACAATGGTTCTGCAACATTAGTTTTTGCGTCTGACAGGCTGCCCACAATGGGCGGGTATGATCTCTTCTCTTCAAAAGGCTCTATCACAGAATTGAAGTCTCCTGAAAATATGGGTTATCCGGTTAATTCTTCCCGCGATGATGTTTATTTCTTCGCAGCTGAAAACAAAAATTTATTGAGCAATGCAATTGTGAGTTCTGATCGTGGTTCGGAATGTTGTTTATCTGCTTACAATGTGACAAAAACACCCAAGAAAAAAATGATTACAGGTGTTATACTCGATTGCAAAAACAATGAACCCCTGGCTGATGCATTGGTAACAATAAAAGATGCATCGGGAAAAACATTGCAGGCAACGACATCTGTCGAAGGCAAATATAATTTCGACATAAGCGATGATGCCGATCTACATCAAATAATAGTGAATAAAGAAAAGTACAATGAGAAAATTACAGATGTTGCAGTAGAAAATGTTGACGGATTAAACTGGCAAATAGACATACTACAAAACGCAAATCTTTGTATTGAAAAGAAATTTGTGTTGAAGGTTGAAAATGTTGTTACAGTTTATTTCGATTTTGATAAAAGTGATTTGAAAGATCGCGGACTTGAGCAAATGGACTCTCTTTATACGGTACTGGCTGAAAATCCTTCTTATACTTTACAGGTTTCGGGTTACACAGATGGAAAGGGTTCGGTTGACTACAATAGAAAACTCTCCGACCGCCGTGCAAGATCATGTGCTGATTATTTGATTCAGAAAGGAGTTGATCCTGCACGAATCAGCTTTGAATCCTTCGGAGCTTGTTGTCCGGTAGAAATGGAATTGATCAACGGAAGAGATAATGCAGATGGAAGAGCCAGGAACCGGAGAGCATTGATCAATATAAATAAGCCAGATGAAAATTAGTAATAGATAGATCTCAGAATACTGGTTAACACAACCCTTGTTTCCCGACAAGGGTTTTTATTTGGCTTAATCAATTTTGAGTGCTTAGATGGTTGAGCAAATAAAACTCATAGAGGGTCAGAGAGGTGGGTGTATACTTCCTCTACGGCCTGTAATGTATTCCTGGCCAGTTGTATTTCATCAGCGTTAAATCTGCCGGTAACAGAACATTTAGCAGAGTCAAGGCGAAATTCCTTCACCTCGGTGATTTTGAAAAAATCCCACAACTCTTTGGACGATGGGAATACCAACGTAGTTTTTTTAACCAGGAAATTATTGAGCATGGAGACCATTTGCTGCGTTGATTTATCGCTGCAAATATGAATTACATAAAAGGCTTAAACAAGGTGGTAACTACTGATTTCCTTAGGTAGTAATACGGTATGGTTAGAATCATCAATTTTAGAGTCTACGGCTAAGCCAGATTTAAAATTATTATGCCGAAAGACTGCAAGAAAGATTTACATCAGTTGATAGAAGGGATTTGCCCTTTAGTTTTCAGGTAAGCTTTTATCAGGTCCATAGTAAGATCATCAGGCAAATCAGACTCAAATTGTTTTTTAGATTGAAGATTCCCGGATTCCTGGATATTGAAATAATGATCCTGGTAAAGAGCTATTCGCTCAAATAAATGATCCAGTTTAATTCTCTCAATCAACCTGTCTATTTCGTTTTGCTCGCTAAAGGAAAGATGCTCGTAAGGTATGCCGTTAATGTAAAAGTAATTCTGTAATTGCATGGATATTGGTATTTAGGACTACCAATTTAATGAAACTCATTGAAAAATGTAATGCTCAAGATTAAAATTTTATGACTTAAAGTCCGTACCCCTTCAACTGACAGGACGAAGCATTCGGTGGCCCTTCTCGCTGTAGCTTGAAAAATTTACTACCCGTATTGAAACTTGCGTTTAAGAGAAAGAGTCGGTTTTTCAATAAACTTCCAGGATAACCATGCGATTAAATACAGCATGCTAAAATTTGCGACCGTGAAAATCCAGGGCTCAAACGCTTTGTTTATGAAAGCTGAATAATGATCATAAACATATTTATACCAGTATTTGTTGGCAAAGTACACGTACAAAATATGGTACAGATAAATACCATAACTAACCTTACCTATACTTATCAGTAATCTGCTGTTTAACAGCGATACCAGTAAAGACTTTTTTTCTTTGTAAATGAGGATGTAAGTGATCATCCATGCCGATACAATTCCATGAAAAAATCGGGTATTTCGCAAATAAAAATTCAGATTCCAACAAACAATGAAAACAACAATAACGGCAATACTTAAGATAGTTAGCAGACGATAAAATTTTTGGAGAGATAATGGCAGATGGACTACAATAAATGCGAGTAACCCACCTATTCCAAAACAATCCAGGCAGGTGTATGTAGGGAGATATCCAAATTCATAATCGTTAATTACTAATTGGCTGATCAAACCTGTTGCTATGAAAAAGAGCATAAGCGGCAGCAAAGTTTTCTTCGGCCAAAAAAGAACGACCAAGGGCCATGCAAGGTAAAATTGTTCCTCTACTGCCAGCGACCAGAAATGCAAACTCGATACCGGCCATTCTCTTGTTATGTAAATAAAAAAATTGCTGGTATAGGTAATATTGGAAAGCATTTCATTTCTGGAAATTTCTAATGACAACTTATAGCTCAAGATCAGAGTTAAAAAAACTGTGAGATAATAAACAGGAAATATCCTCAACACTCTTCGTGCATAAAAGCTTCTCAAAACTTGTGTTTTTGAGGTGATTGAGCCTTCTTCTTTTTTGCGATTGGTTAATAATATCTGTGTGATCAGGAATCCACTTAATACGAAGAATATATTCACCCCCAGAGCGCCTGCATGAAGATTTTCAACAAAACTGTTTCTTGGCACCCAATGCCAGGTGACAACTAAAATAACTGCTAGGGCACGTATGCTATCTAATTGTTTAATGTAATTCATTCCTGTAACAAGCCGATAAAACTGCGATGATAAAAAGCATTAACAAGAAATGCAAGCACAAATACATAATTAATTTCCCAAAGGCATAGGCTATTTTTCTGGTGTCTATCAATTTTCTCATCTCCGCATGTATCGCTAACTTGCGGCCTCAATTTTTTACCATGAGTGCCGCCGCGGAAATTAAACGCATTACCACCAACACACTGCAAAAGATGAAATCTTCGGGAACGAAGATTTCAATGATCACAGCTTATGATTTTTCTTTTGCCAGAATTTTTGATGCAGCAGGCATTGATGTAATCCTGGTTGGCGACTCCGCGTCTAATGTAATGGCAGGACATGAAACTACTTTGCCCATTACATTAGATCAAATGATTTATCATGCTTCCTCAGTAATTCGTGGTGTGGGAAGATGCCTTGTAGTGGTCGATCTTCCTTTTGGTTCTTATCAAAGTAATAGTGATATAGCACTTGCGTCAGCCATTCGCATCATGAAAGAAACCGGGGCCCATGCCATAAAACTTGAAGGTGGCGAAGAAGTTCTTGAGTCTGCAAAGAGAATTATTGGTGCGGGTATTCCGGTGATGGGACATCTTGGCTTAACGCCCCAATCCATTTATAAATTTGGTACTTATAATGTTCGTGCGAAAGGAAAAGAAGAAGCTGAAAAATTAAAAAAAGATGCGCTGGTCTTGCAGGAGGCGGGTTGCTTTGCTGTGGTGCTGGAAAAAATTCCCGCATCATTGGCGAAAGAAGTTTCGAAAACTCTGCATATTCCTACAATTGGAATTGGTGCTGGTCCGCATTGCGATGGACAAGTGTTAGTAATGCATGATATGCTTGGTATCAACACCGAATTCAAGCCAAGATTTTTACGTCAATATTTAAATCTGCATGAACAAATTACAAAAGCGATTCAGCAATATGTGATAGATGTCCGTTCCAATGACTTTCCTAATCAATCAGAGTCTTATTAAAAATTCAGAAACCAACAATGAAACCAATCGCTTTATGCTTGTTTGTAAGCATCATCACTAACTACACATTTGCCCAGGAGAAAAATTCAGAACTAGATCCGGTAACAATCACAACATCCATTAATCCAGAAAAAGCTTCGAGAACCGGAAGAGATTTGGTTGTAATCAAAGGAGAACGGTTTGCTAATTTACCTGTTCATTCTGTTGACGAATTACTCCGTTACTTACCTGGAATTGAGATCCAAAGCCGCGGACCGTTAGGTTCACAAAGTGATATAGTAATTCGCGGCGGAACTTTTCAACAGGTGCTGGTTATACTCGATGGCTTACGATTGAATGATCCCAACTCGGGACATTTTACAAGCTATTTCCCGATTGCTCCATCTGAGATTGATCACATCGAAATTTTGAAGGGGGCTGCATCTGCCATTTATGGGAGTGAAGCGGTTGGCGGCGTAGTGCACATCATTACAAAAACATTCGCTGCAAAATCATCGGACAAAAAGAAATTAAATGCCATTGCACAAATTACCGGCGGCGAATACAATTTTCTCAATTTGAATGTTGGTGGATTTTATGATAATGGAACGACATCAGTTGCCGCAGGCTTGCTCACAAATACTACGACGGGGCAGGCGCAGAGAGGAACAAGAGGATTTATTCATAATAACACTGCTTCGTTTTCATTCAATCACCATTTGTCAGAAAAATGGGAAGTGAAATTCCGCACAGCATATGATGATCGTGATTTTGCTGCGCAAAACTTTTATACACCTTTTGTTTCTGACACTGCAAAGGAACAAGTGACCACCACATGGAATCAACTCGCTTTAATACATAGTGGCCTCAAAGACAGAATTAGCTTACTGGTAGGATTTAAAGAATTAAGTGATGAATACAAATTCAATTCTGGTTTAACACCGAACAAAAACAATAGCAAACTAACCCAGGCATTGCTAACGGATGAATGGAAACTGAAAGAAAAAACCATTATTACTTCGGGATTACAGTTCATCAACAAAAAAATCACTTCCAACGATCGTGGCAACCATATCATTAACCAGGCGGCAGCTTTTGTTGTATTAAACCAGTCAATTGGATCTTATTTCTTTTTAAGTCCTGCAGCAAGATTGGATTACAGCGATGGCTATGGGTGGGAATTTGATCCGCAAATCAATCTTTCATTCAAAAAACATAATTTACAACTAAGAGGAAGCGCAGGAAGGACTATTCGTGATGCAGACTTCACCGAACGTTATAACAATTACAACAAGACTTTCGTAAGCAGCGGCAGTATCGGGAATCCTGAATTGAATGCGGAACATTCATTCAGTTATGAAGTTGGTGCCGACTATTTTCTTTTGAATGATTTGAAACTCTCCGCAACATATTTTAAACGCAATCAAAAGAATGCGATTGATTATGTGCCCACTTCATACGCTGATATGCCTAGAAAATCAAACCTCTCTCCTGCCGGAAGTTATCAGCTTGCAAGAAATATCTCTGAGCTCAGTACAAAAGGCTTTGAAACCGAAATTCAATATTCAAAACAATTGAAGAATCAGCAGCAGGTTTGGGCGAGTATTGGTTTAACATGGCTCAATGACAAAAGCAGTAGTTCTACTCCTACATTCTATATTTCATCCCACGCAAAATTTTTGACCACATTCAATGCCGTGTATTCGTCAAATTTTTTTACAGTTAGCGTAAACGGATTATACAAAAAACGCAGTCCACGCACTTCAACCGCAGATATTGCTAAAATATCCACTGACTATTTTGTACTCAATGGAAAGATCGAAACTAACGTCATCAGGAAATTGTTAAGTGTCTTCGTTGAAGCAGACAATATTTTCGATAGAAAATATGCAGACCTTCTTGGCCCACAGATGTCCGGCCGATGGCTGATGGGAGGAATCAAAATATCTTTGTCAAAATAATTTTATGCAGGATGTGTTGAAACAACTTGGGATAGCCGCAAAAAATAGCGGTGCTTCCACCGGCGCCAACTGGGCAGAAGGAAATGGAAAACTCATTACTTCCTTCTCTCCAGTTGATGGAAAAGAGATCGCCGAAATAAGCAGTTGTACAGATGAAGCTTATAATCAAATTATTCGCACGGCAGAGAAAGCGTTTGCAGAATGGCGAATGTGGCCTTCGCCAAAACGCGGCGATGTTGTAAGGCAAATTGGAGATGAGCTGAGAAAAAATAAAGAAGCATTAGGCAAACTTGTTTCTTATGAAATGGGAAAAAGTTTGCAGGAAGGTTATGGTGAAGTGCAGGAAATGATCGACATCTGCGATTTTGCTGTCGGTCTTTCAAGGCAATTGCATGGATTAACCATGCATAGCGAACGTCCCGGTCATCGTATGTATGAGCAATGGCATCCGCTTGGAATTGTTGCAGTGATTTCTGCATTTAATTTCCCGGTTGCTGTGTGGAGTTGGAATGCTGCGCTTGCATGGATTTGTGGTGATGTGATTGTGTGGAAACCATCAGAGAAAACACCTTTATGCGGAGTTGCCTGTCAAAACATCATTGCAAAAGTTTTCAAGCAAAATAATGTTCCCGAAGGTGTTTGCAATTTAGTTGTTGGCGAAAGAGATTTAGGCGAACGCATTGCTAATGATAAACGCATTCCATTAGTTTCTGCAACAGGTTCTACCCGTATGGGTAAAGCTGTCGGTGCGGCAGTTGGTGCAAGACTGGGAAGATCATTGTTGGAACTTGGTGGTAATAATGCCATCATTATTTCGAAAGATGCCGACCTCGAAATGGCATTAGTTGGTTGTTTGTTTGGTGCCGTTGGAACTGCAGGACAACGTTGTACTACCACAAGAAGATTAATTATTCATGAAGATGTGTATGACCAGTTCAAAAGCAAATTGGTAACCGCATACAATCAATTGCGAATCGGGAACCCTCTTGATGAAAAAAATCACGTAGGACCGTTGATCGATAAAGATGCCGTGCAGATATACATGAATTCAATCGAAAAGTGCAAGGCAGAAGGTGGAAGATTTATTGTGGAAGGTGGTGTATTAAATGGTGAAGGTTTCGAAAGCGGTTGTTACGTTAAACCTTGCATTGCAGAAGTTCAGCCTTATTATGAGATTGTTCAACATGAAACTTTCGCACCCATTCTTTACTTGTTGAAGTATAAAAACTTCGATGAAGCTATTGCTATTCAAAACGGCGTGCCTCAAGGGTTATCATCCTCCATAATGACATTAAATCTGCGTGAAGCAGAACAATTTCTTTCGTCAGCAGGAAGCGATTGTGGTATAGCCAATATTAATATCGGGACTTCGGGAGCAGAGATTGGCGGTGCCTTCGGTGGAGAAAAAGAAACAGGTGGTGGCAGGGAAAGCGGTAGTGATGCATGGCGTGTTTATATGCGCAGGCAAACCAACACCATCAACTACAGTACGAAGTTGCCTTTGGCGCAGGGTATCAGGTTTGATTTATAGAGAAATCGCTATATCTTGGAACCGAATTCAACTCCTATGAGAAGATTAATTTTATCTCTTGCTATATCAGCATTATTTACTACTGCAAATGCACAGTTTTCGGTTGCTATTGTTGCAGGTCCTCAAGTCAGTTCTGTATCTCCAAATTTCTCATTGCAGCCGGATACCAGTTCCAACTATAGTGTAACTAAACACACCGGGCTAAGCTTCGGCTTCATTGCTAATTCGCCCTTGAGCAAAAGGCAGACATTGTTTTTCCGAACCGGTGCAATTTATTCAGCAAGAGGGTCGCAAACATACCAGGCTTTTAATACAGGCAATGTGAATCTTGCTGACGGCGATCTGCATTTGTCAGAAGCAACAACCAATCTTAAACTCAATTATATCGACATACCACTTAACCTGCTTTACAAGTTTCCATTGAAAGGGAAAACGAAATTTTTATTGGGTGCGGGTGGCCAGGCTTCATTGTTTTATAATGGTTCAACAGATTTTACAACTGTATCTATCGACACTTCAACAAAGCCTCATTACAAACAGGTCATTAATAAAGATTTGCCTGTTGGTACCGCGAACAACAAATACAGAACAATTCATTTTTCCGCAAACGCACTAACCGGTTTTGAATTTGGAAGAGCATTTATAACGCTGGGTTACAGCCAGGGAATCACTGATTTCCTCAAATCAGATGATCAATCATTCAAACACAAAACAATAACATTTAACCTTGGAATTTTTCTTGGCAATCCAAGCAAAACAGTTGTTGTTAAGGACAAGGATAAAGATGGGGTTCCCGATGACGAAGATGTATGTCCTGAATTACCCGGAACTGCTTTAACAAAGGGTTGTCCAGATAAAGACGGCGATGGCATTGCGGACAGGGAAGATAAATGTCCTGATATTCCAGGCACTTTAAGAAACAAAGGTTGTCCTCTTGATAGTGATGGCGATGGCACGAGGGACGAAGATGATAAATGTCCTGGCCAGGCAGGTCCGGTTGAAAACCATGGCTGTCCTTTACTTGATAAGGACAGGGATGGTGTACTTGATAATGGAGACAAATGTCCCGACGTTCCCGGTACAAAAAAATACAATGGTTGCCCTGTGCCCGATACCGATCAAGATGGTGTGAACGACGAAGAAGACCAGTGTCCGACAGTGGCGGGTAACAAAGACAATCACGGCTGTCCTAATAAAATCACCAAAGAACAACAACAAAAAATTGAATATGCGGCCAAACGCATCCAGTTTGAATTCAAGAGTACAGCACTCTCACCTTCTTCCTTCCCTGTTCTGGATGAAGTAGCTGACATACTAAAAAATAATCCAACACTTAAAATCAGAATCGAAGGTCACACTTCAGGACCTGTGAAAGAATCGAACACTGTTCTTTCACAAAAGCGTGCAGATAGTGTGAAAGATTATTTCGTAAGCAAAGGGATCGCTTCTGACCGGATTGAATCAATTGGCATGGGTTCAAGCAAGCACATTAGTAAAGATGGTGACACAAAAGAAAACCCTGTAGATCGCAGGGTTGAACTTATTATCTTTTGATTAAGATTAGAAAATTAATAACAGATGAATTCGCTGTAGAAAAAGGACAGTTGTTTTAACAACCACTTGTCCTTTTCTTCACAAACTCGTAGAGATGCTTTACGTATTTTTACAGCTACTCAAATTCAAAAAACGATTATTTACATGCTGAACACCTTGAAGCAATCCGTACTGACACTTTCGGTAACGGTAATAAGTATTGCCTCTTTTGCTCAAACCAGTACATTGAAAACGGTTCCCAACGGATGGCATTTGAAAGATCAAAAATCTAGTGGTTATTATGGAATCAGTCTTGACAAAGCCTACGATTTTGTAAAAGGCAAAAAAAGTCAAACTGTGTTGGTAGCTATTATTGATTCAGGTATCGATACAACACATGAAGATTTGAAATCTGTTTTGTGGACAAACCCCAAAGAAATTCCGGGCAACGGGATCGATGACGATGGAAATGGTTATGTGGATGATATTCATGGATGGAATTTTATTGGTGGCCGTGATGGAAGAAATGTAAAGGAAGATTCTTACGAAGCAGCAAGGGTATATCACACATACAAAGGCAAATTTGAAAATATAACAGATGCTTCTATGTTAAGCAAGGCGGACCAGGCTTTATATGAAACGTGGAAAAGAGCAAAAGGCGATGTTGTGGACAATGTAGATCCTACTCAATTGGCGCAGGCAAAATTTGTTTATAACAAACTGAAGCCGGGAGACTCCAGCATAAGAGCTGATTTGAAGAAGGAAGAATACAATGGTCATGACCTGCAGTCCTATACTCCTTCTAACGCCGATGCTGCTACAACTAAAAAAATTATTTTGGGTATCTGTGCAATGAACAATAATAACCTTGACATTACCAACCAGCAATTACTGGAAGAAATAGAAGGTGAAATGCGTAAAGCTGAAACAGTGACCGCTGCACCGCCAAACTACCGTGGCGATATTGTAAAGGACAATGAAAATGATATCAATGATAAATTCTACGGCAATAATGATATCATGGCCGGCACACCTTTTCACGGAACACACGTAGCAGGAATCATTGGTGGTGTTCGCAATAATGGAAAAGGTATAGATGGCATTGCAGATAATGTTCGTATTATGATGATCCGTGCAGTACCGGATGGCGATGAGCATGATAAAGACATTGCACTGGCTATTCGCTATGCGGTTGATAACGGGGCCAGGGTCATAAACATGAGCTTTGGTAAAAGTTATTCTCCGCAAAAGCAGTGGGTTGACGATGCGGTAAAATATGCCGAAAGCAAAGGTGTGTTGTTGGTTCATGCCGCTGGTAACGATGCAAAGAATCTTGATAGCGATTACAACTTCCCTACTCCTAAACTTTTAGATGGAACAAAACCTACAAACTTTTTAACCATTGGCGCAAGCGGTGATCCCGGTAATGGTGGTTTAGCTGCAAACTTTTCAAACTATGGTAAAAAGGAAGTTGATGTATTTGCTCCAGGTGTAAATATTTATTCAACAATTCCTGGTGGTAACACTTATGGGAATGCTTCAGGAACAAGCATGGCTTCTCCAGTTACAGCTGGCGTGGCTGCGTTCTTATTGGAATATTATCCCAAGCTCACTCCTCAACAGTTGAAAACTGTTTTGGAAAAGAGTTCAGTAAAGCCAACTGTCAAAGCAACAAAACCTGGTACTGATGAAGAAGTAAGCCTTTCTGAATTAAGCAGAAGCGGTGGCCTGATCAATGCTTACGAAGCCGCAAAACTTGCACAACAGATGACATCTCAAAAAGCACCTGTTAAGCAAATGAAAGTAAAACAGGCAAAAAGAGCATAACGCATCCACTTATAAATTTGAATCTCCCGCTCTGGTGGGAGATTTTTTTATAGTAGAGTCCTTCGCTTTTGATGAAAGTCATGTTTTGTTTTTGCTTAGTGGCTTTTATTTGTTATCAAAGCCAAACTGTTTCAGCTATGAGTGGTGTCCTGGAGAAACTGAATATCTCTGAAAAAGAGAGCCTGCTTCATCAAAAAGTAGCAAAATTCACAAGACCGGATGAAGTAAAAAAAGCTGGATTATACCCATATTTCCGCGTCATAGAATCTGATCAGGATACTGAAGTGATTATTGACGGAAGGCCTGTCTTAATGTTTGGCTCGAACAGTTACCTCGGACTAACTAACCACCCCGAAATAAAAAAAGCATCCCAGGATGCGATTAGCAAATATGGATGTGGTTGTGCTGGCTCACGTTTTCTCAATGGCACTCTGGACATTCATCTCAAGCTGGAAGAAAAGCTTTCAGAATTTGTAAAAAAAGATGCTGCGCTTGTTTTCAGTACAGGAATGCAGGTGAACCTTGGCGTTGCCAGTGCACTGGTAGGAAGACATGACTACCTGATATTAGACGAATTTGATCATGCTTCGATCATTGATGGTGCAAGACTGAGTTTCGGAAAAATATTGAAGTATGAACACAACAACATGCAGTCGCTGGAAAAAACTTTGCGATCATGCGAAGCAGATAAAATAAAGTTGATTATAACCGACGGTGTTTTTAGCATGGATGGTGATATAGCTAACTTACCCGAAATAGTCCAATTGGCAGAAAAATATTCAGCTTCTGTAATGGTAGACGATGCACATGGAATAGGTGTTGTCGGCACCTTGGGAGATGGTTCGGCTTCGCATTTTGGATTATCGGATAAGGTTGACCTTATCATGGGAACTTTCAGTAAATCTCTGGCATCTATTGGCGGTTTCATTGCATCGGATTTTCAAACAATCAATTTTTTAAAACATCACGCAAGATCTCTGATCTTTAGCGCAAGCATTTCACCCGCTGCTGCTGCCGCCGCAATGAAGGCTCTTGAAATCATTCAACGTGAACCTGAAAGAATTGAACAACTTTGGATCAACACCAACTTTACTTTAAATGAACTTAAACGTCTTGGCTTCGATACAGGAAAATCAATTACACCCATCATCCCCATATACGTTCGCGATGATCTGAAAACTTTTCAACTGTCACGCCTGCTGTTGGATGAAGGTATTTTTGTCAACCCCATTACTTCACCCGCAGTATCCAAAGAAGATTCACTAATCAGGTTTAGCCTGATGGCTACACATAAACGTGAGCAGATCGAAATAGCTTTGGAAAAAATACATTCCATCTCAAGGCAGCTAAATATCGTTTCCTAAACTTTTTAACATGGATGTCGTCATAAAAGAAATTAGCGGGAAAAAACAACTTAAACAATTTGTGAGATATCCATATCTCTTATACAAAAACCACCCCTATCATATACCGAAGTTGATGTTTGATGAGATGACGACACTTAGCAAAGAAAAAAATCCTGCCTTTGATCACTGTGAATCGAGATATTGGCTCGCCTATAAAAACGGTGAAGTAGTTGGTCGCATAGCGGCAATATTGAATAATGCGTTTATTAAAAAATGGAATAAGAATTATCTGCGCTTCGGATGGTTTGATTTTGAAGAAGACGAGGTTGTAGGACGGTTATTACTTAAACAGGTTGAGGACTGGGCAAAAGAAAAAAATATGGACGCTGTTCATGGCCCGCTCGGTTTTACCGACCTTGATTACGAAGGCATGTTGATTGAAGGGTTTGACCAGAGGGGCACAATGGCAACCATCTATAATCATCCATATTATCCAAAATCTTTAGAAATCTGCGGATATAAAAAAGATACAGACTGGATTGAATACAGAATTAAAGTGCCCGACTCCATTCCGGAGCGCATTGAACAAATTGCATTAAACGTTGAAAAAAGATATGATCTAAAAATTATACGCACTAAAAAACCAAAGGACTTATTGCCTTATGCCGAAGAGATCTTTGAACTGATTAATTCAACTTATGAAGAGTTGTACGGCGTAGTTCCTTTAACAAAGAAACAAACAGCGTATTATGCCAAACAATATCTTTCTTTTTTGCGCACTGATTTTATTTGCATGATTGCAGACAAGAATGATAAAATTATTTCCGTCGGTATTAGTATGCCTTCCTTATCCGCAGCATTACAAAAAAGCAAGGGCAAGCTTTTCCCCTTTGGCTTTATTCACCTTTTAAAAGCCCTTAAAAAGAATGACGCGGTCGATATGCTGATTGTCGGAATCAGAAAGGATTTCCAGAACAAAGGCGTAAATGCAATCCTGATAAACGAAATGGGTAAAGCTTATATCAGCAGCAATATTAAGTGGGCGGAAACCAATCCAGAATTGGAAGACAATACGAAAGTGCAATCGTTATGGCAATATTTTGATGCTGTACAACATAAGCGGAGAAGGTGCTATATAAAATATCTCCGAAATGAATCTTAACAAGAAGGTTTTGGTGGTTGGCTCCAGTGGTTTTATTGGCAGTAACCTGGTGAAAGAAGCTTTGTATCAAGGCTATAATGTTCATGCAGGAGTCAGGAAAAGCAGCAATCTGCAATTACTTCCCAGGGATGGAATACAACTGGTTGAATTTGATCTTTCATCACCAGTGCAGATCAAATCTGTTCTGCAAGATTTCGCAGTGCAAAATGAGCATTTCGATTTTATCATTTACAATGCCGGCATCACTTATGCCAGGAAAACAAATGATTTTATTGATGTAAACTTTCAGAACACGAAAAACTTTACTACTGCATTAAAGGAGTCGGGTATGCAATTCAGGAAGTTTCTTTTTGTTAGTTCCCTGTCTGCTTTCGGGCCCGGAGATGCGTCCTTCACTCCTATTGAAGTTTCTCATCCTAAAAATCCAATCTCCACTTATGGAAAGAGCAAGTTGATGGCAGAAAAGCACATCGCAAGCCTGAACAATTTTCCTCACCTCATCATCAACCCAACTGCTGTCTATGGTCCGGGCGATAAGGATTTTTTGAAATTTATTTCATTGGTCACTTCAGGATTTGAATTTCATCTTGGCAGATCGAAGCAAATGCTGTCGATGATATACGTGAAAGATCTCGTCCGGGTAATGATTCAATTGCTCGAGTCTCGCTTTGTGAATCGTTCCTATCTGGTTTCTGACCTTGCCGAATATGACAGGGAGAGATTAGTGGAAGTAATCAAATCAATTTTGAATAAAAAAACAATCAAAATAAGATTCCCGGCACCGGTTATTAAAGCAGGCGTTCATTTTGCAGATAGCATATATAACCTCTTTGGCAGCAAGCCTTTTTTAAATGCTGAGAAACTTGCCGAAATGACGACACCAAACTGGCTTTGCAATGCTGCAGAAACGTGGAAGCATGCTAATTCACAACCAGCATACTCACTCGAGAAAGGAATGAAAGAAACGATTGACTGGTATAAAGAAAACTCCTGGCTTTAGAAAGGTAGTTCCATTTGGCGTTCACAATAAAATAAATTGAATAAAGTCGTACCTGTTCATTTCAAAGCAGTCATTCATTCGTAAATTGCAATGTACCTGACACACCTTTGTTCATTTAAAACACTGCTATGCAAAACGTTGATCTTTCCAGGGTTCCTGAATATTATCACAAGTACATTAATCTCATTATTAATGATGACTTAAAAACTGCATTCGATAAGCATCAGACAGAACTCATTTCTTTTCTAAAAGATATTCCTAAAAAGAAATGGAATTACCGTTATGCGGAAGGTAAATGGTCGATTAAAGAAGTTGTTCAACATATTATTGATGCAGAAAGAGTTTTTGCATACAGAGCGTTATGCTTTGCACGCAAAGATCAAACACCATTACCCGGGTTTGATGAAAACATTTTTGCAGCCAACTCGAAAGCAAACGACAGAAGCAAAAAAGATTTACTCAAAGAATTAAAAACGGTGCAGGAATCTTCTTTCATCCTGTTCAATTCTTTTGATGAAGACCAATTAGAACAACCCGGCGTTGCCAGCGGTAAGCCAACCTATGTGAAGGGCATCGGTTATATTCTACTTGGCCATGCATTGCATCACAAAAAGATTTTGGAACAGAGATACCTGAACTAGGCTCATCATTGCTTTAATCACTTTGAGAAGCTCGCGGCATATTGTTTGTATATCTGTCTCAAACAATGTCTATGACACGGGTTGAAAAAGTTGCAATGACTATTCTTATACTTGCTATAATAGCAACTGTCGTCTTTTGGAAAGATGTAAGATCTGCTGTTTCAAACAATGGCAATAAAGAAAATGTCGTAGAAAATGAAATGAAAAAAAAGAATAAAGATTCAGATGACGGCGACAAGAAGAAAAAAAAGAATAAAGACAACGACAACGAATCATTTCTTCTTTCTCCACGTTCTGACTTTTCTGCCACTTTGATTACAACCAAACGGAGTTAGTACGCTTAATTTACACTTATTCCATACCTCCAAATCCTAATTTCAGTCATCTTTTCGACTGCTCAATATCATGTGCTTCCCCTGCTATCCTTCGTAGCTTAACAGTGCTAACAATTGCGTTCACTTAAATAAGCAGTTATGAAATATTATTTGCTAATAACAGCATTACTGCTTTCTTCCACTTCATGGTGCCAGGAATGGGCAAAACAATACGACAATCTGGATGATTTTAACAATGGTCTTGCACTGGTAAGTAAAGCAGGTAAGAAAGGTTTTGTAAACAAAGAAGGGAAACTGGTTGTTCCTTTAATTTACGATGATGCATTACACTTCAATGATGGAATGGCTGCTGTAAAGAAAGCCGGTAAATGGGGATTTCTGGACAGTACAGGTAAAGAAGTTGTTGCTTGTGATTACGAGGACGCCAACAGTTTTGCTGATGGTTTGGGACTCGTTTCAAAAGGAAATCATTTCGGTTTTGTTGACAGGTCAGGTAAGGTGATTATTCCACTGATCTACGACAATGCATCCTGTTATTCAGAAGGGTTGGCAGCAGTTAACAAGAAAGGCCTTTGGGGTTTCATCAACACTTCAGGAAATGAAGTAGTAGCATTCAAGTACAGTTATGCAGTGTCATTCTATCAGGGAGTTGCAAAAGTGTTGAAAGCAAACGGCAAGTGGGTTTACATTGATAAAACAGGTAAAGAATCAACCATTACGGAATAGCAATAAAAAAACCATTCGTTTCATACGAATGGTTTTTACAATTATTTAATTAGCCTGCTTAGAAAGTCTTTGCAGGTGTAGTTCCATTAGCTTTTGCTAGGTTTTCCTGTGTAACAATATCGTTGATCACCTTTACAGCCTGGTCAACATAAATATCTTTACTTACATTACCGAGCCACTGTTTGTATCGCTCTGTTTTATCCTTATCGGCAGAGATATAGCGATCCTGGTCTTGCGGCAGAAAAGAAACCGGTATGGCCTTGTCCAGTTTGATTAAGCCCTCTATTTTCTTCACCGCATCACGAGTTACTTTTTGATCTTTCCTGAATTGACTGATCTCTAAAGGATATTCTTTATCATCCTGTTTTGCAAGAATTTCAGTTTGCGTTTTTATTAGTTTGAAAATAGAATCATTTGCCACACGGGTTTTTGCAAGATTGTCTACAGTTTGATAACTGAATCCCGGCTGCCACATTGTATAGTTAGCCTTGTTGATCTCATCATATGGCAGTGCGTTCCAATTGTCCTTTTCACGAACCTTCAAATACTCATAGAAATCAGGAATAACAATGTCCGGCGTTACGCCTTTTAATTGCGTAGAACCACCGCTTATACGATAGAACTTTTGAAGGGTTAATTTCAAAGAGCCAAGGTCAGAATTGGATGACATAAAATTATCAGGATCCAAGCCAATGCTACGCTGAACACTTCCCTTTCCATATGTGCTTGTACTTCCGATGATGACTGCGCGACCATAATCCTGCATCGCTGCCGCAAAAATTTCAGAAGCCGAAGCGCTAAACTCATTTACCATAACAGCTAAAGGACCATCCCATAATACCCCACCATCATTATCTTTCAATACTTCTGGTTGGCGTCCCCTGCTCTTCACTTGTACAATTGGGCCATGATCGATAAACAATCCAGCCATCTTAACTACATCATTCAAAGAACCACCTCCATTGTTTCTCAGGTCTATTACAATTCCATCAACTTTCGCTGCTTTTAGTTTGCGAACCTCGTTCTCTACATCAATCGCACTTTGGTGCGGATCAGATGGATCGTTGAAGTTGGCATAAAACTCAGGCAGCATTATGTACCCGATTTTAGAAGTTCCCTGGTCGATAACAGCGCTTCTTACATAAGTCTCATCCTGAACAATTTTATCACGGATCAATGAAACTGTTTTCAACGTTCCGTCTTTCTTTCTTAATGTTAATCGAACTTCAGAACCTTTTTTACCACGAATCAATTTAACTGCATCAGTAACGTCAAAACCCGCAAGTTCAACCGGAGTATCGGAGCCTTGTGCTACTCTAACCACAACATCACCTACCTCTACCTGCGTAGACTTTTGGGCAGGACCGCCAGGTAACACCGCTACAATTTTGATATTTCCTTCGTCATAACCTAACTGAGCACCGATGCCATCAAACGAACCACTTAAGGTTTCATCAAAATATCTTTTATCAAGCGGAAGCATGTATTCGGTATGAAGGTCCATCATGGAAGTGACGGTATTTACAAACACACTGAATTTTTCATCGTCATCAAATTTTGTTCGATAACGTTCAAAAGTTCTGTCCATTGAAGCTTTCACTTTTTCACGGGCTTCCTGCTCCAATTCTTTATCTGTTTTTACAGTAAAACCTTCTTTTCCTTTATTGCTTTCTCTTGCATCAAGCAAATCAGTATAACGCTGCAGTGTAAGATATTTCAAACGCTTGCGCCAGACTTCCCTGCGTTCAGCTTCAGAAGCAGGAAAATTTATTTTTTTGGGGTCTGTTGTCACAGATTCATTAACGGTAAAATCAAAAGGTTTCGACAGAACATCTTTATAAATTGCCGCAGCTTCTTCTGCTCTCTTATTGAACAATTTTCCTACTTCAAAAAAGAATTGCACAGGTGCTCCTTTGATCTCATCATCAATTTTTGTTGAAAACTGATCTAAAGAAGTAAGATCCTGTTTCAGGAAAATGTCCTTATCATTATCCATATCTTCGAAGTACCTGTTGAAAACCTTTTTAGAAAAATCGTCATTGATGTCTTTCGGACTAAAATGGCCCTGCCTTAAATATTCGCCGACCATTTGAAGAATTTTTTCATACTTGGTTGGAGGAGGAGTATTGGATTTGCCCATCGTGTTGAAAGCCAGAAAAACTCCTGCAATTACCATTGCGATCACTATCGGTAGTCGTTTCATACTAATCAGATATTTTATTGCCTTAGGCATATCTCTCAAATTTAATTCAAAATAAAAGCTCTGAAAGCTTTAAGTTTTGGTTTAACAAACGTTTTTGATGGGCGGAAAATTTTCACTAATGATTGTTTATCTACGTTAAATGATAACTATAAAGATGCCAAATGATTTTAAAACGGTTGAATTCAAAAAAATTGTTTGCCATTGATTGCGCAGAGAAGATTTTTTTCAACTTCATTCATTATTTTTGCCGCCTGATACGGTGGCTGTAGCTCAGTTGGTTAGAGCATCAGATTGTGGTTCTGAGGGTCGCCGGTTCGAGCCCGGTTAGCCACCCAAAATAAGCCTCTCCCGAGGCTTATTTTATTTGTCCTAGGTGTGTTTGCCGTTGCTTTACCATTCATCAATTTCACGTTAATTATGGTTAACGCTAATAAGTAAGCCACCCCTACTCTGTTACCTTTGCCGCCAATAAATTTATGTGCATGAAGAAAATTTTTCCCCTTGCTATCCTTGTTATGATTACAGCCCTTTCTTTTGGACAGATGCCGGGCGGTTTCCAGCGTAACGGACAACAAGGGCAAATGCCGGCAGGAAGGTTTTATGGAAAGATTGTAGATGGTGCTAACAAGGGAATTGAAGCAGCTTCTGTTGTTCTCGTCACAACCAAAATGGATACAGCAACCAAAAAACCGAAAGAGGTTGTTGTAGGTGGAATGCTTACTACAAACACCGGCGATTTCAGCGTTGAAAACGTCCCGCTGTTTGGCCGATATAAATTAAAAATTACTGGAATCGGCTACAAGGAAATAGAAAAACAAGTTGCTTTTGATATGCCTAACCGTAATAATATGAGCAATGGAGATCCCTCGGCTATGCTTGGTGCACTTGATAAAGATTTGGGCAACATAAAGCTGGAAGTAGACAACCAGATCTTGAGCAATGTTACCGTTACGGCATCCAAACCTTTATTGCAGTTAGGAATTGACCGCAAGGTTTTTAATGTGGAAAAGAATATTGTTTCTGCAGGTGGATCGGCTGTTGACGTAATGAAGAACGTTCCTTCTCTAAATGTTGATATTGACGGAAACGTGACGTTACGTAATGCAGCTCCTCAAATTTTTGTTGACGGAAGACCAACCAATTTAACTCTGGATCAAATTCCCGCCGACGCTATTGAAAGCGTTGAGATTATTACAAACCCCTCCGCAAAATTTGATGCATCAGGTGGAACTGCCGGAATTCTGAATATCGTAATGAAGAAAAACAGAAGAATTGGGTACAGCGGTAATTTAAGAGCAAATGTTGATTCAAGGGGCCGGGTTGGATCGGGCGGTGATATTAATATCCGTCAGAATAAAATCAACTTCTTTGCAAGTATTAATTACAACCAACGTAAGTCCATTGGCAGCGGAACAACAACAAGAAACACCCTCGGTTCAAAACCCAATAATTCTTTGCAGAACGATGAAAGCACGATGAAAGGAGCGTTCGGTTTTGGCCGTGTTGGCATTGACTACTTTATCGATAACCGTAACACACTTACACTAACGCAAAGCTTCATGCGGGCAAATATGAACCCGACTTCCATGAGCTCTATTTACACTGATTCAACAAGCAATCAATCGTTCGATAATCTGCAGGAAAGAGAATCTGATTCTCATAACCAATTCCGTAACCGCAGCTCTCAGGCCAGCTTCAAACATAATTTCCCAAAGGCAGGACATGAGTGGACTGTAGATGCCACTTACAACAAAGGCAAAAATGAAAATAACAATACCATCACTTCCAACTATTTTGACTTGCCAGGAAACGTTTTCAACCGCACCTATGTGCAGCAACAATTTGGAAGCGGCAACAATGAAAACCTCATTGTTCAAACTGATTATTCGAATCCATTAACCGATAAATCTAAACTTGAACTAGGTGCAAGAACATCCGTAAGAAAAGTAAACAGCGGTACAGACTATTATTTTGTAGATGGTAATGGTTTTAAGGTTCCCATTGCTGCACAAAACATTATCTATAATAGCAGAGACCAGGTATATGCAGCATATGCAACTTATTCTAGCAAGGTTAAGAATTTTGGTTACCAGCTTGGGTTGAGGGCAGAAAGTTCTAAATACGAAGGAGAACTAGTTAACAAAGGGGAAACCTTTGATATTGATTTCCCGATCAGTCTTTTCCCAAGTGTATTCCTAAGCCAAAAAATAAATGATAACAGCGACCTGCAACTGAATTACAGCAGGAGAATTAATCGTCCGGGCTTTTGGCAGTTGTTTCCTTTTGTTGATATTTCCGATTCACTTAACATCAGCCATGGTAATCCTGCATTAAAACCAGAGTTCACCAACTCATTTGAATTGTCTTATTCAAAAACATTTAAGAACAGGGACAATTTCATTGCTTCAATTTATTTCAAGAACACAAACAATCTTATTACAAGATTCCTTCAACCTGAATATGTAGATGCATATCAGGATACAATGCTTGTTAGTTCCTATGTCAACGCAAATAAAAGCTATGTATCAGGTTTGGAACTCACCAGCAGGAATAAAATCACAAAGTTTTGGGACCTTACAAGTAACTTCAATTTATTCACGGCAAAAATCAATTTGGATAATCAACCCGATCCCGACCAGTTTGTGAGCTACTTTATTAAGATCAACAACAGCATTCGCTTACCAAAGAATTTTTCTTTACAAATTTCAGGCGATTACCAGTCTAAAATTATCTCCTCTCCCGGCGGTAATGGCGGTGGCTTTGGAGGCGGCGGCAGCCGTGGTGGTTATGGCGGAGGAATGGGTGGAATGTTCGGAGGAGGGATGTCTGCATCGCAGGGATACATTCGTCCAAATTATGGGGTAGATGCAGCCATCCGTTTTGACTTCTTAAAGGAAAAAAGAGCTTCTCTCTCTCTTAATGTAAATGACATCTTCAGAACGAGAAAATATGATGCACATACTGCATCTTCTTTCTTTATTCAGGATGCTCAACGCAGAAGAGATGCGCAGGTGCTTCGTTTGAATTTCAACTGGAGATTCGGTAAGTTTGATGCTAATCTCTTCAAACGCAAAAACACAAAGGCAGATAGTAACGTGAACATGGATATGGGAAATTTCTAAGCCTTAAATAAAATAAAAAGCCCTGCAAAATTGCGGGGCTTTTTATTTTTGAGAATTTTATTTTTGAGGAGGATTCAACCAAAGCTATAAACTTTATGAGGCTAATTAATGCAGGATGTTTTTGATATAGCAAAAACAACTACAAAATCGGGAACAATAATCTTTTAAACTAATCATGAATAAAAAAGGCTGAGGAATATTGAAGTGCTTAACAACGCACTTTCACCAGAATAAATAACAATTATTGAAGAAAATTTATTTTACAGTTACAAACGATCTGACTTATGACCAACGAATGCATCGCATTTGCACGTCTATCGCACACCAGGGGTATCACGTAACGCTTGTCGGTCGAAAGCTCAAAAACTCAAAACCACTTCAAACAAAACCTTTTCAACAAAAAAGACTTTGGTGTTTGTTCAAAAGAGGGTTCTTCTTCTATGCAGAATACAATGTAAGGCTCTTCTTCTTTTTGCTTCTAAACAAAATGGATATGGTTTGCGCTGTTGATCTTGACACCAGTTTGGCTTGCTTGTTTTCAGCCAGAATTCGCAAGATTTTCGCAATTTATGACGCACATGAGTATTTTACCGAATTGAAAGAAGTGAATGAGAGACCATTTGTAAAACGAGTGTGGTCCAGGATTGAAAACTATGCTGTTCCAAAGTTTGATTATTGTTATACGGTGAGCAAAAGTATAGCAGATGAATTTGAAAATAAATACAAAAAAAGGTTTGAAGTAATTCGAAATGTTCCTTACCTGAAACCAATTGATGCCGATTGTCAAAAAGAAGCTTACCTGTTTTATGGAGGTGCTGTTAACGAAGCAAGAGGCTTCGAATACCTGATTCCCGCTATGCAATACATAAAATACAAACTAATTATTTGCGGAGATGGAAATTTTATGTCTCAGCTCATTGAATTGATCAAAAAATATGGTGTCTGCGATCAGATTGAATTGAAAGGGATGCTTTTACCTCAAGACCTGGACACGATTGCCCGAAAAGCAACGATAGGATTGAATTTAGTTGCAAAAGAAGGGCTTAATCAGTACTACTCCCTTGCTAATAAATTTTTTGACTATATGCAAGCTGGTCTCCCCCAGGTCAGCATGAATTTCCCAGAATATAGAGCGATCAATAACGAACATGAGGTTGCTGTATTGATCGATGACCTTTCAACTGAATCAGTTGCGGCCACGATAAATTCCCTGCTCCGGAATAAACCACTTCAAAATAAGTTGCGGGAGAACTGCCTGAGAGCACGTAAAATTTACAATTGGCAAAACGAAGAAAAAAAGCTAGCCGATTTCTACGGCCGAATTTTTAATGAATAAGAAGCTACATATCGTTTGTCTTGACGTTCCATACCCTGCCGATCACGGTGGGATGTTTGACCTTTTCTATAAAATTGTTGCACTTCAAAAAACAGGTACAGAAATCATCCTGCATTGTTTTGAATATGGAAAAGGAAAGCAGGATGAACTAAAAAAATATTGCTGCGAAGTTCATTATTATAAAAGAAAAACAGGACTAAAAGGTTTTTCATTTTCACTGCCATACATCGTTTCATCAAGAATAAACAAACAGCTTTTCGAACGGTTACAGGAGGACAATTTGCCCATTCTGTTGGAAGGTACTCATACAACTTATCTTGCTTACAAAAACTTATTTCCAGACAGAACTGTTTTACTTCGCTTACACAACATAGAACAAATTTATTACCACCACTTATTTAAGTCTGAAACTAGTCTTATAAAAAAAAACTACTACAGGTTAGAAAGCCGGCTTCTCATAAAATACGAGAGAACAGTGTTTAGAAAAGTTTCCTTCATATTGCCCGTTTCAGAAAAAGATGCCGGCAAAATTTCGAAAGAAATTCAAAAAGGCAAAGTGAAATACTTGCCTGTTTTTCTGCCTTTCGGGGAAGTGAATATTTTGCAGGGCATTGGTGAGTATTGCTTATACCACGGCAATCTTTCCGTGGCTGAAAATGATAAGGCCGTGCGATGGCTGGCAAATAACATTGATAAAAATTCAGTTAAACTGATTATTGCAGGAAAAAATGCATCCGCATCATTAAAGACCTTTTTAAAAAACAATAAAATTTCATTAATCGCAAATCCTTCGAACGATGAGATGAACCATCTCATTCAAAATGCACAAATCAACATTGTCCTCTCTTTCAATGATACTGGCATTAAAATAAAGCTCTTAAACGCTCTCTTTCACGGGAGACATTGCGTAGTTAATGAAGCGTCAATTCCAGGCAAAGAATTCGAAAGCCTTTGCAAGGTTTTTGCTTCGCCAACGCAACTCAATGAAATTATTTCCCACTTAAAAAATAAATCGTTCAACCGGGAAGAAATCGACGCCCGAACAAATTTTCTGTTAACCCATTTTGACAATGAAACGAACGCAGAAAAGCTTAATGCAATATTGTAGCGTTATCTAACACTTTTCCTTGTTCAGTCCTCACCATTCGTGCAGGAAATTTTTGAATCACAATGTAATCGTGCGTCGCCATAACAACTGAGGTTCCGTAATCTCTTGCAATATGAATCAGCAATTGCATAATCTCATCAGAAGTTTCAGGATCAAGGTTACCGGTAGGTTCATCGGCCAATATTAACTTGGGCGAATTCAATAAAGCTCTGGCAATGTCTACTCTTTGTTGTTCTCCACCACTCATTTCGTAAGGCATTTTAAAACCTTTAGATCTCAATCCAACCTTATCAAGCACGTCCGCAATTTTTTCATTCATTAACTTTTCATCCTTCCACCCGATCGCCTTCAAAACAAACTTCAAATTTTCATTCACATTCCTATCGGTGAGCAATTGAAAATCCTGGAAGATCACCCCCATATTGCGACGCAGGAAAGGCACAGTTTTCCACGTCAATTTTCTCAGATCGTAACCTACAACTGTTCCCTGTCCTTCTTTCAATGCCAGTTCACCATATAACGTTTTTAGCAGGCTGGACTTTCCTGTCCCGGTTTTTCCGACAAGATAAACGAACTCACCTTTTTGAACTGTAAAATTCACATCCTGCAAAACCATACTATCACCTTGATAAATATTAGCACTATGAAGTTCTACAATAGTCTCAGCCATGCTTTTATTTTTTGCAAAATAAAACAAGAAACCAGAAGCAACCGTTATTTATTTCAAAAACTAAAAAATTAGTCGTTAAACTAAAATATTAGTTATAATTTGGCGTTATAAAATTTCAAGATGAAAACATTGACAAAAGCAGAAGAACAGGTCATGCAAGTTATCTGGAAATTGAAAGAAGGATTCATCCGCGATATTATGGATGCAGTGCCTGCTCCAAAACCTCACCAAAATACGGTAGCAACCATTTTGAAAATTCTTGTTGAAAAGGAATTTGTAGGCATTAAAGTTTTTGGAAGGCAACACCAATACTATCCCCTGGTGAGTAAAGAAGCTTACTCAAAAGCTTTTATGAAAAACCTCGTGAAATCATATTTCGGTGGTTCATTTAGTGAAGCTGTTTCTTTCATGGTTAAAGAAAATACAATTAGCCTTGAAGACCTTGAAACATTATTGCAACAACTTAAAAAAGGAAAAAAATGATAGCCTTTGCCTATTACCTTCTTAAAGTTATTATTTGTTCTGGAATGCTGTTTTTATATTACCACATTGCACTCCGAAACAAATTGTTTCATCAGTGGAACCGCTTTTATCTATTGATCTCAGTATTTATCTCGCTTATAGCACCAGTGGTCCAGGTAAGCATTATGCACCAGATTTCCGGAGAACCGAATAAGGCGATACAGATGTTGCAGGTGTTTCAGTCAGCCGATGGTTACCTTGAAGAAGTTACAATCAGCGGTCATCAAAAGCTTTCATCGTACCAATGGTTAATGATCATTTATATAGGTATCTCCATAGCATTGTTGCTCTTTGCACTGTTGTCACTGCGCAAAATCGTTTCAATTATACAGTCGCATAGTATACAGTGGATAGAAGGGATAAAATTCATAAATACAACTGCGCAGGGAACCCCTTTTTCATTTTTCAACTTTATTTTCTGGAATGACGAAATCGATCTTAAAACAGAAACGGGTAAACAGATTTTCCAACATGAATTGGTGCATGTAAAAGAAAAACACACAGTGGACAAGTTGTTGATGCAATTGATATTGGTTGTGTTTTGGTGTAATCCTTTCTTTTGGTTTATAAGAAGAGAGCTACAACTTATTCATGAATTCATCGCAGATAAAAAATCTGTTGGCGAACATGGCACTGCTGCACTTGCTTCAATGATCCTCAGTTCTTTCTACCCGACTCAATTCAACGCATTAACTAATCAATTCTTTCAAACATCAATTAAAAGAAGACTTGCTATGTTATCTAAAATCCAGAATGTAAAATTTAATTACATCAGCCGTATTCTTGCCTTGCCTATCCTTGCAATTACTGTTCTTGCATTCACTTTACGAACAAAAACATTAAGTATCCAGACTCTAAAATTGGACAAAACCATCACAGTTGTTATTGATGCAGGCCATGGAATAATGGGAAACGGAAAGCCAAATGGCGTGTCGGTCAACGGAATTTCAGAAGACAATTTGGTGCTATCAATTGCAAATAAAATAAAGGGACTAAATACTAATGATAAGCTGAACATCGTTTTGACACGAACATCCGATAAATTAATTGATCTGCATAAACGTGTAGACATAGCAAGAGAAAACAACGCAGATTTGTTTATTTGTCTACATATTGATGCAAAAGCTGACAACCGAAATGCAGGAATGACTTCGGAGAAATCTCTCAGTTCTGGATTTGGCATATACATTTCAAATAAACAATCAGCCTATCAAAGCCAAAGTGAAACACTTGGTTCGATTGTGCGGGAAGAACTGAATTCTATTTATCCAACTAACCCTTATTTATTAAAAAGACAAGTTGGTATTTGGGTTTTAGATCAAAACATTTGTCCGTCTATTTTGCTTGAATGTGGTTTCCTGAACGATGAAAAAGACAGGGAATTTATTTCAAAAGAAAAAAATCAAACAGCCATTGCTCAAAAGATTTTGCTGGCTATAGAAAGATATGCGGCTAACCAACTGCCAATTCAAAAAACCACTACTGACACTGTACCCAAAGTGCAGGTTAAAGAAGTAGTAATAAAAAATTCATCGTCTTCAACAGGCACAGAGACAAAAAAATTGGACATTAAAACCAACTGGAAGGACAATCCACCCCTGTTCATTGTTGATGGTGAAGAGAAGATTAAAGCCGATGTTGACAGGATTATCCCCGAAACCATTGAATCAATCACTGTTTTAAAGGGAACTTCAGCAACAGAAAAATATGGCAAAAAGGGAACAAATGGCGCAATTGAAATAACACTGAAAACAAGTAAAACAATCAATGAAGTAACTCTCAAGCCCGTATCAAACGACACCATTCCTAAATCTCGCTCTTTTGATGATCCTGGTCTTCCCCAGCTAAAACTTAGTCAACTTAATAATCTCACAAACATGAAACAATTAAATCTATCAAATGTATCTAGCTTTCAAATCGTTTGCCCCGACAAAAAAGGTATAAGTGCGCATGTGAATGAAGGCGCTGAATTTGATGAAACAACAAGACTTATGTTGACTAAATCCAAACCAGGCGATATCGTGACCATTGAAAAAATTATCACCCTAGAAAAAGGTAAGGAAATTAAGAGACCCGGTTTAATGTTCGGAATTATTCAGTAAGTAATTGTTCCGTCAGCAAGTTTTATAGACAACTCTTTTGCACCTTCTTCTACCCTTCCAATTACTTGTGCATCTATATAGTGTTCTCTTGCAATGCTGATCAACTGGTCAGCATTTTTTTCATCCGTATAAATTTCCAGACGACATCCCATGTTAAACACCTGGTACATCTCCTTATCATCAGCGCCGCTCGATTGCTGGACGACTTTAAATATCTCCGGCGCTTCAAATAAATTGTCTTTGATAATTTGAACATTGTCCGGAACATATTTCATGCATTTGGTTTGTCCACCGCCACTGCAATGAATCAATCCATTCACCTTGTCAAAATGCTGCTCCAAAATATTTTTTACAACCGGGGCAAAAGTTCTTGTTGAAGAAAGTATAAGCTTACCAACATTTGTTTTAATCTCTTTGCCTTTGAAAGAAACTGTTGTCTCATCGGTCATTCGGTGTTTGCCAATGTAAACAACATCATCACTTAAATCATTATTAAAACTCTCAGGAAAATTTTCTTTGTAATATTTACTGATCACATCATGTCTTGCACTCGTTAAACCATTGCTTCCAATGCCGCTGTTGTATTCAGTTTCGTAAACAGACTGCCCAAAGCTTGCTAATCCTACAATAACATTTCCAGCTGCAATTTTTTCATTGGTCACAATTTTATTTTTGGGCCAACGTGCAGCCATTGTGCCATTTACTGCAATGGTTCTCACCACATCACCGACATCTGCGGTTTCTCCGCCCAAAAAAGCAATATCAACTCCGTGCGATTGCACGTTATCAAAAAATTCCTGCGTGCCTTCAATAATGGCTTGCAACACTTCGCCCGGAATCAGATTCTTATTTCTGTCAATAGAAGACGAAAATAAAATCTTATCATAGATACCTACACAAAGCAAATCATCAAGGTTCATCACAATTGCATCCTGCGCAATTCCCTTCCAAACAGAAATATCACCCGTTTCTTTCCAATACAAATATGCCAGGATGCTTTTGGTTCCTGCACCATCGGCATGCATTACGTTCACCCATTGTTCATCATTTCCTAAAACATCTTTATAAATCTTGCAAAATGCTTTCGGATAAAGTCCTTTATCAATATTTTTCGTAGCGGCATGCACTTCCTCTTTCTGTGCAGATACTCCCCTTTTTGTGTACAGCGACATGCGGCAAAAATAATTGAAACGATCAAGCTTTAAGTTTATAAATCCAACTGTCTTTATCTTAGCGGCTATGCAGGTTCACAGATCCATTGAAAATCTTCCACCGTTCAATAATGCCGTTATCACCATCGGAACATTCGATGGTGTTCACGAAGGCCATAAAAAAATTATTGATGCCCTTATAAAAGAAGCAAGGCTTATCAATGGCGAAGCTATCATTATTACATTTCATCCTCATCCCAGAAAGATTGTAAAGCCTAATGAGCACTTGCAATTGATCAATACTTTGGAAGAAAAGATAGCATTGTTCGAAAAAACGGGAATTGATCACTTAGTGATCGTTCCATTTAGCGATGAATTTGCAAGCCAGTCCGCTGATGAATACATCCAAAACTTCCTTATTGCTAAATTTCATCCGCATACGATTATTATTGGTTACGACCACCATTTTGGAAAGGGCCGCCAGGGAAATTTTATGTTGCTCGCCGAAAAAGCTGATCAATACAACTACCGGTTACTTGAAATTCCGAAATACATTTTGGATGAAGTAGGCGTAAGCTCTACACAAATAAGAAATGCTTTATTACAAAGTGATATCGATACTGCCAATAGATTACTGGGCTATGAATTCTTTTTCGAAGGAATTGTAATCCGCGGTGATCAATTAGGACGAAAGCTTGGTTATCCTACCGCAAATCTTCAATATACAGACAGAGACAAAATTCATTTAGGGCATGGGGTTTACGCTGTCTATGCCGAAGTTGAAGGCATTACTTACAAAGGCATGTTAAGCATCGGGAATCGTCCGACACTTGAAAACTCCGACGAAAGGGTTGAAGTGAATATTTTTGATTTTGATAAAGAGATCTATGGGGAGAATGTTCGGGTAACTGTAAAAAAATATCTGAGAGGCCAGGAAAAATATGCTTCGCTGGATGAACTGATAAAACAACTAGGAATCGATAAAGAAAACAGCTTGACCTCCTTATAAAAAGTTATATCGCAATCATCTTTACGGCCATCTCTTTTAACAACATAGCATCGCTAGTTCCAATATCATTTACGCCAACTCCTTTTAAATTGTATTGATGTAGCAGTAGCAAAACTTTTTCTATTTCCTGGCTGCTGTACTTCATTGCAGTTTGCAGGTAATCTTTAACAAACCAGGCATTTACTCCTATTGCAGCAGCTACAGCTTTTTCATCTCTCGAAGGAACTGAATATATCATCTGCACCTTGCTGAAAAAATTATAAAGAGATGGAAAGATCAATTGTATTGGTGCAGCTTTCGGATTAGATTCAAAGTATTGAATGATGCGTATGGCTTTATACAGATCCTTGGTTGCTATTGCCTGCTGCAATTCAAAAACATTAAAGTCTTTGCTGATACCAACAAAATTTTCAACATCGTCTTCGGTAATATTTTTTCTATCCTCAAGATTTAATGCAAGCTTGTTGATTTCGTTATTTAGGCGGCTTAAGTCGTTGCCAATATGATCAATGAGCAAAAACAACGCTTTGTTAGTAATTGTATAACCTTTTGATTTAACAAGATTGTTTGTCCATTCCGGCAGCTCGTTATCATACATTTTCTTTGTTGATAGTAGAACGGATTTGTCTTTTAACAATTTAGCAAGCTTTGTTCTCCCATCAATTTTTTTGCCTTTATAAGCTACAAATAATAACGTTGATGCAAGTGGCTTTTCAATATAGCCTTCCAGCTTTTCGATCTCCTTCATTGCCTGGGCTTCCTTTAAAATAACTACCTGCCTATCGGAAAACATAGGATACTTTCTGCATGCATTAATTAAGTCCGGCCACAAAACATCCCGCCCATAAAAAATTGTCAAATTAAATCCGGCCTCACTCTCTGAAAGGATCTTCTTTTCCGCATAATCAATAACCTGATCAATAAAGAATTCTTCTTCACCTTCAAGCCAATAAACAGGCTTATAAGTGTGCTTCTTGAGATCTGCGAGTATCTTTTCTAAGGCCATTTTCTTTTATTATTCGAAATCAATGAATTACTTTTCTGGCACGGTTTTCGAAATTGGTGCAGCAACGCCCAAAAATAAGTTTGAACCTAACGCGAAAAAAATCAAATATCGTTTAATTAAAACCTTCAAATGATGGCAAATACAAACTATCCTTCTGCTGAAAATTCGCAGAATACCACCGTGGTAAAAAAATCCAACAACACCACCAAGAATATAATCATTGGTGTGTTGGCAGTAGTTCTTTTAGGTACCTGGGGGTACTTCCTTTACAGCAGCAATGCAAAAGACAAAACAATCCAGGAAAAAACTGTAGCAGTAACACAGGCTATGACTGCAAGAGATACTGCTCAATTGTTGTATGAAAATACTTTGCAAAGACTGGATGCCCTAACCGGTGAAAATAATAATCTGAAAAACCAGGTTACTGACAACAATTCACAAATCAGCAAATTAAAAAATGAAATCACCAGCATCTTAAGCAAAAAGAATGCAAGTGAAGCTGAAGTAAGAAGAGCAAAAGCTTTAATCGCACAATTGAATCAAACTATTGCAAATCTTGAAGCTGAAAATGCAAGGCTTACAGGTGAAAACCAGGTGTTAGCTGCTAACAATACGCAACTCACAAGCGAAAAACAAGTATTGCAAACAAACCTGCAAACAACTACCGCAGAAAAAGATGAATTAGCACAAACAGTTGATGTAGCTTCTACATTCACTGCATCTAATATTGCTATTACTCCAGTTAACGAAAAACGCAATGGCAAAGAAAAAACAACTACAACTGCAAAAAGAGTTGACAAACTTGTTGTTTCTTTCGATGTTGAAAACCGCGTTGCACGTTCGGGTCCTGCTGATCTTTATGTAATCGTTACTGGCCCTGATGGTAAAGTAATTACTGATCCTGCCGGTGCATCAACTGTGTCAACACGTAATGATGGTGACAGACCTTATACTTACAAGACAACTGTTCAATACGAACAAGGTACACGTAAGTCAATCCAGGTTCCAATGCGCCAGGAGCATTTCCAAACTGGAGATTACAAGATTGAGATCTTCCAAAACGGTTTCAAAATTGCCGAAGGTGTGAGATCTCTTAAAAAAGGTGGTTTATTCGGTTAATCTCTCATTCTAACTCCTACAACAAGGGCCGTCGCGGAATTACTGCGGCGGCTTTATTTTTTTATTTAGCACTAGATCTTTGTCTTTCGTTATTGGTGAAATGAAATTGAAAATGGCCGACAGGTACGCCATCTTCATGTACTACCTGCACGGCTACTATTGATCGTCTGTTGCGTCGCACTCGGGGTACGTTCAGTGATCCTTATCATCAAACACCAAAGTGTCATTATTGGTTTCGGTCATTTATTAACCACAAAACATCCTTCCCAATAACACACTAAGACATAAAGAAACACAGAGTAAAACCTCTTCATGTCTTATTGCCTTTGTTGCCCACCCATACTTCCAATTAAGAAGTTTGAAATTATATAATGATACTAGCACAATGCCGAAGAATAAAAAAACGCATAAGGGAGTGACACAACCGGAGATGATAGTAGCAATATAGCTAAGTACATAAAAAAGCCACTTCAAACGAAGTGGCTTTACAATTTTTAATCAATCAATTATTGAACTACGTTAAAACCAAAACTTACATAATAAAGTGCTCCAACATCTGGATTGCCAAATGCACTTCTGTAATACTTGTTCAGGAAGTTAGAGCCACCAACTTTGATCATACTCTTTGTTTTCGGAAGCTTATAACTTAACTGCGCATCCAGCGTCCCGAATGAAGGAATCTGGCCTGTTCCAAAGGTACCTTCCCAATAAACCTCATCCTGCCACCTGTATTGTAAGTTAAATCCAACACCTCTTCCAAGATCGCTGTTTCCAAGACCAATGTTGTACCTGTATTTAGGTGTATTGAAGAAAGTAACAACGTTAGATGGAACATTATGCAGTTGATCAGAAGAAACGTTAGCAGTAAACTCAAATCCCTTTCCGACTGCATAATTGATGCTTGCTGCCCATCCTATCGCATTTACATTATTGGTTGTATTTACAACAAATGAGTAGTTGTCAGTTGTAAACGGACTTGCCAGTTCCTGGGCTGAAACTATCGGATTTGTACTTTGGCTTTTCCCACGACCAACCGCTGTCCTTCCAATAAAGTCTTTATACTGGCTATAGTACCCGTAAGCATCAACTAAAAGTCTCTTGGTCAGTAATCCCCTGTAACCGACTTCATAAGAATTAGCTCTTTCGGGTTTGATGACCCGGAATTGCGCCTGCTGTAATAAAGTAGCGTTGCCCGAGTTTCGATAGGCCACGATGCTCTCAGCAGTATATGCAGGGCTGGTATTGAATTTAAAGTAGGTATTAAATTCAGGCAAACCGCCAATCAATCGGTTAGCACCTCCTGTTAACAGGTTGATATATTGATCTTGTGCAGATGGGAACCTGTAGGCAGTTTGAAAAGAAACACGAATATTATTGTTCGGGAATATCCTGATCAAGGCAGTTGCCCTTGGAGTCAGCCTTCCCTTGAAATTTTCGTTTTTATCATAACGTAAGGAACCTGTTAATTTCAACACATCATCGAGAAAACTCTTTTGTAACTGAGTATACACACCAACTTCTCCAATATTAATTGGGCCGGTAGTATCGGCGAAAATAGTTCCGTGAGAATTCAAATGGAATATACGGTAGCTGGCACCAACTAACCAATCAACAACCTTTATGTTACTGAAGTTGTACTGCCCTTCAAAATGATAAAGATCTGTTCTGTCTTCGAACTTTGCTCCGCCTTTATTAATTGAAGTTTTCTTAGCAAGATCAAATGCATTTTGATAGCCGGTTGTACCAGGCAAAAGCCTTCCCTGGTCAGCAGCAGCTCTTGCATTTGCATGCGATTGTGCACTGGATAAACCTGCCGAACGGGATAGGGAATAAGCCGTTGTATATGTTTGGAACCAGGTTCCATTGTCTTTCCATGCATTATTAATAAACAAGGCTGCAGTGGTAGCTGTATATGCATCACCCGAATTTTCCTGTGTTGTAGTAGCCCTTAAAAACCAGTCCTTGCCTTTTACTTCACCTTTGTATTGGCCCATCTTCAGGTTTTTAATTGCATAACGGTCCGCACCAGTATATACCGTTGTTCCTGTTCCCCAATAACCATTCAAAGAAGCTTCAACGTTTTCAGAAATCTTATAATTAACACTGCCATTCAATCTAAAATTGTATGCATGATAGTCAACGAGGTCTCTTTCGTTATAACCTGTGCGGCTTACAAACTGGCTTCCAAAAAAATTGTTTTGAATGCCTAAATAAAATGGAATAACATTCTGAACTGGAGTCTGAAATGGTGCAGGCTGCGCTGCAACAAAAGCTGCAATTTGCGCTTGTGAAGGGCTTGTCCCAAGAAGTGGAAGTATATTATTAAGATCGTAGGCACCGCTGGAAGCAGAAAATAATCCTGCCCGGGTTTGCGCCTGTACCGCCTGTGCTAAAAATAACATGCTTGCACTAGCCTCATCACCAAACACATTTACACCATCATAATTTGGATCACTTGTTCTATCACCCGATTTTAATGAACTGAATACATTATTGCGCTGGATGTTTCTCGTATCATGCGCTTCCCAATCCATTGCACTGATTAACTGTCCCGAAACTTTGAAAGCAAACTTTTTGCCTACTGCTTTAGCATAACGCAAAGCCCAATCATAATATGGCGAAGGATTAGAGTACCCGCCACCTATCCTGTTAATGCCCTGTTTGATCTGGTAGCTTAAGCCCTGGTATTTGAAAGGATTTTTGCTATTGATAAGCATTGTACCATTAGTACCTCCTGAACCATACAGTGCAGAAGAAGCACCTTGTAACAATTCAACATTATCAATGTCAAGTTCTGTGGGACCAACAATACCACCTACTGCAAAGTTTAAACCCGGAGCCTGGTTATCCATTCCATCTACCAATTGGTTGAAACGGAGGTTACCACTTCCATTAAATCCGCGGGTGCTTATTGTTTTAAATGTTATACTTGAAGTGGTAAGGTCAACACCTTTGAAGTTTTTTACCAGATCGTAATAGTCAGGAACAGCTGCATTGCGAACGTTTGTTAAGCTCACTCTTTCAATAGAAACAGGCGATTCCAGTATGCGTTGAGGCGTACGTGTTGCTGAAACAACAACTTCTTGTCCTAATGCAATCGTGGGATGCAAATGTGCAGTAATTGCTTCCGACGCACTGTGTACAGTCATTTCTGCGTTGTCATATCCAACTGAAGAAAAAACTAAAGTAACGGGTAATACATCTACTGACAATTTAAAATCTCCGTTAGCATCAGTGGAAGTCCCCACATTTGGCTTGCCTTTTACAAAAACAGAAATGCCACTCAAACCTTCATGGGTTTCAGCATTATTTACTCTACCTGTAATGGTAGCGGATTGTGCAAAAGCAGTAAGCGAAAAGATGAGCGCAATTAATAGCACGGCAGAAAAGCAAAAGCCCTTTCTCATAAATGGTAATTTGGTGTTTAGAATATAGTTGTTGTTATCGTTAGCTTCGCAATCGTTATTGGCAGTAATATTCAGGCGAAAAATAAGCATTACAATTCTTTTTGGAAAATTTAATTTTATGATTTTGAACAAGTTGTTAGAAATTTTAAAGGTTGGTCACCACCTGAATTAACTGTTCATTTTACTTTCGGTGTATGACAGCACTTCAATTTCCCGGGCAAACAAAATTTTATCGCGGAAAAGTACGAGACGTATATACTGTTGGCAATGATCTGTTGGTAATGATTGCATCCGATCGGATATCTGCATTCGATGTAATTCTTCCGCGGCCTATTCCTTACAAAGGACAGGTGCTAAACCTATTGGCTGCATACATGCTGAATGCAACAAAAGATATTTGTACCAATTGGCTGATTGAAACGCCAACGCCAAATTCTTCTGTTGGATATAAATGTGATCCTTTCAAAATTGAAGTTGTTGTTCGCGGAAATCTGTGTGGTCATTCGTGGAGAACCTATTACAGCGGTCAAAGAATTTTGTGCGGTGTATTAATGCCTGACGGGTTGAAAGAAAACGATTTTTTTCCTCAGCCAATCATTACTCCCTCTACCAAAGCAAGTGAAGGTCATGATGAAGATATTTCCGAATTAGAAATTTTGAAACAAGGACTAGCCACGGAACAGGAATGGAACGAAATAAAAAAATATGCGCTGCAATTGTTTGCAAGAGGAAAAGAATTGGCATTGAAACAAGGATTGATTCTTGCTGACACGAAGTACGAGTTCGGTAAACGCAATGGCAAAATTGTCCTCATGGATGAAATTCATACGCCCGACTCCTCAAGATATTTTTATGCAGATCGTTTTGAAGAACGACAATCAAAAGGCGAAAAGCAAAAACAGTTAAGTAAAGAGTTTGTTCGCGAATGGCTCATTCAAAATGAATTCATGGGCAAGGAAGGACAAAATGTTCCCGAAATGAGTGATGAATGGGTGGACACGATTTCAAACCGCTATATTGAGCTGTATGAAAAAGTTACTGGTTCAAAGTTTCAACCGCAACAGCTAAGTAAAGACGACCTCTTTCAAAAAATTTCATCTTCCATTCAAAAATACCAGTAATAGGGTATTGAAACCGGTGCTTTACATAGATAACTTGTTTCAAATTGCTTCTATGTACATCTTAGTCAATCATGCGATTCAAAGCCCTGCAGAATTTTGGGGCTCTGCCCAAAAACACCTGCCTAACCTTCCTGACGGTGGCGTAAAAAGAGTGATCAACGTTTTTCCAAATGACAATATGGATGTATGCACTTGCGTATGGGAAGCTGATTCCATTTCGGCTTTAGACGGTTATTTGCGTGATAAGATAGGTGATGCAAGTAAGGACAGTTTTTACCAGATCAATGAAGCCAACGCCATGGGATTACATTCTTAGAAAAATAAAAAGAGGCTGTCTCAAAAGCAAACAAATCTTTCAGTCTGAGCTTAAGTTTACCCTGAGGAAAACGAAGGGAAGACGAACAAATTTGTTTGCCGAAGATTGTATATTTCGACAGGCTCAATATGACAATCGTCGGGACTTTTGAGACAGCCTCTTTTGTTATCAGAAATTATATTTCAGATTTAAACCTCCGAACAACAAAGCCTTTTTGGGCGCAGGCAAATAGGCATCCGGCAACTGCTGTACGAAAATCATGTAATAGTATTGTTTGCCTGTAAGGTTCTGTCCTCCTGCATAAGCGTCTATATCAAAATGAGAAGAAAGACTTTGTTTGAATCCAATCTTCGCATTGATAATATCATATCCTTTTGCACGAAGCGAACCATCCAAAGTAATATTGACGGGATCTTTGTGATTGTAAATAAAATTGGCATAGAATCCATACGCCATGCTAAGATCAAATCCGGCATTGGCAACGATCTTCGCAACACCTGCAACTGTTTTTCCATCATAGTTTACCGGCGCAGTAGTTCCTGAAAACTGGAATTTATAATCTTCATATTTGAAATTGGAGTAAGTAATATTTGCAAACGGACGAATCATTCTAAATGCACCTCTGTCGCTCTCATAAACTTCATAACTCAGCGATGTCTCCAATCCCCTATTGTTTTGCGCACCGCTGTTCACAATATAGCTGTATAAAGTTGCCGTATTGGTTGCGTTTGGAACAGCAACTGCAGCCATCTTATTTTTGAATTTGGCCTGGAACAATGCCAGTTGATAATTTAACCTGTCGTGTAACAACGAACCTTTTGACCCTATTTCATATTGAACACCTTTTTCAGATTTCAGTTCCGTATTCACTATGCCGGTATTATTTACACCGCTTGCATAAGGAATGAAGAAATAAGAACTTACCGGTGCTTTGTATCCACCACTATATGCCACGTACACCGACAGTTCTTTACTGAATACTTTATTGATGGCAAAATGTGGTGAAACCAAATTGTTATAGTTTTTTTCAAAATGGGTTGGCTTGTTCGCAGTATATATCCTGTCGTCTAACGTAATTTTCATATTGCTGTTACCAACACCCGCAGTCAGCGACAAATCCTTAGCCAAGGCTAATGTCCACTCCGTAAAATAAGAAAGTGTGCCGCTTCGGGCGAATTGATTGCTTCTTATACCTGTAATAACATTGAACCCGTTAGGATCATTAGGATTTGCTCCCATAGTATAACCAATCACCTGCGCATATTCGGTTTGTGTTTCCACTCCCGTAATACCACTTAAACTAATACCGTTACCAACAGGAAACTTTGTATCAAATGTGGACCGTAAACCAAAGTTCAACGGATTTTTATCCGTCCATCCGCCTGCAGAACTAACATCAGTTGCCATGCCTGAACCAAACACAGTGGTAGTATTTGAAACTGCATTGCTGAAGCGGTAAGTGTGACCGAGGCCGCCGCGGAACGATGTAACCTTTGAATGTGCATTGTTTTTTATGTAGGCAGGATTGCCACTGTAATCTCCTGCATTGTATTGCGCAATGGTTAGCTCGCCTCCTCTTTCATCATAACTTTTTGAGTAGCCTGCGTAAGTGTTAATAGTTTGTCTTGAATTGATGTCGAATTCGCCGGAAAAATTCACAAACTTTTTTGTTGATGCCGTATGTGCCATGTAACCATCCGACTCCTGGTAACCATAGTTGACCAATATGGCTGAACGATCATTTGCTGCTTGAAAAGAAGTGGTGGATCTTAACAAGCCATAACTGCCCACAACCGTTTCCTGTCCTACGGAAGTTTTACCAGCAATTGGCCGGATCGTTCTCAGATTTACCACACCGGCAATTGCCAATCCATATAAAGTGCCGGCAGGACCTTTTACCACTTCCACATTTCCTATAGAACCAAAATCAATATCATCCATCATTGTAATTCCTTCCGCGTCAGTAACCGGAATTCCATTGAGATAAACTTTATATCCCTGCCCGTCGAAATTCGATTGAGGGCCATTTGTTCCCCTTACACCATTTCCATATCCACGAATATTGAATTGCTGGCCTGCAGAAACTGTTCTCCTCTGCATGCTTACTCCTGCTATATTACCATTAATCGCATCGTCAAGAAACAAACCGGTGCCTCTCTTAAGTTCAGTAAGACCGATTTTTGAAATCGATAGAGGTTGATATAAAAGAGATTTGTTTTGAGAAGAGGTTGCGGTAATTTCTACACTGCTTAAAGTAGTGCTTGAAGAAACGAGAGCAATGACAATTACTTCGCTACAACTCTTAATAACACGTTCCTGTGTTTCATAACCTACGTAAGAAATAATGATCCTGCTATTATCGGTACACGCAATTGTAAAATTCCCTTCTCTGTCTGTTTTTGTCGCTATTTCCCCTGAAGTGATCGTAGCCCCAATTAATGGAGAATTGGTTGACGCATCAACAATTCTTCCGCTTAAATTTTTTTGTGCATAGATGACAATGCTGCTCACAAAAAATGCAGCAATCAATAGAATTCGCTTCATTATAGAATTTTTGATTAGTAATGTTTGCTGAATGCCTGGATGGATATCAGCAAACATCTGGCGGTGGAAGCAGTACAGTGGAAGCAAGGCTCTGCAGGCGAGAACAATAATCTTTGAAATAATTTGTTATAAGTTTTTCAGCCGGCTTTAATGAATGATCGGCAGGTAAAATAAATTGGGCGGTTATCAATTGAACAATTGTTGAATTTGAAGTATTTCGCCTGTTGTTTTTTTGATACTCATTCAATAGATAGGTCTCTTTTTTATCTGGGATACAACGGATCAAAACGAGATTCCCATTAGCTTTCTTTTCAATCACATCAAACATCTCGCCCATATAGCGAAATTCATTTTCATTCTCCCAAGAAAGCTGCTTCGATTCCTCTTTACTTAATGATAGCATCACAATATCTTTATGTTGTTCCTGTTTTTGAAGAAAAGCTTTCATTTGAGATTTTACAGATGCTATTTGAAAACTAAATACAAGATGATAACCCAGGAAGGCGAAGCTGAGTAGGATAATGACCAGTATGGCAATTAACTTTTTCACGAAACAATCGGCGGCTAAGATAAGTGATGTAAGTATATTCTATTTATGCGCTCTCCTTAGTTCATTCAGCTTAGGTCGTAACCTTGCCCTTGATTTATTGAAGATATTTCTTCCCTTGTCAATTCCTTTTCGCTTTTCTTTCTGCACATCAAGGGGCAGATGAATAAAATCCTTGCATTCTTTGCTGCAACAACCTTCATATTTCTCCCTGCATTCCTCGCATTGAATAAATAACAAGTGACAGGCCTCATTAGCACAGTTCACATGTGTATCGGCAGGCTTGCCGCATTGATGGCAATGTGCAATGATCTCATCTGTAATCCGCTCCCCCAGCCTGTTATCGAAAACGAAATTCTTTCCATGAAATTTTGAGGCCAGGTCCTTTTCTTTTATTTGGTTGGCATAATTGATAATGCCCCCTTCCAGGTGAAAAACATTTTTAAATCCTTTGTGCAACATGTAGGCACTTGCCTTTTCGCAACGGATGCCACCCGTACAATACATGATGATGTTTTTGTCCTTCGCATCCTTCAGCATGTCAGCTGCCATGGGTAATTGTTCACGAAAAGTATCAGAAGGAACTTCAATTGCATTTTCAAAATGACCCACTTCGTATTCATAATGATTGCGCATGTCAACTACGATGGTACCGGGGTCGCTGGTAAGATGATTGAACTGTTCCGCACTTACATATTTTCCTTTGTTGCGCATATCAAATTCAGGATCATTGATGCCGTCGGCAACAATCTTATCACGCACTTTGATTTTCAAAACCCAAAACGACTTGCCATCATCATCCACGGCAATATTCAAACGCATTCCATTTAATGGTTCAATTGAATACAGGTAATCTCTGAGATTTTGAAAACTGCTTTGAGGAACGCTGATCTGTGCATTGATACCTTCATGCGCCAGGTAAATTCTTCCAAACACATTTAGCTGTTCGAGGTATTTATATAACTCGTCACGAAACGATTTTGGATCGTCAATATGGAAATAATGATAAAAGGAAATTGTAGTACGAGGTTCTGTCTCCTCCAATAAACGTTGCTTCAGCTCCTTTTGGGAGATGCGATTGTGTAATGTTGCCATAGTTGAAACTTTAAGGTCACTCGCAGGGTGAACAAAATTTCTTAATCCGCAAAGATAACGGCAGTGTCTTTTGAAAACTGGTAAAGAAAATCTAAGTCTAAATCTTATCTGCCAGCAGCAGGATCAGTAGCACCAATGCAACGATAAGCGCAATTATCGGGTAATAAAATACCAGTACCAGTGCAACTACGCCCAATAGTATATAAAGAAGTGTTCTGTCAGATATTGCCCTCCCTGAAAATAAAGACTTCATCTTCAGTTTGAGTGCCGTCCAGATCATTTTGCGCTTCATTTTACGCATCGCCTTTTTGCTTTTTTGCGCAGCATATACTGAAAGCATCAATGCACCAAGTAAGGAAGAAAGAACATCCGAATTTGCTGGTTTTTCGTGAGCTGGTGGAGTTACAGGTTGAATCGCAGTGGTTGAAAATGCCATAACTATGATTTTACTAATGGTTATTTTAGGTGCAGCGAAGTTAAGTGAATCTGGTAATCCAACTATAACTCATCCATTGTACCATTAATTGCAATATCTAACCTGTTCAATTGTATTTCCATTGCAAAAACAGCTAACCCGCAGGTTTGTTTTCTTCCTGAATTAAAATCCACCCCAACCCCTATCTTTGCCGCCAAAAATCTAACTAAACACACGTATGACTTTTGACCAGTTTATGTATTTAGTTCCGTTGATGGGGCTTATTGGATTACTGTACACTATTTGGAAGTTCTTTTGGGTTAGCAGGCAGGATGCGGGGACTGACCGTATGAAAGAGATCAGCACCTACATTGCTGAAGGTGCCATGGCTTTTTTAAGAGCCGAATGGAAGATCCTGACCTATTTCGGAATGATTGTAGCCCTGTTGCTTGGTTTTATGGGTGCATCTAATAAAGAATCACATTGGTCAATTGCCATTGCATTTTTAATAGGAGCTTTCTTTAGTGCACTCGCAGGCTATATTGGAATGAAGGCTGCAACTAAAGCGAATGTACGCACCGCTCATGCAGCCCGTACATCTTTATCAAAAGCCCTGAATGTTTCGTTTACCGGTGGTTCCGTTATGGGAATGGGCGTTGCAGGTTTAGCAGTATTAGGACTGGGCGGCGTATTCATCGTTCTTCTAAAAATATTTGCTCCCGGGGCTTTGGCAACTTCGCATGAAGTCACAAGAGCCATCGAAGTTTTAACTGGTTTCTCTCTGGGTGCAGAAAGCATTGCCCTGTTTGCACGTGTGGGCGGTGGTATTTATACAAAAGCTGCTGACGTTGGTGCTGACCTCGTTGGTAAAGTAGAAGCAGGGATCCCGGAAGATGATCCTCGCAACCCTGCAACCATTGCTGATAATGTAGGTGATAATGTTGGTGATGTGGCCGGTATGGGTGCCGACCTTTTTGGTTCCTATGTTGCAACGGTATTGGCTACAATTGTTTTGGGACACGAAGTTGGATCTACTGCTTCAACTGTAACCAATATTGTTCCTTTAAACGATGGCTTTAATGGCTTTTCTCCCATATTGCTTCCTATGCTTATTGCAGGTGTAGGAATTTTATTTTCTATCATAGGTACATGGTTTGTGAAAATAAGTGAGCATGCCAGCGTAAATACTGCAGTTGTTCAAAAGGCTCTAAATATGGGCAACTGGGGCTCCATTATTTTAACCGCAATTGCTTCTTATTTCCTTGTAAATTTCCTTTTGCCCGATGAGACGATGACTTTGAGAAACTTTCCGTTTACTAAGATGGATGTTTTTGCTTCAATTGCGGTGGGCCTTGTCGTTGGAACACTTATGAGCGTCATCACGGAATATTATACGGCAATGGGAAGGCGTCCTGTTTTGACCATCGTTCGTCAATCAGGTACCGGACATGCCACTAACGTAATTGGTGGATTAGCCGTAGGCATGGAATCTACGCTTCTTCCTATATTAGTACTCGCCGGTGGTATTTATGGATCCTTTGCATTCGCCGGACTTTATGGCGTTGCTATTGCAGCCGCAGGAATGATGGCTACTACCGCTATGCAATTAGCGATTGATGCATTTGGGCCGATAGCCGATAATGCGGGTGGCATTGCCGAAATGAGCGAATTGCCAAAAGAAGTTCGTGAAAAAACAGATACGCTTGATGCCGTGGGTAATACCACTGCTGCTACGGGTAAAGGTTTTGCCATTGCGTCTGCTGCCTTAACTGCTTTAGCATTGTTTGCAGCTTATGTAGGTGTCATCAATACCAACGGATATTATATGGAAGGTATCAATATTTACAAGGCCAATGTGCTTGCCAGCTTATTTGTTGGTGGAATGGTGCCCTTCCTGTTTTCTTCACTAGCCATACAGGCGGTTGGAAAGGCTGCCATGAGCATGGTGGAAGAAGTTCGCCGCCAGTTCAGGGAAATACCAGGCATCATGGAAGGAAAAGGCAAACCCCAATACGATAAATGTGTAGCGATCTCTACAGATGCTTCCATAAAAAAAATGTTGGCGCCGGGTTCAATTGCCATCCTTGCCCCGCTGATCATGGGATTTTTATTAGGTCCTGAAGCTTTGGGCGGATTTCTCGCCGGAGCTACCGTAACCGGCGTATTGATGGGAATGTTCCAGAATAACTCGGGCGGCGCATGGGATAACGCCAAAAAAAGCTTTGAAAAAGGCGCCGATATCAACGGTCACAAATATTACAAAGGCTCCGATCCTCATAAGGCTTCTGTAACCGGAGATACAGTTGGAGACCCCTTTAAAGACACATCTGGCCCCTCAATGAACATACTTATTAAACTAATGTCTATTGTGTCGCTGGTCATTGCCCCCACTCTTGCACATTTGTGGGAAAATAAAGACGTAAAAAAATCTGAAATTCATGCAGCGAATTCAAATTCAATACAGTCTATTAATTCGACCGCGACAAAAGTCAATTCAGCTAATACAATTTATTTAAGATAGTTCTGCTTTGTGAGAGACAAAAAAGTTCCCCGCTCCTGCTTAGGCGGGGACTTTTGCTTTTAGGCCTGTTCCAAAGAACAGAGATAATTGTCACCTTCAAGAGTGCTCAAAGAATTTTATTCCCTGCCTGTTTTCCTGTCGTTCCTCAATGTTGAACATTGAACGTTTCCCGCAGTGAATAGAAATCAATGATAAATACTCAATGCTCAACAACCGTTACTCAATTCTGTCCTATCACCTGCCTTAAACCTTCTACCTTTTTCCTTAACTTTCCCTATGCCTCCAGCCTTGCTATATTATGCCATCCCCGGCTTTTTGTTATTACTTTCCGTTGAAGCATGGTTCTCCTATAAAGAGAATAAACATTTGTATGAAACAAAAGACACCTGGAGCAGCTTAGGACTGGGAATTGGAAATGTAATTGTCGGTTTCCTTACCAAGGCTATGATCTTTGGATGCTTCACACTTTTGTACCAGTACAGGTTTTTTGAATTGAATTCATTCCTGTGGTGGTATTGGATACTATTGTTCTTTGCTGACGATTTTTCTTATTACTGGTTTCACAGAACCGCACATAATGTCAATTGGTTTTGGGCTTCACATGTTGTGCACCATTCTTCGCAACATTATAATCTCGCTGCAGCACTGCGCCAAACATGGACAGGAAACCTGACTGGTTCATTTTTATTTTGGGCATGGATGCCGTTGCTTGGGTTTCATCCAATCTGGATCTTATTCATGCAGCAGATCAGTTTGATCTACCAGTTCTGGATACATACGGAAACGGTCAATAAACTTCCAAAGCCGTTTGAATTTGTTTTGAATACGCCTTCTCATCATCGTGTACATCATGGAAGCAATTTAAAATACCTCGATAAAAACCACGCAGGCATTCTTATTATTTGGGACAGGATGTTTGGAACTTTTCAACCCGAAGAAGAACGGCCCACTTATGGTTTAACAAAGAACATTAATTCATTCAACCCGGTGATTGTAGCACTAAAAACCTGGACTGAACTTTTCAAAGCTGCTATGCGATCCGGCTCTGTTAAAAACGCTTTTAATTATTTTATCCAGCCACCGGGATGGAGCCATGATGGGAGTACTAAAACGGTAAGGCAAATGCGCAATTCAAATGCACCTGTTGAAATTCATTCCTGATAGATATCGTCTATAAGTAAATTTTTCATTTATGCATCCGGTTATAATAAAGGGTGATAGTCATCCCCTTTTGCCGACCTCCCCCTACATCGAAAAACTTTCCGGCAGAAAAACTTAACGGCAAGTTGTTTAGATCATGGCCTGAAATTTTAATGCCCTGTCCTGAAATCTTTCAACACAATATGCAAAACGGAACGATGATCCAGTTATTTCACTGGTATACGCCTGCAGACCGAAATTTTTGGAAACTAACAAAGGAAAAGGCGACGGAAATTTCACAACTGGGGATAACATCTGTATGGCTGCCACCTGCATTTAAAGCTGCATCAGGTGCAAATAGTGTTGGTTATGATGTATATGATCTCTACGACCTTGGCGAATTTGATCAGAAAGGCGGCATCCCCACCAAATACGGAACAAAACAAGAATACATCGAAGCAATAAAAGCATTGCAGGCAGCCGGCATACAGGTAATTGCTGATATTGTATTGAACCACATGGGCGGCGGAGATGAAACAGAAACTGTAGTGGCAGTGGAAGTAAACAGTGACAATCGAAATGAAAGTATTTCTGAGCCGGTTGAAATCGAAGCGTTCACCAAATTCTTTTTTCCTGGACGGCAGGGAAAATACTCGGAGTTTGTTTGGGACCACCAGTGTTTCAGTGGAGTTGATTTCGATAATCGTACCGGCAAAACAGCCATCTACAATATTTTGCAGGAATGGGGCGATGACTGGGAACAAATGATCGATGATGAAAAAGGTAATTACGATTACCTCATGTTCAATGATGTTGAATTTCGAAACCCGTCTCTGCGTGAAGAATTGATACGGTGGGGACTTTGGTATTATCACACCACTGGCTTCGATGGCGTCCGGCTTGACGCAGTAAAGCACATCTCACCAAAATTTTATAACGAATGGCTCGAGGCTTTGCGACAACAAACGGGCAAAGAAATCTTCGCTGTTGGCGAATACTGGGCTCCGGGAAACCTCGAACGCTTACTTCGATATATTGATGCCACCGAAGGCAGAATGAGTTTATTCGATTCAGCGCTCCATCACAATCTCCACAATGCAAGCAAAGCTGGTATCAATTATGATTTGCGGACGATACTGGATAATTCTTTGATGAATGCCATTCCGGATAAAGCAGTTACCGTAGTTGACAATCATGACACGCAACCCTTGCAGGCCCTGGAGGCGCCTGTAGAACATTGGTTCAAACCTTTAGCTTATGCCCTCATTCTTCTGCGACGGGAAGGTTATCCATGCCTGTTCTATCCCGATCTGTACGGGGCTCACTACATGGATAAAGGAAAAAATGGAAACGATTACGAAATTTTTTTAGATGCAGTACAGGAACTGCCGGCTTTATTAAATGCACGGAAAGACTATGCTTATGGTACGCAGCGGGATTATTTTGATTCTCCCAATTGCATTGGTTGGACGAGAGAAGGCGATGAAGAGCACAAGGGATGCGCTGTTGTATTATCTAACGGCGACGCAGGCACTAAAACAATGGAAGTTAGTGAGCGGTATGCAGGAAAAACATTTTACGATATGTTGAAGAAACATGATACACCGGTAAAAATAAATGAAGTAGGTTGGGGAGACTTTCTTGCACCTGCAGGTTCAGTAAGTGTCTGGGTGCCGCTAGACTAAATTCGGTTTGTGCAGAATAACCCTCACGTGTGATAGTAATCATCAGGTACTTTGGAAATCTTTTTTTCCATCCGCACATCTGATAGGTTGGGCAGAATGGCAATTAATACAGCAAAGCAACAGGGATGAAGAGGTCTGCTAAAACTGAAAGGTGTGAGTTGTAGGCACAAGGCCTAACAAGATCAATGGCGGTTTAACCACTGGTATCACAAAACTAGAAGACCAGCGCCTCAACCTCAACCTCAACCTCAACCTTAACCTTAATCTTAACCTCAACTCCCCCTCCCCCGTCCGGCGGCACGCAAATAAGAATAGTAGGAAAAGTCATGCGCTTTCCCAACCGTAACAGTAGTAAAGACTGTATACAAGAACAAGGCACTGCTAAAAATTATAAAGCTCTAATGATCGAACGACTGGTAAAAAACATCGGAGTGCCGCAGTGGCGCGGGCATCGCTGCGCATGCGGAGCAATTGCGGCAGCCGGCCCTTTCTTTGTTACTTTCTTTGGGCAAAAAAAGAAAGTAAATGCATTAAAATTTTCCCCACCCTCCAATCCTAAATCCCCTTCCCAAAAAGCTTTCAGCTTCCTTTCCATCCCTTCCTCCCTTAACACCTTCAACAACCAAAAAATACTTGGCACCCTTTGGTACCATAAACGCCATCTCGTAAACACCCAATTCTTCATCAAACAAAATCCACTCTGTTTCCATAACATCCTTCATACATCCTCCTTTCCCATCCAAAAACAATACACTAACCTCGCTTAAATACTGGCTTGCCTTTACCTCTCTTGAAAAATGCGGATGCGATAACAACTCTATTTCTATTAGCAACCTGCTGTTTTTTACAGAAATTCCCAATACTGGCAAAGCACTAAACAGCTTCCAGAATTGATACCGCTCATTCAGTTCAATACCTTTCAAACTTTGGAGCAAGTCCTCCTTCTTCATACTTTTCGCCTTAAACATCCTTGACGTCATCCTCGGCCAAAGATCACCAGGCACAAACCCCTTCTCAATTGTTTTTAACTGCCTTAGAATAAGGCTGCCCAATGGCCCTATCTTACTGGCCTTATCAGCATTACCCTGCAATACACCATTGATCCCTGCCTCTTTATGTGTTCCCCTTGCCGCCCTCGTATGAGCACCATAAGTTTTACTTTCCACGAACGTTACATCGCCCAATGTTCCCGCTATTTTTATAATACCCTTTTGTCTTGCCATTTAAAAAGATTTTTTCTATAATTGTTTTAATAAAAAATGAGCTTACATCACTCTTGTAAAATACAACACATATCCTCCATCTGCAACACATTTCCAGGGAGCTTATAGGCACATTATAGGGACCTTATAGGGACTTTATAGGGATGTAAAGACCACTTTAGTACATAAACAAACCCTATGCAACCAACCCCCACGCTATATCAACTCAATACATGGCCTTCCCCGGCCTTAAATAACATCGCTTTCTTAAAATATATGCTTAACCATCAAAACTGCTGAAATATTATACCAGGCGCATGTCAAATGTTCCCCCTGTCTTATCACCTAATGTTTAACCAATTATTAAGCGCATTACTGCGTTTACAATTTTTTCTTTAGTATGTTTGTATAAATGACAAAACAGGGCAATCATATCACTAAACAAAAAAGAGTTGGGTACCTCATACTCGACATGAGTGATTGCTATACATGGTCATTTCCCGAGTTTGTTCCCTTCTGTCCTCATCTATATTATTTCTCCAGTTTTAAAGTCTTTAAAACTTTAGCCCAAGCCTAATTATCACTTCCTCACGGCTTGGGGTAGCTGTATTTAATCTTTCGCAATAACGAATTGGTTATTGCCTGTTCAAAAGCTGGTTAATACTGCTTTTGTTGCTGCAGGCAAAAAATTAACCGGTTTGCCTTTCAATTACGCATAAATACCAACCATGTCAACCTTGTTTGTTGCAGCTATAATAATAGGATCTGTAGCCGCTGTTTGCTTCATCCTTATCAGTATTCATAATAAACATAAACGTGAAGCCATGAATAATATGCTCAAACATTTCAGCCGTTCGGCAACAGAGAACAACCTGAACTTTTCAAGCCAGGAAATATTACGCAACAGTATACTTGCGCTTGATGGTGTTCACCGCAAAATTGTAGTGGTAAGCAAAAACGAAGACCTGTACTCTTCACAGTTGATCGATCTGAACGAAGTAAAGGATTGCACGGTCAAAAAAATATACGGCACCATTAAGGTAGGCGATCTTAAAAGCCACAAGTTGGAACAGCATCTCGAAAAAATCGTTCTGCATTTTGACTTGATGCAAAAGCCACCGGTTGAAATTATTTTTTATAAAAACACGCATAACCACATTTATGAAACGCAGGAACTGGAACAAAAGGCAAGGCACTGGGAGGCTATTTTATCGAAAATGAAATCGCCTTTAAAAAACATTGCCTGATGATGCTTTAATCATCATTTATCAGTAATGCCATGCAAAAAGAACTAAGATCAACCCCGCTTAGGAATATTGTATTGTTTATTGCAGTACTTATCAATGCCATTATCTTAAAAATTGGATTCACAAATAATGATAAGTGGTATTGGGCGTTATTTATAACCTTGCCCGTGTTACTGATAAGCATAGGCATCACTAAGCCGGATAAAAAAAGATTTAAGCAGGCCTCTTTCTTCAAAAGAAATGCAGCGTCTAAACTTTAATGACAACTAAATTAAATTTTATGGAAAAAACAAAAAGCCGCCTGGTACTGGCAAAAGATGATTATGATATTATCATGTCGTATATAAGAAGAGGACTGCCAACAATTACATTCAACAGGCAGGATGCAGAGGAACTGGAAATGGAATTAAAAAAAGCGAAGCTTGTTCATAAAAATGAACTGCCCGAAGATATTGTCAGGTTGAATTCAACAGTTACAATAAAGGAAGAAAAAGAAAATAGGATCATAGAGCTTACAGTAGTTACGCCGGAAAAGGCAAACATCAAACAGAGGCTCATTTCCATCATGTCGCCCATAGGCACTGCGCTTATTGGCTTCAGAAAAGGTCAGCAGGTGAAATGGAAAGTGCCCGCGGGTAAAAAAACATTCACCATTATGGATGTGCAGAACCAGTTTGGTTGATTGTTTAACCAAAAAAATCGGCTATGATAACGAACATGATTATGTTGATGATAACCCTCGGACTTTCGACTATTGGAATTTCAGCATTAGTTAAAGAGAAAAGGCGCAAACGAAAACAACTGCAAATCGCAGCAGCTTATGAATGCCTTGTTCGGAAGTGCAAGCTCGCAATTGAATGCTCAGAGTTTCTTTGCAACAGGTATATTGGCCTTGACAGGAGAAATAAGAAGCTTGTGTTGATCGACCATTGCGGTTACGAAAAACAGGAGCAATGTATCTCTTTACATGAAATTGGAGAAAGCAGGATCGTACACTTAAATGATGAATCGCAAAATATACAGTTCATTGTTCTTGAGTTGATCAATAAGAGGAGTAACAAACCGGTTCGTTTTTGCTTTTTCAATAAAGACTATGATTCGGCAATTGAATTACCATCGCTAAAAAGAAAAGCTGTTCACTGGAAAACCAAGGTAGATATTCACAAACAATCAGGGAAAGTGGGCCTTGAAGCTGAATATGTGTTGTAGTATCTGTCCTTAACGAAACCGATCGCAGGGTGATGTCCGTACCCTTACTATATTTATTAAGCTCAATCATTCTTCCGATGAGAAATGAAAACTTTAGATAGTATCTGTATTATTATCAATTGATTTATGCTCTTCCACTTAATCATGTAAATTTTTGACACCATTCATCCCATCTGTCATTCGCACCTTTAATGTATTTACCGTTCATCGTTAAATACTGTTTGCAAAAATTAAATATGACTGCGATTGTTTGGCTATACGAAAATGGTCGTATATTCGTTGAGAAAATTATTTTGCTATGGCTGCGAAATATATAAAACCAACGGAAAGCGAATTAGAGATCCTTAACATCATCTGGCAGAAAAATGCCGCTACAGTTCGCGATGTTCACGAGGAGCTTGCAAAAAGCAAGGATGTAGGATACACCACTACATTAAAGCTAATGCAGATCATGCATGAAAAAGGATTGGTGAAGAGAGATGAAACTACACGTACACATGTGTACCAGGCTGCCGTAAACAAGGAAAAGACCCAGAAACATTTATTGGATAAAATGATCGATTCGCTGTTTGGCGGTTCATCAACACAATTGGTTTTGCAGGCGTTAGGAAGTGGGGAGCAAAAATTATCCAATGAAGAATTGGAAAAAATCCAGTCGCTTCTGAACGACCTGAAAAAACAATAATCGAAACCAATAAACCACAAAGCTATGGCCAGTTGGAGCCAGTCCCACTTTTTACAATCGTTAGGTTGGGCAACGCTGAACAGCTTTTGGCAGATGGCACTTCTCTGGTGCATTTACCTTGCTATTAATGCTACATTTAAAATTTCCTCTGATAAAAAATACCGACTTGCAGTTGGCGCAATTGTAACAGGATTTCTTTGGTTTGTATTTACGTTTGTTTATTACTTCAACAGCAGCTCTGTTTCAGGCATAGCTATCCTCAATCAAACAATTAGTGAGTCAAATAGTACACTGAATACTTTTCTTTTGTCTGCGTCGATTGCTTATTTAAGCCTGTTGGTGTTTCCTACTTACCGCTTGTTCAGGAACTGGCAATTTGTTCAACGGATCAAAAAACAAGGATTGCAAAAATCAAATTTGAACTACCGTTTATTTGTTCAAAAAGTTTCGTCTCAGCTTAATATTGGTAAAAAGGTGTTTGTTTATATCTCCGAGCTGGTTACATCGCCTGTTACAGTAGGATATCTGAAACCTATTATTTTAATACCCGTTGCTGCGTTAAGCAATTTATCCACTCAACAGGTTGAAGCAATTTTATTACATGAACTTTCACATATCAGGCGTTATGATTACCTGGTGAACTTCATCGTCAGCATTATCAGCACGTTTTTATATTTTAACCCTTTCGTAAAACAATTCATCCGCACAATTGAAGAAGAAAGAGAAAATTGTTGCGATCAGCTGGTATTGCAGTATGGTTATGACAAAGTAGGCTACGCCTCTGCCCTGCTTACACTGGAAAAATTATCAACATCACGTCACGTATTGGTATTAGGTGCAGCAGGGAAAAAATATTTATTGAGCAGGATTGAAAAAATTGTCGGTATGGAACAAAAGAAAGGATTTAAAAGAAACCAGTTTGCAGGTTTGCTCGCTGCTTTGTTTTGCATTATTGTTTTTAATTCCATCTTAATTATTAAAGACAAGAAAGAGAACAGCAACAACCTGTACGCTTCCGTTGATTTAGTAAATCCATTCAATTTATTTGAAGGAAGTAATACTCATGACAAAGGCAATTACATTATTAATCCTGCAGAGTATAAAACAAATCTGAAACCCTCATTAGCATCCAACCAAAAAACCGAAGTAAAAAAAGCCCCTGAAGTAAAGCAGGGAAATGCGCTTGCAGTTTCACTGTTAGCGAACAATATGTTTGTGAATGTAGCGCAGGACGATGTGGATGCTTCTTTAACCAAGGAACAGAAGGAAAAAGTAAAAAGTACTGTTGACGCAACTAAAAAGGTGTTGGGCAACCTTCAGTGGAAAGAAGTTGAGACGGTAATAGCTGACGTGCTTACAGAAAAAGAAAAACAAATTGCCAGGCAGCAATATTTAAATCAACTGAAAAAAGCAGACTACTGGAAAAACATTGAGCAAAACATGAAGGCCCAATATAATAACATGGACTGGCAGCTAATTGATACAAAAATGAACAATGCTTTGGCAGCAATTAAACTGGACAGCCTTGAAAAAACTTATACAGTTATTTTAAACCAGTTGAATAAAGTGACAAATGAAGCAAAAGGGGAAGTAAATATTTGTCCACTACCTGATCAATCGATAGAACAAATAAAAGAAACAAAAGAAGAGTTGAGCAGCAGAGTTAATACGATTAAAGCCTTGCGCAGCGATAAGAAAGTGGTTCGTTTATAGTGATGCTTCTCGGTTGAATGATTGCTACGCATCGAATCGCCTTAAACTTTTTGTTTCTTTTCCTTTCAAGAGAGAAAGAAAAGCCCCTACCAAATATTCCTCGGACAAGAATCGTCATATTTGTTTCCTAACAAGAAACCGATGATTATTTCATGTGTTCCCCGGCTCACCGTTCTCAATTTTGTAGTAGTATAATCATAAGCATACCCAACGTTAAGTGTGTTACCAACATTAAATCCAAGCATAGCAGCATAGCCGTATTTAAACCTGGCGCTGCCTCCTACCCAAAGTAAATCCCTGTACTGAACTTTCATGTTGAAATCAACCTGGGGTTCGAGAGGCGAAACATATTTTACCATTACAGAAGGAATAGCGTTAATGTCATCATTTATCAAAAACCGATAGCCTGCCGTTGCAAACAAATGCGGAACAATTTTAAAACCAAGAGTATCATCAACAAAAGAAACTTTTTGAGGAATCACCTGTTGTGCACTTACTCCTAAAAAATAATCTGCCGAATAAATCCACACACCGGCAGAAAGATCAGGACGAATTTTATAAATATCAGCAACACTTCCCTGTGCGGGATCAGCAGGATCATTATTGTCGTAAGTAGCTTTTGATGCATCGCGGCTGATCTTCATAATGCCCCCCGCAAATCCCGCTGACATATTTGTTCTTGATGATAAACCAATATGATAAGCATAGGAAATATTAGCAGAAAATCGGTTATACAACCCAGTTTTATCGTTGATGATGCTGAAGCCAACGCCATGATGTGGCTCCGACGCCGTATAGTTTTCCCAATACCTGCTACCTCTCGGGTTTTCACCGGGAACACTGAAAGATGTTGCAGATGTTTTATAATCTTTCTTGCCGATAGGTGCATGAAGCGTAATGTACATGGTTCTTGGTGCACCACTCAATCCAACCCATTGATCGCGGCTGCTGATCTTTACATCTGTATAGTTCTCAATTCCACTTAAAGCGGGGTTAAGAATATAATTATTCAGAACGTACTGCGTGTACTGCGGCCGCTGCTGCCCAAAGCACACAGAAATACTTTGCAACATCACTACGAAACAAATAAATTTTTTCATGCTCGCTAACGAATTATATCTACGAAACCTGACATTGGTTTGCGGCCATTCTTAGGATTGATAATATAGTAATAAGTACCAGCAGGTAAAGGCTTGCTTTTAAAATTACCATCCCATGGTATGTTATATCCAGTTGACTGAAATACTAATTGTCCATAACGGTTGTAAATTTCAACGGTACAACCGGGGTAGGTATTAAGATATTTGATCTCCCATTTGTCATGAATGCCATCACCGTTTGGGGAGAACGTATTCGGTATGTTGGGAGTTTTTAAAACTTTTACGGTCACTTCATCTGTGGCAACACAGCCATCTGCAGAAGTAACAGTCAAGGTATAAACGATATCATCTGTTGGTGTAACGGTGGGTTGGGCTGTGCTTATGGTATTCAGCCATGTTGACGGTGACCACGAATAACTTAACCCGTTTCCGGTTGCCGAGCTGGTCAGCACCCCGGTTCCTCCTTCCAAAACAAACTTGTCAGGGCCAGCATCCACAATAGGAACAGGGAAAACTGTTATGGGTTGCTCTTTATAATTAGTACATCCATTGGTTCCTGTATAAGTATACCTGATAGTGTGAGTACCTGCACCTGCAGATCGAGGATCAAAAATTCCTAAAGCAGAAGTTCCCCTGCCTGAAAAAATTCCATTGCCTGGCAATGCATTTACAAGGGTAGCCTCTGTTATTTGAAACGAAGGAATATTAGCACAAACACCGTTAAGCGTATTGAAATTAATCTCGGGAGTTGCTTTCAAAGTCAACATTTGTGAAGAAGTGCTAAGACAGGTTTCACCTGAATAAGCAACAACAGTGATGTTGAAACTTTTTGTAGCTGGTGCAAAAAACTCCGGATAAATATGACTGAAATTAGCGCCGGGCACAGGGCGTATAATTGTTGTTTTATTGGTCGGATCGTTTGCATAATCCCAAAATATTTCCAGTTTCGCAATATTCCCGAAATCAACTGTGGAATTATTTGTGATAACAACCTGGTTGTTGCTGCATTGCTGGTTGCCACCGCTAACAGTAAAGATCGACCGAGGCATTCGTCCATTAATTACAAAAGGCTCCATGATAGAGGAAATACATCCGGCAGAAGAAGTAACAGTTAATGTTACATTGTAATTTCCAACCGCACTATATGTATGCTTCGGGCTTTGCAGGGTAGATGTATTTGGATTCGGTCCACCAGCATTTGGATCACCAAAATTCCATTGGTAGGAAAACTGCGATTCGGATCCATCTGCAATTGAACTTGTATCCGTAAATTGAACAAAAGCATCGCTTACACAGTTGTCCGGAATAATAAATCCCGGAAGCGGTAAAGGACTTACCGTAATTTTTTTTGTAACCGAATCTTTGCACCCCTTGTTTGTTTCCGTTTTCAACACAACATTGAAAGTTCCGGTACCGGAATAAGCGTGTGTGAAAGAAGCGGCTGAAGTTCGTGGAAGATTAGTTCCGTCTGCAAGATCCCACGTCCATTTAATTATGTTTCCGGAGACAGATGTTGACACGTCGGTAAATGTAATGTCCTTTGTTACACAGTTGGGTGCAGAAACGCTAAAGCCAGGAACGGGCAATGCATTGATCTCAACTTGCTTTGCTACTGTATCAGACAAACACCCGATGTCTGTTACCACAGAATACTTCACATTATAAGTATTTGCCGCAGCAAACAAATGCGCCGGGTTCTTCACCGAAGCAAATTCTCCATCAGCAAAATCCCATGACCATTTTGTTGCAGGACGACCACCCGAATTAGTATTATCTAAAAAATGAATGGTATCAGGCAAACAGCCGGTGCCTGTAAAACTGAAATCAGCGACAGGGCGTTCGAAAACCTGAAGGTCATAATTGATTTCTTGCTCGCCACTGCACCCGTCGGAAGTTGGATTTAATGCCAATACCTTTATTGTAAAGCTTCCTGTCTTTGACATTGTATAAGTAGATGGAAGCCTGTATCGGTATAATTGCCTCCCATTTATAATCCACGTTGAATCAAAAACAGGCGTTGTAATCGTGGTGTCAGGAAATAGGCCACTGAACTGCCACTTTATTTGCAATGGTTGATAAGGAAAAGTAATGGAAAGATAGAATGGGGAATTCTTACACGTTGCCGGATAGTCAACGGTAGCAAACTGATTTTTTACAGACATGAACTGGTAAAGGTCTTTCACATTGGCGCCTGCATTGTAACCATAAGATTCGGCATTGCCATATCCATATGCAATGGCGTTGAAACTCGAATCTGACTCGATCGTATGCTGACCTGCGGAAAGGCTTTGCACCAGGTATGAGTAGGACGAGTTTTGAGGGTGAACAGTAAACGCAGATGTCGGAGCCACTCCGTCAATTTTGAAAGAACTCAAGGCTGTTCCGCTATTGGGAATGACCACATTAATATAATGTCGGGTAATTGCGTAATTGGAAGTTGAGTTAATAATGACCTCATCAATATTTTGTTCTACCGGCGAAAGGTAAATCACCTCAGGGTCCCCATCACCTCCTATTGCAGTGTTGCCGCATTGATTGGCTGAAGAAATATATTGTGCCACCATAATCGGCTTATCAGCTTCAATGACATTTGGAACGCTTGTTTGGCCGATTTGATAATAAAAGTTGTTTATCAGTCCAGTTAAAACAGTGCCGTTTACTTTTACGTTGGTAGTTGGGTCTAATACCGCAATCCTGAAAAAGTTTGCAGGCATTTGACTCGTCGGTACCGTCAGGTAATATTTGCCCCATGCATTTTTAGGAAACGCCTGAACCATATAATTGTCTGCGGAGTTGCTATTTGGACCTAAAGGACAATGAATATTGAGTTTACCGCTTCCTGAAAAGACAGCTATTCTTTTACAGCCCGCATTGCCAGAACTGATACTTTTTATTCTCGACCCGGTTAGGTCAACACCATTATTCCCTGAAATAGTACCCAATGCATTGAAAATTTGTCCCTGAGTAAGGTTAAAAGTGTAAGTCTTTCCCGCTGTCATGCTTTGCGTATTGGCACTAGGCACTACTTCTATTGTAGTAGTTCCTGTATCTACGGCAACCGCATAAAAAAAGCTGTTGGAATGGTCCTCGTTTGAGTGTTGTTCAAAATTGATCGAATAATATTCCTTACCCAAAGTAGGTGTAGGAAAGAGTAAAGTGGCACCCGATACATTATTATTATAGATGTGAGCATAAGCAACAATAGGCTTGTCGCTTGTAATATGGATGCCTTTATCGCTTAGCCCTTCTGCTACCAACCGGGCATCCTGTGACCCCGTTTTGGGCAAAGTTGAAGTTGAGAAAATGGTGTTTGCAGGTATATTGGCATAGGTTTGAGTATATCCAAGTCCTGGAATCGACACCGTAACATTAGTGACCGCCTGGGTTGCAAAATACAATACCATGTCCTGCGTACCACCTGTATTGTTCTGGAACATCCGGCAATGCAAACCATAGCCCACCCAAAAATCAGTTCCCTTGTTGGAAAAATCCTGTGCGGATACAATGGAGAAAACAAACGTCTCCATGAGCAGGAATAAAAAGCTTAATCTCAATTTCATCAGTTAGTACCCGAAGTGGAAGTGATTGACTGCAATTTATAAAAAACCATTGTGGCTTTTAATGTTTTTCCTTAGGCACGGAATTCTTTCTTTGATTGAAAATGAGACACAGGGATTAATCGTCTAAACAAAAAACTTTTTCCTGACGTAATGTCAACTCCTTATTGATAGTCCCATTTAGTGGATGCGCAAAGCATCGGTCGATGACCTGAGTTTTTGTGAACCTTTTTGCATCTCCAGCACCACCCTGGCCATGCCCCTTTTTCGAGCCTTTAGAGCACCTCAAAACTCTACGACCCAATTTGTTCGATCATCGGTGCAAGTGCTTCAAATTAAAAATTAGCAAATCAAGAAGTAGATATAAAAATAATACATCAACAAGTTTGAAATAAATAAACCGATAATTTTCACACTATGTTTATTATCAGATACTTTATAATCTATATCGTTCATTTATATTGGCGACCTTGTTAAACAAGCAATGTCTTCACAACCAGACGTCAAAAACCAAATGATAATTTTCAATTAAAAGCTTAAATAAATTAACTATCAGAGTATAGTATTGAAGTTAAAAGCTATCAGTTTTAGCATCAGATCCCCATATCATTCAAAATATTTTTGCTAAAAAAGATAGTTGTTATTTTAAATTGCCGGATTTTACAAAAAAGTACTTATGCACACTATTTGCATACATTCGTCTATGCGATTTATAAAACTTCTACCCTTTTTTGGATTGGCCTTAATGATCGGTTGTACCAAGATTAAAGAGCCCGAGTTCCGCAGGATTGATAATTTTCATTTGAAAAATTTGGGATTACAGCAGGCTGTGATCGCATTCAATGTGACTTACTATAACCCTAATAATTTCGGCGTAACTGTCAAGGAGGCAGCGGCTGACGTTTACCTGGATTCGGTCTATCTTGGAAAATTTGCGCAGGATTCGGTTATTGGCGTCGGCAAAAACGCCCAGTTTTCAATTCCTTTATCGGGGTCGGTATCTCTTCAGACCGTCTTGAATTTAAATCTCCAGGAACTAGTGCAGCGAGAAGTGTTAGTGAAGGCCAACGGCAACGTAAAAGTGGGCAAGGCTGGAATCTTTATTACGAAGCCATTTGTTTATCAGGGAAAACACAGGATTCAGGACATCAGTTTCCCTCAATAAAAGTTTAAATTTGGTTCTACTTTATTGTAAAGATTCGGCGGCCAAGACCTTTGAACACCTCATCAAGCTGTTTTTTCATCTCCTACGAAAGTCAAAACCTGGAGCAATAGCATAAGCGATATTGATATTAATCATTTCACGACAACCATATCCATAATAATTTCACATGGCAAGTAGCTTCTCCATCCAAAACAACATTATGAGAATTGCAAAAACAATAAATCCCTCGCTGCGGCTTGCCCTCATATATCTTGCTTTTAGCGTGTTTTGGATACTTTTAAGTGATAAACTGGTTGCAAAAATTGCTAACCATGACTCTGGTATTATCAATCAGCTTCAAACTTTAAAAGGGATTGTGTTTGTTTTGTCCTCAGGAGCTTTATTGTTTTTTTCTTCGCTTCACATTTACAGAAATCTACAAACGACCTTGCAGAACAAAGAAGAGTTGCTTGATAAATTAAACGCTTTAAGCGAAGCTTCAAGAGAAGGTCTTATTGATTACAACATCGCTACGGACACTGCCATTGTAAATGATGAAATGAGGGCTTTACTTGGTGTTGAGACATCCGAGATCAAGAACTTTTCTGCTGTACACAACAGCCGAATTCATCCTGATGACCGCTCCAGAGTTCAGGAGCATTTGAAGAACTTTTTGGGCGGTAAAAGCATGCTGTGGCAGTGGGAATACCGCTATGCTTTTGATGGTGGCTATAAAGATATTGTGGGCAGAGGATCTGTAATCAGGGATAAAAAAACACAAAAACCAGTTAAGGTGATTTATGCCCTTCAGGATGTTACCGAAATTAGAGATACACGTACGAGATATTACCAGCAACAGATAATGTTCAGAAGGTCGCTTTCAAAAACAATGATAGAAGCAGAAGAAAAAGAAAGGGAAAGATGGGCGCAGGAACTTCATGATAATGTTTGCCAGATCTTAACTGTTGCTAAATTGTATGCTGAAGAAGCCATGCGCAATCATAATGACCCTTTCATTGGCAAGTCTCAGTCAATGGTGGAGAAAGCAATCAACGATATCCGCCATATTTCGGCAAGTATTAAGCCCCCCGAATTTTCAACCACAAGCCTTTACGAGGCTATTGGTGCCCTCATAGATAACATCAGACGTTTTGCAGCCTCCGAATTCACGATAGAATACGACCACAATGCCGATCGTTTGCTATCTGCAGAGCAAAAACTAATGGTTTACCGCGTAGTCCAGGAACAACTAAACAACATCACCAAATATGCGGAGGCATCAAAAGTGGAATTGCATATCTCAATCGCAGATAAACACGTGTCTATCGTAATTAGAGACAATGGAAAAGGTTTTGACCCGGCAAAAGTTAAAACCGGAATTGGATTAAAGAATATCAGCAGCAGGCTTCAACTTTTTTCTGGTGATCTCAATATCAATTCTGCGTTGGGAAAAGGCTGCGAACTAAATGCCCACTTTAATATTTCATAAGGAACAAAAAAAATAACAATCATAAAAACTAAGATATCCTGAACTTAGCTTTGCTTCAACAACATAAAGCCATTACAGTAATTGCTGAAATATGTCCTATCTAAAACTTACTTATACTTTTTTGATCCTTGTTTGCAGTCTTACGAAATCAAATGCTCAAAACTTAATTACCAAAAAAACATCACAGCCTTATAACTGGAAGAATGTACAAATTGTCGGCGGTGGATTTGTAGATGGCATCATTTCCCATCCAAAGGCAAAAACTATTCGCTATTGCCGTACGGATATGGGCGGCGCATACCGGTGGAATGATCAGGCAAAACGTTGGCAACCGTTACTTGACTTCCTTTCTTATGAAGACAGAAATTTAATGGGAATCGAGAGTATAGCTTTGGATCCAAACGATTCCAATTTTGTAATTCTTGCTTGCGGTACTTATACGAATGCAAGAACAGGAAATGGGTCAATTCTTCGCTCGTTTGATCAGGGCAAAACATTCGAACGAACCGACGTTCCATTCAAATTTGGCGGCAATGAAAATGGAAGAGGGAACGGAGAAAGAATGATGACCGATCCCAAAAATGGCAATATTATTTACCTCGGTACACGATTGAATGGTTTATGGAAAAGTATTGACAAGGGAAAATCATGGAATGAAGTAAGAGCTTTTCCAGACGTTTCTGAAGTCATTCCTGTTGCCCCTGGTTTGGACAGTATTCAACAGAGAAGAATGCAGGCACAGAATAGAGGAAGTGGCATTGTAATGATTTTGTTCGATCCTTCAAATTCATCAAAAAACTATTCTATTATCTACGCATTTGCTTCGTTGATGGATAGAAATAATCTATTCAAAAGCGAAGATGGCGGCGAAACATGGAGTGCTGTTCCTAACCAGCCGACGAAATACTGTCCCACACACGCCGTGCTTGCAGGGGATGGAATAATGTACGTGGCATACGGGAATAATCCTGGTCCCGCTCCTATGACGAACGGTGCAGTTTGGAATTTCAATACGCATACGGGCGAGTGGAAAGATATTACTCCGGATAAGCCCTCTGCACAACGGCAATTTGGTTACGCAGCAGTCGCTATTGATCCACAGCATCCGCAAACAGTTATCGCCAGCAGCTATAACCGTTACAATGATGGCGGTGAAGAACTTTTCAGAAGTACCAATAGTGGAAGTACATGGCGACCGACGTTAAAACAAAGCCGATTTGATTATTCACTTGCCCCTTACGTTCAACATACAGGCGTACACTGGATGTTTGATATTGAAATTGATCCCTTCGATAGCAACCATGCCACGTTTACCACTGGTTATGGAGGGCATGAAAGCTTCGACCTTACCAATATTGACTATGATAAAACAGTCTCTTGGTCGGTGATGAGCACGGGTATAGAAGAAACAGTAGCTCTTGAATTATTAAGTCCACCGAAAGGCGCAAACCTTATAACCGCTATTGGCGATTATGGAGGTTTTGTTCATTGCAATCTTGACAAGCCTGAACCTGCAGGTAATTTTATTAATCCTCATTTTGGAAATACAGATGGCGTGGCATGCGCTGAAAAAAATCCGGAAATAATTGTACGAGTTGGCGTTGCTTCAAACAGTCTGAAAGAAAAAAATATCGGGTTCTCCTTAAACGGCGGAAAAACTTGGCAACCTTGTGAAACCATGCCGTCTGCAAATAGTGGCCATGGTCATATTGCAGTTTCTGCTGACGGTAATACATGGATATGGACACCCCAACGCAGCCCGGTCTTTGTAACACATGACCAGGGAAAAAGCTGGCAACAATCAAATGATATTGCTGATAATTTAAGGGTAATTGCAGACAAAGTAAACCCTCATAAATTTTATGCATTGTCGTTATTCGAAGGAATTCTTTATGTAAGTAATGATGGTGGAAATAACTTCGCTTCGCAACCCTTAAGTCAAAATATTAAGATACCACAGAGAGGTTCATTACGCGGAGATGTTCGTGGTGGGCAGGACAGAATCTATTCAACGCCTGGAAAAGAAAGTGATCTCTGGCTTGCAGCATTCGACGGTTTATATCATTCAATAGATGGAGGTGGATCTTTTACTGCTATGAATGATGTAACAGAAATTCATGCGTTTGGTTTTGGCAAACCTGCAAAACGCTCAAACTATTCTTCCTTGTATTTAGTTGGAGTAGTCAAAGGCGCAAGGGGAATATTTCGTTCAGATGATGCCGCAAAAAACTGGGTCCGCATCAACGATGATCAACACCAATGGGGCTTGCTGCTACACATAACAGGTGATCCAAAAAAATGGGGACGAGTATATGTAGGTACACATGGCCGAGGAATAATTTTCGGTGACCCAAAATAATTAGACTGCCGCTCTAACGCTTTATAAATAATTGTTTTCGAGCTGAAGCTTCCGTTGACAAATATTGCTGCACAAACTGTTTCTCCTTCATCAATTGTGGCCAAAAGCGGTCAAGGTTGCTCACATTCGTTGTCCTTGCATGGCGTTGACCATCTGTCTTAACAACTGCCTGCAACATTAATGATCTTGAGAGTTTAACATTGGATTCAATGCTCTCTATCATTTGTTTTAAATCATTGTCTCCAATAGCACTAAACTGTTTGTTCTTTTGGCCAATGTATTCTTTATACAAATCCATAGCAGTATTGAATGCTTTTCCTCCTTCGTCAAATGCATCGTTAGAACCAAACGTCTGCAAGGATCTTCTCAGATACTGCTCTTGCTTTAACAACAGATCAATTTGAATACCTGCGGCTTCAAGTCTCCTCAATTCAGCCGCTTTTTGCTCTGCGATAGATAATTGCAAATGCTGTTTAAGCGTATCTGCATAATGAAACGCTGTCCTGGTGGAAGCAGGTTTTGCTTCAATAAATTCCTTATTGGTTAAAGGATAAGGCAGAAACTCATACATCGGATCGAATGGCATGTGATCAGCAATGAATTTCTCAGGTATAACCTGATAAAAAGTATTATTGAAACGCTTAACAAATTTATCGTCGTCAGTTACGTAACCTGCGCCCCATGTAGGATCAAAGAAATACCACTTTCCGCTCAATTCAACAGCAGCCCATGCATGAGAAATGATGTTCACTTTGCCTTGGTTTTTGGTATATCCGCTAACCTGGATTGCATTCACTCCAACTGCTTTACATACAGTCACAAACAGGTCAGAATATCCCTGGCATACCGCACTGCGTGTAGAAAGAACGTTGGCCGAGGTTTGCGGCGGTGCATCAGGGTTTTTATCCCTGTCGTTGAAACGTTTTACGTCGTAGCTTATGTGATTGGCAACCCAAACATAAATGGCTCGGACACGGTCTGTGTCGCTTGAAAAATGTTGCTTAATGTATGAAGCGAGTGCATCTACAGATGCACAATTAACTTCCGGTATAGAAGCCGCATCGACATCTATATTTTTTGTTTGTGCATAATTTACCTTGAACAAGCAAAGAAACACGAGAGCAAATAGAATTCGCTTCATAGCAGTTAAATTGATCCGCCAATATACTATAAACCATATATGACAGGGGAAGTGATTGTCGTCAACATTTTATAAAGTATCTGGCCGCTGATTACAATCACCCTTCAAACTGCTATCGGTCATTATGGACACTGAAATACCTATATATTTTGAAGCCAAATTTTAATATGGAGTCTTCTACCCGCAAAGCAAAAAGTAATTCAGGTCCGGCTATTTACGGTTTGGGTTTTATTGGCGCACTAGTTTATTTTATTCAAACGGCAACCACTTTCTGGATTGGTGTTTTAGGCTTTTTTAAAGCCTTGTTCTGGCCTGCTTTTCTCGTATACTATCTACTGGAGTTTCTAAAAAAATAGACAAGGTAATTCAGAATTCAATTTTTCGTGTTTACAATGTCAGCTGATATCTTGGGTAATAATGGACGGAGGTGTCAAGCCCTTTTCGTTCAAGAATTTTACTGTAACCATTAATCAGTTTTCTGCGCTTATTCTCATTTGTCCCTCCTGCAATCAACGGGTTCAGCATATATTCTCCAACTTCCAGTGCAATCATTGTGTTCTTCCTGATTAAGCTTCTTATCGCCTGTTGAATACTGCTATCCGACTCTTCACCTCCTTCAAACATTAAACAAAACTCACGAAAGCGTTGCATCATTGCCTTATCAAGGATGAATTTACAGGTGTCATTATTCAACTCAAAAAAAACGATGTAAAGAAAAAGTTTTCTCGACAACCCATACAGATGAAAAGCATAAGCAACAAACTCAGGATGGACTGAAACTTTAGATTGTGTGGTAAAATCTTCTATTCCAAACAATGATAAAATACCCATGTTGGCCTTGTCAACATTACGAACAATCTTCTTTGTTTTTACAGAAGTCGTTTTTGTTAAGTGCCCGATATAATTTTTATGATTAAGACGGGTGTCGATCCCACTTTCATTCAGTTGAGTTTCCACCGGGTTTGCAGTTTTCAATGCCATTAGTTAGTGTTTTATAAAGGCAGGTTCAGTATGGAAATGATGGTGCCTGAAGGTTAGTCTAGGATTCATGCTAAAATACGATGCAGAGGGACGGTAGCAAACAAAACTTTTAAACAAAAGATGAAAGTGTAATACAAATGAAAAAACTCCCTCGCGGGAGCCTCTCAAAATCTTTTGTAGCATCAATGTTTTGGCATTCCCCCTCCATCTTCTGGCTTTTTGCAGCACTTTGGCAATGCTTTGTATGATTCAGGATTAGCAGCAATTTCATTAGCATCATATCCTGCATTAGCAATTGCTGCTTTCAAGGTCTCTTCGTTAACACGATCAGTAAGGTATTTTACAACAACTTGTCTCTTTGACGAATCTTTATTCAGCTTTACACTCACCGCCAAAACACCATCGTAACGTTTTAAGAGATCTTCAATGGTCTTTTTGCACATTTCGCATTGTACGGTAGGCGTACTGATTTTTGTAGTGACCATTGCCTTTTGCTGTGCCGAAGCAGAAACAGCAATAAAGCAAAATACAACAAGAGAAAGAAGCAGTTTTTTCATCTGAATATTTTTATTGTTTTTTAGCCAGATGGAACTTAGATCATAAAATTTTCATTTCCTAGCGTGATTTAATGAAAATTTCATCATAGACGTTTCATACCGGGTTATCTGAAACGAATTTAAGAAAGTCCCTTCCAGTTTGCAGGATCAGAACGCCACTTTAACAAAACTTCTTCGTCCTCCGAACGAATGATTCCCCTTTGTTCTGCAAGGCTTAATAAACTTGGATAATTCGTTAGTGAATGGTATGAAACTCCGGCTTTTTCAAACGCTTCTTTAGCCACATCAAACTGGTAGTTGAAAATGGAAACCATTCCCAGTATCTCAACAGCATTTTGTTTTAAAACATCAACAACCTGCAGGCTGCTTTTCCCCGTGGAAATCAAATCTTCAATAACAACAACCTTTTGTCCTGCAGAAAATTCTCCCTCAATTTGATTACCTAAACCATGCTCTTTAGGTTTTGGGCGAACATAGATAAACGGAAGCTTCAATTGATCGGAAACCATTGCACCCCATGCAATGCCAGCAGTGGCTACACCTGCAACTAATTCCGCATCGGCAAACTTTTCGAAAACAACATTGCACAATTCACTCTTAATAAAATCACGAATAAAAGGCTTGGAAAGAACTTTCCGGTTATCGCAATAAATAGGACTTTTCCATCCGCTTGCCCAGGTAAATGGTTGATGAGGGCTCAAGCGTACGGCATCAGCCTGTAATAATTTTTCTGCGGTCACTAATGCATCTGTCATGCTGCGAAGATAAGGCAGTGTAGATGCAACTTTGTTAGCCTTCAGCTCACATTCATCTAGTTCATTATTCAAAATAATCGCCAAACTCCTTAACCTGGGTTTCGATCTTCGCAAAAGCCATTGGCTGCTCTTCTTTGGAAGACGATTTCAATTGCTTTAAATCAGATAGAAAACTTTCCAGCCATAAATGAAGCATGTCATGATCTCTGCCACTCATACGACATTGACTCACCAGGCGATTGGCATCGTTCTCCAAATCGGACGCAATCTTTGTATAATTTTTCTCTTTGCTTGTTGCGGCTGTCCGAACTGTGTTCTTAATTGAATCAATATTGCTTCTCGTGGCTTCATCCAGCTTCCATTTTTTCCCTTCGTTTAAAACAAGTTGGCTCTGTTTTTCAGAATGTTGATGTGCAACCGAATCCTGCACATGAATATGACTGGCTTCTTTTTTGTTTTCATTACATGCAAATAGGCCAGTAGCAACTAAAGCGGCTAAAACTAATCTTAATTTCATAAAAAGTTTTTGGGTTATTAATAGTCCTTCCAAAGAATGCAGTAAATATCAGCCCCAGAAAAATTCGAAACCATGACGGCCGTCAGCCCAATGTCTGCCATGTGGCTCTCCCTTTGTTTCTAACTTCGTAATTTTAATTTATGTACAAAATCTACTTCAACAACAAACCTCTTTTCATTACAAATGAGATCACCAAAGAACTGGAGGAATTGCTTCATCACGAGGAAACAGTTTTGATTGATGAATTCAATGTTCATACCGTGAAGGCCATGCTTCATGAAATGGAGGTATCAAAAATTCGTGCAGGTGTTTTTTTGCATGATGATGTTGAAGCCGTGCTGAAAGCCTTTAAAAAGAAGTTTGTTTTAGTAAAAGCTGGTGGTGGGTTGATTCATACTAAAGACGATGATCTCTTGCTGATATTCAGAAGAGGCAAATGGGATTTACCTAAGGGAAAACTTGACGATGACGAAGACCTCGAAACCTGCGCAGTAAGAGAAGTCAATGAAGAAACAGGGCTGGAGAATGTGAAAATTGAAAGACCACTCTCTATTACTTATCATACTTACCATCAGGATGGAAAACATATTCTCAAAGAATCGCATTGGTTTTTAATGAAAGCAAAAAAGCAAAATAATTTATTGCCGCAGTTAGAAGAAGACATTCACAGATGTGAATGGGTTCTTATTGATCAATTATCGACTTATATGGAAAACACTCACGCCTCAATCCTTGATGTAGTAAATGCAGGTGTAAAAATTTTACACGAAACAAAAAACGTTTAAACAAACATCTCGTGCCTGTTATTTTGCTGAATGGTTTTTAAAACTGCATCGGGCACAAACTGGGAAACATCTCCCCCGTTCTTAATTACATCTCTCACCAACGTAGAAGCTACTGAAGTATATTTTGGAAGACAGGTAAGAAAAACTGTTTCAATATTTTCATCAAGGCTCCGGTTCATATCTGCAATTGCCTTTTCATATTCAAAATCGTTTACGTAACGAATGCCTCTTACAATGTAATTCGCTTTTACTTTCTTACAACATTCAACGGTCAGGCCCTCATAAACAACTGCCTTTATTTTGGGTTCATCTTTAAAAATATCCTGTAACCATTGCTTACGTTGTTTGTCGGAAAACATCGGCGCTTTGTTAGAGTTCAAACCTATACCGATGTACAATTTATCAAATAAAGGAAGAGCTCTTTCAATAATATCTATGTGCCCGAAAGTAATGGGATCAAAAGTCCCTGGAAACAAAGCAATACGCATTTCACTGAATTAAAGTGGAAAATTAAGCCGAATTTCTTTCTCCTGCCAGTAAGTACAAAACAGCCATACGAACGGCTACCCCATTTTCTACCTGCTGAAGAATGATCGACTGATCGCTGTCTGCTACATCACTATCCAACTCCACCCCACGATTAATTGGACCCGGATGCATAATTGAGATCTTCTTCGACAAACTGTTCAATAGTTTTTTATTGATACCATACACCAGATTGTATTCTCTCAGCGATGAAAACAAAACCTGGTTCTGTCTTTCCAACTGAATTCGCAACACATTGGCAACATCACACCATTCGAGTGTTTTTCTCAAATCATATTCAACACGAACATTGAATGCTTTGTCGATGTATTTTGGAATTAAAGTCGGCGGACCACAAACTGTGATCTCAGCTCCCATCTTGCCCAGCAGATAAATATTGCTTTGCGCCACACGGCTGTGCATGATGTCCCCGATAATTGCCACCTTCACTCCTTTCAGCGAACCAAATTTTTCGAGAATAGAAAGTGCATCTAACAATGCCTGTGTTGGATGCTCATTAATCCCATCACCCGCATTTACTATCGCTGCGGGAATATGCTTCGCTAAAAAATGCGGCGCACCACTTGCACTGTGACGCATCACCACCATATCCACCTTCATGGATAAGATATTGTTCACGGTATCAAGCAAGGTTTCCCCTTTCGAAACCGAAGAACCGGATGAACTGAAGTTGATGGTATCCGCAGAAAGTCTTTTCTCTGCCAGCTCAAAAGAAATTCTTGTACGCGTGGAGTTCTCGTAAAACAAATTCACGATCGTTACATCTCTTAAGGAAGGAACTTTTTTAATCGGTCTTTGTAAAACTTCTTTGAATTCTTTTGCAGTGTCGAGAATAATGGAAATATCGTCAGTGGTAAGATCTTTTATACCAAGAAGATGTCGGGTAGAAAGCCTCATTAAAAATCAAAGATAAGGTGCAGAGGAATACAACCGATTTTTTGTGCTATGGCACGAGGTTGATTTTTATCAACATTATTTGAAACGAATGTGAAAATTATTATGAACCAGACTGAATTGCTACTATGAATCGTCTGTTGCGTCGCATTTCGTTCATCGTTTAGTAACTACTATCATCACATTCGACGCTTACTGCATTTTTTACCTTATTCCCAAAACCTCCTTTGCTAATTGAATAGTATCTTCATCACCGGAATGTTTTCCGGACACATCTGACAATTTTACAACCGGTGTCCATGGCTCGGCTTCGGGCAAAGCTTCTGTCATTTTAATAACTATATTCAATGGCTTCAATCCTACATCATTTGTAAAATTTGTTCCAATACCAAACGAAAATCCAATCTTTCCACGGCAATAATCTGCAATGCGTTTTACTTTCTCCAGATTCAATGAATCAGAAAAAATAATTGTCTTTGTAAGCGGATCAGTCCCAAACCTTCTGTAATGCTGAATAGTTTTATCTGCAAATTCAGTCGGGTCACCGCTGTCATGACGAACACCATCAAAAAGTTTTGTAAACTTTTTATCGAACACTTCATAAAATTCATCCGTGGTAAAAGTATCTGAAAGAGCAATACCTAAATCACCGCGATACACATCAACCCAATGCTCCAGCGCAAGACTGTTAGCCATTTTAAATCCATACTTCGCTGCATGAAACATAAACCATTCATGTGCATGCGTTCCAATCGGCTTTGTTTCATTCACCTTTGCTAAATGAACATTGCTTGTGCCGACAAATGTTTTTCCGTATTTCGTCAAGGTATCAACCGCCAATTGATGTACTTGAAATGAATGCCTTCTTCTTGTTCCAAATTCTGCAATGGTAACACCAAGGTCTCCATATGATTCAATCTTCTTTCTTGTTTTTTCAATCACTTCTTCGTCTGCTTCTCTTTGCAGTTGCTGAAGTGCATAAAAGTTTTCAGAGATCAAACAAAGCAAAGGCACTTCCCACAAAATGGTGCGATACCAAAATCCTTCAATAAAAACTTCTACATGATCATCCTGCTGAACAATCTTTACTTCGGATGGATCGTAACAGTAACCTTCGAGGAAATCTAAATAAACAGGATCAAGATAAGGACAGGTTTTGCAAAGCCATTGCTTTTCTTCACGTGATAATTTTAATGAAGCCATGGCATCAACAGATTGGCGCAATGCTTCTGCAAACCCTTCAGGAAAAGAATGTTTACCACGATTAATGAACTGATACCTTGCCCTGGCTCTCGGAAAAAGTTTCACCACGCATTGCTGCATGGTGAATTTATAAAAATCGTTATCGAGTATGGATTGAAGTGCAACCATGCCCGTTATGCTACAACTATCATACAAATTATTTTGTGGCTTCAACAACTAATGCAAGTATGGGCACCGTATTACCGAAAATCTTGTCACTCTCATCCAGTTCTTCCTGCAATCGCTTTCTAAATATCGCCTTCGCGTCTTCACCTTTCTCACTTAAATAGTTTGCAAGCGGAGAGCCTTCCATAAAGCCCTTTACCAAATCACCCGGTTGATCGTATGAAGGCGTTTTAGCAACAGTTTCAATTGTTACATCTTTAAATCCAGCGTTCATCAGTAATCGTTCAATTTCCTCCTTATCATAGTAAGAATGTGGTCCTTTCTGCAAAAAATCCGGCGACTCATTCCCGAATACTTCATGCATAACTTTCCACATCAAATCAATTCTCGGATTTTTTTCCACACTTTCCCATGTATTGAAAATATATTTGCCTCTCGCTTTCAGTACTCTATAAGCCTCTCTAAAACTGCCTTCTTTATCAGGAAAGAACATCACTCCAAACTGGCAAATCATATGATCGAACTGCCCATTATAAAATGGAAGTTCCTGTGCATTGGCGACTGTCCACAATATCTTATCACTTTTGATTTTTGACTTAGCAACTTCTAACATTCCGGGATTTAAATCAGCAGCAACAAGACTCCCATCATCGGGAATCAAATCGACTAAATGCCTTGTTACCCTTCCTGTGCCGCAGGCAAGTTCCAATACATGTTCAAGTTTTTCGTTTTTCAAACGTTCAACCAGGTCAAGTGCATAAGGCTCGAATAAAATGGGGCCAAGATATTTATCGTAGTTGGCAGGAACGGAGCCTGCAAATAAAGCGATGGATGCCATAGCAAGAGTTTGGGTTAACAATGAATTTTGAAGTTAGCATTTTTATCCATGATAACTTTGACGCATCATGGAGATAAAAATTATCTGTCATAGCAACGATGAGTATGAGCAAATGATCAACCTGCGTGTTACGCAATTGCTATTGCCCATAGGTGTACCCGCTTCTTACATTCAGAAAGAAAATGAAAAGCATGATATCCTGATCGGTGCATTTGAAAACAATGAGACGATCGGTTGTTGTGTGTTAACTCCAAGAGAAAATGGTGTCATTCAACTACGGCAAATGACAGTGAGAGAAGATTATCGTGGTAAGAAAATAGGTGCAGCCATTGTTCAATTTGCAGAAAAAGTGGCAAGAGAAAACAATTTCTCCATACTAATGATGCATGCCCGTGACCCTGTAATTGACTTCTACAAAAAAAGTGGTTATCTCATTGCAGGAGAGCAATTCTTTGAAGTAGGCATGGGTCATCATAAAATGCAAAAGCAGTTGAGCTGACCGCTTGTGTAAATCCTTGTTTTATTCCGATAACATACAACTAAATTCATAGAGCATAAATTTTGCTTTATGAGATTTCTTTACATCCTTGTATGCATATACATGAGTGTTTCCTCTTTCTCTCAAGCAGCAAATCAACAACCTTGTTCTTCACCAGAAGCATCGCAATTTGATTTTTGGGTCGGAGATTGGATCGCCAATTGGGCTGACACTCTGCATGGCAGCAATCACATTGAAAAAATGTTTGGCAATTGTACGGTTCATGAAAACTTCTTTGATCCGCATACAAACTATTATGGCCAGAGTTGGAGTGTATACAATGCCAATTACAAAATTTGGCAGCAAACATGGGTGGATAGCCAGGGTGGCTATATTGCATTAACAGGTGGAATGGTCGGTGACTCCATGGTGTTAACTACCGTAGAGAGAACTGTGCCGACGAAAATAAGTCCTTCAGGAAAAATCATCACAAGAATGGTTTATTACAATATTAAACCGGATGCATTTGACTGGAGTTGGGAGGCCTCAACCGATAGCGGGAAAACGTGGAAGCAAAACTGGCTCATTCACTACAAGCGAAAGCAATGATCATCCCGGGATCTTTTGTCCGGGTATAGTGAACCAATCATACAATTCATATTTCAGATGTCCAGCCTTGATGTAAGGATCATCTGCCATCCATTGATGAATATCTTCTCTGTTGGTAGTATTGAAAATGATGATGCCGTGTAGCTCTTCGTGATTACTGATCGGGCCAAACACACAACATTTACCTTCCTCCTCCATAGTAAACAAATGAGCAAGATGTTCCAGCTGCATTTGGTTCACCGCCGTATCATCATCAGGCACAGGATCTCCTGCAAAAAGTATCAGTAAGGTAAAGGGCTTGCCCGTGGCAACCTTTTGCATGATCTCTTCGGGAGCGTATTTTGTTGAAGACATAGTTTCGTTTTGTGGTGAAATGTCAATCGTCGTGAATGCAAGAATTATTAATTATCAGGTTAATAACGATGGCAAGATGCAAGTTGTTTAGCTATTTTCATCTTACTAAGCTTACTACTCTAACGAGCCTATATGTCAAAGCGATCTCCAATTCATCCCGCTGAGACGAGAACGATTTCACCATTCACGATCACGTCTCGTTCAGCACCAAACAATCCAGGTCCTTAATTCCAAAATTCTTTTTCGAAACAAATCCCTCTCCATACTTCACACCTATTCTTTTTCCCAATGCTCTTGCCCTTGAAGACAATGCCTCCATAAACTCCGGGTTGGACAAATAGCTTTGTGGTTCCGTACTATTAGGATCGTAGAACTGTGTTTTATAAGCACGAATAGCTTCCATTCTTTGCTCCCATACATCGCTGATGTCGATGATGATGCCCGGTTCATAAAAACGATCCTGTATGTAATGCAGTAACATTTTAGGTCTCCACTTTTCTTGTTCCTTACCTTCATCATCAACTGTTTTTATTTGCCTGAGTCCTGATAGAAAACAGGCATCGTACAACAGCCATCCGCCCTTGCCGTGGTCAGGGTGACGGTCTTCCAGAATATTCGCAATTACAACTTCGGGTTGGTACTTACGCAATACCTTCACCACCTGCATCTGGCTTTCTTCATTGTTTTGAAAAAACCCATCACGCAGTTTCAGGTTTTCACGAACAGTAATGCCCATGACCTTAGCCGCATCAGTAGCTTCTGCATAACGTGTTTCAATAGTGCCTCTTGTTCCCAGTTCGCCCTGGGTAAGATCAATAATGCCGGCCTTTTTTCCTCTCTTAATTTCTTTGATAAGGGTTCCCGAACATCCCAACTCCACATCGTCGGGGTGAGAGCCAAATGCAAGTATATCCAGTTTCATTACGGAAAGATAATGAGAAATGACACAGTGATAATTGTTAATAGTGATGAGATGGAATTGTGAAAGAACAGGAAGAAATAAGAGGTAACTAACAGTTATGAAGCGATCTGCATTGCTACTATGACCACCTGTTGTGTCACTCACTTGTACGTTCGGTAATTCTTATGAGCAAAGTGTCACTGCTAGGTACAATATTTATTAAACTACAAAGCACAGATCTCCTCATGCCTTTGGATGGCAGCTCTAGTGTTTACTAACTGCAAACATTTAAACAACTGTAAAGATCAAAATCAATAAAGCCTGTTGTTTGTTATGGTGAAGAACCAACTGTTCTTGTGTTGTTATTTAGTGAATGTCTAACTCGCAAAAGCTCTTAGCCCGTAACAAAGACCTTAATGTCCATTTGTCTATATGTACTCGTACAGCGTATATTTATGTGTGGCGGTAACCAAACAGGTTCTTCTGCCAGGCGGCCCAACAATTAACCAAAACTATAAGTGTTTATGAAGAAGGCTAAGTGGCTTCTTTGTGTTACCATTACTCTTTTGCTATTAGGTTGTACTATCACAACTACAAAAACTAAAGACCCGGTTTTTACCGATATTGACAGGGTTCAAAATGAATTGGGCAACCTTGTAAAAGCTGCAAATATTAATCTTAATGGAAAGGAAATCACCACAAATAAAAAAACCAGGTGTGAGTTGGAGGTAGCGATTACCAATGGAGTAAATATTCCAACCGGCGACGATGAAAGAAGATCTTTGGGAAAATCCATTGCGGTCAGCATCAAACATAATTTAAAAGATCCCAATGAATTTGACGACTACAAGGTGCTGTTTGTAACCAAAATCGAAAGCGGCGCTGTAACGAAACGAAATTGGGTGGGCGATGTGTTTAGTTCAACAGAGTTATAAACTGAATCAATTTTAGTGTACGCAAAAGCATCTATCCTCTTAAACGGATTGCCCTGGCACTCGTCATGCTGTTGCAGCAACAAATGATTTTATATGCCTTATACATTTGAACAAAACGGAACAGCCTTCCTCTCAATAATAAACCCTTTTAACAAATTGCAGTAGCAAACACTTAACCCATGATCACAAAACCATCCTTACTCATAATTACATTGGTAACCCTTTTATTTGCAAGCTGCGTAAATGAATACGAGGTTAATTGTGGCGATCCTCCAATTGCAACTACGTTTATTAATGTCAACAGAACCGATATCGACACTTTTATTATAAGAAAGTTCAAGGCTGCCGACAACTACCAAACACTGTTAGATACGTTTAAAGTAACCGAAGGATGGCCTGTGTATTATAACACTTCGAACGATACAACAAGTATTTCTGTTGGAGATGGAATACATGGCATCAGGTTGGGATTTGACTGGCAAATATTTATTCCTGCAACAAACAAAACTGTACTGGTTTCGGATTTTGTAAGTGAGAAGAGGACAGGGAAATGCAGGCATGGAATTTTTGGGAAGCCGGGCTGCGGTTGTTACAACCGTGTTTACTCAGCAAAAATGAACAACCAGGTTATTAATTTTCCAGATACTAATTTCTACACAATTTATATCCGAAACTAAATAAGGCTTTTGAGAAAACTGTTTCCCTTTACATTACTTTTTTTATTTTCTGCTTGTGAGCAGAAAATAGGGCCCAAAAACTTAATCATAGGCAGCTGGATCACAACAACTGCATATGACACTGTTTTATCAATTCACACTTTTGACACTAAAGGAAACTATTTCATTGATGACAGTTCAAACGGTAAGCGTTATCGAAAGTTTATTAGCCATTATCGTTTTTCGGAGGATGGCAAATATTTAATTCCAACTTTAGCCGGAGGTGGAGAGCCTCAACTTGAACTGACGAAGTTGACACAAAGCGACCTTGAATTGACCATTGGTTCATATACCAGAAGATATAAGCGGTACAGTAGTAAATAGCTTACATCATAAAAACAAAAAATGCCTCCATACAGAGGCATTCAATAAATATCTTTCAAACAACATTAATTACCCGCTAATGCTGCTCTTGGTCCACCCGAAACAAATACCGCCAGTGCTCTTGTAGTTTGTCCTGCGGAGAACATATACATACAGGCGTCATCGGTATAATCCATATAGTTCATGGACATATCGCCATTGTTGCTGCAGCTAACATGAGGGAATGCAGGGCATCCATAGTTTTCACTTCCCTGGTTAGGCGTATCATCAACTAAGTCGGAACCGGAGCAGGAACCACCGTCATCGCCCCAAATATGGCGCAGGTTTATCCAGTGGCCAATTTCATGTGTTGCTGTTCTACCAAGATCATATTTGGAAATATAAGTTCCGCTCTTAAACACATTCCTGCTTCCAAAAGCGGAATATAGAATAACTACACCATCAGTAGCCCAGGTACCGCCGGGAAATTGCGCATATCCCAATAAGCCGCGGCCAAGATTGCAGACCCAAATATTAAGTTTATGTTGCGGGTCAATAGCATCATCGCCACCACGGTTGCTATACTTCATAGCATCGTTGGTAGTGAAGCTTTTTGTTTTAGTGTATTTATGAATTGCCGGTTGTGCCAGGCTGAAATGAATATTGAATCCTGCAGATGTAACGGATTTGAAAATAGAAGGCGTATTTCGAATATCGGTGTTACTAGCAGAATAATCCTGATTCAATACAGTTACTTGAGATGCTACTTGTTCATCGCTAATATCCTGCGATGGGGTATTGTACAAAACATGCACTACAACGGGTATTTCAATAGTGCCATTTGTCTTGTTCACCTTTCCGCTTTGTATCATTCTTGTAGTAAATGCTTCAATTTGGTCCATGCGTTGTTTTAACGTAGGATCGGCTTTCAGTTGTGCCTGCAATACTTCGTAAGCGCCACAACTTCTTTGTGTGATAGCTTGTGTTTCTTCGGTATTGTCTGTGGGGTTAACTGATTTCTGGCAGGCAGCAAATAGCAGCACGGTGCCTAATAAGGCGGGTGTAAATTTTCTCATGTGAATGTTCATTAATAAGGTTGGTGAATAAGGTGTACTTGTAAGTTACGGAAATTATTTTGGGAATGCCGCGGCGGCAGGTAAATTTCCCTGTTTTCCTATCTAAGCCTCGCCGCTATTTGTGTATCTCTGAGGTAAAGTGAAACTCGATATCAGGATTATTATTTCTTTCCGTATTAAGATACCATTCACTCTGTGCCAGGTAAACCAAATGACCATCCTTATCGTTTGCGATAGTTGCCGATTTGAAACGGGTAAAATCTTCAAGCTTCTTTGGATCATTGCTTGTTATCCAGCATGCTTTATAGTATGGCAACGAATTAAACAAAACCGAAGCGCCATATTCATGAAGCAAACGGTATTGAATTACTTCAAACTGAAGTTCACCCACGCAACCAATGATCTTTTTGTTACCGCCAAACTGCGTGAACAATTGTGCAACACCTTCATCGGTTAATTGCAGCAAACCCTTTTCAAGCTGCTTTGTTTTCATCGGGTCCTTGTTCACTACTTCCTTAAATATTTCCGGAGAGAAAGAAGGAATACCGGTGAAGAACAGATCCTCGCCTTCTGTAAGCGTATCACCAATCTTAAAATTACCTGTATCAAACAAACCAACTACATCGCCGGGGTAAGCGTCATCCACAACATTCTTTTCACGTGCAAGGAATGAATAAGGATTACTGAAACGAACATCTTTATCTAACCGCACGTGGTAGAAATATTTATTGCGTTCAAACCTTCCGGAACATACTCTTAAAAATGCTATGCGGTCGCGGTGCTTTGGATCGAGGTTAGCGTGTATCTTAAAAATGAATCCACTGAACTTGTCTTCATCAACAGCAACAAGCCTTTTGTTAGTTTCGCGGCTGCGTGGTTCGGGCGCAATACGTATGAATGTATCGAGCATCTCCTTCACACCAAAATTGTTAATGGCACTTCCAAAAAACACAGGAGCAACATCACCGCTTAAATAGGTTTCGGCTTTTAATTCGCCATAAACACCTTCAATCAATTCCACATCTTCACGCAGGGTTGCAGCGTCACGTTCACCTAATTTTTCATCAAGAACGTTTGACGACAGATCAGAGATCAAAATGGCGTCTTCCTCATTCGCTTTTGTGTTGGGTGAAAACAGGCGAAGATCCTTTTTATGAAGATCATACACGCCTTTAAAGTCTTTTCCCTGGTTAATCGGCCACGTCATAGGATGGAGAGAAATGGATAATTCCTTTTCAATCTCTTCTAACAAATCAAAACGATTCTTTCCATCACGATCCAACTTATTGATAAAAACAATGACAGGCGTTTTACGCATACGGCAAACCTGCATCAACCTTCTGGTTTGTTCCTCTACCCCGTTCACACTATCCACAACAAGAATAACGCTGTCTACTGCAGTCAAGGTTCTGAAAGTGTCTTCAGCAAAATCCTTGTGACCGGGTGTATCTAGAAGATTGATTAATGTACCGTCATATTCAAAACTCATTACTGAAGTGGCAACAGAGATACCTCTTTGCCTTTCAATCTCCATAAAATCGGATGTGGCTGCTTTCTTGATCTTATTACTTTTTACAGCACCAGCAACCTGTATGGCGCCGCCAAAAAGTAGAAATTTCTCTGTTAACGTGGTTTTACCGGCATCGGGGTGAGAAATGATGGCAAATGTTCGTCTCTTCTTTATCTCGTTTTGATATTTCATTGTAATTCAGAAGGTGAGCACCTTTTATCAGCATCACCGGTCTTTTTTTAGCGGCTGCAAAAATAGGCTGTAGTACGTTAACGAAAATCAAATGGGCATCAATAACAATTTAGTACGTCTGCTGCGGCCGAATAACCTCTGTTTAGCTCTTTCCAATTGTTTATCTCTGTTGGGGAATTTCCACCACTCATTTAAACATCTTTTTTAATAGATTGGTGAATTCTTGCTTAGTAAAAAATTGGTATCATTTTTTTACTAACCACCCTTATAAAATAGTTGAATCATGTCACAGAATATGAAGAATGAGCCGGGTGATAGTCAGGGAAGTTCTGGCCGTGGATCAAATGAATCACAGGAAAGGAAAAATTATGAAGGGTTTGAAGGTATGAATTATGAACAAAGAAGACAGCCTTATAACCCGCAGCATACAAGCAATAACATAAACGACAGCGATGGTGGCAGCGAACGGCGTGATAACTTTAACTATTGACTTTCGAAAAAAATTAATGTCCCGTTTACGGGACATTTTTATTTAGATTCATTTACAAGCCTGTTTAGTTTTTCAAGCAGTGCCTGCGTATTAATAGGTTTTGAAATAAAATCATCGGCACCATAGCTTTGAATATTTTCTGATGCGCCGGGATGGGCCGAAACCATGATAACCGGAACTGATTTCGTTTCATTGTTATCCTTTATCTCCTGGCAAAGTTCTCTTCCATCTGTACCAGATAATAAAACGTCAAGAAGTATCACCGATGGTTGGAAATTTTCAAGTTTGGCAAGCGCATCCTCCCTGTTAAAAGCAGTTTCTACTTCATATCCCTGGCTCTTCATTAAAACGTTCATTACTGTGCGTACATCCGGATCATCATCAATAATCAAAACTTTCATAATGGTTATGGGTTATTAAAAAAAGACCTGTAGGTTGTATAAATGGGGCTGTCGAAATTAGCGAATAATCGGGGAACGCAAGGTTTCTGTAGGCATTAATTGCCTGTTAACATAGTATCTATCAAACTGACCAAATTCACAACTGACGATTCACGATTCGCCTGTACATTTGTTCCATGCGCAGGTATTTCGAGATCGCTCTAAGCAGCTTTCGTATAGCAATGCAAGAACTGAGGAAGAATAAACTGCGTACTTTTCTTTCACTTTTTGGTGTTACCATTGGTATCTTTTGCATCATTGGCGTATTAGCCACCGTAAACAGCCTCAAGCTAAATATTCAATCAGAACTAAAAGCACTAGGCACAAATACAATTTGGATTGACAAATGGGAATACGGCGGCGGACCTGATTACCCCTGGTGGAAATATGTAAAAAGACCTTCGCCTAAGTACGATGAATTGCAGGAAATTAAAGGCAAAACAAGTACCGCCGACCATGTTTGTTTTATGATCAACACAACAAGCAGTGTTGATTACAAAGACAACTCGCTCAGTAATGTGATCCTTTACGGGGTAACGGAAGAGTTCCCCGAAATTCAGCCCGTGGAAATACAGTATGGTCGTTTAATGACTGATGCTGAGTTTGGATTAGGAAGTAACGCCGCGGTGATCGGAAATGAAGTAGCCGAAAAAGTATTTGGAAGTGCTCAGGGAGCGGTAGGTAAGCAAATCACCACAAAGGGCAAAAAAGTGAATGTGGTTGGTGTCATTAAAAAGCAAGGGAGCAGTATCATCGGCGGATGGCAGTTTGACAAAAGTATGGTTACTTCTTACCGTTTTGCCCGTACCATTATGGATGAAAGAAGATCAGATCCCAAGATACTTGTTAAAGGAAAAGAGAATATAAGCAGCAAGGTATTGAAGGATGAACTAAAGGGTGTCATGCGGTCTGTACACAAACTCAGTCCAAAACAGGATGATGATTTTGCATTAAATGACATCAATGATCTGAGCGACTCCCTGGAGCAGGCTTTTTCAAGCATTAATCTTGGCGGATGGATCATTGGTATTTTATCTTTTATTGTTGGAATTTTTGGTGTAGCCAATATCATGTTTGTTACGGTAAAAGAAAGAACCACACAAATAGGATTGAAAAAAGCAATCGGTGCAAAGAACGGAGTGATCCTTACTGAATTTTTACTTGAGTCTGCTTTCCTCTGCATCATTGGTGGTTTAGTTGGCGTAACTCTTCTTCTTATTATGGCCAAGATTGCAAGTGCCATTATGCATTTTAATTTCTTTCTTTCAGCCGACATTATTGCTATAGCTATTATCATTTGTATTGTGGCGGGCATATTAGCGGGCATCATCCCTGCGATTAAAGCAGCAAAGATGGATCCTGTGCAAGCTATCAGAAGTTAATCTCCAGGCGAGACTTAGGAAGCACCAGCTTTCTTTTCGAATTATTCCTAACAATAGTTAGTTTTTATTCATGAGCCAATCGACGTTACCACTATTTTACTTTTGTTGCGTCGCAATACGTTTAACGTTCGTATCTCCTATCATCACTTTGTAATATTCACTACTCAGGTCAACACTCACAAATAAGTTGTTTTTTTGCATCTCAAAATGAAAGACGAAAACAATAAAGACAGTTCAAATCTAAGCCTCTCTGCCCCAGGCGAAGGACAGGGCGTCACCATCTTCGCCATCGAATCCTCCTGCGATGAAACATCGGCATCGGTATGTCGCAATGGAAAAATCTTATCCAACTTCATTGCGAATCAAAAAGTCCATGAACTGTACGGTGGAGTCGTTCCTGAATTAGCAAGCCGTGCACATATGCAGAACATAGTTCCTGTTGTTGATACGGCATTAAAAACTGCCAACGTAAAGCTTGAAGAAATAGACGCAGTTGCTTTTACCCAATCACCAGGGCTGATCGGTTCATTACTTGTAGGAAGCCAGTTTGCAAAATCAATGGCTTTTGCATTGAATAAACCTTTAATTGCCGTGCATCATATGCAGGCGCATGTGCTCTCAAATTTAATTCCTGAAAGAAAGCCTTCTTTTCCTTTTTTGTGTTTAACTGTTAGTGGAGGACATACACAAATTGTTCTGGCTAACTCGCCAACTGAATTGAAAGTAATTGGAGAGACGTTGGACGATGCGGCCGGTGAAGCTTTTGATAAATCTGCAAAGCTATTAGGGCTTCCTTACCCAGGCGGTCCGTTGATCGATAGGTACGCAAAGGACGGCGACTCAAAGAAGTTTTCATTTGCAGAACCCCAAATTGAAGGATTGGATTTTAGCTTCAGTGGATTGAAAACATCCATTCTTTACTTTTTGCAAAAAGAAATTAAGAACGACCCTGATTTTGTGCAAAAGAACCTTGCTGACCTATGTGCATCCATCCAGGGAAGAATCATTTCCATTCTACTCAAAAAGTATAAAAGAGCCGCATTGCAAACCGGAATAGAAGATTTATGTATAGCAGGCGGTGTGTCTGCCAACAGTGGCTTACGCAAGGCTTTCAAAGAGATGTGTGAGCAAAATAATTGGAATGCTTTTATTCCACCGTTTGAATATTGCACCGATAATGCTGCCATGATCGCTATTACTGCTTATTATAAATATTTTAAAAATGAGTTTGCAGATCTTTCAGTAAGTGCCACAGCAAGGTCAACATGGGATTAATTTTTCAATATGCCTAATCCTTACTTCAGGTTCAAGCAATTCACCATTCATCACGACAGGTGCGCAATGAAAGTGACTACTGATAGTTGCTTTTTTGGAGCATGGGTAGCAAGGGAAATGCAAAATGAAAAATTAAAAATGAAAAATGTATTGGACATTGGTGCGGGAACAGGATTGCTATCATTAATGATTGCGCAAAAGAATGAAATCGATATCGATGCAGTTGAAATTGATGAAAGTGCATCGGGACAGGCAAAGGAAAACATCGAAGCTTCTCCGTGGAAAGAAAGAATCTGGCTTTTCAATGAAGACATTCTTGCATTTCAACCGGCCAAAAAATATGATTGCATCATCAGCAATCCTCCTTTTTACGAAAATGAATTAGCATCCGAACAATTAAAAAAGAATATTGCGCATCACGGTGAAAAGCTAACTATTTCGCAGCTTTTAAAGACCATTAAAGATCATCTTGAGGCAGACGGAATCTTTTTTCTGATGTTGCCATTCAAACGAAAAGAAGAAGTTGACAGACTCCTTCGTAAAAATGAATTGTATGTAATTAACTCTGTTATCCTAAGTCAATCTGTAAAACACGCCCCTTTCAGGATGATTATCAAAGGAGCCACAAAAACAACTGTGCAGGTTGATCCAATATTTGTTTCGATTTGGGATGAGCATCAACAATACACCAGCCAGTTTGTTGAATTGCTAAAAGATTATTACCTCTATTTGTAATCAGTGTTACCTTCTGCGTAATCCCGCAGGTATTCAAACCGTTTTGTAAGTTTTCCTTTCTTCACAATCGTAGCTTCCTCAATTACCCTCGAACTATTTGTCAACAAATCGGGCAAAATATATTTGATCAGTTGCTCACCAAAATATTTGGAGGCATCTCTTGGCAACTCATTCGGCAAATTACCAACAGCCATGATGTCGACAGAGTCCTTTTGATAAGGTGGCGTTTTTTTAAGCGTCATTCGATCCACGCCGTACACAGGATCCTCAATAGGCTGATCTCCCAAATTAATTGGAACAGAACCATGAGTATCATCCGTTACATCTGCAATCACCTGTATTCTGAAATCTGGATCAGAAGCTCTTTTTGAATCAAACAGTCTCGGAACATTTACATCCCAATAAACTCCATTCATTAAAATATCGGTTTGAGGAATATACTTGTCGAACAAGCACTCATATTCTTCCGGGTGTTCATGAAAATGTTCGCGGCTATAACTCCCCTTCATAGCATGCCTGTATAAATCTGCACCCTTTAACTGAGCGTACACGGGGTAATTAAATTCTCTCGAAACAAATTCTTCTTTTTCCAACTCAACAACTTCCATCAGGTTCATGATCTCCAGGATTCCATGTGCTACCCTTCCCGAACCTGTAACAGCAATTTTTACATTAGGCAGTTTCACTCCAAAGTAAGAATGTATCAATTGTTTGAAATCTTTTTGCTTATATACTCTTCCCAAATGAAATGAGCCCGTTCTTGCTCCATAAGCCATCATACCATTATGTGCACCAACAACACCGGCGAAAAAGCCGAAGCCAATAATGCGCTGCCCATCTTCGTGTTCCATGCATTCAAAATCTATCAGCGTAATCTTTTTTTCAATGATAGTCTGCAAAAGTTTTTGATTGTGATGTTGTTTCTTTCTTGTATGCGAAAAAAATAAATAGGTTTTGTTTTCAAGCAATTGCCTGGAGGGAACCTCTTTAATTCCAAAAAGGATATCACAATCTTTTAAATCATCAGTTATTTCAATTTCTGCACGTTCATATTCTTTATCCGCAAAGCAACGGTGTGGCGAAGACTGGACAAGGATCTTAATTACAGGATATGTTTTTTGCAGCCATTTGCATTGAGCCGGCGTTAATGCCACCCTATTGTCCGGCGGAAGTTTTCCTTCTTTTAATAAACCAATCCTTGTCATAATTAAAGTTTTACAAAAATGATGGGAAATAAGGTTACAAACAAACCTGCAAGGTTGACTAACCGTTTATATTTACATTACATTGGAACCGACAACACCATGCCTATTCGGATGAAAATAGTACCATCATTAGCTTTTTTCTTAGTTGCTTCCTTCATTGCCTGCAAAAAAAAGCCGGTAACTGATAATCCTCAACCTTCCACCAGCAAGCTTAGTTACGGCGATTCTGTTTTCTATCTGAAAAGTACCACTTATGTTATTTCGCCGGTTAATGCCAAAGCCGGTAGTTATAGCCCCTTCCCTAATAATTTAAATATTAATAGTACGACAGGAGCCATCACCGTGAGCTTAAAAGGTAACGACGGACAAAGTCAAACAGGGCTCCGGTACAAGATAAAGTTTACTTCAACTAATAACGAATTGGACTCAACCTTCATTACTATTGCTGGCATTACTTACCTTGACCGGTTTTACACGCTTTCAAAAAACGATTCAATCATTTACCCGATCTATAATGCTGATATTTCAAAAGAATTGCCTGCAGGTAATTTTTCCGGTGATAATAAATTAGCTATTAACACCTCGAACGGACAAATCAACGTAAAAGAAACCATCAGGAGAGGTTTTTTTGATAACCAGCTCAATGCAAGCTGGAAACAAACAACTATTCGTTACGCTTCAAATGATAATAGCAACAATGCCAATAACAGCATTGATGTAATACTTTACTATTATAATTCTGCTGCCGATGTTCCGTCGAATGTAAGTGCATTAATGCAGGCACACCAGCGAATGACGGTTGGCATTAATGGTCCCTCCGTTACCTCCACCACAGGCGCCATTGACAATAACCTTTCCAGTGATCTGTCCTTAACCAAGCCAAGGCCACCTTGTATTGTTATTGTCGGACAATAGAGATAAATTGCCTTCGTGCTTAAGTACGCTCTACGACTTTTACTAATTGCAATACCCATACTTTTCTGTCTTTTATTTTCTCTGTCGCAGAAGAAAGAAGCTGACCTATACCATTTGTTAATTTCAGAAAGCAGGCAGGCAGATAGTCTTTATAATGCAGCTACCTCTGTTAGCCATTCCAACTACTATGATGAAAACAAAGAACAGCAACTGAACAAAGAGGCGCTGAAGTTATACGAGAATGTTTTTCAGAAAGCACCAAACAATTCACAGTTTGATTCTTTGCGTTTTTTCTGCGCATTCAGAATTGGCGAGCTCTCACATTATTTTGAACAATTCCAGCAAGCATTGAATGGATACCAGCAAGCTATTGTTGTTAAACTAAAAAGCAGCCTTCCCGATTCACTTCTTTTTAAGCCTTATTTGTATTCGGGGATTCTTTATTATAACCAAAACAAGTTTGATACTGCAGCAGATTTTTTCAGAAAAGCTGAGAGGATACAGATTGAATATAATTACGGGTTGCTGGAACGTGAAAGATTGTTCAATACATTCGGCGTTCTTTATTTTCAAAAGGGAGATTATAAGCAGGCGAAGAATTATTTCCTCAAAGCACTCGAAGTTTTACCAAAATCGCATCCTTTCTACAAAGAGCTTTATACCAACTACAATATCAATCTTGCACAGATCTATTTCAAGCTTGAGAACTATGATGAAGCAAACAAGATTTACCAGGAGCTGTTGAAATTGAAAGACATTGACAAGAATGATATCAATCAGAACCTCGGCATGATCAACCTTTACTTAGGCGCACCGGCAAAGGCGTTGAACTATTTCAGGAATATCAATTACGGCAGGAATTATAAATTGATTTTCCTTTACCACAATATCGGAGATGCGTTTTCAAATCTTAATCAACCCGATTCAGCTAAGAAATACTTTGAAAAGGCTATTGAGATCAACTTCACACTTGGCAACAACACGGATCATATTGCATACGGACAAACATTAAAGAGCTATGGAGACCTTGAACTTCAATTACACAATACACAAGAGGCTCTAAAATATTATCAATCTGCAATTCATCAGTTCTATCCTGCATTTTCGGATTCTTCTGTTTATTTAAATCCTGAAAAATTTTCGGGGGTATTCTCCTACATCAATCTTTTCAATGTTCTATCAGCTAAGGCGCAAGCTTTCCATAACATTTATGAAAGCACAAAGTCAATTGAAAACGCAAACCATGAACTGGATGCTTATCAATCTGCTTTCAAACTGGTTGACTACGTTGAAAAAACCTACAACAGTGATGAGGCAATATTGTTTTTAGATAAAACTAAGTATGCAGTTCATGCAAAGCCAATTGATATTGCATTTGAGCTCTACGCTAAAACGAAAGACAAGAAATTTATTGAAGACCTTTATTTTCTTGATCAACAAAATAAAGCTTCGGTATTGTCACTTAAAATGCAAACATCTGAAGCAGCTTTAGGGAAAGACGCCTCGCTGATTTTTAAAGAAAGTTTTTTGCGTTCTGAAATAACAAGGCTTTCATTAAAAGCTGGACAATTGAATGATAGTATCAAAGTGTCAGCAATTAACAACGAAATCCGTGACCATGAAATTGAGTTAGGAAAAATCCAGGATCAAATTTCTACCTCTGTGGCCGGGGAAAAAATTCCATCCATACATTATTTGCAGGATAAGTTTTTAGATCCTGTAACAACATTCATCTCCTTTCATCTTTCTGAAAATAAATTAACAACTACAGTTATTACTCAGAAAACCCTCGATTGCTTTCAGCAAAACCTGCCAGCTGATTTCCACGAAAAAGTTTCTGCCTATGTTGATGATCTGAAACGACCAACCTCAAATAAGGAAGGAATATCAAAACAACTTTATTCACTTCTGTTTGGCAACCTCCATCTGGAAAATATCAAAAGGTTAATAATCGTTCCCGATGATGAGCTGAATTACTTTGCATTTGAAAGCCTTAAGAGCAAAGAAGGTCAATATCTCGTTCAAAAATATTCGATCCAATACCAGTATTCAGCATCATTATTGAAAAAAGAAAGTGTTGATTTTTCCGGCCACCAAACATTATCGTTCGCTCCCTTTGCTCATAAAGGTTTCAGCGATTCAATGTTTCATTTTGAAAGTCTTCCTAATTCGTATTCGGAGATCAAAAGCCTGGATGGCACTAAATTCACAGATACATCAGCAACCAAACAAAATTTCCTGAGCAATCTTTCTAAGTACAAAGTCTTGCACCTGGCAACACATGCCGTTGTAAATGACAAAAATGATGAACTATCTTTTATTGCATTTTATCCTTCATCAAACAATACGCAGGATCATTTACTGTATTCGGAAGAAATATCAAACCTGCCTTTGAAAAAAACGAATCTTGTTATTCTAAGTGCCTGTGAAACAGCTGCAGGCAATCTTGTAAAAGGTGAGGGCGTTATGAGTTTAAGCCGTGCATTTGCTTATGGGGGATGTTCAAATGTTATCACTTCACTTTGGAATGCAAATGATTTTTCAACGGCTTATTTAACTAGCCGTGTTCATGTTTACCTCAATAAAAATTATTCAATTGACCAGGCATTGCGGCAATCAAAACTTGATTACCTGAATGACAAATCGATCAACCCAAGATTAAAAAATCCGTTTTACTGGTCACACCTGATTTTCATTGGTAATTACAGTCCGGCGCAATCTTCAAATTACTGGTGGATTGTTTATTTAGGGGTGGCAATTCTGATAATAACAGTTCTTGTTCTTAAAATAATCAAGCCTTACAAAAGCAAGGCTTGAGCGATTCATAGGTCTTTAATGTCGTAAGTTATTTCGAATTCAACTTTTGTACTTTATTGATATAGGCTTCTGAAAACTGGTTGTGATAAACGTGACCGGCATTTGAATGAATCTGTTCCATCAATTTCAAAGCCTCATCATAATTTTTGTTTTTCAAATAAGCTAAGGCCAAATAAAATTCCGCATCGTCCTTCATTGAACCCTGGATAGATATCGCCTTAAACCAATTGATTGCATCGGTTAGTTTGTTTTGCTGTAAAAAAGACAATCCGATTAATAAGCTGTCTTTTGATACCAGGTTTTGAGATGTTGACTTTTCAGTTACTGCCTTATAATTGTGCAGTTGGTAAAGTTTAGCAATGTCATCTCGATTTTCACCTCCTCTCACTCCGGAAACACCATAATCTACAAAAGCCTCATTATACAATTTCTCCGAAGATGGTTGCGAAGTAAAAATGTTTACTCCAACCAAAATAATAATAACACTTGCTGCAATCGCCAGGCTGTATTTGACAAACCTTCTCATGAGAACTACCTTGCTTTCTTTATGAACAGAAGAAAGCTCCTGCATCATTTCGGCATGTACAGCCTTCACTTTTTCTGCAGTGCCATATTGTTGAACCGAAGCAATAGCTACCTGTAAACTTTCAAGACGTTGTTTTAATGCACTATCGGTTTGAAGCTGCGATTCAAACATTTCTTTTTCTGCACCATCCATTTCTCCATCGAGGTACCGCATTAATATCTCTTCGTTATCGTGTAAAAATTCAGCCATGTAATAAATTTTTCAATTGGTGATATAAGGATTTGTTTTCGGCCAGCAATTCTTCCAATCGCTTCAAACATTTATACTTTTTATTGCGGACCACCTGCTCATTTTCGTAATTCAACGATGTCAGAATCTCTTTCATTGACTGATTTTCGTAATAATACAATAGCAGGATTTTCTTACACGTCCCTCCTAATTCATCTATTACTTTCATTAAACCTGCATTCGCTTCTCTTGCTTCTATGGCAGCACTAATTCCATGCTCTGATTTATCAGCCGCTTTTTCATATTTCATTTCGCGAATCTCAGTCCTGCCTCTCTTTTTCAGTTCGTTCAACCAAATGTTTTTGTTTAGCGAATACAAAAAGGTTTTTATGCTCGAGTCACCCCGAAATTTTCCCGCCCTCACCAGGTTGGTAAATGCAATCATCACTTCCTGGAAAATATCCTGAGCATCGTCCCAGTTTCCACTATTATTGACTACATACCTTCCCAAATACTCATAATGAGAACGATACAAAAATTTCAAAGACATATCCACATCCCGGTTTTGCGACAGGTTGTCAATGATTTCGTCATCTGTTAACGATTCTGCTCTTGTTATCATTAGTAGTAACCCCTGATGTTTATTTTGTAACCTAAACTAAGAAGAAATCAATTAAACTTTCCTGACACTTAACCGCGAGTTTAAACCAAACACTTCTGGAACTCACTTTCATCAGGCAGCCAGGAAAAAGAGAAAGGCAACCTTTAGAGTTGCCTTTCCTTGTGCCCAGAACAGGAATCGAACCTGCACATCCTTGCGGACACCAGATTTTGAGTCTGACGCGTCTACCAATTCCGCCATCTGGGCTGATGTTTTAAGGGCTGCAATGTTACAACATTCTGTCCAATTGCAAACAGCGAGATTCTAAATAATTTTTCAAAATTATTTGCAGCAATTCTTTTTAGGAAGAAAAATCAATCGCAAAATGCCTAAAACGGATTTAAGAATCTTCATCTTACAAAGTTCCTGATTTAAACAATAATCAATGCCAATTGTATTCACAATTAACAATAAGAAACCTCAAATGACAGTTTTCAATTACAATTATGAACAACGTATACTATTCTGCCACCTGAGTCTTTTTCTTCTGTTTGTACGGATAGAAAATTTCCTATGCTAACCTGCTTTAGAAGAATCACACCTGATTTATATTTTGCCAGAACTAACGCCAGGGCTCTTTCCTGGGCAGTTAACCTGTCAATCCCCTTACCTTCGAAGTAGGCGCTTGCTTTATCAACATCTTCAAACATCGGTTCAGGAAACCTTGGCGAAAAACCAGGCGTTTGATCAACAGGGTGTTTAGTTAAAAAATCATTTGCTAGCTTCAAATCATACACAAACAAGACATAAACGGCACCCTCTTTTGTTACAACGAAACGGCTGTTGTAAAGTTGATTTTTGTTATTGAGCTTTACCAGATAATAAAGATCGCCTGCCGATGGTGGTTGATCGTTCGTGTGATTATGAATATCAGCAAATGCACCGGGCCAGTCTGAACAAACGCTCCCGTTTGATACATCACCATTTATTATCGGAGATATCGAGATATTATGATTACTGTCTCTTCCAAATGTAATAGAATGCTCATGTTTATCGATGGCGGCATTTTGGATTGCGGTCTTCGATAAAGAAAAAGAACTGTCCCCTGAAAGAAGTTGCACTGCATGAATTCCGCTTCTTGAAGCTTCACACAGATCGAAACACTCTTCAAGTTCTCGAATTAGTTCTTTAGCGATTTTAGATTGAGAAAAGATATTTGTTACAAATAGAAACATGAAAGTAATAAGCAGAAAGAGCTTATCATTGGGTCGCACATTTGCTATAGACATTTTCATGCTTAATCTATTGATGCCGCAGGGCTTCCTGCACTCATCATTTATTAACAGCAATAAACTTTTTATTAAGGTCCTTATAAATTTTCAGGAGCTCGGTTGACGTACCCTGCCTATCGAAAAACGCTTCCCATGTATTTAACGGTTCCCATATTGCCGAACCTTTCCCATGACCTCCGTAAACATCAAATGATAATTCATTCACTTCTTTTTTGAGTTGAGAATATTCCACAACAATCAGGTCTTTATCATATCGCTTTGCGAGATCGTTTAAATTGTAGCGAAGATCTTCAAGTGTATTATGCCAACGCGGATAGTAAGAAAGGCCGATGACATCGAAAGGCACGCCACGCATGATCATGTTATCCAGAAAAAATCTTGATTCATCATTTTGTCCGCCTAAGGCAATGTGCAGCATAATTGTAATTGACGGATCAACAACTTTCACACCCTGGATGCCCGCATACACTAACTGTGCCAGACTGTCTAAGTTATTGATATGCCCTTCGGGCCAGATCATCCCATGATTAATCTCGTTTCCTATTTGCACCATATCGGGAGTTGCGCCTGCATTCTTTAATGCCTGGATCACTTGTTTTGAGTAAGTAAAAACAGTTTGCTTTAGTTGTGAAAAATTTTGCCCCTTCCATGCAGCGGGTTTAAATTGTTTTTGAGGATCTGCCCATGTATCGCTGTAATGAAAATCAAGTAAGAATTTCATTCCGGCTGTTTTTATTCTCTTCGCCATCGAAATTGTGTGATCCAGATCGCAGAAACCTTTTTTTGGAGAATAACCACTGTCATGTTCAGGGTTCACAAACAGCCGAAGCCTGATATAGTTTAAACCATTTTCCTTTAAAATTTGAACAGCATCTTTTTGCACACCATTATCTGAAAACTTCATTCCCCTTTCTTCAAGTTGAGGAAGAAAAGAAATATCTGCCCCGAGCATTTTATCAACAGGCCGTTTTGCATTTACAACATTTATCGAAGGCAATCCATTCACTAATGTCACTTTATGTGGAGTCGCTGTTGGTTGTATCGAATGAATATCTGTAGCGCCGCTATACAGCTTCTCTCCTTTTGCTTCAAAATGGATCATTGAAATATTTGTTCCTGCCTGTAGAATCACCTGGCAATGTCCATTAAATAAATAACGCTGAGCCGCAGTATCGTTGTACTTATCCTGTTCGTGACTGCTTGGATCGCCGTTGCCTACCCCAATGATCTTTGCATCGCCTGTTACAGAAAAATGAATAAGGTTATTCGCATCAGGCACTTCACGGTTTTGTTTATCAATCACACTGATGTTTATCACAACAGCATCTTTTCCGTCCGCAAGCATTGTCGTTTTAGACGGCGAAATTACTATCGTACTTGGGTCATCAGTTGTTTCAACTTTTGTACTGAGTTTTTTGCCGGTTCGATAACCAATTGCTTCTAATGTGCCCGGTTCGTAATTCACACTCCATTGAAGATGCTTGTTGCGGGGCATGTCCTTCTTACCCAAACTCTTTCCATTCAAAAACAATTCAACGTTATCTGCATTGCTGTTTACCCAAACGTCGAGGGACTTTCCTTCTTTTCCTTTCCAGTTCCAGTGTGGCGAAATATGGATAACATCTTTATCGCTCCACCAGCTTTGATAGTAGTAATAGATATTTTTCGGGAAGCCACATACGTCCATAATACCAAAATGAGAATTGACATTCGGCCATTCATATGGCGTAGGCTCGCCGCGATAATCAAACCCTGTCCATACAAAACCACCCAACCAAAAATCATTTGGTGCAGCAAGCGTCCACCAATCCTCTGCTTTACTTGCCCACCACGGTGCGGTAATATCCTGGTCGGGAAGATATGCCCTCACGCTATCTTTTTCATATATACCACGAGTAGTTACAGTGCTTCCCATTTCAGTTCCCACAATTGGCTGCGCCAGATGATCACGGTGGTAATCAGCAACACCGAAATGCCTATAATTAAATCCACGAACAGGTATCACTTCATTAATGCCATGATAAACATTGGAAACATCAGCTGCATAGGTACTCAGTCTTGTTGGATCTAATTCTTTTTGGATAGCAAGAAGTGATTGCGCAATTCTTCTGCCGACATTTTGTGTTTGCACCCATCCTTCTTCATTACCAATTGACCAAAGAAAAACACAGGTGCGGCTCCTGTCGCGAAGAAGCAGGCGTTTGAATTGATCAACATATTCGGGACTGCTGTTCAACAAACGGTTCTCGTCGAGTACCAACATTCCCAAACTATCGCAAGCGTCGAGTAATCCCGGTGTTGGTGCATTATGCGATGTACGATAAGCGTTGCAACCCAGGTTTTTTAGAAGGCGAATACGATAATATTGTAAATAGTCAGGTAAAGCACTTCCAACACCTGCATGATCCTGGTGATTGTTTGTGCCTTTGATTTTTACATGAGTTCCATTCAGGAAAACTCCATTTGGTTTGATTTCGATTGTTCGAATGCCAAACCGGTGACTTATGCTGTCAACTACTTTTCCATTTTGTTTTACAATGGAAACAATGCGATACAAATATGGATCGTTCAAAGACCATAATTGCGGATTTGTGACTAAAAGATTTTGCTTTGTAGTTGTTGTTGCATTTACTTTTAAAGAAACTGGCTGTTCATTTGATTGTGCAAGTTTTTTACCATCCCTGTCAGTGATATAAGTAAAAACAGAACCTTTAGAAGATAAAAGCCCTTTATTTTCTACTGTCGTTTCGATAGAAACATTTGCCTTGTTTCCAGAAACTTTGGAGTAAGAAAAAACACCATCGTTTGCAATGTGAAGATTATTAAATTGATTCAGCCACACATGACGATAAATTCCTGCACCTTCATAAAACCAGCCTTCATATTGAGTTGCGTCCACCCTAACCACTAAAACATTTTCCTTATCATAATTGAGATAATCAGTGATATCATAAGCAACTCCAACATAACCGCTTTTGTTATTTCCCAAATAAAATCCATTGATCCAGAAATTAGCATCACGAAAGACGCCATCAAACTGAATTTGAAAACGTTGTGCCGAATCTTTCTTTGAAACCATAAAATGTTTACGGTACCATCCGATGCTCGTTTCCGGGAACAAACCACCTATAGGCTTATAGCCATGCGCCAAGACATCAAAATTCTTCACATTGACAAACGGAAGTTCAACAGCCCAATCGTGAGGAAGATTTAATTTCCTCCATGCACTGTCTTTGAACTTTGGATCAATCGCAGTTCCTGTAGCTTCACCTGTTTTTTTGAAAACAACATTAATGCTGTAATTAAAATCTTTCGAGGCATCGGAAGCATTACCAAAATGAAAATTCCAGTTATCGTCAAAATTGACATGCTTGCCGTTTGTTTGTGCCGAAGAAATCAATGAAGCAAATAAAAACATGATGAAAACAGGTCTTAAAAACAATTGCATTGTGCAGTTTTTATGGTGTTCAAATTTATTTTTTCTTTTGTAGCCAGATAGATTCCACTTCAAGGCTGTATGGCTTTTTAAATTCAGATTCATTTAAACCAGGTCCAACAGTTGCCTGTACTTTTTCCATTTCAATTAAATTGAATGAAGATTCGCTTGTCGCCTTAAAACACAACGGCATGAATTCGGGATAAGGTCTTGGCAACAACAACATGGAATCCATTTTCAAATCTTTTATCGGAATTTCAATATCCCGGAAACTGTTTGTAAGTGTAACAAAGGTTGAAAAAGCAAAAGCGTCTTTATTGATGAATGTGATCTTTGCTCTCACGGTTTGTACTTCAGATGTTCTTGCTCTTATCACCAACTTGCCGAACGAATTAACTTCCGAAAATCTTCCTTTTAATTTATCAGCAAAGTAATGATCAAAACCAAAGGTATCGTCGCCGGATAGTTCATTCGTTGATAATCGCAAAATCAAATGATTTGGTTCTGTACCTGTAATGAAACCAGCTTGGAAACCTCTTCTGAAAGAGGGATAAATTTTTGAAGAGCGATCTACTGTCGGATTAAAAATTTCAAGCTTTGCATTTTCAGAAACTACAAACGTTTGCCATGTCTCATTGTCATAATTATCCCAGGCAAATGGATTTTCTTTATGATTACCCGGGAATGTAGCAAACTCATTCCCTTTTTGAAGAATGATCTTGTAATTCAATAAACCTGTTGTTACAGAATCAGAAGAGACTTCTGCAGAATATTCTGAAGATGATTTGCGAATCATAGGAATGGTTCTGATTGAACTAAAGCCGCCACCCAATTTATTTATTTGCAATGTTGCTTTGCCTGAACCCAATCCAACAATTTTTGCTGAGATTGTAAATGATTTCCCTACTGATACTTCATTGAAAGGTTCATGACGTAGCAACAATCCATCGAACAATGGTCTACTTCCCGCAAATTCTGTTAAACCCCTTCCTCCAATATTTGATGGCGGCAACTTATCAGACGTAAGCAAATAAGTCCCCGGTTGAATTTGAAAGCTATTATCCAAAATAGAAGAGGCGAAATTGTTTCCGTCGTTTACGCCGTCTATACTGAATGAAGAAAGATCCGGCAGCACAATTTGCATTGTGTTGGACTGCCATTGCAGACGAGTAACTTCTTTATTAGGCGAAGCCCGTTCGAATGGGTCACGAATGTGAATTGCATCAGGCATTACTTCTAATCTCCAAACACCATCACTTATCTTGTCCAAAAAATAGGCGCCGGTACCTTCATATTTTACAATTGAAGAACTGCCAACACCAGCAACGTGTTTCAGCTTCGAAACATCAACAGGCTTTGTGTCCGTTGAATTGGAATAATAGAATTCTTCAGCACTGTTCATTTCACTTAAAGAATTCTTATAGCTCACACGAAAAACATCAAATATGCTGTCGGCAGGATAAGAACCAAATGATTTCATTCTCGGTAACCTGTGAAATGCTTTCGATGCAATTAAAAGACTGATTGCTTTTGACGGCGTGTATAGTAAATTGAGATAGTGTGTTTGATATTCAGTGTTTGCATAAGCTAATGCAGTTGGGTCGTAAGCGAACTGCGTTGCCCATTGAAAGCCTGCTTCACGAAAGCTTCTTACAATTGCAGGATACATGAACGATTGCAAAACATCTGCAGCATCAAATTCGTAAACCATTCTTGATTTGTTACGGAATTCCGGGATCGTATCAAACGGAATAGTATAGTGATCGACATTCGGCAGAAAATTTCCTTGTTGCTCCTGGTTGGCGACCAATCCTGTCGGGTACCACTGAAAACTTAAGCCATTAACATTTGATTTGGTAACTGCGTCTGCATAGTAAGGGTTTTGGGCAATGTTGTAATAAAGCGGCTTTGTCCATCCGATACTTTTTATTGCGGTAACTAAGCGGTTGATGTAATTCGTTACAGATTGTTTTGGCCCGCTATGACTCGGTTCATTATTTAACTCAACTGCAATTACATCAGGGTCTTCAACGTAAGTAAGTTTTGTATAAGGATTGATGTGTTTAAAAAACTGTTTAAGATAATTTTCCTGTGCAACAATTGCCGTATCGTTTGTTGTTGCTCTTCCCTTTCCATATTTTCTTGAGAATCCAGGAGTGGCTTCATCTCTTTCAGGATAGCCATTTCCCCAAAATGCAATTGGCGTGATAATGGTCTTAATGTTTCTCTTTTTTAGTTCTGCTAATAAAAAATCGAACAGGCGCAAATGTTCATTTTCCAAAAGATTACCTGCCGTATCAGAAATTTCGGTGTCCCAAACATGCACCCGAAAAGCATCAAGTCCCAATCTCGCCATTTGATAAACATCCTGTTGAATCGCTTTTTCAATATCAACATTTAAAGCCTTGTGTGCACGGTAAGCGTATGCAAAAGGCGTTGTGTAATTCACGCCAAAGAAAGCAGTTTCCTTATTATCCCTCGTATACCGCAGCACACCTTTCTTGTCGACATACACCAGGTTTTTTGATTTGGACTGACCAAAAACTTCATTAGAACACAATAACAATATTGCACAGAAAAAAAAGCTGAAAGAAAGTTTCATGTCCGAAGGAAATTAAAGCATAATGATAAGCTATTTAAATGCGTTGAGTGCAATTGTAGGTTTTCCACTATTATCGAATGCACCCTTTGTATAGCCTTGCCAGTTGCTATAACATTCCGGCTCCCAATATAACACACCTAACCCGCGATTATTAGGGACCGATTTCACTTTTGAAATTAAATCCGCAATAAAAGAATTGCATGCTGCTGGCTGGTCCCAACTCATACCTACTTCTACAATCATCACATCTTTATTGTAACGGAGAACCATGTCGTTCATGTTAGTCAAGCATTGTGCATTCAACGACGGCCATGTATTTACTTCAGGATACAATGACATACCAATAATGTCCCACTGAGCACCGTTATTTCTCAATCCGTCAAAAATCCAGCGGAACAAACTGTTGTCGTTGCCATTGGAAATGTGAACGATTACTTTTATTGAAGTATCGACAGCTTTTATGGCATTATAGCCTGCTTTTACTAGCTGCGCAAAATTGCTCATGTTCGTTGAAGCTTTTCCCTCAGGCCATAGCATACCATTATTTGTTTCGTTACCGACCTGCACCCATGTGGGAGTAACGCCACTGTTTTTAAGAGAATTCAAAACAACTGTTGTGTGAGCGACCAGTGACTGCTTTAACGACGCAAAATCCTGCGAAGCCCATGCGGCAGGTTTTGTCTGCTGACCAGGATCTGCCCATGAATCGCTATAATGAAAATCGATCATGATCTTCATTCCCAAATTCTTTGCTCGTACTGCTTTTGCTACAACATCGGTTGTATTGTTCCATCCGTTTGTTGGATTTACCCATACTCTCAGTCGAATAGCATTCATACCAAGATCCTTGAGTATTTGAATGCAATCTTGCTGGACACCTGAACTGTTGTAAAACTTTATTCCGGAACCTTCCATTTGAGTAAGCCAGCTAATATCTGCTCCTTGTATAAAATCAATAGTGCTAACAGGAGGAGTTGGAGGTGGTGGATTTGGGTCTTCAACAGTCTTGGGCTTGTTGCAATTGGAAAATGCAATTATCAAAAAAACAATCGCAACAATCTTTGCCATTTTCATACTTGCAATTTACGGAAGCAGGAGGCAAGGCAGATTGAGATTAATCATTTTTAAAACTACTATTAAGCTTTTGGTGTCCTTTTTTAGGAAGCAAACAAAACCATCTAGCAATTAGTATTGAAAAAAAATCTCCGTAGCCCCATAACCAAACGATGGATGATATTGATTAACGAAAGATTTCACTTCTTTCTTTAGTCGTAAGGCATCATGTATTTCATCTCTCAATCTTCCGCTACCAACTCCGTGTATCACTATCAACTGGGACAGATGATGAGCAACTGCCAACTCATACCATTTTTCAAACTCTCTTAACTGAATGTCCAGTATTTCTGCATTGCTTAAATGTTGCCAGTCGTTATGCAGCTTGTCGATGTGAAGATCAACAACGCTTCGTGCAGGTGGCAAATGCCTGCGTGCATCTTTTGCATTATAAATTTTAATTCCCTTGGAAACCAAAGAATCCAATTCCAATTTTTCATCATAAGGCTTGTCGGGGAATTCTTCAAACAAACGGTAGGTAAATGTTGCCTCTCCTTTTTGTTTGATCTCTTCTATCCTTGCAAATAATTGCTTTGGTTTTAGTTTAATGCTTGCTTCGAAATAATCTGCTTTTGTTTTATCTGGATTTAACAAAGAAAATTCGAAAGAAAATGCTGGGCTGTCGCTCATGTCTTCGAAATCCACGTCGTGCAAATAGAAATCTGCGAACGGGTGAACTTCATTCTTCAACTCAAATTCTGATTTACCAAAGAACTGAAGCTTATAAAAAAATTTGTACGATTTATAAGTGCGGTTAATTAAATGAACTTTTAGTTCTGTTACCACATCATCGCCAAATTCGTCGGTATCTAACACCGGCAAAAAAGAAAGCCACACGCCATCAACATTTTTATGTTTAGGAGATTCTTTCTCTTTTTTCAGGTCTTCGATGTACTTTTTCCCCTTCTTTTCGGGAAATAATTTCTTTTCAGTAAAACGTTTGAAATAGGGAAAATCCAATTGATCAATATAAGCAGGAAACTTCACACCTCTAACATCTATCATCACCATCTTATCATTGATGATGTCGATCACTTCGCCCTCTTCATTGGAATGCAGAATCAAAACCTTATCACCTACCTGGAACTTCATTTTTCAAAATTAGGCGCAAACTTCCAGATCAATGAGTAGCAGGTGGAAATTGAAGCTTGCTTTTCCGGTATCCATACATAAAATAAAACACGAGCCCGATTGCAAACCAGATAAAAAACCATTTCCAGTTTGAGCCTGACATGCCAGTAAGCAAATACAAACAAAATATCAAGCCCATCAATGGTATTAAAGATAAGTTTCGAAGGAAAGAAAGGACCGATAGCACTAGTGCAACAATCCAGAAAACAATGGTCGCAATTTTTACTGCAGGAGTTTGAAATAAATAACCGGCACTGCTAGACGCATTTTTGTAATCAGCAAAATCACCGTTGAACAATTCAGTGAAATAGTGCTGGCTTTTAAGCAAGATGATTGCAATTGCTACTATTACAATAAGAGGAAAAACAAATTTAGCGTTAATGTAAGGCAAATGAAATTTACCGGGTGTTTTTGGTCTTCTCGGTATCAACAATACGCCTCCGCACACAAGTACAAATGCAAACAAGGTTCCAATGGATGTAAAATCAAGAACAAAAGTTTTATCTGTAAAAATAATCGGCACACCCACTAGTAAACCGGTAATTATTGTGGAGAAAGAAGGTGTTTTATATTTCGGATGTATTTCCTGGAATTTATCAGGCAATAAACCATCTCGACTCATACTCATCCAAATGCGAGGCTGTCCCATTTGGAATACCAGCATCACACTTGTCATTGCAATAACAGCACAGATAGCAACGACTATTTGCATCCATCCAATGTTCAGATTTTCTTTTTCAAAGATGAAAGCCAATGGATCGCCAATATTCGCAAATTTGGTATACACAGCAGCGCCAGTTAATACTAGTGTCAATAGTATGTACACCACTGTACAAATTATTAAGGACCATATCATTCCCTTTGGTAAATCTCTTTGAGGGTTCTTACTTTCTTCAGCTAATACACTCACTGCATCGAAACCTATATAAGCAAAGAAAACGCCACTCACTGCAGCCATGACACCACCAAATCCATTCGGCATGAAAGAGCGAACCCCTGCTTCATTTACAGGCATCCAGTTGGATGTAAGATTGTTTGAAAAAACTAATGCACCTCCGACTAAAATCACCAGGGTTACAACAGCAAGTTTTAAGATTACCATTACATTACTGAAGTTGCGGGTTTCTTTTACACCTCTGTAAACAAGATAGGTGATCATTGCATTGATCAATAATGCAGGAAGATCAACAATTATCCGAAGGTTGCCAATCATTGGAGCCGTATTCCATGCGTTTAAAAGGTCTGCACCAGGATTTCCGCTTTCAACAGCTATTCTTGCTTCATGATAGCTGGTAGTAAAATAATCAGGAATATGAACGTTTAATTTGTGAAGTAAAGAAGTAAAATAATCGCTCCAGGAAAAGGCAACATAAATATTGCCAATTGAATATTCCATCAGCAACGCCCATCCAATAATCCAGGCAAACAACTCACCAAACGAAGCATAAGCATAAGTGTAAGCGCTGCCGGCAATAGGAATGCGACTTGCGAATTCAGCGTAACAAAAAGCAGTGAACGCACAGGCAACTCCGCAAATAATAAAGAGAAGAATTACCCCCGGACCGCCTGAATAAACTGCACCTCCAAGGCTACTAAAGCTGCCAGCACCAATAATAGCAGCAATCCCAAAAAAAGTAAGATCCCAAACAGTCAGCACTCTTCTCAATCCGTGATGGTGAGACTCACCTTCCTGTTTGTCTTCCATAAGATCATGAATCGGTTTTCTTCTGAAAAGAGGGTGTGCCATGCAGTTGGTTTTAAACGTGAAAAATAGCGAAAAATAATGTGGCAGTTGCGTTTAAATAATTGTCAAAAATAAGCTGACCAAAATCAGGCAAACTATCTATATAAGTCATTCAAACCAGTTATAAAGGAGTAGAAATTTGCAGTAGCAAAAACGATTAAAATCACAATACCAATATTAGATTTAGCACCTTATTGATATAGCAACTCTTTTTTTTCATGTGTGTGTTTACAGGGGTTAGAAATGCCAAAACTACATTCTAACCCTTTTTTTATTTCTGACGTTGCGTTAAGATGAGTCCCAGTTGTTTTAATGGATCCTTCCTTTTCGAAAGAACGGCAACATCGTCAAGGTGAAGGAATGCTTCGGTAATAAACTTTTCTTTTAGCTCATTCGCCCATTCACCAACCTTGCACTGTTTGAAGATGGAAAGAACTTCATTCACTTTATTGTCGTCGTCACGGTTTAATAATTCAACCAACTGCTTTTTCTGCTCAATTGAAGCAGTTTCCAATGCATGGATCAGAAGAAATGTTTTTTTATTAGATTTAATATCGCCGCCAACCTGCTTGCCAAATTTTTCGGGATCACCAAAGGCATCGAGATAATCATCCTGCACCTGGAAAGCCAGGCCAAGTTTTCTTCCGAATTCGTACAGCAGATTTTGATTTCTTTCGCCTGCACCTCCAAGGATCGCTCCCATTTTCAAACTTGCCGCAAGAAGAACAGAAGTTTTCAAACTGATCATGTTCAAATAATCATCCATCTTAACATGGTTCGAGTTTTCAAAATCCATATCCATTTGCTGTCCTTCGCAAACTTCTCTTGCAGTCTTATTGAAAATATCTAAAACAGAAAACAAATACTTGCCTGAAATCTTATTGAGATAATCATAAGCAGCAACTAGCATTACATCACCTGCAAGCAAGGCAGTGCTTTCACCGAATTTTGTATGCACTGTCTCCAATCCGCGACGCAAAGGGGCCTTATCCATGATATCATCATGAATCAAAGTGAAATTGTGAAAGAGTTCAATTGCAGTTGCGACATTCCACGCATCTTTATTGATCTCATCAAACATTTCATTTCCCATCAAACACATTACAGGGCGAATTCTTTTTCCTCCGAGGCTTAGAAAATACCGGTTAGGATCATAAAGTGACGATGGCTCTTTGGGAAAATGATCGGTTGAAAATCTTTCAATGAATTGTTGTGATAACTGTTCGAATGAATGCATTATTCTGTTTTCTTTTTCTTTTTGCGTTTTGGTTTGTGCTCATCCGTTTTTTGACCGGAATTTCCTTCGCCATTTTCTGTTGCTGTTGTCAACACCCATTCGTAGTCTAATTGGCGTTTTTCCAAATTAGCGGAAATTACTTTAATGGTAACCTTATCTCCCATTCTGAATTTTCTTCCGCTACGCATGCCAACCAGGCTGTAATCAGTTTCCACCAACCTGAATTCATCGTATTCAGCAAGACTGGTAATACTTACCATGCCTTCGCACTTGTGTTCAATTGTTTCAACCCAAAAGCCAAATGAAGCTACGCCACTGATCACACCCTCAAATTCTTCACCAAGGAAATCTTTCATATACTCCACCTGCTTGTATTTGTTTGCGGCACGTTCTGCATCCATTGCAGCTCTTTCACGTTCGCTGCAATGTTTGCATTTCTGTTCCATTTTTTTATCAGGCTTCACGTTTTTGTTCAGCACATCCTCCAAAACACGGTGAACCAAAACATCGGGGTATCGGCGAATAGGTGAAGTAAAATGACAATAATGTTCGAAGCCCAATCCATAGTGCCCAATATTTTCAGTTGTATAAACCGCCTTTGCCATTGTGCGAATGCCTAATTGCTCCAACACATGTTGCTCCGGCTTTCCTTCAACATCTTTGAGCATGGTATTGAAAGATTCAGCCGTTTTTTCGGGAGTAGACGTATCGAACCTATGCCCAAACTTTCTTGCAAATGCCATGAATGGTAAAAGCTTTTCTTCCGAAGGAAGATCATGCACACGATATGGGAAGGGAATTGGCTTTTTATTTACTTCCACTTTTGAAATATTTTCGGCAACATATTTATTGGCAAGAAGCATAAACTCTTCAATCAATTGATGCGCCTCTTTGCTTTCCTTTACAACAATGCCAATTGGTTTTCCTTTTTCATCCAATTTGAAACGGACTTCCGCACTTGAAAAATTTATTGCACCAGCGTCAAACCTTTTTTTACGAAGTCTTTGCGCAATGTTGTTCAATAACAAAATTTCATCTACATACAAGCCATCCTCTTTTTCAATGATCTCCTGCACTTCCTCATAAGTAAAACGATGGTTGGAATGAATAACAGTTCTTCCTAACCAATATTGCTTCACCTGTCCTTTCGGTGTCATTTGAAAGACTGCTGAAAATGTAAGTTTATCCTCATGCGGACGCAACGAACATAAGAAGTTAGAAATATGTTCAGGCAACATAGGATTTACCCTATCGGGCAAATAAACCGATGTAGCTTTTCCATAAGCGTCTTTATCTAATTCAGTTCCGGGTTGTACAAAATGGCTCACATCAGCAATGTGAACTCCAATTTCATAATTGCCATTTTTCAACACACGAATAGATAAGGCATCGTCAAAATCCTTTGCATCAATCGGGTCAATGGTAAATGTGAGTATCTCTCTAAAATCCCTGCGTTTATTTATTTCGTCCTGAGAAATCACATCAGGAATTCTTTGCGCTTCTTCCATCACTTCGTCAGGAAATCCAATTGGAAAGCCATTCTCCAATAAAATTTCTTTCATGGCGATGTCGTTGGTATCTTCTGCATTCAATACATTGATCACTTCACCGACAGGCCTTTTATTTGTGTCTTTCTCCCACTCTTTTATACGCACAACGACACGATCTCCATCTTTTGCTTCATTGAAATTTGAAGCAGGTATAAAAATGTCCGGAATCTTTCTTTCACCTTCAATGATAGCAAATGCAAAGCCTTTGTTCATTTCCAGGCGTCCAACAAACTCAAGCTGTTTCCTTTCCAATACGTCAATAACAGCACCTTGCATTCTTTTGCCGGTCTTTTCGGGATTTACTTCAACTCTTACCGCATCGCCATGGAGTGCAGTATTGAAATCGTTCGGCCTAACAAGAATATCAGTTTCGAGTCCGGGGACAACTACAAATCCCATCCCCGATCTTGTAATCTCCAACACACCTTTATACTCATCAAAATCTCTTTGTCTTTTCTTACCTGGCTTCTTTGAGTTTTTGCGTCCCATTATTCCGGATGTTTAAAATTTTGAATGAATTGAATAACGATGTCGTTGAATTCATTTTCCTGGTTGAATAAAAATTTGTGTTCAATGGGTAATACATAAAAAGGCATGCCATTCATTTCAGAACTGAACTTCAATAAACGCATCGCATCCTTTTCAGTGGTTAGGATGATCTTTTTCTCAACCTGCATGGACTGAAACTTTTTTTGAATGTCCTTCCAGTCGAGCATCGAAAAAATATGATGATCATTATAAGACATCATGTAATAGGTCTCAACACGTTCTTCCAAAAACTTTTTCAAAGGTTTCGGATTGGCAATGCCTGACACCAAAAGAATTTCGGTTTTTTCATTGACAAAACGAAACTCTTTGCTTATGATGTGATAAGGTGTTCCGTAGGAAATACAGGTAAAAAAAACTGCCTGGTGAGGAAGCGGCTTTATCTCCTGGATTATTTTCTTTCTTTCGTCTTCAGAAAGATCGGGCTTACATTTTGTGACGACAATAATCTGTGCTCTTTTATAACTTTTACGCTGATCACGAAGATCGCCGGTTGGCAAAAAGAAATCTCTTGTAAACAAGTTGTTGTAGTCTGTCAGTAAAATGTTTAGTCCTGCAGTTACAATACGATGTTGAAATGCATCGTCGAGAATTATCGCCTGTGTATCCGGCTTGTCATGAAGTAATTGAGGTATGGCATCCAATCTTTCTTCGCCAACAGCAACAGGAACATCAGGAAATTTTAAATGGAACTGCATAGGTTCATCACCGATTTCAATAGCCGTTGTTGCATCTTTCGCCAACGCATACCCTTTTGTCTTTCTTTTGTAACCGCGGCTTAATGTTGCTACCTTAAACTGGTTTTTTAAATGTCTTACAAGATATTCTACCATCGGCGATTTTCCGGTTCCACCAACTGATAAATTTCCAACGCAAATCAACGGAAGTCCAAAAGAAATTGGCCTGATGATTTTTTTATCATACATCCAGTTACGAATGACTACGGCGAGCCAAAACAAAATTGCAAATGGAAGAAGCAAAACCCGGAATGACTTCAAAAACCAATTAGAAAACATAAATCCTTTGCGGTGTGATACAAAAATCTAAAGGTACGTCAAATTCATGGGCATCATCAATACAGTCGATGGGATCAAAATAGGAAAAACCAACCTTGATGCAATCATCACGGCACTCTTTTAAATAGCGATCAAAATAACCTTTGCCATATCCTACCCTGTTGCCTTTTGTATCATATGCCAGCATAGGCATAATCACAAGATCGATGGTTGTTGGATCAGCAGTTTCAGTATCTAAGGGTTCAGGAATGTTATATTGATTGGCTTCGAAGATGGAGTCTGCATTGCAAATGATTGCCTGCATAGTATAATCTTTCAAATTTGTTTTTGGATAGCAAATTTGAAGATTGGGATTTTTAAAATGCAAATAATCAGTTATAAGAAATGTGTTTACTTCATTGTTCTGTTCAATCGGGTAAAAACTAAGCACACGATCCAAAAACGGGAGCTCTATAGTTTGGAATTGAATCAGCAAAAGATCATCCCATTTCTGTTTATCGGTTTGAGAAATAGTGAATCTTTTTTCTTTGAAAATATTTCGGGCTTCTTTCTTAAACATGATGAGTGAGTAATGAATGGTGAACAATGCCCAATAGAATTACAAAACGTACAAGAGTGCGACGCAACTGAAGTTCCATAGTAGTAGTGAATGATGGCCTCATAATCACACTCCCTTTTCATTTACGAAAATGGAGAAAATGGTTGTTCCATAATTTCTAGCCGATTTGAAATGAGCAAAGTTTTCATAATTGTTTCGCGGAGTGTGCTCAAGAATAAACCATCCATCTTCATTCAACAAGTGCTTTTCAAAGATGAGTTTTGGAAGATCGTCAATATTTTGAAGCGCATACGGAGGACCTGCAAAAATAAAATCAAACTTTTCGTTACACTGTTGAATGAAACGAAACACGTCTGATTTCACAACTTTAAAATTTTCTAGCTTCAAAGTCTCAGCTGTTTTTTTTATGAAAGAAAACATTTGCTGATCTTTTTCAATTATAGTAAGATCATGTGCGCCACGAGAAGCGAGTTCATAACTGATGCTTCCTGTTCCACCAAAAAGATCCAAAGTTTTTAATTCTTCAAAATCCATTTGATTTTGCAAAATATTGAACAGACCTTCTTTTGCAATATCCGTTGTTGGCCTGGTATAAGGCATGTTTGCAGGTGGACTAATTCTCCTTCCGCCCAGTGAACCGCTTATGATACGCATGCCGCAAGGTTATACAGTGAAGTAAAATAATGTTGCGGATATTCATTTTCCGGCAACGAAAATGCCGGCGCCTGTGCAAAATGAAGATTGGAAAAATAATTATGCAGCTCTGAATACATAGCCGAATCTTCTTCGACAAGACCGGAAAGAATCACAGACACTTCTGATTGTTCCAGTTGAAACTCGTAACATATTTTAAGTAGGTAATACACAACATCGAGAGGCGTTTTATAAGAATAAATTTGTGCGAGTTGAACGTGTTTATTCTTCTTAACTACTACACGGAAATTTTGCATTGTAAAATGAATATCGATTTGATCGGGTGCGGTGAAACCATTAAAGCCTTTGATAGATGAAAAGTAGGCGTGACGAAATTCAGCCAAACGGAATTTTTCCTTTATCAAATTAAAAATTGAAACAGGTATTGCATAAACGATATTCATTTGCCATTCAGGTATCTCGTCTTTCAAAAATTTTTGCGATGGCAGATCATAAATAACATCCATGAGAATGTAATCATTTTGATGCCCGTTCTTTGGCGATAAAAACGATTGCGGAAATGCCGGTGAAATGATAGCCTGCCCGCAATTTTCTTTTATCAATTCATTGAGTACTTGCAATAATGCTTCTTCTGCTTCAAACTCATCAAAACTGATATACTTGATTTGCTTGAAGGTTCTTTCTTCTCCTTTTAGCAATGCATAACAGCAATAACTATCTCCTATCTCCAACAGCAGATGATCACAAACTGTACTGGCGTCCCCGATATTAAAAACTGTTTTCAACAATTCTATTTTTTGCAAAGTAAAAGGATTACACGAATTAGAACGAATTACACGAATTTCCGGGAAATAATCTTTCAAGATTACAGTTGCAGAATACTTAATTGATTGACCGCTGTTTTATTGTTGTTTCAGAATAATTCGTGTAATTCGTGGATTTAATTCATGTAATTGATGGCTGAAAGTTTACAGGTTGAAATTTCGTACAGGCAAATTGGAAAGATTGCTGCACCAATAGCATTGGCATTGTTCGTACCACAACTGAACTTAATTACCAACAGTATTTTTCTCGGTCATCACAGTGAAGAGTCTTTAGCTGAGGCTGCAATTACCGGTGTTTATTACCTGGTTTTTGCTGGGCTTGGATTTGGTTTGAACAACGGTTTACAAACTTTGATCTCAAGAAGAGCAGGTGAAAACAGGCCCGAAGAAATTGGAAAAATATTTAACCAGGGTGTGTTTATTGCTTTTGTTGTGGCTGCGTTTGGAATTATAACAACCCAATTGTTAACACCGCCGATATTAAGAGCATTTCTTAATCCGGAGCAAGCGAATAAAGCCATTGACTTTTTGCGCATACGAATTTGGGGGTTGCCTTTCTTGTACGTGTATCAATTGAGAAATGCCTTGCTTGTTGGAATTAATCAAAGCAGGTACCTGATCATCGGAACACTTGCCGAAGCGCTTGCCAATATTTTTTTCGACTACACTTTGATCTTCGGAAAACTTGGGTTTCCGACGATGGGTTTTAACGGTGCCGCTGTCGCTTCTATCATTTCTGAGTTCACCGGAATGATCGTTATTTTTTGGGTGATCAGCAAGAAAGGAATTGCACAAGAATTTTCTTTGTTCCGAAATTTTCATTTTGAAAAAACAACTGCAGGATTGATTGCAAAAGTTTCAGGACCATTAGCATTTCAACATGCAGTGAGTGTTTTAGCCTGGTTCTTTTTTTACTTGCTTGTTGCAAGAAATGCTTCACAAACCGGGCTTGCCATTTCTACTGCCATGAGAACGGTGTTCGGATTTTTCGGAACATGTTTTTGGTCACTGGCAGCAACAACAAATAGCATGGTGAGTAATGTGATCGGGCAAGGAAGAAGAGAAGAAGTAATTCCATTGGTTTGGAAGATTTCAAAACTGGGACTTGGATTAGCTGTACTTGTGTGTTTGATTTTGAATCTTTTCCCGGGCTTATACTTATCTCTTTTCAGACCAAATGAAAGCGCATTTGTTATTGAAGGAACGCCGGTTTTAAGATTGATCGGGTTTGTTACTTTGTTTTTATCGATAGGAACAATCTGGTTGAATGCAGTTACAGGAACGGGAAACAGTCGTGTCACATTTTTGGTAGAAGTTGGTGCAATAATTTTTTACTGCATTTATGTGTTCGTTGTACTGGAAGTGAGACATCTTTCTATTCTCTGGGGATGGATGTCCGAAGTGCTGTATTGGACGATTTTGTTTTCTCTCTCCTATTATTACATGATGAGCAAGCGATGGAAACACACCGTTATTTAGGTCGGACGAATGTGAATCTTAACGGCGGAGTTTTTTTAGTTTATTTTTATTGCCAGCCTGTATTGATACTATGGCTTCGCTTGCGTCGCACTCTTGTACTTTCTGTAATTGTTATCATCAAAAGCCTAACGAGTCATTTACAAATACAACAGTCCTAAACTTCAGTCATTATTTAAAGCTCTTGCTATAAGTAATGCCCACCGACCCTGAAAAATTAGTTATTGGTGGATTTAATTTGCGGATGCTGATCTTAACCGTTTCTATCTCGGGAAATTGGTGTTTTAATTTATCGGCAACTTTCATAGCAACGGTCTCTATGAAAAATTGTCTTTCTGCGAATTCCTCCTGCAGTATCCGGTACACTTCCGTATAATCAACTGTTTGCTCTATTGAAGTAACGTGTTTCTTTGGAGATTTACATGCAATAGAAACATCAACTTCAAATTCATTGCCTACCCGTTTTTCCTCTTCGTACATACCATGTTCGGCAAAGAAGCGAATAGAGTTAAGTTCTATGGTAAAATGGCCAGCCAAAGAAATTTACGATTTAGGAGTTAGTGAAATCCCTTTTCGGACAAATATCTTTCTGCATCTAACGCTGCCATACAGCCACTGCCTGCAGCAGTTACGGCCTGGCGATAAATTTTATCCTGTACATCGCCTGCAGCAAATACGCCTTCAATGTTTGTTTTGGATGTTCCGGGAATTGTTTTGATGTAACCTGCTTCATCCATATCAATAAACCCTTTGAAGATTTCTGAATTTGGTGAGTGTCCTATCGCTACAAAAAATCCTTTAATTGGAATTTCTTGTTTCTCTCCTGTTTTATTGTTTTTGATGCGAACAGCTTCAACAGTTTTTTCACCCATAATTTCATCTGTTTCAGTGTTCCAATACATTTTGATATTTGACGTATTCGCTACTCTTTCCTGCATAATCTTGCTTGCACGCATCTCGCCTCTTCGAATAAACATGTGAACATTTGTACAGAGTTTAGACAAATACAAAGCTTCTTCTGCAGCAGTATCTCCGGCACCAACAATGGCAACTTCTTTTCCTCTAAAGAAAAATCCATCACAAACTGCACAGGCACTTACACCATAACCATTCAATCTTTGTTCGCTTTCTATGTTCAACCATTTTGCGGATGCGCCTGTTGAAATGATAACAACATTTGCTTCGATCCATTTTTCTTCGTCAATTTCAACTTTATATGGCTGTGATGAGAAATCAACCTTTGTAGCAAGGCCGTAGCGAATATCAGCTCCCATTCTTTTTGCCTGCTGTTCAAAATGCACCATTAGTTCCGGACCTTGAATACCTTCCGGAAAACCAGGATAGTTTTCAACTTCTGTTGTAATGGTTAACTGCCCGCCGGGTTGAATGCCCTGATATAACACGGGTTTCAAATTTGCTCTTGATGCATAAATTGCTGCAGTATATCCTGCTGGTCCTGACCCTATAATTAATAAGTCTACTTTTTCTGTTTGATTGTCCATTGCTATCGATTACTTAAGTGCACGAAAATACTTGTAAATAATAAATGGTAGAGTTAAAGAAGTTCACCTAATGTGGAATAATAAGGGTTCGATATTGAGAGGCATATCCGCCAAAATATCCAAGCGCTCCTCCCTTTATATTAGTAAGAACTTTTGTGGGAGTAGAAAAAGGATCTCCAACACTGGAATATGAATACTCCATGGTTCTCCAAAAATCGTATGTCGCTTTATCAATACTGCTTAGCTTAAGCCCGACTGTATCACCACGTCTGAAAAAGTTTTCATCATAATTGACTTCAAGGTTTCGATCTACGCCTTTATCAACCTGTAGTTCATAGGTAGTACCATCAATGAAATAATCATCGAACGTGGAATTTATTGGCGGATAGAAAGGTTCTCTATTTGTTTTTGTATAGTAACGAATGTAATTCCCATAACCTGGAGGATCTGTTGCCCTTACCATTACAATAACTTTTGATGAATCAGATGTTACAGGAGGTTTTTTCCACCAGACTGAATCTATTTTTTTGCCAAGATTCGGAACAGTTGTCGTTGCAGTGTATTCCTTTCCTCCGGAAACAATTTTTAATGAATAAGCATGGTTTAATTGTCCAACAAAGTTTGTAGCCAAATTGGATGAATCAGTTGAATAGTAGTAGAAAGCAACACCATTTCCAATTGGCCTTGAATATTCCTTCAATTTATGAGTGAGCGTTCCATTTGAAACAAAAACATCTGCTCCATGAACAAAAGATTGGTTCAGCAGATCAGCACTGATTTTTGAAAAATATCCAACTGATTTTGAAAGTATCACAATCGGTGCTTGTCCGTTTTCAATAGTAGCTTCTACCACAAGTTTGTCGGGTTGCTCATGCAGTTGAAAATTTACCTTTTTCTCACATCCAATCAAAAAAACGCCTGCCAATATTAAAAACCGTTTCATTTTGTAAAGATAAAATCAAACAGCCCTGATCTTTCGACCAAGGCTGTTATAAAACCCATCAATTTGCTATTTTAATCCCGCTGCAGCGAGACCTTTTCAAATTATCCCAAATAAGCTTTCAGAGCATTGCTGTAACGAGCTTTTTGTAAACGTTTGATTGCTCTTTCTTTTATCTGGCGAATTCTTTCTTTGGTCAAATCGTATTTCTGACCAATTTGTTCGATGGTTGTTCCGTTTTCACCATCCAATCCAAAATAAGCGTTTACAATTTCAGCTTCTCTTGGAGAAAGAGATTTCAATACACGACGAATCTCGTTTCTTAACGAATCCTTCATTACATCATCGTCAGTATCATCATTACCTTCCAGCAAATCACCCATGGCTACATCTTCCGCTTCGTGTACCGGAGCGTCCAATGAAGTATGACGTGTGTTGCTTTGGAAGATATTGTTGATCTCAGTTTCGCTCATTTCAAGAATATCTGCCAACTCTTCAGTACTTGGCTCTCTTTCATGCTCTTGTTCAAAAGCCATGTAAGCCTTATTTGCCTTATTATATGTACCGATTTTATTTTGTGGTAAACGAACCAAACGACCTTGCTCAGCCAATGCCTGTAAAATGGATTGGCGAATCCACCATACAGCATAAGAAATGAATTTAAAACCTTTAGTCTCATCAAAACGCTGAGCGGCTTTGATCAAACCCAGGTTTCCTTCATTGATCAGATCACTCAGGGAAAGGCCTTGGTGCTGATACTGTTTGGCTACTGAAACTACAAAACGGAGGTTCGCCTGTACCAGTTTATCCAATGCTCGTTGATCGCCCATTTTAATCCTTTGAGCCAATGTGGTTTCTTCTTCCGGGGTGATCATCGGGATTTTTGAAATCTCCTGGAGGTATTTTTCTACGGCTTGTGAATCTCTGTTGGTAATTTGGGTAGCAATTTTAAGCTGCCTCATAATCTAAATCCTTATTATTAAGATGAATAAATACTTGACAAATGATTTTCACAGAAAGTTGCAAAAGGATAGTTAAACAGGTATCAGACTGTCTGCAAAAATAACTCGCAATCGCTAAACCTCATAATGATTCGCGACAAATTCTTTTTCTACAAAAACTGTACTACGATCAGCTTTTATGAAATACTGACTGGTAAAGGATTTCAAAAGTTTTATTTAATATGAACAAGTGGAGTTATTCACACCGTTTTGGGGTTGGCCTGATATTTTTGCCTGAGGAAAATCCATAATGCAATGCCAGTAATTATTAATCCAAATGATATTACTTCTGCCTGTGTTGGATGTAGTCCAAAAAAATTCATGCGATTGTTCACCCTGATCTTTTCAATAAAGAAGCGCTCCATTCCATTTAAAATGAGGTAAAGACAGAACAATGCACCAACGGGCCTTAGCCGGTCTCGAAGCCCCCATAGGACAAAGAACAACATTGTACAGACAATGATCTCATATAATGGAGTTGGAAACACAGGTACCGGCAATTGTGCACAATAAGTATCGTCACATCCGGAAATAGTAACTCCGACTTTATTTACATTGTGCGGGTAGTTGTAGGCAAAAAACCAGTTGGGCAAAAAACCGAGCGCAGCAGGTTTATGAAAGTGTGCATTGTGCAAATTCGGTTCTTCCTGGAAAAATTTGGTGTTGGCAATTATGGCATTTTTGAAATCGTCAGGCGCTGCCAGCACAATATGATTGGCTGAATCTACTTTATAAGCCGAATTGTAAATACCCCAATCTCCGTCACCCGCGGTTTGACAACCAATCCGCCCTATGGCATATGCAATCATCAGCGAAGGAGCAATGGCATCAGCCAAATGCCTGATGCTTATCTTATGTTTTCTTGCGTAGAAAATAATTGCAATGGTTGCACAGATCAATCCACCATAAAAGGTCAATCCACCGCCGGAAAAAATATAAGCGGCTGGGTCTTGAAGAAATCCACTCCAATTTTCAAAAATATCAAACATTTTTGCGCCAATCAATCCAACAACAAGCGCAATAATAGTCACTTCACCTACCCTGTCCTGCGGCCAAATGCGAACTGTTCTTTCCTCGGGCTTTGCCAGTTGATGTTTTTTCTTTTCCCAGTACTTCAAGTACGCAAACAGACCGCCCACAATTAAACCTGCCGGCAGGTTACCCATAGTCGAGAAAATATATGCCTGAGGATCTTGGGTTGCGTCAGAGCTTAAAAAGAAAAGCGCAATGATTTTGTATCCTAATAAAAAACCAAGAAGAAAATTCAGGATCAATTCTGTTGTCGTAGCCGGTTTTCCTACAACATGTTTCATTTCTGTAGGATAAAAAAATCCCTGTTTACTTTTTCTTCTCAATTCATGTGCGAGCAAAGCAGCAGCAACTAAAAAAGAGATAGCAACGAAAAAACCAAAAGAGTTTATGAATCGAAGAAAGCCAATCTTAATTCCGAATGCGTCCTTAAAAAAGTAGTATAGGTTTGGATACATAAGCCGATAATGTAGCGCAATGTTAGTTTAAATCGCTGAGAAAAAAAGCCCCTCACTGCTGAGAGGCTCGGTAAATCGATGAATAACGAATTAGTTACAATATGCTTCAAATGCGCTAATAAGATTATGTGCTATCATTTGAGCAGAGCGGCCTTCGATCATGTGCCTTTCAATAAAGTGTACTAGCTGGCCATCTTTAAACAAAGCAATAGATGGAGATGATGGTGGGTAAGGAAATAAATGTTGACGAACAGCCTGCACTGCTTCTGTGTCAAACCCTGCAAAAGTTGTTGTAAGATGATCCGGTTTTTTTGGCGCATTCATTACTGCCATTAAAACACCGGGACGTGCAGTTCCTGCTGAACACCCGCAAACAGAATTGATCATAACAAGTGTAGTGCCTTGTTCTTTTAGTTGGCTTTCCACTTCTTCTCTTGTAAGCAATTCCTTAAAACCGTTCTCGGTTAATTCTTCCTTCATTGGTTGTACTATCTCAACGGGATACATAGTTTCAAATTTTTCGCAAAGCTACAAAAACAATTGTTGTCTAAACGCCAGTTGTTTCCTACAAACTGTCATAACAAAGTAAGATAAAATGCAGTTCTGGCAGGCGTTTCAGGGTTTTTTGGCAATGGTATATACTTTGAAGAAAGGTTTAGAAAATGAATATTAACCAACCAAAAAATAATTCACTATGACACTCGTAAGATTTCAAAACAAGCCAGTGCAAAAATCTTTTAACAATTTTATAGACGACTTTTTTGCAACTGTTCCGTCTATATTAAGTGACAACTTTGTTACGCCTTCTTTCAGATCTTTTACTCCAGTGAACATTAGGGAAACAGAAAATGATTATGTGTTGGAATTGGTTGCTCCGGGTTTCCAAAAAGAAGATTTCAAGATCAATCTTGATAACAACACATTAACAATTTCTGTAGAAAAGAAAGGCGAAACAGAAAACCAGAATGAAAAGTTTATACGTAAAGAATATAAACAACAATCATTCAGTCGCTCTTTTACAATTGATGAAAACATTGATGCAGAAAACATTTCAGCAAAATATGTTAATGGTGTTTTGACGTTAAACCTTGTGAAGAAGCAGGAAGTCAAACCACAGGTAAAAGAAATTTCAATTCAGTAATAAATTTTTCTCATAAGCAGTTGGTTTTGGTTTATAACCCCGCTATTCCTAGCGGGGTTTATTTTTTGCATAATATTGCACCGTCGAAATACGTTCCTAAATCCTATTTGATTCTGCACATGAAGAATTTTTGCCTGGCTTTGTTACTTTCGTGTTTTTGTTTGATTGGATTTGCTCAAGATGATACGACCCAGATACCTCCACTAGTAACGAATGTTGACACGACATTACGTATTATCGATCTAAATCCTTTTTTTACACTGCATGTAGATTCAACATTCAGTTACCAACTTCACATCAATAAACAACCTGAAAATTATTTCTGGTATTTAAAGAACGCTCCAATAGGACTTCGTATAAATAAAGAAAACGGTACAATTAGTTTTAAAGCTGATAAATCTTACTTTCTTTCCGGAAGACTAAAATATGATGTCAATTATAATGTCAATATCGGCGTACAAAATCTGAAAGACCCTAAGGAAAGAATTGATACAAATTTCACTATTGTTTTTTATAACACAGAGATTGTTCCATCAAAAGTAAAACCGACTGTTTCAAATACAGTTACCATTGAGGAAGGCGAAACAGTAAGCTTTAAAGTGATCTGTGATAACGGAAATTTCCCAATTGAAAATATAATTACACTAACCGATGTGCCGATTGCCAAATACCAGTTGGTACAAGGCTGTGGCGATGAATTTAGCTGGACAGCACCTTATGACTTTGCAAAAGAAACAGATCAGGGAAAACAAAAGATAGTAAACGTCTCTTTCATTGGTTCTACCAAGTTTCAAATTAAAGATACGGCCACAGTCAAAATCATTGTAAAAGATGCGTTGAACTATCCACTTGCTCTTGAAGATTACAAGCAATCTGTAAGAAATGTTAACAGTTATGTGCTTCAATTGAAGTACACATTTCTTCAACTTGACAGAAAATTAAAGAAAACAAAATCGTTCAGAACTTCATTCGATATTACTTCCGCAGGTACCTCGCTGACGGGAACTGTTTTATCTACATCTGATGACCCTACTACGCAAAAGAAAGGCAAGATATTACCAAGTGTTGGATTGGCTTTAGTTCCTATAAAAGAAGCAGCAGTTCCTAATAAATCGGTAGATCAAAACCAGGCTGCACAAATTCGTACATCAATCAAAAGACTCGAATACATGGTGCAGGAAAATCAATTAATTGGTGAGAAAGACCCTGACATCAGTAAAAAGACCAACAAATTGAGAGATGAATTAAAACAGGTACAGGTCCAGTTAATTGAAGTACCGATCGATATCACCAACAATATGTCCGAAGAAGAATTAAACCGTTATTTCAACAGCCCCAAGGTGAATAAGAAATACCGCTTGAGCCGGAGAAAATAAATCATTCACAACCCTGTCTGCGACGGGTATCAATCAAATACAGAATATTCCATTCACCATTCAGTTTTACCAATTGAAAACAATCCACTCCGCAATGGCTGAATTTCTCTCCAATGTAAAACTTGTACGGCGCCCAAACCATTGCCAAATCCCCGTCGATTTTAATCACATCGAATGTGATTTGCTCATCATAAACTTCTGTATGCGGCCTTGAAATGGCAATTAGAAAAGAATTTAGAGGCTCGCTTTCAACCAATACTTTGCCTCTTTGTTTTTAAAAACTGTCTGCAATATTGAACGATCAGAAAACACCGACCTTATCATTGCGGTATCTGTCTTTTTCATTCCCTCAAAAAGTTTATTTATTCCTTCTTTCACAGCAGACTCATCACTCTGTGCAAAAACGGTTGTGCTAACAAGTGTTAATATTAAAAATAGTGCCTTCATATAAGAATCTTTTATGCTTTTCCGGCTAAGTTTTAGCGTCTATAACACAAGATAAAACAACAAAAAAATGAAACGTTTCAATTTTTTATTAGCGGCGATTGCATTGGTGCTAACGATTACTGCTGTTGGTTGTACTACTATGGCTGGAACACAAGATGATTATTACAATGGTCAGCGGGTTTATGGTGATAGAGTTTATGTTGATGATCCATATCGCGGAACCGTTGTATTGCAAAGAGACCCAAGGACAGGAAGGTATTATGAAGTAAGTGGTTACAGTCCTTATTATGACGGTTATTACGGCAATAGATATTATGGAGGAAGAGGAGGATATAGAACATATGGAAATAACTATCCTACTTACAGAAGAAATAATGGTGGATACTCTAGCAACTCTAACACTTCCAATAACAACCAGTACAACAACAGGTCATCAGAAGAATACAAAAAGGATAAAGATGACGCAAGAAATAAGGTTTTAGGCAACCGCAATCGCTAATCGCACAAAATTTAATCCCGCCCCGCCGGTTGGCGGGATTTTTTATCTGATGTATCCGAGTATCTTCAACATACTCTGCGCCGATTGCTCCTTTGCGTACAACCAGTCAACCAGCTTTCCATTTTTATCTCTTTCAATAATTACATGTTTTGGTGAAGGTATCAAGCAGTGTTTGATACCACCATATCCGCTAATCTGGTCCTGGTAAGCACCGGTGTGAAAGAAACCAACGTATAATGGTTCATCGCCATTCGATTTTGGCAAAAACACTTCGTTGATGTGCTCTTCCGAGTCATAATAATCATGGCTATCGCAAGTGATTCCTCCAAGCACTACACGTTGATATTCCTGGTCCCATTTATTAATAGGCAACATTAAAAATTTCTCTCCAATCCCCCAGGTATCTGGTAATGTAGTAATGAAAGATGAGTCGATCATGTACCAGGTTTCCCTGTCATTTTGTGCTTTCGCTCCAATTACACTGTAAATATGGGCCATGCTCTCTCCCACCGTGTAACTGCCAAACTCGGTAAAGATGTTTGGCATTTGAACTTTATTTCTTTTGCAAGCGGCTTTGATATTACTAACGATTTCATTGATCATGAATTGATAATCGTATTCAAAGCCCAGTGAGTGTTTAATTGGAAATCCACCACCAATATTGATAGAATCTAGCTCAGGGCAAATCTTCTTTAACTGGCAATAAAGATTGATGATCTTATTCAGCTCTGACCAGTAATAAATATCATCCTTGATACCCTTGTTCAAAAAGATATGAAGCATCTTTAGTTGAAACTTGTCTTCATACCCTTCGATATTATCTACATAAAATTCAAGAATATCTTTCGCCCTAATGCCCAGCCTCGAGGTATAGAACGGAAATGTTGGTTCTTCTTCTGCTGCTACACGAATTCCCAATTTAAATGGAACTTTTACAGAGCGACGATAAGCGTTTAGTTCCTCCTTATTATCAAGAACAGGAATCACATTTTTGAAACCGCTATTCAATAACTGTGCAATGCGCCGGGTATAACCCTTCTGCTTAAATCCATTGCAGATGATAAAAATATCTTTCGTGATCCTTCTTCTTTCATAAAGCTTTTTGATGATCTCGATATCATAAGCATAAGAAGTCTCAAGATGGATATCATGCTCCAACGCTTCCTGCACTATAAAAGAAAAATGTGAGCTTTTTGTGCAGTAGCAATAGTAATAGTTCCCTTCATACTTATGCTTCTTCATGGCCTTGGCAAACATGTCTTTTGCCTTTTGGATCTGCATGCCGATCTTAGGCAAATAGGTAACCTTTAGTGGCGTTCCATACTTGTCGATGAGAGCTTTTAAATCCAAACCATTGAAGCGGAGATAACCATCTTTTACATCTAAACCCTCTTGAGGAAAGTTGAAGGTTTGTTGAACAAGATCCATGTAGGTATTGTTCATGGAGTTTAATGGGTTGTTCACTTATGCGCTATGTTTTTTACAAATGTATAGTTTCTGTAAAAACAAAACCGTCCCAATATCTGAGACGGTTTCTATTGTGAATTTCTTTTTCAATTCTTATTTAACCTGAGCAACAAGAACTTTGAACGATTCAGGATTGTTCATAGCCAGGTCAGCCAGCACTTTGCGGTCTAAAGTAATTCCTTTTTTGCTCAGTGCATTAATGAATTGAGAATAGGTCAAACCTTCTTCGCGAACAGCCGCGTTAATACGGGCAATCCACAAACGGCGATATTCTCTTTTCTTATTCTTACGACCAACGTAAGAATAGGTCATGCCTTTTTCAACAATATTTTTGGCAACGGTATAAACGTTTTTACGCTTGCCATAAAAGCCTTTGGCTTGTTTTAAAATTCTTTTCCTGCGTGCCCTTGAAGCAACTGCATTTACGGAACGTGGCATATCTTAAAGATTTTAATTTTTGAGTTATGAATTAGAGATGTTACCAGTGAAAAACTGATAACGACGGTTCAATTTATCAGAGATTCAATAAACGTTTTACAAAGCGCATGTTTGCTTTTGCAACTTCGCCGTCTTTTCTCAAATTACGTTTCCGCTTTTTCGATTTTTTTGTCAGGATGTGACGTTTGAAAGACTTCTGGTGAGTGATCTTCCCTGTGCCCGTTACTTTAAACCGCTTTTTAGCACTGGAGTTTGTTTTAACTTTTGGCATACCAGTTAATTATTATTCGAGTTAAACCCTTGAGGCGCGTCGCTCAGGCGACAACTTATCGGGCCTCTTCAGGCAATGTCCCTTTTGGGGTCGCAAAGATAGGGATGAGAACGGAAAATTTGGCATAGATAGCCAGGGAATTTGTTAAGCCGTTGTTGGATTTGGTTCGTTTTTATTCAAACCCATATTTAAACCACTCCGATTTTCCAGTTTAGCAAAAACTAAAATTATGGGCCAGACCTAGTTGCTACTATTGATATTCTGTTGCGTCGCACTCTTTTACATTTGGTAATTCTATTCGGCATGGCGGAACAATCTTTACGCAACACAACCATCACCAAATCAGCAAATGCCTATCTGTTCACTCAATTCTTCACAACCTGTTTCGAAACCGGCTTGCCATCGACGTTCATTTCCAGGACATAAATACCTTTTGCTAATGCATCCACGTTACGAAATTCCGCCATATTAACTCCGGCCTCACCATGAAGAATTTGCTGTGTTACCGCTAATCCCGTGCCGTCAAACAATTTTATTTGAACATTCTGCTTCTGCCTTAATCTAATTTTCATTTGTAATTTGTCATGAAACGGGTTCGCCATCACTTCGACCAAAGAAGCATTATTAACCTGCTTTTGAGAAATAACGTTGCTGTATTTGAACTCACCATTTATATCCACCATTTTCAGCCGGTAGTAATTTGTCCCAACCGAAGCAAAAGAATCTATAAAAGAATAAGATTTTGCAAGTGACGAATTGCCGCTAGCATTTACGATTCCAATTTTATAAAAATCACTTCCATCTACGCTGTGCTGAACCTCAAAAAATGAACTACCAATTTCAGAAGATGTAGTCCATTGAAGTTTCACTTTGTCATTTACAAAGTTTCCGCTGAAAGATTGAATACTCACTGGCAATGTTGCTGAAACACTAACGGTATTTTGAGCAGACCCGAATTGCGTTGTTCCAATAAAGCCAGCGGCAGTTGTGGTAAGATTATTTGCAACCGACAATGGTGCCACCGCTGTGTATTTTAAAACCAGGTTACCACCTGCAGGTACAATATAGGATGCAGTTGAGCCCGACGTCACACCGCCTTCAAAACTTATCATGCCTGTAGCTAACGCCGCAGGATATGAAGTGGAATTGGCTGTAGTGACTCCACTTCCTGCACTTAATCCCTGGTAAACAAATCCCGCAGGTATCTGATCCGTGATTTTATCAATGCTTACTGCGTAAGTTGCAGGGTTTTGTATGGCAATAGTAAAAGTGGCAGCCGTATTCGTTAAGTATAAAGTCTTGTCCGATGTTTTTTTCATGATCAAGGGATTTGCCGATGAAGATATAGTAATAGGTGTACCACCTCCAAGGTCAGTGCTAATGGCGTATTTGTATTGAGCACCAGATGTGGCCCCGGCATAAGGGAGCACTAACGCAGTGAAATTATAGGACGATATTTTAAACGTCCAGCGAATGGTTACTGTGCCACTGCTTTGGCTTGCTGTTGTTGTAAAATACAATTGATCATTCGTGCCCGTTGTTATCCCCGGTACCGTACTTGATATTACCTGTGTTTTAAGTAAGGCTAATTTCGTTGGATCGAATTGTGTACTTACAGACACCTGGAAATCATTTTCATCCCCGGATTTAATGTTTCCCAGAGTGTACGTAATGTCATCGTAAACAATTCCCCCAATCAAATCCTGGTTACTAATGGTTTGTGTAGCTAAACCTCCTGCATTGGCACTAATAGAGGATCTGTTTGCAATCGAAAAACTTCCGGTCTTTGGAAACGATGTGGCGTCGCTAAGTGTGTAGTTAACTGTTGCCTGAGGAGTAGTATTTGCCGGATAGGAAACAAAGTAATAGCAAACCTTAGATTCTCCCGGAGCCAGCGTTCCCACTAATGTAATACCTGATGCAGGAGAAACCAGACCATAATTCTGACCAGTTACACTCGTACCTATTGTAATTGTAAACTTAAGGTTGCTATAGGTTGTGCTTCCACTTGTATTTGTAACCTTAAACCCCACGTAAGCGGATTGAGGACCGGACGTCGGTGAATTACCATCTACAACAAAAAAAGGAGAGGTAATGCGCTGCACCGTAAAATGGCTTGGATCTAAAGCAAAAGCAATGGATGTTATGCACAAAAAAAGTGCAGTAAGAAGGTTTCTCATAATTGTTGTTATCGTTGTTGAATTGGATGGCTCGTTGGAAGGGACTGCAAGGATATAATCAATTCCCTGCTAAAGCAATAAGCAATAAAACTTATTTCTCTTTATGGTTTTCCATTATTATCATTAAGCGTTGAGATAGAAAATTTTTCTTGCAATTGCTATTTGACCATAAATCATTTGAAAAAAAATTGCAACTATATATATTTAGAATTATTCCCTCCATAACCAAACAGTATGAAAAAAAATCTCGTGCTGTGCACACTGCTTTCCTGCTTAAACTCATTTGCACAAAACAATAACGAAAAATCAATGCGGGATAGCTTTACTTTTTCAATGCCTGTTGGCAAAGACAGCTTTTACGTATCTCACATCTCCGCATCACCATTTATTGTCGGCCCCAAAATTCTACAGATTTTTCCCGGTGAAACTGTATTCATTGAAGTTGAACAGTCAAATGGAGTAATTACTGTAATCTCCTCCGTAAAAGAGAACAAGAATCCGGAGAAAACCCTGGAAATCTCGTTTTTGCAAAACCTGAAGAATAATGTTCACTCGCATATGATGCTGAAAGTAAAAAATCCTTTTAAGCAAGATTTATCGTACGAAGCTATGGTCCACCTCGTTAAAGGCAAATGGATAAGCACTTCAATCATGCCGGTAAAAGCAGGAATTTGGGGATACGAAATGTGGCCTGATATTATTACTTCTATTGCATTAAGTGAGTGGAAATTTCTTTAGGGTCCTCATACAAACTCTTTAATGTAATTTGAATTTTTTCACAGGTGAGTTGATTGGTTCCGGAACTTTTGGCGCATCAAGTTTTGCAGATCCGTCGAAACCCCTTCCTTCTACATTATAAATTGAAAGCAAAGGACCTTCATAGCCAGTAACCTTAACATCCTTAAGCTTCGCATTTTTAATATTTGCGAGCACAATACCTTTTTTACAAGTGCCACTAACATTTGTTAATGTAAATCCCTGCAATGGTTTGTTTGGATGAATAGCACTGCCATCAACAAGTACGGGAACGCCATTGACACGAACATCAGAGAAACTAAAATTTTTGATCGTTGGAATTCCTTCATCACCCGGAACAGGATTTTCATCCTGCAAACCGCTTCCCAAAATATTGAAACGAAGAAATCCACCTTCTGTTCCTGATACATCTAAATTTCGGCAAACAATATCTTCAATAAAAGCTCCACGGCCAGGACGACTTTTAATATACACTGCAAAGGTTTTTGCTTTCGTGAATTTGCAATTCTCAACCAAAACGTTTCGAATTCCTCCCGAAGTCTCACTTCCAATTCCAATACAAGCAAAAATGGTATCTGCAAAAGTGCAATTAGTAATGTGTACATCTTCTGTCGTCCGTAACAAAGTATATCCTTCCATTCCTCTTCCCGACTTTATGGCAATACAATCATCACCTGTGTCAATATCACAGTTATCAATGCGAACATGTTTGCATGAATCAATATCGATTCCATCGCCATTGCCACCGGTACTTCGAATAGTTAGATTCTTTATAAAAATATTATTGCAATAAGTTGGATGGATAGACCACATTAAACGATAGCTCGTAGAAAAATCTTCTAACCGAATATTATCGCAACCGATCATTTCAATTAATGCAGGATGACGCAAGGGATATTGTGCATTTGGTCTTCCCCCCAACGCAGGGTTCCCAACAATTTTCCCGGCACCAATAATACCAATGTTCTTTGCATCAAAAGCATAAATCAAACCAACATGGCCTTTCATCCATTTTCCTTCCCATCTTACCTGTGCAACAGGATAATCGGCAAAATCAGCAGTACCGGTAATGACCGCATCTTTTTCCAGACAAATAATGACATTTGATTTTAACGCAATTGCACCGGTTAAATAATTGCCCGCAGGCATTAATACCTCTCCACCACCTAATACCCAACAACGATCAATTGCTTGCTGAATAGACAATGTGTCTTTTACCGTGCCGTTACCTTTCGCACCAAAATCACGAACATCTAAAATAAGATTCGATGTACCTGCATTTGAATTTTGTTTTAAATGATTTTGAGCAGATGATTTTGTTGAGCTGCATCCAACTATCGAAGAAACAACAGGTGCTAACAATAATGCGCCACCTGCAGATTTTATAAAACGTCTGCGTGAATTTTCTTTTTGCATAACTCCTACAAATATTTTTTCAGGTAAGTAATATACACCGCCCAATCAGAAGGTATAGTTCCATGTCCGCCTGCATGCATGTAATAACCCAATGTATTCAGCATGCTTTGATCGCCTGCCTGTGGCATTACATCAGTACTGGGACCCTTTTTATTGAATAATTTGTAAACCGGTTCTGCCGCAGCAGCAGATAAAAATTCCCCCTTGGGGTCAGACCAGTAATCTGTATCGCCTGTTTGTAAAAGAAGCGGACGTGGCGCCATCAACGCAACAAGCATATGAGCATCAACAGGTGATTGATTCGGATCGTTTGCATATTTGTGACGATTAGCTGCAAACTGGTAAAAATATCTTGAAGTATCAGTCATATGGTTAATACTTTCACCATAATTGCGACGACTCAACGCTGCTCCGCCTTCGCCGGAACAACTTGCAATAACAAGCTTGAATCTTTGATCGTGTGCACCTGTCCATAAGACTGTTTTGCCCAAACGTGAAGTTCCCTGGATTGCGATTCGTTGTGCATCGATCTGTTTATCGGTTTCAAAATAATCCATAGCACGACTTAAGCCCCATGACCATGCAGATATAGCACCCCATTCATCATCTGCCGGATACGTTTGTCCGGTTTTTAAATAATGTCCTCTTATACCGTATTTAAAGCCTGTTTTGAAATCTGGTTCAATATCTCCGTAATAGATAGTTGCAATTCCAAATCCTTGTGTGATAAAAGTATCAATGTTGATTTTTCCAAACGGAGAACTTGTTGCAGAAACTTTCTTTCCCTCCCTATTCCAAATCTCTCCTTGTCTTACACCCGCATCATCAACTGCACTTGAATTTGCAAAGAAGTTTATGATGAGAAGCAGAGGCAACGGTTTGTTTGATTTAGGTAGGTAAATGAGCATATCCATTTTGTAAGCGGTGTCTTTTGTAAAATACACACGAACCTGTTTACGAATTGCTTTACCATTCAACACCTCAGTGCCTTTATCAAAAACATCAAAACGCATATCCGCAGGTCGCGAAGGCATTTTGCCAAACTGATATTCCTCAAACATTTTCACTATTTCAGGTCTGCGTTTTGCCATCCATGTTTTTGCGCCATTAACTTTTTGGCCGTTGTTTAATTTGAAAAGATCAGGAAGAACATAACTACCAACACTATCTTCTTCATAATTCACCGGGAAGCCAGCAACTACTCTTGTCAGTTTCTCTTTTTGAGCGAAAGCAAGATTTGAAAAAATTGTTGCGACGATTATGAACACGATCTTTTTTCCCATTGTCTTATTCATTTAGCATTGACATAATTGAAACCATCCACAAACCTGTTGCGAATGCAGAACATAAATTTATTCATGAAATAAATTTGTCCATCATGTACTTTACTGATAAGGCGTACGGGGTTGCACAAAAGAAATTAAAGAGCTTGGACTAGATAAGTAACAGACTCCGTTTTTAGCATTAAGGGATGATTGCATCGGTGGTGACATTTGCAATATGTACAAAAGAAGTCCCGAACGATGCTGTGAGTGACACAACCGAAGATAGTAGTAGCAATTAATTTGCTACATAGATACTTGGACAGTCGGATTTCTGTTTTTAAAAGAATGCAACTCTGAGTTCTTCTACCTGTTCGTTGCTAATAGGTACAACTTTTCCAAGAGAGGAACTTAAAACCAAAGATTTTGCACTAAACTCCGCGACCTCCAGACGATCGAAAGTTTGCAATAATTGATCACCTGCAACTAAAACGCAATCATTTTGAATTAGCACTGCCGGTGTTTGCAATGATATTCTGTCTGTGATATCATTCCTTCCAAAATTGTGAGCATCAAATTCAAGTGAGTGCACGTCTTGCAGAAAAATCCAGCTTTCAGGAATGGTGCGAACATTTAGTTGAGAACCTGTTGTAGCAAACGCCATCAGGTAAGGTGTTTGCGTGAGTATGATGGAATTGATATTTGAATGGCGCCTGTAAATTTCCTGGTGTAGGTAAGTTGTACGACTTGGAATTTTTCCCGGCTCACGTTTCCCGTCCTTTATCTGCACGATATCTTCTGGTTGCAAATCCCAACGGGGAACATCTGTTGGCGTAATCAAAAAATCGTTTCCTTTCCAACGTGCAGAGATCGTTCCGTAAGTGCTGATCATTAATCCCTGTCTGCAGGCACGATGCACCATTTTGCAGATTTCAAAACGTTTTTCTTTTTCATCGGAAGGATAAGAAACAGCTTCCATCTGCGGCAACATTGGTGGCACTTGCATTTCAAAGGCATCAATATCTTCGTCAGTCAGATATTGAGGTTTACCAACCATGTTGCCATATATAATGGCTCTTGCACAAAACTCAAGCGTTTCAAACCGTTGAAAGGCATCGCTTAAATTTTTTCCACCAACAACAGTTCCATGGTTTTCCATGATAACCGCATTGATTCCTTTTTGAAATTCACTGGCGATAGACAGCCCCAAAGCTTCACTGCCAGGCAATTTGTATTCGGCGTACCCAATGGGGCCACATACCTGTCTTGCATGAAGCATGATATTGGTGTTGGGTGTTTTACGGATAATACTGAATGAAACCAAAGCAGGAGGATGTGCATGTATCACCGCTTTTAACCCGGGCCTTATCTCGTAAATGGCTTTGTGAAAAGGAAATTCAGATGATGGTTTATGTTTGCCGATTACAGTTCCGTCTCTTTTTACACAAATGATATCTGATGGTTGTAGTGACCCTTTATCCACAGCAGATGGAGTGATCCAAATATCACCATTGTCGTCAATCATTGAAATATTTCCACCCGATGTTGTAGTTAATGCTCTCCTGTAAATTCTTTCTATCACCAAAGCAATCTGGTCTCTCGGATGCATCATATGCGTGTTCAGTATTTCATTCATGACATTGATTTTAGTTCAGGGACAGTTCACACAACTACACAAGTACTACTTGTTCATTTAGTAATTGGTAACACTGTTTTACTATTTCCAATTCTTCGTTTGTAGGAATAATGAGAATTTTTGTTGGGGAATCAGCACTGTTAATCTCTCTTATTTCTCCTGAGCGAATCTTGTTTTTTTCTTCGTCGAGTTTAATTCCAAGGTAATCCAACCCTGTACAAACCATGCGACGAACATTGAGATCATTCTCCCCTACTCCACCAGTAAACACGATAGCATCTACACCATTCAACACCGCAGCATAAGAGCCGATATATTTTTTTATTCTGTAAGCATACATTTCATAAGCCAGTTCTGCATCATGACTTCCTTCTGCAATTGCTTTTGTAATATCACGCATATCGCTGAAGCCAGTGAGACCTAACATACCGCTTTGTTTGTTCAAAAGATTATTTACCTGGTCGAGGCTGTAACCTAATTGATTCACCATATGGAAAATAATGAAAGGATCGACATCACCGGAACGTGTACCCATGATCAACCCGCAAACAGGTCCAAATCCCATGCTAGTATCAACTGATTTGCCTGTGTTCACTGCAGTCATGCTACAACCATTACCAAGATGTATAGTAATGATCCTTGCAGATGGATTTTGCAAATACTCAACTGCTTTTTCAGTTACGTATTTGTGACTGGTTCCATGAAAGCCATATTGCCTTATTCCCATATCATGATAAAGGGCCTGAGGGATTGCATAACGATATGCTTTTTCAGGAATGGTTTGATGAAAGGCTGTATCAAATACGGCAATTTGTTTTGCTTTTGTAAATATTTTTTCTGCTACTTCTATCCCGAGGTAGTTTGGCGGATTATGAAGCGGTGCTAATGAAAATAATCTTTTGATCTCATCCTTTACCTCTTTAGTGATCACAGTTGTTGAAGCAAAACTTTCACCACCATGTACAACACGATGACCAACCGCATCAATTTCTTCAGGATTATGAATAACACCAATTTCAGGATCGGTTAATAGCCGGGCGACTTCATGCAATCCTGCTTCGTGATCATTTAAATCCAACTGGCGGCGAATTACTTTTTCTTCACCATTCAAAAATAATTTGTGAGTGATAACGGAGTTTTCCAATCCAATACGTTCTACCAAACCAGTACAAATTGGCTTTTCGTTTGGCATTTTAAATAACTGGTACTTGATAGAACTACTACCGGAATTGACTACAAATATGTTCATGACTTATTTTGTTTGCGTATTTATTATTTACACTAACTCTTTTTCAACTTTTTGTTTTACAACGAGTGCAGTTTCATCCTGGCTTTGAATCGCTGTGATGATCACTGTGTTAAAAATATCATCAACTGTGCAACCGCGGCTTAAATCATTCACGGGTTTATTCAATCCTTGCAACATTGGGCCAATTGCTAAAGCGCCTGTTTCTCTTTGCACTGCTTTGTAAGTATTGTTACCTGTGTTCAGGTCAGGGAAAATGAGCACATTCGCCTTTCCCGCAACTTCAGAATTCGGCAGTTTTTGTCTGCCAACTACAGGATCAACAGCCGCGTCGTATTGAATGGGGCCTTCCACTCTCAGATCAGGACGTTTTTGTTTTACGATGTCTGTAGCCTGTCTTACTTTTTCGACATCAGCACCTTCGCCAGAAGTTCCTGAAGAATAAGAAAGCATGGCAATTCTTGGCGCTATTCCAAAACTGATACTGCTATCTGCAGAAGAAATTGCAATCTCTGCTAATTGTTCGGCAGTTGGATTTGGATTGACTGCACAATCTCCAAATACCGCAACACGATCAGGAAGGCACATGAAGAAGATGGATGAAACAATTGAAGTACCGGGTTTTGTTTTTACAAATTGTAATGCCGGGCGAATGGTATGTTGTGTTGTGTGACAAGCACCAGAAACCATTCCATCAGCATGACCTTTGTACACCATCATGGTTCCGAAATAAGAGACATCGGCCATCAGGTCACGAGCTGCTTCGAGCGAAACGTTTTTGTTTTTACGCAACTCGTAAAGCGTTTCTACATAATCGAGATAATATGGAGATTCAATTGGCTTCACAATATTCAAACGATCGTTATCAAACTGCAAACCGAGACGTTTGATAGATGCAGCAATTTGTGCAGGCTCGCCAAGAATAGTAAGATCAACTATTTCTTGTTTTAACAAACGTTCCGCGGCTTTTAGTATGCGGTCATCATCGCCTTCAGGCAATACAATATGCTTGCGTTGAATTTTTGCCTTTTGAGTGATCTGGTACTGGAACATGTGAGGCGTTAAACCATCTGCCTTAAATGTAACCAGCTTCTCTTCCAATGATTTTACATCAACATACTTGTCGAATGTGTCAATGGCCAGTTGTATTTTTTTGATATTATCAGGAGTAATACGAGAATGAATGCTGCTCAGTTTTGAAATAGTTTCAAAAGTTCCATCCTTTACTGAAACAACGGGAACTACCGTTGGCAAACCTTCGATCAGACGTTGGACAGGCTCGTCGAGCTTTCCACCAACTGTTGTAACAATTCCTGCAACTTTCGGATAGTTGGAAGAAATATTTGCCTGCATCGCACTGATGACAATATCACCGCGGTCTCCCGGAGTCACAATCACAACATTTTCCTTAATATGATTTAAGAACTGAGGCACTTGCATGGCACCTGTAATGAAATGATCTACCTGGTTAGTAAGCTGATCTTCTCCACAAACGATTTCAGCACCTAATTGCTCATAGATCTCTTTCATTGTTGGAGCAAGAAGACTTTTGTCCTCAGGGATTACAGAAAGCGTAATCTCTTCATTCAATTGAGCGCTTAAAAATTCTTTTACCGCTTCAACCTGGTCAGGTTTTACTTTATTAACGATAACGCCGATTGTCTGTACTTCACGCAATTCGAAATTGCACCAAACAGTAAGAACTGAGTTAGTCAATTGGGCAATATCTTTTCCTTCACCTGATACAACTATAATAACTGGTGACCCCAAATTTTTAGCAATGTTGATGTTTGTGTCAAACTCAAAAGCAGTCCCTTCACCAACAAAATCACTTCCGTCGATAATTGTAAAATCATGATTCTCTTCAAGCTTTTTCAACTTGTGAATGATAGTGTCAATCATTTCATCCTGTCCCTGCCTTTCAAGTAATCTCAGTGCTTCCTGACCTGTGTAAGCATAGCTGTCTTCGTACCGGGTAGGAAACTTAAAATAAGAAAGGATAGTTTCGACATGAACGTCTTTTCTGTCTTTTGAAGTTGTATTGATTATTGGTTTGAAATAAGCAACTTTCTGAGCCTTACCCAACAATAGGTTTACAAGGCCAAGAGCGACCAGAGACTTACCACTGTAAGGTTCCGCTGAAGCGATAAATACGTTTTTTGTCATAGTGTGATTTGTTCGAATGCAAAGGTGAAAAACAATGGTTTGCTTTACGATGACGGGCAGGAAAATTTAACATGATTAAAATCAGGTGTCAAAGTTAGGTGCATCAAGTTCTCAAATGAAGATCGGGGTCTTGTTTGTATTATTGCAACCGAAAAGTATGCAAGAAAGCCAAATTGAAGTTTCTATCGTTATGCCTTGCTTGAATGAGGAAGAAGCGCTTCCCCATTGCCTGGCAAAAGCATTTTCGTTTTTCAAAAAAAACAATATCAATGGTGAGGTAATAGTAGCGGATAATGGCAGTTCAGATAAGTCTGCCTGCATTGCTTCATCTCACGGAGCTATTGTTGTTAAAGAAAATACAATAGGTTATGGCGCTGCAATTATGGCTGGAATCAAAACTGCAAACGGCAAATACGTAATTATCGGAGATGCTGATGATAGCTATGACTTCAGCGAAATAATGAGTTTTTTAGTTTCCCTAAAAGAAGGTAGCGATTTGGTCATAGGCAATCGTTTTTGCGGACAAATGCAAAAAAATGTGATGCCTTTTTTGCATCGTTATGTAGGCAATCCGTTCCTATCTTTTTTAGGCAGAGTCTTTTTTCGTGTTCCGATAAAAGATTTCCATTGTGGCCTGAGAGCAATAAAGAGAGAGAGTTATCAACAACTTGACCTTAAAACAACAGGAATGGAATTCGCATCAGAAATGATTGTAAAAGCTGCGCTTAATAAAATGAGGGTAACCGAAGTTCCCGTGACATTATATCCAGATAAAAGAACCAGGAAATCTCACTTAAAAACATGGCAGGACGGATGGAGACATTTGCGATTCCTTTTGATGTATAGTCCTGTATGGCTGTTTTTTATCCCGGGTTGTTTGTTAATGGTGCTTGGATTGATCGGAACTGTGTTGCTTGCAATAGGCCCTATATACATAGGAAGCAAAAAACTTGATGTTCACACACTGGTGTATTCGGCAGGCTTTATCATAGTCGGTTTTCAGTTTATAAGTCTTTACTTTTTTTCAAGATTATATGCAGCTATTCATGGCTTATGGCCCGGGCAGGAAAAATTTCTGAAAAGATTTAATGCTGCCTTCCGTCTCGAGAGTGGGCTTGCAATAGGATTAATAGTGATCGTTGGGGGACTTGGTCTTATGCTAAAATCGTTTTTATATTGGCGAAGCACTCATTTTGGAAATATCGACCCCGTGATTGTTCTACGATGGGTCATTCCTTCAGTAGTGTTGATGATACTGGGCATCCAAGTCATAATTTCTTTTTTTTATCTTAGTTTTCTTACCATAAAAAGCAAATCTTAATAATTGAAAACTGCGGTATTTTCAGTGTACAGAAAGCTTGTGATTCTAGCGCTTTTTGTTTATGCGATTGTTCAGATCTATTGTATCAATCAGCTTTCTGTCAATTACGATGAAGGTTCATTTGCATCTTATGGTTTAACCTTGCTGAAATTTCAACGGAACAAAGACGTTTTATTGTATGAAAGTAAGTTGCCCATAACGGCGCTCAATATGCTGCCGAGGGCTGTTGAACAATTCGTTCACCCGCAACTAAAAAAGACCTGGCCGCAATCGCAGTCCGACATCATTAATGGACGGTATGTTAGTTTACTCTTTGCTATCTTACTTGGTTTCCTCGTTTTCAAATGGGCAGAAAAGCTTAACGGCGAAAGGGTGGCTTTGTTTGTCCTGCTAACTTACTTGCTTTGCCCAAACTTTCTTGCACATGGGATATTTGTCTCGTCGGATATTTTTGCCTGCTTTTTCATGACATTAGCGCTTTATTATTTATGGCGTTTTCTTGATGAAAAGAAAATTGCACATTTTGTTTTAATGACTATGGCAACTGCGATGGCTGAGATATCCAAGTTTTCAATGGTACATTTATTCCTAATCATTCCATTGTTAGTAGTCGTACATTTTTTATTCAATCGGGATAGAGAAAGAGGGCCGCATTTTAATCTCAAAAAGGCCATCATTTATATCCTCGTGTTTTTGCTGATTAACTGGTTAATTATTTGTACCTCCCATCTCTTCTACCAGGTTTTCCTTCCCATAAAAGACTACAGGTTCATGAGCGAAAGTTTTAAACATTTGCAGGTCTTTCTTTCTAAAATCTCTCTCAGCTTTCCCGTGCCTTTGCCATCATCTTATATCAAAAGCATGGATGCTGTCGTTTATTTCGATCAATTAGGAGGAGGTGTGAATGGGAGTCTTAACGGCGCACCTTACATTCTTGGCAAAAGCAATATTCATGGCTTTTGGTACTACTATTTTGTATCCATTTTTTTCAAAACTCCTATTACAACACTGCTACTTTGGACAACAGCCTTATTGATGTTATTTTTAAAATTTTCGAAAAAGGTCTTTTTCAAGAATGAAATTTTCCTAATCCTTCCGGCATTTTATTTTCTTGTTTACATGAATTTTTTCTATGGAACACAGGTGGGCATCAGACATATTCTAATCATCTTTCCCTTGTTAATGATTTTTTCAGGCGGTGTGATTTCCAAACTGATCCTCACAAAAAAGATGGTTGTTTTGTATGCATTTCTTGCTTTCGAAGCCATTTCTGTGTTTAGTTACTTTCCGCATTTCCTGCCATATACCAATGAGTTTATCGTTGATAAAAAATTGGTCTATAAAAAAATAGCCTCCACAAATATTTGTTATGGCGAGGGAAAGAAATTTTTACAAGATTACCTTATTAAAAATCCCGACGCTGCTTATATGCCTGAAACACCTATATCAGGAAAGGCCGTCTTTGAGGTGAATGAGCTTTTAAGTCTGCATATACGAACCCAGCACAAATACGATTGGGCAAAATCACTTATGCCTATCGACCACATCCATTCACAATATTTGATATTTGATATAGACAAACAGGCAGCCGACTCTCTTAAAAAATTGTATTACTGAGCTATGAGGAAAGTAAAGTCTTTTTTGGAACAATGGGGGCTGCACGCATTTTTACTCCCGGTTTTTTTTGTAACTCATAATTATCAGCAGTATTACGGTCTGGTAAGCAGTTCCGTTGCTTTCAGGTTAGGTCTTACAATACTTCTGTTTTTTTTCTTGTTTTCTCTTCTGCTTTTTGTCTTAACCAAACACCTGAACAAAAGCCTGCAACTAGTTACGCTGTTTGGTTTTATCATTCTCTTTTTTGGAGTGTTGAAGGATTTCTTACAGTTGTCTCTTCATGCTCATTTTCTTTCAAAATATTTAGTACTCATACCAATCATAATTATCAGCTCTATTTTTCTTACAAGAACCGTTATAAAGAAAAAAGATTTCAGACGAAGTAATCTTTTTCTAAACACGCTTATTTTATTTTTTTTAGCTGTAGACATCTCGATGCTCGCAGCCTTTCGATCAGCCTCTTTGCATAACAACCTTTTAATAAAAAACAATTCTTTAAAGCCCTCGAAATTTCGCCCCACCGATGAAATGCCTAACGTATATTTTTTAGTTTTCGACTCTTATCCTGGCACTTCATTTCTCCGACAGCACATGAATTATGATAACACTCCATTTAATCAAAAGCTTAAAGACAAAGGATTTTATATTGTTAGAAGCCCGAAAAGCAATTATAATCGTACAGCCTTTTCAATTGCCTCCACACTAAATTTTAGTTATCTCAAAAACATTGAGAAGAATCATTACATTAGTCCAAAGGACTATGCGGAAGCGAATTTGACCATAAAAGAAGCAATTGTTCCTCAGTTTTTCGAACATTTGAACTATTCAGTGTATAATCTCTCAGTCTTTGATATTGGACACTCGGCCCCAATTCATAGAGAAACATTTTTTACCATGCCCGAAAAAAACATTCTCCTGTATAACACATTGCCTCAAAGATTAAAGGATGACTTGTTATGGAATCTTTTGGAAGGGAAATATGCCATTCCTCTTGTACAAAAAATCTTTGCTCGGAATGAAGTCGAGGTTCAAAAAGAGAACGAACAAAAAAATTTTTTTAACAGAAAAGCATTGGATTCATTGCTGAAAATCACCTCACAAAAAACAAACTTTCCAAAGTTTGTCTATGCACATTTTTATCTTCCACATCCACCTTTTTTTTATGATGAAAATGGAAAAGAAAACAATATCAAATATATCATGACTAAATCCTCTCTTGAGAACAAAGACCTATTCCTATCCTATTTAAAATACACCAATAAAATCATTGAAGAGTTAATAGACATAATCAATCGGACATCGAGCAACAAATCTGTGATTATAGTGCAAAGCGATCATGGTTTCCGAGATTTTGCCGGTTCGGAAAAGTGTCCTGAGTGCTTTTTTAAAAATTATTCAGCAATTTATTTTCCTGACAAAGACTATTCCACACTCTATGATACACTTAGCAACATCAACACTTTCCCCATTTTGTTAAACAAGTACTTCGATAGCAAAATTCCCTTGCAAAAGGATTCTTGTATTTTCTTAAAAAATTAAACTGGGTGCCCAGCAACATGCCTGTACAATTCATCAAACTTTTGAGCAATTGCGGAATAACTAAATTTTTTGGAAGCATCTTCGGCAATTTGTTGGCAGTTATAGGCAGAATAATTCTTGTACACATTTGCCATTGCAGTAACCAAAGCCTCAATATCTTTTGGAGGAATTACATTACCGTTTGTTTCGTTGATTAACTCTGAAACTCCGCCGACGTTGGTAGCAACTACCGGAAGTCCCGTGCATAAAGCTTCACCAATAACACAAGGCGAATTTTCTGCCACGCTGCTCAACACAAAACAGTGGCAACGTTGCATTTCTTCGGCCACTTCTCGATACGAGATTTCTCCTCTAAAGAAAATTGACGCATCCAAAAGCGCTAAGTCGTCGACATACTTTGCAAACTCATTGCTTTTATTCCCCACCAAAACAAGATTAACCAATGCATTTGTTTTCTGTACAAAAATTTTGAAAGCAGTTAATAACAGTGTCACATTTTTCATTGGTGACATGTTGGACACATGAATGAAAGTAAAACGCGAATACTTTTTTTCATTAAAATGAAATAAGGTGGTATCAACAACATTATTGATGATTGCGATGGTCTTCACCGAAAAAATTTTGCTGAGGCTCTCAGAAAGGTTAAAGCTAACAGGACTTATGCCAACAGAACTCTCGAAAATCTTTTTTATTAGCTGACGGATCGCAAATATCTTTTTTTCAAATGAAGATGGCGTTCCGTCATTATAAATTGTCCAGTGTTCCGTAACTATGAAATCAGTGCCATATTTACTTTTCATCCGTAGAGCAATTAAACCTGCTTTCCAGGGCACGTGTACGTGCACAATATCCGGTAATCCATTTTTATCAATGTAATGTTTGATTGCTTTCTGATAAACATTACTCCATGTAAGTTGCTTTCGAAATCTCGGCGCAACCCCACTCTTTTTTTTGAAATAAATAATCTGCTCGGTTAATCCCGTTGCATAACTCCACTCTTCATCTTTTGGCAATTGAATATCTGCATCTGTAACAAAAATCACATGCACATCATGATAAATTGCTGCTGCCCGCGCATGACGTTGAATAAAATCTCCGTCATACAAGTCCCGCCTGTTAGGATACCAGGAAGGAAGCCACAAAATACGCTTCCGAATGCTCATAACTTTTGTTTTATTATCCGCTTACAAGTTCAGATATGATATTTTAACCCCTAATGCTCCGAAGAAGTCGTTCATCTTAACCATGCTGACAGATCCCTATTAATTAATCCTCCGAGCGACCGAACATCATTTGTAAAAAACTGCTTTAATGACGAGCGAATCTCGGGGTTCATTTCTTCCCTTTTTTTTTCTGTGATATTTCTTTTAAACAGAAAGGACATTATAATATGTCGCATCCTCCGAACTGGCATCACAATTCTAACTATTTTTTTCACTGCTCTAGGAGGATGTTTCATTAGCCGGTGTAAATAAAAAGATTTGATCTTTTTGTTTGGATTGACCAGATTATATTTGATCGGGGCCTGAGTATCGATACCAAGAAACTTAAACACCCCTTGAACAGTTTTTTCTGTTTCCTTTGCGAAATCTTCATAAAGAATGATGTGTACATTTTGTCTGCCAAATACATCCAGGTATCGTTGCACCTGATTTGAAAACAGTACTGAATCTTTGTAAAAGGGAACTTTTAAAAAATCAACCGATTTGGCCAGATTACGTCCTGCCTTTCTTTCGTCATCAAGAGCCAGCGCTGATTGAAAATCGATGACGTCCTCATTACCGTCATATAAATGCTGGCGGTGCAAAGAATAAAGGACATCGACAGGGTTTCGAAGCATAATCAGCACTTTAGCATCAGGAGAAAAATCCTTTATTTCCTTTGCAGTCGTTACCGAAAAAAGATACCATACTGAAGCTTCACCAATGATCTTTTCATTGGTGGCATTTTGAAAATGTTGCAAATATTCTTGTTCAGAAATTCTATTCTTCACTTGTAAATCATTTCCAAAATAGTGAAGCTCCTTATGCGCCATATAAACATCCGGATGCTGATTTAGGTAATTGTTCATAGCGGTAGTTCCACATTTTGGGGCGCCTACTATAAAAAAGTTCGGAATTTTCATAATTGTCAATTCACATTATTCCAATGGAAGTAGTGCGAATATTTAATTTGGTTCGTACAAAAAAATACGCAAAAGAATTCCATATCGCCAGGCTGACTGATGCAGCAATAGCAGCACCAATAACTCCATAAATCGGAATCAGCGTAACATTAAGCACAATATTAAAAATGATACTAACTGCGGAACTAAGAATAGAGAATTTTTCATATCCTGACATCATCAGTAAGGTTCCTACAGAGCCGGTGGCAATATTAACAAACTGCCCCACGCACAAAATCAATAAGGCATCAGATGCGTTCATAAAATTCACTCCAAAGAAATGAAGAATATAACTTCTGAAAACCATTATTAAAATCGTAACCGGTAAACCAATAAGCATAGTCACCTGTGCGGACCTAATTATCATTTTTTGCAAAAGAGCCAGGCTGCCTTCCTCAAATAACCTGGCGATGAGAGGCGCCATTACAAAATTTATTATTACCAAAGTAAAACCTATAATCTCACTCACTCTCATAAGTATATTATAAACTCCTACTTCACGATTCCCTTTTAGAAGCCCGAGAAGAAAAATATCAACTTTTGAGTTGAGGGTATACAATAAACCGATCGTAAAAAAAGCTACCGCGGATTTTGACCAACGTCTCGTATCATATTCCGGCTTTACTTTCGCAAGTTTAAAACCAATTTGCTTAAATAATAAAGTAAAACTTATAACACAAGCCAAACTCATGGCAAGTATATTCCCCCAAACCAGGTTAGCGGAAGTGATCTTTTCCGAATAAAACAGAATTAGAATTATCAGAAGTAATAGTGCAGGCTTGATTATTTTTTCGGTAACCTGGCTCAAACTTATCTTTTTTAGTGCCTGCAAACAAGCCTGGCTTACTGCTACTAAAGAAAGTACAATCAAGGAGGAAAACATTAAAACAAACCAATTAATTCTTACATCTTTGACGCTATCTAAAAAAAAACCAACCCTTGATGTAACAAAAGCAACCATGACGGAGCTTGCAAAAACGATGGTCACTGAAAAAAATAGAGCGCCTTTAAGTTTTCCATACTGCCCTGTTGCACTATATATAGAAACATTTTTGACCACTAAAGTGTCGACGCCGAGCAAACAAAAACCAGCAAGAAGGCTGATCAGATTAAAAATATACACGTATGCGCCATAGTCAGCTACCCCCGCAACCTTAATTAAAATATAGTTGGATAGAAAGACAATGGCAACAGATATCCCATGAAAAATGGTCAGTTGAACAGAATTACGAATCACGAAAACGGATTCTTCCGACCCCGAAATAAAACCAGCTATTTTATTAATAATTTGCTTCAAGGCATTGCAATTAATAGTCTGACTTTTTAAATACAGACTACCTGTTTAATTCGATAAAGTCGATCAATTTTTTACCTGATTCTTCAATTGTCTCTTTATCTGTTTCGATTATAAGATGAGGGTCAACCGGGCTTTCAAAAGGATCATTCACACCTGATAAATTACTTAGCTTTTCAGGATCGCCTTCAGGCAACAGAGCTTTTGCATATAGTCCTTTTGTATCCCGTCTTATCAATTCCTCAATACTGCATTTTAAATAGACAGTTTTTACATGTTGATATTGAGCGGCGATTTCTCTCCGGATTTTTTCATAGGGATTAATGGCGCATATTATAGGAATGATATCATACGCGGCTAACCTTCCTGCAACAAAAGAGAGCCTTCGGATATTGGTTTCCCTATCCGTTTTTGAAAATGTCAGATCTGAACACAAATACTTTCGGTATTCGTCTCCATCAATTACCTCAATGTTGATTTTTTTATTGCTGAAGTGTTCTTTGGCCTTCAAGGCTAACGTGGTTTTACCACTGCCTGAAAGACCGCAAAATTGAATGATCATTCCTAATACTCTTGTCGCCCGAATTTATACTTAAACTGCAAAAAGCAAAATTTTATTTAAACGCCGTGACCGATTTAAAACGAAGTTGTACTAATTATAACACCTATCCTTGACATTTGTACACAAATTAGTTTCTTCGCAATTGACACGTCCTACTATGACACCACAGAAAAAAAATTTACGCACCGAACTCACAACCGGTTTTGGTGAAAGAGGTACACTAAGCGGTGGGCGATACTATCGTAAGGATGGCAAACCCAATGTCATTCGAAAAGGAATTAATTTTTTTGACGAGTTAAGCTGGTATCATACCATGCTTGCTTTGCCGCGATGGAAGTTTTGGTTGTGGTTGATCATTCCTTATATAATTGTAAATGCTTTTTTTGCGTTCATTTATTACAGTATTGGTGTAGAGCACCTGGAGGGAATGAAACAAGGCTCGCCGTGGCATAACTACATTGAAGCTTTCTTCTTTAGCTTTCAAACATTTACCACTGTGGGTTATGGGCACGTTAGTCCAGAAGGAACCTTAACCAGTTCGGTTGCGGCGTTTGAGTCTTTTCTCGGTGTATTGACACTCGCATTGGCTGCCGGTTTGTTTTATGGAAGATTTTCACGGCCTAGATCCTTTCTTCGCTTCAGCGATATTGCATTGATAGCTCCTTACAAAGACGGGAGATCATTAATGTTTAGAACAGCGCCTTACAAAAACAATTTACTTATTGATGCCGAAGTAAAACTTACGCTTGGAATGAGAGTATTTCGGAATGGGGAAGAAAAAAATGAATTCTACACATTAAACGTTGAAATCGGGAAGATCAATGCACTGCTTCTTAACTGGACAATCGTTCATCCGATTAACGAAGACAGCCCTATATATGGAATGAGCTTGGAAGAATTAAAAGAAGCAAGGGCAGAAGTAATTGTTTTTTTAAAAGCTTTTGATGAGGGTTTTGCAAACACGGTTGTTGCAAGGACGTCTTTCACTGCCAATGAAATTATAGAAGGCGCAAAGTTCAAACCTATGTATGAACGTTCACCCGATGGCGATGCCACGCTCCTTCACATTGATAAACTAAACGACTACGACATAGTAAAACTGCCCGAAATTAAACTGGTTGAATCTTGATAAAATCTTTTCTTTTGATGTAATACAAAAACAGAAAATAAAAGACCGGCATCACACTCAACAATCGCAGAAAAATAATTCCTGACGTATAACCCATGAAATACAATACTACAGTTATAATAAACCCGATAATCAATTGTGCATCTTCAATAATGCAAACAATAGTAAAATACCTTGCATAATCCTTTGCATAGGTAACATTCATTGGTCTTGTGATATGAAAACCATCCGTCACAACCAGTTTGGTGGGATTAGTGAGCATATCAATCACAACAGGTTTGTTTCTTGTCAATGGATAAATAGTATTTCCATTCACGACAACCCTCAACTTAAGAAGCCGTAATAAAATTTGATTTTTTTGAAGAACAACTATTCTATGTCTCTGTGCAGGTTTTATTGTTTCAATGCTTTAATAATCTGGACGAAGTCCTGGGCTACTAAGGACGCTCCGCCTACAAGCCCTCCATCTACATCGGGGCAAGCAAATAGCTCGGCCGCATTGTTTGCTTTTACGCTTCCTCCGTATAAGATAGGAATTTCGTTGGCAACATCTTTCCCGTATTTGCCCTCCAATACAGAACGTAAATGCTTATGCATTTCTTGTGCCTGTTCCGTGGTAGCAGTTTTACCGGTACCAATTGCCCATATTGGTTCATAAGCAATGATGATAGTTTTTACCTGTTCCGGCGATAGATGAAAAAGCGATTCTTCAAGTTGTTGTTGAACAAACTGGTCCTGGTTATTTTCTTCACGAATTCTCAATGATTCGCCGCAGCAAAAGATTGGCGTGATATCGTTTTTAAGACAGACATTTACTTTCTCGGCCAGGGTTTTATTATTCTCTAAGAAATATTCACGCCTTTCACTATGACCAACAATGCAGTATTGGATGCCAACAGACTGAAGCATTTCAGCAGACACTTCACCTGTGTAAGCACCGCTTTTCTTGTCACTACAGTTTTGAGCAGCTATAGAATAACCGTGTTCGTCGGCTACTGTGCTTGTTGCCATAATCAAATAAGGAAAAGGAACCGCAAAAATTACCTGCTGGTCAAATCCTAGTTGCATTTTTTGCTGCAGAATATCATCTAAAAGTTTTTCGCCTTGCTGGTAAGTCATATTCATCTTCCAGTTAGCTGCTGCAATTTGCTTTCTCATAGTTTTGATTTATTGAGTTTTTGAATGAAAATTTTAGTTGAATAATTGTCAATAATGTTTAAAGATATGTTTCAAAATAGTCATTTCGTTTTCAGAAAGCGACTGCTGCTTTAATTGCTTCCAGTTTTGAATATCCTCGAGGGCTTTTTCATACCGGTAACGTTCAACACCATCGCTTCCCCAGGAAAAGCTTGGAATGTATTTAGGAGTTAATCCGTTACCAAAAACATTGCAACAAACGCCAATAACAGTACCTGTATTAATTGATGTGTTGATTGCAGTTCTTGAATAATCGCCCATGAGAACACCGCATTTCAAGCCAACATTCACAGATCCATTGGGTGTCCACAGCATTATTGAAGATGCATTGTTCTTAATATTGGAATTGGAAGTTCCTGCGCCCATGTTACACCACTCGCCTATTACCGAGTCACCAACGTAGCCGTCATGAGCTTTATTTGAATTTCCAAAGAAGACAGAATTTTTGATCTCTCCACCTACGATACAATCAGGACCAATGGTTGTTGCGCCATAAATTTTGCTTCCCATTTTTACAACCGCTTTTTCGCAAATTGCTATCGGTCCATACAACATGCTACCATCCATAATTACTGCATCCTTTCCGATGTAAATAGGACCATCGCTGGCATTCAGGTAGCAATGCTTTACCTGTGCACCCTTCTCAATAAAAATATTAGCTGTCTTTGTCGTTTTATTAGTTGGTGAAATTCTTTGAGATTTTCTTCCCCGGGTAACCAATTCAAAATCCTGTTCAATGGCCCAACGGTTCAACTGAAATATTTCCCAGGGAAATTTGACTTCTTTGAATTCATCTTTGAAATTGACAGCGTTCTTGACTTTAATATTATTCGAATCGAGGATTTCGTTTTTTGAAATGCAATAAATGAGGCTTTCTTTTTTTGGGACAGAAATGAATTCTCCAGTTTTAAGTTTTTTGATTTGCTTCACCAGCTTTTCGGAGGGGAGTATGTTGCCATGAACCAGGTAAATCACATCCTTTTCATTAATCTCGGTTATTTCAATTGCCCGGTCAAGATCCTTATAATCGTCTTCCTTTTTATCAAAAGATTGCATTCCCAACCATTGCTCCCATTTTTCTCTTATGGTCAAAATTCCAATGCGAATGTCCTGGATTTGACGGGTGAGCGTAAAGGGGAACAGGTTTTCAGGCTGGCAAAATTCTTCTGTAAAAACGATCTTTGTCATCTCTTAAGCTGTAAAAATAAAAAATCCCGTCATGCCTTAGCCTGACGGGAATCATTCTGCCTGTGAAATCAAAAAATTATTTCTTAGCGTATTTCTTTTTGAATTTATCGATACGGCCTGCAGTATCAACCAATACATTTTTACCTGTAAAGAAAGGATGAGAAGTATTGGAGATCTCCAGCTTAATCAGTGGATATTCACTTCCGTCTTCCCACTTAACAGTTTCTTTAGTGGCAACCGCTGAACGGCTCAAAAAACTGTGACCATTACTCATATCCTTAAAAACCACTAAACGGTAGTTGGCTGGATGAATACCTTTTTTCATAAAAACCTTTTTAATTTAATTGGGAGCGCAAATGTAGGGTAATAATGGCAGATTTCAGCGGCCAATTTGTAGATTTTTTGTTAAGCAGGGTTAATGTGACAAGGCGACTATGCCGTTAACCAGATGAATTGCCTAACTTCTCATATTCTCATACTGTAAGGGAATACCTAATCCCCAACCTTTAGAAGCCTGTATCACTTCCTGCAGATCATCAATCTTTTTCCCGGTAACCCTTACGAGGTCATCGTTGATAGATGCCTGTACTTTGAGCCCTGAGTCCTTTATGTGTTTCACGATCTTTTTGGCGTCTTCTTGCTTTAAGCCATTTCTTACCTGGACTTCTTTCCTCCAAACCTTGCCGCTTTGAAAACCTTCTTTGGATGTATCGAACGCTTCAGGGGCAATACCCTGCTTGTGGGCACGGCTGATCAAAACATCAACAAGCTGTCTCATTTTCATATCATCATCAGTCTCGATATTGAGCTTGTACTCTTTCTTGTCGAGGTTAATTACAACGTGCGAACCCTTAAAGTCGAAGCGGTTCGTAATTTCCTTTGTAGTTACGTTAACTGCATTGTCCAGTGCTTGGGCATCCACTTTACTTACAATGTCAAATGAGGGCATAGTGGTTAGATTTGGATTGCAGATTTACGATTTTTTGTTCATAAATAATGAAGCCCCTTTTGAAAAAGGGGCCGTACATGCACATGAGAAAAACTAAGACTTTATTTTAGCCAGCACCGCCTACCCTGCTTTGCTCTTCCTGTGAGCTTCCATTGCGGCGACGCTGCGGTTGTTGTAATTGCTTCCCAAAACGCCAACTGAAAGTTGCTGTTACCTGCCTGGTATCAGGATGATTTTTGAAATGCATATCGATATATCCATACTGGTTATAGCCTTCGAAATTTTGCCAGGCAAATGGGTCGCGAATATTTAGCCTCACCGTTCCTTTTCCTTCCATTACCTGCTTTTGAAGGCCTATGCTCATTTGATAAAGAGGTTGCACTTTACTTAATTGTTCAATTGATTTGTGGCGATAAAAACCACTTAATTCAGCAGTAAAACCTTTTGTAATAGTAAAGCTGTTAGTCATGTTAGCCATAAAAGAAGTGTACTTCACGTCAATATCAACATTGTTATAAACTCCTTTATAGTGGTTATTGAATATGGTCGTAAATAAATTTATGTTCCACCATTTTGCAACTGGAATTGGTGCTGTTATAGAAAGAGCCATGTTCTTGAACTTCGCTACATTATCAGGAGTGAGGTAACGAACCTTACCGTTCGTTCCTTCTTTTGGTTTGATGATCTGTGAAATGACATCATCGGTATTATTATAACTCAATGTTGTAATAAACTTGCCCATGAAGGCATGGCTTAATTCAACATTATTCGTGTACTGAGGCCTTAAGTTTGGATTACCCTGCCTGAATGAAAGCGTATCAAGGAAGAAAATGAACGGATTCAAATCCTGGTAGTTTGGTCTTTGAATACGTCGGCCAAATGATAATGTCAGTGTGTTTTTCTGGTTCACGGCATAACTAACAAATGCAGTTGGAAAGAAATTAGTGGTGTCACGTTTAAACGTTGTTTTTGAAGTAACCTGGTTTCCATCAGCAATTGTGTTTTCCATTCTCAAACCGCCCTGCACCGTCCATTTTTTGATTTGCTTATTTATACTGACATATACTGCGTTGATCTGTTCTTCGTAAATAAAATGATTTGAACGTATTTCATCCTGTACCCAATCGTTGCCTACTTTATTTTCATAACCTACAAGGTTATCGTTTCTTACGGTGCTTGCTTTTATTCCTGCCTCGAAACGACCGTTTTTAAACGGCCTTGTGAAGTCTGATTTTATTGAAAAGATGTTGATGTTTGCCGGAATGTATCCACGTAAACCGGTGTTTCCAACCAGGGCAAGCGAACCATTATAAATATCTGTTGAAAGGTTCTGATCTGAAACAGTGCTGTATCTCACATAATCAAAATCGGCTGTTAATTCCTTTCCTGTCGAATCGAACGTATGTTTCCAGTTTACGTTACCTGTAAAATTCTTAAAGTCAATATCGTTTTTTGCATTTGTAATCAATTTTGACCTTAGCTGCATGTTTTCGTCCCGGTCATTAGCAATAGTTGTTGGAGTAGGATGACCATTGAAAACAAAACCGCTGGCAACTACACCTAAAATATTTTTCTTGTCTTTGTACCAATCGACCCCAATTTTCAGTGTTTGATTGAAGTTTCCAAATTTGAATCTTGTTGTTTGATCGGTATATCCCTTAGTTAATCCATCCGTTGGATCTATTTGCCGACTTGTGAAATCAAGCGTATTTCTTCCACGGAAAAAATTTGGATTATAGTTACCAAAGAAATTCAGCTTATTCTTTCTATAATTAAAATTGAAACTGTTTTGAGACTTAGGCATGAAGTAGGTTTTATCATCAAGCCTGTAAATGCTTGATGTAGCACCTATCATAATGTTACCGTTGAAGCCATTATTCTTTCCTTTTTTTGTTTTGATATTGATAATTCCTGAATTTCCCGATGCATCATATTTTGAAGAAGGATTCGTCATGATCTCTATCTGGTCCAATGCCGACGCAGGCATATTCTTCAACATATTTGCAAGATCAGTTGCGGACAGGTATGTTGGCTTACCATCAACCATTATGATCACACCTTGCTTTCCACGCAAACTGATGTTGCCATCGTTGTCAACGCTGATGCCAGGCGATTTTTCCAGCATATCCATTGCAGTTGATCCTGCACTTGTTGGAGAGGCATCAACATTCACAATAGTTTTATCGAGTTTGGTTTCAACAAATGGTTTTTTTGCAGTTACCATTACAGCATTCATATCTTTCGATGCTTGTTGTAACGCAAAAGGAGGAACAGAAATATCTGAACCCTTTGTTTCGAAAACCTGTGATAATTTTTTTGTGTAACCTGTGAAACTTACTGCCAATAAATAATTACCATCCTTCACATTCACAAATTCATACTGTCCCAACTTATCGGCAATGGCTACTTTAACGAGTGAAGAATCTTTTGCTTTGAGCAACGAAACAGAGCTTGATGCCAAAGCTTTTCCCTGTGCATCGTTTACTATGCCCGATATTTTAGTTTGAGCAGTCGCTACAAAACTTGTCAACACGATAGCAACGAGTGTAAAAATGTGTCTCATAAATTGTTGGTTTACGTTTCAAAACTGAACAAAGATTTGCTTCAATTAATTGTGATTTACATGAATTGTGATAAGCACTACATAAACTGTTGTAAAGGGGAATTAAATGTTACCAATACACCAGCGGTTGTAAATGATTACAAAGTGGATCGTTTGTGAAAATTTGTTAAAGACAAAAAATGCCGGTAAAGAATTCAGGCGAGAGATCGAATGATAATTACCTTCTGCCTGATATTTTTACCGGCTATATATCGGGATATTAATTGTTGACCTTTACACGGTTTTGCTCATCATCTGCTCCACCAATTTTTCTCCTTTGTTGCATTCCCTTAATTGGTTTTCCAAAACGATAGGTGAAAGAAATTGAAGCTACGCGACTGTCACGGGTATTTACAAAATGCGCCATTGTATTTTCAAAGTTGATATCACCTGTTGCTTTGTTGGTATAAAGTATATCACGAACATTGAAACGAATATTACCTTTTGTCTTCATTACCTGCTTGCCAATACCGGCAGATAATTGACCCATTGATTGAATAATGATCTGTCCATCCACACCTTTTGTTCTATAGAAACCACCCAGTTCTGCACTCCATCCTTTTTCAAACTTAAACTGGTTGTTTACATTGAATAAAACATTGGAAGCGGCTACATCAATGTATTCGCCATTACCATTCAACCTTCCTTTAAATTTATTGTAGTTGTAATTACTGTAGATAGATGCGTTCCACCATTTTGCTACAGGTACTTGTGCACTTACTGCAATTCCTGCTGCATCTCGCTTACCAATATTTCCATGACGAACAATTGTTGCATAGGTTTTTGCTCCGTTTACTTCTTCCTGTTCAAATGTTTCATTCATGTAATTGTTTGTACGGCTATAATTAATTGTTGTAGTCAGGAAGTTTTTATAAGTATGACTTACTTCAAAATTGTTAGTAAACTGAGGTTTGATGAAAGGATTACCAGCCTCGTATGTGTACTTGTCAAGGAAGAAAAGGAATGGATTAAGATCCTGGTATGCGGGCCTGTCAATTCTACGGCCGTATGAAAATGCAAACTGGTTTTTATCATTGACTTTGTAACTCATGAAAAGTGTTGGGAAAAGGCTTCCATAATTTTTCTTGAAAGAAGAATCCTTTCTTGTTGGGTTACCATACTGTTTTCCTGTGTAAGAAGTATTCTCGTATCTAACTCCAGCCTGAACTCCCAATTTTTTAAATTGTTTGTTCACACTCAAATAAGCTGCGTTGATATTTTCTTTGTAGAGGAAGTGATTGGTTTTTGAATAATCAGCTTCTTCGCCTCCACTTAATTCAGAAAAATATTTCGCATGGTTATCGGTATTTACATAACTGGTTTTTACCCCTGTTTCCAATTTTGCTTCTTTACCTATAGATTGTGTGTAATCAACCTTTGCAGAATAAATATCAACATTCACCGGAAGGTCACCTCTTAAGGTCTCGATATGTCTCAGTTTCCAATCGGGATTATAAGTTGTGTTGGAAAAGTTTTGTCCCTGTCCCGAACGATAAGTAACATAATCTAAATCTGAAGTAATTTCTCTCCCTGTTGAATCAAACTGGTGACGGAAATTCAAATTAATGCTTCCATTTTTCCAATTTTGTTTCTGATGGCTCTCTGCATACACAATTGAATCAGTTACTTCACTTGCATCCTTCAAAAAGCTAGTGCTTCTGCTACTAAACTTTCCGGGATTAACAAAACCAGAAGTAACAATACCCAAAGTAGTTTTCTTGCTCACAAAATAATCTGCGCCAAGTTTCAAATTACTAAACTGTCCTTCATTACGCATGCGTGTTTCAGATTCAAAAATGGCTTCGATATCTTTTGTTGCAGGGTTTTTAAACTTACGCAAGATGTCAAGTCTTTGGAAACCGTTCCATTTATTGGTGCTTGCGTTTGCAAACAAATTCACCCTGCCAACGCGGTAATTCAAATTCAGGCTGTTGTTACTTCTCCAATATTTGCCCTGTTGATAGTTAGCGGTTACACTTCCATTAAATCCTGTTTGTCTTGTCTTTTTCGATTTTATATTGATGATACCTGAATTACCTGCAGCATCATACTTTGCAGGAGGATTGGTCATGATTTCAATTTGATCAATTGCAGAGGAAGGAAGACTTCTTAAATAGTTGACAAGATCAGCACCACTTAAATAAGCAGGCTTGCCATCCATCATCACCATTACACTCTGCTTTCCCTTTAAACTAATGGTACCATCTTTATCGACAGTGATACCTGGAGATTTTTCCAATACATCCAATGCTGAAGAACCTGCACTTGTAAGTGAAGATTCAACATTGATCACCATTTTATCGATCTTCTGTTCGATAAATGGTCTTTTGGCTGTGATGGTGACGTTGCCCATTGACTTTGCAACCGGCACTAATTCAATTGTCTTTAATTGGATGTTTTGACTGGCTTCCGAAACTTCAAATGTTTCCGAATAACCTTTTTGATGACCAACGGCTGTAATCGATACTATATATGTCCCATTGGCGACATCCTCAAAAACAAATCGGCCATCTTTATTGGCTACTGAATATTTTACTGTTGAAGAGTCTTTTGCTTTTAACAAGGCGATACTTGCTGATTCAATGGTTTTCTGACTGCCGTCAATGACAATTCCACTGATCTTAGCTTTTCCGGTTTGAGCCTGGCTGGTTAAGGTTACTATTAACATCAGCAAGGTAAAAATCTGTTTCATGTTGCTATGTTTATTACTTTGTTATAAAAATTACAGTACAAACTTAGGTACTATGTAATGCAAAGAACATTGTTTTAAAATAAGCGGCCGTATCTCTTGATGGCCGGTCGCTTTAATAAGTTAAGGTTCCAAAGTATGACGCAGTAGTTTTGGGTCGGTTACAGGACTGACTCCCATTATTATCAGCGGAAATTATCTTTTACGAACGGTTTGCCCGGCCGTTGATGGAAATCATTTTTGAAGAAATGAACTGCCTTAACTTGCAGCAAATTTTTTGAATGACAGCTGATTACAGGTCGGATACACAAACACGGCCATCTGCGGAAATGCTCGAATTTATGTTTAAGGCTAAAGTGGGTGATGATGTCTTCGGAGAAGATCCTTCAATAAATGAGCTGGAAACCCTGGCTGCAGAAATGTTTGGGATGGAAGCATCTGTTTTTTGTCCTTCGGGCACTATGACCAATCAAATTGCTATCAAATGTCACACGCAACCTGGCGATGAAGTCATTTGCGATGGTTCTTCACATATATATCAATATGAGGGCGGTGGCATTGCATTTAATTCAGGGGCGTCAGTAAAACTGCTGCAAGGAGACAGAGGAAGAATTACAGCGCAACAGGTCTTAGAAAATATCAATGCCGATGATGTACATAAAGCGAATACAAGCCTGGTAAGTTTGGAAAACACTTCCAACCGCGGCGGAGGAAGTTGTTATGACATCGAGGAAATTAAAAAGATCAGAAAGGTATGCGATGAAAATAATTTGAAACTTCACCTTGATGGAGCAAGATTATTCAATGCCCTCGTTGAAAAGAAACAGACAACAAAAGAATACGGACAAATCTTCGATAGCATTTCTGTTTGTCTTAGCAAAAGTTTAGGCTGCCCTGTTGGAAGTTTGTTATTAGGCAAAAAAGATTTCATAAAAAAAGCGAGAAGAGTGAGAAAAGTGTTTGGCGGAGGTATGCGCCAGGCAGGTTATTTGGCTGCAGCTGGAATTTTTGCATTAAAGAATAACGTTGAAAGGTTAAAGCAGGATCACGGTCATGCAAAACAAATTGCCGATGCTTTGAAGAAAAAAGATTTTGTAACTGAAATACTTCCTGTTGAAACCAACATTGTCATTTTCGGAGTAAAGCAACCGTGGACAGCACCTGCGCTTGTTGAAAAACTTAAGGAAGATAACATCCTGGGCCACCCCATCTCTCCCACCCAGGTACGTTTAGTAACCCATTTAGATGTAACACCGGAAATGGTGGAAAAAACTATTGACGTAATTAATAAACTATAACCAACTATGTTTCCAAAGATCAATCCAACAGAAACAACAGCATGGAAAGCATTAGAGGATCATGCAAACGAAATGGAAGATGTTCATATGAAAGAACTGTTTGCGAAAGATGCTGACCGATTCAAAAAATATGCGCACACTTTCAACGATATTGTAATCGACTTTTCAAAGAACATCATTACTGATGAAACGTTGAAAATTTTGTTTCGCCTGGCAAATGAGTGCAAGCTCAAAGAAGCGATTGAGTCCATGTTCAATGGTGAACTTATCAACGAAACAGAACAGCGTTCTGTGTTACATATTGCTCTGAGAAACTTTTCCGGTAACCCCATCTTTTCGGAAGGCAAAAATGTAATGGACGATGTAAAGAGAGTTCAGCAGCAAATGAAATCTTTTTGCCAGAAAATCCATAATGGCGAATGGAAAGGATATACAGGGAAAAAGATAAAATACATTGTCAACATCGGGATTGGCGGAAGCGATCTCGGACCATTCATGGTAACAGAAGCCTTGAAACCGTACTGGGTTGAAGGAATACAGTCTTATTTTGTTTCAAACGTTGACGCCACTCATATTGCGGAAACTTTGAAAAAAGTTAATCCTGAAGAGACATTATTTCTCATCGCTTCCAAAACATTTACCACACAGGAAACCATGACGAATGCACATACTGCACGTGATTGGTTTCTGAAATTTGCGAAGGACGAAAAACAGGTGGCCAAACATTTTGTGGCGCTTTCAACCAATGAAAAAGAGGTTACCAAGTTCGGTATTGACAAAGCGAACATGTTCGAGTTTTGGGATTGGGTTGGCGGAAGATATTCATTGTGGAGTGCAATTGGTTTATCTATTGCGTTGACTATTGGCTACCAAAACTTTGAAAAACTATTGAAAGGTGCATTTGATGTTGATCAGCACTTCAGGAATACAGAATTAGCGGAAAACATTCCTGTACTTATGGCTTTGATCAGTTTGTGGTACGTAAATTTCTTTGATGCACAAACCGAAGCTATTCTTCCTTACGATCAGTACCTGCATCGCTTTGCTGCATATTTTCAGCAAGGCAATATGGAAAGCAATGGAAAGAGTGTTGATCGGAACGGCGAAGAAGTAGAATATCAAACAGGACCGATCATTTGGGGCGAACCTGGCACAAATGGCCAACATGCATTTTATCAATTGATTCACCAGGGAACGCTTTTGATTCCGTGCGATTTTATTGCCCCTGCGCAAACGCATAACCCAATTGGCGATCATCATCAAAAATTACTTTCCAACTTCTTTGCGCAAACAGAAGCTTTGATGAATGGAAAATCAGAAGAAGAAGTAGAAGATGAATTTATCAAGAAAGGTAAATCAGATGAAGAAATTGCGAGATTAACTCCGTTCAAAATATTTTCAGGCAACAGGCCAACCAACTCTATTTTGATTAAGAAGATCACACCCCATTCGTTGGGCGAATTGATTGCATTATATGAACACAAGATTTTTGTTCAGGGTGTGATCTGGAATATTTTCAGCTTCGATCAATGGGGCGTTGAGTTAGGAAAACAACTCGCCAATAAAATTTTACCGGAGCTAGAAAATGAATCCACTATTTCTTCGCATGATGTTTCAACAAATGGTTTGATCAATGTTTATAAGCAAATGAGAAACTAATTAAAATGAAAAGCTCCTTGTAAGGAGCTTTTCATTTTAATAAAGTCATTGTTTGATCAGCTTTTTAGTGAACATCTGGTTGTCTGTAATCGCCCTCAACAAGTAGTTGCCTTTTGATAAATAATTATTCATTTGCCAGTGAATTTCAGAAGAAGGCGAAGACCATATCTTCTCGGAAACCACCCTCCCATCCATTGCAATCAGCTGAAGTTTTACCGATTGCGCTTGCTTTGCCAACCTTACATCTATATAGTTGTTATTGGGATTATTAATCACCCAAATGTTTTGTTTTACCGAAGAATTTTTAATAAACACGATTTTGCTATATGTAAAGTTTCCGTCTTCTTCTACCATTTTTAAACGATAATAGTTAGATTCATTTACCTGTAGGTCTGTTAACAAATACTTTTGATCTGAAGAGCTATTTCCGTTGGCTTTTAATCTTCCAATCGTATAAAAACTTTTTCCGTCTGTTGATTTTTGAACTTCGAATAATCTGAGCTCCTGTTCAAATGAAGTCGTCCAACTAACTTGAATAGCAGTTTGTTTCACTTGTGCATCGAAATCAGCTAAGGTAACAGGAAGTACTGTTGACAAAACTGTTGTAAACACTCCGCGTCCATGAGTTGCAGCCGCCAAAGTCTTATCGCTAGACCTTAATCTGAGCATATCTACCCTTACATTAGCTAGCCCTGAATTATCTGCAGCCCAAACGGTAGACACTCCATTGATAACGCTAGTGGTCCAAACTCCTAATTCGGTTGCCAGCATGATTTTGTATCCATAACCTGACGGAATAAACATTCCCCAGCGTACAGGCATATCCGGCAGGTTTCCCTCTATATTATTCCAGGAACTACCGCCATTAGTTGATTCGCAAACACTCGTGACTCCATAGTTTGATAGTGTAAGAAGGATATGATTTGAGTTTCCTGCTTCTACATCAATGCTCGAGATATATGAACCCGCTGCAAATGCAGGCAAAGTAATTTCTGTTGCAGAAGGCCTTTGAGCTGGCGGACCAGTTGTGGATCCATTTGCATTGATGACCTTTAAAAGTTTGGGAATAATAAGGCTGGCAGAAGTTTCACCGGTGGAAAAGGCACAATAGATCACGTAGTTTGTATTGGGATCTGCTTTTATAGCAGATACTTGTAAGTTCGTTAGTGTTGCGGCAGAAGTTAAATCAATGTAGTTAGGTGATCCGCCTGCTACTAGGTCATAGTTTCCATAGGTGCCATCTGAGTTTCCAAAGTACAAGATATTATTTTGGTCCAACTCTGCCGGATTAATAAAGCGTCCGCTTGCATTACTGATAGCAGTAGCAAAACTTGAACCTCCATTTGTCGACCTGTAAAATCTTGAATAAACATAAGAAGTAAGCTGGTAATTAGGATTAGTTTGACTTATAAAACAATAAGCTCCGTCTCCGCCAGTAACTGTATTAATGGAATTGATGCCGCCCGATGAAAACTTGTGTGAACCATTATCCTGTGCGCCTGCAAGCATATAATTGCTGCCAGATGTGGGATTTAAAGCAACAGAGTAATATTGGGTTACATTGTAGCTTGAGTTCCGGTCAACGAATGAAGCCCCACTGTTGGTAGTTCTAAAAATTCCACCGTCACAACCAACCAAAAATTCAGATGAAGAACCTGGTTTGAAGACAATAGCATGTATATCTGCGTGCACGTACGGTAAACTGCTACATCCACTTGCCCACTGCGATACCTGGGTCCAGGCCGCACCTCCATTAACTGTTTTTAAAACGTCTAGGCCTCCAATAAATGCATTGTTCTCATTGTTTGGATCTACTGCGGCCGTCAGATCGTACCAAGCCTGGCCATTAGTAAAATCAGTAATTGTAGATCCCTGGTTACACGAGGTCGGATTGGCCGACGATGTCCAGGTGACTGTCCCACTATTGGCATTAGAGGTATACATGATTTTTTTCAGCCCATCAGTTGTACTTTGATGTATTAGAGCATACATGTAATTGGCATTCCCGGGTGCACAAGCCAACTCTATTCTTTTTTCATCGGAAGCCGAGGTGTAAATTTTTGTCCATGTGCTACCATTATCGGTCGATCGGTAAATCCCATCGTTTGAAAAAATTCCAATGCTACAATAGATTGTTCCATCGCTCCCTATTTCAACATCAGCAGCCCGGTCACTTAGTCCGCCTCCAACACCATTACCCAGCACTTTAACCCAAGTTGTCCCACTATCTGTTGACCTTTGTAGGCCGCCTGACCGACTACAGGCAAATACAATTCCTGTACTTGTTACAGCAATTTTCTGAACGTTGTAAAAACCACTGTTATTAGTCGACGGCAACTGGCTCCATGAACTTCCGCCGTCCGTAGAACGAAATATTCCCAGGCCTCTAATTGCATCAACATTAAACCAGCCTTCGCCGGTACCAGCGTATAAATATTGCGTGTTAAACGGACTCTGTGCAATTGTTGTAATAGCAAGGTTACTTAAAAAATCATTTATCTTATTCCAAACTGGTGTAGCTGCGGTTATATCATTCGTGTACCAGAGGCCGCCTCCAACACTTCCAGCCCACACTTTTTTATATCCGTTCACCGCATCATTCATATCATACAATATGGTTCTTGTTCTGCCGCCAATATTGTTAGGCCCACGTTCTGACCAGTTCACCAGAGCGGCTTCTCTGGATGAGGTCTGAATTTTCCTCAGTGCTCTAAAAGTAGGGAGCAATCTTTCGGTTGGAATTTCATTTGTCCTGGGATCTCTCGTCATCAGGAACTCTTGTCGCATCGCCTGCAGCATTCCGTCTTGTTCATTTTCTTCCTCTTTGTTAAATGAAAAATTTTTACAGGAAAGACAACAGACCCAGATGAAAATGCAAAGCAGAAAGCTGGTGGTTAATTTCATTATATTGGATTTTGCGTTTCCAAATTAATAGAAAACACGTACAATTTAAAGACAAAAAAGGCGTAATGGATTAAGTATTCTTTAGGGCAAAAGATCTGATGCTACTTGGTAGATAAAAAAAAACTCTCACAGGTTGTGTGAGAGATTAAATTTTTTTAGTTCGACCGGCCTACCATTTGTCGACCTCATCAGAAGTCGCGGCTGCACTTGTATTGGTGGCAGCTGCGGTATTCGCAATCGGCGTTTCTTCTGCTGCACTTACTTCTTCCGCTTCGTGCTCTACATCAATATCATCGTGGTTATAAGCATCAAAATCAAAATCAGGCATCAATTGTGTCTTCACATGATCCACTGCTTCTGTTAGTGCCTTAATGAATTTATTAAAGTCTTCTTTGTAGAGAAAAATTTTGTGGCGGTCGTATCCATTATCATTAAAGCGTTTACGGCTCTCTGTGATAGTTAGATAGTAATCGTTGCCACGTGTAGCTCTTACATCAAAGAAATAAGTTCTGCGCTTGCCTGCACGAATTCTCTTGCTGTAAATGCTTTCCATTTTCTTGTCGTTGTTGTCGTACGCCACTTTTTATTGATTTTACAGTTTAATAAAAAAGTTTTGGTTTTTTAGTTGCTTACAAATATAATTATGTTTTTTCAACAGCCAAATTTAGATCAGCATGGTTAAAACTATTGTTTTAAATTTGCCGCTCATTTCAGTGTTTCCGGGGTGCTTTCTTAACGAAGGCTGAGATCACACCCGCAGAACCTGATCAGGGTAATGCCTGCGCAGGGAGGCTCTTTTTAAAGTTCAAGTCGAAACTAAAGTCAGTGCACGGACTTCAACAGAAGCTTAGAACATCAAACCTCAATCTTGCTTAGACATTCCCTTTCATTTAAAAATTTTAAAAAATGAAAAGGACTGTACTTTTATTTTCACTCGTTTCCTCATTAAGCGTTTTTTCACAGGAGAAAAAAGACACGGCTGATTTACCTCCGGTCGAGGTAAGAGCCATAATAGCGCCGCCGACAGCGCCATTTGCAAAAACTAATTTGGATAAAAAGGAAATCTGCAAACAGAACCTGGGCCAGGATCTTCCTTTTTTATTGAATCAAACGCCATCAACGGTTATTAACTCCGATGCAGGCAATGGAGTTGGGTACACCGGCATTCGCATTCGCGGAACGGATGCAACGCGGATCAACGTTACTTTAAATGGCATTCCATACAATGATGCAGAAAGCCAGGGAACTTACTTTGTTGACCTCCCCGACTTTGCTTCTTCCGTAAACCGTATTCAAATTCAAAGAGGTGTTGGCACTTCTACTAATGGTGCGGGTGCATTCGGCGCAACAATTAACTTTAGCACAAATGATGTTATAAAGAAAGCCTATGCTGAAATCAACAACAGCTACGGCTCATTTAATACCTGGAAGAATACGATCAAGGCTGGAACCGGTTTAATAGGAAACCATTTTACGGTTGATGCAAGAGCATCGCGGATATCAAGTGATGGTTACATTGACAGGGCCAGCACACAACTAAGATCGGGTTACTTATCGCTTGCCTATTTATCCGATAAAAACGACTTGCGTTTCAACATTATTTCAGGTAAAGAAAAAACCTACCAGGCATGGAATGGTGTGTCGGCATCTGATTTAAAATCACACCGCACCATCAACTATGCGGGAATGGAAAAACCGGGTGATCCATACAGCAATCAAACAGATAACTACTGGCAGGACCACTATCAGCTATTCTTCACGCATCGCTTCACAAACAACCTCAGTTTTAATGTTGCCGGGTTCTTAACTAACGGTAAAGGTTATTATGAAGAATATCGTGCCGCACAGGATTACGCAAGCTACGGATCAAGTTATCCTATAATTAATGGCGATACTGTTTTTGAAACTGATCTTGTTCGACAGCTTTGGTTGAAGAATCATTTTTACGGAAGCATATTTTCCTTGCTGCATGAATCAGGCAAAACACACTTGACATTTGGAGGCGCTATTACAAAGTACGAAGGCAATCATTTTGGAGATGTGATTTGGTCGCAGCAGCCATGGAATGGTTCGAAAAGATGGTATGATTTGGATGCTTTTAAAAAAGACTTCAATGTTTATGGAAAATGGCAGCAGGATTTAACCGGAAAGTTTCAATTATTTGTTGATGCCCAATATAGAAGAGTAAATTATGACTTGTTAGGATTCAGAAACAACCCTACCCTTTTTATCAGGAACAGTTATGATTTCTTCAATCCCAAAATTGGTGTAAGCTATCATGTTAAGGATTGGCTGGCTTATGCTTCTTACAGCATTGCAAATAAAGAACCCAACCGCGATGATTTTGAAGCAGGCTTAGATCAACAACCACAGCCCGAAAAACTGAACGACTGGGAGGCAGGTATTGAAAGAAAGAACAACAAGACGTACTTCTCCGCAAATATCTATTACATGAAGTACAAAGACCAGTTGGTGCTTACAGGAAAAATCAATGATGTTGGCGAATACACAAGAACAAACATTCCCGAAAGCTACCGTGCGGGAATTGAGCTGCAGGCATCAGGATTTATTAATAAATGGCTGAAGGCTGGAGGAAATCTTGCCCTGAGTAGAAACCGCATCAAAAACTTTACTGAATTCATTGATGCTTATGATGCCAACTATAATTGGGTTGGACAAAACAGCAAGATTTACAAAGAAGCTGACATTTCATTTTCGCCTAATGTTGTTGGTGCTGCAACAATAACAATTACACCAGTTAAAAAACTCAATGTCGATCTGCTGAGTAAGTATGTGAGTAAACAATACCTGGATAATACATCGAACGATGCCCGCAAACTGAAGGCTTATTTTACAGAAGATGCAAGAGCCGTTTATTCCTTCAATAAGAAATGGCTTAAAAACGTAGACCTCATTTTCCAGGTCAATAATATCTTCAACAAGAAATATGAACCAAACGGTTACACGTTCAGCTACTATGTAGCTTCCGACTTAACAACAGAAAACTATTATTACCCGATGGCAGGAACTAACTTCTTTGCGGGAGTGAACATTAAATTATAGAGAAAGCATTTTTGATTTTGGCATCACTTGGTGGTGCCAAATTTCTCCTTCCATTCCAAAATACCACCAACAACATTGTAGGTATCTGTAAAACCCATTTGATCCAATATCATGCAAGCCATCATGCTACGCTTGCCGCTGCGACAATGAACAATTACTTCTTCATCTTTCAGGTCCTCTATTTCTTCTATCTGCATGGTTTGAATCTTTCCTAACGGAATTAACTTACCTCCAAGATTGGCTTCTTCATATTCATGTGGCTCGCGGCAATCAATTAAATTGATCTTCTCACCACGATCCATCTTTTGTTTCAATTCTTCAACGGTAATATTTTTCATTGTTCCTGAGGTGGTTGGTTTTGTTGTGTGGAATCTGTGATCGGTCTTTCTACCTGGACCCAAACATCAATCAGTTGTCCTGCACGTATACGACCGGCTCCCGGCATGGGCTCCTGCCTGTAGATCCAGGCATTATCAATATCCGTTACATTAGGATTTCGAACAACGGCTCCAAGATTCAATCCATATTGCTCTAGCAGCACCCTTGCATCTGCAACCTGCAATCCAATTAATTTGGGTACTGAAATTTCTTCATCTCCTTTTCCTTTTGCAATTACCAGGTCCACGCTGCTTCCAACTTTTACTTTATCACCTGGCTTTACTTGGTTTCCATTGATGGTCATTTCCAGCACCGTATTTTTTGCAAAGTCTACTCTTGACGTAGTATCACCCAGTTTTAGTCCCATGCTTTCCAAAGTGTACTGTGCATTGCGCAAGCTATAACCAATAATGTTAGGCATTGAAATATCGGGGGCAACAAACCGGTTAATGATCACAAAAACATTTCGGTTCACCTTCACTACCGCATCGGCTTCAGGAATCTGTTTAATGACCACTCCCGCCGGAAGTGAATCGTAATACACGGAATCCTGTATCACTGTTTCAAAGCCGGCATCAGTAAGTTGTTTTTCTACATCATTAATATTTTTCCCGACCACGTAAGGAACTGTTTTGGACTTGCCATGCCGCGTAATAACGCTTAGCAACAAAATAAAAATGACAAGAATGAGAAAGATACCGCCAATAGCAACCAGGATATTGAACCAGAGCGGACGACTTGTGACGTATTTGATCATGCAGGTCTTTCGTTTGGGGTTGCAATATAATCAATAGGCAATAAGAAAAAGGGAATTGACAATTTACAAAAAGGAAACAATTAAGTTTTTATTGTGCTTTCTATTCAAATTTTAATATAGGTTGAAAATCTTCTAATGACTTTCCAAAGCTTCCTCAACAAGCTTCGTATAAAAATCCTGCAGGTCCCAACCTTTCGATCTTACCTGCTGCGGTACCACACTGGCATCGCTTTGTCCAGGGATGGTGTTAATCTCCAGCATAAAAGGTTTGTTTTCTTCTTCATTATAAATAAAATCGATCCGCACCACTCCCCTGCAATTAAACACCTCGTAAATTTTTTTTGCCGCTGCTTCCAGCTTCAGTTTCCATTCGTCGGCAATTTGCGCAGGGGTAGTTTCTGTTGACTTACCACCATACTTCGCTTCAAAATCAAAAAACTCCTTGTGGGCCGTTACTTCAGTAATGGGAAGAACAATGACCTCTCTTTTAGTTCGGAAAACGCCAACTGTAAATTCTCGTCCCTGTATCATTTCTTCCACCAACACCTGGTCATCTTCCTTAAAAGCTTTTTCAATGGCAGCGCCTAGTTCTTCCGATGCACTATTCACTTTCGACATTCCTATGCTCGATCCGCCATTGTTAGGTTTTACAAAAACCGGGAATTTTAAATTATCAACCACTTCGTCGGCATTTTCAAATTGGTCTTTTATGAATAAAACAGAATGGGCAACGTTGATGCCTGATACCGCAGCAACAGCAGTTGTGTAACGTTTATTAAATGTAAGTGCAGATGTTGCGGAGTTGCACGATGTGTACGAAAGCCCCATCATATCAAAATAGCCCTGCAGTTTGCCATCTTCGCCGGGTGTTCCATGCATGCCGATAAACACAGCATCGAAGCTGATTTTTTTACCGTCACATGTAATCGTAAAATCGTTTCTATCTACTTCGGTTTTGTTGCCCGATGCATCTTCGTAAAACCATCCCTGCGGATTAATATCAATTTTGTAAACTTCAAATTTGTTTTTATCAAGATGATTATAAATAGTTGTTGCCGATCTGTAAGAGATCACCGCTTCTCCTGAAAAGCCGCCGGTTACGAGTGCAATTTTTTTCTTCATTTTTCAAAGCTGTTAGATTTGGCAAAGTAGAAAATAATTTTTGAAATAGAAGTTTGCAACAATAGAATGTTTAGATAATTATGACCTAAACTGCATTCCTGATATCACCGTCTGTTGTGTCACTCACTTCAAGGTTCTGAACTTTATTGACCATTATTTAAGTGTCATTATACACTGCAATGTTTTTTTTGTTCAGCAGACGAAACCCACCCCAACCCTCCAGTAAGGGGATGCTCTGTCGCCACCCTCGCTTTTCCAAGAAACTTTATTGAAACAAATAGTCTTCAATTGCAAGTGATGAAGAAACTAGTGCAGTTGTAAACTATCCCCTCCCGGTGAACCTAGCCCGCAAAAGCGGGAGGCACAGTTAATGATTCTTACGTTGAGAAGGTCCGGGTGGAACTCTTAGAATAAACGAAAAATTGAAAACAGTAGAACACGTCGAATGTGATGACAAGAATTACCAGACGTAAAAGAGTGCGACGCAAGAGAAACACAATAGTAGCAACTCAGATCGGCACATAAATTTCCTCTCTCCTATCTTTGACCAAATTTGATCTATGCAAACGAAAAAACCATCGGACAGTTTGACCATGATGACAGAGATTGTGCTGCCGAACGACACCAACGTTTTCGGCAATTTAATGGGAGGAAGATTGATGTACTGGATGGATATTGCTGCAGCTATTGCAGCACAAAAACATTGCAATGCACCGGTGGTAACTGCATCGGTTGACAATATTTCATTCGAAAATCCCATCAAGCTCGGTAATACTGTTCACATCGAAGCAAAAGTGAGCAGGGCATTCAATACTTCTATGGAAGTACATTTAAAAGTGTGGGGCGAAGATTTTCAACACCAATACAAATACAAAAGCAACGAAGCCTACTATACATTTGTGGCGCTTGATCCCAACCGTAAGCCAAGAGTTGTGCCGCAACTGATCCCTGAAACAGAAGAAGAAAAGCGTTTGTTTGAAGGTGCCATCCGGAGAAGACAGGTTCGTCTTGTTCTTGGTGGTAAAATGCACCCGGACGACGCAGCCGAATTGAGAGCTTTATTTATAAAAGATTAGTTATGCCTGCCTATATCATTGTTGATATCACAATCCTTAACGCAGAATATTATGCAGAATATGTGAAGCTTACGCCTGCTACACTGTTGCCTTATGAAGAAAAATTTATTGTACGCGGAGGGAAAGCCGAAACACCTGAAGGTGATTGGCAGCCCTGGCCGCTTTGTGATCATTGAATTTCCTTTCCTTGAAAAAGCAAAAGCTTGGTGGACATCAGAAGAATACGCAGCCGCAAAATCATTACGCCAGGCTAATGCAAAAACCAAAATGATTGTGGTGAAAGGCGTCCAAGCTTAATGTTTGCCGGTAATGTCGGTGAAATATTTTTTCTTCAAAGCAAAATGTTGCCATACAATATTACCGTGGTAAACACCGGGAAGATCTTTTAGCTTCTTCCTTTTATGTACGGGCTTCATCTTTTCTTTAAATAAAAACCAGTCGAAAAAAGCAAGATGTGCTTTAAAGATGGCGACAAAATAACCGGCGTCACCCGACAGCAAACCTTTGATGGCAGAAACCTGGTCGAGAAATAAACGAAACGGAATCTTCCACCATTTCTCATTTCGCGGCAAATTTTTAGCGAGTAAGATTTGATTGTTGCGAAAATTTAAAAAAGTTTTCTTTGAATTGCCCCTCGGCAGAGTACCACCACCAACATGATAAATGACTGACTGCGGGCAACAAAATATTTTATATCCTGCAAGATGAATGCGCCAGCACAGATCGATTTCTTCCTGGTGGGCAAAAAAGTATTCATCAAAGCCTTTTAATTGATGATACACTTCGCTTCTGATTAACATGGCGGCGCCGCTTGCCCAAAAAACTTCTTCGGTTTCATCAAACTGGCCCTTGTCTTCTTCACAAATATCAAATATGCGTCCGCGGGCAAAGGGATAACCAAACAAATCGAGCCACCCGCCTGCACCTCCTGCATATTCAAATAAATGTTTGTCTTTAAAAGCCAAAATTTTTGGTTGACAAGCCACTGCATTTGCTTCCTTCTCCAGCACTTCTACCATTGATTGCAACCAGTTTGCCTCTACTTCAACATCAGAGTTTAACAACATGTAATAATCACCACTTACTTTTTTTAGTGCTTCGTTATACCCTTTTGCAAAACCGTAGTTTTTATCCAGTATGATCAATTCAACCTGCGGATAACTTTTGTGAAGGAAGTCGATCGAATCATCTGTTGATCCGTTGTCGGCAACAATAACGCGGTAGTTTGAATAACTTGTTGCTAGTACTGATGGCAGAAATTGTTCGAGGTGATGCTTCCCGTTCCAGTTCAAAATAACAATCGCAACAGATGGCTGACCCAAGTAGTAATTTTCGCCAAAAATAAGTGAAGAAGAATGAAGAACGAAGTTAGAGATCGCAAGTGAAGACTTCTTAATGGAATCTTTAACTTCTAACTTCTTAACTGTGACTTCCGACTTTCGATTTCCCCCTTCTGCCTTATCTTGTGTGCATGTTCCGGCAATTGCTTAACTGGCGTTCGTTACTGGCATTAATCGCAATCTTAATTGTAAGCGGAACCATTTGGTACTCCTCCTATCTCGCCGATAAAATCGAAAAGGACGAGCGCAAAAAAATTGAATTGTGGGTAGAAGCGGTAACATCTATTAATAATCCGCGGAACACGGAAACCGCACTTGCTTCAAAAATAACGATCAACCAAAATGACATTCCCATTATTGAAGCAACCGAAAGCGACAGCATTACAACGTGGGTAAATCTCGATTCTTCACGTGTAGAAAAAGGGTGGGCTAGAGGAGACACACTTCACCTCTTAAACAATAACTCTTACCTGCAAGACAAGCTCAGATCCTTCCGTTCAGAAAACAAAACCATCGAATGGCCTGATCCCATCGATTCAACTAAAAAGAACAGATACTATTATGGTCATAGCCGCTTACTTGACGAAGTGAGGTATTACCCGCTTATACAATTGTTCATTGTTGGTTTATTCATTCTCATCACCATCATGGCTTTGAAAAGTAACTATCGTTCCACTCAAAACCAGGTATGGGCAGGCATGGCAAAAGAAACGGCGCATCAATTAGGGACGCCGGTTTCTTCATTAGAAGGATGGATGGAAATATTAAAAGAGACGCATGGAAAAGAAAGTTTTGTTCCGGAAATGGAGAAAGATGTAAGCCGACTACGTTTAGTATCTGATCGGTTTGGAAAAATAGGAAGCACTCCGCAACTAGAAGAAAGAAATATCATTGAGCAGGTAAGAAACATGGTGGAGTACATTCGCAAAAGAGCCGGTGGAAAAGTTTCTTTCAGCGTTGACGCACAGGGAAAGGAAATTATTCCTGTAAAAATCTCTGCGCCTTTGTTTGATTGGGTCATTGAAAATCTATTAAAGAACGCATTGGATGCAATGGAAGGAAGAGGCGCTATAAAAATTTTTATAAGGGATGAAGAGAAAGACGCAGTTATAGATGTAAGCGATACAGGTAAAGGAATCAGTAAACAAAACATTGCAAAGGTTTTTAAGCCTGGCTTTACTACAAAAAAACGTGGATGGGGCCTCGGCTTAAGTTTGTCCAAAAGGATTATCGAGCAATACCATAAAGGCTCCCTGACAGTAAAACAATCTGAGTTAGGAAAAGGGACAACTTTTAGAATTGTTTTGAAAAAATAAAATACATTTGCTGCCCGCAAGAATGATGATCGTTGCTGTTCTTTTACAAATTATTTTGCCCAGGTGTTGAAATTGGTAGACAAGCCACTTTGAGGTGGTGGTGCCCGCAAGGGCGTGCTGGTTCGAATCCAGTCCTGGGCACAGAATAGGGCGTAGGGCAATTCTTTTTGGAATTGCCTTTTTTCTTTTCCTCTACATCCCTTGTCAGTAAAGAGATTTCAGCGAATAGCGAATTTACTCTTTTGGTTCGAACTCTGTCTTTTTCCTTATTATACAGGATTCCCTCCGGAAATATTAAATATTGAAGCTTTTGCTTTTCATCATAGTCTGCTAAAACCCACGTCTGGCTTATGTTTTCTGCAATTGCGAGCATTTTCTTTACAGCCATGTTTCCAAAGTATAAAATCATCTTGCCCTAATAATATTGCTTTAGAGTAGTAAGGATAAAAATGCATGCAAAAATTTAACGACGATTAATATTGTATTGGACCTAACAATGCTGCAAAACCTCCGCGACGAAGCACTTTGATATCTACAGAATCGGATTTATCTACCACTAAATATTGTGTGTCAAAATCTTTATCATGTTTGCCATCGGCGATTAGTGTGAGTCTATATTTTATTCCATATTGTAAGAAATCAAATTTTATTGTTTTCTTTTTTTCTCTTTGTTCTGCGTTGGCGCCCCCGATGTACCAGTTGCTTCCTTTACGGCGTGCCATCACCACATCTTTACCAGGATAACCGTCCAACAGTCTTGTTTCATCCCATGCATTGGGGACGTTCTTTAAAAATGTTTTTGCAGCATCGGGCAATGCATAATAGCCTTCAGGCCTATCGGCCATGTGTTGTATCCCTGATTCAAATAAAACACTTAATGCCAATTCATGTGCGTATGAAGTAACATGCGGAAACTGTGAATTGGTAAATGTTACAGGCGTATAGTCCATTGACCCAACAACATTTCTTGTAAATGGAAGAATAGTATTGTGTTCCGGTGCAGGCATGGTAAAATCCGGTGTGTTATTGTACCATTCGGCACCACGCACTGCTTCATACGTCATTAGATTCGGATAAGTTCTTGCCCAACCTCTCGGTACAATACAACCGTGGAAATACACCATCATTTCAAACTGGGCAGCATCTTCTAAAATGTCGAGGTAATATTTAATCATGTCCTGCTTCTCGCTTTCAAAAAAGTCAACCTTCACACCAGCAACCCCTAGTTTTTTCAGCCTTGTAAATTCCTCTACACGGTTTTGATGTGTGAGCATTCTATCTTTTGGTGTGGACGATACCCAGGTATGATTGCCTCCTGAATTATACCATATCAACGGCTTCAACCCTTTGGAATGAATGTACCTGAGTGCATCTTCGAGATTGCCACCATTGCTCATCGAATCCCATTCCCAATCGAGTAAAGTGTAAGGCCAATTCATTTCGGTAGCCAGATCTGCGAAGTCGCAAACAATTTTATAGTCCTTTGTACCATGATTACTTGACCAGTAATTCCATGAAGCAATTCCCGGTTTTATCCAATCGGTATTTTTAATAACGGAAGGAGAAGAAACGTCATCAACTAACGTAGATTCTACTACATCAGCAAGTGTACCCATAATGACTACTCGCCACGGCGATTTCCAGGGAAGTGTTATAGTTGGTGTTGACTCTCCTTGTCCTCTTCCATCTCCTTGATTTGGAAATGTGAGTTTGTATTTAGTTGAATCGGCTGTATTACTCAATTTGGTACCACAATAATTTCTGTCCAGGTCAGCTTCATGTAATAAGAACCAACACGCTTTATCACTTGTGTTGAAAAGTGCAGGATAGCCCCACTCGCCCGTCTTATCATTATTCATTGTTGTGTAAAGACCTTCATTTGCAGGATTCCATTTTTCCATCCAACGCATCGTTTCTTTTGGAAAAGAATAAGCAGTTAATTCATCTTTCACAACAAACGATCCGTCTTTTTCAGGAAACTCATAACGAAAAGCAATACCATCATTATACACCGTTATGAAAATGTTTAATTTTGCTTTAGAAGGATTTTCGAAAGAAACCACCACATCATTTGCAGAATTTTTACAAACCGATTTTTTACCGTGCAATGCCGTGTACTGTTGGTTTATTAAAACCGGCTTACTTGCTTTCAAAAATTTCAAGTGTTTTGAAAAGTCCTGATCGCTGCGTGATAAACCCAGGTTAATATTAGAAATGGCTTCTGTAACTTTTCCATTGCTATTGTAAGATGCTCTGATATACCATTCACCAACATCAGCGTTTTCCTTATTGAAAAGTTCTGCTCTGATTTTTTGATTCGGTGATTGAACTGTAAGCTTTTGCGAAAAAGCAAAATAAGAGATGAAGAAAAAGCAAAATAGTGTAAGCGTTAAAAACTTCATTTTTAGTTCAATTGACTTTTATAGTTTAACGTCGAGAGTTTGTTGTTGTCAAAATCTTTCTGTTAAAAATCCTGTTTATATCAAGCGGAATTTTTATGCCCGTTTATTCTGGACTTCTACTCACGAGATTCCCATCATTTTAATTCTATAAACTCCGGCTCATAAGGAGCAATTATAAAATTACCGTTGTAGTCCCTATCGAAAAGAACGCTCCTTGAATTTCTTTTCATTTGAATTTCTTTTTTGTCGCCAGTAACATTCAAATATAAAATGTGGTTCGCGTCAATTTGCCTTGCCATAACTCCTGATGGAACCTCCGGCCCTCTCTTTATTGAAAGCTCATTGATCAAATCATCGAGCAATGGATTCAACACTTCGCCTTTTGCTGGAAGGCCAACATAAATGGCTCTTCCTTGCCCGTATTTATTTGAAGTAACAATTGGATAATCTTTGTCCAAACTTGTAATGTTTGCAAGCACCTCTGCTCCTTTTGGTTCAATTACATCGAACTTAGTTGATTCTGAAATGACGGCTTTCCTTTTGTATGAAACTTCAAGCTTTTTTCCTTTGAATGATTTCCTTGAAACCTCATTAATGTTTTCTGTTTCTTCATAGTTTGCAACACGAATGCCGAATACATCATTCAATTTGCCCGGACGCGTTGACGCAAATACTTGCCCTGTTTCATCAACAATAGCTGAATTGCTCGTCATTACAACAGTGCCGCCGTTCTTTATGTATTCACGAATCTTATCCGCAGTTACCTCATCCATTACCGCAAGACCGGGAACAAAAAGTAATTTATATTTTAATGCGCTTTTACTGATCTCCACAACTCGTGAATCCATATTGCGGTAATAAAATAAATCAAAACAGGCCTCAAGCTGTTCATCATGGCGTTGAGAAAAATAAGCGCTTGCGATCTGGCCTGGAAATGAAAATGCCAATCCAACTTCTGCGTTCAGCTTGTAAGGAAAATATTTTTCGATCTTTTTAAATTCAGTTGCAATCTTTTTGTATTCGTCATACTTGCGATTCGGAATACCATCCCAATCCAACATGCCTTCCAAATATTGCTCTTCACCCGCATGCATGCTTTGCCATGTCCATCCGCAAATCATTTGATTGCCGTACATAAGCGTGGCATAAGCCGACTTCCGAATCGAATTTGGAGCTGCAGTCATGGTTGTGAACTCGCTGCACCAAAAAGGATTGTTACCTTCAAATTGAATTCTTGCAATTCCAAACAAAGCACCCAACACGCCCCAATTGGTAGTCAGGGAACTTCCCGGATAAAAACCACAACCTTCACGTGTCATTTTACCTGAGTAAGCAATTGGAGTGTAATCAAAATACTTTAAGGGACTGTAATACCACGCATTTGTATTCAATAATGCATTTGGAGCATTGTTGTTTACTTTATCTATGACTTTGAAAAGAATTTGGTTCACTTCATCAGAAACAAAACGCCTGAAGTCAAGCATTCGCTCGGGAACATCATTATTATGTGTTGCAATGGGAAGTCCCACTTCATCAAACTGATTGATCCTCCTGGACCACCGTTGTGTTGCCCAAGCTTTGTTTAAATTGTCAATGGTTGAATATTTTTTCTTCAACCACACAATGAACCTCGTTCTGACAGTTTCAGAATATGAGATCGGTCCATCGCCTGGTTCATTATCTATTCCGAATGCCATTAATGCAGGATGCTTACCATAATGCTTTGTAAGTGTATCTGCATACCGCACTGCATATTTCTGATACATTGGATCGCCAACATCTTCCATGTAACGATGATTGGGATAATGCACATCGCCATTTACATCTACAATATCAATGGAAGGATATTTATGATGCAACCAAATTGGCGCAGGACGAATAGCAATGTCTAAAATCACTTTGATACCTGCATCATTCATTAAATCCATCACCTTATCAAACCAGGTAAAATCAAACTTTCCTTCGGACGGCTCGTAACTATCCCATGCCAGGTGACCCATGCGTACAACTGTAAAGCCTGCGTCCTTCATTAACCCGATATCCTTTTTTACCTTCTGTATGTTTTTATCATCATGAGGATGATAGTTAGTGCCAACGAACAATTGCTGACCGTTAGTTCTAACGTTAAGGACAAACACAACTACGAGCAGAAGAAATAAATAATTTAATGGTAGTTTCATGATCTTTCAGGCTTTGGTTATTTTGAATACGTGAAATGGTGCTATAACTAGGAAACAATTCTGAGTAAAGAACTCGCAGGCGAACAATCTAAAAAGATGAACGCTACATCAGTTTAATAATTATTGGGATTCTCTTTTAAGCTTTTCAACTGAGTATTGATACTCTATCATTCCATTACTATTACAAACCCACCGTGTGCATTCAGCATAATATCTAATTTCTTTTGCTTTTTAATATTAAGAATAGATTTTGAAAACAATTGGTCACTGGCACCATCCGTGAATAGAGTTGCATTGCTTTTATTAAATGAAGTAAAGTCAAGACTTAATTTCTTTTCCGTAGTATTTCCATTAATTCCAGCAATGTACCAGGTATTACCGCTTCTTCTTGCAATGACAGCGAATTGCCCGGGATAGCCATCAAGGAACTTTACATCATCCCAGTTGTCGGGAAGCGTTCGCAGAAAATTCTTCACGTCGCCAGGAACCTTTGCCATTCCTTCGGGCGCCTGTGCGTAGTGTTGTATGCCTGATAACAATAAAACTGAAAGTGCCAGTTCAAAGGCAGGAGTTGTCTTTCTCGTACAATTAGAAAATGTTAATCCCGTAAGATTCATTGGAGTAAAATCCATTGGATCGAATGCGTTTCTTGTAAATGGCAACATTGCACAATGGTTAGCTTGCTTATCGGCGGCGTCTTGGTCAAATGTTACCATCTCCATTCCATAAATTGCTTCGGTTGTCATTAGATGAGGATAGGTCTTTTGCCAGCCTCTTGGCAATGTAGCGCCGTGAAAGTTTACCAGCAATTTATATTTTGCAGCATCATTCAGAATGTCAAGGTAGTATTGAATCATGCTCTGGCCATCGCCACCAAAGAAATCAATCTTCACACCTTTAATACCCATCGCCTGCAAACGATTAAATTCTTTTTCTCTTCCTTCTTTGGTAAGCAACTTATTTTTTGGAGTATAGGTTACCGTATTCCAATCGCCTGCTGAATTGTACCATAACAGCAGCCCAACATTTTTTTTAGAAGCATAATCGCTGAGAATTTTTATACTATCATAACCAATCTTTACATCCCAGGCAGCATCTACCAAACAATATTGCCAGCGCATGTCAGCGGCATAATCAATGTATTTTTTTTGTTCGCTGAAAGTAATATTGTCATCCTTTGTATTGATCCAACTCCACGACGCCTTACCTGGCTTAATGAATGACTGGTCGATGCTAATAGCCTTTGGAGCCAGATCGGTACCCAGTGTCGATTCTACAATTGTTTTCAGGTCACCAATTGTTATAATTCGCCACGGTGTAAGCCAGGGCTTGTTATTAGTCGGTAAATAACCACCGCCTGTAAACACTTCTCTCGGATCTGCAAAACCAATTGAATAAACAGATGATGCAGAATCATTGTTCAATCTTGTGCCGCAATATGTACCATCAAGTGCTGCTTCTGTGATCAATACCCATGTATCATTTGTTTTAAACAAAGCAGGATACACCCAGCCTGATTTTAATGGCGAGACAGTGCCAACAGGGATGTTCTGTAAATAGTGTTCTTCATAAGATGGATGACAATGTTGCCAACCTGTTTTTGCTTCACTCATGGGCTGCAGCCATGCTTTTGCACTTTTGTCAAATGCGAATGATGTACGTTCATTAATAATTGTTTCATTATTTTTTATCCAGGGCAAGGAATAGCGGAAAGCCAAACCATCATTAGATAGCCTGAAAATGATATTCATTTCTTTCCCTTCCTCATTGAGAAAAGATACCATCGATTGATTTGCGAGATATTGGAGGTTGCTTTTTTTCGCATTCTTCATTTGATAACTATCCTGGATTCTTTCGGGTTCTAATATGCCCCTGAGTTTTATGTGCCGTGAGAAATCGTGTCCTTTCATCATCACTCCTAAAGTTGAAGGTTCAATGACGCTTACACCGGATTTTTTCACCTCGTATTGAATTTCACCTGAAGCAGATAAGAATACATTTAGTACGATAGATTTGTCCGGACTTTCCAATTTAGCAACCTGGGCAAAGAGTGAATGATAAAACAGGATACAAGCAGTTGCAATTATTTTTGTTTTCATTTTTCTTTAAGAATTATTATAGCGCTGGTTAACTTTTGATTTTATTTCTGAGTGATGCCTTTCCAGTCATCTGTTCTGAAAGGAACAGCAGGCAGGCCCTCTGAATTTATAAGATTGCAGTCCGGATTATCGGCCCACGCATACCGAACAGCGATTGGCTCGGCAACATTATCGCAGTAAACAATCACTTCATTTCCCTCAATAATTGCATTTGCCCAATAAAATTTCTTGTCTTTACCGGCAATAGCAAATCCTGTTAATTCTTTTCCTTCTTTTGTTGAAAGGCCGGAACCAATATTCATAAAACTGATTCGAATGCGATTCCCTTCCCTCCTATAATTTTTGTACACCGGACCGGATGCAATGACATTTTGTTTGTACACCATTTTGTCGGCAATGAGGCCCAACCTGCGCCCCACCTCCTGTTTGTTTTTCGGATGAATATCATTTCCTTCACCAACATCGATGATGCAGGCCATACCGGTATTAGGTAAGGAAAGTGTTAGCATTTGCGCCTCTCTCAATTCGGCCCATTCGCTTTCAGATGGAAGCGGTTTTGTTTTCATGTAATTGGCCAACTGAACAAATAAGAACGGAAGATTGCCCTGTTGCCAGCGTTGCCGCCAGTTAGTGATTAACATGGGAAATAATTTGCGATAATCATAAGCTGCACTTGCATTCGATTCTCCCTGGTACCAAATGAATCCTTTGATGCCATAAGGAATAAGTGGATTGACCATTGCATTGAAAAGCACTGTTGGATAATATTGGTAATTGAGTATTTTCGGGAAAGCGGTTTCAATATTTTTTTTATACAACCATTTTCCTGCTAAAGAAATTTTTGAAGTACCGTCGGTTATATAAATATCTTCTGCAGGAGGATTCAGACCGCCACCGCCCCACAGCATTGCTATTCTTACAGCGATAGTATTTTCTCCAGGTTGCACCAAACGCCCAGGAATTGTAAAAGAATGAGCGGCATTGGAATTCCAGATATTCTTACAAACTTCTTCACCATTGAAATAAAGCGAATAGTTCATCTCAGGGTGACCAAGGTTGATGGTTAAATTCTTTTGATTAAATGATTCAGGCAATGAAATTTTTTTTCTTTGCCAGACCATTCCTTCATAATAGCCAATTCCAAAATCTTTTAAAACATTGGGCATTTCAATGGTTGTCCAATCGGCATCATTATAATTAATGGCCGGAATTATTTTGTCGGCATTATTCTGAGGATTGTAAACAATATTCCAAATGCGTAACCAATTTAAACTATCGGTTGCGAAATCTTGCGGGTCCATTTTAAGTGTATCATTACTGAGTGTTCTTGCTTTTGTAATGGGCGATGTCAGTAACATGTGGCGGCTCGTCCAGGCTTCTACAGGTGTTCCACCCCAGGTACTTTGAATAATTCCAACGGGAACATTTTGATCGCTGTGAATCTTGCGGGCAAAGTAATAAGCAATTGCGGACCACTGCTTCACATTTGTTGAATCACAAACTTTCCATTTGCCGGAACGAATATCAGCCCGAGGTTTTAATTGTTTATCTTGTTCCACAACAAGAAAACGCATTTGAGGAAAGCTGGCGTTTGCAATTTCTTTACTTGCATCTTTCGCCTGTTGTACCTGCAATTCCATATTTGACTGGCCCGAAGCAACCCACACATCACCAATCAGAATTTCTTTCAGTTTGATTTCAGAACCTGGTTTGCCTGCTTCAGAAATTTCAAGTACATATGGTCCTCCTGCTTTAAATACCGGGAATTTAATTTTCCATTTTCCATGTTGATCCGCTTTTGTTGTTACCTGGATATTTCCAAGCTTTGCAATGATTATTGCTTCTGGATATGAATTTCCCCATAAAGGAATTTTGATGCCTCTCTGTAAAACCATGCTATCCCCAAATACTTTAGGTAACTGAATTTGAGCGTTGATGAATGGGGGAAAAAGAAGTAAAGTAAAGAAGATAAGTAATGTTCGCCTTTGTATTTTCATTGTTCTGATCTTCTGTTTTTGAAATATTTAAGAGATCGTTTTTTTGATCAATGACATCATTTAAGCTTATCAAATTAAAATCATCGCATGAGAAGCAGCGATGATTTCTAATTGAAGTTTTTATTTTGCTTTGAAGACACAAAGGTTTTTCAGTATTGCCTCAAGCTCTATGAAAAAATTTCACGCCAAGAAAAAGAAGGCAAAAAAGAAAGAATGGCAGAGAAAACCCCTCCGTGTCTCTGAGTCTCTGCGTAAAATAAGTCATGCACCAATTTAATCCTGTTCCTATTATTTGGCGCCGGCCATAAGTGCATCAATCGTACGCTGATCTTTTACCGTATTATTTCTTCTGTCCAAAGCGCCACCTGTATCCCACCAGAAAGGTTTTATTCCACGGGCCAGCGCTTCTTTGGTTGTAAAAGTTATCCAATAGTCCACCGATGCATTATGCAAGGCAAGATCCTGGGGAATGTGGGCGGAACCATCACGCCTGTAAGCGCCATACTCACCCATTATAACGGGGATTCCCTTATCAACAAAAGCTGCTTTAACCTTGTTGTAGTCTGAAATATGAGCATCTTCTTCTCCGTATGTTGCGTTACGATCAGGTTCAGTAGTTGAATGATAGCCACTGCCCCAATAGTAAGCCATTTTACCCCAACTCACATCTTCGTTCAAAAAACAGAATTGTGACGGCGTGTAGTTATGGGCTTCAACCATCAGTCGATTGGCGGTCGGATCTTTAGGAAGTGTGCTCATTAAATTAGCAGTCAATGTCATTGATGTACTTGGCCCCTGCAGAACAAGAACGCGGTGACTGTTTTTTCCACCTGTAGATCGAACTGCATTAATGAAGGTCTGGTGATATTGTTTTAAGATTTCTGTACTCGCAGCATCACTTGCATTCGGTTCATTAGCGCTGGCAAACATCAGGTGCTCATCAAAATCACGAAAGGCTGTAGCAATTTGCTCCCACAATGCTTTTTGTTTAGCATTTACAGAATCCTGCTTTGTTTTAGTGATATTGTTTTCCAGCCAGCCACCATCCCAGTGAATATTAAGCATCACATACAATCCATTGTTTACACAATAACCAACAACATCTTTTACTCTGCTCATCCAATTTTGATCTATGTGCGCAGTTGCTTTGTTGTCAACATGAAGATCCCATGAACAAGGAAGGCGGATAGCAGTAAAACCTTGTTGCTTTACAAATTTCACATACGATTCAGTAATAAGTGGATTACCCCAACTTGTTTCTCCACCGGTTGCTTCCAATGTATTACCAATATTCCACCCTAATTTGAATTTGGCAGCAAGTTGTACAGCCGTACTCATTCCTATTGAATCAGGTGCTTTGGTAGATGTGTTGTAAGATGGGTATATGGTAGCAGTCTGCGAAACTGTAACTCTTTCTGATTTCCCGTTTGAAGAATTCACAGACAAAATTGCGGATCGCGTAGCACCAGTTTCATTTGAACCCGCCGTTAATTGAATAGTATTGCTACCACTATTACCTGACGTTTTGCTTAACTGCAGCCACAAGGAACCAGGATTGCTAATAGTCCATTGTGCATTCACGTTGATGGTGAAACCTGCTGTTCCCCCTTCTGCCGGAAAACTAATTGTTGATGGAGAAGCAGAGAGTTCCGGTGCTACTGTATCTTTTTTATGACAGCCCGCAAATAACAAAACTGCAATGAGAAATCTGATTGAATAGGGTTTGGTGATTTTCATGTCTCCTTACTACAGTTTAAAAATTTTTTCTTTTGGCGGAAGTGAGACCCGGAAGGATGGCGCAATGAAAATTGCCCATCCCCAGGTCATCCTTTGCTTGTATGAGAGACTTCCAATTCGACTGCTATTTTATTTTTACTACTCTTACATTATCAATCGCCGCATCGAAGCCAGATAAAGGTTTTGTGCTGTCGTTATACAACATTATCTGGATTGTTGCTGAATTGGTACCACCTGTAAGTGTGGTGATGGTTGATGCCGGCGCACCGGATTTCAAAAAGCTGGTAAGGGGAATGGTCACAGTCTCCCATCCACTTGTTTGATACGTGCCACTTGATGCGGATTCCCATGGAGCATAACGGGCTAAATAACTAAAATTGCCATTTGCTGCAATCTGCAAAGAGCCTACAGACCATGGATTCTTTACATTGATCTCAAACTTCAAGGCATAGTTTTGAATAGCAGCCGTTGCTAATTCAGATGCACTCATCCACGGTGCTCCAGCAACCATAGCCGCACGATTATTACCATACCATGAATTATCACCGGCGTTTATAGACCCCGAAGGTTTTATTTCGATGAAGTTGCCTGTATTATTAGCGAAGCCGGTGTTGGTTTTAATACCACCCCACCACTGCCATCCGAAGTACGGATCACCATCTTCAAAATTGGCGAGGAAACCCGTTGAAGGGGCTGCATAAGTTGCAAACGAAAAAATAGTTGACGTAGTACCGAAAGGCCCAACCAGTGTTAGCGGACCACTGGTAGTAATGCCGGAGGGAACTACAACAGAAACTTGTGTAGCGTCTTTATTTGTTGTAAAGGTGCTTACCTCTTTATTTCCCGGGAAAACAATTTTCGTTAAATACAATTTATCGCCGGTGACAGTAATAGTTGTTCCTGATACGGCATTTTCATTTGAAACAGAAGTAACAATTGGAGGCGGCAACAACAGCTTAAACGAAAACACCGCATCACCATGAGTTGTTACTACTTTAATTGTATTGGGAACATTCGGGTCGGTAGCCGAAGTGGGTGCATTTGACGGAATCCTGAGAACAATTGTAGTGTCTGAATTGATGGCTGAATTAAACGGCGCATCAAAACCATTGAAATAAATATTCGTTAGCCCGCTAAATCCAGATCCATTAATCACAATGATATTTCCAACAGTTGTTTGAGTAAACAAACTGTCTCTTTTATTGGGATCTATCAAACGAACGCTTCTTATTGATGGAGGTCCTTCAGTTTTTTTACAAGACTGCAATCCCAACACAAGCATCGCAAACCCCAGTATAAAACTGTAGCCGATCAATTTATTTAAAAGATGTTTCATTATTATCATTTTAAAAAATTAAAAATTAGTCGTTTACCTTACTAAGGTCAAAAGGAACAGGATCTGCACGTAAACCCGTGGCGATATTCAACTCTGTTTCAGGCAAAGGCAGGTAAATGCTTTGATCGTTAACGGGATAATATGCACTGGTATAGGTTGCAGTCCAGCGGCGTGGATTTGATCCTGCTACATAAGTAAGAGTATAATTGCCCCTGTCCTGGGAAGCTATATAAGCTTTAGCTCCGGCCGGATCGAAATAATACCAACGCAGGATATCGTACCAGGCATTGCCTTCAAATGCCAACTCAACTCTTTTTTCCTGGAAGATATCGGCAAAGGTGATCGATGTTGCGGGAGCCACGCCGGCACGTGTACGTACAGCATTAAAATATTTCAATGCTTCCGCATCAGAAGTAGAAGCACTGCTGCCCATGATCGCTTCCGCATAGATCAGATACAATTCAGCCAGACGCATCATATAGGTATTCACATAGGCGGCCATGAAAGCGCCTTTTCCACCATTGTCTGCAGGAGATCCGACTACATACTTTTTAATAAACGCCACATAATTTGCAGTAACAGTTGTTCCTCCGCCTGCCTTATTCAATTCAGGATAATAATCGCCGTTGAACATCAATGTGGCTTTCCGTCTAATGGAGTCGTCGGGATGTGCCAGGTAATATTTTACAAGGTCAGCAGATCCACCCTGTGCTGCGCCCCATCCATCGCCCGTTTGAGTGATCTTAGGATCAAAAGCAACATAAGCCTGGAAGGAATTGTTGATGCCCCAAACACTTGCATCAGACATCCATTGCAAAGCAAAAAGGCTTTCGCTGTTGTTTTTACTGCTGTTGTTGTTTTCACTCTTAAATAGATCGTAATAGTTAGTCAGTAAAGAATTAGGACTATTATGAATAACGTCCGATGCAAAATATTTTGCACTGTCTAAATCTGACTGAGAACGGTTACCTGCGGTTTTACCCAACCCCGCTCTTGTCAAATACATTTTAGCTAACATGGCTTCTGCAGACCATTTGGTTACACGGCCCTGTGCCAAAGGAGTGCTGGGCAAATCCTGGGCTGCGATTTTAAAATCACGAATTATGAACTGCCATACACTTTCAATAGTATTACGCTTAAGGTCATTGCTTAATTGCAATGCATTATCATAAATAATAGGAACAGCGCCCCAGTTGCTTACCAGGTTGAAATATGCCATGCCACGCATGAAATGACATTCACCTATACCTGCGTTTTTTACGATTTCAGATGCAGTACTATTGGTAGCACTTCTTATATTTTGCATGATCACATTGCTTTGGGCAATGATTTTATAAAAAGATTTATAACCAGGCAATAAAGTGCTTTGATCCGTAGGAGAAACAATAAACTGGATATAGGCCGTACGGTCGTTGGAATTGAGGTTTCCCCCTCTTGCTTCGCCAAAAGCCATAAAGGCTTTATCATTATAATCAAACCATACAATATTGTACAAAGGAGCAGTGCCCGCCAGTATCTGGTCATCTGTTCTGTAAAAAGCTCCTGAAGTAGGAGTACCAAGCGGCGGCCTGTTCAAGAAATCTTTCTTGCAGCTTTGCATAAAAACAACCGCGGCAACTATGATTGAAAATTTAAGTATCGATTTCATTTTAGTATTTTTTATTTCTTACTATTATTACTAAATAGAAAGTTTAGAAATTAACCTGCACATTTAGTGTATACATCCTCGTATTTGGATAGCGGCCCGGATCGATACCGGATATCAAAGTGCCACTATAGCTCATTACCGCATTTTCAGGATCGTAACCTTTATATTTTGTGATAGTAAGCACATTCTGAACGTTGGCAGCTAATTTAATTCCCTGAACAAAACCAAGGTTGGAAAGAAGTTTTTTTGGTAATGTGTATGCCAGGGAAACGTTTTTAATTCTTACATAAGATCCGTCTTCGATGTACCATTGACTGATCCTGTTATTTCCGTTAGGATCTCCAGGCGCAATGCGTGGGATTTTAAAACCAGGATTCAACAGTGTTGTTGATAAACTGTCTGCAGCCAAATAACTACTTGGATGTGCAAAGTTTGTTACGGATTCATAGAAGTTGCCGTACGTTCCCGTTCCCAGTTCGTTTTGATAACGTGCATAGTTCAGAATATCATTTCCAAATGTCCCAATGATGAAAACATTCAAATCAAAGTCTCTATAAGAGAAAGAGTTGTTGAAACCCAGGGTCAGTTTCGGCCAGGGGTTACCGATAATGGTGCGGTCATAATTATCAATAATACCATCTGGCTTGCCGTTAGGTCCGCTAAGGTCTTTGTACTTAACATCTCCGATCCAGGTGCCATTAGGTCCAATTATACCGGTTGATGTTTGCTTTGCATGATCTTTAATCTCCTGGTAGCTTTGGAAAATTCCTTCTGCAATATAACCTGTGATCAAACTTGCTGGTTGCCCTTCTTTTGATAAGAATTGAGCTTGTGAACTATTGAAAGAAGGATTGATTGGAGTAACCAATTTGGTGATCTCATTTTTATCGTGAGAAACATTTAAGCTTGTTTTCCATGTAAAGTTTTTAGTATTGACGTTAACCGTATTAACTGTAATTCCAAATCCTTTATCCCTCATTGAACCAACGTTGGTTGTAGGCCATTGCAGGTAACCGGCTGAATAACTGATATCGCCACCATTATAGTAGGCATAAGGATTAATGGTTAACAGCTTGCTTAAATCTTTTTGATAAAAGTCTGCTATAACTTCAATGCGATTACTTAACATGTGCAAATCAAAACCGAGGTTGATGGTTTTATCAACTTCCCACTGAAGATCTGCATTAGGGAAATTCTGAGGAAGGTAGCCGCTTCCAAAATTGGTAGGCACAGCCATTAAATTAGCGTAGATCCCTGAGCCACCCTGATTACCGGTAATTCCATATTCCACTCTTAATTTTAAATCATTAATAAGAGTGATGCTTTTCATGAAGTTCTCCTGGGAAATCCTCCATGCAGCAGAGGCAGCAGGAAAATTACCCCAACGTTTATTGGCACCGAAATTTGAAGATCCGTCATAGCGGTCAGTCAACTGCAAAATGTAGCGGTCATTATAAACATAATTAACCCTTCCGAAATAAGATTCTCTCGCACCGTCTCCGTGTCCGCTGCCGTTTTGAGCAGTTGTAGCGCTTCCATTATTCAAATCCTGGAAGGCGTTGATTACATAACCCTGTCTTGAACCACTTAAGTTTTCGTATTTGTATTCCTGTGATTCATGACCAACCATTACAGAAACACTGTGTTGATTAAACTTCTTGTCATAGTTAACACGGGTAGTAAAACCCATCCAACGATTATTGCCGGCGCTTCTTGATCCAACAGCCGTATTGTTTACAAAACCATTGAACTGGTAAGAAGGATGGAACGTATAATTATTAGTATAACTTACGTTTCCATTGATTTCATTTCTAATGACCAATCCTTTAACAGGAGTGATATCTGCAAACCCACTTCCTACAAATCCAACACCTTTGTTATGATCATCATTAATGTTTGCAAGGGCTATGGGATTGGTGAAGGCAAATTGAGTTACGTTAGGTCCACCCCAGGTTCCATTTGGATTTTTTACAGGAACAGAAGGGTTTTGTTGAATAGCCAGGTTAATAATACCAGCATTTGAAGTATTTATTTTTTCCTGAGTTTGATTTACACTAAGACTCGTTCCAACTTTTAACCATTTGCGTGTTTGATTATCCAGGTTCAATCGCAAGGCCCCCCTGGTAAATCCTGAACCCGGAGCAATACCCTGCTGATCAAAGTATTCTGCAGAAAGATAAAAAGATGTTTTATCGTTTCCTCCGCTAAAAGCAAGGCTGTGTTTTTGTAATAACGTTCTGCGGAACAGCGCATCCTGCCAGTCTGTCCCCATGCCTAACGCAGAAGGATCGGCAAAAAGAGAATCGCTTCCTGTACCACCTGCTTTTGCCATTTCATTTCTGTAAGCTGCGTACTGGCGCAGGTTCATTACATCAATATGTTTTGGTTTATCCTGAATGGTAACCAAAGAACTTACAGTGATTTTAGTATCGCCGGCTTTACCACGCTTTGTTGTAATGAGAATAACACCATTGGCACCGGTTGAACCATAAATAGCTGTTGCAGCCGGTCCTTGTAAAACATTCACTGACTCTACATCATCAGGGTTAATTCCTGACAATCCATTTGCTGTTGGATTAACACCTGGATTACCCGTGCTTATTTGTACTCCATCTACTATATACAATGGTTGTGAATTACCTGTCAAGCTGCTCAAGCCTCTTATTATTACGGAAGGAGGAGCACCAGGCTGTCCGCTTGCAGAAGAAACATACACGTTAGCTGCACGTCCTTGCAGAGCATCCAAAACTGTTGTGTTTACCGTTTTTTGAATGTCGGCGGAAGTCATACTCACCTGTGAACTACTCAGGTCTGTCTTTCTCATCTGCCCATAACCAACAACCACAACATCCTGTAACTGGCTTGCCTGTTCTATGATAGTAAAATTTACAACCGAGCCGTTACCCACCCTGACTTCCTTAGTCTGGTAGCCAATTGAGGACACAACAAGAACATCCCCGGTTTTTGCGTTAATGGTAAATTCTCCGTCGGTTGAAGTCGAAGTGGCAACGGAAGTATTTTTTACAGCTACGGTAGCACCTTCTACCGGTTTTTGAGTAGCGCTTAGCACCCTGCCTGTGATCTTACGGGTGCCACCATTTTGCGCAGATACACCACTGCAAAAAATAAAAGCCGAAACCATCGTCCAAAAAAGCAGTCTGAATTTTCTCAGAATTTTTACTTGCCTCATATAGCAAATGTTTAGTTATTAAAAAATTGTTGCTTTACTATTGAATAGAATCGAAATTGGTGTTTAGGAACGGCGCTAAGAAAGTGAAGTGAAAAATTGCCCTTTCCCTCCATAGCAGTAATAATAGCAAGCGAGTCGTTTTGGATGATTTCATATTTATTCATTTAAACTTGATACATAATGAAAATTGAGGCAGGTTTCAGTAATCGTTTCAGAATTGTATCGCGGGTCAGAGGAAAAAGAAGGACTGTATTTGTTTTTATGAACGACAGCTTCTCCAGGAAAGAAGTGCTTATTGCATCATCAGAATTTGAAAAACAGGAAGAGCCGCCTTCTGTTTGAGTGTATGAAGGAAACTCCGTCAATAAAGCATCAAAGGAAGAAAAATTTGGTGAGGTTAGCAGAAGCAGTCGAGATTTCATAAACAGCAATCTTTCACTTGATTCAGTGCTGTAAAACTACCCTGACGTTCTCTGGAACAGGGTTCTCAAATGTTGCAAACTAAGGCCGGAAATGTTGCGGGTAGCTGATTTTGGTCAGCTTTTAAGTGCCAGGATGTGGTTACCCCTCTTTTTGTTTTTTATCGGCAACATACTGCGAAGGCGATACGTGAAATTCTTCTTTAAAAGACTTGCTGAAGACTTTCGGATTGTTGAATCCTACTTCATACGCAATTTCGGCAATGGACATTCCGCTTTTTTCCAGTAACTGTACCGCTCTTTTTAGGCGGATGGATCGGATAAATTCGAGGGGTGCCTTGCCTGTGATTGAAAGAATTTTTCTATATAGGGTAACACGGTTCATAAACATTTCACGACTGAAGTCCTCTACCGAGAACTCTGGTTCATCTATATGTTTTTCCACTACTTCCAGGGCTTGCTTCAAGAATTTCTCATCGACCGGTGTAACTGTGACTTCACTAGGATTGACCTCAATCTGTGTTTGAAATCTTTTTTGTAACAGTTTCTGTTGTGCAATCAGGTTCCTGATTTTGGACGCCAGTATCTCAAAAGTGAAAGGTTTTGTGATATAATCGTTTACACCCACATTCAAACCTTCCAATTGTTTTTCCTCGCTTCCCATGGCAGAAAGTATAATGATAGGAATATGGGCAGTAATAGTTTCGTTCTTGATCTTCTTGGATAACTCAATTCCATCCATCAAAGGCATCATGATATCACTTACAATAAGATCTGGATTCATCAATTTTGCTTTTTCCCAGCCTTCCTTACCATTGGTAGCTTCCGCAACATGATATTCTTTTCTCAGATTCTCTTTAAGATAGAACCGCAGATCTTCATTGTCTTCTACAATTAATACTGTTTTTTTCTTACCGTTCTTTTGACTTTCCTCAAAAACGATGGCATCGGTTTCTTCGGAGGGTAAGGTATTGCTCGTGAACTGAATGGAAGCATCATAGATCTTTTTTGCGGGGAGTAACACGATAAAACTGGTTCCTTTGCCAGATTCGCTTTTTACTGTTATAGTGCCGTTATGCAGTTTTACAAATTCTTTTGTAATAGCCAAGCCAATTCCTGTCCCTTGGTTCACCATACTTTCCGGAACATCAGTTTGAAAGAATCGTTCAAATATTTTTTCATGCTTTTCCAAAGGAATGCCGATACCTGTGTCCTTTACTTCAATTGCCACAGTTCCTTCACCGTTATTAACAATCTGTTCATTATATGCCATGGCCACATTCACAATCCCACCATCATGAGTATATTTAAATGCGTTCGAAAGAAGATTGAATAAAATCTTTTCAAGTTTATCCTTATCGAAATAAATTTCAAGATGATCAACATTTGAAGAGAACGATAAACGAATATTTTTCTTGTCAGCAATGTCCATAAATGAATTACAGATATCATTACTGAACCCAATAATATCTCCGATTGCCGGATGTAGTTTCATCTCCTGCACTTCAATCTTCCTGAAGTCGAGCAATTGGTTTACGAGATTCAATAATCGCTTTGCATTGCGTTGTACGAGATTCAATTGTTGTTTCTGTTCTTCATCAGGAACTTGTTTAATTATCTTTTCGAGTGGAGAAAGTATCAGTGTCAACGGTGTACGGAATTCATGGCTTACGTTCGTGAAAAATTTTGTTTTCATTTCGTCCAATGCCTGTATTCGTTCGGCTTCTTTTCTTTGATGTTCTACTTCAAAACGCATTCTTGTTCTTTCTACTGTTACCCTTCTTGCAACAAACATTGAAATGGATAATACCAAAGCATAAAGCAAATAGGCAACCGGCGTACGCCAGAATGGAGGACGCACCTTGATTTTTAATGTAAGCTCCTTGTTAGACCATTCACCATTTGCATAAGAAGCCTTTACTCGAAAGGTATAATTGCCAGGATCAAGATTGGTATAAATTGCTTTACGCATTTTTCCATCGCTTATTACCCAATCCCTATTGAACCCATCGAGTTTGTATGCATATTTTATTTTTTCCGGATTATAAAAATTCAATGCGGCAAATTCGATAGCAAGAATATCTTCATTATGATGAAGTGTTATGGATGCGGTGTTTGATATGGATTGTGAAAGCACCACTCTCCCATTAATTTCTTCACCCACTCCAACGCTCTTATTGAACAATTGCAAATCTGTAAAAATAAGATTGGGTGTTGACTTATCCGGAATGATATCAGCAGGATTAAAAAGATTAAATCCATTAGGGCCGCCAAAAATGATTTCGCCTTTCAATGTTTTCAATGCCGCCTTTTCATTGAACTCTGCCCCCTGCAATCCGTCCAGTTCATTATAATTGGTGCATGCAATAGCAACCGGAGCATCAGGATTGCTAGTCTGCTTTACTGAGATTTGACTTATTCCTTTCTTAGTGCTGATCCATAGCCGGCTGTTATTATCTTCAACAATATTTAAGATTGCTTTATCAGGTAATCCATCTTCTTTATGAAACGACTGAAAGTTGTCTTTGGCTTTGTTATAGACACACAGGCCATTTGCAGTTCCTACCCAAATCAATCCCCGACTATCTAACAATAGGTCACTAATATTATTATTGCTGATGCCATGCGGATCGCCTACATAATTATCAAAATGCTTCACCTTACCTGTTGAAGGATCAAGAACATCGATTCCATTAAAAGTACCCACCCATAACCTGCCCTGCCAGTCTTCTATGATTACGCCAATAAAATCAGAGTGAAGAGGATGAGAAGAACCAGTATTATAATGACTAAAGGTGCCGTGTTGCTCATTAAATTTGTTCAGGCCATTAAATGTGCCGACCCAAAGGTTATTTTTTGAATCTTCGAAAATATCCCAAACACGATCATCGGAAAGACTGGATGGATTTGTCGAATCATTGCAATAGTTTTTAAATTTTCCATTGTCCAGGCAATCAAGTCCACCGAAATAACTTCCGATCCACAATCTCTGTTTATGATCTAACAAAAGACTTACAATGATATTATTGCTGATGCTATTTTTTTTCCCGGACTGATGCAGGTATTGAGTGAATTTGTTATTGATCCTATCGAAATAAATCAGGCCGCCACCATTGGTACCAATCCATAAATTGCCTTTGGCATCTTCAACAAAACGGTCCACATCATCAAAACTTAAACTGTTAGGACTAGATGGCTGATGTCTGTAAACGGGGAATTTGACTATGTTTTGATGGTAATAATTAAGCCCTTTTTTAAAAGTGCCCAGCCAGACGATCCCTTGATTGTCTTTATATAAGGACACGATATTATTATCGCTAAGACTTTTTTCATCATCAGAACTGTTCAACAAGTATTGGATTTTGTTTTCTTTTTTATAAAAAAGGTTAACGCCGCCATGATCGGTGGCTATCCAGATATTCCCGTTATTGTCCTGCTGTACATTGTTAACAAGGTCAGTATTTAAGCTAAGATCTCCACTGTTTTTTTTATAATGAAGAAATGTCCCGGATAATGGATTAAACCGGACTAGCCCGGTGTTATTTCCTGCATTGTATATCCAAAGTTCATTATCAATATCAATAAACAATTGGTAACTGACCGTGTTCTTGCCAAAGACTTTGGACAATTCATCAGTTTGTGAGAGGACATGTCCTGTATTTGCATCTATTTTTTTGAGGTTACCCTGGTTATTTATTAACCAATATTGGTTGTTATTATCAACAGCTACTGTAGTTATTCTATTTACCCGATTGTCCGGGCGATACAATACTGAAGTCTTACCTGTTGCAACAGTGTGTTTATACAGGATACTGTCTGAAAGAAAAAGAAAATCACCTTTCTTGTCCTTCACGATATCATTTATATTGTTACCCTGAGGTATACCCAGCTTTCGCAGATAGCCCGCCCAGTTCCGGTCGAATTTTTCCGTGGCAGGGCAATAAATATTCGAGCCACTTCTCGTTTGAACCCATATCTTTTCCTGCGGGCACTCGCGAAGCCTAATTATATTGTCGCCTAAAATAGAAGTTGTATCCTTTGCGTTATTTGTAAATACTTTGAACTGGTAGCCATCATAACGGTTCAGGCCCGACATTGTTCCAACCAACAGAAATCCTTTCTGATCTTTTAGAATCGCTGTTACCTGGTTGTTTGAAAGCCCACGGCTGATGTCGAGATGAGAGAATTGAAAATGGTTCTTCTGACCCGCGAGCGTGAGACAGGTAAACCACGAAGAAAGCAAAAGGGGAAACAGTCGCATTATCATGCAAGGCCAAAATTAAAGCACTTGTTGAATAAAGCACACCGATAAACGGTCGGCGAAGTATAATACTCGACGAAGGCCTGCATTGCAATGAGTATAATCTGAAGGGCACTAAGAAGTTGGCTGCAGCACAATTTCTCTCGTTAACCAGGTTATTGAGTAATTCAATTTAAATGTCCATGAAAAAAGTAGCCGATCCTGAACCTTCTCAAACGAAGATGAAACAACAGTGGATAGCATTCATGAGCCTGAAGAAACTTGATTTCATTTTTTTGATTCTAATTATTTTTAAGATTTACTTCTGTTTATAATACGCGTTCAACACATACCATGCTTTCTTCTTTTCTCCTTTCTCTGATAGCAACCCTTTCCTGTTATATCCTTTTTGATAAACCGGATGCATTCGCACCGGTGATTTGTAGTCAAACAACAACCAGGCACATACCCCACTTAAATTTGGAACTGTGTTGAACATTTCAATTTGATCACGATAAATTTTTTCCTGGCATTCTTCTTTCCAGAATGCAGCTTCATCTGTTGGTCCATAACTACTTCCATACAAAGCCTCGCCACCGAATTCAGAAATAAAAACAGGTTTGTTTGCATCCAATAATTTCCACTTTGTATCGGATGGCTTCCCCTGCCATGGAACGTACCAACCGATATACTCATTTACTGCAATGAGGTCAGAGTATTTGTAAAGTGTGTCCCAAATATCAAAACTGTTGTTCTCATATTTTTGAGTGTTGATCACATGCGTGACCAAACGTGTAGAGTCTAATGCCCTGCATTTTTGTGTAAGTTCAATCAATGCTTTGTTTCGATTTGGAGTGCCAGGATAAGTTTCATTGGAAAGACACCAGTTAATAACAGCACAACGGTTTTTATCCCTGCGAATCATTTCTTCAAGCATGGTTTGCATTTTCATTGAAACCGTGCTATCTGCAAATTCGATATGCTGATAGACCGGAAGTTCACTCCAAACCATCAATCCCATTTTCTCCGCTTCTCTAACCATGTTGTCATTATGCGGATAATGGGCCAGCCTAACCAAATTACAACCCAATTCTTTGGCACGGCTAAGCAACAGTTTTGCATCATCTAAAGAAAAAGCCCTTCTTGCGAGGTAAGGATTTTCCTCGTGAATGTTTACTGCTTTAAGAAAAACTGGTTTCTTATTCAGCAGCACCTGGTTGCCCTTAACTTCAATGCTTCTGAATCCAATAGTATCAATAAGAGAATCTGTTTCGCTTTCGATAATTACTTTATAAAGCCTAGGATTATCAGGTGCCCAAAGCGAAAGTGAATTAGAAGAAAAAACAAGTTTCGCAAAACCTTTTTCATCGGTAGTTGCTTTACAAATCAGTTTAAGCTCGGGAATTTTTATACTAACATTTTGCTTTAGCTGTCTGCCATTTAGTTGAACCCATCCTGAAATTGTGTTTGTGCTGCCTTTCTTTAACTGAATGCAATAGTCTTCAATAAAACTGTTATTGGTTTCGATGGTAACAACATCACGGGTAATGCCGCCATAATTAAACCAATCGTAACCAATGCCGGGCAATTGATTTGACTTGCGGATGTTATTGGCCTTCACAATTAAACTGTTCGCACCGCTCTTTACTTGCTTCGTGATTTCAAACTGGAAAGGAGTAAAGCCACCTTCATGGCTTCCTATCTTCTCAGCATTCAAATAAACATCAGCTAAATAATTGACTGCACCAAAATAGAGGAAAAGCCTTTTTTCATTTTTGAGTTCATAATTGAATGCACGTTTATACCAAATGATTCCTTCAAAATAAGTCAACTCAGGCATCTGTGAATTAAAATCACCAGGTACCTGCATTACAGGTGCACCATCAAAAGAATATTCAACAAAGTCGGTTTTGTTCTGTGGCTTCTTTTCGAGCCATACTTGCTTCCATTCACCAGCATTCGCAGGATCAGGCAGCACATTCCATTTTCCATTCAGACTGGTTACATTCCTTGATTGGGGATTTATCATTGCTGATTGCGCAGACACCACGTCCACCAAAAGCATTAAAAACAGCACGATCAGAAAAAATGTTTTGACGCCGTTTTTATTTATGCTGATCTCACTTTGTTTCATGCGAATCGATATTTTGATGCCCGAATTCCCTGGGAAGATTCTTACCTGCAAAACAAAAAGTTTTATGCAGGAATTGATTTTTCCCAAATCCAATTATTTCAAGGTGATTTTCACTATTATATCTGTTTCACCAACTGCTCCACTAATTCCATTCAATTCAACCTCGCTGGCTGTTTGCTTATAGCTGACCTTTTGATTGTTGTTCATGTATTTTGCAGACACAACTTTCTTCCACGATGCGGGAAGAATAATTTTTCCATCTGCAGGAGCTCTTAAAATATGAACATAAATTGCTTTATCAGTGAACGTTGTTCCTCCCCATTTCGAATCCCATACACCACCTCTCGTGTTGTAAATACTTTCTCCATGTTTAGAAAGAAAATCACCTATCTCTTTTAAGCGCTGCACCTGCGCAGGTTCAATTTCGCCATCATCTTTGGGTCCTACATTAAGGAGTAAGTTGCCGTCCTGGCACACGATAGATACCAATAAACGAATGCAACTATCGAGGCTCATTATTTTATCTTTTGCAGAAGGCGTCCATCCCCATGCATCGTTGCTTAAATTGGTACAGAGTTCCCACGGCCTGTTTTCTCTTCCTCTCAATCTCACCTCTTGTGTATTGAAATCACCCATCCATCCGCTACGTGGGTTGATTACAATTTTCGGTTGCAGTTCTCTCACCATTGTATTTAACTTAATGGGTTCCCAGCTGAATTTTCCTTTGTAAGGTTTATCAAAACCACGTGTGTACCAACCTTTACCTCCATCCCACTTTAAACCACCAAAGCCGAGCCAGTCATCTTCTCCACCATCGTACCATAAAATATCAATCTTGCCATAATTGTTCAACAACTCACGAACCTGTGTATAGGTTTGCTTTTTCATTTCAAGCGCATTGGAATAATACAGGTCTGGAAAGAAAAAACCCGGATATCTCCAATCGAGCGGAGAATAATAAATGCCTGTTTTGATTCCTGCATCATGTGCGGCGTCAACATATTCCCTGATCAAATCTTTTTTGACAGGACTGTTGATAGAACTATAATTACCAAATTCGGTGTTAAACAAACTAAAGCCATCATGATGCCTTGCTGTAACTACCATGTATTTGCAGCCTGCCTGCTTTGCAACATCAACCCAATTTTCTCCAGAGAATTTTGAAACTGTGAATGAATCTTTCAGTTTTCCATATTCCGAAGTATCCATTTGCTTGTTAAACATAACCCATTCACCTTCGCCTAAGACTGAATACAATCCAAAGTGAATAAACAATCCAAACTTCGAATCTCTCCACCATTGCATATCCTGTTGGGAAAGCAAAAGAGAGGAGTCGGTAACGATTTGACTGAATAATTTACTTACTGTAACAATACAGATGCACAAACACAAATAAAATTTCTTTTTCACAAAACGGCTTTTAGCTTAAAATGGATAGCGGTATCGGCATAAGTACTCATTGAAACCATCGCTGTCCAATTTCTTTATTCTTCAACAATTAAGAGATCCCATGGCTTTAATGAAAAGCTATCTCCTTTCTTCAGAGTTTTATTGTTAAGCAAATCAGTTCCCTTATCAAAAGAATAAATTATTGATTGATCCTTTCCTGAATAATTCAAATAATAACGGATTGTTTTCCCCTGGTCGTTAGTACCATACCTCATTACAATTGGGTAAATAATTTGATTGTCATTCATCAATCCAATTTCTTTCGCTTTCTTGGAAACAATCTTTGATTGAATTTCATCTGACACCAAACAACCTTCATAAATGAAACTTCCTTTGCCAAATTTGTTTTCAGTAATGGCGGGATATTTTCCGAAGAAAGGATCATCATAATTTGCTAATGCTTTGGCATTTTCAGGAATGATAAATTCAGCCCAATCAGTTGCCTTGTTTTTATCACTGCCCACTTTGAAAGGATCATCACGAAGCGAGAGTGCTCTTATGCTTGAGAACTCCTGGTAATAAAATCCGGCAGCTTTTCTTAACGGGCCGGGAGCTTTTGTATAACGAACAACATTGTTCTCATCACAAAATCCGCTTTTTACCGACATGATCACATGGCCGCCGTTTTCAACAAAATCAGAGATTTTTTTTAGCAAGGCATCGCTTGCTACGTACAATGGTGGTACGAACAAAATCTGGTAGCCCGTGAAATCAGCATTTTCCGCCAGAACAAAATCAACACCCAAATTATTTCTAAAAGCTGCCCTGTGCATTTGCCGCACTACATCCACATAGGCATTTCCGTTTTTAAATGGCATATAGCTTAATCCAAAATCCGATTCACGACTGTATAGTACTGCTACTTTGTTTTTGATTTTTAAATTGACAAGTTGTGGTCCTATCTTCTGAAGTTCATGTGCAGTCTGACTTACTTCATTATAAAAACGATTGGGCTCCAAATCGTGACCCAATACTCCTTTCCAATAGGTTTCCTGTCCATAATGAATCGAATGCCAGTGCCAGTATTCAACCATGTTGGCACCACTTGCAATGTGAGAATATACAAACAATCTTGCCTGCCCATCAAATGGAGGTGTTTGCCATTTTGAATCCCATCCTGTTGTTTGTGCATTGGTTTCAGTAACGATGTGATTTATTTTTTTTACACTGCGGTAAAAATCATCCGACCACATTACATCTTCTCCACTCACATCATTCTGGCTTCCATGATAAACATTCAACGCAGGCATATCCAGTTTTTTGCTCGCAGCATATTGATCAAGACTGGTAAACCAGGGCATGAAGCAATGCGTAATAAATTGATCGGGGCGTTTGTATTCACTCACAATATTTGCCTGCCAGGTAAGAAAATCAGCAGGTACTTTTTGTCCGAACCTGTCCCATTCTAATTTGTACGATGGATTCGTTGCACTTTTTCTTATTGGAAACTCATCCCAGCCATTCAGCCTCATTCCCCAATAATTCAAACCCCAAAGCTTGTTGAGTGAATCAGTAGTCTTGTATTTATCCTTCATGTAATCAACAAAGCTGCGGAAGTAGTCGGGGTTAGCAGCGCCGTAATTTGTTGTTTCATTATCCACCTGGTAACCTATGATAGCTGGATGTTTTGCATAGTGCTCCAATAATTTGCGAATGATTCTTTCGCTGTAAAAAAGATAAGCAGCGTTAGTAATATCAAAGTTCTGCCTGATGCCGTAACTGCTTGTAGAACCATCCACTCTTTGAACAAAAACTTCAGGATGTTTTACGCCTAACCATGCAGGAATTGAGTAAGTGGGTGTTCCGAAGATCACTTTAATTCCAGCCTTGTGCATTTTATCAATTATGCGGTCCATCCATGCAAATTCAAAATGACCTTCCTGGGGTTCAAACAAACCCCATGATGATTCACCTAGGCGAACAACAGAGATGCCTGCGTCCTTCATCATTTGAATATCTTTATCAAGGCGCTCATAAGGCATGTATTCATGGTAGTAGGCTACCCCGTAAAGTATGTTATCAAACTTTTTTGGCTGCGCATAAATACATTTTACAACGAGTAATAAAAAGAAGAGAACAATCAGTTTTTTCAGCGGCATACTTCCAGTAATTTTCATCAAGTATTTTTTAGTCTTCGGCATCAAAAAAGAAACGGTCGAGTTTCCAAATGCACGAAATGAGATTAACAATTTCGTTTTTTAAGGTAAGTTGTGCTTTGCCTGACCAATATGCAGGTAAGCTCGGAAATGCTGTCACTAAGCTTTTCGTTGAGATCACTCTTTCCCCCGGCGGCCCGATAACTATGAAAATGTTGTCGCACCTCATGACGAGCTTACCAGCATTTGGGGTGCTTGTAAAAATATAACTGGCAAAAAGGTCAAGTTTTGTCTGAATATACGATTTCGATTCTGCCAGTAAGACATTAAAAACAGATAAGTACAGAATGGTTAGAAATAGTGGCGGCAATTTCATAACAGCAATCTTTCACATGAATGAATACTGCAAAACTATCTTCTTTGAATCGAAGATAGCGGTATACATTGTTTCTAATTAGGGTATCAAATGTTGGCAAAAGTTGATTTTTATCAGATTTTATTAATTAAGCACTGCTCGGAAATATTTGCCTGTATTGAAATGAGAGCAATTGGTTTTCCGGAGTTATTTTAAGGCTTTTAAATTCAGACTGGAATCAAAATGCAATTTTGGCAAGTTTGAATTTTGGAGGAAGTGATTCTGAATCTTCATGGCCAAGAAATAGAGCTATTAAATCATTTTCCTGCGCTTAAGAAAATCAAATTACGTTCTACCGAAGTTTTTCAGTTTGCCGACTTTTATAAATTTTGCGAAATTTTGGCGGGTCGATTGCACGCCTGCTTACAAATCAATAACTGTTTTCAATCTAAGGTCAAAAAGTTCGAACTCCGGCTAGTCCTGTGCACCTGATTGGATTGACTCTCCAAAAAAGAAGCCTTTTTTTTCTTTCCGGTAATTGAGCCAACGATTAAACAGCTTTTTTCACGAATGATTTTTCCTTGCTATTTCCTGTTCATAATTGCAAATAATTCTTCCCGATAGGTAGCGCCCATAAGAATGTATTTGCCTGCCAGCCTGATATAATTGCCTCGATAAATTCTATTTTATTTAGTGCAATAACCAGCAGCATATTTCTCTGCAATCAATTGCCCGTCATGCACGATTACAACAGCACGTGTTCTAGTTTTCAATTTGTCAGGTGTTCTGTAAATGCCCAATCGACTGCTGCATTTAGCTTTTGGACATTGATGCCGACAGATATCGTGTCACTTATTTTTTTCCTTATGGCCATGGCAAGCTGTCACGGTTAATAAATGAAGGAGACGGTATTAAAAATGTTTGTGTCCTTAGTTCTTTTTCCGTTATGTCGTGGGCACTATTTGGCGTAAGTTTTAATGCGCATTGCGAAAAAGACGCGATTAATTAAATTTCTGGGACGCATTTAACGAACGGGCTACATCAAATTTATACATGCGGCCAATAGGTAGCTCTTGTTTCTGGATCTGGATGATACCTGTATTAAAGCTTTCTATTTTATCAATGGAGATAACATAGGATTTATGGATTCGCAAAAATCTCCCCGTTGGAAGAACATCTTCCAGTTCTGAGAGCACATACTTAGTTACAAATGTTCTTGAAGGCGTAACAATTTTGATATAATCTTTCAGAGCTTCAATAAACAGAATATCATCAAAGAAAATCTTTTCCATCTTCCTGTTTACGCGGAAATACATAAAAGCGTTTGCCGGCTCTTTTGGTTGTTCATTTATCTCTGAAAAAGGATGTGGTACCATAATGTTTAATTGGAGCACTTTATTCACGGCTTTCAAAAAGCGATCAAAGGAAATAGGCTTTAATAAATAATCAACTGCATCCAATTCAAATCCCTCCACCGCATATTTTCGGAAAGCTGTTGTAAAAATTACTTTTGGTGGGTTTTGTAATGCCCGAATAAGATCTGTACCTAAAAGTTCTGGCATTTTTATATCAAGGAAAATAAGGTCAACAGGATTAGTCTGAAGAAAGTTGATGGCTTCCACGGCATCCAAACATGTGCCAACCAGTTCTAACCTTTGGACTGAGTTAATAAATTTCTTCAACACTTCAAGTGCAGGGGGTTCATCATCGACAGCCAAACAGGTAATCTTTCTTTCGTTCATATTATGCCGTTTGAAGTTTTAAAATTGGGTTAGCGGCATTAGCTCCCATTGAAGCAGGTTGAAGGCTTAACTGCAGGCATACGGTATAACTATTGTCTGTTGATTCAATAGCCAAAGAATACTTGCCGGTATAAAGCAGCTCAAGCCTTTTCCGCACATTGTTTAAACCGATTCCTTTTTTATGAGTAACGCCATGGTCTTGTGACGGTTTGCTATTGCTGAGTGTAAAGTACAATTCATCTCCTTCTACGCGTATGTTTAGTTGTATCCATTGCTTTCCACGCATAATACTTACACCATGCTTAAAACAATTTTCCACAAATGGAATCATTAGCAAGGGAGCGATCAATTTATCTTCATAATCACCGTTTATTGTAATTTCCATCATTAGCCGACTGCCATACCGTACTCTTTCTAAACCCAAGTAATTCTCTACCAGTTTAATTTCCTTCTCAAAAAACACCAGGGAATGCTCTCCTTCCATCTGCATATATTCGAGCATTCCAGCTAATTTATCCAATAATGCTACCGCACGAGGGTCCTTTGTAAGCGTAAAGGAATAAATATTGTTTAGCGTATTAAACAGGAAATGCGGATGCACCTGTGCTTTTAATAATTGCAATTCTGCGTTTGCATTTTCAGCTATCAGCGTTTGCTTTTCCTCCTCTTTCAAATAAAATGCTTTCAGCACTCTTATGGCTATAAATATACCAGAGATAGCAACCGGACCTTGAAAAATGAATTCTATAATGCTGCCCCAGATAAACCTGAATAATGCGTTGGATGGAACCTGAAAATGCCGGTACTTATAATAATCGCTGATAAGCAAGACGATTACAGAAGTAGCCAGGAGACTTAAACAAAACAGAAAATATCTTTTTTTGAGAAAAAGTTTCGGTATTAGAAAGTAAATAACAGAGTAACAAAAAATGATGTCTGACAAAAATATTTTGAAGGGAATATATGCCAATGAACTTAATACGTTATCAAAAAAGCCAGCTTCAAACCGATAATGTTCAAAGCAATTTTGAGACGTATAAAATAGAATAATCGCAAACCAAAAACTAATATGCCGTTTTAGCCTGAAAGAAAATTTATTTGAAAGAATGAAGTTATATTTTGGCTTGTTGTAATTCATTTTGAAATTTTTCCTAAGCAAACACTCTGGAAACCGACATCTCAATCGGTTCTGATTTTTTCGCCAAATTGAAAATTGGAAATTCAACAACCGGCTTAAAGCCCTGTAATCCGCAAAGCAGCTTTTCATTTTCAATGGTCAGCACGATGACAAGCTCATTGTTTTTGTTGATATCTTTTTCAGCATTATTCAAAGCCGTTTGCAAATAAGAAAACAGCACCAAAGGGCTTATGTATTTTTTTGTTTCATCGTCATGAGCAGAAATTGTTGGTTGAAGATTGCGCTGCTTATTAAACTTTTTGATATCAACAAAAAGTTTGACCATCTTAAGTTCCAGGCTCAGAGGAATTAATTCCGTGTCGGCATCATAGAGAAGATGGCTAAGCAGTTCAGATAATTGCAATAACATCTCCGGCGCATCATCTTCACAGCAACTAATTTTATTACGGAGAATATACAGCGATTGGCAAAGAAACCCCGGCTGAATATGTGCTTTAAATAGTTTAATCTCCTTTTCGCTTTTCAGGCGGGCAAGCTTTGTATTTTCTATTTGCTGCAGATACCAGCTTTTTGTTATTTTAATTGCTGTTACCAGGCCGCCTGTTGTCATAAAAGCGAGTATAACACCTTGGTATATAGAAGTCCGGATTGGCGCAAGAGATATATCGGTGCCGGTCATATGCCAATCAAGAATTTTAAAATGCAGCAGTGATAGAAAAATACCTGCTATAAAATTGCACAGCACTACAACGAAAGCAGCTAAAATAAAAGCGGCATATCTTCTTTTCTGTAGATACCTTGGGACTAAAATGCAGATGAAACTATAAGCAACAAAAACATACAAGGGAAGAAAGCAAATAAGTGATGAGAAAGATTGCTTAAAGCTACCTGGCGCAAAAACATCGCTAAAGCTATCGCCATAAAGATCTGAGTACAGTTTCAACAGACATAACACTGCCCAAAAACTTGCATGTCTTGCCAGCCGGTGTTGTGGCTTATAGGAAAATATAAATGTTTGAAGTGTCATTGATCATTTTACACCCGTCATCGTTTCAAAGAAGTTTCTTTCCTAAAGTTATCAATCATCCTGATAATTAGGTTCGTCAAAACAAAGCTCAATGAAGGAACTTTCGACATACGCCATTCGTCGTCATCTTTTGCCGAACACAGAGATGAACGGTTTGTGTCATGCAAACAGTTACTGATGCCGAATAAAAAAATTTACGGTGTCTCGAGTGAATAGATTTATCCTGCCAACACAATTTTCACTTCAAAACATTTTAAAATGAAACGCTTAACCACTCGCTGTATTGCCAAATGGCTGCTACTATTAAGCCCGGCTATTTTTACTTCCTGCCAAAAGGACCATACTCAAAAGGAGTCCGAAGAAATCATGCTTTCAGGTAAATCTGCGCCGCAGGAAGAAAAGTACAACACATTTAACGGCGATGAAATTGCCGTGGCAAATGGGTATGCTCATACGTTTATAACGCAGAGCCATAGGGGTGTACCACAGGAATTGGGAATAGTTTTTACGGACGAAGCACTGTCCGGTTTGCCTACTACCAATACCTCTTACGTTTTGGATTTCCATCATAAAGCTTTAGAGTCCACTCCATTTAAACATCTGTCATTGGGATGGAGCGCTAACGGGCACCCACTGCCCGGAGGTGCATTCATGGCACCTCATTTTGATATTCGTTTCTTTCTGATGACTCTTGAAGAGAGGCTTGCTATGCATGCTCCTCCCGCACCGGAATATAGTATTCTACCACCCCCAGGATATATGCCTGCCAATTATTTCCCGGATGTTCCCTCGCCTACGGGTATGAATTGGACGGACAAAAGCTTTGTGGCGGGAGTCCCCGTAAATTACACCATGATACTAGGCTCCTATAATGGTGAGTTTACTTTCATTTCCCCAATCGTACTGCGGACATATTTGGCAAGTGGAGCAAGCATCTCATTGCCGTGGACGCAACAGCAACTCTTTGTCGAACACGGATACTATCCCTCGAGGTATAATATCTACCAGGATGCCAAAAAGCGGCATTATGTTACACTTTCTGATTTTGTTTGGAGATAGAAATGATTACATATCGACACGGCAGGGTCGGACCAGGTCATCACTTTACCGACCGGATCATGTCAAGCAATGTTTCAGAATCTGGATGGGAGAATAAGTGACTGAAGTTGGAAAATTCTGGCCCTGTTTTTTTAAATGTTTTTTTTATCAATTGCAATCATCATAATCGAACCAATAGAAGATTTCGAAGCCGTATACTAGTCTATCACTCCTGGCTGGTCATTATCATTAAATAATTCTATTCAATTCCGAATCAAGTGCCATGAACCCTTGATCTCTGTTGAAGTGATGATGATTTTGCAAATCCAGGGATCAGTTGCCGTGCAGGATTTGAACTTTAGGCAACCATGCAGGCATGCGAATTTGGCCAACATGAAAGGACTAGCATTCAGGTTTTAGAAATGGAAATCATATTGCCAGTAATAGAAACTGCCTGCCACCCTTTCATTGGTTTTAACTCAATTTGTTTAAGTATAAAGGGTACGACCGATTTAATGTCGCTATGAATCTGGATGGTTAAATTCCGCTATTGTGCTCATAAACATATTTACCATTTTGAATAATGACCTCTGTCATCTTTTAATAGCTATAATAAGCTCACCTTAGCCGCAATATAGCAACCTTGTTATCCCAATATTATAATGAGTCATTCCCATAAATTTCACATTCCTGTACTGGGTTTGTGCTACACAATTGATACCGCTTTAAAGGTGGCAAAGTATGGCATTTCATCAGTCCTGTCTATTGTTGAAGATGAATTGATAGAAGACATGAGGGCTTATCATGCTTTGAGAAATGGAATTGTCTTCGAACCTATTCCCGAAACTGATCCCGATCACCGTGCTAAACGGATTACCGCTTATCTCAACTTGTTACAGGAGCTGGTAAATGCTCAGATCAAAGAACTGAAAGCATTGCCATTTGAAACAGGTTCAGATATACAAAAATATTTTGACCTGCTTCCTGATACTTCTCTCAAGAAGATGTATGCTAATATGATGGCGATGAATGGAAGCGATGAAAAAGTGCAATTGCAACAGCAATTGAAGCAAGCAATAGTTGCCGGCGATATTGACGTGAACATTATGGCTAAACTTGACAATTACTCCTATACAGAAAGCGGTGAAAGAATGCCGGATGATTTTTGTGATGCAGTTGCCGCATTGAGAGGTTTTGCCAATAGCAAGCTTTCTTCTTCTGTTGTTTTTTCCGCAGGATATAATCCGCGGCTGTTTAATTATCTCGAGCAATATGAAGATTTTTATCCTGATGCAAACGGACATCTTATCAAAAAAATCATTTTAAAAGTAAGTGATTACCGATCTGCATTAGTGCAGGGCAAGCTGCTTGCTAAAAAAGGTTTATGGGTATCGGAGTTCAGGATAGAGTCCGGATTGAACTGTGGTGGCCACGCATTTCCTACTGAAGGCATTTTAATGGGACCAATCCTGGAGGAATTTAAAAACAAGAGGGAGCAACTGGCCGCTGAATTGTTTGACCTATGTAATGATGCGCTCGTGCAAAAAGGAAAGAAGACGTTTAGCATCTTCCCTATTCAAAAAGTTTCTGCACAAGGCGGTGTTGGAACCCATGAGGAACAACAATTCCTGCTTGAATATTTTCAGTTGGATAGTGTTGGTTGGGGAAGCCCGTTTTTATTAGTACCCGAAGTAACAAACGTGGATGAAATAACCTTGCAAAAACTGGCAAACGCAATACCGCAAGATTATTTTTTAAGCGATGCATCTCCTCTAGGTGTTCCATTTCACAACTTCCGAAACAGCAGTTCGGAGGATCAACGTAAACAACGCATTGCTGGCAAACGGGCAGGAAGTCCTTGCTATAAAAAATACCTTACATCAAATACTGAATTCACACCGCTTCCCATTTGTACAGCTTCAAGGCAATACCAGGAGCTCAAAAAAAACCAGCTAGATGGCATATCCTTCACTGAAGAAATAAAGAACCAAATAGAAAAGCTTGAAGCAAAGGATTGCCTTTGTGAAGGGCTCACTTCTTCTGCACGCCTAAAAAATAAAATGAAATTACCGCATAAGCTCTCTGCGGTTACTATTTGTCCGGGGCCAAATCTTCAATTTTTCTCTGGCATCTTCTCACTAAAGGAAATGGTTGATCATATTTACGGACGAACAAACATTGGTAATGCACTGTACCGCCCGCAAATGTTTATTAATGAACTAAAGCTGTACGTTGATTATCTTAAAAAAGAAATAAAGGACACGGCTTTTTCGCTAAACGACAAACAAATAAGATACTTTCAAAAATTCAGATCGAATTTACTTGCGGGTATTGCCTTCTATAAAAAAATACTGGCGTCAATTAGCAATTTTGATAAAACACTAGAAGAACTTAGTTTTTTTGAAACAGAATTATTTGCTCTTCTTCCTGCAACTAGTTTAAAGGCATAAGCAGAAGTGACAAAATTAATAGGTATTGACATGAACTTCAACTCTCTTCCTTTGAGTAAGAAAGTTGTCCCTAATATCAATACCTGCTGCATTGAGCTGAACTAAGGAAGAGCAGATCTCCGCTTCTGTTTTTTTGGTTGTGGTCTTCTTCATTGCTTTTGTTTTAAAAAAGCAAATTGCCTGTTGTCCCAATAGTTTACACTTCTATACGGGCTCTTACGGTTAAACCCTGATTGGTTTAGGCTGTTTATATGATGGAGAGAAACAACTTTAGTTGATGAAGCAGCAAGCCTGGGAGCGGCTATGATTCCTATTTTTAATCGTAATTAGTGTTATTAAAAGCACATTAGAATCTGATACATTGAAAACAGAGCATATGGGTTAAGGTAACTTTGTTTTACATAATTTGTTTTTAAATGAAACCTATACTTCTTTATATAACTGCCATCTTGCTTCTCTCCTCCTGCGACTATCAAAAACGGGAAGAGGACCTTCGAAGAAAAGAAGCTGCATTAAACCAAAAAGAGCAACAATTATTGTTAAAGGAAAAAAGCTTGCAGCTAAAAGAAGAAGATCTTTTAAAGAGAGAAAAACGATTGGATAGCACCACTACTGACAGCACCTACATTGTCAATTCAACATTGATTGGCAACTGGTCTGTAAAAATGGTATGTAATGAAACTACCTGTGCCGGTTCGGCCGTTGGAGACACCAAAACAGAGAACTGGCAAATCGACTACCAGTCAAACTCTATCATTGCAAAAGTTATATCCAACAATCAATTGACACGAATATATACGGGTTTTTACACCGGCAACACCATTGAGCTCGTAGAAGATCAAACTAATCGATCTTCCGCGTCGCAAACCAAGATGGTGGTAAGGCTGCGTGTGATTGACGCAACCCATTTGGAAGGGCAAAGGGAAATTTCAAGAGAAAACTGCAAGGTGATTTATAGTGTACAATTAGAAAAGGAAAATAGTTAAAGACGAAATTATGTATTTGCTGAACGAAATTAATTTCAACCTGCCTTTGACCAATCCGGTGATTGTTTTCTCGCTGGTGCTTTTCATTATTTTGTTTGCCCCCATATTGTTTGATAAAATAAAAGTCCCCCACATCATTGGTTTGATATTGGCCGGAATGATCATTGGTCCTTACGGTTTCAACTTATTGCTACGTGATAGCAGCATTGTTTTGTTTGGAACAGTAGGGTTACTGTACATTATGTTTACGGCAGGTTTGGAAATCGATTTGGAAGAGTTTAGAAAGAACCGTCTTAAAAGCCTGGTATTTGGCATCATCACTTTTTTAGTGCCGATAGCCTTAGGAAGTGTAGCAGCATATTATGTGTTGAACTTTAGCTGGCCTGCATCTTTTTTGCTAGCCAGTATGTTTGCCTCCCACACCTTGTTAGCTTACCCAATTGCAAGCAAATACGGCATTACAAGAATTCGTTCCGTTACTTTGACAATTGGAGGAACAATCATAACAGATATTCTTGCGCTACTGGTTTTAGCAGCAGTTGCGGGAATGACGCAAGGAGATATAAGCACTTCATTTTTTGTAAACCTGGCTATTTATTCAGTTGCTGTTGGAGCCATAATCTTCTTTGTATTTCCACTAATAGCAAGATGGTTTTTTAAAAAATTTGAAGAACCGGTGGCGCAATACATTTTCGTATTGGCAATGGTTTTTCTTGGGGCCTTTCTAGCACAACTTGCAGGACTTGAACATATCATTGGCGCTTTTTTGGCAGGCCTTTCACTCAACCGCTTCATTCCCCGCTCCTCTCCTCTGATGAACCGAATTGAATTTGTTGGCAATGCGTTCTTTATTCCATTTTTCCTGATAAGTGTTGGAATGCTCATTGACTTTAGTGTATTGTTCAAAGGTTTCGGTGCATTAAAAGTGGCTGCATTAATGACGGTGCTGGGAATTATATCGAAGTATATTGCTGCATTCATCACGCAAAAAACGTTCAAGCTTACCCGCCTCGAAAGAAATATGATTTTTGGATTGAGCACAGCAAGGGTTGGCGCCACGCTAGCCATTGTGCTTGTTGGTTACAATATTATCATAGGTGAAACTCCCACTGGCGATCCCATCCGTTTATTGAATGAAGATGTGTTGAATGGAACCATCATCATGATACTGATCACCTGCACTATCAGTTCATTCATTGTTGAAAAAAATTCCAGGGAGTTGGCATTGCTGGAGGAAAATCTTACCAAAGAAGAAGGCGGTGAAACAGAAAGAATCCTGATCTCACTCGCTTACCCGGAAACGGTAACTGAATTAATAGACTTTGGACTGATGCTGAAACCAAAACAAAGTTCTATTCCTGTATATGCCTTAAACATCATTAGTGATGAAGCAGACGAAAGCAAAACAAAATCGGTGGCCAAGAAAATGATGGAAAAAGCAGTTCATCACGCGGCAGCCACTGAGCAAAGCATTATTCCCATCACAAGATTTGATGCTAACATCAGTAACGGTATCATCTACACCCTCAAAGAGCAAAACATTACCGACCTTTTGATTGGCCTTCACCACGAGGCCAATCAAAACAGCTTTTTAGGCCCCACAGCAGAACGCATTTTAAAGCATACTTCAGAAACAGTTTTCATTTACAAATCTGTGCAGCCATTCAATACGTTGAAACGTTTGGTTATTGTTGTTACACCCAAAGCGGAATTGGAGCCTGGTTTTGCCCATTGGTTTTTAAAGCTTTTGACCATCGCGAAAGAAGCGGGATTGACCCTGGAATTTTTTGCAACAAAAGAAACAATCAAAGAGTTGAAAGACCAGCAGCAATGGTTAAAAGCAGAAAACAAAATGGTCTTTAATCCGTTCGCTGATTGGGATGACTTTTTAATTTTCAGCCGGGAAGTAAAGAAAAACGACTTACTGCTGATTGTGTCTTCGCGAAGAGGACATGTTTCCTATCAGTCTGCGTTGGAAAAGCTGCCCTATTACCTTTCAAAATATTTTACCAACAGTAGCTTTATCATGCTTTATCCGAAACAGTTGGAGCATGGTATAAAGATGGGCGATGTACAACGCGTTGATAGCAACCTTGCTGAAACCTTTTCGGGTAAAGCCGCTCCAGTTGAAAAAGTAAAAACTTTATGGAAGACTTTTTTCAAAAGAAAAAATAAATAGAAGCATGCCTGAAAAATTCTCCAATTTATTTAAAGGTTTTTTTGACAGTGAGAAAGTAGCAGGGCTATTGCTTGTTATCTGCACGGTATTTTCCCTGGTCATTGCCAATTCATCTTTTGGAGAAGACTATTTACACTTGATGCATCAAAAGCTGAACTTATCTTTTGCCAATATTGGGCTCGAATATTCTATTGAGCATTGGGTGAATGATGGTTTAATGGCCATATTCTTCCTGATGGTAGGCCTTGAAGTTGAAAGAGAATTATATGTTGGTGAACTGGCAGATTTTAAGAAAGCCGTACTGCCCTTAGCTGCTGCCATCGGCGGAATCTGCGTACCTACTTTGATCCATTTTTCATTAAATGCCGGCACTTCAACACAATCCGGGTTTGCTATTCCTATGGCTACGGACATTGCTTTTGCTCTGGGAATATTAGCATTAGCCGGAAACAGAGTGCCGACTTCAGTAAAGGTATTTCTGACAGCTCTTGCTATCATTGATGATATCGGGGCCATACTCGTAATTGCATTTTTCTATACTAAAACCGTATTTTTCTCTTACCTCATTATTGCGGCTGTTATATTGTTTGCATTATTTGTTTTAAACAGGTTGAAGATCACTAACCTTTTCTTTTATATTATTCCCGGAATAGTAACGTGGTATTGTTTCCTGAAATCAGGAGTGCATGCTACCATTGCAGGCGTCTTGCTCGCCTTTGTTATTCCTTTTCATAAAGACGACGGCAGAAACGTCTCCTGTCACTTACAACATTTCTTACACAAGCCTGTTGCATTCTTAATAGTACCTGTCTTTGCATTAGTCAATACTGCTATTGTGCTGCCATCAAATATTGCGACTAGTCTTTCCTCTTCTAATTCAATAGGGATCATTCTGGGACTTGTTGCGGGCAAATTATTGGGAATTTTTACCGTTCCTTTTTTGCTGGTAAAAACAGGAATAGCACGTCTTCAGGCAGGCATTACATGGAAAAACCTTGCTGGTATTGGATTGCTCGGTGGAATTGGATTTACGATGTCAATGTTCATAAGCAATCTTGCTTTTACAGGCCTTCCACTCATCAGCAGTTCCAAGTTATCTATATTGATAGCTTCCTCTATTTCAGCGGTGTTGGGTTTAATCGTCTTTTTCTCCAACAAAAAGGCCCCAACTGATTTAAATATTGTCAATACGGGCTAAACCTTAAACAGGATATATTACTTCAGTAATTAATAGTGCATACCCCGAAAGATCAAAATTAAAAACCTTAGAAATCTTCTCTTTTATTCCTGCTTTTAACGTAGACATTGAGAATGAAAATTGCCTGATGCAAGTTTATACAACAACAGAAATAAATCTCCCATTTTTTAGGGTACAATTTATGTTTTAGCCTAAATGGAGTAACGTAGTTAATCATCCTATTTTATACACCGCTGAATGCACTGAAGCCCCCATCAATAGGAAGCACAACTCCTGTAATAAAGCTTGCAGCTTCCGAGCAAAGAAATTGAACGGCTCCATTCAGTTCATTAATATCACCGAAACGTTTCATTGGTGTTTTGGCAATTACTTTTTTACTTCTTTCTGTAAGCGAACCATCAGGATTGATAAGCACTGCTCGGTTTTGATCTCCAATGAAAAAACCAGGTGCAATCGCATTCACACGTATGTTATCGCCAAACTTTAAAGCAACTTCGGTAGCAAGCCATTGAGTAAAATTGCTAATGCCTGTCTTTGCTAGCGAGTACCCGGGCACTCTGGTAATAGCAGAATAAGCAGCCATTGATGAAACATTGATGATGTTACCGGAACCTTGTTTTGCCATCACTTTTCCAAATACCATACTCGGATAAACCGTTCCGTTAATATTGAGAGCTGTTACTTTCTCCCAATCAGAAATGGTCATGTCAAAAAAGCTTTGATCTTCTCTTAGTGTTGCACCAGGAATATTACCGCCGGCAATGTTGAGAAGTATATCGATCTTTCCCCAGGTAGCAACAACTTCTCCTGCAACTTTTTCCAGGCTTTCAATATCAAGCACATTACCTACTATACCAATTGCATCGCCTCCTGATTTCTTTAATTCATTTACAATTTTGTCCAATGGTTCCTGGCGAATATCCATGGCTACGACTTTTGCGCCAGCCTTAATAAAACTCTTTGCAATACTGCCACCTAATACGCCACCTGCGCCGGTAATGATGGCAACCTTGTTTTCAATGCTAAATGGATTGTTCATAATCTGCAGTTAGTTTTTGTTGCTTTTTTGAAGTTCATTTTGTGCTGCCGCTAGAAGACCCGAAACCTGGCCTAACGCATACATTCTTCCAAGAAATGAATAACCGGGATTATGCGGCTTGTTTATATCATCGAGCATTAGTTTTCCGTGATCAACACGCATAGGTAACTGAGGATTTTCTTTTTCCATGATTCGAATCACTTCCAGCAGATGCCCTCTTCCTTCCAAATGAGAAGCTTCTAAAAAGTTTCCGTTTGGTAACACTTCAGTGCTTCTTAAATGAACGAAATGTGTGCGGTAAGCAAATCGTTTGGCCAATTCAGCAACATTGTTGTGAAGACCAGTAGAAAGGGAACCGGCACAAAATGTAAGACCGTTATGTTTGTTATCAACCGCTTTTAAAATCCATTCAATGTCTTCACCGCTTGTAACTATCCTGGGTAGGCCCAAAACCTGGAAAGGAGGATCATCAGGATGAACACAAAGGTTCATTCCATATTCTTCTGCAACCGGAATAACTTTATCCAAAAAGTATTTCATGTTAGCACGTAAACCCTCTTTATCAATACCACTATACAAGGAAAGCAGCTTATTGAATAAACTAACCGGGTCGGGTGTATCCTCACTAAAATTACCACTAACAAAGCCCTGCGTTTTGATGATGATGGTGTAAACCAGGTCTTCCTTTTCTTTTTGAGTAATGATGTTATCTAAAGCATAGACTTGCTTCATTTCTTCCTCAGAGTAATCTGCTTCCGCACCTTTTCGTTTTAAAATGCAACAATCAAAATAAGCAAAGCGGATTTTGTCAAAGTAAAGTGTATACGTGCCGTCAGGCAATGGATAATTTAATTCAGTGCGTATCCAGTCAATCACCGGCATAAAGTTGTAGCAAATGGTTTTGACACCTGCCTTACTTAGATTGCGCAAGCTCTCTTTGTAATTTTCAATTAGCTGGTCACGATCTTTACCACCGTATTTAATACTTTCCGAGACAGGCAAACTTTCTACAACTGACCACCGAAGCCTGAAACTTTTGATGTAATCATTTAGCTCTTTGATAGTTTCATATGACCATACACTTCCATTAGGTGCATCATACAATGACGTTACAATTCCTTCCACTCCTATTTGCCGAAGCGCATCAAGAGTGATCGGATCTTTGCGGCCAAACCACCGCCAGGTTTTTTCCATTGAATTATTTTTTAAAAGTTAGTTTGGTTAGAACGTTCAGGTTCCGTTGACAGCCCTTCATTCTTTGCTGGCAAAGTTTATTACATTTTCATGAATATGCTTTGTCTCTTCCACTTTACCTGTTTTTATGTTTTTGAGATAAACATTTTCAACCGGTAATTCTTTATCCCCTAAAATTCTTGATACAAACTTTACATCGGAGGCTGCAATGTTTTTGAGATAGATATCTTTTATCGGTGTAAGTCTTCGCTCATAAGTTGGCACCAACGTTTTCCATTGATAAAGCACATCGGTTTCAATACCCAACACACCTAAGTCAATTTTGCCGCATTTAAGATTGGTGGCGTAAATGTTCTTTACATAACCGCCCATGCGCTCATTGGTTTTAATAAAAAGCAGGTGATTCAATTTGGCTCCATCAATTACAGTGCAGTTGTCAATAAAAACATTTTCGATGCCCCCGGAAAGCTCACTCCCAATTGCGACTAGCTGATGACCGTTCTTCACTGTGTTGTTTCTTATCACAATATTTTTTGAAGGTGTTTTTAGCCTCCATCCTTCAGGATTTCTTCCAGATTTAATGGCGATAGCATCATCACCCTGGTCGAAAACGCAATTTTCAATTAAAACATTTTGACTCATCTCGGGATCAACACCATCATTGTTATGCCCATGCGCATACACCTGCAAATTTCTTAACACAATGTTCTTCGATAAATAAAGATGGATCGTCCAGAAAGGACTGTTTGTAATGTGAATGCCATCCATCAAAATATTTTCGCTGCGATTGAATTGAATAAACTGCGGCCGCATGTGCGAAGTGTCATTCACCATTTGTCTTTCAGTTACAGGTTTGTAGTTCCATGCCCAGTTGTATAAGCGCTTTATACTTTCCATATGTGCCGATGGCCTTGCAAACCATTTTTCCCATACGTCCATCTGCGCTTTGAGCTCACCATCACCTGTGATGGCAATGTTGTTACATTCAAGTGCATAGATCAGCGGTGAATAATTATAACATTCCAATCCCTCCCATGAAGACCGAACAGCTGGCAAATAATCTGCGGGGTCGCCCGAGAAAAGAAGTACAGCGCCTTTATCTAAATGAAGGTTTACATTACTCTTGAAATGAATTGACTTCGTTAACCATTCGCCTTCGGGAATCACAACTATCCCCCCGCCCATTGCATTTGCTTTTTCAATTGCTTTTGTAATAGCTGCAGACGTTTTCTCTTTATCTTCTTTTACCGCACCAAAATCTGTGATGTTTAGCTTCTGGCATTTAGTAAAGTCGGGAACTTTGATAGCCGGCATTTCAAAAGGTGCCTTGAGTTTTATTTCGGCAATCTCAACCTTTATATTTTTCTGTTCCAGAGATAACGCATCCTTCGACATCAGTTTTACAACTGGCTCAATCAACTTTCTTGATGCCACTGCATCCATATGCAAACCATCGTCACTCATGGTTTCAATATTCAATCCGGGAGTTTCATAACCGCTTACAAACAAACAGCCATTATCAGAGGCAAGTTTTTTGAAAGCGATATTCAGGTCTTTCATCCTTTGATCGCCACCTTTGTATTTTTCAGTTCTTTCGGCCATCGAGCCATAAGGCGGCGGAGCAATGATGATGATCTTTGCCTTATTGATTGAAGAATATTTACTGTTCTTTATTCTCTTAACCAACTTGTCAAGATTACCGGCTACTTCTTTCTGACGATCAGCAAAAACCGCCTTGCCATCATTGGTGCCCAGTTCAAGCACTATAAAATCAAAAGGTCTTTCCCTGGTGAAGTCAGCTGCCTTCTTCAAATTTTCATCAATCACAAGGAGTGAATTAAGAGAGCTGTCGCCGTTATTTACAAACCCAATAGTTCTTCCTGATTTACTGATATTAAACACCTGCGCATTTGGGAGAGCCAGCTTTATTTGCTGCGGCCAGCTCCATGGAAATGTACCATTGCTATCACCGAGTGTAAGAATGTTCAGATCTTTTTTTGAAACAGAAACCTTCTGCGCATTCGCCACAAGTGGGATCATAATTACTGTTACAAAAAACCATTTCAATTTGTTCTTCATCATATGTCAATTTCAACAGTTGCTAAAATGATAAATTACCATTCGAATTATAATTTCATTTTTGTTTCAGAAATGGCACTGTAGGCTTTTTTTAAACCGCCTAAATCAATCCGAATCTCGTCGAGTATGACGCCAGGATCTATTGCATATATTTTCAAAGTGTGCCTGCCTGCATTTAAAGTCGGCATCTCTGTTTTTCGCTCGGCCCTGTTGCGTAAAACGTTTTGCTTCCATTCTTCGCTTCGGCCAAACGTTCGTGTATCTATAATTTTTAGGGGGCCATCATCAAGGCTTATCGCGTAGTGCACACTAAAATTGTTGTTGACAGGTTGCGTAGGCAATATAAAAACAACGACAGAAGGCGTTGCCTGGGAAAAGGTATAAAAATCATATCCCACAAAAGCGTTGTTGCGTTTTATTGAGTCCGGATCGATAGACAGATTGGTTTTTAACAGGATCGGCAAAGCCTGTAATACATTGTCCGAATATCCAAAACCATCAAGACCTTTCCATTGAATCAAAGACCTGTTTGTTTGCGTTGTGAAATGATTAGCCTGTATGGAAATAAAACCATTGTCTTCAATAAAACCATTGTAGCCTGCTAATTCTTTTACAGTCTTTTTTGCTACGTGCACATTCACTGCTATTTGATTATTACCATCTGAAAATATGATTTTGCCATCTTTTTCATCTTTAGACATATTGTCCCAATAGATGTCCACCCAAATACGGGTTTGATTACTTCCCAACAACGGATTCAAAACACCATTTTCTTGTGAAAGGCGAATCCAGTCATCCGAAACTGAAGCCGTCCATTTTAATGTTTGATGCTTACTTAAAAAGATGTCGACAAAATATTTTTGTTTATTGAGGTTATCAAAAGACGGCAATGAGAGCGAGTTATGATGCTGCAACAAGGAAGAATCTTTAGTTACAAAACCCTCAGGAGCAATGCCCCAACTAAAGGTGCTATCAATTGTTAATTCAGGCAGATCGGCAGGTTGATATACAGAAAGATTTCTTGGCTTCATGGACATAATATTTCTCCATTTACCATTTGCCAATTGGTTGTTATAATATTCGGTTGCCTTTACAATGCTATCGTATGCATTCTTCGACATTTTTGCGTAATCATCAGCACTCAGCCTATTTTGCCTGGAATAGAAATAAGCCTTATCGCGATATAAAAACTTTTTGTTGATCTCCGATGCGCCAACAACAGGATAATGAACGAGCTCAAAAAAAGCATCTCGCAGCCTAGAATCTATTTTTCTCCAAAGGTCCTTTGCGTAGTTCTCTATTTCATTGTACCTGTCAATTCTCTTTTGCGCTTCATCTCCAAAATAAAAATGATTAAACTCCGTATAGCTTGTTTTTGTATTCGGTTCTGTCTGACTCCAGCCCATAAACTCCGGCTTGCGCTGAAATGCCAATTGGTAGTACTCCCACAAAATAGACTGTATTTTTTGAGCATTCTCTTTGCCAAACAAAGAACTGATCCAGTTATACAAATGTTGTTTTGGGTAGCGGCTGTCTGTAAATGGTGTAGCATTATAAGCCATGTCCATAAACATCTGTATGTTATATTCTGCGGGCTTTATATCGCCAACATTTAACACCCACAAACGATTTGCTCCGGTTTCATAAGCCTTCATCATTTCTTCACGCATTAACGAGGGATGTATTGAAGGCAACCACAAATAATCATGAGGACGTCCCCAATAAGATGCATGATAATACACTCCGGCACCACCTTTTCGCATTTGTTCTTTTTCGTTATTCAACCTTTGGATATAACCATAGTTATCATCCGGCCAAACCAGTGTTACATCTTCAGGTAATTTTAAGCCTTTATCATAAATGTCCAGGACTTCTTTGTAAGCAGTGAACACTTGGGGTACAGAGGTTACGTCTTTGTTCACATATTTTGCGAGTAGTTGTCGTTGGTCTTTAAAAATTTGTTCTAATAAAGGCACTGCTTCATCGGGAGTTTTAACTCCCTCCATCTGGCTATCGTGAACACCACGCATTCCAATGGTGTATATAGCATTGATATTACTGCTTTGTCGCACCCTGTCTTCCCAATATTTGTAAACACCTTTTTTATTGGTGGTGTAGTTAAAGTGACCCATTGTTTTTTCATTCCATTCATCAACATTGTTACGCAGCATGGGTTCGGCATGCGAAGAACCGATGATGATTTGATAAGCTTCCGCAACTGCTACATTTCCAGAATAATGAAAGAATGCCTTAGTACTTGGATGCATTGCGGGCCAGATCATATTGGCTTTTAAACGAAGTAGCAATTCAAATACTTTAGCATAAGTCTTTGGACCGATATCACCTGTTTCCGGTTCAAGCGTTTTTGCAGCCCAAGGCTGTAGTCCCCAGTCTTCATCGTTAATAAAAATACCCCTGTACTTTACAGAAGGCGATGAAGAAATAAAATCACTCTGTGTAATTGACAATTCCTTTTGTTGTTTTGCCGGAACGTCTGCCCACCAATACCATGGAGATATGCCAATTTTTTCAGAAAGCGTAAATACTCCGTAAGCAGTTCCTCTCGCATCGCTACCAGCAATTACGAATGCTTTCGGAATGTTTTTGAAAGGCTTCTCAATGATAGTAAGACCAAAGCACTCCCATTTACCTTCTAATTTTTTATGGAAAGCACTTTTGCCAATAAATTTTTGAATAAGTGAAGATTGAACGGAGCCAATTACGATAATATCACCGCTTACTTTTTTAATATCCGAGCTTGTTTGTGGCCTGACTGATGTTACTCTTTCAATATCTTCTGCAAGAAGGTTTGCAACAATAGAATCAAGTTTGGTTGAATTATTGTCGTAAACAATAGTGACTTTGCTTGTTTTGTTTACAATTGAAAAATTTTTCTGTGCAGAAACACAGTTTGAAACTAACAAAGCTAAAAAAAAGAAGTAAAGGCTATTCCTGGAAAACATTAGCATATTATTTTTTTATCTGGAAAAAACTTACCTTAATCATTTTATACAAGCCAGCTTTCCTCGCTTAACGCAAACATTTGAAGTGTTTGCATACAAACTAACTAGGTGTTATTATTTCCTTGTCTTAATTCTGATCACCGTTAATGACATTGGTGGCACAGAATACCCGAACAGTTTTTTTACTTCAAAACCAGAGGTTACCGGAGTAATTGTTTTTGGATGATCAAATGTGTTCATAGCATCGGCATCGCCTGACAATTCGGTTTTTAAAGCTGATGAATTAACTTTTTTGAAAGGACTCAAATCAATTTTCACAGATTTTGATTGGTTACCTGCATTTACCAGTTTCAAAATCACATCTCCGGACTTGCTTTCATAAACGCAAGAAGCTGCTAACGCAGAATCGGCCGGATTCTTTTTTATAACCTTGTCGAAATAATAATCGCCCTGATTGGATGAAAACATTTTTTGTACGTAGTAATTAGGTGTTGGACAAACAGCAGTGTTGTCGAAAAAGATCATGTCGGTTTTCCATTGCGTATAATTTTTTTTAGCTAACAAAGGAGCATACGAAGCCATACGAACTACATCACCATTGCGCTCAAGGGATGTCATGTAGGCCGCCTCCGAAATGGCGTTTTTCATTTTGTTGCCCCACGAAGCATATTCTCCAAGATATACTTCCGTTGCGTTCCGCTTGTAAGCATCATACCTGTATTGATTGGAAATAAACCAATCAGGCTGGCTGTAATAATGCTCGTCAACAACCGGAACATTAAGTTGATCTGCCAACTTCCATCCCTTATCATAATCTTCGCCGGAAGGGAACGGCCCGACAGTGCCGATTACTGTGATCTCGGGATGTTTGGCTTTCACTGCAGCATAAATCATCTTGAATCGTTCTTCAAATTCAGGGGTGATTTTGTCTTCATTACCAATGCCCACATATTCAAGATGGAAGGGAGCAGGGTGGCCGGCGGCAGCACGTTTGGCTCCCCATGCAGATGTAACAGGCCCGTTAGACCATTCGATAAGGTCTAACACTTCCTGAATATAATCCTGCATTTCATTCATTGGAATTGCTTTTTGTCCCGTTCCTCCAATACGCCATGTTCCACCCGAATTCTGACAACTTACTGCAGCAGGTAATACCGGCAACGGCTTTGCACCAATGTCTTCGCAAAACTGGAAATACTCATAGTACCCCAAACCTGCTGTTTGGTGATAACCCCAGATATTTTTTTGTTCTACTCTTTCTTCAATTGGTCCAACCGTATTTTTCCAACGATACATATTTCCCAAACCGTCGCCATGTGCCAAGCAACCACCGGGGAAACGGATGAATTTCGGATGAATGTCCGCAAGCATTTGAGCAAGGTCTGACCGCAAACCATTGGGACGATTTTTAAAAGTATTTTCAGGAAAAAGCGAAATCACATCTAAAGCAAGTTTACCCTCTGTTAAGGCCAGGATCACCAACGAAGCACTGTCGCTACCTGCGGTTGATGAAAGGCTTGTACGGTATTGCTTCCATTCGTTTGATGAAGCTGAAAATTTATTTTCTGCCAGAATTTTACCGCCGGGATTTTGAAGGCTAACCCATAATGTTATAGGTTGTTCACTAAGTTGCCGGGCAAACAATGAGAAATTATAATTCTCTCCTTTCTTAACAATCATCCTATCGAATCCTGGATTCCTGATTCCAATTCCGGTATCACCAACATGTTCAATGTTCAAAACGATATAGTGCGGATTGTTTGGATGAACAGGTTCCCTGGTTTCTACACTTACGGCACCATATGAAAAACCCGGCGTAATATATTGCCAGAATGAGAAAGGATGCCATTCCCTTCGGTCAGTGGGGCTATATTCAAAAGAACGGTTTTGTACCATTTCTGCATACAGCCCGCCATCGGCAGAATAATTAATGTCCTCAAAAAACAACCCGAATAAATCGGGGCTGATTTTCTTTCCCCCCTTAATAGTATTGGCTATTTGCGCAACGATGCTCATTGAGATCAAAACACAAAAACAACCAACAACAATTTTTTTAAGCGGAACATTCGCGGATTTAAATAGAAAACGAAAATTCATTTTTATTTTTTTCCTGTTAGCATTTGTTTACCCCACCACGTTAACCTCACCCATTCTCGGCGGCTTAATCTTCCAAAATATTGCAAGTAAAAAAACCGACCAGTTATGATCGGTTAGTTTTTTTACCTGGCCATCCATCCGCCATCCACTACCATGACGTGACCGTTCATATAAGAACTTGCGTCTGATGAAAGAAACACGACGGGTCCTTTGAAATCGCTTGGCTGTCCCCAGCGTCCGGCAGGTATTCTATCTAGAATTGCTTTAGAACGAACAGGGTCTTCTCTTAAGGCTTGTGTGTTGTTCGTTGCAATATAACCAGGTGCAATTCCATTGATGTTGATGCCTCTGCCGGCCCATTCATTTGCAAATGCTTTTACAAGTCCTGCTACTGCAGACTTAGAAGAAGTATACCCCGGCACATTAATTCCTCCCTGGAAACTTAAGAGGGAGCAGGTGAATACAATTTTACCATTGCCTCTTTCCAGCATGTCCTTTCCAAATTCTCTTGCAAGAATGAATTGAGCTGTTTGATTTACGGCTATCACTTTATCATACCATTCATCAGGATGTTCTGCTACAGGTTTTCTTAAGATCATACCCGCATTGTTGATTAAGATATCAATGGTATGGTTTGCTTTTACGCTACTGATGAAATTATAAAGATCTTCCCTGTTGGAAATATCCACTACATAACCGGTGAATTTTCTTCCCAGCGCAACAATAGCTTTTTCTGTATCTCCACCTTTAATTGCTTCAACGTTTGATGCCCCAATAATGTCGGCACCCGCTTCTGCGAGCGCAATTGCCATTCCTTGTCCTAAACCGGTATCGCTTCCGGTTACCAATGCTGTCTTTCCTCTTAATTCAAATTGATTTAAAATGCTCATGATTATAGCTTATTTATTTTTAGACGGTTGATCAAGATCTTCATCCTTTGTCTTCCTCAATTCTTTCATCACAGAATAAATGACTTGCCGAAAATAAAATGAAATTGCCATTTACATTATGACATTGATAAAATGTCGATAAATGATATCGAAGCATGCATTTTTAAAAAGACGGCTATGACTTACCTGTATTTGCTTCTGATATCTCCCCATTTTTGTAAAAGCTTTTGAAAGCTTGCCAGTGCTTCTTTCATTGAATTGACCATCTGTGTTGTAGGAGGCATGTCGCTTTCCTGTAAAAGCGTATGTAAAGAGTAAAATGTGCCGGCCATCTGGTTAAGATTAACCCCTGTACTACCTTTTGCACCATTTACAAATTGGTCGAGCGAATCAATTGCCGATTGATCTTTAACTCTTGCTTTCAAAAGAACAATGTCGTTTGCTATTTGTGATATTTGCTTTCGAATGTTATAGGCTTGTAAGGAAAGATACTGTTGCAGTTGCAGATCTTTTACCGGCGTTTTTACCCGTGGATCCATTACTACAGACAGATTCTCAAAATACTTTTTGCCATCTACTGTTAAGATCAAGGCGTATGCTCCAGGCATTATCCAAGGAGAAGTATAGGCAGGAGCAGTGTTTTGATAAACTGCTGTCATTGGATATGACGCAGGGGAATTTAATGGTTGATAATGCAAATCCCAAATAAAGCGGTGAGCACCTTTTTGTGCGGACAAGATTTGTTGTGGACGAATCCAAAACAAAGGGATATTTACTTCGGGTATTTTATATAGTGTATCATTACTTGAATACCTGCAAATCGAGTTTCCTTTTGCGTCATTTATTTCGAGAATAACTTCTTTCGCATCTCCTGATAAATAATAATCGATTGCAGCGCCGTCAGGTGGATTTTGTCCGGCAGGTTCTTCTGGCGGCAATGGTGTATCCGTATTCATGTTCCATCGAACACGGTACGTTTTTGAAGGTTTGAACAATACAGTACTTTGATTTTTCTGTGATGCAATTTGTCTTAGCGAGTTTATTGCATCCATAATCCAAAATCCTCTTCCATGCGTTGCCACAACAATGTCATCATCCTTAATAATTAGATCACGAATAGAAGTTGCGGGCATATTCATTCGCAACGGTTGCCAATGTTCACCATCATCGAAAGAAACATAGGTTGCTATTTCGCTTCCGGCAAATAATAATCCTTTTTGCTTTGGATCTTCACGAACAACATTGATTGGATCATCAGGTAAGCCTTTTACAATCTTCTTCCACGTTTTTCCGCCATCATGTGTTTTAAAGATGTAAGGATGCATATCGTCCAAACGAATTTTATTAACTGCTGCATAGGCAGTATTCCCATCAAAATGCCCTGCATCGATAATGGAAATTTTATTCCATGAGCTAATTTCTGATGGTGTAACATTCTTCCATGTTTTGCCTCCATCTTTTGTTAATTGAATTAGCCCATCATCCGTTCCGCACCAAATTTCATTTACATCTTTAAATGAAGGAGCAACCGTATAGATCACGCCTCTCCTCGGCATTGTTTTCAATTCAGGTGTTGAGTAAACGCCAACACTTGATGGCACATCCCAACTTTCTCTTGTCAAATCAGGACTGATGACCTGCCAGCTATTCCCACCGTTTGTCGTTTTGAACAATACATTTCCTGCAAAAAATAAGGTGTGTGGATCGACAGGTGAAAACACAACAGGTTCAGTTCTTACAAAACGGTACTTGCCACTTCGCACAGCTTCTGGTGCAATGCTTTGTGTTTGCGCTGTACGTTTATCATACTTTGTAATTTTTCCTCCATAAATAATATTAGGATCGAGAGGATCAGGAGCAACATAGCCATATTCTTCTGCACCAACCGGGTGCCAATCGCGGAAATTAATTCCACCATCGTTTCCTCGAGAAGAAATTCCAACTGATCCACTCTCCTGCTGTCCACTGTAAACATTATAAGGAAAAGCATTGTCGGCACTTACATGATACAATTGCGCTGTGGGTTGGTTATACCATGATGAATATGTTTGCCCACCATTCACACTCACCGCTGCACCCTGGTCACTATTCACTAAAAAAACTTCGGGATGCAAAGGATTGATCCATATGTTTTGATAATCATCTCCTCCTGGTGCACCTTTAATTCCTGTCCATGTTTTTCCTCCATCAGTTGAGCGCCATAGGACAATACTGGTGCTGTAAATAGTTTCTGTATTTTGAGGATCGACTGAAATCTCCGGCAAATCGCCACCGCCAATTTTTGCTTTCGGCCTTCCATCTTCCGATATGTCTCCTTTCCATGTTTCGCCAGCATCATCGGAACGGTACATACCCATTCCGCCACCCGTTCCATATCCGTTTGGTTGCGTTGTACTAAAGATAACATAGACTGTATTTGGTGAGGAAGGAGCAATGGCAACATGCGCCTGAACCAAATTGTCCGGCAGGCCTTTTTGGATTTTCCTCCATGTTGTTCCACCATCTATGGATTTATAGATGCCTCCATGGGTTCCGCTCCATGCACCGTTTTCCCATGGCCCCTGTCTTGCCTCCCACATTGTAGCATAAACAATATTTGGGTTAGAAGGATCTATATCCACGTCGTCACCGCCAACATTTTCATTCATGTACAAAACCTTCTCAAAAGTTTTCCCACCATCTGTTGAACGATAAATGCCTCTTTCTTCATTGGGACCATAAGGATGACCTAATACTGCGACAAAAATTCTATTTGGGTTTTTCGGATCGATAGCAATTTTGGGAATTTGCTGACCGTCACGTAGCCCCAGATGTGTCCATGTTTTACCCGCATCCGTTGACTTGTAAATTCCATTACCAACAGAAAGGTCGGGCCGTTGAAGACCTTCGCCACTGCCTACATAAATGGTATTAGGATCCGAAGACGCAATAGTTATCGTACCTATGGAACCTGTTGATTCATTATCAAAAACAGGGAACCATGTTCTGCCATAATCGGTTGTTTTCCAAACGCCGCCATTATTCACGCCCATGTAAAAAACATTCGGTTGTTGAGGAACGCCTGCAGCTGCAACGGTTCTTCCTCCGCGGTGAGGTCCAATCATGCGCCATTCCAGCATACTATAAACAGAAGTGTCAGTTTGAGAAAAGCATTGAGCTGACAAAGAGATTGTGAATGCCAGAACGGAGATTCTTATACGATACAACATAGCTTGATGAATTAGGAAAATTGGATTTAAAGAAACAATTTATTTCAATACAAGCAGCCTTTCATCTATGTTGAACGTAATCATCTATAGATGAAAATTGCCTTCATAACCAGATCGACTTTATACAAGGTTCACGGTGGAGATACTATCCAAATCTTAGAAACTGCTGAGGAACTCAGGAAGCTTGGCATCAAAGTCAGCATTTTTTTATCGCATGAAAAGATCAACTACGAAGACTTCGACCTGCTGCATTTTTTCAACCTAATACGTCCGGCAAATATTTTATACCACATAAGTAAGACAAACAAGCCGTTTGTTGTATCTCCAATTCTTGTTGATTACACAGAATATGACAGGAACCATCGAAAAGGCCTTTCAGGAAAGCTATTTAAATTATTCTCTTCCGCAGAATATATGAAGACAGTGTGCAGATGGATATTGATGAAGGACCACCTTCCTTCAAAAAGCTTTTTGTGGAAAGGACAAAAGAAATCTGTAGTATACATTCTTGAAAAAGCTGAAATGGTTTTGCCCAACTCACCGGCGGAATATCAGGAATTAGAGAAACTGTACGCTATTAAAAAGCCTTTTACAATTGTTCCGAATGGAATCAACGAAAAAACATTTAGCAATAACAGTGTTATTCAAAAGGATCAGTTGCTTGTAATCTGCGCCGCAAGGATTGAAGGAATTAAGAATCAAATCAATCTCGTTAAGGCACTCAACGATACACAGTTTAAACTTTTGTTGATTGGAAATTCAAGTGACAATCAGAAAAGCTACTATAACGAATGCAAAAAGATTGCTTCTAAAAATATTGTATTCACAGGCAGGCTTACACAAAAAGAATTGAGCAGCTACTACAAAAAGGCAAAAGTGCACGTGTTACCAAGTTGGTTTGAAACCTGCGGCTTGTCATCTTTAGAAGCTGCTGCGATGGGTTGCAATATTGTAGTAACTGACAAAGGTTTTACAAGAGATTACTTTGGAGGCAATGCATTTTATTGCAACCCTGAAAGCCCGGAATCTATTTACAAAGCTGTGGTGTCTGCAGCTAATGCTGATACGTCATTTAAGCTGAAAGAAAAAATTCTCCAAGAATTTACGTGGAGTATTGCAGCAAAGAAAACCCTGCAGGCCTACGAAAGAATACTATCACCTATTCAAAAATTCTGTTACCATTAATGAATTTGAAGATCGGAATATTAGGCTCAAGAGGCATTCCAAATGCATATGGTGGTTTTGAGGAGTGTGCCCAGCATCTTGCGGAAGGACTAGCTAAAAAAGGACATGAAGTGTTTGTCTATAACTCGAGCCTCCATCCATATAAAGAAAAGACGTGGCGAGGCGTGAATATCATTCATTGTAAAGATTGGGAAGATAAACTAGAAGCTGCCGGTCAGTTCATTTATGACTTTAATTGCATAAAAGATGCCCGTAAAAAGAATTACGATATCCTGCTGCAACTGGGTTATACAAGCAACTCCATCTGGCATTGGTTGTGGCCAAAAAATTCTGTCAACATAGTTAACATGGACGGATTGGAATGGAAGCGTACACAGTATTCACAACTTACAAAAGCATTTATTAAAAAAGCAGAAGCCTGGGCTGCAAAAAACGGCGACTACCTGGTTGCTGACTCTCCCGGCATTCAACAACATATTTTAGATACGTATCAAAAAACGTCGGTTTTTATACCTTACGGGGCACAAACATTTACAACACCTGATGCTTCGTTGCTTGACCAATCCCAACTCACTCCAAACCAATATTATCTGGTTGTTTCCAGGTTGGAGCCTGAGAATAATATTGAAATGATCATAGAAGGATTTCTCAATTCAAAATCTGAGTATGATTTGATCATCGTTGGAAAAGAAAACAAATTTGGGAAGTTATGGAAACATAAATATGCAAGTGAAAAAATAAAATTCATTGGCCCGGTTTATGACAAAACAGTTTTGAATAATCTACGGTATTTTTCTAAGCGATATTTTCACGGGCATTCAGTTGGTGGCACCAATCCCTCCTTGCTCGAAGCAATGGCATGTAAATGCAATATCGCAGCACACAATAATATCTTTAACAAGGCTATTCTTGAAAACAACGCAGAATATTTTTCAAACAGAGAAGAGGTAGCAGCTATATTTGATACTGCGCCTTATGCTACATCTGCTAGTTGTAAACAATTTAATTTGAAAAAGATTATGGAAACTTACAACTGGGAAAAAATTGTAGATGCTTATGAAGATTTAATGATAGATGCTATTCACACAAAGGCAAGACAAACTGTTCCTTCTGCAATACATCAAATTGCTTAAATACATTGGTGAACGCTAATATCCAGATAACATATTCTGCCAAATTAGTTATGAAACTTCCGCTGAACTGGTAAATGAACATGAAAATAAAGAGCAAAAGCCGGTAGTAATTCTTCCAAACCTGTGTGTGGACGAACAGAAAAATTTCAATTGCGAAGCGAAAGAACAATCCAACAAAACCAAAAAGAGCTAAGGTCTCTGCGGTTGCATTTGGAATGGCTACTGTTTTGTAATCTACAGGGTATAAATAAAAATCCTTGATGATATCTGTACCAATAACTTTTATTTGACCGAGACCTATGCCCCAAAGCTGGCTTTTCAAAGCAAGGATTTTCATAGCTAGAAAAAAAGCTTCATAGGTTCTTCCTTTTCCTGAACTGTCATGGCCGGACATAATATTTTCAATTCGAAGGAGCATTGTGTTGCTCGGGAAAGCGAGGATAATAAAAACTATTGCAGACACAATAAATGCTGTCGATAAAAGCGCAAGATTAACAACCCGTCTCTTTACAACAAGTCGTTGCAGGTAAAAACCCAAAACAAAAAGTACTGATAAAGCAATTGCAGTGACTACACCGAATGAAAATGATAGCATGTAAGGAATAAATATCATTAGCAAAAGCAACCAGCTGTTGGTCCTGTTTTGTTTCAAAATGATTTTTAAAAGAAAGAAAAAGAAAAATGGAACAAACAATGTAGCGTAATAGGATGGTTCATAAGTAAAAAGCCGCAAGCGTTTAAAATCATTTACACCTTCCGTCAAGGGCTGGCTATCCCAAAAAAAATTGGAATAAGAGGTAAAATAAAATGGTATGGCAACGAGGCAAAGAATAAAGTTGAGGATCAATATCTTCTTAAAAATTGATTCCTGGTCAGTACAACTCTTTAAATAAGTATAAAATGCCTGGCAAAAAATGTAAACAGCTAACAGATTGAGTAATGAAGTGAGATAGCTCTTATCATCAACGCCCACAAAAACCATTTGAATAAACACAACCGGGAAAATGCAAACCACGAACGGTAACAATACTTCTTTAGCACGAGTATTTGTAATCCACCAATAAAAAAAAGGAGTAAGTAAAGCCATGTAGGTAAGGCCAAATGGCAAGCCTAATGAGTTGAAAAAGAAATAAAGCAAGGCGAAAGGCAAATACCGGTTTATTCTCATGTCCTGGTGAATACGCAAAATGAGCACAAAAAGTTTGTTCCAAAGCATCCAACAAGTCCAATCTTTCGTTTTAAAGTATAGAGCCAATTCATTAAGCCTTGCAACACGAAAACGTTATCCTGAAACAAAGCATTGCCAAAAACGGCAATGGTACCACTCATCACCCGGATGAACTGGATATAATTAATCTTATTGGGAAGGCAACCTCCTTTATTCAGCGCTTTAAACTAATTCTTTTTGGCAGCGCTATTGTGGGATTAAGCTTTGGCCTTTACAAATATTTCAGCTCTCCCACACAGTTTACAACCAGGTTGATCGTGCATTCTATGTTTCTTTCTAACCAGGAAGAGATTGAGATCGTTGATAACTGGAAAGAACTGCTGGGCAAGGGTGAAAAAGCGCAACTTGCAAAACTGTTGAACTGCGATATAACTGTTATTGAGAAGCTCGGTAAGATTTCAGCCGAGGAAATTTTAAAAACCTATGCCGTAAATAATCCAAACGGTTTTATAATTAACGTAACGGTAAAAGATAATTCCATCCTTGACCAGCTACAAAAAGGGATTGTCTATGGACTCAACAACAGTCCTTATGTAAAAGAGAAAATTGAAACCAAAAAAGCAAGAGACAGAGAATTAATAAAAAGAACAACCGACGAAATTGCGAAGCTAAATGTAACTAAGCAAATTATTGATAGCCTTATCCAAACCAGTCAGCGCAACAGCTCATCGTTTATGCTCGATATTTCCCGTATCAGTGCACAAACAATTGAGCTTAACGAAAAGCTATTTAATTACCAGGAGGACTTAAAATTTCTTGCAGGCATCCAAGTTCTTGAAAATTTTAATAAGGGAAAACTGAGCAGGAACGGCTTGTTGAAACTTTCATTATTAGGAATGGCATCAGGACTGTTCATCGGCTACCTCGTCTCATTATTCCTTTTTATACGGATAAAACTAAAAACCAGCAGGCTGCTACAGTAATTTTTAAAATGCAAAGGGAAAATACTTCAAACCGACTGGATTCTATTCTTTTTGCCATCTTCATCATTTTCCTTGTCAGCATCGTTTTTTCATTGAGAGCAGTGAGTAGCATATCTATAGGATTGATCCTACTAACTGGAATTATTCGAAAAGAAAAAGCCAGAATTTGTATTCTCAGTGACAAATGGAACTTGCTTTTTCTGATTGGTTGTGTTCTACTCTTCCTTATACAATGTGTCTCGTCATTATATTCGAAGCATATTGAAAACACGTTGAGAATTCTTCAAATGAACAGTGGACTGGTTTTCGTCCCACTTTCCGTTTTCATAAGTCGCGATTTTTTTACTGTAGCACGATTCCGGAAGGTCATGTTTTATCTCTCTATAATCTTATCAGCTGCATCGGTTTATTGCCTCGGTTTTGCTCTGGTAAAATATTCAGGCGGAAGTTCGTACAAAGTTTTTTTCTATCATGATCTTGTAAAGCCGCTTTCACAACATGCTATACAATTTTCCATACTTGTATTTACTACTCTTGCTTTTCTTATTGAAAATCGAAAAGAAAAGGGCGACACATTATCTAATCTTCCGTGTCGCCTAATGAGTATATTTCTTTCAATTTTTCTGATTCTTCTTTCTTCCAAGCTTATTATCTGTTTCTACGTATTCTATTTGCTTTATGATTTTTTTAATAATCAGTTCAGTAAGCGCAGGAGTAAAGTTTTTGTGGTAGGATTTGTTGCAATCACATCTATTCTTCTTTTAACCCCAAACCCCGTTGGCAACCGCTTTCGGGCTGTTTTTACAGGCAATAATTTATTATTTGAACAGAAAGAATTTGATCCCGGCATTCACTTCAACGGCGTTCAATTCAGGTTACTTCAGTGGCGATTTACTTACGAAATACTTAACGAACAGCACGCATGGGTATCGGGGTTAACACCAGGAGATGCACAATTTTTCCTCGACAAGAAATACATCGCTACAAAAATGTACACAGGTGTGACTGGAACTGATAATCGCGGGTTTCTCGGGTATCATACACACAACCAGTTTTTACAGGTTTTGCTCGAAAACGGCTTGCCTGGTTTAGCAGTATTTCTTTTTATTTGTTACACTCTTTTCAAAATGGCGGCAGTTGGACAAAGAAAGGAGCTAAAATGGCTGGTCTTTTTATTGCTGGTATATTGTTTTACAGATGCGCCACTTCAAACACAATATGGAATGATCATTTTTATGTTTCTACCTATGCTGTCCTACCTAGGCCCCAAACCAACGGAATTAAAACAAGCTTCGGCGATTGATAATGCTGCTGTACGGGATATCAATTATTCATTGGGAGGTATCAACTTTCAAAAGCAACCCAACTGAGTTTTCCACGTTTTTATATTGAACATTCACTTCCAATTGTGCGTTAAACAAGACATATTAGCCACCCTTTCTTATTTCGATATTTTCGATTATCCACTTACACAAACGGAAATAGTCCAATTTTTGAAAACGGATTATTGTCATGAAGACTTTTTTGACGACTTAAAGAATCTTGCCATGGAAAGCTGGATCTATAAGATGGATGAATTCTATTCCTTACGTGAAGATTATTCGCTTGTACAAAGAAGAAGAGAGGGAAACATGAGAGCAAAAAACATGCTGAAAACAGCAGAAAAAATTGCAGGTTTTCTTTCAACGTTTCCTTTTGTAAAAGGCGTTGCCGTGTCGGGCTCTCTTTCTAAAAACTTTGCTGATGAAAACTCTGACATTGACTTTTTTATTATAACTGAAAGAAATAAGCTTTGGTTAGCACGAACTTTCATGCATTGTTTTAAAAAGATCGCTATCCTTTTCAAAAAAGAAGATCTTTTTTGCATGAACTACTACATCGATGAAGAAATGCTGCAGATAAAAGAAAAGAACATCTATACAGCAATAGAGATAGCAACACTTTTGCCATTACGCGGCATCGAAATCTTTAAAGAGTTCTTCAAACAAAATGACTGGAGCAAAAGTTATCTACCAAACCACAGCTTACGCGTTTCCTACGTAGAAGAAACAAGGAATCCTTTTTTTAAAAAAACAGTCGAGTTCATTTTCAGGAACTCATTTGGTAACCTGGTCGATCTCTTACTAATGAATATTTCTGTCCTTTTATGGAAAAAGAAAACCCGAATGGGAAAATTAAATAAGCGGGGCATTGTGTTGAGCATGGATGCATCCAAGCATTATGCAAAACCCAATCCAATGGCTTTCCAGAAAAAATTTATGACATTGTATGAGAAAAAAATATTCAATTTGTTCTATCGCTATGAAAGCAGGGCAAAAACCGTATTTTAATTACTGAAATGAATTCACTTTCTGTCGTGATAATAACCCGCAATGAAGAACGCAATATTGTTGATTGCATTCAATCAGCAAAGCTGATTTCGGATGACATCATAGTGGTTGATGCAAGCAGTAAAGATCAGACAGTGAACCTGGCTGTTGAATGCGGAGCAAGAGTCGTTGCTACGACGTGGAAGAGCTATGGTGCATCGAGAAATCTGGGAGCAGAAAAAGCAAAAAACGACTGGATACTTGCGCTTGATGCAGACGAAAGAATCAGCAGAAAACTAGCCCAATCTATTTGGGATTTGAACTTTAATGACACCGACGCCATTTACAAGTTTCGTCGCACAAATTATTTAGGCAACAAAAAATTTCGGTTTGGTACCTTAGGTTTTGAAACAGTCAAAAGAATTTACAACCGCACAAATGCTGCATGGGATCTTACGCTTGTCCATGAAAAATTAGTTAGTGCTGCTCACCGGAGAAAACTAATCAATGGGCATATTAACCATTTTGGCTTAATAAATGAACAGGATTATAAAGCAAGAGCAACTTTATATGCACAGATGAGTGCTGAAAAATATTTTCTTCAAGGAAAACGAACTACACTGCTGAAACGATTCATCTCTCCCGTTTTTAATTCGGTAAAATCCTACATTTTTCAATTCGGGTTTTTAGATGGCCGCCCTGGTTGGATATCTGCAAAAACAATTGCTTACTATAGCTGGCTTAAATACTCTTACCTGCATCAATTGTGGAAACAATCTAAAATCAGGGAAATTAGTTTTTCGCCAAAGACAAGAGTGGAAAGGGCTTAGATCTTTTTTCTGATAGAAATAATGAAGTAATCGCCGATGAACTTCCATGGCCACTTATCTTTTAGCCTGTCCTCCTTTTGTTTTAGATACTGCAATGCTTTCGGATATTTTTCTCCAAATTTTTCAATGTAAGAAGGTGGAACTATAGTGCACAAACCTTCAACACTTAAAAGGTCGAAGTGAGGTTGCAAATGCCTTTTTATGAATGACGGAGAATAGTACCAGCATTTAAAAAACTTCCCTTCGACATGTGCTTTTCTTCCTTTACCTGAAAAAAGCCGTCTGACTGCAGTTTTAAATTTGCCTTTGAAGAGCATCAATGTTTCCCACAAACAGAACTTTGAAATAACAACCAATGTAACCACACCTCTTGTGTTCACTATCGCATTTAGTGAGCTCAAAACCTTTTCCAATTCAGATGTACAATTAAGTCCCCCAAAATTGGAATACACATAATCGAAAGATTGTTTTACCTGTAGACGCTCCAACTCTGTGAAAGAACATTCTTCAAAACTTATCTCGTCATTATAACCAGTTTTAGTGATTTTCTGTTTCAACACCTCCAGCATTCCAGTTGATGCATCTGTTGCATGTACTGCAAATCCTTTCTTTGCAAAGTATATAGCATCTTCTCCGGAGCCACAATTCAACTCAAGCATAGCACATCCTGGTCTTGCATATTTAAGGATATGTTCTCTCACTCGTTCTCTTTTGTATTGAATAATCACGTCATTGTTGTACAACTGGTCAAAAACCGTCGACTGTTTTGTAAATGCCTCTGCAGCTTTTAATTCGTTGATATGATTAACTAACACACTCATGCCCTTTCCAATTGTTTCAATTTGATTTTAGCATACAATAGACCTGGAATTACATAAATGCCCACCAGGGCTTTTTTCAAAACAACCCAATTAATTTTGAATGGTTTCTTTAAAATGAAGATAAAATTCTGCCAGGCGAGATTTCTCTTAAAACTCTTGTGCACATACCTGTGGAGTTGTTTATAAAAAGCCGGTTGGTAGGTATTCCTAAACATCAACGCCAGTTCATCGGAGTCGGTCCAGTTAGATTTTTCTTTTAATTGTTCTCTCACATTTTCAAAGAAACCGGTACCCGGTAATGGATAGGAAACTGATACGCCAATTTCGTGCGGCATCAGTTTGTTGATCATTTTTACCGTTAGTTTTATATCAGTCATTGTTTCGCCCAGGTAACCAAACTGAATGAAGAAAGATGGCTTTATGCTATGTTTCTTTAGCAATGCAGTAGCCTCCTTGATTTGCCCCACCGTAATACCTTTATCCATTGCATCCAAAATTCTTTGAGAACCACTCTCTGCTCCCATCCAAACATTATCGCAACCGGCACGAGCCAATGCACTTACATAATTTTCCTGTATAAGTAAATCAGCCCTTGACTGAATTTTAAATTTAAATTTTAAATTTTCGCTCTCAACCAAATCAGCAAATTCATTTATCCAGCCTGGTTTCAATCCAAAGATGTCATCGCAGAACCAGATATGATCGATACCAAATTTTTCATTCAGGTATTTGATCTCGTTCACTACATTTTGCGGTGAACGTGCATTGTAACGGTTACCATAAATTGGTTTTGCACACCAGTTACATTTAAACGGACAACCTCTTGTTGTTCCTATATTAATCGAGAAAAAGCCTGCATGTTGAAGCCACATTTTTTTATATGGTGTGATATCCAGAATATCCCATGCAGGCAGGGGCAAGCAATCCAGATCCCTCATAACTTTTCTCGCTGTAGTTTTAACATACGCGTCGCTTTTTTTGAAAGCCAGTCCGAAAATTGTCGATGTGTCATCTTTAGTCTCTTCAATTGACTGGATCAGTTCCAATAAAGTCTGTTCTGCTTCGCCAAGTAAAATAAAATCTGCACCGGCATCGAGGTATTCTTCATAGCGATCAGTTGAATCGCTGCTCGAAATAATAACAATGCAGCCTTTCTCCTTCGCATAGGAAATCATCTTAAAAGCTGCCACACGCATATTGGTGAGACACATCTTTGTGAGGTAATTGAATCCATCATCGTATATCACAAAATATTTCGGCAAACTTTGGCTCAATACAGGTAATATGTCTTTGGGACCATTCGAGAATTGAACATCATGCAGCAATATCTTAAAACCATGTTCCCTCATCACTGCTGCAGCATACAAAGTTCCCAATGGTGCATATGGTTGCCCGATCTTTAATTGCTTTGGATCGAACTTCAAAAAATAAGAGTGTGTAAACAAAATACTTTTCATAGCTCTTAATTGACGGGGTTCATTGTCGCGGGCAGGTTTAGATAACAAACACAACGCTTACATGTGTCATCTTTATCCATATTCAGGTTCTTGCGAAAACTCAGGCCTTGCTCTCCGTTTAAAATCTCAGTCAAGGAAGCAGAGCGAATATTTCCAATGGAAGGATGAAAAAAACAAGGCTTTACATTACCATCAGGTTCGATTACCGTTGATACCCAGGGCGCATTACATTTTTTGTAGGGAAATTCATCCAAACCATGAATGGCACGATAGTAAGTAAAAATTTTTCTGAGCTTTTCTGGAGATTCGGAAATAAAATGAGCATCAATCTCCGATTGGTACTCGAAGATTACATTATCAAGAACACTCCGAAAGTCTGAAAGTTCATCCACGTGTATTGCTATATCCATTTGTCTTTCTTCTGTCCATAAGACATCCCGGTTAAAAGCACGGCTGCTCACATCTGCGGGAAGAAAACTAATGCTGTCCACACCAATCTGCTTTGCACTTTCAATTATTGCAGACCATTTTCTAAAATTCAAACGATGGATAACCGTTCTTGCAGAAATTTTAAATTGAGGGTTACACGATTTAAGGTACTGAACACCTTCTTTCAACTTTGCATAAGCTGCGCCAATATTGCGAATGGCATTGTGTGTCATTTCATCACCGTCCATTGAAACAATTATTTCATCGATCCATTGTAAAATTTCATTTGCCTGTTTTTTGAGTATTAGCCCTGTAGAAAGTAAAGTGATTTTGAGATTTTGTCTTTTTAAAATCCTGCATAGCGAAAAGAAGTTGGGATTCAGCATGGCTTCTCCTCCCGACATCACAATTTGCTTTGTACCCAACTTCTTCAAACAAACAAGCAGTCCTTCAATATCGTTTTCGGTTAGCTGTTTTAAGTTTTTATTTCCCTTCCATATGTCACACATTACGCACTTACAATTACAGGCGCTATGCGGCATCAAAATGACTATCGGCAATGCAGATATCTTATCTGTTTGCAAGGTTCTGTAACGTTTATAAGTGTGATATAGTGACTGGCTGATCATTTTTTAATGCATACCCAATGAAACGGGTTTCTTTTTTTTAATATGCGGTTAATTAATGAATTTGGATTATACAGGATCTCAGCGTTCAACTCATCAAGGTTTTTAAGCGTGTGATGGAAATAAAAACCATCCATTTTATCGAAGCCTTTACTGTCAAAATATTCCCGGCTTCTTTGCCTGGCATCTTCCACTTCCGTTTGATAATAAAAATGTGAGTCGATAATATGAACTTCTCCGGCTGTATTTAACCTGTTCAGAGCCGACTGAATAATATCTGAAAATGATCTGAAATACTGAATGGATGCAGCGAAAACAATAATATCGAATTTGTCATTTTGTACCTCGTTCAAATCCGAATAAACAAACCTCAGGTTCGGAGTCGCTGCGAATACCCGGCTCGCCTGCTGCAACTCAAAAAAGTTTACATCCAGTCCTACAACATTGGAGTTGGGAATTTGAGAAAGATGATATGAAAGCCACCCATTGCCACACCCGACTTCTAAAATTTTCAGTGGCTTTTTCTTATTAGCTAAATACCTTGTTAGTCTCTGGCAGGAAGTTTTCCTGATCTTCCATTCGTTTCTATGAATATGATCACTATTCACATCAGGCAACCACATTACTTCGTCATCTGTGTACATCCTTTTTTCTTGGATACGAAGATCAAAGTAGAGCTGCTCAAACTCGTTTGATGAAGAAGAAAAATGTTTATCGTCAATCTGAATGATCATCTGCATTGCTCTATCTTAAAAATGTAATTCCGTTCCATTATAGTGGTATATGTTAGAACGCATTTCATACTGAAAGAATTTTTCGCAGCCTGAAACTTTATCATCTGCAAATCACAACCATCGCATAAAACCATTAGTACATTGGAGCTTTCATCCATGAATTCAGCAAGCTTCTTAAATAGTTTCTGAAAATATTCGCCGTTCTCACCACAATACCAGGCATAGTCACGAAAGGAAGACGGTTTCTTTTTGTAATAGGGCGGATTGATCAGGATATAATCAAAATGCTGCGGAGAAACATTATCAAAAACGTCTGAAAGAATCGTCTTGGTTTTAACAGCATTTTGTTCTGTATTCAAGTTGATGCATTCAATTGAAACCGGATTAATATCAGCAGCCATCACAGATGCACCTCTCTTTGCCGCATAAATGCTTAATAGCCCACTGCCGGCACCGAGCTCCAAAAAAGTTTTATCACTGAAATGTTCTTTGGAAATATATCGGAGCAACAATTTTGTGGAAAAGAAAAAACCGGGATGAAATACCTGTGGCGGAATTTCAAGATGAATGCCTTTGTAAGAATACGTCCTTGTCGTTGCAAGATATTTCACCAGCAAGGGTTTGTAAGTAGCGCTTACAATATGTTTTATGAGACCTCTCATTAAAATCCTTCTATTTCAGGTTGACGATACTTCCACAAAATCTGCAGGGCTTTTAACTCGTAAGGCTTATAGTAAATGCCGGTTTTATATCGCATGTAAGAAATAGCCCGCAATAATTTTTTCTTTAATGAAGTGAGACGAACATCTGATATAGTTGGATAATAACCGTTCAACACTGTTTCAAAATCTTTGATCTTGTCGATCATTTCAGGAGTGAGCCACGGCGTTAATGGATTTTTGCGAAGATCAAATGATTCCCACTGGGGACTGATCCAATCTTCCAGCTTTTCGGGGAATCTAAAACCAGTTTCTAAAACTTTATTGTACATATCCGAGCCTTCATTGGGTACGGGGCTGTACACGTAAATAATGATTTCTGTTTTCGGATTGATGGATTTGATTTCTTTAATGAATGTAATGTCCTGGTCAATTTGTTTCATTACCAGTTCAGGGGAATCTGCCGGCGTCCCCAAAACAAAGGAATACTCAGGAATGATATCAAACTTTGCCATTCGTGAAGCAAAAGATCTTATTTGATCTGCGCTTTGTGTACCTCCTTTATCCATCTTTTTCAACACTTCATCGTTTCCGGTTTCTGCGCCGAAGAAGATCATTTTACAACCGGACGCTCGCATTAATGCCAAAGATTCATCGGAATATTTATTGATGGTATCAATTCTCCCTTCTCCCCACCAAACCATATTTTCGTTTTTGATGAGATTTGAGAATTCGACTACGCGTTTTTCAGAAACAAAGAAATTGTTGTCATGAAACTCGATGGCATTACCGCCAAAATTGTCTTTCAGATATTTGATATCATTATAAATCAACTGAGCTGACTTTCCTTTCCACCTTGCATTGTAGATGGGAACTACTGCGCAAAAGGAGCATTTGAAAGGACAACCAAAGCTGGAATGATAAGCAATTGTTTTTGTCCCAAGATATGTTTTGCCCAAATACTTTTTTACAGGGTAAAAATAATTCAATGTGTCATAAGGTAATGATGGCAACTCATCAAGGTCATACAATTCATCCTTTGGTGTTTTTATGATGGCGTCGCCATCTTTGTAAATCAAATTGTTGATGCTTTTGTAGGACTCATTGTTTTCAAGTGCTGATAATAAAGAAGGGAAAGCCTTGTCGCCGGGACCATTTATCACAAAATCTACATAGCCAGAATTCAATACAACACTCGATTGGTTCGAGGGAAAATATCCACCCCAGACAATTTTTACCTCGGGATACAGTTCCCTGATTTTTTTTGAAATAGGGATGGATTGTTTGAGTTGTGGTCCGGGCATGCTGGTACATCCAAAATATTTGAAATCCCCACGGGATAAATAATCCATTATTTTTTCTGCAGGATCTTTCTCCATATTGCCATCAACAATTACATAAGGAAATTTACCTTCAATGGACGCGGCAATACTCAGAACGGAGTTTGGTATGCGTGGTTTTGTTCTGGCGCTTCGCGGATTAAACAACAGGACTTTATTCATCAAAAAAGAATTAGTGAACTAACTCTTTAATACGCAACAAAGTAGTTTGGAGTTGCCGCCTGCGCCATATCATGCAATCGAAAAAAGCAACTCTACGCCGGCTGTCCCCGTTTTTACAGGATACTACTCATGCAAACATCTTTACCTAACATTCCCGCTCGCAAATGGCGAAAAAATACTGCCCCTCGTAGAGTTCTCGCTATCCGCCTGCAGGCCACGGGTGACCTGGTCATCACTTTGCCTTATTTACAAAATCTACGAAACACATTGCCAGCTTCTGCAGAATTGGACCTGGTGACACGAGAAGAAGTTGAGTCCATCCCAAAAAACATAGAGCTGTTTGATCATGTTTACTCAATTGGTGGAGGGAGAAACTGGAAGAAACAATTTTTATTAACCTGTTTTCTTTTACCCGAGCTGTTACTGCGACGATACGATGTAGTGATCGATCTTCAGAATAATATCATCAGTAAAACCATCCGAAAAGCGTTAATGCCAGAAGCGTGGTCAGAATTTGATCGCTTTTCGCCAATTGCCGCCGGAGAATGTACGCGGCTCGCAATAGAAGCAACCGGGTTTAAAAATCGTGCTGACACTTCAGGATTCAAGGTAAAAATTTCAGATTCTGAAATCACGGGTATCTTAAAACAAAACGGTTGCGATGGAAAAAGCAAGCTTGTTTTATTGAACCCCGCCGGTGCTTTTAAAACACGGCACTGGCCAATTGAGTACTATGCTGAGTTTTGCAGAATTTGGATTGAAAATTTCCCACAAACACAATTCATTGTAATGGGAACAGATTTCATTGCGTCAAAAGCAGATTATCTGAAGGAAAAATTAAGCCACAAGCTCATTACTCTTGTTGGCAAAACAACACCTGTCCAGGCGTTCGCATTGCTTCAAAAAATTCAGTTAGTAATTTCGGAAGATTCGGGACTGATGCACATGGCATGGGTGTCCGGCATTCCCACTTTGGCGATGTTTGGATCAACAAGATGCGACCGTGCCACGCCACTTGGTGAGCATTCCATTTTGTTAAGTTCTTCGGATCTGCCTTGCGGTAATTGCATGCTCGAAGAATGCAGGTTCGGAGATAATCATTGTATGACCCGCTATTCTCCACAATTTGTTTTTGAAAAAGCTGTTTCATTGCTGGCATCTCTTCAATCAAAAATACTTTCACACGCAAAACATGCAGAAGTTATCAGCAATAATGAATAAGAACAGTTCCACTCCTTTAGTGAGTATTGTGATGCCTACTTATAATAGGGCAAATTTTATTGTAGAAACCATTAATAGCATTCAAAAGCAGACCTATTCTAATTGGGAACTGATTATTGTTGACGATGGATCAACTGACCAAACAAGCGGAATTGTCAGTAACTTCTGCGACGATAGAATTCACTATCATAAGCAACAGCATCTCGGGATGGAGCATGCAAGAAATTTCGGTCTTGAAAAATCAAGAGGTGAATTTATTGGCTTTATGGACTCGGATGATCTTTGGGCAATTAATAAACTACATAGGCAATTAAGTGTTTTTGAAGAACACCCTTATATCTACTTTTGTTTGACAGGAGCATATGAATTTAAAACACATGGTAAGCCCCTGGTATTTTTTTACAAACAGAGATCCGGTTTAAAGTTCGGAGATCTTTTTTTGTCTTTTTTCAAATCAGAACTTGTGGCGTCACCGCCAACATTAATTTTTAAAAGGCAATGTCTTGAAACGATTGGTCTCATGCAGAATGTTGAACTGGCACACATCCATTTTATCCTGGCTTTGACTTTACATTTTAAAGGGGCTATTCTTTATGAAGCCTTATTATATCGCAGGATGCATGAATCAAGTTACAGCAGCATCAACCATGCAAAAAGGCATAATGATGGAATTAAACTGATCAGGCATTATAAAAACATGTTACCTCTCAACGTTTACAGTGAAGCCGCATTAAGATCACACATAAATTTTGGTGAGGCCTGTCTCAGGAAGAAATTAAGATTAAGGGCAACACAAGAATTTTTCAAAGCCTGGAAGTGCCAACCATTGAACATTATCCCCATAAAGAAAATTGCCAAAGCATGGTTACAACCATTGTAAATAATAGTCCATCATAGTCTTTGCAGTGGCATCCATCGAAGGGAAAACTATTTTATTGAAGGTTGACGCACTGTTTTCAAAAATCGACAGGACCCTTTCACTCATTTGTTCCTTTGATTTTACAATATGCCATTTAGGAATGTCTTTGTTCATTGCCCTGCAGAAACTAATTACGTGAGCACCATTTACCAACGCTTCCTGGCAAACACCTGAGAAACCTTCATAAGAAGATGGATGCAATAATATTTTTGTCCGCTGCATCATCTTCAGTACTTGTTCATTTTCGATCTTCCCTGTAAGCATGATATTGTTTTCAAGGTTGTAATCAAGAATTAGCTTTCCCAGTCTCGCTCTCTGGGGGCCATCCCCAATCAAGACTGCCTTTATATTTTTATGTTGTTCTCTTACTGTTGCGACAGTTTCAACAAAAATTTCAAATTGCTTTAAAGGTATTAAGGATCCTACGGCAAGCAAATCAATATCCCTGGCAGATTGAGTTGATTTGTTTGCTTCGATGCCTGGAGGTATAACTGCGAATGGCTTAATGTTATAGTTCCTCCCAAATTCCTCCTGCAAAAAATCAGATAGAGCAATCAATTCGTTCGCTCGAAATGATATTTTTTCCGTGTACTTATTGTTTGCTTTTGCATCCTGTCCCATCAGCCAGCAGTAGTGCTTAATATCATTTTTTTCTGAAAATTTTTTTCCGACGTAAGCACATTCACCTAGCCAAAAACTTAATATACCCATAAGCTGGTAAGTCTCATGAAGTCTTTCCAATAATTTGCTTATCCTACTTCTTAAAAATATGCCTTGCAGCCCGCCTTTGTTTCTTCCATTACAACTCATGACGGTTGCATTAAACCACTGGTAAGTTCTTTTAGAAAAGGGGTATTGAAAACTCAAAACAATTATGTTGATATCAGGATATAGCTTCGAAAGTGACTTTACAAATGATTGCTGCATGGGCAAACAATTTGTATCAGTTTCTGATTCGGCAAAACCCGGAGTAAGAATGATGAAAGCTTTTTGCTTGCTAGTCATCCAATGAAATTGTTTTATTACAAAAAGAAAGTGCTTTTTTATTGTGGGTCACCATCACTATTATCTTGCCATTGTTTGCCAATTGTTGGAGATGATTCAGCAGAATAATTTCAGATGTTTCATCCAGTTCGTTGAAAGGTTCATCGAGTAAGAAAAGATCAGCGTTTCTGTAAAAAGCCCGTGCAAGCGAAATACGTTGCCTTTGTCCGCCACTGATATTTTTCCCATTCTCCGTAATGATTTTATAGACGCCTTCCGAAAGCTCATTTATAAAATCGCTAAGACCAGAAGTTTGCAAAGCAAAATGCATTCGTTCATCGTCCCAATCATTTTCTTCAAGAGTGATGTTTCGTAAAATAGTGTCATGGATAAAAAAAGATTGTTGACGAACATACGAAATAGAGGGCCAGAAATTTTTCAAGCCTTCGTCTGAATGAGCCTCCCCGTTGATCTGAATCTTTCCGTCAGAAGGAATTAAAAAGCCAAGAAACATATTTAATATAGTTGTCTTGCCCTTTCCCGATTTACCTGCAACACCAATAAAATCCCCTTTCTCTGCCGAAAACGATAAATTATTTAGTACCTGCAAACCATCATAATTAAAACTAACATTCGAAAATTGTATGGATTCAATTTTGCTTTCCAATTGCAATTCATTCTCCTTCGTTTCTTTTTTGACGTCAGCAATATCCAATAATGAAAACTCATGAGCTTTAACCTGGCTTGCTATGTTTATAAGCTTAACCATTCCAGGTATGATCTTATAAGCAGCCGCCATGAAAGCACCAATTGTGATCAATACTTTACTATCATTAACTCCTCCCCAACTGGCAATAACAATCAATGCAAACAAACCCATTATAGCGAAGATTTCAACAAGGCGGCCAGGCAAGGTCTGGATAGTGATGGAGTTGAATAAATGTGAACTATACTTCTTTCGATAATCAACAAAGCGATTAAGAAAAAAATTATTCTTGCCATACACATTGGCTTCAACATAACCTTTCAAAGCATCCATCAGATATTGGAAGGACTTTTGATTGGAAGATTTTATTTGCAGCTTATGATGGGAAAGTCGCCGCCTTATAAAAAAAAACATTACAGCCACAGGTGGTAATAAAATCAGTAGCAATAAAACAAAAAGACTTGCATTAAATACAAGGATGGCAGCAATAGAGATGATTATAAGAGAAATTTGTGTTATGATCTGTTGAATACCCAAAAGCAAGTATTGACAAAATTCAAAAGGCTGCAGCGCAGTTCTTCGTATATGCACAGAAGAGTCGATATTGACGAAGTGCCCAAAAGTTCCTTGCTGGTAAGCAATTAAATTATTCTTCGAAACCCTTACAGCAGTAGCTGCTATAAAATTGTTTTGGGCCCTGGTTATAAAAAAAGCAAGAAGATTTTTTATCGTAAACAGAAAAAAGAAAATTGCAATCAGGTTAACGGACTCCCTATTGATTAACCAGGGAGGTAAAAACGATAATAATCTTAATTGCGAAGGCTGGATGTAGAATTGAATAATACAAAGTAAAAAAGCTAAGGATAGAACATCAACGCAACTAATAATCACATCCGATACTGCGAGGAGACAAAAACGCTTCCTTTCCATCCCCGTAAGCATAGAGAGAATTCTTATAAACAAACTTTTCTTTAATGAAAGAAAATGTGCGGCCGGACCAGTACTTGATTTAAAAAATTTGTCGGAAGCAGATATAGTAGCAGAAATCATTTCAATTATTTTATCCTGATCATTTTAAGAAAAGTATACAGAATAATTTTTGCGTCGAGCGCCGGCGACCAGTTGTAAACATAATACACGTCTTTACCCACCCGGCGCCGCATACTTTCTATTGTAAGAACCGGGTTAACATAGTCAAACACCTGTGCCAAACCCGTAATTCCTGGTTTTACTTTATACCTAACAGAATAGTTTTTAATAAGAGGTTCATATTTTTCATTGTCGCTCGACATGTAAGGCCGGGGACCGATCAAAGACATATCACCAAGTAAAACATTCACCAGTTGTGGCAATTCATCCAAATGATGTTTTCTCAGGAAAGCTCCCAGCTTTGTAATACGATAATCATATTTTGCAGCCGGTAAAATATCGGCATCAACATTAACAATCATTGTCCTGAATTTGATGCAGGTGAAAAGCTTGCCGTTCTTTTTATTTCTTCTTTGGAGAAAAAATATGGGCCCTCTGGAGTCTACCCTGATCAATAACGCAATTAATGGAAAGAGCCAGCTTAGTAATCCAACTATCGCTAATAAAGACATAAAAAGATCAAAACTTCTTTTTAAAAACAAGTTGACTTTTTGTTCAAGTGGAATGTTATGATCAATAGGGATTATGTAGAGCTCATGTTTTGGGACGACATCTAGCGTACCGTAATAATCCGGTTTTTTAAAAAGATAGGTTTCGAGTGTTTCGTGTGTTTCGTGTGCAGTTGAATTTTCCATTTCAGAATTTTGATCATTGATACCTGATCATAAATTCAATACGCATGTGGTAAAGCGTGGTTGCTTTATTGGCATGAACGAAACATAAATAGCATCAAAACTTTCTTGTAAGGCCTACCTGCAGACCTGTGCTGAATAATGGTAGATTACCGATGCCCATTTTTGATACTGGCACTTTCAGGTAAGGTTCAACACGGACATCTGCAAAATTACCAAGCCTGTGATTATACCCGATAGAAAGACTAAGGTTGGAAAATAAATTTCGAGTGGCGTTAGCTGTATCTAATTCGTGGCGCCGGTAAGAGCTAGTACTGCCGTAATAGTAATCGTAAATATAGCTTTCCTTCTTCATGAAATAAGATGAAATTCCGGTTGTAGCAAATAGACCGGAATTCTTGTGGGAAATAAAATTATATCTTAATGAAAACGGCACTTCAATCATCTTACAATTTCCATAAACGTTATCTACCCAGTAGTTTGGTGGCATGCCCGGATAAATTTTTTTGGCATCGAAGTATTTCCCTTCAGTGTAGTAATACTTTTCCTCTATGTAAACTCCCGACTCAATACTCCATTTTTTATTAAGTTGGTATCCTAACAATATCCCAAAAGTCTTCCCTGCGTTCTCAACTTTTTGAAATTTTATCGTAGTCATGTCAACACCACCCATTATACCTCCATAGAATTTCTTTCTTCTGGCAACACGCACTGGCTGTTTCGAATCTACGTCCGACGAGGTGATCAAAGGATCCAACTTCCGATTAAACATATTTGGTCGCAGATCTACCAAAGCTTTTGAGAAAGGAATTTCAGAAAAGTACTTCCTGTAATTCTCGTTCATCTCGTCTTTAAAATCATCACTAACATTATCCTGTTTTTTGAAATTGCCGCTGGTAAAAACATCTGTAGCAGAATGTGCTTTTGCCTTGTTATAATTTTTCGAACTGCCGGTAATAGGTTGAGAAGATTTTTTTTGAATTTCTAAAGGTGAGATAGCTGGAGAACTCACGGGTTTATTTTTAAGATTCCCGTTTGTATTTTTTTTATCCGAATTTGTTGTAACAATACTATTTGAAGTTACATTGTTACTGTTTAGCCTTTCCGGGCTATTCGTTTGCTGATCAGTCTTATCTACTGAGCGAAGTGTTTCATCCTGTACACCACCCGTTGTACCTCCTTTGTTATTTACAGTATTTGGAGAATAGAGTTGATTACAAATAAGCCCCAATGGCAGCAAAAGCAACAGCCATAACAAGCGGCGGCTTTTATTTCCTTTGTTTTCAGGAAGAGTTTTAACCTCCGTTTCATTTTGTAAAGCAGCTAATACTTTATTCCAGTTGGCACTGTTTGTATCCAATGGATAGTTTTCAGCAGCCCTCTTAAACAGTTCGTCCATATCGTCATTCACATATTGCATACATCCGACACTTCCCGGTCGTTATTCTTTACGATTTTTTGCAAAATCACTCTTGCTTTTGACAAATTTGATTTAGATGTACCTACAGATATACCCAACAAGTCAGCAATTTCCTGGTGGGTAAGTCCGTCGATCACATACAGATTAAAAACGGTCCTGTACGATGGTGGCAGTTTTTTAACCTGCTTCACCAATTCTTTATATAGCAAAACCTGGTCAGAGGATTGACTTTTATCTTCCTGTGCCCAGGTGCTTTCCGAGATATCTCCAATCTCCGGCAAAAAATTATTCTTTCTCAATTGATCAATGGCTGTGTTTATCATGATCATCCGCATCCACCCCATTAAAACCATTTCAAGATTTTCAATATCCCTGAACTGGAACTTTTCAAAATTGCGAAACACTTTTACGAAACCATCGTTAACCACGTCGACAGCTTTATCATAATGGTAAATATATCGGAACACTGTTTTGAGGCAGTAGCCATAGTATTTTTCGTAGAGGAATTTCTGATCCCTCTGGTTATTTCGTATGCATCCAGCTATAAGAATTTGCAGGTCCAAGTCCGGTAGATTAAAAGTGAATACGAATGGTTTGGCAAATAGTTGCCTATCACTTCTTAGTAAATCTACAAATTGCAATTGTAACCTTTGGAAGGAAACTTTCTAAAGGACCATTAAACTGCATCCGCGGATATCTGAGTTATCCATCCGGCCCAAAATCTCGAACCTGCCATTGTCGTAAATTTTGCCCATATCGTCCGTAGCGATAAAACTGCAAGAATACAGGTTAGCAAGATCGATAATATTTATTGCACCGGAAACTGCTTCACCGCGGCTGTAGATTTCAAATGGGTCGGTTTCATCCCTCAAAACAACCTGCATCCATGGGGGGCAACCCATGAGACCATCAACCCCATAGGATTGAGAAAGCAATTCAGTCATCCCATATTCTGAATGTATATGAGAAACACTAAAAGATTTTTTTAAACATTCGTACAGCTCTTGTTTCGTCATTTCCTTTCCCCTGCCCTTCATTCCGCCCGTTTCCATAATAATTGTGTTGGATAAATTTTGCAGGTAACGATTTCCAAAATCAAGCAAGGCATACGTTACTCCGATAAGGATTGTTTTTTGCCCCGATACTTCCAGGCTTTTTAATGTTATGTCAAGTTTTTCAAATTCGTCCAGATAGAAACCGCTGCCCTCATGACCACTTTTTTTTATAAGATGGTTCACCATATAAACCAACGAAGAATTGCCACGTTCCAGGTATGAGGGCAATAAACCTATAATACAATAGTCGTTGATATCACCATAAAATCTTTTAAAGCCTTCTTCAAAGCTCTTCCGGTAAATAGCAGCACTTTTTACATAGTGATTGCTGGTGGTCATACCTGTTGTGCCACTGCTTTTAAAAAGCAACTCGGCATTAAATGCAGTCGTTTCTATCCTATGTGTTTTAAAAAACGAAATGGGCAGGAATGGAATGTCAGCGATCTTTTTAACACTGGCGGGAGTCCGGGCGACTGCTTCACAATAATCCTGGTACACAGGGTTATTCTCAAACTGAAATTGAAAGACCTCGAGGGCAATTAATGACAGCTCTTTTTCGTTAGTGATGGCAAATACCTTTTCTTCCAATTGTTTCGATTTAGGTATTTCCATACGCATACAGTAAATTTGATCAGTAGTTATTTTATGAAAAGAATACTTGTTTTTTGTGTGTTAGCCGTGGCTATAGTTGCCTGCAACAAAGATAAAGTTGAATCAACACCTCATTTAAAATTTAAGTCTGTAAGCAGTGATCATTTTAATGATACTGTAAGCCAGGGATTGAGTGTGATACTAGAATTTACAGACCAGGAAGGAGACCTTGACTCTGTATTCATGACCAGGCTTCGTGCAAATAGAAATGCACCTTCTCCAAACTATGTTGACGTTCCCTTAAAAGATTTAGTTCCTGAATTTGGCAATCAAAACAGGGGTGAACTTCAACTGAATTTCGACTTGAAACAGGACATCATGTTTGGCAATTTTGGCTCGATTGACATTCCAAACACAACGCCGAGGCGTTATGAAACCGACACGGTTTTGCTGAGATTCTATGTAAAAGATAAAGCAGGTCATACCAGCGATACTGCCGCAGTTAAACCGATTTATATAAGCAGGCATTCTTAAAAAACCCTGATCTGAAACGGATTTTCGATTTTTTTGTATTCAGCAGTTTATTTATTGCAACATGTGCAGTGTTAATGGTATATCAAACCTGCCTGCTGTTCTCCATCCCTTTTTCTTTTGCTTTAGCGGGATTTGTTTTTTCAGGCTCTGTTTGCAGTTATAATTTTCATTGGTATTTGACACCACCTCATGTTGAGCAACCAACGGAAAAAGAAGTCTGGAATATTTCCAATAAGAGGATTCACATGCTCTTATTTATCGTGGGTTTGATCGGCTCTGCCGTTTTTACTGTTTTGCTTATCAAAAACTGGTTTTGGCTGGGAGTAACCGCATTTGTCACTTTTTTATATTCCGCACCGAAAATTACTCATCCCTTATTTTCACATTTAAAGAAAGTGGCAGTCGGCAAAACTATTTTCCTTGCTTTTGCCTGGATGCATGTAACAGCTTTGCTGCCCCTCGTAATTGAAACTAAAGTGCTCGGCTACCAACACATATGGTTTGTCGTTAACCGTTTCTTTTATATTTATGCCATTTGCATTTTGTTTGATTATCGTGATGTTGAAGAAGATAAAAAAGCCGGCATCCGAAGTCTTATTACTTACTTAGATGAAAAGGGAGTTGATAGATTGTTCTGGGGCTCTGTGGCAACCTTTGTCTTGACGCTAGTTCTATTGATCAATTATTTTTCTATAGCAGAATTTGTTGCACTTTTAATTCCGGGGATAATCCTGAGCCTGCTTTATTATCCCTCCAAAAAAAATTTTTCAGATTATCTGTATTATTTTATTCTCGACGGCCTGATGATGCTATCAGCCCCATTGCTTCTTTTAATTAAATTTGCCCGATAATTTTTAAGCATGGCAAAAGCAGCAAAGCGGAACAAATCAATCGTCACAAACGAATCGTTTAACTTTTTCAAAAGCTATATCAACACGCCTTCGCCTGTTGGTTTTGAATATACAGGTCAGCGTCTTTGGATTGATTATATCCGCCCTTTTGTCGATGATATTTTTACCGATCCGTATGGTACGGCGGTTGGTGTTATCAACCCACAACACCCCTTCAAAGTTGTAATAGAAGCACATGTTGACGAGATCAGCTGGTTTGTAAATTACATCACTAACGAGGGACTGATTTACTTAAAAAGAAATGGCGGCGTTGACCACCAGATTGCGCCGGGCCAAAGGGTTTTCATTCATGGGAAAAAAGGTCTTGTAAAAGCAGTATTCGGATGGCCTGCAATTCACACAAGGATCAGTAATCAGGAAAAAGAACCTATTGCCAAAATTGAAAACCTTTTTCTTGATTGTGGGGCAAGAAGCAAAAAAGAAATTGAAAACCTTGGTGTACATGTGGGGGCTGTGGTAACTTACCAGGATGGCTTCGATGAATTGGCATATGATTATTACATAGGCCGTGCGTTCGATAACCGCATAGGCGGGTTTATGATTGCCGAAGTAGCAAGACAAATAAAGGAGAATAAAAAGAAATTGCCATTTGGCCTGTATGTTGTGAATGCAGTGCAGGAAGAAATTGGATTACGCGGGGCTGAAATGATTGCACGGCGCATCAAACCAAATCTGGCCATTATTACCGATGTGACGCATGATACTTCCACTCCAATGATCAATAAAATGGTTGAAGGAGATACAACTTGTGGAAAAGGTCCTTCGCTTTCTTATGGTCCTGCTGTTCATAACAAACTACTGCAGTTTGTACAGGGTGTTGCTGAAAAAAATGAGATACCGGTTCAATTAAGGGCTGTTTCAAGAAGTACGGGAACTGATACTGATTCTTTTGCTTATGCTAATGATGGCTGTCCTTCTGTTCTGATCTCTATGCCTTTAAGATATATGCACACAACAGTGGAAATGATTCATCGTAATGATATTGAGCAAACCATTCGTCTAATGTACGAAACGCTGCTTAGCCTAACACCTCAAACCAAACTAAGTTATTTCTAATGTCCACCATTTTATTGTACATCGATCCCGGGAGCGGAAGCTATCTCATACAAGCCATCATTGCTGCTGTATTGGGAGTCGCATTCTTTTTTAAGAACATTGTGTTTGCAGTAAAGCATTTTTTTCAACGAATATTCGGAAAGCCGAAGTAACAAAGCAGTGATTTAAATTACTCGGAAATTATCTAATGTAATTTGATTAATCCCAGGATCCTCACTGATCTGTTCCAATGGCCTAAAGAACATAAAAGGTTTGTTCCTATTTTTATTAATTCCAACGTCACATTTAAAAAAGTTCAGCCATACATAATAATGGGTTTGGTGAATCCTCAATATAAATTCCGCAATGAGTACTTTGTTTTCCTGCTGCCATTCTTCTTTATTTCACATTATTATGTAGTTTATTATCCAAACCTTCCCTTACGTCTTTTTGCTGTTCTATTTGCTCAATACGCAGTTGTCATTATTGTAATGAACGCTTTGCTTACTTTGTTGCTAAAGTCATGGCAAAAGTCTTCCCTGGCAACTTGCTTTCTTTTGTGTCTTCAATTCTTCGTTATACCAATCGCCGAAATTTTATCTTCTAAATTTCATAGCAATATTGAGAAGGTGAAGTATGTCATGTTATTATTTTCTGCCTTTTTGTTCTACTTCCTGATTTTATTTCTGAAGAAGAGCTCAAATTTGATAAAATTGGTAAGGTTTTTAAATATTCTGTTTCTAACTTGGATTACAGTCGAAGGATTCAAACTGGTTAGACTAACTTCTTATTTTACCTCACAATTACAAAAACATGTCAATTTACAGCCCTGCCCCAACTGTAATAAACCTGACATCTACTTATTAGTAGCAGATGAATATGCCGGCACAAAACAGTTAACAGATATCTTCAATTTTGACAACGTTGATTTCATTTCTTTCCTCAAAAAAAAGAGCTTTCATGTTATTCCAAATTCAAGGAGCTATTATAATATGACTGTTTTTTCAGTGGCCTCTTTACTTTCATTAGATAGTTTGAAAATTTTAGACCCAAAAAAGCCTCAAACGAAAGATTACACCCTTGCTGGATTAGAAATTCAAAACTCACCGGTGGGCTTATTTTTACAAAACAGCGGTTACGATGTGTCTAACCTTTCCATTTTCAATTTCTTAAACAAACAGCCGCAATTCACACATTCGCATATGGTCAACTTTGGCCAGGCGTTCAATATGCGAACGCTCACCGCAAGTATCTATAAGGACATCAACAAACGATTTTTTCGTACTGGGGCTAGCAAAGATGATCGATTAACAGACCTAAACTATAATAAAAACACAATTGATTTTCTATTAAAAAAAATATCGTTTACATCTGGCAGACCAAAATTTATTTACGCCCACTTGCTAATGCCACACAGTCCGTACTTCTTTAACGAGGACGGAAGATTAAACCCTCCTGCGGAAAGAAATTCAGAGTCAAGTTATTTAGGGTATTTGAAATATTGTAACAAACAGATTGAAATTGTTATCAAAAAGATATTCGAATGCTCTAAAAAGCCTCCGATTATTCTTTTACTAAGTGACCACGGATATCGAGGAGGGCCAGCTGCTGCAAGCAAAGAGTATTTTTTTATGAATTTGAGTGCAATTTATTTACCAGATAAGAATTATGGAAGCCTGTATGACGGCATTTCTCTTCCTAACCAGATAAGAACTGTGCTTAACTCCCAGTTTGGGCAAACACTTCCGTTAATAAGGGATACAACGATTCTTTTAAAAGAATGACCTAAAATTTACCTTGTACGTACGCAAACATAAATTATAAAAACTTGTATCAACGCAGGAATTTGCGGAAATGATCACAATCCGCCTACAAAGAACCGATCCATTTTCAACGTCAGTCCTAGTTGATTGTAAGAAACGTTTCTTTGATAACTACTCCTTGCATATAAAACCTGCAGCTTCGCAAAGTTGATTTTCACTCCCATTGAAAATCCATTAAGCCCATTACCTGACGAACCAATGTTTAGTTCCTGCCTTCTTAAATGATTATAACCAAGCGTAGCTTCTAAGTTATTTCCGATGTAAATGTGACTTGCTATAACAAGGTGATTAAATAGTTTATTGAATAAATTGTTATTGGAAGAAAAATTATTATCAGCATTAAAACTATCGTCGTTGTAAACGATATTGAACTGGTGCAAATGTTGTGCAGTAACCGAAAATCCAAATGGTGCCTTCGCTAATCTTTTCGTTATTCCTATCTGCAAATCGAAAGGTAGATCTTCCGCTTCGCCGACATATGTCTTTAATTGAAAACCCATATTCTTTGCTAGGGCAGACACGCACAATTGTTTGGAAGAATCTGAATACAATAAAGCAAAATCGAAAGCAATTGCACTGGACTTATACAATTGATAATTCGAGTTGATGAATTTAATCGAAGCGCCATAATTCCAACGCTCTAAATATTTTCTTTCAGCGGACACCTGGACTACATAATCCACGGGATGAAAATTGCCGCTTACATTTCCAGCAGCATCAGTATTCGGAATGGAGCCATAATCAACAAAATAAATATGCCCTCCAAAAGTAGTGTTTAAATTATCTTTTTGATAGGCAGTGGTTAAGCTATACGTTTTTATTCCCGCCAAAAAACTATTGAAAGACAAACCAAGTTGAGTATGCAAATCTGCACTTAATAACGCAGGATTATTTGCTGAAAGACTAACTTCATTTGTTTTGTAAGATGTATTTACCCCGCCTGCTGCAGTTAACAATGGAGTTGAAGGAAGTTTTAAAAAGTTATAGGCAGAACTTCCGCCAAGAGTTTGAGTTCTGCCTACAAGAAATCCAATACAAAAAATTATTGTAAAAACTCTATGCACGAATTCAATTGAAGAAAGTAAAAATAGTCTTTCTCAACTATCCTGCAAGGCAAGTTCAATTACCTGGTTCATTGTTTTTACGTAATGAAATTTCATGCCTTTAATATATTCAGGATTGATTTCTTCAACGTCTTTTTCATTTTGCCAGCAAAGAATAAGATCTTTCAATCCTGCACGTTTTGCTGCTAAAACTTTTTCCTTTATACCACCAACAGGTAATACTTGCCCACGTAGTGTAATCTCACCTGTCATTCCCAAATAAGGTTTTATTTTTTTACCTGTGAATGCCGAAGCAAGGGCCGTAAGCATTGTAATACCTGCGCTCGGGCCATCTTTAGGAACAGCACCTTCCGGTACATGAATGTGAACCGATTTTTTACTGACCGTTTCAGGATCAACGCCTAACTTCTTTGCATTGGCTGTTAAATATGACAAAGCAGTGGTTGCACTTTCCTTCATCACATCGCCAAGATTGCCTGTCAATCGCAATTCAGGCTTACCATCACTTAATAATGCTTCTATGAATAAAATATCCCCGCCTGCGTAAGTGTACGCAAGACCAACTGCAACTCCAGGCATGTTTGCTGCCTTGTACATTTCGTTGCTATATCTTGACTTACCCAGAATCTTTTCGATGTCATCAAAAGTCAGGTTACTTTTCAATTTGCCTTTCATAGCCAGCTGTCTTGCCTGGTAGCGCATAATGGCTGCTAAATGCCTGTCCAATTCACGAACTCCACTTTCTCTTGAATAATCCTGGATAATTTTTTCAAGTATCTTATCTGATATTTTAAAGTTGGAACTCTTTAAACCGTGTGCCTCTTTTTGTTTGGGAATAAGATGCCGTTTTGCGATTTCAATTTTTTCTTCAACGGCATAGCCACCCAGTTCAATAATTTCTAAACGGTCTCTCAATGCAGGTTGAATGTTTTGTAAATTATTGGCTGTTGCGATAAAAAGAACTTTGCTCAAATCGTATTCTAACTCAAGATAATTATCGTAAAAAGTATTGTTTTGTTCAGGATCCAAAACTTCAAGCAAAGCACTGCTTGGATCGCCACGGAAATCTGCACCCACTTTATCAATTTCATCAAGGATCATTACAGGGTTGGAAGATTTTATCTTGCGTATATTCTGAATAATTCTTCCTGGCATGGCACCAATATAAGTTTTGCGGTGACCACGTATTTCACTTTCATCATGAATACCACCAAGGCTTAACCGGACATATTTTCTGCCAATAGCATTTGCTATGCTTTTTCCCAGTGAAGTTTTACCAATTCCCGGCGGTCCATAAAAACAAAGGATTGGGCTCTTCATATCTCCTTTCAACTTTAGAACAGCGAGATACTCTACAATTCTTTCCTTGATCTTTTGCATGCCGTAATGATCGGCATCCAAAATTTCCTTTGCTTTTTCAAGATCATAAACATCTTCGGTATAATCCAACCATGGCAGATCAAGCATTAAATCAAGATGATTGTATACAACTGAATAGTCAGGGGTACTGGGATGCATCCGCTCCAATTTCTCAATACCTTTTTTAAATGCTTCTTTCGCATTGTCAGGCCACTTTTTTGCTTCAGCCCTCTTCTGTAATTCCTTTATTTCTCTCTCATTAGGATCGCCACCCAGTTCTTCTTTAATACTTTTTAATTGCTGCTGAAGAAAATATTCTCTTTGCTGCTTATCAATTTCAGCCCTTGTTTTATTTGTGACCTTATTTTTCAATTCAGCAAACTGCAATTCTTTTTGAAGGAACTGCATAAGTAACTCAGCTCGTTCTCGAATATTACTCATTTCAAGCAATCGTTGCTTATCACGGATATCAATTGTCAAATTACTCGAAACAAAATGAATGAGGAAGGATGCGTTTTCAACGTTCTTTAGTATTACAGACGCTTCGCTTGGAATATTTGGAGAAAGCTGGATAATCTCGGTTGCGAGATCCTTGATGTTTGAAACGTACGCTTCAAAATCAGGGTCCTTTGGCGGCTCTTCTTCATCAACCAATTCAACATGGGCTCTGAAATAGGGCTCTTCTTCTATTACACTTTTGATAGAGAAACGGTTTTTGCCCTGGATGATAATTGTAGTTCCTCCATCGGGCATTTTTATTTGCTTTACGATTTTAGCAATTGTTCCAATATTCTCAAGATCCTTCGAGGCCGGATCTTCAACATTACTGTCCTTTTGCGCAACTACACCAATCAGTTTACTTCCCTTATAAGAATCCGTTACGGCCTTAATACTTTTATCGCGGCCAACCGTAATTGGTAAAACAACGCCAGGGAAAAGTACTGTATTGCGTAAGGGAAGCAGTGCTATATCGGAAGGAATATCAATCTTCTCATTTGATTCAGCATCACTTTCATTCAATGGAATAATGGGAATAAAATCCATTTCTTCCTCGGGCTTCAGGTTAAAATTCACTCTCAACAATTTTAAATAAAGAATTTACAAATCTACACTAGGTTTTGCTGCTGTTCAATATTAATGCCATTGGATGAATAAATGCCTAAGTGTCAGAAAAAGAAAAGACCGTTCTTTTCAAGAACGGCCTGCATGCAAATAATTTTAAATCTTATAAAGCCAAACCGAGAGACAACTGAAATCCCTGGTTGTTCCATTTACTTTGGTTGTCAATGTCACCAACATCATTAAGTCCAACAAAATAACGGCCTTGTAAGCGAATTTTACTGATGTGAATTTGAGCACCACCTACCATTGAAAAATCGCCTTTTTTGAATGCTTCTTTTCCGTTTGATATCCATCCTTTGCTTTGATCGATTAATATTCCAAACTGAGGTCCAGCCTGAAGACTTAATAAACTTCCAAGTTTATAATTAAGTAAGATTGGAATTGTCAGATAATTTAAGGTTACATCCTTGTAGTTAGAAAAATTTGTAGAGACATTGTATACATTTTTAAAACTACTGTCAACCCTTGTTTGATATTGGTTCCACAAGACTTCGGGTTGAATCCCCAACTTCCCCCCCAATCCTAACTCGGCAAAACCACCTAAATGGTACCCATACCTGAATTCGTCTCTGAAGGCCTCTCCCTGGACTTTAGTAATGTTAACTCCGCCTTTTATTCCTAAGTGAAATTGAGCCATAGCTGCTTGCGTAAATAATACAAGGGCAAGGAGAGCCAATAATTTTGTTTTCATAACGTGAAGTTTTTTAATTAAAATATGATGTCAACATTAATGCCACCTGAACCGTTGCGGTGTTAAATAAAAACGAAACAACTAAAAAATAACACCCGCATTCATAACAAAAGCAGTGGTTAAATTGTTCTCATCAGCAGGAAAATAATAATCGAATATCAATTGGGGTTGGATAAAGAATTTTCCTTTCGAATATTCAGCTTTCAAATAAGTTGATAAAGAAAGTGGCTGAAAATACAATTGGTCATCCAGGTGAACTTTATCAGAATTATATAACACGTTTGCGCCTGTACGTGGTATCGTCGCATATGTACTGCTCGTTTGATTGAATCCAAATTTTTGTGTACCGCTGGTAAAAACAATTTGCGGTGTGACACGCATATAGTCCCTCTTGCCTAAAACATTAAGCCAATAAAAATCATGTCGCACAGAACTCATCACATTGAAATCGCTTACACTTTCACGTGTATGAATTCGGGTAAAGCCGTTTGCAGCTAATCGCAAGGAAGTGATGTATTCCTGCCTTTCTTCGTACGAATTGCGGTTTCCCCAACCATAACTAAATGCAACAGACGGCTTCAACCAAAAGCCTCTATAGGTAAAATAAGTATAGGCTTCATTCTTTAGCGGCGAAGTATAAAAAGGTAGTGAATCCTTTGTAAAGAAACGGGTCAACGAAATACCGGTAATGAATTTGGACTTTTTTATGTAATCGTAAGAACCGGTAAAATTAAATTGGTATGGATTGAGTTTTTGTCCGTCATGAACTACAATCGCATTCAAACTGGCGCCCAATCCATTTTTAAAGAAATAAGAAAGCGTTGGAGAATAAGCAAGTTTTTTGTCCTGTACTAAAAGATAGCTCTCTTTTGATTCGTAATTAAAATAACTGTAGCCCGCAGCAACGTTGAATAGACCAAAACTCCTTGGCTTGGTTAAGGAGTCAAGTAAAAGGTCCAACTCGTTAAAGAGATCATCGTAATCGAGGTTGCTAAAACTGGTATCAATGTAAGGTTGCTTCTCCGGCTTTTGGGCGGAGCAATTGATGGCAATGAAAAGCCCAATCACCAATACCAAACGCATTTTTCTGGTCATACAGATAATTTTGGCTTTTCAGGGATATGAGCCCTTAAGACGAAACTCATGGATGAAGGTTTAAATTCCATAACGATTTGCCCTCAAATTTATTGGCTTATCCCAATTCAAATAAAGTGATCTCCGGCAAAATACCCACACGTCCTGGATAGCCAATAAAACCAAACCCCCTGTTCACATATAGCTTTTGTTTTCCTTCTTCGTACAAACCGGCCCATTGTTTATACACGTATTGTACGGGGCTCCATCTGAAACCAGGAATTTCAACACCGAACTGCATTCCGTGCGTATGACCAGCAAGCATCAAATCGATATCTCCATATTTAAGCCGCACCTCTGCATCCCAGTGCGTCGGGTCGTGGCTCATTAAAATTTTAAATGGAAGATGTTCGGCTCCTTGATACGCTTTTTGCAAATTTCCATATTTCGGAAAGCGTTTTAATGCACTCCAGTTTTGGATGCCTATCAGCGCAATCTGTTCGTTATTTCTTTCAAGGGCTACATTTTCATCCAGCAATAACCTCCATCCTAACTGCGCATGAATTTTTTTTAGCCAGTCTAGATTTGCTTTTTTAGCATCGGCGTTAGCCCAACTTTTGTAGTCACCGTAATCGTGGTTACCCAAAATTGAATAAACTCCCATCGGTGCCTTTAGTTGGCTAAAAACATCCATGTAGTCATGCATCTCGCCTGATTCATTATTTACCAGATCGCCTGTAAAAAGAATCAGGTCAGGATTTAATTGCATGATCTTTTGAACGCCTTTTTCCACTGCAGCTTTGTTAGTAAAGCTGCCGCTATGGATGTCGGATATCTGGACAATTCTCATTCCCCTAAAGGAGGCAGGAAGATTGGAAAAACCCAACTTTACTTTTTTGACTTTGTAATTGTATTTATTAGAGAAGCCGTAGACCAATGAAGTGAATAGCCCTCCTCCCGCTGCCAATCCCACCCAGCTTAAAAAAATCGACCTGGAGATCTTGCCTTCTTCCATTCCCTCACCTTCCGTATTCCTGAAAAAAACTTTTCCTACGAGCCACTGAATTCCTCTCCGCATGTCATCTATCAAAAAGAAAACGGCGGCAATCAGTTTTGCCAGAAAAAGCCCGATAATTACAGCAAACACAGTACTTCTTACTCCTTTTGAATGATTATCCAAATGAAGCAGCGGCAGTATAAAAAGGATGATCAGAGCCGCAATTGAAATCGTCCAGTAAGAAGTAAAAATGATTGACCTTGTTCTATGACTCCCGCTCGAAACCGTTTTTATGATTTGAAAAACATACAAGTCAAGTAAAATCATAAATCCTGCCAGGATGAGCCATATAGGTGAACTACGCATAATTTTCCTTTCAGGATGCAAATAAAACGAAAAGATGCAAGCAACAACAAACAAGAAGAAGGTTTAACTCTGCCTTGACCGTGGCTTGTACCTTGTGCCTTAACCCTTATTTTTGCTCTCATTCAAAATTCCTTTTGTATGAAGCTGACTTATTACGGACAATCATGTTTTGCAGTACAAGCAGAAGGGAAAAATTTGTTGTTTGATCCCTTTATTACACCAAATGAATTGGCAAAGAATATCAACATCGCCGACATCAAGGCCGATTATATTTTGCTTTCTCATGGTCATACCGATCATTCAATCGATGCAGTTCAGCTGGCGAAGCAAAATAATGCAACTGTTGTTGCAGCGTTTGAAGTTGCTATGTGGATGAGCAAACAAGGGGTTGAAAACTATCACCCGATGAACACGGGCGGCAAATGGACTTTTGATTTTGGAACAGTGAAATGCACCAATGCAGTGCATTCGTCCAACATGCCTGATGGAAGTTATGGTGCAAACCCCATGGGATTTATCGTAACAACACCCGAAAAAACATTTTATTACAGCGGCGATACGGCTTTGACCATGGATATGCAGTTAATCCCAAGATGGGGGAAACTTGATTTTGCAATCTTGCCTATTGGCGACAACTTTACGATGGGCATCGATGATGCCATTGCAGCCGCCGAAATGATACAATGCCAAAACATTGTTGGTGTACATTACGACACTTTCGGCTTTATAAAAATTGATCACGAAAAAGCAAAGAAAGCTTTTGCCGATGCAGGGCTCAATCTGCATTTAATTAAAATAGGCAAAAGCATTGATTTATAAAATGGCAAGAATAATTGGAGTAGCAAATCAAAAAGGAGGCGTAGGAAAAACCACTACAGCCATCAATTTAGCAGCCTCTTTTGCTGTGTTGGAATACAGGACTTTGTTGGTGGATGCCGATCCACAAGCCAACAGCACCACCGGTGTTGGTTTTGATCTGCAGAACATCACGCAGAGTTTATACGATTGCATGATCAACAATGCGGAAGCAAAAGATGTGATCCTGAAAACCGACATTCCCAACCTTGATCTCATTCCCTCACACATCGATTTGGTTGGTGCCGAAATTGAAATGATCAATTATCCTAACCGCGAAATGGTACTGAAACAATTGATCGAATCTGTGCGCAGCAATTATGATTTCATTATTATTGATTGCTCTCCTTCTCTTGGTCTTATTACGGTAAATGCGTTGACAGCTGCCGATTCGGTAATTGTGCCGGTCCAATGCGAATTCTTTGCATTGGAAGGACTTGGAAAATTGTTGAACACTATTAAAATTGTACAGAGCCGCCTCAACACAGGTTTGGTTATTGAAGGAATTTTAATGACGATGTACGATGGCCGCCTGCGTTTGTGTAACCAGGTCGTAGCCGAAGTGCGCCGCCATTTTGAAGATTTGGTTTTTAATACCATCGTTCATCGCAACTCCCGTTTGGCTGAAGCTCCGAGTTTTGGTAAACCTGTTATTTTGTATGACGCCAACAGCAAAGGCTCGGTGAATTATCTCAATCTCGCCAAGGAAATTCTTCAAAAAAACAATATGACTAAAATTCCCCAGGAAGAAAGAACGATTGAGTTGTAGGTGTAACCGGGATTTGGGTGGATTGAATAGATTGAAGGGAAAATATTTTGGAATCCACTTTTTGCTGAAGAGTAATTTTTATGAACCAAAATGTATTGCTACTATTGATCGTTTCTTGCGTCGCACTCGTGTACGCTCAGTAATTCTTATCATCAAAGGCACAAAGAGTCTCACTTGTTTTAATCATTCTTTCCTGCACAGGTTTTCAAGTGGGGTTTTATAGTACATCAAGAGCGGAAGACCTAAGGTGCAAACCTTTGAAAAAGAATCGAGATTGCATTCTTTGGAAACCAGTTGTATTTTGGCAACATGAGTTTTTATGGATTTCTCAGACTTGGTGTTGTGCCAGTTGCTATGACGGGTTGGATACTATACCAGCTATTTATTAAGAAGAAAAATTTTCGGGAGTTCCAAGGTGATTTTCTTGCGGCTTTATTTATGGTAGTAGTATATTCTCTTCTCATCTATTGGCTGACTACCTAATCTCACACTATATTTTTTCCTATCTATTTTTTTATTTGATCCAACAACTGTTCAAACTTTTCCCTGTTCCGTTCATGCAGCCTCTCATTCCTGATCTTTCTTTTTTGATCAAGATAATAAGCGAGACAAAAAGCAATGAATATTCCAGCAAGAACAATAGCCAATATCATAAACGTACAGTGATATTCTGTTGAAGTAAATATCTCTTCAAATCCGGTATCTCAATCTCTCTAAAATGGAAAATACTGGCAGCAAGTGCTGCGTCCGCATGGGCACTAAGAAATACATCGGAAAAGTGTTCCATCGTGCCCGCGCCACCCGAGGCGATTACCGGAATTGGAAGTCTGTCAGATAGTTTCTGGGTTATATCCAAAGCAAAACCTGCTTTTGTTCCGTCATTGTTCATAGATGTGAGCAAAATTTCGCCTGCACCTAAATCAACTGCCTGCTTTGCCCAATCGAAACATTTAGCTTCCGTCTTTGTTCTTCCGCCATGCAAATACACATACCATTCTCCATCGTCTTCTTTCTTTGTATCAATAGCCAAAACCACGCATTGGCTTCCCGCCTCGTTAGCAATATCATTGATCAATTGTGGATTTTGAAAGGCAGCAGTATTCACTGAAATTTTATCTGCACCCGATTGAAGTAACACACTTACATCGTCAACCGTCTTAATTCCACCACCAACTGTAAAAGGAATATTGATGGTGTGAGCAATTCGTTTCACTAATTCAGCCAACGTTTTTCTTCTTTCAACCGTTGCCGTGATGTCAAGAAAAACCAATTCATCAGCGCCTTGCTTTGCATAGTTAGCTGCCAGTTCAACCGGATCGCCTGCATCACGAAGGTCGACGAAATTTGTTCCTTTTACTGTTCTTCCGTCTTTGATATCCAAACACGGTATGATTCGTTTCGCGAGCATCAAACAAATTTTTTTAGTTCATTTAACTGAATTCTGCCTTCGTAAATCGCTTTTCCGATAATTACACCTTTACAACCAATTTCCTGTAATTGATAAACATCATCGACTGAACTTACACCGCCGCTGGCAATAAAATGTAGTTCAGGAAATTTTTCGATGATGGTTTTATATAATTCTGTTGATGGTCCTTCCAATGCACCATCTTTAGAAACATCTGTACAAAAGATTCGCTTCATGCCTTTGTCAATGTACTTCTGTAAAAAATCATAGATCCATATCTCTGTTTCTTCTGTCCAGCCGCCCACCGTGATCTTCTCCTTCTTCACATCTGCACCTAATAAAAATTTGTCTTCACCAAATTTTGCTAGCCAGTCAGAAAATGTTTTTTCATCTTTAACAGCAATGCTTCCAATTGTTGCTAGTGCAGCACCGGAATCAAAAATAATTTGAACATCTTTTTCTGATTTGATACCTCCGCCAAAATCAACGATGGAAGAAGTTTTAGCGGCAATCGTTTCCAACACCTTCCAGTTTTTTACGGCACCGGCCTTTGCTCCGTCCAAATCAACAAGGTGCAAACGTCTTATTCCTGCATCTTCAAATTCCTTGGCTACTTCCAAAGGATGTTCATTGTAAATTTTCTTTTGAGAATAATCTCCATGTGTTAGCCGAACACACTTACCATCTATAATATCAATTGCGGGAATAATTTCCATTAGATTTCCAAAAAGTTTTTAATGATCTTATCTCCTACTTCAGCGCTTTTCTCTGTGTGAAACTGCACGCCGTAAAAATTGTCTCTCTTGATTGCAGCGGCGTATTCCAATCCATACTCACATTTTGCAATGGTGTACAGGCTGTATTCTGCGTAATAGCTGTGAACATTGTAGATGTAACTCTCATCAGGAATGTTTTTAAAAAGCAGTGACTGCAAATCGAAAATTGTATTCCATCCAACCTGCGGCACTTTTAATTTAAAGGATGATGAAAACTTTTTCACTTTAACAGGAACGATGTTTAAGCATTCGGTATCATTTTCTTCTGAATGCTCACATAACAATTGCATACCTACACAAATTCCAAGCACCGGTTGCTTAAGCTCCTTGATGATTTTATCCAAATCATTTTCCTTCAAACTTCGCATGGCGCTGCTCGCCTCACCCACTCCGGGAAAAATCACTTTGTCTGCAGACCTGATTTTTTCTGCGTTTTCGGTCACTTCTGCATTCACACCCAAACGTTCCAACGCGTTGAGCACCGACTGAATGTTTCCTGCATTGTATTTTATAATTGCAAGTTTCATCGTAATTTCATTTCGTTAAGCGGAAGTAGCTCACCTGGTAGAGCGACAGCTTCCCAAGCTGTAGGTAGCGGGTTCGAGTCCCGTCTTCCGCTCAATTTAAAACTCCTTCCAAAAATTTCTTTGTTGCTTCTTCAGTGTTATTGTTTTCAATTGCTTTGATGTATGCACTTCCAATGATTGCTCCATTGGCATACTTGCAGGCAGTTTGAAAAGTCTGTTTATCTTTTATTCCAAAGCCGACAAGGATTGGATTTTTCAAATTCATTTCTTTCAACTTCTTTAAATAAGTTTCTACAGGTGAAAAATCTTTATCCGACCCTGTAATTGACGATGAAGAAACGGCATATAAAAATCCGCTGCTTAGTTCATCCAGCTTTTTAATTCTTTCGTCTGAAGTTTCCGGAGTGACCAGGAAAATAAAATCAAGATTGCGCTTCTTAATTATTTCCTTGTATTCATTTTCATACTCGTACATCGGAATATCAGGAATAATCAGTCCATCAATTCCAACTTCTTCAGCTTTTGCACAAAAATTTTTAAAGCCGTATTGTAGCAACGGATTTAGGTAACCCATCAAAACAACTGGAACATGAATTTCTTTTCTGAAATCTTTCAATTGTTCAAAAAGTTTTGAAATAGTCATCCCGTTTTGCAAAGCCTTTGTGCTGCTTGCCTGGATCACCGGGCCATCGGCTAAAGGATCACTATAAGGCATTCCCAATTCGATTAAGTCAGCACCCTCAGTCTGCAAATATTTCATTATGTCGACAGTGCTATCCAATTCAGGGTAGCCAGCAGTGCAGTAAACATTCAGAACTCTTTGTTGCTTCCTTTGAAACAATTCTTTTATTCTTTTCATAATAATTCGTAAAAAGCTGAAACATTTTCCCAAGTCAAATCTTCCTCAATCTCAACGTTACTTTCTCTTTCAACTGTCGGAAGAAAGTGATCGAGAAAGGTCGCCACTACACCTTCGTCGTTTGTATAAAAAATAATTTCTCTTGAACGATAAATCGTTACGTGACCCACATGCACGGACCGTGTTTGCGTTTCTAAGTATTCAATGATCTTCTTTTCAGCCTCGACTAAAAATTCATCCTCTTCCGCTTCAGGATGACCATTCTCATTATAATTATCTGGAACAATCTGTATAAATACAGAGTATGGGTACCACTCCTTCCTTACATTTTTCAGATCGGTATTAATGATCGCAAATGCCGGGTAACCATCCGCTTCGAATTCAAAACCAGTATAAACAGAAGTTTCGCTCTTCATAAATGCTCAATAAAATAGTTATAGTACAAGTGAGTGATCCTTCGCAAACGCAGGATTAACTCCACCGAAGCTTCACAGTAGTAATTAGCTAAGTAAACCTTTCTCTTCCATCACTTTCATGTATGTTGCCAGGTCTTTATCACCTCTTCCACTCAAACAAATTACAGCAACATCAGTGTCTTTTAATTTCAACTCATCCAATGCCGCAATTGCATGTGCCGATTCCAATGCGGGAATAATTCCTTCCAACTTTGCCAATTCAAATGCAGCGTTCAGTGCTTCTTCATCTGTTGCACTTAAAAATTTTCCGCGGCCGCTATCATACAAATGCGCATGCAAAGGACCAATACCCGGATAATCCAGTCCGGCCGAAATGCTGTGTGGTTCTACAATCTGACCATCTTCCGTTTGCATTACCAAACTTTTGCTTCCATGCAAAACCCCTTGCTTGCCAAGTTGTGTTGTTGCCGCACTCTTTCCACTATGCACGCCTTCACCTGCAGCTTCAACTGCAACGAGTTGAACTTTTTCTTCATCAAGAAAATAATAAAACGCACCGGCAGCATTACTACCGCCGCCAACACATGCAATCACATGCGAAGGCAATTTCGCACCGGTTTTATCCTTAAGCTGCCAACGAATTTCTTTGCTGATGATACTTTGAAAACGTGCCACCATATCGGGATAAGGGTGCGGACCAACAACACTTCCAATAATGTAATGCGTGTCATTCGGATTGTTGATCCAATCGCGAATGGCTTCATTGGTTGCGTCCTTCAAAGTTTTGCTCCCGCTTTTGGCAGGAATTACTTTTGCTCCCAACATTTTCATTCGTGCAACATTTGGTGCCTGGCGTTCAATATCCACTTCGCCCATGTACACAATGCATTCAACACCTTTTAATGCACAAACTGTTGCGGTTGCAACACCATGTTGCCCCGCACCTGTTTCAGCAATGATCCTTTTTTTACCGAGACGCTCTGCCAACAAAATTTGTCCAACCGTGTTATTGACTTTATGTGCACCCGTATGACATAAATCTTCTCTCTTCAAAAATATTTTGGTGTTGTATTTTTTGCTTAACCGTTCAGCAAAATATAATGGTGTAGGCCTTCCAACATAATCATGCAATAGCTGCTGATATTCTTTTTGAAAAGAAGCTTCACTCATGATATCTAAATATCTTGTTCGCAATTCTTCCACATTGCGATGAAGCATTTCAGGAATATAAGCGCCGCCAAACTTTCCGTAATAGCCTTGCTCGTCGGGAGCAAAACGACTTTTCACTTGTTTGAATTCCGCAGCATTATCGGCATCCTCTGTTTTCCTTGTAATGTGATAACTCATTTTATAAATATTTTCTGAACCTGGTTTGGGTAGATTAGTTGGATTTAGGAGAAAAAATAATTTCAACATAATCTTACATCCAAATTGCGGTTTAGATAGTTTCTAATTGTGCTTTTGTTTTATTATTGACAACATTCCCGGTATTCAAAGTTGATGCAGGCTCAAACAACATCACCCAGACTTCTTCATTAGCAACCGGTTTGTGCTCAATGCCTCTTGGAACAATTACAATCTCACCTTCGTTTACATCAACTGTCTTATCTCTATATTCCATCTTGAACTTTCCTTTCACCACCATGAACAATTCATCTTCGTTTTCATGCTGATGAAAAACAAATTCTCCTTTAAATTTCGCAAGCTTCACTTGTTGTCCGTTCAACTCACCAACAATTTTCGGGCTCCAATGTTCATTGAACAGCTTAAATTTTTCGAGAAGGTTTATTTTGTCCATGATTCAGGGTTTTAATTCATCAATGAATTGTTTCACTTTGCTCATATCCTTCACTCCCGGCACAGATTCAAAACGACTGTTGATATCAACGACAAACAAATCTTTCGCCACAGGATCTTTCATAAAATCCTTTATCATCGGTGCATCTGTGGGTTCAATTCCGCCACTGAGAAAAAAAGCTTTCCCAACATTCAATCCTTGCAACCGCCTCCAATCGAATTTCCGCCCTGTTCCTCCGTACTGCACTTCAGCTCCATTCTTTGCAGCCATAACACCTGTGTCGAACAAAAACATATCGGCGCTATCGTAAAAATCTTTGATCATCCATTGAACATGATCATTGTCACCAAAACGAAAAGCTTTAATGACGTGCACATAGTCTGCAATCTGAGCACATTCATAAGGTGTTTCGTGACCATGCAGTTGCACCATATCCAAGCCAAAATCATTTACCTGCTTAATAATTTCATCTTTAGGTGCATTTACGAAAACACCCACTTTATAAGGTTTCACTTTGGCTTTCTTTACGTCAGCTCCATTAAGCCCAAACTTGAAAACATACCTTGGACTTTTTGGATAGAAGATCATGCCTGCGAATTCCACACCCATTTCACCGAGTTGGTGCATTTGGTCTATGTTGGTCATCCCGCAAACTTTGATCTTCATTTTACAACGAGTATGTAAATTCTTTAAAAGCTTTTCCCGGGTCTTGTTGTTTCATAAAATATTCACCAATCAAAAAACCATTAAAGCCGTGTTGTTTTAGATAACGAATGTTTTTCACGTCATTAATCCCACTCTCGGCAATTTTGGTAAAATCATTGCCAATTTTTTCAGCCATTCGAACGGAATGTTCCAAATCGACTTCAAAGTTTTTAAGATTGCGATTGTTCACTCCAACTAAATCTATTTCATTACAAATGTGACTAAGCTCAGATTCACCATGCAGTTCTAGCAAAACTTCCAGATCAAGTTTCTTTGCCGCAGTCGCCAAATCTTTTACTTCTTTTGGCGTTAAACATGCCGCGATCAATAAAATCACATCAGCACCAAAAGCCTTTGCTTCTACAATTTGATATTCGTCAATCATAAAATCTTTTCGTAACAAAGGCACCTCGTTATCTCTCGCCGCAACTAAATCGTCAAGAGATCCACCGAAGAAGTTATAGTCAGTTAGTACAGAAATTCCTGATGCTCCAAAACCAGCATACATTCTTGTTACAGATTCAACACTATCACGATCATTGATAATTCCTTTCGACGGCGATTTCCTTTTGTATTCAGCAATAATCCCCGTTTTGTTTGGATCAGAAATAAATTGTTTTAGAGAATATGTTTTTCGTGAAAAGAAGCGTTCGGTTTCCAAAGTTTTAACATCAACTTCCTGCTTCCGCTGCTCAACTTCCTTTCTCTTATGCGCTACTATTTGTTCAAGAATGTTCATTACTGCAACGAAATTAATTTTTGAAGTTGCTGATATGCTTTTCCACCTTCAAGGCTCTTAACAGCAGCATTGTAAGCATCATCATAAGTTGTATAATCGCCTGTGCACTGCAAAGCCATGGAAGCATTTGCAAGCACGACTGCATTTTGCGCCCAGGTGCCCTTGCCTTTCAAAATTTTAATGAAAGTATTTGCCGCGTCTTCAACGGTATTTCCCCCAGCAATGTCAACAGCAGTAACTGTTCTCTTTCCGAGCTCTTCGGCCGACAAAATCTTTTCACCATTTTGGGTGATGACCTTTGTGTCATTTGTCAACGAGATTTCATCATAACCATCCAATCCATGAATGATAGTGAAAGATCTTCCTGTTTGCTGAAGTAGATAATTATAGATTCGGGCCATTTCCAAATTGTAGACGCCTACTAGTTGAAATTGGGGATTCGCCGGGTTCACCATTGGTCCAAGCATGTTGAAGAAAGTTCTGAAGCCAATGTTCTTTCTTATCTGTCCCACTGCTTTTAATGCCGGGTGAAATAATGGAGCATGCAGGAAACAAAAATTTGTTTCTTCAATTTCCTTTTTTAATTGATCACTATGATTTTTGAATTTGTATCCTAGGAACTCCATCACGTTCGAAGCTCCGCTAACCGATGTTGCTCCATAGTTTCCATGCTTCGCAACCTTCTTTCCGGCGCCTGCAACAATAAAACAAGCAAGTGTTGAAATATTGAAAGTGTTTTTCCCGTCACCACCTGTGCCTACAATATCGATCACATCATAACCATTTAAATTCACAGGAACAGCCAATTCCAACAAGCCATCCCGGAATCCCTGCAATTCATAAATAGTAATGCTTCTCATTAGAAACACAGTAATAAATGCAGTTATTTCGGTATCGTTATAGACACCTTTCGCAATGTTCAGCATTACATCTTTGGCCTGCTGCTGGGAAAGTGTTTTGTGTTCAAATAAATGTTGTAAAATCTTTTTCATTACACGATTGTTTCGAATTACACGAATTAAGACTTGAGCCAATTTCTTAAAATCGTTTCCCCATCAGGTGTCAATACACTCTCAGGATGAAACTGTACTCCCTGAACATCATAAGTTTTGTGTTGCAAAGCCATGATGTATCCATTATCATCTCTTGCTGTTATATCCAACTCTTTCGGAAAATCTTTTTCATTCACGATCCAACTATGATAACGTCCTACCTCAAATTCATCTGGAAGTCCCTCAAACAAATCATGCTCTGCTTCATGCTTTATAATCTTTACGGGGGTGCTCACGCCATGATACACTGTTGAAAGATTGACCAAACTTCCGCCGAATGCCTCTCCAATTGCCTGATGGCCCAAACAAACTCCGAGAATAGATTTTGTTGGCGCATATTCTTTAATCAATGGTAACAACAAACCTGCTTCTTTTGGAACACCGGGACCAGGTGATAAAATAATCTTATCATACTCCTTCACTTTTTCCAAAGGAATCTGGTCGTTGCGATAAACTTCCAATTTATCTTTTACAATCTTCTGCACAAGATGAACAAGATTGTACGTGAACGAATCGTAATTATCAAAAACTAAAATCTTCATAGCTATTGAATGGTTGATGCCATCTCAATGGCACTTTTAAGGGCGTTCAATTTATTATTTACTTCCTGCAGTTCACTTTCCGGCTTGCTAGCAGCAACAATGCCTGCACCCGCCTGCAAAACCAGTGTATTATTTTTGCTTAACAAAGTTCTGATCATGATTGCATGATTACATGAACCATTGAAGCCAACAAAGCCAATTGCACCGCCGTAAAAACTTCTTTGCGTTGGTTCGTATTCATCAATCAACTGCATGGCCTTGTATTTAGGCGCTCCGCTTAATGTGCCGGCAGGAAATGTTTTGAATAAAATTTCAAATGGGTTTGTGCCTGCAGCAACATTGCCAGTTACTTCGCTTACCAAATGAATAACGTGAGAATAATACTGCACTTGCTTATAGTGATTGACATGAACGTTTGAACAAACTGTACTCAAATCATTTCTTGCCAGATCAACCAGCATTACATGCTCGGCATTTTCTTTCGGATCTTTTACAAGCTCATCTGCTTTTTGCTGATCGATCACATCATCTCCTGTTCTTCTAAATGTTCCCGCAATTGGGTGAACAACTGCTATTCCATTTCGAATGATCATTTGCGATTCAGGAGAAGAGCCAATCAGTTTATAATCGCCATAATCGAAGAAGAACAAATAAGGAGAGGGGTTAATGTTGCGCAGTGCTCTATACACATTGAGCTCATCACCGATAAACGCTTGTTGAAAACGACGGCTTAAAACAATTTGAAAAACGTCGCCACGATAACAACTGCTGATTCCTTTTTTCACCATCTCAACATAATCGTTGTCGGCCATGTTGGATGTCTCGTTCGAAGTTGTTTTGAAAGGATAAACGGGAACATCCTTACTGTTGATCAAAGATTTTACTACTTCAACTTCGCTGGTCAATCCCTCAATTTTATTTTCAAGAAGCAGCAATTCATCTTTATAATGATTGATAGCAATTACATATTGATACAACCTGTAACGTGCCATGGGGATTTGATTCACAGCATCACTTCCATTATTAAATTGTATCGTTTCAAAAAACTGAACTGCATCGAAAGTGAAATAGCCATATAAGCCTTGAGCAAATTGTGCAGATTTCAGATCGGCACTTTCTGTTTCAAATCTCTGCATGAACTCCCACAACAATTTTTTCAAATCACCGTTGCCTTTCAATGCAGCTTTTTCGGGACTTTCATTCGGCAGTTTGAATTCAACATTTTCTTTATCCCGGATTTCTATCCCTGCAATTGCATTGATGCAGATGAATGAATAGCTGTTATCGGCAGCATGGTTATCCGTGCTTTCAAGGAGAATCGTGTCCCTGAACCGATCTCTTAAACGGAGATAAATGCCGACAGGTGTGTGCACATCTGCCAACTTTTTTGTAACGGTGGTTGTGATCTTTATTTTTTTCATTGCCTTTTAACGAAGATGCCCCGAACCAAGTCGGGGCATCTGAATATTTTTAGAACTATTAGTAATAGCTTACAGAACCCCGGAAGAGTTTGTATGCCACCACCAAAATTTGTTAATTCCTTTTTTCATTGCTGCAAAGATGTGGTGCAAATCACAAATCAGCAAAAAAATTTTTGATAGCTTTAATTAAAAACGTTTTTATGACAGTTCAACATAAAGCAGATGGCAGGCACGGAATGTTTTACTTGGAGGAAGACGACGATATCGCTGCTGAAATGGTTTACAACACCACTTCCAACAACCAGATGATCATTGAACATACCGAAGTTGATGAATCATTACGGGGCCAAAATGTGGGGATGGAGTTAGTGCATGCAGGAGTGGAATATGCAAGGCATCATGGAATGAAAATCATTCCGATTTGCCCGTTTGCAAAAAAGGTTTTGGATAAGAAAGTGGAGTGGCAGGACGTGTTGGAAAGGAATGGTGAGTGAGACGAACAGGAATAAGTTAGTTTTGTGAAACTGTGAAAACAAACTGCTAAGTTGATGTTGATAGTAGCCATTTGCTGGCTACTATCAACATCTGTTGTTTCCAAATTGCTGCTTTGACACGCAATTTGCTCACTGCAAGGTTTTAATTCTAATGATCATAGTGCATCTTCACTGCAGAATACAATCATTTCATTGATGCTATAATCAGGTACTTCCTTCCTCAGCATGACAAGCAACAGGCTTATTGGAGTTGACCACTCCGATAATTGTAAAGCTTGAAAGCTGTAATGTTTTTTGCTTGTTATGCTGAACGCAGTGAAGCAGCCGATTGTTTCACCTTGATGAAATGTTTGAGTTTATAACACTGACTGTGACTTTGATCATAGTTATTCTGAACGCTGAATGAAGTGCGACGCAACAGACGATCAATAGTAGCAGTGGACGTTTGGTAAATAGTTATCCTCCCACCTTGCCTTCTATCTTCTATTATAAGTCTTCTTATCTTTCCCTTATGAAACGCATTTTCTTCCCTATAACTATTGCGATCATATTTTCTATTTTACCTTTTCTCTCTTTCGCACAAATCGATTCTTTCTATTTATTAAAACCCGATCGTGTGTTTGATGGAGAAACGATGCATAGCGGTTGGATCGTTCTGGTTCATAATAACATCATTGAAGCAGCAGGTGATATGAAGTTCAAACTGCCTGCAAATACAAGGGTGATTGAATTAAAGGGCACCACATTGCTTCCAGGATTGATTGAAGGGCATTCACACCTATTTCTTCACCCATACAACGAAGTAAGCTGGAATGAGCAGGTGCTTACTGAAAGCAGGGCAGAAAGAACAGTAAGAGCTGTCGTTCATGCTGATTCAACCTTGATGGCGGGATTTACAACTGTGAGAGATTTGGGAACTGAAGGCTCAATGTATGATGACGTTGGTTTGAAAATTTCCATTGAAAAAGGTCTTATTCCAGGCCCGCGGATGATCGTTGCAACAAGAGCTATCGTGGCAAAAGGTGCGTACGGACCAAAATATGATAACCCGGATCTTGATCTGCCGCAAGGTGCTGCTGAGGTTGGAAATGTGAACGACTTAGTGAATGAAGTACGTACACAAATCTCAAAAGGCGCTGATGTTATAAAAATTTATGCTGATTACCGCGTTGGTAAAAATGGCGATGCTGCTCCTACATTTACAGTCGAAGAATTGAAGGCAGCAGTTGCAATTGCAAAGAGTTTAGGAAGAGAAGTGGTTATTCATTCATCAACTACGGAAGGTATGCGAAGAGGAATTGAAGCCGGCGTTTCAACTATTGAGCACGGAGATGGCGGGACTGAAGAAATTTTTAGAATGATGAAAGAAAAAGGAATTGCACTTTGTCCCACGCTTGCAGCAGGCGATGCTGTTCGTCAATACCGGGGCTGGAAAAAAGGAATCGATCCTGAACCCTGGCAGATCATAGCAAAAAGAAAGAATTTCACTGCTGCACTAAAATCCGGCGTTACCATTTGCATGGGTGGCGACGTTGGCGTGTACACGCACGGGGACAATGCAAGAGAAATGGAGTTAATGGTGGATTATGGGATGAAACCGATTGACGTTCTTAAATCAGCAACATCTGTTAATGCCTATGTCTTTGGCTATGCTGATGAAATCGGACGAATCAAAAAAAATCTTTTAGCAGACATTATTGCCGTGAATGGCGATCCATCAATTGACATAAAGAACATCCGCAAAATTGTTTTTGTAATGAAGGATGGAAAAATCTACAAACAATTGTAAGAGTTTAATGTCGGCAATAACCGTAAACGCGACTATAAAGTCATGGTTCTACAATGCGTTCTTCCAATGGTTGTTTTTCTAAATAAAAACTTCCGGTTGGTTTGTTATTAGTCCTGCAAATGCCATCCATATAAGTTCTCCTGTGATTGAAATGACCTTGCATTACCACATCTTCGCCATCCACTGTTTTATAACTGAATGAAACAGAGTCACCGAAAATTTTGTAAGTGCCCTCAAGCTTGGTGCGATCATCAATTCCGCCGGTGTAAAAAACCATTTTATCATCGGTGTCCAGTTTAACGATCACTTTTTCCTTGGTTATCTCGGAGCGATAATAACCCATCCAATAACCATCCAAATCGTCATTATCAACAGGCTTGCTAACGAAGCTTGTGAGTATAGTCCCTGCCAGTAAACAAAGAAGCGTTTTCATAATCCCCAGTTTTAAAAATTCCACACTTTTAATATTAAATAAACAATTGTGCCAATTGTAAAAAGTAAGCTGGAAGACAGAAGGGACAAGGATTGTAAAGGCAGAGCGATTATAGGATAGTGAAGAATTTTTTGATTATGTACTTGGCTGATTTGCTACTATCAGCGTTCGTTGTGTCACTCGCTTGTGCGTTCAATAGGTTATTCAGCATTTTCAAAGCTTGTTATCAATTTGAACATTCTTTTTGAGCAAGAGCCACCTCGCCTTCTGCTCCATTCAAAAATACATACAGCGTTGATAAATTAAAGAGACAACTCACTGCTGTATTAATACTGACCAAAACACTTTATCCAGCTAAGTCATCGCTTTGTTGATGGGAGAATTACAACATTCCCTTTGTTGAAGGCAAATAATCTTTCAATGGATCTTTCTTCACCGCCATCTTAATTGCCTTTGCAAATGCTTTGAATATCGCTTCAATTTTATGATGTTCGTTTTCTCCGCGGCATTCGATATTTAAATTGCATTTTGCAGCATCTGAAAACGATTTAAAGAAATGAAAGAACATTTCTGTTGGCATATCTCCCACTTTCTCTCTGGAGAAATTTGTGTTCCAGACGATCCAATTTCTGCCACCAAAATCAATTAACACTTTTGCTTCACTTTCATCCATTGGCAAAGCAAAACCATAACGTTCAATACCACGCTTATTGCCTAAAGCTTTTATAAACGCTTCGCCTAGTGCAATGCCCGTATCTTCTATGGTGTGATGTTCATCAATGTGCAAATCGCCTTTTGCATGAACAGTTAGATCAAGCATTCCGTGCCGTGCAATCTGGTCCAGCATGTGATCGAAAAAACCAAGACCTGTTTGAATATCAGCTTTGCCGCTTCCATCTAAATTCAATTCAATGGAAATTTCGGTCTCATTTGTCTTTCGGACATGCGCAATGTTTCTTACACCTGATTTGAGAAACTCATAAATATCTTTCCAGTGTTTTGTCTCCAACGCAACTGCTGCTTCCAATTCCTCTTCTGATGAAGTGATTTCCTTGCTTCCCAGATTCGGATTATTCTTCAACCAAATGGCTTTGCATCCAAGATTAACAGCAAGCTGCACGTCTGTAATTCTATCTCCAATCACAAAAGAGTTCTTCAGGTCGTATGCAGGATTGTTGATGTAATCAGTGAACATTCCTGTTCTTGGTTTTCTGTTGGCTGAATTTTCTTCCGGTACGCTTGGATCAATCAATTCCTTTGCAAACAGCACACCTTCATTGGCGAAACTACTCATGATCAGATTATGTACGGGCCAGAACTGATCTGCAGGAAATTTTTCTGTTCCCATCCCGTCCTGGTTGCTCACTAATACTAACTCGTAATCCAATTCCGCGGCGATCTTGACCATGTATTTAAAAACATGCGGATAGAAGATCAATTTGGTAAACGAATCAATCTGATAGGTTGGCGGAAATTCTTCAATCAATGTTCCATCACGATCAATAAATAAAACTTTCTTCATGCTTTTTCTTCCCAAATTTTTGCAAGGTGAACAATGGTTTCAACGGCTTTGTTCATATCCTGAACGCTAATGAATTCCAATTTTGAATGGATGGCTTGTTCTGCAGCAAACAAGTTTGGACAAGGCAATCCCATAAACGATAAACGGCTGCCGTCAGTTCCTCCACGAATGCTTTCCATCTTCAATTGCAATCCACCTCGACTGATTGCTTCTTTTGCATAATCAACAACCTGCGGATGCTGATCCAGCACTTCTTTCATGTTGCGATATTGTTCCTGCACATTGAATTCGAAATTTGCCGTTGGGTAATTCTCCATCACCATCTCAACCAGGCTTAATAAAAAATCCTCCTTCTTTTTTAATCCATCTGTCACAAAATCACGAATGATAAAATCAATGGTTGCTTTTTCAGCAATGCCATCAACACGAATAGGATGAATGAATCCTTGTTTGCCTTCGGTTGTTTCCGGAGAAAGTTCTGCACGAGGCAACGAGGACAAAACATCTGCAGCGATCTTTAATGCGTTTACCATTTTTCCTTTTGCATAACCCGGATGTGTAATCACACCGTTGATCACCAACTGAACTGCGTCGGCACTAAAAGTTTCATCTTCCAACGAACCTGCTTCTCCTCCATCCAAAGTGTACCCATAATCTGCATCCAATTTTTTCAGATCAACTTTTGCAGTTCCCTTCCCTACCTCTTCATCAGGAGTAAAAAGAATTTTAATGGCGCCGTGCTTTACTTCAGGATGCGTAATGAAAAAATTAGCAGCATCCATAATTTCTGCAACGCCGGCTTTATCATCAGAGCCAAGTAAGGTGGTTCCGCTTGCGGTAATAATATCATGAGCGATTAGCTTTTCCATGTAAGGGAAATCTGACTTGCGGAGAATTTGATTTTTATCATCAGGCAAAACGATATCCTGGCCCTGGTAATTTTTATGAAGAATAGGTTTTACTCCTGTGCCACTTGCATCAGGCGCTGTATCTACATGCGCACAGAAGCAAATAGTCGGAACATTTTTATTTGTGTTTGATGGAATGGTGCCATACACATAGCCATATTCATCCATCTCGGCATCTTTAATTCCAATTTGCTTTAATTCCTCAACCAATGTTCTTGAAAGATTTTTTTGCTTTTCGGTTGTAGGATATGTATTCGAGAGCGGATCGCTTTGTGTATCCACCTGCACATATCGCATGAAGCGTTCTGAAGCTGTAAATTGATAATTATCGAACATGAAAAAAATTTGAGCTTCGAAATTAGGATTGAAAAAACAAACATTGGCCGAAAATCAAACTATATGTAACTTAATATCGAACCAAAACCTCAAACATGAAAAAAACAATTATCGGTTCCCTCGTGGGTGCCATTATCATTTTCCTTTGGCAGTTCCTTTCTTTTGCAGCCGTCAATCTTCACAAACCTGCACAACAGTACACGGATAAACAGGACGTCATTATGAGCTTTCTAAATAATCAGGGCCTGCAGGAAGGTGGCTATTTTATGCCTGGTCTACCTGAAACTGCAACCCGTAGTGAAATGGAGACGGCTATGAAAGCGACAGATGGAAAGCCGTGGGTAAGGATCGAGTATCATAACAAAGCTGAAAACAACACGAATGCTATGATCATGAACATGGTTCGCGGCTTACTTGTAAATATTGTTATTGTGTTTTTATTCTGTTGGTTAATCAGCAAAATCAATAATCCGGGTTTCGGAACTATTCTTGGAGGCGCACTCGCTGTAGGTATAATTAGTTTTTTAAATCAACCTTACACCTTATTCATATGGTATAAATCGTTTGACATATGGGCTACATTTCTAGATGCAATAGTTATGTGGGGTTTAGCTGGCGTTTGGCTGGGCTGGTGGTTGAGAAGAGGCAAGCCTGAGTTAAGTGCCGTAAGAATTGGAGAAAGAGAAAAAGAACTGGCTTAGGCCCACCCAAAACTCCCGGTAGGAAGGCCATCTTACACAGCGCTAACTTATTCGGCAATTACAAAAAGCTCTCATCATTCTTCAATGCTGAGAGCTTTTTAATTTTTATAGTAAGCCTAAGATCATGTGGTTGGCTGCAGCAAAGTGCCGCCTTCGAAGGGATTTAGGTGAGGCCTATCTAGGTAAGATAATTCTTGAAGTTGGCACAATTTCTACCAACTCAATATCGAAAACAAGTTCTTGTCCTGCTAAAGGATGATTGGCATCTAACAATACAGAATCTTCTCTTACTTCCTTAATGATAACCGGAAATGATTGTCCCGAGCCGTTGCTCATCATCAATTGCTGACCAACTTCAGGAGTCATATCGGCTGGGAATTGTTCTTTCGGAAATTCAATGAGCAGGTCCTGGCTTTTCTCGCCGTATGCATCTCCTACCGGAATTTCAACTTTTTTCTTTTCGCCAACAGTCATTCCTTTTACGCCTTCGTCAAAACCTTTAATAACCTGTCCGCTGCCAACTTCAAACTCAAGTGGTTCGCGACCTTCCGAGCTATCAAAAGTTTCGCCAGTACGTAATGTGCCATGATAATGAACTTTGACTTTGTCGCCTTGTTGTGCTTGTTGCATGATGTATTTTTTTGTTCAACTAATTGGTTTCATTGCTTCGTACAGATCTGCAGAACCAAGTGGGGCACAGCAGGATATGTTCAACGCGGAGTGGCAAGGTACTAATCTTTAAGATTTCACTCTGCAAATTTTACTTTACTTTGAAACGTTCAAAAGCAATACCATGTTTTTAAAATATGTACTCGTTTCGATTTGTTGTTTTGCAATTTGTCTAGGTACCATTGCACAAAAGCAAAAGACAAAGATCAAAACAGCGACCCAAAAAGTAAAAGTCAAAACTTATAAGCCGACCAGCTCTATTATTCCTGCTGCAGAAAGGCTGGATACTTACCTGCCGTTACTGAAAGGGAAACGTGTGGCTGTGTTTGCTAATCATACTGCGATGATTGGCAATACTCACCTGGTGGACACATTATTGAAACTTGGCGTCAAGATCAAAGTCGCTTTCGGGCCAGAGCATGGTTTTCGTGGCAATGCACCTGACGGAGCAAAAATTGAAACTACAGTTGACAAAGCAACAGGCATTCCTATCGTTTCTCTTTACGGACAAAAAAACAAACCATCAAAAGAAGATTTAAAAGACATCGATGTGATGGTTTATGATATACAGGATGTAGGTACAAGATTTTACACCTTTATTTCATCCATGCAGTTGTACATGGAAGCTGCAATCGAAAATAATATTCCATTGATCGTTTTAGATCGTCCCAATCCAAATGGATTTTATGTTGATGGCCCGGTATTAGATCTCAAATTCAAATCATTTGTAGGTATGCAGCCAATACCTGTAGTTTATGGAATGACAATTGGAGAATATGCTCAAATGCTTTTAAATGAAGGCTGGTTGAATAAAGATGCGAATGAGGTTTACAAAAGAATTATTGCTGCACGATATGCAGCAGGTGCTAAATTTTTTCAGTTGAGAGTAATCGAATGTTCTAACTACACACATAAAAGCAAGTATGTTCTTCCAGTAAAACCATCGCCGAATATTCCTGAAATTCAATCGGTTTATTGGTATGCTTCTCATTGTTTTTTTGAAGGAACAGCTATTTCCGAAGGCCGCGGAACACCTAAACCATTTGAATGGGTTGGGCATCCATCGCTGCCAAAAAGTTTATTCAGTTTTACACCGCATAGCACAGAAGGTGCACCCAATCCCAAATATAAAGACCAGGTTTGTTATGGATGGAATGTAAGCGGCACGCCTGAGGAAGTGTTGAAAATGATTGATGGGCGTTTGCAATTGAAATATTTATTGGAAGCTTATCGCCTGTTTCCTGACAAAGAGAGTTTTTTCAAAAAAGATAATGGCTTCAACCGTCTTGCAGGTAATGATGAATTGATGAAGCAAATAAAAGAAGGAAAAACAGAAGAAGAAATTCGTGCAAGTTGGCAACCTAAATTGAATGAGTTCAAAAAGATTCGCAAAAAGTATTTACTCTATCCCGATTTTGACTAATTAATTTGATTAGACCATTTTTGCGAACAATTTTTTCAGATGAATTATCGAGATCTCAGAATTGTTTTTATGGGCACTCCCGAATTTGCAGTTGCATCATTAGATGCACTTGTAAATGCTGGTTGCAACATTGTTGGAGTTGTCACTGCGCCGGATAAACCTGCGGGCAGAGGACTGAAACTCCAGGAAAGCGCTGTAAAAAAATATGCTGTTGAAAAGAATCTTAAAGTTCTTCAGCCTGAAAAATTAAAGAACCCACAGTTTTTAGAAGAACTCAAATCCTTGAATGCTGAACTGCAAGTTATTGTTGCATTCAGAATGCTGCCCGAAGTTGTTTGGAATATGCCGGCCATGGGAACCATTAATGTTCATGCATCGTTGCTTCCTCAATACCGTGGCGCAGCACCAATTAATTGGGCGGTCATCAATGGTGAAAAAGAAAGCGGTGTAACTACATTCAAACTGAAACACGAAATTGATACTGGTGATATTTTATTACAGGGGAAAACTGTCATTGGTGAAAACGAAACTGCAGGAGAATTGCATGATAAGCTGAAAGAGTTAGGAGCACAGGTTTTGGTGAAGACAGTTCAAGGATTAGCAGATGATACTTTAAAAGAAACGCCACAATCCGAAATTCTAAATTTTAAATCCGAAACCGTTAAGCATGCACCAAAAATTTTTACGGAAACATGCAAGATCGATTGGTGCAAATCAGTTAGCGAAGTACATAATTTAATTCGCGGCCTCTCTCCTTTCCCGGGTGCTTTTACTTACTTAAATGAAAAATTGTTGAAGATTTATAGAAGTGAAAAGGAAAGCAAACAATCAACGATTTCTCCCGGTGAATTTCAAACTGATGGAAAAACTTTTTTACAGTTTGCTTGTAGCGACGGGTTTATCGTGGTGAAAGAATTACAATTAGAGGGCAAGAAAAAAATGAACGTCCAGGATTTTTTGAGAGGATATAAATTTCAGTAAATCCAAAACTAAATGGCAAACGAAACCGATCTAGCACTCATCTTAGAAACAGAAAGATTGCGATTGCGTCAATTCACTTTTGATGACACAAAGTTTATTGTTGAGTTGCTCAATAGTCCTGGATGGATTGAATTTATCGGGGACAGGAATATAAAAACGGAAGAACGGGCAATTCAATATTTACAAAACGGGCCGATGAAAAGCTATCTTGAAAATGGTTATGGGCTTTCGCTTGTTGAAACGAAAAATGGCCAGCCAATTGGAATGTGTGGAATCATCAGGCGTGCTACCCTCGAACATCCCGATATTGGTTTTGCATTTCTGCAAAAATCTACTGGCAAAGGCTATGCATATGAAATCGCAACTGCTACTTTGAATTATGCAATCAACAATCTGAAACTTTCAAAAATCCTGGCAATAACAGTACCTCACAACACCAGGTCAATCAGACTGCTTGAAAAGATCGGAATGAGATTTGTAAAACGTTTTACAAATGAAAACGGTGAGGAGTTATTCCTATTCGAAAATTAAAAAGCCTGTTTTTCAACAGGCATTAATGTATTTCTGAGCGATCAAGTGAATTAATAATTCACTCTAACAATAAACTTATCTGTGTCAGATACATCAAGCGCAGAAGCCGCAGCATTACTAATGCGAACATCGTATCCCTGGTTTTGACGAATACCACTCATCTCTCCTAACACTTTTGCATAAATCGCTTTGCTATTTGTCGGATTGATTACGCGGATAATTGTCCCCGGTTCAACATTATCCATCAAAGCATAATATTTTGCATCCTGCCAACCGCTTGATGTTTTAAAAATCCCGGCAGAAGCTGTTTGATCCGCTTTGACAGGTTGTGTTTTTATTTGCAAATCAAACTGAGATTTGAAATAACCTCCGTTGGCATCAGTAATTGCTACATGACTAATCTGGGTTGTGGTTGGCGTTTCAATCTTTCTCTCCGGCTCTGTTCTTTTTTCAGGTTCAATTTTTTTCTGTGTTGTTTCATTACTTACGTTCGCTGTTTCCTGCTTTGTCACAACCTGCTCTTTCTTTTCTTCAACAGGTTGCTTGGTTTCTTCTTGTTTAACCACCGACTCTTTAACTACAGCAACATCCTTACTTTCTTTCGAAGATGTATATCCAACAATTAATTTTTGACCAGGTGTAATGTTATCGTTCGAAAGTTTATTCCATTTGCGCAAATCTTCCATTGCAACATTATGGTTTTTCACACTCACTCTATATAAACCTTCTTTCGGCTGCACCACATAATAAATCGGTTTGCCTTTTTCGATAGTTTGTGACGAGTTAGAAGAATTGCCTTTATGGGACGGGATTTTAAGAATTTGTCCAACAACCAATCCTTTTTTCATATCAAGGCCATTGAGTGTTTCAATGTCTTTTGGAGATACATTGTACAATCGGGCAATAGAATAAAAATTTTCTTTTGGCGCAACTTTATGTTCAACGTAAGATTGCTTGTTATTTTGTGCAAATACGATGGAACTGCAGAAAAGAATGATGGCAAGCAGGAAATTCTTTTTCATGTGGATAATGTTTTTACCTCAGTTTCGACTATTTCTAAGTACGGTTAGCTTTACAAATATGCTTATTATTTCTCAAAAGATGAATCATTCTGTTGTTTTAAAATTCGTAGTTCTTTCGGGTAATAATTATTGATTCGATTGGGCAGAACATTGATCCATCCTAAATTATAACCTTCATAACGTACCAGTTGCCAGCCTTTGCCCGGCGTGTTCAAATTAACGTCTTGCCGCTGTAAATATTTTATGCCCTGTTCGTAAGAAAGTTCATTAAAGGAAATTTCTTCTGAAATAATTGTGCTTAATGCAAGCGAATGTTCGGGCACAAGCCTGTCTTTCATAATCTGCCCGATGCATGTGCCTTTGTATTGCACATTCAAAACGACATTTAAAAGCGAATATTCGTTAACAAGATTTGATGGCAATGAGAAAAAAGAGTTATTGTCTTTGATCAATTCGTGATCTCCATTCTTTAACCAAGGTGCGATGATACTTTTTTCTTTGGCGGAAACCTTTTCAATTTTGCCCGTCCGAAATTTTTGTTCTTTTGTTGGAGATAATTTTTGAAAGCAGGCAAGAAATAACCCTTCGCCTTTTAATTTATCAGGATAAAATCGATAGCCTTTTGAGTTTGTTTTTGAAGAAGATGTTTCAATAATGTTCCAATCATTTTTAATTTTTAATTTTTCACTTTTCATTCCCATCTCTTCTACCAACCAATCCATAATTTCTTCATCTTCCTCTTTCGAGTAAGAGCAGGTGGAATAAATAAGAATGCCGTTCTCCTTCAAAGCCGGAAGTGCGTCGGCCAAGATTCTTTGCTGCCTCTGACTGCACAATTGCACATTATTCAAACTCCATTCATCAATAGCTTCTTCATCCTTTCTAAACAAACCACTTCCACTGCAAGGCGCATCCACAACCATCACATCAAAATAGCCTTCTAGTTTTTGAAATGAGGAAGGATCGTTGTTGCTAACAATAACATTGTTACTTCCCCATTTAATAATGTTATCAATGAGAATATTATTCCGGCTTCGAATGATCTCATTACTCACCAGCAAACTTTGGTCAGAAATGAGTGATTGAATATGTGTTGATTTTCCTCCAGGTGCTGCACATAAATCCAAAACTTTTATTGGCTTACTGAGATCAACAAGTTGTTTGAAGGCTTGCTCCAAAAACATGCTTGATGCTTCCTGAACGTAATAACAGCCAGCATGAAACAAAGGGTCAAAAGTGAATGAAGGGCGTTTTCTTAAATAAAATCCAAATTGAGACCAGGGCACAGTTTCTTGAATGGGGAGTCGTGAATGGTAAGTAGACAAGCCTTCATTTGAGGGAGACTGCCCGTTACCCACCACTGACCATTCACCATTCATCATTGACGCCTTCCATGGATTTACTCTTACCGAAGTAACCTGCTCATCCGACTCATGAACTTTTACAAAGGCATCTTTATCGAAACCTTCAATTCCCTGCAACGATTCTAAAAACTTTTCCGGTAAACTTTTCAAAATAAAAAACCTTTGACTGAACGAATCAGCCAAAGGTAATTGAGTATTTTATCCGATAGCTATCGGGCCTAGAATGTGGGTTGGCTCAACAAGTTTACAGCCTGTTTCACTTGTCTATTGTAGACTTGTATGGTTTTAGAAACTGTATTGATGCCCTCTTGTGCCTCCTTCCAGTTTCTTTGCTCGATGGCTTCGCGAATTGCAGGTAAGGTTTTCACTCCATAACCCGTGTACAAACCAGGTGCGTAAATTTCATGTTTATACCATGGCCGGCGTGGCAATCCCCCTTCTGAAATCAAACTTCTTTCGGCATTGAATAAAACCTGGTTCAACTGATTTTGTTTTTCAACAGGCAATTGTGTTCCGCTGTTGTAAACTTTCTGGTAATCTTCCGCCAGGTTTTTTAACTGTACTATTGAATTATCGAGTTCACTGAAGTTTAGGTAAGGCACCTGGTCTTTGGCTGTTGGTGGCAGGTAAGTCTTTTTAGGATCTTTTGCCAGGTTGTACAAATTATCCTTCAACATTTTGTTTTCTGTTTCTGTTTCGCTTCTTTGATTATCTAATAAAGTTTTTACGTCCACAGCGTAATCATTTAGCGTTTTATAAAAGCTATTAAAGTCGAACGGCAAAACATCTGCATTTGCTAAACGCAGCATTACTCTACCAGCAGTTTTTGATAAAGCAACTCCATATTGAAAACCGGGATCACCAAACCTTGTGTAGTGATCGTAAGAATCATAAATAGAGTGATAATCGCCGCCATTATCTTCTCCCCCAAAACCAAGATTCATAGAGGCAATTCCCATGTGTTGAATAAATGGTGAATAATCTGAACCGGCACCCAATGCTCCAATCCTGTAATATTTATTGCCTAACATTTTTACTCTTGCAGTTTTATCAGCGTCAACCAGTGCCTTTGCATAACGGCGTTCTTTAATTGAAACACCGGTTTGCGGATCAATAACATCATCAATAATTTGATTGAAGAAAGGTTCCAACGTATGCGAACCACTTGCACCAATGAAACCTCTTCCTGTGTTATCGGTATTGATATAAGCGACAGCTTTTTTAATTAGTTCCTGTTGATGGTCTTCTGCCCATTCGGTTGAACCAAGTAATGCAGGCTCTTCGCCATCCCATGCACAATACACCAAAGTTCTTTTCGGTTTGAAGCCCCTCTTCGCTAGCTCGCCAATTGATCTTGCCTCTTCTAATTCAGAAACCATTCCGCTCAAAGGATCAGAAGCGCCATTCACCCAAGCGTCATGATGATTGCCGCGAATGATCCATTGATCAGGAAATTCACTCCCGGTTAATTTTGCTATCACATTGTATAGCGGCTTCGTATCCCAATTAAATTCTAATTTCAAATGCACTTTGTCTTTACTCGGACCAACATGATATGTAATTGGCAAACCACCTCGCCATGCTGCTGGAACCGCTTGTCCACTTAATGATTGAAGCAAAGGCAAAGCATCTTCATAGGAAATTGGTAGCACAGGAATTTTCATAATGGTTGTTGCATCTTTCCTATCCAAACGCTTTGCATCTTTGGTTGCGCCAATGCCCGGAGTTAATGGATCACCAGGATAAACAGGCATGTCCATTACAGAACCGCGTTGAACACCATCCTTTGGACGAAACGCTCCTTCAGGATAAACATCACCCTGCACATAACCATCGTCGGCGGGATCAGAATAAATGATGCAGCCAATAGCACCATGCTCATAGGCAACTTTGGGCTTGATGCCTCTCCACGATCCACCATATTTTGCTATCACAATTTTTCCTTTAACATCAATACCCATTTTTTCGAGTTCATCATAATCGGCAGGCACACCACGATTCACAAAAACCAATTCTGCAGTTACATCACCATCTCCTGAATAAGCATTATAACCGGGAAGTTGCTCCGATTTTTGTCCAGATGTTTTGTCTTGTGGTATGGTAGATTCTTCAAGTTTTGCTTTGTAAGGTTTTGAGCCCATCAATTCCAATACCCTTGTTTTAGGTGTGGGAAACAAAACATAATAACTCTCAATTTGTGTTTGATAGCCCCATTGCTTAAAAAGGTTGGCCATGTATTCCGCATTGAGTTTATCCTGTGGCGATCCAACATGATGCGGGTGTGATGAAAGATATTTCATCCATATATCAAGATTCTTCGCGTCCAGTTGAGCATCAAACTGTTTTTCCCAATCTTTTTGTTTAGAGGCATTGGCATCAGTAAAGCCCATTAGTTTTTGCTGTGCATTGGTAGCAAGAAAAATAAATAAGGTAGAAAGAAGAAAGGTATGCTTCATTACAAATTATTTACGTTTTCTAAAATTAGCGGAAACAAGTTATTGTTCCATTCAGAATTCTCCCATTGTCTCCATTATCGCCAAAAAAGGCTATAATTTTAAAAATTCGCCCTTATAGGCTATAATTTCAAAAATTCGCCTTTATAGGCTATATTAGCTGAAAGAATAAAAATGAGTTTTGCTGCTGTTATTACTGCTGACATTGTGAATTCAACGAAGATCGCCAAAGCAGATTATAAAAAGTTGATGAAAAATTTGACTAGTATTTTACAGGAACATCAGCACGAATTTTTCAGAGGAGACAGTTTCCAGGTTCTGGTAAAATCTCCTAATGAAGCTTTGCAGGTTTTGCTGCAGACAAGAACTGCCGCTATGAAATTAATCGAATCATCCATGCCTATTGCCGATATAAGAGCAAGCGTTGGAATTGGCAATGTAAAGCTTCCTGTAAAATCTTTTCAAACAGCTTCGGGTGATGTTTTCATTCTATCGGGAAGATCATTTGATAAGATGGAAAAAAATGAAAGATTGATTATTGTATGCGACGAAAAAAACAAAGCAGTTAATTCAGGATTGAAAGTACTTTCTCAATTTATTGACTATCTTTTTCAACGGTTAACGTTCAAACAAGCCGCTGTTGTTTATGAATTATTGATGAACCGAACGCAAATCGATACAGCCAAAAGATTAAAGAAATCGCAGGCAACAGTTCATAAACATACACAGGCAGCAGGCTGGCCCGAAATAGAAAAATTATTGATGGAGTATAAAACCTTAGTCACCCTAATCGAACCATAGTATGTATATCATTTGGCTTATAAAACTGATACTGGCTCATTTGCTCACCGATTTTCTTCTTCAACCTAAAACTTGGGTTGAAAGCAGGAGCAAAAAACATTTTGCGTCAGTTCATTTGTATTTGCATGGTTTAATAACTGCTTTAGTTGCCCTGTTATTTATTGGAATTCACTATTGGTGGGTTGTGTTAATCATATTGGTTACACACATTGCTATTGACGGATGGAAATCGTACAGGCCAAATAAAACCAAATACTTTTTGATTGACCAATGCCTTCATTTATTTGTAATTCTGGTTTGCTGGTATTTTATTTTTCTGAATGTTGACGATATTGTTTCTGCCTGGGAATTAATCAACACTAAAAGTATTTTGATCTTCGTAACTGCTTACGTGTTTGTAACGTTTCCTGCAGGCATTTTAATTGGTCAATTAACAAAAAAATGGCGCGACCAAATTCCCGATGCACCAACATTAGGCAATGCGGGGAAATGGATCGGCATTATTGAGCGGATCATTATTCTTACACTCGTTTTCAATCATCAATATGCAGCAATGGGATTGTTGATCACAGCTAAAAGCCTGCTGCGTTTCAGTGAAGCCAACAGGGCTGAAATAAAAACAGAGTACCTTTTAATTGGTACCCTGATCAGTATTACTCTAGCTATTTTAGTTGGATTGATCGCTTTGAAACTGCAATCTTTCGATTTCTGATCCTTTTACAAATTCTTGATCTCCCCTATCAAATCCTGCAACACTTTCTTCGCATCTCCAAACAACATCGAAGTTTTTGGCTGGAAGAAAAGATCATTCTCAATTCCCGCATAACCAGGCTTCATACTTCTTTTGTTTACAATAACGGTCTTTGCTAATTCAACATCCAAAATTGGCATTCCGTAAATTGGAGAAGCAGGATCATTTTTAGCGGCAGGATTCACAACGTCGTTTGCGCCAAGAATCAACACCACATCAGTTGTTGGAAACTCAGCATTGGCATCTTCCATCTCCATCAATTTTTCATAACTCACATCCGCTTCTGCCAGCAACACGTTCATATGGCCGGGCATCCGTCCTGCAACAGGATGAATCGCATATTTTACTTCAACACCTTTTTCTGTCAATAATTTTTCCAGCTCATGACAAGCATGCTGTGCCTGAGCAACAGCCAATCCATACCCCGGAACAATCATCACTTTATTTGCGTAAGCCATAACAACTGATGCATCGCTCAAAGTAATTTCTTTGTAAGAGCCTTGTTCCCTGACTCCTCCTGCAGCACTAGCCTTACTGCCGCCGAATGAACCAATCAATACATTACCCAACGAACGGTTCATGGCTTTACACATCAAAATGGTAAGCAGCGTACCTGCAGCACCAACCAGGATACCGCCAGTCAACATCACTTTGTTACCATATAAAAATCCACCGCAAGCAGCAGCTACACCGGTGAATGAATTCAATAGAGAAATCACAACAGGCATGTCTGCTCCGCCAATGGGCGAGACAAAAAATACTCCGTAAACCAATGCAAGGAAAAAGATCAGGTAGAATACCACATAAACCGATGTATGGATGTTTACAAGCGGTGCATGAATATTAACGTTGTTGGCCGTGTTTGTCAAATAACCATTATCAATTTCGTAAGAAGAATTGATTGTAGAAATCAAAAAGATCGTCAAGCCCAATACTAATGCCAACACAACAAGGTTAACAATATGCTGTCCTTTAAACGACCAGTCTTTAATTTTTCCATTCAGCTTTCCCCAGGCAATCATGGAGCCTGCAAACGAAACCGAACCAATGATCAATCCAAGAAAAATTGTAACCAGCATTCCATAATCAACACCAATGCCTTGTCCAAGCACTGAGGTATCCGTTGGATCATCTACTCTTATTACAAAACTCTCTTTAAGAAAATGATTGAATTCAATAATTGAAATCAATGCAGCACAGGCGCCACCCATTCCATTGAACATGCTCACCATTTCGGGCATGGCAGTCATCTTCACTTTTTTTGCTGCCATTACGCCAATGATACCGCCGATCGCTAACCCGCCAAATATCCATCCATAGTTATGAAGGCGTTGCTCTGTGTAAGGATCTTTGTAAATGAATATAGTCCCCAATATGGCAAGCGTCATTCCCGCTGCAGCAATGAGGTTTCCTCTTCTTGCCGTTTCAGGGTGCGACAACATTTTCAATCCAAGAATGAACGTAACAGATGCTATCAGATAAATTATCGTAAGTAAACCCGGTTCCATTAATTATTTCTTCTTTTTTGATTTAAACATTTCGAGCATTCGGTCGGTTACAACAAAACCACCGACAACATTGAGTGTTCCTAAGATCACTGCTAAAAAGCCAAGGATCAGTGCGAGGTAATTATCAGATTCTGCACGGCCCATAACAATGATGGCGCCAATGATCACCACGCCATGAATGGCGTTAGCGCCACTCATTAAAGGCGTATGCAAAACACTGGGCACACGGCCAATCACTTCTATACCCACAAAAATCATGAGAATGACGATGTAGATCATTTCACGATTAATGGATATCCAGGTAATAACGTTGTTCATTCGTTTGAGTTAAAATTATTGTTTAGTTATTTCGATTTGTATTATGAGCGTTGATGAAATAATTATTTACCAATCACCACTGCTACTATTGATCTTCTGTTGCGTCGCACTCTTATACTTTATTATGCCTTATCGCCATCGTCGGAATCTTTACTATTTTTTCAAACAGTCATTAATACAACAAGCCAGATACCTCGTGCCTCGGGATGACAAGGCGATAGTGTTCAGTTATAAGCAACTTCAATATTAAAGCGTTTCAACCCTGTAGTTCCCTTGCTCGTCATCTCGACGAAGGAGAGATCTGTGCTTCGAACAAAGATTCTCCAAATTCTATAATGACACATGCACAAGGTTCACCAGACTTCCTGAACGATGCAGTGAGCAAATTGCGTGTCGAAGCAGCAATTTGGAAACAACAGGCGTTGATAGTTGCAATCAGATTGCCACATCATCATCATCAATATTTTAAAGAACTAATTATGCTACGGCAGTCTTTACTCTTTCATGCACTAATTCGCCGTTGTGTGTAATACAACTTCCCTTCACCAAATCATCTTCCCAATTCAAATTCAATCCACCTTCTTTAGTTGTGATCAGCTGCAAAAAGTTGAGAATGTTCTTTCCATACAACTTGCTTGAATCAAAAGGCATAGTGGCCGGAAGATTACTGTCACCAACTATCGTCACACCATTGTGAACAATCGTTTCATTATTTTTTGTGAACGGTGTGTTGCCTCCGGTCGCAGCGGCAATATCAATGATCACAGAACCATTACGCATCCTTCCCAACATTTCCTCAGTAATTAAAATCGGCGCTTTTTTCCCCGGAATTTGCGCAGTGGTAATTACAATATCTGCCTTGGCAATGCTATCTGAAATTTTTTGCTGCTGTTTTTGTTTGTATTCTTCTGTTTGTTCAACTGCGTAACCACCTGCTTTCGATGCATCGGCAGCACCTTCGACTTCAACAAACTTTGCTCCTAAACTCATTACTTCTTCTTTCACTGCAGGACGAGTATCAAACACTTCAACAACAGCACCCAGTCTTCTTGCAGTGGCAATAGCCTGCAAGCCCGCAACGCCGGCGCCAAGGATCAAAATTTTTGCAGGAGCAATGCTGCCAGCAGCCGTCATGAACATGGGAAAATATCTTGGATACAAATTAGCCGCGAGCAAAACTGCTTTGTAACCGGCAATGTTTGCCTGCGAACTCAACACGTCCATGCTCTGTGCACGGGTGGTACGCGGCAACATATCCAAACTAAAAACCGTAAAACCCTGTTGTGCCCATTGCTGCATCAGCGATTGATTGAACAAAGGCTGATATACACCCATCAAAACCTTTGAGCTTGCAATAGCTAACGAAGGTTGATGTATGGAAAGAATGACATCGCTTGAAGAAACAATTTCCTGCGCAGAAGAAATTTTAGCACCAGCCTTTTCGTAATCGGCATCTGTGGCAGAGGCTTTTACACCTGCACCGGATTCAACCAAAACAATGATAGATTTTTTAGTCAGTTGAGCTACAGCTTCGGGTAAAAGCGAAACTCTTGTCTCATGCGAAGGTTCCTTCAAAATTCCTACAGTCATGCGGGCAATAGTATTTAAAATAGATGCAAATGTAGGTGACTAAAGATATTTTAAGGTAGGAGTCTAATCATATTTTCTTTTCCGCAATAAACAGTAGATTAAAGCGGCGTAGCTACTTTAGATTGCTGTGCCTGTAACCTTTCAAAATCGTATCGTAAAATCCTGCTTTATTTTAAATTCCCGCCTGAAAAACACAAACCCGAGAAAAAAAATGTCTATGGTGTATTGAACGGAAGGGTGAGATTTGATTTCATTCCAGGCTTTTTCCATCTCCTCGCTCCAATGAATGTCGTCAAATACTAAAATGGTTTGAGTGTTTGATTTAGGCAAGAATTGATGGAAGTAACTGACAGTTGGCTCATAACGGTGATTGCCGTCGATATAGGCGAGATCAATTGAAGATCGTTGACTGATAGCAGATGGCAATACATCATCAAAATTTCCTGTCAACTGTTGGATGTTCGTGCAGCTTAGTTTTTGGAAGTTCTTTTTGGCAATGCCGGCAATTTGGCCGCTTCCTTCAATTGAAGTGATAGAAGCATTTGGATTTGCTTTTGAAAAATAAGCTGTGGTAATTCCCAAAGAAGTTCCCAATTCAATAATTGATTGCGGTTGGTAATGCCTAGCCGTTCGAAACAAAACCTGTGCAAGCCTTTTTGATTTGAGTGCCGACTTTGCAATTTGAGCAACGCTTCTTTGTTTTGAAGAATTGGTTCTAGAACCTGCACCAAAATCTTCTATTTCAATTATTCTTCTATCAAACAAAAGTTGTTTTCTCAGCTGCTCAATTTCTGCAGGAGCTTTATAATTCCCTTTGTTGTTGAGAATATGTAAAATAAAATCAAAAACAAAAGGAGAATGCATGCCATGACCTTTGCCGTTGGACGCACGCAGATAATAGCTGAAATATTTTTGGGCAAGTTGAACGGAATTATACACTTTTCAAATGTAGAATGAAACTGCAGATTTATTTACGTTCCCAAACTTCGAATGTATGCGAGTAGAGATTTTTTTCATCCGCATTTCGAAAATTACTTTTCACCAACTTCCATTCATTAATTGAAACTTCAGGAAAATAAGCATCGCCTTCAAACTTGTTATGGATACGAGTCAAATAAATTCTATCTGCCAGGGGCATTAATTCTTTAAATACTTGTGCCCCTCCAAGGATAAATATTTCTTTCACTCCTGTTCCTTTTGCCAGTTCAATCGCTTTTTCTATTGAATGTGCTATTTGCACGCCTTCCGGCTTCCAATCTTTGTTTCTTGTAACAACAATATTTTGTCTTCCCTGCAATGGCTTACCAAGCGACTCCAAAGATTTTCTTCCCATAATAACCGTCATTCCCCAGGTTTGATTTTTAAAATATTTCATATCGCTGGGCAAATGCCAGGGAAGTTGGTTGTTTTTTCCAATTAAATTATTCTCATCTACGGCAACAATAAAACTGATCATCAGTATAAGTCCATTTTAATTCAAAAATTTACACCGCAACAGGGGCTTTTATGGCAGGGTGAAATTGATAGTTCTCTAAAGTGAAATCTTCGAACGTAAACTCAAAAATATTTTTCACTTCAGGATTGAGTTTCATTGTTGGCAATGGGAAAGGTTTACGGCTCAATTGGAGGTTTACCTGATCCGTGTGATTGCTATAAATATGAACATCGCCAAATGTGTGAATGAACTCACCCAACTGCAAATCACAAACCTGTGCCATCATCATCGTTAACAAAGCGTAAGAAGCAATGTTAAATGGAACACCCAAAAAAACGTCAGCACTTCTTTGGTACAGTTGGCAGCTTAATTTTCCATCGGCAATATAAAACTGGAACAACGCATGGCAAGGCATTAAGGCCATCTTTGGCAGTTCTGCCACGTTCCATGCACTCACTATCAACCTACGGCTATCGGGATTTCTTTTGATTTGATTAATGACATCGCTGATCTGATCAATCGTTTCGCCATTGGCTCCCGTCCAACTGCGCCATTGCTTTCCGTAAACGGGACCTAAATCTCCATTTTCATCAGCCCATTCATCCCAAATACTTACACCATTTTCTTTGAGATAGACAATATTAGTTTCGCCTCTTAAAAACCAAAGCAGTTCGTGAATTATGCTTCTAAGGTGAAGTCGTTTTGTGGTGACTAATGGAAATCCTTCGTTCAAATCAAAACGCATCTGGTAACCGAAGCAACTAATAGTCCCTGTGCCCGTACGGTCCTCTTTCTTCACCCCATTGCCCAAAATATGTTGAAGTAAGTTTAAGTATTGTTGCATGGGCGCAAATTAAGCCAGATAGACCAGTAAAAAAGAAAGTACCAACACCTGTGAATAAATTTTGATTGATTAACCAAAGGGCGAATTCTGCCGCACGTCATAGAAAAATTCACTTAGTTATCCTTACTTTATAAGGAACCAAAAAAACTTACTGTATGAATAAAAATTTACCCCTTACAATTAAAAACCCTTTAGGCGAAGAACTCATTTTCCACAGGATAGAGATGGAAGAAAGTGAAGAAAAACTCATAATGGAGTGTTATGTTCCGCCAAATACACCTCCTGTCAAGCACATTTATTACATGCAAGATGAATTCCTCGTAGTGCTTCATGGTAAAATCGGACACAAATGTGAGGACGGCAATATTAAATATGCAACAGTCGGCGAAACGGTTTTCTTTAAAAGAGGCATTAGCCATTGTTTTTGGAATGCGGGCGAAGACGAATTGAATTGTTTCGGTTGGATTAAACCAGCAAACAATATCATCTTTTATTTGTCGACTCTTTACAACTCGATAAGTGAAACCGGCACAAATAGTCCTGATCAATTTGATGATGCCTATCTGCACTACCGGTACCGAAAGGAATTTGAAGATCCGGATTTGCCTAAACTGGTAAGATCATTGGTACTGCCTGCTAAATACAGCATTGGAAAAATTACAGGTAAGTATAGGAAATTCAGAGATGCCCCGGCACCGTTAAAATGAAGGCCCGGAATTGGCAAGCCCGATAACAAAGAATACAGTGGCATAATCTCCATCTTTCAAACCATCTACAAAAGTTTTTTATCCTTTATAGATGGTTTTTTGTTATTAGTAAATAATCACTTTATTTGTGGGGGTTTTAATCCGTTCTATTAATCTTTAGAATAACCAACGTGCCCAATCTCCTAAGGACATTCTTAATCAACAGAAAACTACTTTTGAGAACACATGCAATTTATACCTCTCCTCCCAACATTGCCCCTGTGCAAGAATCTGTACAAAGACCGCTTTGGTCAGTGATGATCCCTGTTTATAACTGCTATCATACAATGGGTGAAACAATTGCTTCAGTATTGAAGCAGGACCCGGGGAAGGAAATAATGCAGATTGAAGTAGTAGATGATGGCAGCACTGATGGCAATGTACGGGAACTGGTTGAACGTTTGGGAAAGGGAAGAATTGAATATTTTAGGAAAGACTATAACCAGGGAAGCCTGGCCAATTTTGAAACATGTATAAATAGAGCAAGAGGGAAACTAATTCATTTACTGCATGGCGACGATAGAGCGAAAACCGGATACTACGAAAAAATTGGAAGCCTATTTGAAAAATTTCCTGAGGTTGGAGCGGCTTTCTGCAGGTTTGCAACTATAGACGAAGAGAGTAAGTTGCTTTGGAACCATGGAAAAGAAATGGAAGAAGATGGGATCCTCGACAATTGGTTGTTTAAGATAGGATCAAGGCAACGCCTCCAGTATTGTGCAATTACGGTAAGAAGAGAAGTGTATGAAAAACTTGGCGGGTTCTACGGAGTAACATATGGAGAGGATTGGGAAATGTGGGTGAGAATTGCTGCGCACTACAAGGTTGCCTATACACCCGAAATTCTTGCCGAATACAGAGTTCATTCGAACAGCATTTCGCACCGATCGTACATGAGTGCTAAACATATTCATGAGATGCAATGGGTTATCAATTCTATCCAAAAATGGTTTCCTGAGGATCAGCGAAAGAGCCTTAAAAAACAAGCTTCAAAAAATTATGCTGAATATGCAATGGTCATTGCCAATAGTGTTTGGCACAATACGGGGAACAGAAAAATTACCCACAAGCTCATGATGGAAACCGTAAAAATGTATTTCAATAAAGAGATCGCCTCTCACATGGTGAAGATTTATGCAAAAATGCTCATAAACAGGAGGTAACTTAGTTTGAATAAAACATGGACCAATTTAGCTATGGCAGAAAATGAAAAAAGTTGGGATTGGGAAATCGGGCCAAAGCCTGCTAAATCTTTGTCTGCAATTAAATCCATCTATTCCTATCGTCATTTTCACTCGGCACTCGTTCGAAAAGAATTTTTACTGAATTACCAGCAAACTATTTTAGGTCCAATCTGGATTTTCTTTCAACCTTTACTAACACTTATTGTTTATGTATTGGTATTTGGCAGATTAATTGGAATTCCAATAGGGAAAACCATACCACCTGTGCTGTTTTATTTTTCAGGTATTGTTTTATGGAACTTCTTTAGCGACTGCTTTGCAGGCATTTCAAATACATTTCGCGATCACATCCATTTGTACAGTAAAGTTTATTTTCCAAGAATCATTGTACCGTTATCTGTATTAACCACACATTTTCTTCGCTTTCTTATCCAATTTTCGATGCTTGTGATTTTAGTGATCTACTTTATCTCTTTCAAAGGTTTTCATGTTCGTTTTGGATTGGACCTCTTAGCATTACCCTTTGTGTTTGTTGGGATCGCGATGATTAGTGGTGGCTGCGGATTAATTGCTGCGTTACTAACTGCCAGATATAGGGACTTTGTGAATCTAATCGGGATTGTGATTCGTTTGCTCATGTTTGTTACTCCTGTTTTGTATCCCCTGGCAGCCGTAAAAGACAGCTTAAAGTGGATTGTTCTTATTAATCCGCTAACGCCATATTTCGAACTGTTCAGGTATGCTTTACTAGGTGAAGGGACTATTAACAATTATGCTCTTTTATATAGCTTTCTATTCGGCATCGTGATACTTATCATTTCGCTTTCCCTTTTTAATGCAAAAAGCAGTAAACTAATAGATATATCCTGACCATGGAAGAAATTGTTTTAAGTGTCGAAAATCTATCAAAGCAATACCGGTTAGGCAAAATCGGTACTGGGTCGTTACGGCAGGACTTGAGTTATTGGTGGAAGCACAAAGTATTAGAGAAATCGGACCCGTTTTTTTATGCAGACGAAGATGAAAGATTTATTTGGGCACTGAAAGACGTAAACTTCGAGTTAAAAAGTGGCGAGGCTCTTGGTATAATAGGTAGTAATGGCTCAGGAAAATCCACTTTACTTAAAATCATTTCAAAGATTACATTACCAACTAAGGGATATGTTCGTGGAAATGGGACCATTAGCAGCATTCTCGAAATTGGTACCGGCTTTCATCCAGAGCTATCAGGTCGTGAAAATATCTTTATGAGTGGTTATGCCCTGGGAATGACAAAGGAAGAAATCCGCAAAAAGTTTGATGAAATAGTCAGTTTTTCCGGCATTGAAAAATTTATTGACACTCCTGTAAAGCGTTTTTCATCCGGCATGTATGTACGGCTTGCTTTTTCGGTGGCTGCTCACCTGGAACCGGATATTCTTATTATTGATGAAGTGCTTGCTGTTGGCGATGTTGAGTTTCAGAAAAAGTGTATGGGCAAGATGCAGGACGTTTCCCACCAAAAAGGAAGGACCATCTTGTTTGTAAGTCATAACATGACAGCTATCAACAATCTTTGTTCAAAAGCGATTTGGCTGGAAAAAGGAATCCTTCAAAAGAATGGAACTGCTAAGGAAGTGGTTAAATCCTATCTTGAAAAATTTGCAAAACCAAATCTTCCTAAAGAATGGGTTGAATTATCCGCCGCTCCCGGTAATGACATGATTCGCTTGAAAAAGACAAGTGTTGAAGCCGTTGAACAATCCTTTATTAGTGTAGCCACCCCGGTAAAAATTTGCTGTGAATTTTGGTGCTTAACAGAAGGATTTTCTGTAAATATCAATGTTCGCCTTAATGCGGAACACGGCGAATGCGTTTTTGATTTAGGTTCTTCTTCGGTGCAAGCCCAACGTTCAATTATGCAACTCGACGTTGTTATTCCGGCAAGGCTATTAAACAACCAAACCTATTCTGTATCATTGACAGTGGTAAAAAATCACGCTGAGCCGATATTTGAATTTTCAAACTGCTTAAGTCTCGACGTGCAGGATGAAAGACAGGACATGAATTATTTTGGAGCATGGCCAGGTGTTACCAGGCCTGTAATTAATAATAATCTGCGCATAAAAGAATTGTTGGAAAACGATCAAACCAAAAAGATCAGTAGTTGGAATGCCTAAAGTTGTAAAAGATATCGAGTTAACAAACATGCCTGCTGTCATTGATGATCTTAATGAGTATGACGGAGCTTTTCTTTTACTTAGATACAAGAACAGGCCAGTAGGTAAAATCACACTTCCCGCAAAGAATGGAATGATTGTTCTTGCCGACCATAAAGATGAAATTGAAAGGGCCGTCGAGAAAAACTTGAAGTACGCTGTTATAGATCGTTTTCTTTTTTGGGATGAAGCAGAAAAATTTTCTCATAGTGATACCAGTGCCACAATTGCCATATGTACAAGAAACCGTACCGACGATCTAAAACTTTGCCTTGAAGCGCTAATGAAATTGCCGGACAGAGGACAGGAAATTCTTGTAGTAGACAATGATCCCTTAACAGATGACACAAGAAAATTAGTTGAGCAATATGCAAAGGTTCGATATGTTTTCGAAAAAAGAAAGGGACTGAACATTGCAAGAAATCGTGCTATTGCAGAAGCTTTAAACGATATCGTTGTTTTTACAGACGACGATGCAGTTGTTGATAAACAATGGTTGGATAACATCGTTAGAAACTTTGATTCGCCGCTTGTAATGTGCGTAACAGGAATGACAATGCCTTTTGAACTTGAAACAGAAGCACAGGAAGCATTTGAAAATTACAGTTCATTTGGAAAAGGATTTTACAAGAAGCGATATTCGTTCGCGGAATCAAATCCGTTGGCTACTGGCGGTGTTGGCGCAGGCGCCAACATGGCAATTAGAAAAAGCCTGGTAAAAGATACTGGTTGGTTTGATGAAGCCCTTGATTCTGGAACGCCTACGCAATCAGGTGGCGACCATGAATTCTTTGCAAGAATATTATTAGCCGGATATCAAATTATTTACGACCCTGAAGCTTTGAGCTGGCACCGGCATAGACGTTCGTGGAAGGAGGCAGTAAAAGCAATATACGGCTATGGTGTTGGTGTTTATGCTTTTTGGACACGATTATTCTTCATAGAAAAACAATATGCCATTCTCTTCTTTACAAAAAACTGGCTGTTGTATAATCAATTACCTGACTTCTACAAATCAATTTTGGGAATAAAAAAAATTCCAATTTCATTCTTTTTTGCAGAATTCCGCGGATGCCTGAAAGGACCCTTTGCGTATTTTAAATCAAGGAAGCAAGCAACTAACTATTTAAAAAAACAAGACGGATGAATATGGTTGCAAGCGTTATCATTCCTACCCACAACCGTTGTGCTTCTTTAAAAAGAATGCTTGAAAATTTGGGAGAACAATCTTTTCCTCAACAGAATTTCGAAGTAATTGTTGTTGCAGATGGATGTAAGGATGATACGGCTAATACGGTAAAAAACTACAAAGCGTCATTTCACTTATTGCTGTTTGAATTGCCGGGACTTGGAGCTGCTTCTGCAAGAAACAAAGGAGCAGCGCAAGCAAATGGACGCTACCTGGTTTTTGTTGATGATGACATGGAGCTTTCCCCGAATTTTATTGAAGAACATATTGCATCACATAAAAATGAAAACGATATTGTAATTGGTTATTCTCCTTTACAACTTGAACCAAAAGCAGGTACACAACGAATGACCTTGCGTGAATGGTGGGAAGATAAGTTCCATGCAATGAGAGATCAACGCTATCGTTTCAGGTATGACGATCTCACCAGCGGAAATTTTTCTATTTCAAATTCACTATTTAAAAAAGTGAGTGGATTTGATACGAGTTTATTATGCAGAGAAGATTATGAATTAGGTTACCGGTTAATTAAAGCAGGTGCAAACTTTTATTTCTGTCATAAAGCAAAGGCAATTCATCGTGATGAGGTAACCAATCTTAAACGCTCGCTGCAAAGAAAAAAATCAGAGGGCATTGCAGATATGCAGATAAAAGCTAAACATCCTGATTTTGTAAATAGAAATGCCTTACACTACTTAAACTATGGTTCGTTTTCAAAAAGGATATTATTGAGAGCAATCGGATTCGCTCCTTCATTATTTGATTTGCTTGCCGGTTTTGGAATAACACTGATGAATTATTTTGAAAGATTTGGGATGAAGCCACGGTGGTCGAAAATGAACTATCGTCTTCATGAATACTGGTATTTAAGAGGACTAATAATAAGTGCCGGATCGGTAAAACGAGTTTATTGTATAATGAAATGCGAAGAGTTCATGCCAACGCCAAACCAAAAACTCAAAATTGATTTGAAAGATGGTTTGAAAACCGCTGAACAGCAATTGGATAATGTAAGGCCTTTAGGCTTGGAGATTTCTTTCGGAACAAAGTTGATCGGCATTGTAAATTATGAGGCTGGAACAGAGCCAATCAAAGGCGTGCACCTAAGAAAGATTTTGAAAGATAGATTCTCTGAAGAACTAGCTTCTGTACTTCTGCCAGAAGTTTTTCCTGCAAGTGTATCTTAAAACTGTGGGTTGTATTGGATTCGAACCAACGACCCCTACTCTGTCAAAGTAATGCTCTAAACCAACTGAGCTAACAACCCATCTACGAGGTGCAAAATAAGAAATAAGAAGTAACTGCAACTAAAGTCCTCTGCGTTTAATTTCTTTTTCTACAAGGCCAAGTTCCCTGCTGGTTTGTCCACCAACGGAAGTGTTTTCCTGTGCACGTCGCATAAGGTAAGGAACCACATCTTTAATGGGTCCAAATGGTAAATACTTACTTACATGACAACCTGCCTTTGCAAGATTGAACGTAATGTTATCACTCATTCCGAATAGCTGGCTGAAATGAACATGATCATGTTTCAATGGTAAGCTTTTTTGTTTAAGCAACTCAACACCGAGCATGTTGCTGTATTCATTATGCGTCGCTACCATCACTCCAACTTGGTCTATGTGATCTATGCAGAAACGAACGGCGTCATTATAACCTTTATCTGTTGCTTCTTTATTTGGATAGATTGGTGAAGGATAACCCTTTTCGGCCGCTCTGTTTCTTTCTTTCTCCATGTATGCGCCGCGGACGAGTTTCATGCCAAGTAAAAAGTTTCTCTCCTTTGCTGCTTCATATGATTTATACAAAAACTCAAGCCTGTCATGGCGATACATTTGAAGCGTATTCCAAACGACCAGTTGTGTCTTGTTATATTCATCCATCATTAACATGATTAAAGCATCCAACGGATCCTGTATCCATGTTTCTTCTGCGTCTACTAAAAAACCAACATTGGCCTTGCTCGCTGCCTGGCAGATACGTACTGTACGATCAACAACTCTTTGCCATTCGCTCTTTTCTTCAGATGATAACTGGGCTAAAGCGGCATTGTAACGTTTGATCAAACTGTCTTCAGTGGAAGCGTTCATCAAAGCATGGATCTTTTCCATCAATGCAAATCTTGCCATACCGGTCACTTTCACACTCATGAAAGGAACATTAGGCTGCGTTGCGGCGAAATTGATTACACGGATAAATTCGTCGCAGGCATGCTCGTAATTATCTTCTCCTTCCTTACCTTCCACTGCATAATCAAGAATAACTTCAGCGTTGTACTCACCTAATTTTTTTGCAACAGGAATTGTTTGCTCCAGGGTTTCACCGCCAATAAATTGCTTTGAGATAGTACCGCGAATGAGTCCTTTAACAGGCAATCCCATACGAATGCTCCAAGGTGCTAGTCTTGTGCCGATGCTTACAAGCCATGGCTTGGCCATTATCTTGTAAAGCCAGTGCGAATGTTTGAGATCTTTATCAGACTTGTAGGCAAAAGCAATCTCGGTGTTGTCAAAAGAAATATTGGTATTCATGCGTTATAATTCGGGGCAAAAGTAGGCGCAAATTGGATTAGTTGAAAGCCCCCGAAATATGATTAATGTCACATCCTTCGCCTCTGCTGCTCAATGAATGATTGACTCAAGGAAAAGTCCTTGAGATTTTGATGATAAGAATTATGGAACGATGAACGGAGCGTCGCAACAAGAGTCACATAGTAGCAGTGACCGTTTAGCTCATAATTATTCTCTTAAAACTGAAATGGGAAACCACGAAGCTGTAATCGACACCCTTTCGGAGTTCCAAGAAGCCGCCTGAAAATAAGAAAGGTGAAGACTGTTCGTTCTTCACCTTTTTACACAGGAAATATCACCTGTTTTTTGAGGCAGCCGAGGCTGCGATTTACGGACAACCACAAGTTACGAAATTATATGTGCAACTTCTCTTTTTTGGCAAGAAGTTCTTCTACAGTTTCTTTATACATTTCATCCGGCACACAACAATCTACTGGACAAACGGAAGCACATTGAGGCTCTTCGTGAAAACCCTGGCACTCTGTGCATTTGCTTGGAACGATATAATAAGTGTCTACAGCAATAGGTGCATTTCTTTGATCGGCGTCTACTACAGTTCCGTCAACCAAAGTATAAGAGCCTTTTACAGATGTACCATCAGCAACAGCCCATTCTACACCACCTTCGTAAATTGCATTGTTCGGACATTCGGGCTCGCAGGCGCCGCAATTAATACATTCTTCAGTTATTTTGATAGCCATAATTCAAAGGTTTGTTTTTGTGGGAATTAATTTTGCTGACAAATTTAAAGTTCAGAAACGAAATAATCATTTCTGTTTCCATTTAATTAAACGGCTGTTGAAATACGGTTAGAAAATTTTACAAATGAATTTATTGCAACGAAAAGAGGTACTGGTAAGATTAGGAAATTATATTGAGGCTAAAGACGATGACTGGCAACAGGCAAAACACAAGGCTTTCCTCGAAAATCAATGGTTTATTCCCGAGTTCATTGAACTTTCTGTGAACAATATTGCTCAAAACTTTTTACAACCGCAGCAGCTTGATCGATTGATTAAGCAATACCAAATTCCCGAACAAAATCCTGATCCTAAAAAAGTGGGAATTGTGATGGCTGGAAATATCCCCCTGGTTGGCTTTCATGACCTGCTTTGTGTTTTTTTATCGGGCCATTATGCAATGGTGAAGCCTTCATCAAAAGACGAAGTGCTTACAAAGCACCTGGTAAAAAAACTAACTGAATGGGATCAGCAGGTTGAACAATTCATTACGCTTTCGTCAATGATCAAAAACTGCGATGCTTATATTGCAACAGGCAGTAATAACTCGTCCAGGTATTTTGATTACTACTTCGCTAAATATCCGAGCATTATAAGAAAAAACAGAACTTCAATTGCAATTCTCACCGGTAAGGAAACTGGTGGGCAACTTGAAAAATTGGCAGATGACGTATATCGATATTTTGGTTTGGGTTGTCGCAATGTCACTAAGATTTTTGTTCCTAAAAATTATGATTTCGTGCCTCTTCTGGATGCTTTCAAAAAATATGATCATCTCATTGATCATCACAAATACAAAAACAACTACGATTATAATTTGGCCATTCATATTTTAAACAACCAATACTACATGACAAATGGCAGTATTATCCTTGTAGAAAATGAATCGCCTTTTTCTCCTATCAGCCAATTGCATTACGAATATTATAGCAATGAAAATGATGTAAGCGAAAAATTAAGGAATGATCAAAACATACAATGCATTGTAAGCAAAAACGATATTGATTTTGGGGGCGCACAATGCCCCGATATTTGCGATTATGCTGACGGTGTTGACACTATGCAATTTTTACAACGCTTAAGTTAACTAAGGTTTCAATTTGGAGCCGATCTACTAAAGCCTTCGTAAATTTGTTGTTAAACTGGACTGGCGGCTGAACTAAAAACCATGACATATGGTTATTTTGTCTTGTCAAGGCATACAATTTGACGCAATAGTTTATAAAAACAAACCGATAGATCATGAAATGGAAACAAATTCTTCTCGTTGTAGCTATTAGTTCCGCTTCTGCTGTGGGAAGCGTTGCTGTGTACAACAAGATAACGAACAGACAAGAGATCGTCGTTGGTGAGGCCCGTGACAAAATGCCTGCTAACTATGCAAAATTCTACGACAGCAATGGGACTGCTGTTGATCCTATCGATTTTACTAAAGCTGCTGCTGCAGCCGTACCTGCAGTAGTGCACATTAAAACAAAGATTCCTGCAAGAAAAATAACCAATGATTTACCTAGCCGTCGCAACAACAATATTGATGATTTCTTTGACCAGTTTTTTGGTCCTGGCTTTGGACCTACCATTGTTCCTGAACAAAGAGCTTCGGGCAGCGGAGTAATTATTAGCGAAGATGGTTACATTGTTACCAATAACCACGTTATCTCCGATGATAATGGAGGTGTAGCACCGGAGATCAATGTTACACTTCACAACCGCAAAAGTTATAAAGCAAAAGTTATCGGCCGCGACCCAAGCAGTGACCTTGCTGTGCTGAAAATTGATGATACCAAGTTGCCTTACCTTGTGTATGGCAATTCCGATAATATCCAATTAGGTCAATGGGTATTAGCTGTCGGGTATCCTCTAACATTGGAAACTACAGTAACAGCGGGAATCGTTTCAGCAACAGGCCGTAGCATCGGCATTAACAGTCGCCAGGTTAAAAGAGGCGATACTCCTGTTGAGTCGTTCATTCAAACCGATGCAGCCGTTAATCAAGGTAATAGTGGTGGTGCATTGATCAATACTAATGGTGAATTGATTGGTGTTAACTCAGCCATCCTAGCTCCTAACGGCACTTATGCAGGATATTCGTTTGCGATCCCGGTAACCATCATCAAAAAAATAGTGAACGACATCATTAAATACGGTGATGTACAAAGAGGTTATCTCGGTGTTACATACTATGCTGCAGATGACTTAAGTGAAGAACAACTGAAACAATTAGGCATCCCAACAAATGTTGAAGGTGTTTATGTTACTTCAGTTGCTCCCGATGGTGGTGCGGCTTCATCCGGAATTAAGAGAGGTGATGTGATCACAAAAGTGAATGGCCAGCAGGTGGTTTCTGGTATACAGATGAGTGCCCAGATTGCAGGGTTCAGGCCGGGAGATAAAGTGCCCGTTACCTATCTGCGAGCTGGAAAAGAATATAGTGTACAGGTGACCCTAAAAAAAAAGTCTGATGTAATAACCGGTAACGCATCTCAAAGATTGGGCGGTGAACTCAAAACACTTGACAAAGCACAAGCCGGCAAGTATGGAATTGACGGAGGCGTTGTTGTTACAAAAATTTATGAAAACGGCGCATTAAGAAGTGCCAGGGTTCAACAAAACTTCATCATTACCTCGGTAATTACCGGTGATGGTGAACAAGAAGTAAGTTCAGTTGAAGATTTGAATAACATCCTGCAAGGAGTGGCAGGAACGATAAGAATACGTGGAATTTATTCAGACTATGGAGAAACTTACACCTATCCATTAAATCTGAATCAATAATTAGTTTTATTTTGTCTCTCATAAAGCAAAAAAGTCTCGTTGTTTGCGAGACTTTTTTGTTGGCTCAAGAATGATTACTAGACACAACATTTTTGCTTGTATTTCAAATTATGCTTCTATGAGGTTCAAAATCACAATGCCCTATATTTGTCCATCAAACTTTGCTGATGAATCAAGAATTTGAAGATTTTGAAGCCAACCTTGCCGGCGAGGAAGGCAGAACAGAGGAGACCAAAACCAGTTGGTTTAAGCGATTGAAAAAAGGCATCACCACACCCTCTTCGGAGAAAAAAGAAACACCGGAAGGCTTATGGACCAAATGCCCTGAATGCAATTATATATGTACGGTAAGCGATCTGCGTGAAGCCTTATTTGTTTGTCCAAAATGCGGCTATCACCACCGTGTTGGCAGCAATGAGTACTACGAAATTTTATTTGATAACAACCAGTATAGCGAACTTTTTGATAATATCCGTTCAAAAGACTTTTTAGAATTTACAGATTTAAAACCTTATCAGAAACGTCTTGAAGAAACATGGAATAAAACCAGTTTAACAGATTCGATGCGTGTGGCCACCGGTAAAATAGAAGGCCAGGGAATTGTGATAGCCTGTATGGATTTTGAATTTATCGGCGGATCATTGGGCAGTGTAATGGGAGAAAAATTCAGTCGTGCTGTTGACTATTGTTTGGAACACCATCTGCCATACATGGTTATTTCAAAAAGCGGTGGTGCCCGCATGATGGAAAGCGCATTTTCATTAATGCAGTTAGCCAAAACAAGTGGTAAGCTTTCCCAATTGTCAGATGCAAAACTTCCTTACATTTCATTATTGACCGATCCTACGTTTGGCGGCATATCTGCATCATTTGGTATGCTCGGTGACTTGAACATAGCGGAACCAGGAGCATTGATTGGTTTTGCAGGACCACGTGTTATTAAAGAAACCATTAAAAAAGATCTTCCGCCAGGATTCCAAAGAAGTGAATTTATTTTAGAACATGGTTTCCTGGATTTTATCGTTAACAGGAAAGATTTAAGGCAGAAGATCGCTTCTGTTCTGACTTTATTTGCACATTAAATGGAAATCAAAAACAGGCAGGCCTATTTCGAGTATTTCATCGATGATAAGTATGTTGCAGGAATTATACTTACCGGAACAGAGGTGAAATCGCTTCGCGAGGGCAAAGCTAATTTCAATGACAGTTATTGTATTTTCAATAAGGGCGAACTTTGGATCAGGTCTTTCCATATTTCAGAGTACTCGCATGGAACTGTAAATAATCACGACCCTATTCGGGAACGAAAATTGCTATTGAACAAACGCGAATTGAAAAAACTGGAAGCCAAAATCAAAGAGAAAGGTTATACTATTGTTCCGCTACGGTTGTTTTTCAGTGAAAAAAAATTAGCGAAGCTTGAAATTGGCTTGGGCAAAGGAAAGAAGCTTCATGATAAAAGAGAAACAATCAAACAGAGAGATACAGAACGAGAGTTGAAGCGTTACGTCAAATAAATTTTCAAATACAAGCTCCATCCTTCATGAAAAGAATTTTGTCTCTACTTGTAATTATTCTTGCACTAAATGTATCTGCTCAAAATGTTGTTGGCTATTGGTATGGAACTGCGAACGTAGCTGGTAAAAGTTCTACCAACAATTATATGATCGAGTTGATTGTTAAGCAAAATCAATCGGCGGTGCAGGCCATTATGAACCTCTATTTCAAAAATACTTTTCGCAGCGTTAAACTAAATGGCAATTATAATAACATAAAAAGAGAACTTACGCTTTACGATATTGCTATGCCCTACTTTGCCTCAACTGACAGAGTGCAGGTAGATTGCCAAATGGATTTTTTAGCATCTCACCGTGCAGCAAAAGCTGGTTCTGATCTGTTGGGAAGATTCGTAGGAAAAGGCGATTACAAATACACCTGTCCGGATGTGGTTTTTGATTTGAAACTAAATACGGATGCGGGCAACCAGGATTCTGTATTGCTAGCCTTGAAAAATTTTAAAGAGACCTATCAACTATGGACACCATCTGCAACAGACACATTGGTACAGGCAACAGTGATCCAACGCAAAATTGAAAACCCGGTAATCAACAAAGAGTATTCAGCGAGAGAGAATGTTGTCCAAAAAGAAATTGAAGTATCATCTGATTCTTTGCAGGTTGATTTTTATGACAACGGAGAAATTGACGGTGACTCCATTTCAGTTTTTTTCAATGATCAATTGTTGGGCGCAAACTTAATGCTAAGCACGAGATCAGTCCACATGAACATCAAACTGGATACTACAAGAGAATACAACCAACTTGCCATGTTTGCAAATAATCTCGGTTCCATTCCTCCTAATACCGCTTTGATGTTGATATCTGATGGGAAGAACAGGTGGGAAGTAAGGTTATCCAGCAACCTGGATAAATCAGGTGCGGTTCGAATACGGCGAAAGAAATAAATAAACTCCAGCAGACGCATGCAATCGCCTCGGCCTGACTTCCTGTAATAGTATCAATTGCGACTTGTAATGAAACGTTCACAGTGGTGAATAGAATTACTGAACCCATAAGTGAATGAAACAACTAAAGCTAAATAGCAGTAATACAGCTCAGTTCATAAAAATAATAAAGCCCTGAAAATTCAGGGCTCGCTTCTTCAGTTCACAAAGCAAATATCTTAATATCTATTTTTGCTGTAACCACCGCCGTTGTTATAACCACCGCCATTGCTGCGGAAGCCACCACTGCGAGCAGGTTTGTCTTCTTTTGGTTTTGCTTCCATCACACGGATGTTGCGGCCTTCAACAGTTGCCTGGTCTAATTCAGCAATTGCTTTTTTAGCAGCTTCGTCATCACTCATTTCAACAAAACCAAATCCGCGGCTTTTACCAGTGAATTTGTCGGTAATAACTTTAGCAGATGAAACTTCACCATACTCTGCAAAAAAATCTTTTAAGTCTTCATCCTGTACGTTGAAGCTTAAGTTGGAAACGTAAATGTTCATACTTTCTTTTTAATTTTTAATGATCTGAGACGAGGCAAGAAAGTAAAGGGTCTAACTAACAGCAGAAAAAGTAGCAGATTAATTGTACACTTAACTAAAAATGCGATGCTCAAAATAACGGTGCGAAGATAAGTGAATGCATCTTTAAAAATGCAAATGAGTTAAGAAACTTATTGTTAAGAGTTAAATGATTTTGATGTCCTTTTTTAGAATCCGGTTATCCTCTTCCCATCTGCTTTAAAAAGCTTACATGTGATGCAACAGCATGTCTCATTTTACGATATTCAATGTAAGGAACGTTATACTCGTTACAAGCTTCCTTAACGATCTTCCTGATCTTATCGTAGTGGATATGAGAAATCTTTGGAAACAAATGATGTTCGATCTGGAAATTCAATCCGCCAACCATCCAACTAATGAATTTATTTTTCGGAGCAAAATTGGCTGTCGTCTTCAATTGATGAATTGCCCATTCGTCATCAAGCTTGCCCGTAACTTCATCAGGCATGGGAAAATGCGTATGCTCTACTGTATGCGCCAACTGGAAAACAATGCTTAATACAAAACCCGCAACGAGTGAGAAGATAGCGAAACCAATGATCCATTCTGTAAGTCCAACGGTGTATATAGGCAATGCGATAAACACAGCGAAGTAAAATAATTTAAAAGCCCAAAAAATAATATGGTCGGTAATGCTCATCTTTTTCAAAGGCATTTCTCCTATTCTGCGCTTGAAATATTTCTGAAAATCGAGAACAAAAACCCAAAGGATGTACAACAATGCGTACAAAAACCAGAAGTAAATATGCTGGTAGCGATGCATGGCCAGCTTCGGCTGGGTACTGCTCATTCTAAGCCAGGGTTGAATATCAATATCATCATCCACACCATCAACATTGGTGTACGCATGGTGAATAATGTTATGCTTCACATTCCACATGAAAGAGCTTCCACCTAAAATATTCAATGAAAAGGCTGCCGCACCGTTCACCCACCTGTATTTGCTAAAACTGCCGTGAGCACCATCATGCATGATATTGAAACCAATTCCGGCCACAACGATGCCGAGCAAAACGCACTCAACGATTGAAAAGAAAATGCCTGGCGTAAAAAACACAAGGTGCACATAAAGAAATAAAAAACTAACCAGCAAAATGATTGCTTTCGTGTACAAATACGTATTTCCTGCCAGAGATATTCCGGTTGTTTGAAAATACTCGTTAATACGTCTTTTTAATTCTGCGTGAAATGATTGCTTTGGAGAGGGAAATTTGGGTGTAGCCATTGCTCTAACTCTAATTAATCTTGATCAATTCCTGATAAAGTGACGCAAAGCTAAGGGTTTACGTGCTGCTTTACCGTTAAGATTTTCACATCTGCAAAACATACACCAATTAATGACAATGACCGATTTTTTGCACTCAACGTTATGATTTTATTAAGCAATAATTGCACGATGATTGCGTAATGGTTTTTCCAAACAAGCGTACTATGAACTTTTCATTCGTAAAAAACATCCACTTCACCAAGCTGGTAAAGACTGCAGATCGCCTTCGCGAATTCAATTTCAGAATGCTACCGGGCACTTCCAATTCTTCCATGCATGTTGATGTACCGGATGATCGTGGCAATCGCATTGTTTTTAAAATGAATAAAGAAGATGGTAATCATTGGAGGCTCGATCAAACCAACCTGCCAATATGGGTAATTGATAGCGAAAAAAAATTAGACGAATTGATTGAGGAAGAATTAAAATGATTTCTTCTGCCGGCACGGAAAGGCGTTGTATGATTCAATTTCATTCCGTCTTTGATATATCCAACTTTAGTCCTGCTTCTTTACAAAACTGATCTCTCCGGTTCTTTCCATATACACTTCTTCAATTTCGTCCAGTGACCCTAATTGGACTTCAAGGCGAAGATCTTCCATTATATCATGTTCTGTGATGTTAACCCGTTGCATGTTTTCTTTTATAAACATTCCTTCGCGGTACAACAAAACTTTTGCTCCCTTCACTTTTGCTCCAAACCATTTGCTGTAAACAGAAAGCTTCGCAAGGGTTTTATGAATTATAATAATAACTACCATTGATGCAACGGTTGAAAAAAATGGCGTTGCTCCCACTACGCCCCTGCTTAAAATTCCGCCAATTAAAAAAGTGATGATGTTGTCAAACGGCTCCCGCTTTCCAAATGGCCGCATGCCGGCCATGCGCATCAGTAACAAAGCAACTATAAACATTACGGCAGAACGTGCAGCTATTTCAACTGGACTGATATTTTCATTGATGCCCCACCATTCGTTCAAAAATTTCATAACAGTATTTTTTATTTGTTCAACAAAAAAAAGTGCCAGACAAGTTCATCAGCAAAGGATATGGTCGGAAGTTTGCAAGATCAATGAGCATTATGGCAAATTTGTTTCAACCACTTAAGATCAGGTCAATTGAATTAAAGAATAGGATTGTCGTCTCTCCCATGTGCCAATACAGCAGTACAGATGGATTTGCAAATGATTGGCACCTCGTTCATTTAGGCACTCGTGCAGTTGGCGGAGCATCATTGGTTTTCAGTGAGGCAACAGCTGTTTCACCTGAAGGAAGAATCACACCCCACGACCTGGGAATTTATAAAGATGAGCATATCGAATTTTTAAGACGAATTACTGATTTCATTAAACATCAAAATTCAGTTGCAGGAATTCAGTTAGCGCATGCCGGAAGAAAAGCAAGCCACTATCGGCCATGGGATGGAAATGCGCCATTAAAAGAAAATGAAAATGCATGGATTACCGAAGCGCCCAGTCCTATTCCTTATAAAGATGGTGAGCCTAGTCCACATGAATTAAGCAAGAATGAAATCAAAAAAGTTATTGCCTGTTTTAAGCAGGCAGCCATTCGTGCAAAACACGCAGGCTTCCAGGTTGTGGAAATTCATGCAGCTCATGGTTACCTGATTCATGAGTTTTTATCTCCGATAAGTAATCACCGGACAGATGACTATGGAGGCAGTTTTGAAAACAGGATTCGATTCTTAATTCAGGTCACCGATGCTATTCGAGAAGTGTGGAGTGAAGCACTTCCCTTATTCGTTCGCATTTCAGCTACGGATTGGATTGATGGCGGATGGAACATTGAGGAATCCGTTGAACTCGCAAAGGTTTTAAAAACCAGGGCTGTCGATTTGATTGATTGTTCGAGTGGCGGGAATTCCCCCGGGCAAAAAATTGCCGTTGGCCCAATGTATCAAACACCATTTGCCGAAACAATTAAAAAAGAAGCAGGAATCATGACCGGTGCTGTTGGGCTCATTACAGCCACAGACCAGTCAGAAAATATTATTGCCGCCCAGCAGGCTGATCTTATTTTTCTCGCCCGACATCTTTTGCGTGAGCCTTACTTTCCTCTGCATGCTGCACATGATTTAAATGTTGATATTCCATGGCCGCCTCAATACGATCGTGCAAAAAAATATTGATGGCATGAAATTGTTTATTGGAATTGATAAAGAAGTTTTATGTCAGACCGCAATCGACAAAACAATAGCAACAACATGCCGGATGATATGACCAGTAAAGGCCATGGCAGGCAGGGTGTTGATAAAGCACCAGGCGAAGAGACTGCCCAGGACCTGCAGAATGTAATCCAGGAAACACAAAGGGGGAAAAACAAGGTTGATGGTGATCCTTCAAAAGAAAGTGATCAACCAATTGAGCAAAGCAGACATTGATCACTCTTTACTTTACTTTGCAGCTATGAATGCAAAACGCATATCTCTTTTAATCGTATTCTTAGCTGCATTAGCTACTCTTTCCGGCTATTTAATGTCTAAGGCTTCCTTCATCGGAAGATTAGGCATGACCTATGTGTATAAAGAGTATCGTTTTTTAAAAACGTGGTGGAAAGGAGCATTGGCGGTATTTGTCGTTTGGATTATTCTCCTGGTTATTCAAACAATCATCGAAAAAAAATTATCAAAGACTACCGCGATTATCATTCACATAGCTTTCATTTTACTTGCCTTAGTGGGATTATATTTTACTTACTCAGATTTTCAACATACAACCTCCCATCGGTGGCTGAAAGAAAAATTCCATATCGGTGCTTATTTGTTTTGGCTGGGATGGATCATCATTAGTGCTTTTTGCATTGTTCAGAGCCGCTCAAACATAATTAAAGAAAAAAGTATTACTTAAGAATGAGAACAAGTGCCGGTATATTGTTGTACAGAAAATCGAATGACTACTTTGAATTTTTTTTAGTGCATCCGGGCGGACCATTCTGGAACGGAAAAGATAAAGGTGCATGGTCAATTCCGAAAGGAGAGTTTACCGAAGACGAAGATCCGTTAACTGTTGCCAGAAGAGAATTCCACGAAGAAACAGGACAGACGATTAACGGAGATTTTATTGCACTAAAACCCATTCAGCAAAAAGGCGGCAAAACGGTTTATGCCTGGGCTGTTAAAGGCGAGGCCGATGCAGAAAATATTGTTTCAAATACATTCAAACAAGAGTGGCCCTACAAATCAGGGAAGTGGATCACCATTCCTGAAGTGGACAAAGCCTGTTGGTTTAGTGTGGAAGAAGCGAAAGAAAAAATTAATCCGGCACAGGTGAGTTTCATCGAGGAATTAATAGAAAGGTTAAATCATTGAAATTACGCCTTGCTACGGAAATATTAGACGCTCCATAGAACCCTTGTAATGATTTCCCTTGAAGTGTAAACTAATATACAAGCAGCCATTAATTGCTGCTTGTTGCATAAACGGTTTCCCATTTTTGTAAAGTAAGCTCACCAATATCAGTAGACTGTCCTTCATTAACTATTATCCCTTCTTTAGCCATGTTCCTGTACGGAGACCTTGCTTCTATTATTAATTTGTAAATGCCGGGTTCTGCATTGGGAAATTCAAAACTTCCGTCTGAAATACTGGTGTATAAAGTATCCGTTTCGGAAATAGCCCATGCATTAACTCCATAAAAAGCAGGAGTTATTTTTCCTTTTATAGATGCCGGTTTTGAGTTCTGAAAAGAAAGTAATGCTACCGTCGCAATAGCAAAACCTAACAAGGTGATTCTTGCTTTTTTCATACTATTGGATTTGAAGTGAAAGAATAGATGATGATCTTATACAGCTTCAGCAATTATTATAAGACCATCATAATTTGGCCGCAACAACTATACCGCAGGGGCTATAATCATCTTGTTTTAACATTGGATTGAACCGACTCCTGTCCATGTCATAAGTTAATGGACAGGTGGCAATAGATTTGTGACCACAACTTTCAGTGAAAAAAGCTTTCAGTCTATTAACTGTTCTCAAACGAATTGAAAAGGCAGTGAAGTCTTATCCAAAAGCCGCCATATTTGAATTATACGAACGTGGCTATACTACCCTTTTCGAACAACTTATTTCATGTATCATTTCCATTCGCACATTGGATGAAACCACCATACCCCTTTCAGAAAAACTTTTTAAAATTGCCCGAACGCCAAATGAGTTATTGAAGCTTTCTCCAAAAAGGCTGGAAGCGATTTTACATGGCGCTACATTTCCTGGCCAAAAAGCTTACACCATGTTAGGCATCGCAAAAACTGCACTAGAACAACACAATAGTGAATTGCCTGCAGTTTTTGAAAAGCTTACCAAATTAAAAGGTGTCGGTCCCAAATGCGCCAATCTTGCATTAGGAGTAGCACATAAGCAATCTGCCATCAGCGTAGATGTTCATGTACATCGTGTAACCAATCGGTGGGGATTTGTTCAAACGACTTCACCGGAACAAACAATGGTGCAACTGCAACAAAAAGTGCCAAAGGAAAAATGGACTGACATCAACCGCCTGTTAATGCCTTTTGGAAAACATATATGCACAGGAAGGCTGCCTCATTGCTCTGGCTGCCCCGTGTTGGAATATTGCAAGCAGATTGGTGTGACTTCACACAGGTAGAAATTAAAATTCATCGTAATCAAAGTTTTGTTTTCCTTACACCTTTTACCTCTTACTCTTTTCATAACCTTGTCGAACTATTAACAATGTTTGACAAAATTTTTTTTGAAATCATTTCTTCCGCCACCACTTTTGTGCTAGTTAATTAATAACACTATTGATAACCATTAAATCGACATGAGAAACCTTTTACCGGTTCTTGCCGCCGCCCTTCTACTGGCAAGTTGTTCTGGAAATTCTTCTGAGAAAAATTCCAAATCGACTGAAACTAAACTCGCTTCAAAAACCGATTCTACTAGTTCGGCATCGCAACAAGCGCCTTCCGGACCGGAGGCAGACGCCGCAACTATTATTGCACGTCCGCAGGTTCCGGTGCTGTGTTATCATCACATCAAAGATGGTAAGCCGACAAATGATTATACTGTGAACGCGGATATATTCAGGCAGCAAATGCAAATGCTGGCTGACAGCGGTTATCATTCTATTCTCCCCGAACAATATTATAACTACCTGGTTTACGGAACGCCGCTTCCGTCAAAACCATTCATGATTACATACGACGATACCGATGAAGAACAATTCACTATCGGCAAAACCGAAATGGACAAGCATGGTTTTAAAGGCGTTTATTTCATAATGACCATTTCCATCGGAAGACCCCGTTATATGACCAAAGAGCAGATCAAGCAATTATCTGATGAAGGTCATGTAATTGGAGCTCACACCTGGCGCCACGATCGTGTAGATAAATACCTTACTACTCCACATATTGATCGTGATACAAAAAAGATTGTAAACAACGATTGGGATTTGCAATTAGTAGATACCAGAAAAAAATTAGAAGAGATCTGCGGCAAAGAGATACACTATTTTGCTTACCCTTTCGGAATTTGGAAACATGATGGCATTCCTGAAATTCAGAAAAGAGGAATTAAAATGGCCTTTCAGCTGTCAGACAAAAGAGATCCTGAATATCCATTGTACACTGTAAGAAGGATCATCATTGCTCCTACCTGGACTGCGCAAGGCTTGTTGAAAGTAATGAGAAGCTCCTTTAAATAATTTGCTGTGTCCGCTTTTGTTGAGCGAAAGCTACAGTTTTCCACACTATCGGCCTGGATTGAATGAATCCAGGCTTTTTTGTTATTAATGGTGATCAATTTTGGGAACAAAATTTTAATTGGAACGGTCTTTGGATTTTATAAAGCAAATCAGAAGATTATGTTTCCGATGTGGTTTTTTATAGTGCTGATTGCAATAATCTGTTACCTGTTGTACCTGACAAGAACAACAGAAGAGACCTTTATCATGATGAGTAAAAATCACCTGAAAAGGATTCAATATTGGATAAGAGGAACATCAAATAAATAGTTTTGTTCGAAACCAATTGCAGAGCAATACAGAATAATTAATTTTTTAAGATGCGCAGAGTCGCATCTTTTTTATTGCATAAAAAAAGGCCGTACAAAAACGGCCTTGCTCTTTATATGAAATTAGTTAATCGGCCCTGCGGCCACCACGTGTTAGTGCAACCAGCAATAAAATGAATACAGCAACACCCACAATCCAAACCCAGGGTGAGGCGTACCAGTTATTACCACTGTGTGTGTTGATGTCAACATCAACCTTCTTTGCGTCCTGCGCTAATAGCCATACCGAGCTATAGATCATTAAAAGGACTGATAGGACTATTCTTTTCATGATAATCGTTTCATACATCAGTTAAAAAAACATGCCAACTGCTGGGTTGGGCATCAGTTGTGAGCTCTTTCGCCGAAAATGAGACTCCCAATACGAACCATGGTGCTGCCTCCTTCTATTGCTATTTGGTAATCACCACTCATTCCAATGGAAAGGGTTTCGAGTTCAGTATTCGGAGTTTGACGTGCGGCGTATTCATCAAAAAGAGATTTCAAATGTTGGAATTCAGTCCTAACCTTTTCCTTGTCGTCTGTAAAAGAAGCCATTCCCATGAAACCTTTGATATTGACATTGTTCAACTGTAATAATTTATCTGAACTGAATATGTCATTCAATTCTTTTTCGTCCAGGCCAAACTTTGTTTCTTCCTGCGCAATATGAACCTGCAGCAAAAGACCAATTGTCCTATTGATTTTTCTTGCCTGCTTATCCACTTCTTTCAATAGCTTAAAACTATCAATGCCATGGATCAGATGAACAAATGGTGCAATATATTTTACTTTATTCGACTGAAGATGCCCGATGAAATGCCATCGGATATCTTTTGGAAGTTGTTCTTGCTTTTCCTGCAATTCCTGTACATAATTTTCACCAAAATCTCGTTGACCCAAATCGTATAGTTCCTTTATAGCTTCAACAGGCTTTGTTTTACTAACGGCAACAAGCACTATATTTTTTTTGTCAAGTTGTTTAACAATCTCCAAATAATTCTTTTGATTAATCAGCATTATGTTCGCAGTTTAAAATCATGCAAATTTAGATGCATTGTGCATCATGGCTAATGATTATGAATAGAATAGTGTTGTCTTTTTTAATTGCAGTCTTTTTTTTATCCTCCTGCAGATCTTTATCCTACTTTGAAACACCTAACGCCTTAAGAAATTTGCCTGCAACACTTTATCTCACTAATGGCAGAACTTACCAGGGCCGCCTGATTATACACACCAACAGGTTTTCAAATAGTGCCGTCAAACTTTACACGGAGGGAGATAAAAGACCCATGCGGTTCAGTATTCATAATGTGAAAGGATACGAGTTAAGAAACGAATACTATGCGTTAAAAGAAGCAAAAGGTGGTATCCACCTGGTAAAAGGATATTCTTTCATGAAACGTTTGACGAATGCTGACTCGAAGATTCATTTATATGAAAACCTGACAAAGGTTTCGCATCCTTCGGGGAAACATACCAGCGCCTACACCACTTACGAGACCGAATATTATTTGCAGTTACCCAATGAAGAAGGTAATGCTGCGTGGCCATTAAGCAGTTCCAAATTCGTTCCCAACTTCAATGAAAAGATGAGCAAACTGGTGGCAGCCTGCCCTTCACTTGCAGCGAAGATTGCAAATAAAGAAGAAGGCTACTTCTATGCGCAGGTCTCACTGTTCAAAGAAAAACGAACAAATGTTTTGATGAACATCATTGACGAATACAATGCTTGCAGAAAGTAATAACTCTTTATCGAATAGAAGCAACGAACAAATTATGATTTCAATATGGAACGGCTGATAACGATCCTTTGCACTTCACTTGTTCCTTCATAGATCTGTGTGATCTTGGCATCACGCATCAATCGCTCAACATGGTATTCTTTAACATAACCATAACCTCCATGAATTTGCACAGCTTCCGTTGTCGTCCACATGGCAGTTTCGGAAGCATATACTTTCGCCATTGAAGAACTTAAGGTATAATCTTGTTTTTGATCTTTGTCGAATGCAGCCTTCATGCAAAGCAAACGTGCGGCTTCAATTCTTGTTGCCATGTCTGCAAGCTTAAATGCAATCGCCTGGTGATTTGCAATTTCAGTTCCAAACGCTTTCCTTTCTTTCGAATATTTCAACGACAATTCATAAGCACCGCTTGCAATTCCCAGAGCTTGTGATGCAATTCCAATTCTTCCGCCTGCCAAAGTCTTCATAGCGAATTTGAAACCAAATCCATCTTCACCAACCCTGTTTTCTTTTGGAACCTTTACATCGCTGAACATAATGCTATGCGTATCGCTGGCACGAATACCCAATTTATTTTCCTTCGCTCCTACTACAACGCCGGGCCAGCTCTTTTCAACAATAAAAACACTGATCCCTTTTGAACCTTTTGAAGGATCGGTTTGTGCAATCACCAAATAAACCGATGCAGTTCCGCCATTGGTAATCCAGTTTTTTGTTCCATTCAGCAAATAATGATCACCTTTATCTTCTGCAATTGTTTTTTGAGATGTAGCATCACTTCCTGCTTCCGGCTCACTTAATAAAAAAGCCCCAGTGTACAACTCGTCATCTTTTTTTCCCTGGGCAAGAGGTACAAGATATTTTTGCTTTTGTTCCTCAGTACCAAACGCTTCCAGACCATAGCAAACCAAACTATTATTTACACTCATACACACACTCACACTCGCATCCACCTTACTAATCTCTTCCATCGCTAATACATAACTAACAGTGTCGAGCCCTGCGCCTCCATAATCAGTGCTTACCATCATTCCCAAAAAACCAAGATCGGCAAGTTTTAGAATTTGTTCACGGGGAAATTTCATTTTTCCGTCGCGTTCAATAACGCCGGGGAGGCAATCATTTTGTGCAAAATCTCTTGCAGCCTGTTGAATCATTAAGTGTTCTTCAGTCAATTGAAAATCCATATAGCAATTTGCGGCAAATATAATCGTTTGAACCTTGTTTAGATAGTTAAGAAGATTAAGTACAAAGAATCTGCTCTTTCCGTTTTTAGCGATCACCTACGTTACTACAAACTCAGTTGCCCATTATAACGGTACCGATTTTTGATCATAAAAGAAAGGAATTACATACGGCAGTCCTGATGATAGTAAACAGGACTTTACCATCAGGAAGGTATTGGGTAACTCGCCTGTAATTCGCCTATAACTCGCCTGCAACTTGCCTATAAGGTGACTATAAAAGTCAGCGGCTTTAGTTGACATCTATGTTACCAGAAATAAAGTTAAGGTGATCAATGAAGTCTTATCAATTTAAGGCACCTTTGGAATTAATCAATTAAAATCACTTCATCCTTTCCATCTCTTTCCTTCCAAAGCACTTTCACTTTTTGAGTAACAATGGAATCAATTGATCTACCAATATAATCAGCCTGTATAGGCAACTCGCGGCTGTATCTTCTGTCTATCAATGCCATCAACTCTACTTTTCCCGGTCGGCCAAAGTCCATCAATGCATCCAACGCCGCTCTTGTAGTTCTGCCGGTGTATAAAACATCGTCAATCAACACCACTTTTTTCCCTTCAATAGAAAACTTGATATTGGTTTGATTTGGCACATGCAATTCTTTGCGTATGTCATCGCGGTAAAAAGTGATATCGAGTTTGCCGTAAAATATCTGGTCAGTTTGTCCGGCAAGTTCTTTTACAATTCTGTCCGATAAAAAAATGCCGCGGGGCTGAATACCAATAAGCACAGTGTTATTCAAATCGACATTATTTTCTAAAACCTGGTTGGCCAAACGTTTAATGGTAAGTTGTATTTGCTGCTCGTTCAGTAATGACTTCAATTCGAAATTTTTTATAAAAATAGTTATTCGATTTGTTCATTACTAAAAAAGTCCCGCAATGCGGGACTGAATTCTTTAAGAGAAATTATTTTTTGTAATTTATTAAAACAGCACGTCAAACCAATTTGGATAATAGAGTTCTCAATTTGATTTGCGAACTGTTATCACCGTAATACACTTAAAAGTTTACATAGTATCAACGGTGCCTTACTGGTGAGCCGTTATTGAGCATGTAGAAAAGCCCAACCTGGAAGACATTGTTCTTGATAACGTTTGATCCTACATTATTGATATTGCTGAGACCAAAATTATAACGGCCATCAATACCCAAACCAGAAGCGCCTAAATAACTAAGGCCTGCGCTCCATGAGAAATCCACAGTTTTAAAATCTTCGGAAGTGAAGAAACCTGTTTCATTATTGGTACCGCTTACTTTATCTTTTACATTGGCCAGGAAGCCAACTTGTGGCCCTGTTTGCAAACGGAAACCATTAGCAAACATGTATTGTAACTGCAACGGCACATTGATATAACTTAAGTTCAGGGAATGTTCAGTACCTGCGACTGTGTATTTTGCTCCCTGACCTGAGTAAACAACCTCAGGTTGTAGCGCAAGATTAGGAGCAAGGTGTACATGAGCAAGTAAGCCTCCGTTGAAACCTACTTTTGATCCCATATCGGTACCGCTATTGTTTAAGTTTGAAATATTGACTCCCGCTTTTAATCCTATCGACGAATTCTGGGCAAAAATTGTGGCAGCTACAAATAGAGTACAAAAAAACAAGCTGATCTTTTTCATAAGTTTCTTTTTTGTGCCATAGAACAAAAAAGAGGCCGCAATTCATCAGATAGACCTTTACGTAAAAGTTCGGGTAGAACTAGCTGCGGAAACAGGTGAAAACACGTTCACCACCGAAAAAGCAGGTGAGAATAGCTTCAAAAAAATAGGGCTGCAATTGCAGCCCTATTTTTTTGAAGAATAGTTTGAAAATTATTTTCTTCCGCCACCGATAACACCACCGATTTTAATACCGATGTAGCCATTCTTAGCTTTACCAGTAACAGAGTTACCATTAGTATCAAAACCTGTTACATCAGTAGAAGGAACGAGGTTATATTCAACACCAAAACGGAAGTGACTAACTTCAACACCAACTCTGAGCATACCGCCAAATTTCGAACTGGCGCCGCTTGCAGTTGTTGTTGTGCTATTAGCAGATGCACTTGCAAGAGAGAAAATACCAAGACCAGCACCAGCGAAAGGACGTGCTTTGTTAGAAGAGAAATAGTAGTCACCAGTTAAAAGATAAGAAGCGGCAGCCTTTACGTCAACAGAGGCATTTTCACCATAAAGATCAGAACCACGGGCCATAACGGCGGCTTCCATACGCAAGCCAAGAGAGAGCGCATCCATTACAGCATATTTGGGTTCTATCACAAATAAAACACCACCTTTTGAACCCTTACCACTTGGAATAGCATAACCTGTACTAATGTCAACTTTAAAAGGTTTGAATTCTTGTGCATTTACGATAACTACTGCACACAACGATAGGATAATGAGACTTACTCTTTTCATAAACAGTTTTTTTGATGAATAACGCAAAGATATTCGTCTAATTGACATTTCAAAATGATATGTGTTGAATATTATGTTTTTCTCATTCAGTTTGAATTGATGTTGAACCGCTAACCCATAATTAATTCGCTTACTTTATTCAAAGACTTCATTTTTTCCAATTTTTTTATTTATTACCTCCTATACATTTGCTACCGGTTTGATTAACCCTTAATAGGAACAGTTAAAAAATAATTGTGCTCCTCTTGTAAACAAAAAAGGTGTTCGGAATGAACACCTTTTTTGTTGTATCAAATTCCTTCACTCTCTCCCCTCAGGAAAGGATATCGATAATCTGTGGGAGGAACAAATGTTTCTTTGATTGTTCTTGCGCTTAGCCAACGGTACAAATTTAATTGCGATCCGGCTTTATCATTAGTGCCGCTAGCTCTTGCTCCACCAAATGGCTGCTGTCCAACCACAGCACCGGTGGGTTTATCATTAATGTAAAAATTACCTGCGGCATGACGCAATTTCTCCGTAGCCAGTTCAACTGCATAGCGATCCTGTGCAATGATGGAACCTGTTAAGGCATAAGGAGAGGTAGTATCAACAAGTTCTAAGGTCTCTTCAAACTTGTTTTCATCGTAAACGTGAATGGTGAGCACCGGTCCGAAAATTTCTTCACACATGGTTACATATTTTGGATCCAACGCTTCGATAACTGTCGGATAGATGAAATAGCCATTTGACTTATCATACATTCCTCCAACTAAAATTTTTGCATTCACATCATTCTTTGCTGCATCGATGTAAGATGCTATCTTATCAAAGCTTTTTTCATCAATTACTGCGTTGATGAAATTTCCAAAATCTTCAACCGTCCCGATCTTAAATGAATTCACACCATCAACCAGCAATTGTTTTACTGTATTGGCGATATTCGATGGAATGTATGCTCTTGACGCGGCAGAACATTTTTGTCCCTGGTATTCAAATGCGCCACGCAACAAAGCCGTAGCAACTACTTCGGCATTGGCAGAACGATGCGCAATTACAAAATCTTTACCTCCTGTCTCGCCAACAATGCGTGGATAGGATTTATAATTGCCAACATTCTCTCCTATCGTCTTCCACATTTGGTTGAATACGCCGGTTGAGCCGGTGAAATGAACACCTGCAAAATCACGATGACTTAAACAAACTTTTCCGATGGTTGGTCCATCCACATAAATCAAATTGATGACACCATCGGGCAAACCCGCTTCTTTTAAGATGCGCATGAACATTTGCGCAGCATATACCTGGGTGTTAGCGGGTTTCCACACAATAACATTTCCGCACATTGCCGCTGACGTTGGAAGATTTCCACCAATAGCTGTAAAATTGAATGGAGTTACTGCCAAAACAAATCCTTCAAGGGAACGGTATTCCATCCTGTTATGCATTCCCTGTGCACTGTTTGGCTGCTGCCTGTAAATTTCACTCAGGTAGTGAACATTGAATCGAAGAAAATCGATCAATTCACATGCACTATCAATTTCTGCCTGGAAAGCATTTTTACTTTGTCCAAGCATTGTTGTTCCGTTCATGTGATAACGATACTTTGTTGAAATTAAATCGGCAGCACGTAAAAAAATATTTGCACGATTTTCCCAACTCATATCCGCCCATGCCTGCTTAGCTGCTAATGCCGCATCAATTGCTTTGTGGACGTGTGTTTCGTCACCTGCATGAAAATGTGCAACGGTAGCTGCTATTTCATGAGGAGGATGAATAGGTTTTAACTTCCCTGTTCTTACTTCTTCGCTCCCAATAAACATTGGAATGTCCATGGGCTTTGACTTCAGTTCCTGTAATGTTTTTTTTAATGCTTCTCTTTCCGGCGAACCGGGTGCGTAACCAAATACCGGTTCATTGGCCGGCATTGGGTAATTAAAATATCCAAGATTCATTTTCGATGTGTTATTTAGGATTATGAACTTATGACCTGGCTTCTTCTTCTTTCTCCATCATCAAATACGCTTTAATAAATCCATCAAGTTCTCCATCCATCACCGGACCAACGTTTCCAACTTCATAATCTGTTCTGTGGTCTTTAATCATTTTATATGGATGGAAAACATAGCTACGTATCTGCGATCCCCATTCAATTTTTTTCTTATTGGCATTGGCTGCATTTTTCAACTCTTCACGTTTGCGTAGTTCTTCTTCGTACAAACGGCTTTTCAGCATTTGCATGGCTTTTTCCCTGTTTCCGATTTGCGACCTTTCGGTTTGACAAACCACAACTATGCCTGTTGGAATGTGTGTAAGGAAAACCTTCGTTTCTACCTTGTTTACATTCTGTCCGCCGGCACCACCACTTCGTGCTGTTTCCATTTTTACTTCACTGTCCTTAACCTCAATATTGATGCTATCATCAACCAATGGATATACAAACACGGATGCAAAAGAGGTATGTCTCCTTGCGTTAGCATCAAAGGGAGAAATGCGCACCAAACGATGCACACCGCTTTCTGCTTTTAAAAATCCGTAAGCAAACGGACCATCAAACTGCATGGTGCAAGTCTTGATCCCAGCTCCATCTCCATCAACCCAATCAAGAATAGTAACGCTATAGCCTTGCTTTTCGCCATACATGCGGTACATACGTGCCAGCATCTCTGCCCAGTCCTGGCTTTCAGTTCCGCCGGCGCCTGAATTGATCTGCAATACAGCAGGCAATTCATCTTCCGGCTGATTAAGTGTACTTTTAAACTCGCCCTCTTCAATTGCCTGCATGGCTTTATCGTAGGCGGTTTTCACATCTTCTTCGCTTCCTTCACCTTCTTTCCAGAATTCAAACAAGACAGCAAAATCTTCTATTGCAGTTTCTACCTGCTCATATAAATTCACCCAATACTCATCGAGCTTAATTTCTTTCAGAATGGAAGTGGCTCTTTTGTTATCATCCCAAAAACCTGGAGCCAGTGAAAGTTGTTTATCCTGCGCTATTTTATCTTTCCTGTTATCGAGGTCAAAGAAACCTCCTCAGTCCGCCCAAACGGGACCTCATATCATTCAGTTTTTCCTGTGTCATAGCGGGCAAAGATAAGGGAGTTGTCGATTTCGAATTCTAAGTTTAGGATTTCGGATTTTTATTGTTACGTTCAGAAAAACTAAACGGGTACAAAAAATAAAAGCGGCACAAGCCGCTTCTACAAAACCATCAGAAAAAGTTAGGCATTTTCAGCCGCTGTACGTTGAGCTCTGCTCATACCGTCCTTAACCTTGTCAAATGTATCTGTTGCCTTTTTCTTTAAATCGCCTACAGTATCGTTGAATTTTTCAGGATCACTCAAATAATACACTACGCCGGCTACAGCTGCGCAAACCAAGGCACCGATTAGTATTTTTTTCATCGTAAATAATTTTTCATATTAAGGCAATGACTGTGCCAGCCCTGCAATAACTAAAAACAGCCAATTGAAAGGCGATTGCCATCATAACATGCAAATATTTACACAGCTATTGTGTTATATTGAGATACTATGACGTTCAGAGAAGCTACCACCGAAGACATTCCGCAAATTCAAATTGTAAGAAACTCGGTTAGGGAAAACCAGTTATCAGATCCGGCATTGGTTACAGATAAGGACTGTGAAGAGTTTTTGACGATTCGTGGAAAGGGCTGGGTTTGCGAAATGGATGATAAAATCGCTGGCTTTTCCATCGCTGACTTAAAAGAGAATAATATCTGGGCTTTGTTTGTTCATCCCCAATATGAAAACAAAGGCATTGGAAAGAAACTCCATGAACTTATGCTCGACTGGTATTTTAGTCAAACAGAAAAAACAGTCTGGTTAGGTACTGCGCCGGGGACGAGGGCCGAAGAATTTTACAAAAGAAAGGGATGGAAAGTTATCGGCACTCATGGAAAAGGAGAAACGAAATTTGAAATGAGTTTGTCGGACTGGATGAAATTAGGCGAAACAAGATGACACCTGCATTATGTGGAATAGAATTACAGAATGTACAAGAGTGCGACGCAAGTAAGCTTCAATAGTAGTATTGCAGCTTGGTTCATACTCTTTCTTCGTAAACACAATGTCTTATTCTTTCAAAAAAAAGCCGCCAACAAAATTGGCGGCTGAGATCATCAAAAATTTTAGGGATGATGAATTTCAACTTCAGCTTTACCCAATCTGGAAACGTTATTCAAAATCGCATTGTAAAGATTTACATTGGAAGAAGATGAAATAACAATTGTTCCATTTGTTTGTGTTGCGGCGGAAAAATCAGCTGCAGAAATACCTTGTGTAAGTCCTGCCAGATCAAGAGTTGTCAATGCAATGTTGCTTCCTGAAAGTGTAGCCTGGTGTTGCTCCGCTTTAATAAGATTGCTGTTATCAACCTTAAAAACTACCGATGTATTATCAATAGTTCCCTGCAATTGAAATGCCGGCTCCCCTGAATTTGGCGCAATGAAAATTTTAAATTCGGTTTCATCGTAATTGCCAGCTGGAATTGAAATATTCCCGATATCGGTTGGTAATGCGAAAAGATCGATATGGCGCTGAACGTTCGATTTAAATTCAACTTCGTTGCCTGCCTGCTTTGCTTCAAACTTTATCAGGTTTGCATTTACAAATCCCGATTGCCAGGTTACCGTAGCCATGGCTCGTGCAACAATAGATGTTGGATTAGCGGCCTTGAGCTGAAAACTAAGTCCTGATCCAGCAGCTATATTATCTTTTTTGCAGCTTGAAAGTCCGATCAATGATATTGCAGCGATTGTTAACAGTCTTGCTTTCATAGAAAATAATTTAATTGATGATTTACTATAAGTAAACTACAGAAGGAAAAATGTAACTCTTCAATCAAAAATTTTCAAAAATCCTATGAAAACAGAGGGGCTTGCCATGTGCATAACGGGGTGTACAATAAGTGCAAAAGCAAATTTGGAAATGGATAATTGGGCAACGTATCTTCAATTCACAATTGAAACGCAGGATTCCTTCAAACAGAAAACTGCGGACAAAGAATCCCTCAAAAGATGATTTGTCAATCAATCAAAAGGCACTGGGTTAGTAAGTAAATATCGGCTTCGGCTGGTATCTAACAACAAATCTGGTGCTTTTTTATTGGCTGATGTTCCCTCTTGTCTTTAGCCTTCTTTGCATTTTCCCTTCTCCAGTTAACGCGTATTTATTTTCGTAATTAGTATCAGCATTTTTAGTTTGCCGGTCCTAAATTATCATCTCACCATTGGGTTGGCTTCTTCAGTGAGGTCAATATATTTCTTTGAACCGCCTTGCGAATTATAAACTGCTACGTTCGTAAAGGTCGTTAAGACGATAGCGGTCAAGTCCGCTTATGTCAGGCTGATCCATTCTCTGTGGATCATTACGATCGTTCTCTCGTTGCTGTCTTGAATAACGTTGATTGCTGTTGGACACATCACGTTTCATTTCCTCCGTTTTTCTGTCTCTCACCTGGTTTCTGTTCTGCCGTGACATAATTTGTGGTTTTAGTGTAAAAGTGTTGGTTAGGGGTAAGGATTTAATAATAAAATCCGTGCCGTAAATTTCGAAAAAATTATCATCTGAAATTCCTTTTCAACCATGTTTTATTAACTGTTGCAACTCAAGTGTTACAAAATATCCGTAGTGTCTTCGCCTAATCTTGCAGTTTCACCTTCATCCAAATCATCATTGGGATTGTGAGCAGTTAATTCAGCATCTTCATTCATGTCTTTCTCAGCCTCATCATGTGCCTGGATTGCTTTTTCTTTTTGCTGCCTGCCAATTTCATTTGACAACGGATGTTCGTGCCTGCTTTGTTGGTTCCTGTCATTATCCATATTTCGTGGTTCCATAAAAGTTTTTATGGAACAGCATGAAATTTTATGCCGAATTATTTGAGGATAAAAATGTTGTCCTTTTTGTTTGCATCCACACTGTATGTACTGCCTAATTCAACCTTAGTTATTTTTTCACTTGTAGGAATGGTTATACTAACTGTTGAGTTTCCCTTTTCCCAAACTGCGATGGAACGGTGAACTTTTGAAATGGATTTATCGACATAGGTAATGGTGAGATCAATCGGCACGGGCTTCGTTCCTTTTGAAGTAATTGTTATACTATAGGATTTCAGCTTATTTGAAACGGAAGTAATGGCAAGATCAGGCTCACCGTTATCAAAGAACCATTTCTTCCAAAACCAACTCATATTTTTTCCAGCACCGGCATTCATGCAATTGAAAAAATCATAAGGTATTGGGTGTTTACCATGCCATTGTTGTATGTAATAATGCAAGGCTTTTGTAAACAGGCTATCACCTAACATATCTTTTGCGTATAAATAACCAAAGGCAGGTTTTGGATACGAGTTCAAAAAATAAGATGTACCGGTTAACTGGGTTGATAAAGTTGTGATAGGAAGATCAATTTCACTGGCTGCACTCATTTCGTAAGGAGCAACTCCATACTCATCAACAATTGTTGTATCAATCATCGGTGAAATGAGCCACTCTCCTATTGTTGCCCAGCCTTCATCCATCCAGGCATATTTTGTTTCGTTAATGCCCATGTAAAAAGGAAACATGGTGTGGAAGATTTCGTGATCGGTCAGCTCAATGCTTTCGTCTCTTGCCTCAACAGGATTGTCGTTCACCATCATGGGATATTCCATTTGATCAAGCCCGTCAAAAACTGTTTCATGTGAATAAGGATATGGCCATTTTGGAAATTGATAACTCATGGCTTCAACTGTTTTTCTTGCGTCATTAATCACTTCGAAATAATCTTTGTGCTTCGGATTAAAAACAGCATCCACTCTTGTCCTCCTTTTTGAAACCGGGTCGACGATCAGTGAAGACGATTTCCAGATATAATGATCGCTTGTAGCAAAAACGAAATCTGTTACATCGTTGGCAACAAAATGCCATGTATTGAAAGGACGGTCTGTTGTAATGCTTTGCTTCAGATCAGAGCTATCAATAATTGTAGTGATGCCATCGCTCATTTCTGCTTTTTGAATTCGTTGGACGTAGATCGGATTCATCACCTCTTTTGCATTTTGCAGATCCCCTGTTGCCCAAACAACAAATTTTTTGGGAACAGTGATAAATGCTTCGAAATTACTGAAGTCATTATAAAACTCCTGGCTGCCATTATAAGGGAAGCGGTTCCATCCATCAATATCATCATACACAGCAACACGAGGAAAAAAGTAAGCAATGAAGTCTGCATTCGGTTCGATTTCTCCTGTTCGGACGTGCGATGTTTTGTTGAGGATGTAGTGATAATTTATTTTAAAACGTATGGATTGACCATGCACTACAGATTGCCTGTTTAAGGTCATGTTTGTGCCATCAATATCGTAGGCCTTGTTATTGACTAGCATTTCATTTACCCACATTGAATCAATGCTAACGCCATCAGTAAGATCCTCGGGAGAAATTTTGGATTGGCGTGGCGTACCTTTTTTATAAAGATTGGGATACAGTTTGAACCAGATCTGTTTTAAAGTATCAGGACTGTTGTTGACATAATTGATATTAACTGTACCGGAGATCATTCTTGTATCAGGAGCAAAGCTTACATTCAGCCTATACGAAGCAGTATTTTGCCAGTAATTCTTTCCAGGCTTTCCGTCAGATGAACGTGTGCCTTTTTGATAAGCAGCCTGAATATTCTTTGGAACAAATAGCTGTTGTGCAAAACTGGCCGATGCCAAAAATAAAGCGCAAGCTGTCACAATTAACTTCATACTGTTCATAAATCACAATTTACAGAGACGCCAGAAAACGTATTTGGGAAGATCAGTTATTAAAAGAGACTAGTGAAACAACCTGTTCGAGGTAGGTTTGATCAGTTTCATCAAATTCATTTAAGTGTTTACTATCAACGTCGAGCACCGCTACAACTTCATTATTACTAGAAATTGGAATTACGATTTCTGATTTCGATGCACTGCTGCATGCAATGTGGCCTGGAAATTTTTCAACATCGGGAACGATCAATGTTTTTTGTTGCGCCCAACTGCTACCACAAACACCTCTTCCCTTTTTTATTCTTGTACAGGCAACGGGGCCTTGAAAAGGGCCTAACACCAATTCATCATTCTTCACTAAATAAAATCCAACCCAAAGCCAATTAAATTGTTCTTTCAACGCCGCAGCAACATTTGCAAGATTTGCTATTAAATCATTCTCCCCTTCGAGTAAGCCTTTTATTTGCGGAATCAACGCTTCGTATTGCTCCTGTTTCGTTCCTGTTATTATAGTTAAGTCTTCTGCCATAGAACAAAAATAAAAACAAAAAGCCGCCCAAACGGACGGCCACAAGAAAACCTATATTTCATACACTTAATTACGGTTACCACCGCCATTCTGCCGCTGTTGCTGCATCTGTTTCCTTTGTTCTTCAAAGAAATCATTTACCGCTTTTATCTGGTCGTCGGTTAAAGGAATGTCTTTATATTGTTTGTTTCTTTCAGTCTGTAAATTGTCCATCATCTTTTGTCTTTCATCCTGGCTAATATCTCTCATTCCACGCATCTTACTGCGGCTTTGCCAGTTAATGTCAAGCACCCGGTCAGCCTGTGCATCGGTAAGTTTTGTTTTTTCAATCAATGCAGGTTTGGTACGCTCAAGATATCTTGCTTTCATAGCCGCAGTGTCAAAGTTTCCACCCTGGGCATTTGCATTGGATAATAACACGGTTGTAAAAACAGCAACCAGAACTAAAAGCTTTTTCATAATAATTTTTGTATTTGAAACAGCAAGGTAAAAACACAAAAAGTTAATCAAGGTTAAAAGATGCTATTGAACTTCAAATAAAAGAAACTGCGTTAATTGTTCTTTAGAAAAATTGTTGTCGGATACAAAGATGAGTGATTGCCGGCCGTTCGCGAGTTTTGGTCCGAATGTTACACCTTCGATATTGTCTGTATAAATTCCAAGTTTATCTATGTTGAGAAGCAGTTTTTTTGAAACAGCAGTAAACCCACCGTGTGATAGTGATTGAAGGTTGAGAACATTTGTTGCTCCATCTAACTGAGCAAGGTAAACTTTAATGGTAGAAGGGTTTCTTCCTGTTGAAAACGACCGTTCAATTACCAGTAACTGATGATCATTGATCGCAAGAATATCCGGAACTCCATTAATTTTAAAAGCACCCGGCGGACTCGCAGGATATGCAACGGGGTCGATGCGATATGCAAATTGTGCTACGGGTTTTTTTGTCTTTGCATTATACTGTAAGATTCTTATCCATGCCGAAGAATCTTTCAAGCCTGCTCTTGGTCCGTCTTCATACAGAGGTTCTTCTACATTAACAAAAACTTTTTTGAAATTATCTGCAAAGCTCAATCCCTCAAACACACCATTTTGCCGTGGCCCATTTTGAGTTTGTTGCATGTGTAAATTCAATGGCAGCGCAAAACTGTCGACGTATTTTCCTTCAGTTGAAATGATATTGATAGAAGGGTCTTCCAGCACCACAGTATTGTTTTTTACAATTCTCTCTCCCTCGCTGCTCCAAACCAATTGTTCTGTTTTTGCATTATATCGCATGGCCTCAGGATCAGGCGTATGGAAAGGATCTTGTTTTAAGTCAGGGTAGAAATTTCCATTTGGCTGCAATAAACTTTTTACGGAAACAAATTGAACGCTGTCAATTCGTTTTTCATTCAAAAATATTTTGGCAGTATAAAATCTTGCCGGATTGATTGCAGAACGGTCATCACAAATCAGGTAATAAATATTGTGCTTGCTGTCGTAATCAATTCCTGATAACCCACCAATCGTTGTCCCCTGGAAGTTTTGATTGAAAGGAACATCATATTCACTCAAAAACTTTAATTGTGATTGATTAGAAAGCCTTATCGTTTTTTGAGAAGTACATGAAGCAATCAAAACACCGATCAAAAAAAACCTTGCTATCTTCTTCATCCAGAAATTTATTAACGGTCAAAGCTCGTTGTCAAAATTGCTTTAACTTTTGCGCTCAAACAAAATTTAGCATGCGAAAGATTCTTATTTCCTCATCAATTCTTTTTTGCTCACTCATTTATATTTCGTGCAATTCAGATACAAAGACTGCCGCCAGCAACTACACCGAAGATGGATTTGCTGCATTCAGCGCCGATACACTTGCCAATGATATTAAAGTATTGGCATCTGATTCTTTCATGGGAAGAAAACCTTTCACAGATGGTGAAACAAAAACAATCAGCTATTTACAAAAACGCTTCGCAGAAGTTGGACTTGAGCCAGGCAACGGTAATAGTTATTTACAGGATGTACCGATGGTGAATATCGCAACGCAAGCCGACAGCCTTATGCAGGTGCAATCGCCAAAAGGAAATTTTCAATTAAAAGGTTTTGATGATTATGTGATATGGACAGAAAAAACCGATCCCGCCATTAGCTTAAAAAAGGATGAATTGGTTTTTGCCGGTTATGGAGTTAATGCTCCTGAAAGAGGATGGAATGATTATGCAGGATTGGATGTGAAAGGAAAAATTGTAATGGTGATGGTGAACGATCCTGGTTATGGAATTGACGCCAGTTTATTCAAGGGAGATACCATGACTTATTATGGCCGCTGGACTTATAAGTTTGAAGAAGCAGCAAGACAAGGTGCAAAAGGTTGCTTGGTTATTCACAACGAAAAAGCAGCAAGCTATCCTTTCAGTGTTGTTCAAAATAACTGGAACGGTTCACGGCTTCATTTAGACGACAGAGGAAAAAATGTAAAATACTGCGATGTTGTTGGATGGGTTTCAGGGCCAACAGCCATCAAATTATTGAATGCTGCAGGATATGATTCCACTGTATTTGCAAAAGCGGCGCAAAAAGGATTTAAGCCCATTGCCTTGAACGAAAAACTTTCAACAAGCATCAAGGTAAATGCAACGTTCAATAAATCACATAATGTTATCGGAAAGATCACCGGCGCCAAACATCCTGACGAATATGTTATTTACTCTGCACACTGGGATCACCTCGGCATTGGCAAACCCGACGAAACAGGTGACAGTATTTACAATGGCGCATTGGACAACGCAAGTGCAACGGCAGGATTAATCGAGCTGGCAAAAGCATTTAAAAGTTTAAAAACAAAACCTGGCAGAACCATTATTTTTCTCTCCGTAACTGCAGAAGAACAGGGCTTGTGGGGCTCGGCCTATTATGCGCAAAACCCAATTTACCCTGCCAACAAAACTGTAACCAACATTAACATGGATGGATTGAATAATGTTGGAAGAACAAAGGATATTATCATAGTCGGGCAAGGACAATCCGATCTTGAAGATTATTTAAAAGATGCAGCTAAAAAAATGGATCGTTATACTTCTTACGAAACGCATCCCGAAGCCGGTTACTATTATCGTTCCGATCATTTCAATTTTGCGAAAGTGGGCATCCCTGCTTTGTTCACTTCAAAAGGTGTGGATGTAATTGGAAAAGGAAAAGATTTCGGCAAACAAAAAGAAGATGAATATCGTGAGAAACATTACCATCGTCCCTCCGACCAAATTAATAGCGATTGGAATTTAGATGGCGCCATTGATGATTTGAAGTTGTTGTTTATGGTGGGCAAACGTGTAGCTACAGACGAAAAATGGCCGGCGTGGAAAGAAGGAAGCGAGTTTAAAAAGTTGAGATAAGGCCTCCTGTCCCCCCGGCGGGGGAACTTAAGTTAAAGAGGCAATATAATTTCAGTTGGTTCTTTGCATAGAAGTTGGTTATGTAGCCAACTTCTATGCTACTATCAACACTTGTGGAGTTTACCCTGAGCTTGTCGAAGGATCACTCACTTCAACGTTTGGCAATTCTGTCCAGCAATGTGGAAAGTGTCCTCATAATTTTTTTCCTTTCCAGTCTCAAGCACCAGCTTTGTGCGTAGCGGACCCGGAAAATTATCAGCAGGTACATAAATCCATCGTGAACGACCAACGTACAAAGCAATGAGTCGGTCCCGGTAAAAAAACTGCTCCATCCCGGTTTAACCGGAACGAAACAGTTTCATCAATTATAATTACTGCAACTAAAAATATCTCATAGAGCGAACCGACATTGGCGTAGGGCTAACTTTTAAGCCCGGGCCTTGCACCCCTGTCTGGAATGATTGAACCCATGCATTGTCTGCATCATATTGCGAAGAGCTCCAATAAATCTGGCCCGTAAAACCACCAATGACTACCCTGTTTAGATAAAATTTATTCAGCTCATCTTTACTTGGCAAATACCAATAGTAGTGGTTGCCGTTATAGTCGTCTCCGCTCTGGGGATGCCAGGCGTTATTTATGGCTGTGGAACCTGCATCACCAAAGGCATTTATATCCCAGGTGTTGCGCATACCGGTGCCGAGTGCCGTGCCGTTAGATATTTCATATAAAGTAACGTCGAGAGTAGTTCCCCATTCAGTTGCTGTAGGTTCATCCGATTTTTTAACCAGCAAACCATGTATTTCCCCGGCAACATAGTTGGGATCACCGGGCTGTAAAATATAAGCTACTCTTCCATCCTGGTAATCACCACCCACTTCCCAATCAGTGCCATTACAGTTTTCATCTATTCCGTTGCCACATATTTCTCTTGCGCCGGGGTTAATGGCTGCATCATTATCATTGCAGTCGCCCATTTGTCCATAACCGCAGTTATTGTTTGGCACATAGCCATCACCATCGGGGTCATCTAATCTTACATCGCCATGTGCCTGGTGGTCGGGCCATGCTGAAAGATTAATGGTCATTGTTTTCCAGTTGCCTTTTGATACATCATAATGGCAAACTAAAATTTTTGAAGATGGTTGTTTAGCTGCAACTGATGCCATCTCTTCTCCAGGTTTGCTGGTAGTCGTTTCTTTTTTACATGCCGTTAGCAGTACAATGGACAGTAAGGGTAATAGAATCTTTCTCATAATTTAAAGTTTAGTGATTGAAGGATGATGATTTTCGGCATTGGTAATACTGGAGGTCTGTTTTATTTCCCGGTTGATCTTTGCCACATGCACATCGGTAAAAATGATAAGCAGCAGAATTATTACCAGCACCAGCAGCAACACAATAATGAACCAGCCGTATTTTTTTATCATAAGCCATTTGCATTCAGCTAATCTAATATCCCGGCAATGCGGTTTCCAATTTTAGCGGCTGGCAAATGCCTGTCAGGCGCCTGTCAAAAACCTGTCAATGCAGGTAGAGGAGGTTTGATGTAGAATGAAAATTGAGCGGTGGACATTGAGTATTGAACATTTATTTGGTTGTAGTGCTCTTTCAACATTTGATTTTCAGATTGTGTTATTTAGAACTTCTCATCCCCATTTGTCCTGTCATTTCGAAGGAGCCACCTTATGCTTTTCGTTTAGATAAATCTTAAAGCGACTGAGAAAACCCAATCCGATGAAAGAATGATTATCCTTCCCTTCAGTAGGCTCAGGGTAAACTCCGAATGAGTTCTCTCCTCAGCGAATGCCACAAAACACAATTCATAACTCTGCCGCTGAGTCGAGATGACAGGTACTCGAAAGTTTAACCTTGAAAGAACAGCAGTATAAAATATTCAATAGTCAACTAACAATTTTCAATGTTCAATCGGGGGATGCTTCTTAAGTAATGAAGTAACCTGGTGACACATATGTATCATATCCCTGCAATAATAGTTTCCAGTTCACTTGTAGTGCCGGTACCAAATCGCTGGCGCAGGCGGTGGCGGGTTTTATGTACGCTATCCAAACCAATGCCCTGCATGGCGGCAATTTGTTTGGTGCTGAGCTGAATTTTTATCAAGGCAGCCATCCGTTGTTCGGCTTCGGTAATGCCGGGTGCCTTATCGCGAAGCAGCTTAAAAAAGGAAGGATATGTTTTTTCAAACAGCGATTTGAAATTTTGCCAGTCAGCTTCGGTCAATATCATTTGCCGGCTTAGCTCCTCCATGGTTTGTGCATCCTGTTGCTTATGTTGCTGCTGTTCTATGCTTGTCAGCAATTCTTCAATGCGGTTGTTCTTTTTAATGATCTCTTCTTTGAACAGATCCAGTTCTTTGCCCGCCTGCTGCTGACGATATTCCGCTTTTTTCCGGCGACGGTTAAGCCATATTATTGTAACCAATGCTATCAGTACCAATGCAGCGACACCGGTATTACGATTTTTTACTGCCAGCTTTTTTTCATCGGATAGTTGCCGCAGTTTGAGTTGTTCTTTATCATACTCTGCTTTTATAAAAAGATAGCGGTTGTTATTGGCTTCTTTGGCAAGGCTCACACTATCGTTGTAACTGCGGGTGCGTTTTAAATAAGGATATGCTTTCCCCGTTTGACCCATCGCTTCATAACAGGCAGCCATGGTTTCATACACACGGTTGAGTAGTTCTTTGTTCCTTCCATTATTCAGCGTTGCACTTTTCAATAGTGATGCAATCGCTTTTGGAAGATCTTTTTCCTTCATGGCTATCTTCCCCATCATTTCATAAGCGATCAATGAATCGTCACGTTCTTCACTTGTTTTTGCAATTTCAAACAAACGGGCATCAACAACCTTTGCACTATCCAGCATACCCAATTCAACAAAACATGGGAGCCGGTTCTTATAGGCTATTTGCTGCCATGTGGGGTTCTTTTTTTCAATGCAGTATTGCTGAAGCTTTTCAAAATAATAAATAGCCGAATCGTGTTGATTCAATTTGCGGTAAGCCAATCCCAGATTGTTATAGGTGTACATAAAACGGAAAGGCTTTACCAGTGTATCTGTTTGCGCAAGTAACAAACCCCTGTGCAGAAAATTAATGGCGTCATTGGTATAACCGGCCACCAGCAATGCTTCACCCACCCACATATTAAAAATGCTGATGGCTGCAAAGTTTTCATAGCCCAGGTATTCCTGTTGCTTTAATGAAGTGATGGCATATTGAACAGCGAGTTCTGTCTGGTTCATTGAGTTCAGCATTTCACTATACCAGCGGCCAAACTCCGCCTGTAAATAAGGATCGTCCATTTCAATGGCTTCATTCAGGCAATCTTTCATTTGTGCAGCATAAAGTGAATCACCGGGCCTGATATGATAGAAAAATATTTTTGCTTTAACCGAACGGCCCATCAGTTGTAGGTGCCTGTTTCCTTTTGCACATGCTGCTGCTATTTCAGTTGCCGCCCTGATCTTTGAAGCTGAATCTATTTTTGTAATATCAAGGTAAACTTTGTAATGACTGATGTACTGTGATTTGCTATCATCCTTCAGCAGCTCCACCCATTTATTGACATCATATTTCTGAGCAGCAGATGACAGTGAGAAAAAAGTAAAAACAAGTATCAGATAGTTGGCTTTCATTCAGCCTTTAAAATACATATTAAATAGGTGTTTTAATATCCTTTCACCTTCTTTCCTTTCCGGGGCGCCACTGAAAACCAAAGGTTATTTGATTACAAAGTATGTCATCTTGAATGATCATCTTCATGCACTTATTTATTTTCAACTACCAATAAACCAATCAACATAGGTTGCTGGTATGCAGCATGCTTGTTATGAACACAATTCTTCAAAGTTTTATATTTCATCATGATGAAGCATCGAAGAATGCAGTTGTGCCCATGAAATCCCATCCCATTTATGCCGTAAACCTACTTTGCAATAAGATAAAGTTTCTTTGATTTGATAGTACTGACGAGAATCATACTCCTGGTAAACCCGCATCAGCCGGGCAGGTAAATACCTGTAGTTGCTTTACATCAAATAACGATTGTATGACTCCGACATTATCCATCCGAAGCCTGCATCTTGAATACCAGCTTTGGACCCGTGAGTTGCTTTTTTATAAAGAAGAGATCAAAATCTTTGAAGATCACCTGCAAGCAATACTTCGGCGAAATAATAAGAACGGTGTGCCTGCACATGTTGAACATTTTCAAAACCAATTTATACTTCAAAAAGAAGTGATTGATTTTTTAAAACATGATCTCATTGTTTCTGAAAGACAATTAGCGGGATTTGTGCATGAACTTTCAGGTGATGGCATTGATACTATTAAAATGGATAACCATGGAAAACTTCGTGAGCGGATGTCTACCTTCAGAAAGATTTATAAGGAAATGAAAAACGAATTCCGCAGGTTTGAAATGCAGTGGATGTAAATATTTAATTTGGCTTTTATCTTATCCTGGTAGCGAAAAAAGTAATTGTTAAAGTTGAACGTCTGTTTGTTCTTGCCTGCTAAGAGGTGTTCAAACGTTTGCACAAACATGAATAAACTTTTGATGTTGACGTAAATTGCGGCATGAAAAAATTTATTTGGGTATTGCTGTTTCCGCTTGTGTCCTTCGCACAGCAAACTGCAATTGTCCCTCAACCAGTAAGCCTTAAAACGTCAAGTGGCTTTTTCCCTATCACCAAAAAAACGATTCTTATTGCCCGTGACGCAGAGGACAAAAAAACTGCTTCTATCTTCAATGATTACTTGCAACAGGTTTATGGCTTTAAGCTTGAAATAAATAAACCTGCAAGCAAAAATTTCATTCGCCTTTCAACTTTAAAATTCATTAAAGCCCCCGAACATGAAGAAGGCTATTCATTGAATATAGCAAAAGATGGCGTAACCATTAATGGCAACAGCTATGCAGGAAGTTTTTACGGAATGCAAACATTAATTCAATTGCTTCCTACAGACAACTACAAAACAAAAACTCCAACTACCAAACTGAATATTCCTTTGGTTGTAGTCGAAGATTATCCGCGGTTTGATTACAGAGGAATGCATTTGGATGTTGCAAGACATTTCTTTCCCATATCGTTTGTAAAAAAATACATTGATTATCTCGCACTCCATAAAATGAACTATTTCCACTGGCACTTGACAGATGACCAGGGCTGGAGAATTGAGATCAAGAAATATCCAAATCTTACCAAAGTTGGTGCATGGAGGGACGGAACAATCATTGGCCGGTACCCGGGAACAGGTAATGACAATATTCATTATGGTGGATTTTACACACAAGAACAGGTAAAAGAAATTGTGAAGTATGCTGCGAATAGAAGAATTACAGTGCTACCCGAAATTGAAATGCCTGGACATGCCTCTGCTGCTATTGCTGCTTATCCCTGGCTAAGCTGCTTCCCGAATGAAGAAACCGTAATTCCAACACATCCTTCCGAAGGAAGCAAATTGAAGCATGGAAAAAAAGTTCAGGAAACCTGGGGCGTTTTTGATGATGTTTTTTGCGCAGGTAATGATTCAACATTTTCTTTTTTACAAGATGTGCTGGATGAAGTGCTTCCTTTATTTCCTTCTCAAAAAATTCATGTGGGTGGTGACGAATGTCCAAAGACAAATTGGAAACGTTGTCCAAAATGCCAGGCTAGAATGAAAGCATTGGGCTTAAAAGATGAACATGAACTTCAGAGTTATTTCATTCAACGCATGGAAAAATATTTGAACGATAAAGGAAGAACCCTCATTGGATGGGATGAAATTTTAGAAGGTGGGTTGGCACCAAATGCATGGGTAATGAGCTGGCGTGGCGAAGAAGGCGGGATTACTGCTGCCAGCCAAAATCATAATGTGATTATGACGCCTGGTGATTATTGCTACATCGATCATTCACAATCGAAGAATGAGGACTCCGTAACTATTGGTGGTTATTTACCTGTTGAGAAAGTTTACAGTTACAACCCAGTTCCCAAACAATTGGATTCATCGAAATCTAAATTTATTGAAGGCGCACAAGGCAATTTGTGGACAGAATACATCGGCAATCCAGCCAAAGTTGAATACATGATCTTTCCGCGAATGAGTGCATTGAGTGAAGTGGTTTGGAGCCCGATTGAGAAAAAAGACTGGAGCGATTTTGAAAAGCGATTGCAGACTCAGTTTAAGAGATATGATTTGTGGAAGGCGAATTATAGTAGGGCGTACTTTGATATCAAAGTTTCAATTCTTCCATCCGAAAATTATGATGGATTAATGATAACTGCAGCATCTAATTCAAAAGAAGGGAAGTTAGGTTATGTTCCGTCTCTAGTATCTTCTTTGCTATTGGATTATAAGTCCCCATTGAGAATTACGGCTGCCAATCCACATTTATTTATTAAACTATTCACTACGAATCCAAAAACCAAAACTGTAAAAACATTGTCCGATTATTTGCAAGACTTTTCGTTCAATAAAGCCACCGGCAAAAAAGTTTCCATCACTGCTCCACCCAACTCAAAGTATCCAGGACAAGGAGGTGCATTCAGTTTGGTGAACGGTGTCTATTCTCAAAAAGGTTTAAGCTATCCTGATTGGTTAGGTTGGGTTGGTGATGATTTAGAAGCAACAATTGATCTTGGCAAAACAACCTCATTCGACTCAGTAAGAATTCATACGCTGGACCAAAATGGAAGTTGGATTTATTTGCCACAGTACGTTGAAGTATTGACATCAAATGATGGAAACACTTTTACGTTGGTTGGAAAATCATCAACATTTGTTGGGGACACTTTGACAATGGGATGGATTAATGTAACAACTCTCAAACAATCTACACGATTCATAAAAGTTGTTGCAAAAAATTATGGTTTAATTCCTGACGGAAAACCCGGTGCAGGAAATAAAGCATGGTTGTTTGCAGATGAAATACAAGTGTACTAATGTGCAGATATGCGACTGAGAACCTCAATTCAAACCTCAAACTCTTATCCTTTGTATCTTTATCGCTTAAATAATTCAAACATATTTAATTAACCTACATCCATCATGCAAAATCAAACTGCGGAAATTAATCTTATAGATGCATTCGAACGGATTCCAGTAAAAATTTATTCTGACCTGAAGCAGGGCTCAATATTCGCCGCCGGTGAAATTGCAAAACTCGTTCGCGAAAAACAATCACGGAATGAAAAATGTGTGCTGGGTATGGCTACCGGCTCCACTCCAAAAACCGTATATGCTGAACTGGTGCGGATGCACAAAGAAGAAGGACTTAGTTTTAAAAATGTAATCAGTTTTAACCTTGACGAATACTACCCTATTGATAACGATGCTTGGCAAAGTTATAATAACTACATGCATCGCAATTTGTTCGATCACATTGACATCGATAAGAAAAACATTCATATTCCTAATGGTGAATTAACGAAAGAAGAAGTAAAAAAACATTGTGCAGAGTATGAAAGGATGATTGAGGAAGCAGGCGGAGTTGATTTGCAAATACTAGGTATTGGTAATAATGGTCACATTGGTTTTAACGAACCGGGATCGAGTATCTATTCCAAAACAAGATTGATCAGCCTGGAAAACTCAACAAGGTTGGCTAATGCGTATGAGTTTGCAAACATTTCGCAGGTGCCGCGTCTTGCGATCACAATGGGTCTGAACACTATCATGAAAGCAAAGAAAATTATTTTGCTTGCATGGGGACCAGGGAAAGCACCAGTGATTCAAAAAGCAGTTGAAGGACATGTTAGCGAGCAGGTGCCTGCAAGTTTACTTCAGCAACATAGCGATTGTATTTTTGTTTTGGACCAGTTGGCGGCAGCGGAATTAACACGTTTCAAATCACCGTGGCTTACCGGCGAAATTGAATGGGACTCCAAAACAATCAAAAAAGCCGTAGTTAATATGGCTATGAAATTGAAGAAACCTGTTCTATCATTAACCAATAACGACTATAATGAATTTGGTTTGGGCGATTTGATTGTTGAAGAAGGTGATGCTTACGAAATCAATCTCCAGGTGTTTTATTTGCTTCGTGATTCCATTACAGGATGGCCCGGCGGCAAACCTGAAATGAACTTACCAACGCATCCGGAACGTGCAGAGCCTTATCCAAAAACAGTAATGATCTTTTCTCCTCACCCCGATGATGATATCATTAGTATGGGTGGAACTTTTCAGCGTCTGCATGAACAAAGTCACAATGTGCACGTAGCTTATCAAACCTCAGGGAATATTGCTGTGACAGATGAATTTGTTACCCGCTTTCTCGATTTTGCTGTAGGCTTTGAAGAAATTGCCGGAGGCAATAGCGATAAAACTGAAAAGATATTCGATGAAGTTCGAAGCTATTTATCGAGAAAGAAAAAGAATGAAGTTGATACCCCGCAGATACGGGCCATCAAAGGTTTGATTCGCAGGTGTGAAGCAAAAGCAACCTGCCGCTATGTTGGCATTGCTGAAGAGAATATACATTTCCAGGATCTTCCGTTTTATGAAACAGGCACCATTGAAAAAAAACCAATGGGTGAGGAAGATGTTGTTTTAACAATGGAATTGCTGCGCAAGGTAAAACCTCACCAAATATTTGCTGCCGGCGATCTCGCAGATCCTCATGGTACACACAAAGTTTGCCTGGATGTAGTGTTCGAAGCATTGAAGCGAATAAAAGCAGCAAAAGATGAATGGATTAAAGATTGCTGGCTATGGTTATATAAAGGTGCATGGCAGGAATGGAATATAGAAGAAATTGAAATGGCTGTTCCCATGAGCCCCGACCAGGTTTTGAAAAAACGTTATGGCATATTTATCCATCAGTCGCAAAAAGACATGGTGCCTTTCCAGGGAAGTGATTCGAGGGAATTTTGGCAAAGAGCAGAAGAAAGAAATGCCAACACGGCTAATTTATATGCGCAATTAGGACTTACCCATTATGCTGCGATGGAAGCATTTGTGCGATGGAAATATTAAAACGCATTAACGGGATGTTAATGTAACAGCCAGCGAAGAATTTAATTCTAATATAGCGGCGTGTTTTTTTATTTTGCATCGATGGAATTAACCCACCTGCATTCTGCATGGCCTCCGGCCTTAAAAAACCATTTATTCAGGTCAAAGCTCATTGCAGGGTTAGTAGTGCTGATAGTTGTGGTTGTAGTGTTGCCATTTTTCTTTCAATATATAGAGCAAAGAGATGGGTATGTTTTAAACGATGCTTTGTTAAATATCTTGCCTTCCACCGATGTATCCATCCCCATATTTGCAATGATATGGTCAATGGTTTTATTATTTGTGATGAGGAGCATTGGTAACCCGAGGTTGTTTATAACGTACCTTTTCGGATTTTTGTTTTTATGTCTTTGTAGGATTGTCACGCTATCTCTTGTTCCTTTGAATCCACCAATTGGTATAAAGGAGTTGCAAGATCCGCTGACCAATTTCTTTTATGGCTCAGGCCAATTTATCACAAAAGACCTTTTCTTTTCGGGCCATACCGCTACGCTTTGTCTGCTTTTTTTTTGCTTTCAACGAAAATGGGACAAAATCGTTGCTTTGATTTGTACCATTGCTGTTGGATTTTTAGTATTGGTTCAACATGTGCACTATCTTGTTGACGTTTTAGCTGCACCACCCTTTACTTTTCTATGTTTTATGTTGGCAAAAAAAGTTGCGAAATTTGAAGAGCACCACGCTGATATAACTAACTAATTGTTCAAACAACAATTTTGCTATGAAAAAATTAAAGTCACCTGACTTCTCTCTTGCTGAGAAAATAACCACCGAACAATTTGATTTCTTCGACAAATTCGGGGTTCTGCATTTTAAAAATTTTATTAGCAGGGAAAGCGTAAATCTTTTTCTGGCCGAGATTGAAAGAATTGAAGACAATTGGTTAGAAAAAGGCATAGAAAAAGTAAATGGCATTCCTTTAAAATTTGGAAAAGATGAAAACGGGAACAAAATGATTCAGCGTTTTTGTTTTACTTCTTTACATAGCCCTGTTTTACACGAATTTTTACTGGACAAACGGCTTCATGCGCTTACAGAATTGGTAAGACCTTACGAAGGAAGAATTGGTGAAAATGAAAAGGATGGACTTGTTGTAAATAATTATGTCCATACACCGAACAGCGCTTTTTCACAAATGGGCTGGCATACCGATAGCCCAAGAGATATTTTTTTGGGACAAAGAATTATGCCTATGTTGAACGTCGGTATTCATTTAGACGATTGCCCGATGGAAAACGGTGGTCTAAGAGTTTTACTTGGAACACACAAACAAGGCATGCTGAAATTGCTTTTCAAGAAAAGATATTTCGTTGATCACAGGGCCGATCCGAAAGAAGTAGGTGTGGATATTACAGCAGGTGATCTAACGATTCATGATGGACGCATTTGGCATCGCGTACAACAATCTCCTTTTTATGGAGAAAAAAGCAGGCGGAGGGTTATGTATGTTCCTGTTGTTACAGGCAGGTATACGCCTAAAAGCGATAAAAGCAAAACGCCGTTCTATCATAAACTGGCTTCTACCGTTCAGAGTTAAATTTGCTGAATGTCATACGCTTTAATAACAGGAGCCAGTAAAGGCATAGGTCGTGCCATTGCTAAAGAACTGGCATCAAGAAACATTAATGTCCTGCTGGTGGCCAGAAGTGAAAACTTATTGGCATCATTAGCTGGTGAAATTGAAAGGAATTACAAGGTTCAGTGTCATTATTTCGTTGCCGATTTAAGTACTCCAGATTCGCCGGATAAAATTTATAATTGGTGCGTCACCCTGAAATATCCCGTGAACATTTTGGTAAATAACGCTGGATATGGCTTAAGTGGAAGCTTTGATAGCCGCTTGATCAACGAGCATGTGGACTTGATCAATGTTGGTATGCTTTCAACCATAAAATTGATTCATCTTTTTTTACCGCATTTGAGGCAGCACCCAAAGGGTTACATTTTAAATATTGGCAGTTCAGCAGCCTACCAGGCAGTACCGTATCTGGCAACCTATGCAGCTACAAAAGCTTTTATTGTAAGTTTTAGTCGTGCATTAAAATATGAACTGAGAAATTCCAACGTAAATGTCAGCGTAGTAAATCCTGGTGTAACAGATACAAATTTTTCGGAGAGAGCAAGTGTTCCCGAAAAAGGGTTAAAAACTGCGGAAAAGATTGCGATGCAACCTGAACAAGTTGCAAAACTGGCCGTCAATAGTATGTTTAGCCGGAAAGCCGAGGTCGTGACGGGCTTTATTACACGGCTTACTGTAATGTTTGTAAAGTTGCTACCCAAAAGATTTTCTGAAAAAACTGCAGCAAAGTTTTACCAATAACAAAAGCTGAAGACTTCTTTTTCAATTTTCTCCTATATTTGCAACCCATTAAAACACTGGCCCCGTAGCTCAACTGAATAGAGCATTTGACTACGGATCAAAAGGTTTCAGGTTTGAATCCTGACGGGGTCACAAATGTCACTTTAGGCACGAATTTTTCAGAAAATTCCAATTTCTGAACGTTTTTTGCCGTGGAGATTAGACACGGATTTCTCATCTCCACAAACTTGAAACTTCACGATTTTCATCATACTAAGCAAGAACAAAAGACTGCACTGTAGGCTACTTACAAATTCTCAAGTCCTATCAGCCGTTTATGTTTCATTGCCTTGAAAAAGGTAGGTGTTAAGCCGGTCACTTTTTTGAACTGGTTGGATAAATGGGCCACATTGCTGTAGTGGAGTTTTTCTGCAATTTCAGTAAGGGTCAGCTCATTGTAAATCAGCAGTTCCTTTGCTCTTTCAATTTTATGTGAAATGATGAAGTGCTCAATAGTGGTGCCCTTTACTTCGGAAAAAAGATTAGAGAGATAATTGTAATCGTAATTTAATTTTTCAGCCAGATAGGCGGAGAAGTTTAGCATTGGAGGTTCATCGTTGTAATGAATCATCTCCACAACAATATTTTTTATTTTCTCTATCAGCATGCTTTTTTTATCATCCAGCAACTCCAACCCAAATTTTAATAACGAAGTTTTAAGCTCTTGTTGTTGCTCCGAAGAAAGTTCCTGTATAATCTCCACTTCTCCTAACTCAACCACCAAAAAATGCAAATGCATTTTCTCCAGTTCAGATTTTACAATGAGCTTGCACCGAAGGCTAACCATGTTTTTGATAAGAAGTTTCATTTGTTGAGGAGTAGCAAGAATATATTTAATAGGCCGTTTTGATCTATTGATTCTACCAATGAAAGGTACGTTTTTTAAAACCAGCATTATCCCGCGTTCTACCAGAATAAGCGGTATAACAAAATCTGTAAATTTTATAAGTTTTATTGACAATGCTGTAATAAATATGCCTTGCTTTCGAAGCAACTTTACATGAGAATTTAATTTTTTAGATTTTCCGTGACGTCGGTCCAGTTGTAAATAAATTCTACCGCCAAAAAAAACCATAAGTATTTTATCCATTGAATATCTACATACATTTTCCGTTTTGAGTCATTACCGAAACAACCACCCATCGTTTCGGTGATTAAAATGACAAATTATGGCCATGCCACCACCAAAATAATTATGCACGAACAGCAACCTTATATTCTACTGATAGATGACGATGAAGATGATATTGAAATGTTTTCATCCGGATTGGAAAAGAAAGGCATCAAGGTGAAAACTTTTGATTCATCAACAAAAGCATTGTTTTATTTAACCCTCATGTCAGGGAATGTTGACCTGCCTTCTCTTATTATAATGGACTACAATATGCCAGTGAAAAACGGGCAACAAGTTTTGTCATTGATTAAAAACAACGCAGATACAAAAGATATTACGGTAGTGATGTATTCAACCAGTATGTCCGGCACCTTAAAGATGCAATTATTGGAGGCAGGGGCATTGGATTGTTTTGATAAGCCATGGACACGTCAGGAGTTGAACACCCAGATTGAAAAATTCTACGAACTGGCTTATTCATCTATATCAAACAAAAAATTAGCGTGAAAGCAAAAATTGGTGGAAGACCATTCCACGGAACCACAAAGTTGAATTGAAAAAGATACATAAGTCAACACTTGTAATAGTAACAGCTTGAAAATTTACTGATTTTCGACGATCGCATTCACGTAAGTAACTGGTTACTGTAATTCTTTTCAAGAGGTTTGACAAAGAAATCGATTGGCCCCATCATGGCAATGTTTGCAAACTTTCCAGGTTGAATGTTTAATTCCTCTTTCGACAAAGCGTAAAAAAGATTTTGCAGCTCGTGTACGTAAACTGGTTGCGACCATAATTTCATTTTTTCTAAGTACCAGCAATTGTCCGCACGACGATATCTCAGGAAAGGCAATCCTTCATCTATGCCTTCGGCCGGCCTATTGATATACCAGTCACCAAATTCATGTTTAAAACCACTTTTTCCTAAAATGGATGGTGTGATCTTAATGGGGAAACAACTTTTTGCAAAAGTGTAATAATATTCATCGGGCGCAATTGTCCTGTACTCAAAAAAAGATTGTGTATTGCTATCTGTGCCTGTAATTTTTATTACCCAATTGCCCACTCTTACTTCTCTTGGATTTATCATAAACTGTTTTTAAATGATAAATATGTATTCATAAGGTATGGTTGTGATTAATCAAATTGATTAGGCGCAATACATTCCTGCCAGTACTCTACAATCTTCCTAATCGTATTCTCCAAAGCCTGCATAGAAGTAGGCTTAACAAAAAAGCCCTGTACAGACATAGTGTAGGCATCTATAACTGCTTTTTTATTTGCCGACGTGGTAAAGAACAAATACGGGATGCATTTTGTTTGTAGTTGCTCGTTGGTAAATACCCTGCTTCTTAGCTCAAAGCCGCCAATCTTTGGCATGTTAATGTCTGAGAGAATTAGAAAGGGTTGTACATCGCTTTTGTTAAGATAGGCCAATGCATCATTGCCATCATGGAAATAAATGATCTGATTGACATAGCCAAGCTTTTGAAAAATTTCCACCAGTATTTCCTGGTCATCCAGATCATCTTCAATAACTATAATTGGCCCGCTTTTATTCATATGACTAATTCTGATTGTTGAGTGCTCATTAAAACGGGCACCGCCAATTTGATTTATACTGCCTCTAATCTGTTGCCTTCAGTAATTCCTTTATCCGTAATGGTGTACGTACAAGGAACTGCGTCGCCAAGCTTTTGTATGTAGGAGTCTTGCTCCAGTTCGTCCAGCAAAAGCTGAAGATGATGTTTATTTGGTGTGAGGCCCAGGTTTTCCTCTTTGCCTATATCTGTTAATGTCAGAGTCTCATGTTTTATAAGTGTATTCAGAAGAAGTTTGCGATTGAGTGTTAACATGATAATTATTTTTTGGTCTAATAGAAATGAGTGCTATGATTTTCTCTGGCTGACCCATTGGGTCAATTTTTGCTTTTGGTTTTCTATTTCCTTCAATTGCTTTTGCTGGTCATTCTTATTGTCAGCAATTTTTTTCTCAATAGCGGTTCTTTTGTTCTCAAGATCCTGGCCTTCATTGGTCAGGCTTTTATATTTTGCTTCCGCTTTTATTACCGCATCGTTTTGATCTTTGATCGTTAGTTCAAGGTTATACGCATCTATAGCAGTTGCAAGGCCGTTTAAGTAGTTTTTGGCATCATTCATAGTCAGATAATGAAGATTACCCGTGCTGGTTTGTTGCTCATTAGGCATAACTAATAGAGAAACAACAGTAACTTCTTTTTCTTTCCTGCTTTTACGTTCTGTTTTAATATACAAGTCTGCGTTTACGCTGTCGTTTTGCAATGGCTGCGTATTTCTGAACGTGCTGAATCCTTTTATATCACCGCCTCTGGACTTCCCTTTTTTTGACAGGTAATCGTTCATGGCAGCATTTACAACAGATGGCGGATAAGGTAAATCGATAACTGCAGCGGGCTGTAGTTGTTTCTGGTATTGCACAGCGCCTTCATAGGCTTGTCCATAACTAAGTACAGAAATCGCAAGGATGGAAAGGAAAAGAATTATTTTTTTCATGATAACTAATTTAAGATGTAATGAAATTATCCAGGGAAAGCAGCGCAAGGATGAAACAAACCAGGAGGATGTTTGAAGTTTACCGAATGCTTTTAATGAATTGATGTAATGTAGTCTTATTAAACTGCAACGGCAGCAAGCATAGGTTAAATCATACCAAATGCGTAAATCTTACAACATATTCCGATAATTGTGTAATAAAGAAGTAGGGTGTTCGGTTTACGTTTGTGCAAAATGAACAATCTTATCTTACCTCAAATTTTATTGATCGTTGGACTGGCGGGATTAGTTGTATTATTAGTTACCACCTGCATTAAATTCACAAAAGGACCAATTAATACAGATGCTTTAAAAACGCAATTGCGATCTCTTCAATTAAAATTTGTAACCGCTGCGCTAATTAATCCTGAATTGGAAAGAAAAGAAATGGAGATCCTTCAGAATAAAATAAAAACATCCAGCGATCAATCAGCTATTTCGCGTGACAATGATTTAAAACTGCTGTTTGCCAGCAATTGTCAATACATCCAGTCAGAGATGAATAATACAACCCTGAAGAACAGGAGTTCATGGGTAAAATTTAAAGAGCTCATGTCTAGTTTTGATGACTTCTATTTTCATGCATAGGCCCCCTTCACGATGCCTTCCTGCAACGCTTTGGTTGCACTGAATTGAATCTCTAGAATGCAAAGCCAAGGTGACTTGTAATGAGGCAGGCCATATTTGAGTGACCTTTACATAAATTCAAATGCCCTTTTATACCAGCTTATTATTTTATTTACTTGATTATTATACTGCCGGCCCCTCTTTGCTGGTTCGCAACTTTATAATCTGAAAGAATCTGTGACTATGCTGTTATTTATGGATGCAAGCAAAGCCGAGAGGCACGGAAAGTACGAGGTGGCAATTATTACTTATGAAAATGCATTATCTAAGGCAAACAAGGAGCAGGTTTCATCGAAACCTTAGAACTGCCATCAAGGAAAAACTGAACGTCCCGCAAACCTTTACGACTTATGAAAGCGACCAGGCTTTTGTAAGGAAAGATAATTCGTGGATAAATTAAGATTATTTCTACCCCGCACATTCCCTATTGCGATGGTTCTATTAGTGGCCATTGTCAGCTCTTTTTCAACCTACAATTCTCCCCGGTTCATAATTGAATATTCTTGATCTTCGCCGCCTCTCTTTTGTGAGGCATCCTTCTGGTTCAATGTAAATATGATATACTTTCTACCAACAATAGAAATAGTCTATTTTCACTCCATTGTGGAGAGCATAAATTAACATGGCAAAAAAGATTACATGGAAAGGTGTTTTGGGCCTGCTGAAAGATACTTTTACAGGATTTACCGATGACAAAGTAGTAAAGCTTAGTGGTGCATTGGCCTACTTCACAGTGTTTTCTATTGGGCCTATGCTAATAGTGATCATCTTTTTTGCAGATATTTTTTATGGCAGGGCTGCAGTAGAAGGCACTGTGTTTTCACAGATAAAAGGCCTGGTAGGTAGTGCGGCTGCTGTGCAAATACAAGAAACCATTAAAAGCGCATCCCTTAGCGGCAAGGGGGCCATTACCGGTACTTTTGGAGTGATTACATTAATAATAGGCGCAACAACTGTTTTTGCCGAAATACAGGATAGCATCAATACCATATGGGGCCTCAAGCCCAAGCCCAGAAAAGGATGGCTAAAAATGCTGCTTAATCGTCTGCTTTCTTTTTCTATAGTGGTGAGCCTTGGGTTTTTATTATTGGTTTCGCTCATTATTACCGGCCTGGTAGAGGCGTTGAGCCAGCACCTTGTAAAAATCTTCCCCGACCTTGCTGTTCTTGTTATTTACGTTTTGAATCTACTCATCACCTTTGTAGTGGTGACGCTGCTTTTTGCCATTATTTTCAAGGCCTTACCCGACGCAAAAATTAAATGGCGAGATGTGATTACCGGTGCTATGGTTACAGCGGTGCTGTTTATGATAGGTAAGTTTGCTATAACGTTTTACATCGGCAGCAGCAATGTGAGTACAGCCTACGGCACGGCAGGTTCCTTAGTAATTCTGTTACTATGGATTTACTACTCTTCAATTATTTTATATTTCGGTGCGGAGTTTACCAAGGCCTATGCTACCACTTATGGCGGCCTCATTCAGCCCAATCAATATGCGGTATGGGTAAAACAAGTTGAGATAGAAACCGGCACCGGCTCACTCAAACAAAATGAACAAAAAAAGAAAGAAGAGAATGAAGCAACGGGTGATGATATTAAAGTGAAATAGCTAATTACCCTAACAGCAGCCCCGAAAATCACTAGCACTTTTGTATGTACCAAAAAACAAGCCCTAAGAAAAAGGCGCCATACTCTGTTAACAGAAACAAAGACCATTCATTCAGACAATGCCCGGCCACATGTAGTTGTCACTTTTTGGCGCGTCGACTTAAGCTGGCACACATTCAGTTTCTAACAATTGATATCAGGATTGGAAAGGTTATGGCTCTACTACATGTCTGTTAATCAATTGAGCTTCTTAGTTTGGATTATTGTTATCCCATCTTCATCTAAAATCTTTCTCAACTTGTACATTTCTTTGAGCTCTTTAAGAAATTCAGGGTTTGAAAAAAATCCTATTGGGGTCACTTTACTAGATTTTGGGCAATTAGCGTTCGGATTGCTCTTTTTATTTTCTGCTAAGACCAGTGACGGTGGCCTGATTAGCTTAAACAGGTTATACCAACTGGCAATAAAATCTGTCTTTACCGGGAGTCTATTTTCCTAAAACTTTTGGACAAAGAATTCAATGCCTTGCCCATTCTGGTTTTGGCGCTTGAAGTGCAGTGTGCAGGTGTGCCAGATGCGCAAGAGGAGCTGTTGTATCATGATCAGGCATATCCTTTAATTATGTGAAGCCCCAGATCATCTGCGAAGACTTTGCTTAAAGTGTATTGTGTTTAATAAGACTGGGTTTTATTGACCCTAAGAATTAGAGCATCCTGAAGTAAAATGCTTACAAGTAAATGTAATTTCCAATTCAATCATTTCTGTTAAGCACTCCCTTTATAAACCGTTGCAATACCAATGCCTGGTTGTGCTCTTCATCTTTTGCAGAATAAAGAAGCGTAACTGTTTTATGCTTTTTACAATAGCGAATTAGTTCAGCCGCCTGAAATGATTTTTTCAATTCAGCCTTATATTCTTTACTGAATTCAATCCATTTCCCGGGATCGTGGCTAAACCATTTGCGCAAATCCGATGAGGGAGCAACTTCTTTCATCCATACATCTAAATGTGCTGTTTCCTTTTTAAGTCCTCTCGGCCATAAACGATCAACCAAAACCCGGAAGCCATCGGATTTTCCCATCGGCTCATACACCCGTTTTAGAAGAATGGTTGTCATAACGTAGTCCCATTAATTTTTAGTGCGAGTTATTTTTAAGTGCTTTTTTCAATTGTGCACTATGCCGGTCCCGACCTGATTCTTACCTCCTTATTTGCAATAAAAAAGCTATTGAATGCTAAAATTTATTATGCCGGTACTTTCCTTTTCTTTTTTTCAATTGAATTTATCAACGCATCGTAAGCTTTATCAAATTTCCTTATTCCTTCGTCTTCCAGCTTCTGAGTGATAACATCAATATCAATTCCGTTTTCTTTCAACTGCGCCATAACATCATTTGCATGATCCAATCCTTCTTCCAAAATATCATCTGCCCAGCCATGATCACGGAAAGCCTCCAGCGTTTCTATTGTAATGGTATTAATGGTGTTCTTGCCAACTAATGCTTCTACATATTTTACGTCACTGAAAGAAGGATCCTTACTGCTGGTACTTGCCCATAACAAATGCTGTCGTTTTGCACCATTATTTTCAAGATCTTTAAAACGATCACCGTTAAAAGCATCCTTATAAATTGCATAGGCTTTTTTAGCAGAAGCAATAGCCACGTTTCCTTTAAGTTTGATTAATTTTTTTTCTTCCAATACCGGATCAATAATCACATCAATACGGCTTAAAAAAAAGCTGGCAACAGAAACTATCTGGTCAATGGGTTGATTAGCCTTCACCCGGTCTTCAAGTCCGGCGAGGTATGCATCAACCACTTCTTCGTATCGCGGCAACCCAAATAAAAGAGTGATATTAATGTTTATTCCTTCGCTGATGCATTTGCGTATGGCAGGCAATCCTTCGGTTGTGGCAGGTATTTTGATCATTACATTGCGCCGGTCAATGGCATTCCATAATTGCCTTGCCTGTTTTACGGTCCCTTCGGTATCATAAGCAAGATGCGGAGAGACCTCAATACTTATAAAGCCATCCTCACCATTTGCTTTTAAAAATACCGGTATAAAATAATCAGCCGCACGTTTAATATCCTTAATAGCCAGACTATAAAAAATATCATCGCTATTATTTTTTTGCTGAGATATCATTGCAATGTCTTCATCATAATCTGAGCTGTTAGTAATAGCTTTTTCAAAAATTGACGGGTTAGAAGTGATGCCACTTACTCCATACTCTTTGATTAGCGTTCCTAATTTTCCACTGTCCATAATTTCCCGGTCAAAATAATCCAGCCATATACTTTGCCCCAGATCATGTACGTCCTGCAGGCTATTTTTTTTCATACTTTAAATTTTTATTTGGGATATAAGTAATAATCTCTCTAATTTTTTAGTCGTTTTGTGCAACTACCCTCTGCCCGGTCATATTCACTACATACATTTTATCGATAAAAGGTATGACCCGATGAAATCCTGCGTCGGCAAACTTGTAATACTTGGCAAGCCTTTCAATCAATCCCCGTTGGCGAACTATTTTTATTCCGAGAAAGAAAAATGATAGCAGCGGAATACCAATGGTGGCTAAGAGTTGTGTTTCCATTTGCTTCTTTTTAAATTGCCTGACCGGCAACTGTGTTGATAAAAATTTTTTCGGCAGAAAGTTTCGGAGGATAGTAATTTCAAATCACCGGTCCGGTGAACAAACCTTATTTTTAAAACTGTTCTTTAATAATTGCCTTCGCATCCACACCCAAGTTCTTTAACTGTTGTTCTATTGCGACCATCATTGGCTCAGGGCCACATAAATAAATGTCCTTATCGAGGTCAGTAATATTCTCTTTCAAAAATTCATTAGTGATATGTCCGTACGGATACCCTTCAACTCTCTCTTCAGACAAAATATTTATGAAATTACTACCTAATAATTTTTGAAATTCCTGTTCAAGTATAATGTCGGCTTTTGTTTTATTGGCAAAAATCAGCCTGTTGTTGCCGACTTTATTTTTTGAATTAAGATATCTGAAGACGGAAATAAATGGAGTAACTCCTGCGCCGCCTGCAATAAATACTCCTTCTTCCTTGTAAGAAATCGTTCCGAAAACATCACCTAAAATCAGTTCGTCATTTGTCTTAAGCTCTAAAAGTTGATTAGTGACGCCTTTGTGCGAAGGATATGTTTTGATGGTAAACTCAAGGTAATCATTCTCAGGTAAACAGGTAAAAGTGAATGGTCGCTTTTCATTTTGCCAGCCATTTTTGTTTATAGAAATCTCGGTTGCCTGGCCCGGTATAAAGGTAAATTGCTTTGGCTTTTCAGTGACAATCCTAAGAACATCATGTGTAACCTTTTCAATTGATTTAATCTTTACCTTATTCCCACTCATAACAAACGTTTTAAAAAAAACTCAAAAAATCACATCTTATTTTTTTCAATCAAAAAAGCCTCGACTTGTATAAAGGTACAAATAATACAGGACATTTTTATCTTCTACTCAATTATCAGCACTATCTTTGCATTAGTCTTACCCTGTAGAAACTTTCCAACCACACAACTGCAAAATAGAAAATAGATCCAGGCATTTTTGAAAGAATATTTAATCAACCCTAACTTTTAATTATATGGAAATCATTATTAAATCGGTGAATTTTAGAGCAAGCAACAGGCTTGAAGAATTGATCATTGAAAAAGTAAACAAACTTTCTCTTTATTCCACCGCCATCATAAAGGCCGTTGTTGTTCTTCGTGAAGAAGAGAAAAATAGTCAGGATAATAAACTGTGCGAAATAAAATTGATGGTTCCGGGCTATGATCATTATACAAAAAAGAAAACCGATCTCTATGAAAAATCAATTTCGCAAGCCATTGAAACCTTGCAAAATACCTTACTGAAAACAAAAAACAAGTTAATTGCCAAAAGGCATTCGCATGATTTAGTATAAGCAACAAAGCCTTCCTTTAAATAATTTACTTCCACTTTTCAGGACTGAGCCCACCATGTGATGTCTTTAATAAACCTTTCTAAATTTAAATATCTGATCATGTTACGAAATCAAGTGCTTTTAGTGAGGTCTGCGCTTATAACTGTTTTTATATTGCTCACCGTTTTTACTTTTAAAGCTTTCTTTGCTGGGGAAAATTTATTTTGGATGCCCGTTATCCTTTTGCCCTTATTGATCTTTTCCTTTTTCCAAATCAGGCAAAAAAAATATCCTGTTCTTTGGAAATATTTTATTGAGAGGCAGCAGATCAATGCTAGCCAACAGGACAGCACGGCGATATCTCCCTCTTCGTCTTCCATTAAGGCTAAAAAAAATGATTTAACCGTTCTTATAGGAAACAAAAATGATCCTCAGTCTTATAAAGCCAGTGTTTTCAATATAAGAATGAGGAACAAGGCTGTAAAATCACTTGCCGATAAGTCTTTTGCTTCTGAAACAGTTTATTGCGACGATGCCAACGTATATGACTTAATAGAAGGCGACAGGATTTTCCATGTAGGGCCTGATTACACGGGTTGCCAAACTAAAAGAGGAGGTTTTGATGCGGAGAAATTTAAAGAGCTAGCCGGCGAATCAACAGTAAAAATAATTGAGTTGGATTTATCTACTCCCCGCTACCCTCTCAGTAATCTCATCTCCGCAATTGGAACTTCATATGTTTCTGTCGCGAGCAATAAAACGACTCTCTCAACTCTGGGATACACAATGTTTTCAGATGCAGATGGAATGATATTCTTCCTTGAACAATTGCATACTCTTTCTGGTGGCAAGCCTGTGGGTATTAAGCTCCGCATAGAAAACAAAAAAGAGCTTTACAATATTTGCTATGCCATTAAAAAGGCGAAATTCAACCCACACTTTATAATTGTGGAATCTGCCGAACAAATTGGTTTTCGTTCTCCCCATGATACATCGCCTAACTCGATGCCTTTATATGAAGCTGTGTTATTTACGTCAAAAACATTGGAAGTATATGAACTTGATAAAAAAATTAAAATAATTGCTGCGGCTAATATTCTTTCCGGCGCTGATTTATTAAAATTAGTTTCGTTAGGCGCTAACGCCGTGTGGAGCGAAGTCTCAGGATATAAAATTGTAAAGATGAATAGAGATGGAACAAATGAACATTTAGTTTATGGCAGGCGGGATGTGGCTGAATTCCATAATAACATCATAAGCACGGCGGCGAAAATTATGGAAGCCAATGGACTTAAAAGCGTAAACGAAATAACCCTGTCAACTTTTTTTAAGCCATGAACATTCCTCAATAAAAACTGAAAAAAATACGGTTCGTCATTCTTTTATTTTTTTATCACGCATATTTTGTAATCCGTGTTCCTTGTTCATTTACTTTTTCACGATTCAGTAATTTGTAATTTAATATGCCAATTAGTTTACAACTTCAAATTTCTAAATCTCATTTATCTGACGGATTATTTGATTGGTAATTCCCGATTCGTTGCCGTACCATGCCATTATTTTAACAAGATCGCCATCCCCTAATCTTGTCATTTCCATATCAATGATGGCAGCAAAACTGCTTTGAATAATATCTGTTGAAACCAAAGATTCGTCAGTAACCGAAACTACTTTCGATATCTGTTTGTTGTTGCCTCTTCTCTTAAAATATGTTTATTTCTTTTGCTGAAGTTGTCCGTCCTAGTTAAAAAACTAATATCGGAAATAGAACCCAGCCCACTACTGGAGTTCTAATAGCAATTCCATCAAACTTATTCCTCGAGTTGTGGCAAAGTTTTAATGGCTGCAATGGCTGCCCGGTCGATGCCGGTATAAGATTCAATAGATAAATTGAAGTCCTGATTGGTTACAAAAAGCTGAATTTAAATGTGCTGGCTTTTGATAATTGCCGTAGCTTTTGCGAGCCTTTCTCGTACCTGTATTGGAGTTATATTGAGAATTTGACCGACTTCTGACTCAGCGAATCCGATAGAATGGAACAAAATATAGACTGTTCTGAAACTAATAGGAATTTTATATACCCGTAATGGTCTCAAATAATTATTAACCGTTTGAAATGAATTGGCTGTATGCGCATGCTGGCTAAACATGCTACTGCATATTTTGAAAATGCAATGGTGAACAAGAATCTTTGATAACCAGATTCGCATTGTAAAATTTTTCTTTTGCTCAGCGAAACCCCGTTCTCCAATCAGGCACACATATTCGGCAAGTTCCGTTGCTTCTTTTTCACTAGTCCCCAGGTTGGTTGCTATTGAATATAAAAGAGCTTTATATTTCATCGCCTCCTGACCGCAGGATGTAATATCTTTTTCTGCCTGTATTCCTGAAATAAAAAACCAAAGTTCATTCCGGTTAATAGTTGTTGTCATATAAATTGATGAAATGAAAGTGAATATATATTGTAGATCAGCACACGCAACAAAAAGTTACGTACAGTTTGCATTGGAACCATATTATTTTGTGAACCGAGTTGGCTTAGAAAAAATTTGTCGTTGTTATTTGAGATGATGCAACTCTTAACTGGAAAGTTTACGCGAAAGATTTTTGTGACTTGTTCAGGATCGTCTTTGTATTTTGAAGGACACTTCATTCAATACTGGGTTTATCTTCATCATAACCTTTCCCTTTATTGTCCCTGGTTCATTGAACAAAGACTATTTCCCCGCGAATAATAGCATCACAATCGCTTTTTTTTGTATTTCATAGAAAAATCTTGACGTTAAGAATTGTATTTAGATCAGAACATTATTGGAGTTTAAAAGGAATTAAAGGTTACAGACAAGAAGAAAGATTAAAAAAACGGCAGCAGTGTATAATCGTATGCAGATAAAATTTGAAATGAAAAGATTTAGAATTGCATAAGGCCTACATTTCTTTGATTTGGCTCATCACCCTTTCTACTATTCTATCGCACCAGGAAAGATGAAAGTGAAATATCTCCTCTTTATTATAGTAAGTGCTTAATGCATTTCTCAACAAAGCTTTTGCCCGGTTCAATCTTACCTTTACATTAACCTCACTAAGGTTAAGACAGCACTGCGTTTCAGCCAAACTCATATTCTCGATCTCTGTCATTACAAAAACAATCCTGTATTTTTCGGGAAGCTGGCGAATAACCTCTTCCAATTTAATTTTTAATTCAGAGTTGAGCATTTTAACTGCAGGGGTTTGTACATCCATTGTTTCTCTACGATAATCTCCATTTACGAACACCTCCTTACTATTTAAGAAAATATTCAATCTTTTTTTTCAATCTGAGGATGCACTCGTTAATTAATATTCTCGTTAGCCAGGTTGAGAACGATGCTTTAAAAGCAAAGTTTTTAAGGTTCCATAAGCGCTTATGTAAGTTGTTTGCATGGCATCTTCAATCTGCATCATCATGGATCATTGATGCGCCTGTGCGATACAATCGTTCATTGTATCTCCGCACTATCAACGCATACAGGTCCTTTTCACCATTCAACACCCTCATAATAATTTCATTGTCAGAAATACCACCGGTACTTGATTTTTGCGGATAGTCGAATTTCTCCATGATCTTCCTAAGAGAGTACAACCCCATTCAAAAGGTTACAAAATATCCCGAATTATTTCTGTAACCTTTCCCGATATTCTTACTCTATTAATTGACATACGATTTTTTCACTCACAAATTTTAAACATGAAGATTAGCTCTATTTCAAAAACAGGCTTTGGCGTTATGCTAAGTATGCTTGCTTTTTCCGTTTTCGCATTTGCACAAGACAAACCAAAACTCTCCGATCCCGAAGTGGCTTTTGTTGCCGTTACCGCCAACCAAATTGATATTGACTTTGCCGGGGTAGCTAAACAAAAATCGAAAGATGCCAATGTGATAGAATTTGCAAATACAATGGAAAGGGACCACAAAGCAGTCATTGCCCAGGCAGTTGCCCTTGCCAAAAAATTGGGTGTTACTCCGCAAAATAATGCCGTAAGCAAAGGAATGCTTGCCAATGCCGAAAAAACAAAAAAAAGTTTACGTTCTAAATCAGGCACTGCTTTTAATAAAGCTTATATTGATAATGAAGTAGCCTATCACAAAGCAGTAATAGCAGCAGTAGAAACTGTTTTGATACCAGAAACCGATAACAGCGAACTAAAACAGTTATTGCAGAACGTAGTGCCTGCGTTGAAAGCGCATTTGATGCATGCTGAAATGCTGCAAAAAAATTATAAATAATGAAAAACCGTTCTATTAAAACCGCAAAAGCATTTGCTATTTTAGCCCTTGTATTTTTTTTGGCAAGTTGCTTGGGCCCTGAGAAAAAAGTTATTCCTAAATCATATACAGTGGAGATTAAAGCTATGCAGTTTCAGCCCGCAGAACTTTCAGTTCAAAAGGGAGATACCGTGTTGTTTGTTAACCAGGATATGCTGGTGCATAATGTAACAGAAGAGAAAGCTAAAGCATGGGGCTCACCATCATTAGCTACGGGCGAGTCTTACAAAATGGTAGTAAATGAAAGTTCTGATTATTACTGCAGCTTGCATCCTGTAATGAAAGGGAAATTAGTAGTGCAATGATTTTATTGGAGAAATGATCTTTTTCGTAAGTTGGTTTTGGTTAAGATTACCGTACCCAAGTTCTGGTACGGTTTCTTTATTTTAAGATGAGACGGAATAGAATGTGCAATTATAATGATCTGGCCAAAACCAGTGATGATCCGTGAAGTAAAAATTCTGATCACTATTCAGATGGTTGTGCAGGATTAATCTGCACAAATCATTTTCGTTCCCGGTTGCTGATTTCACTAATCCGCACAAACACTTTATAAACGACGCCATCGCAATAGATCAGATTGAAGGAATAGATTTCCGGGTGAGAATAAAATTGTTCAACCTGTTTTTGAAGTAAAGTTTTTGCCCGGTTTAAACGAACTTTCACATTCACCGGGGTTATGTCTAAAAGTTCGGCGGTTTCTACAACAGAAAATCCTTCCACCTCTCTCAATAAAAACACTGTTCTATACATTACAGGTATGCTCTGAAGACTTTTTTCCAGTATCATTGTTAGTTCATGGTTTAAAAGCACATTCTCCGTTTGACTATCCTTTGTTGAAACATACATAGGCTGATAGTTTGATTCCATCACAGTTTCACGGAGAACCTCGTTTTTAAAATAACCGTATTTCAATTTGTAAAGGCATTTATTTACCATGATCTTGGATATCCATGTTTTGTAGGACGAACGGCCTTCGAATTTTTGCAAAGATGTGTAAGCTGAAACGTGTGTATCCTGCATCAGGTCTTCTGCATCCTGGTGATTAAAGCCATAGCCTCGTGCAATCTTGTACAACACCGAATTATATTTTCTTATTAGTATTTCAAACAGAGAAACATCGCCTTTCACTATTTTTTTGATTACTAAAAGGTCAGAATTCACTGTTATGTTGTCGGTAGGGTTTTGCATGGTTCTCCGTTTAGATTAATTCAATCTGCCATTTCTTTTTTAAAGAGCAGTTGTAGATCATAAAGGTTACAGGCTAAGGCTGGAATTTTCAACCCGCGAATCAGCACTCCCCAAATTCAGGAAGAAAAGTTCCGTTTACCGCAATAATTTTTTTTACCGGTATTTTTATTCCACTATCCATTTCAATGCATTGAGGTGAAACGGTGTTCTCATCCATCTTCACTATAAAACCTTCCTCTCTTGTTATTCCACCCTCATCTACTAATAAATACACTTTTGCTCCAGAATGATAGGAGGTTTTCAAAAGTTCAAAAAAATTTTCATCTATATTAAGTGTTACTCTACAATCCATGTTTATATCTTTTCATACACAGCCGCATAAAGCCTGCCACTTTATTTGATTGTCAAAAAAAACCATTGGCCTTCCAGTCACGATAAAAATTTCTTTACGACTAAACTGATTACACTAAAATAATACAGGACAAAATTATCCTTTATTATTAATTTACTTATCTTTGATTAGAAAATATCCACGATACCATTGCAGCCCGCAATGATGTATCAAAAGGAATCTAAAGGTTCTTCCTTTTTTTATTTGAAACCTTTCGTTCGCCTCTATTGATTGAATCGAACACCGTACCTATGTACGAGTATGAAACAGTAGCCAGTTATAAAATACAGTAGCATGGAACCAAATGCACCCTTAAATATCCCACAGCAGAATGCTGCGACCCACACATCAAATCACAATGGAGATAATCATCACGAACACCACCACAAGCAAAGCTTTATTTTCAAATACATTTTTAGTCAGGACCATAAAATAATTGCGAAGCAGTTTCTAATAACAGGCATCATCTGGGCGATTATTGGATCTTTTTTCTCGGTAGTCTTCAGGCTGCAGCTAGCATATCCCGATCAAAGCTTTCCTTTTCTTGAAACCTTGTTCGGCAACGCGGCTAAAGGCGGCAGAATATCGCCCGACCTCTATTACTCATTATTGACTTTGCATGGAACTATTATGGTGTTCTTTGTACTTACTGCAGGCATGAGCGGAACATTTGCCAACTTTTTAATCCCGCTCCAAGTAGGTGCAAGGGATATGGCATCACCTTTCCTCAATATGTTGTCCTATTGGTTTTTCTTTCTTTCCAGTATTGTAATGATCTCTTCACTTTTTGTTTCAACAGGTCCAGCAGGCGGTGGATGGACCTCCTATCCTCCGCTCAGTGCCCTGAAAGACGCTGCTAACGGATCAAAAACAGGCATGGACATATGGCTCACTAGTATGTTGCTTTTTATCGTTTCACAATTATTGGGAGGTATCAACTATATCACTACGATACTGAATCTCCGTACAAAGGGCATGAGCATGACACGACTGCCGTTAACGATCTGGGGCTTATTTTTTACGGCCATCCTTGGCATCGTTTCTTTCCCTGTTTTACTTTCTGCATTTGTCCTGCTGATATTTGACCGTCACCTCGGCACGAGCTTTTATCTCAGCGACATTTTTGTTAAGGGCCAGATTTTACCGAACGAAGGAGGCAGTCCGATACTATACCAGCATCTTTTCTGGTTCCTGGGACATCCTGAAGTCTACATAGCTATTCTTCCTGCAATGGGGATTGTGTCCGAGGTGATGAGTGTGAACGCACGAAAACCTATTTTCGGCTATATAGCAATGGTGGGCTCCCTTTTTGCGATTTGTGTACTTGCTGTATTGGTTTGGGCACACCACATGTTTGTAAGCGGCATGAACCCTTTTGTAGGATCCGTATTTGTTTTGCTGACACTACTGATTGCCGTACCCTCATCAATTAAAGTGTTCAACTGGCTCACTACAATATGGAGAGGCAATATACGGTTTACACCTGCCATGCTCTTTTGTATAGGCTTTGTGAGTGTTTTTATTTCCGGTGGCTTAACCGGTATATGGATGGGAAACTCAACAATTGATATACATATCCATGACACATATTTCATTATAGCACATTTTCATTTGGTAATGGGTGTGGCTTCATTTTTTGGAATGTTTGCAGGAATATATCACTGGTTTCCAAAAATGTTCGGTCGTCATATGAACGCAACGCTGAGCAATATCCATTTCTGGATAACGATAACAGGCGCTTATCTTATATTCTGGCCGATGCATTATATGGGAATGGCAGGTGTCCCTCGCCGTTATCTAGATTTCAGTATATGGAATACTTTCAACCAGTTCGGCGGATTAAATAAAATGATCACTATTGTGACTATCATTGTTTTTGCGGTTAATCTTTTGTTCGTATTCAATTTCTTTTACTCCATATTTAAAGGCAGGAAGGTTACCAATCCCAATCCGTGGAATTCCAATACACTGGAATGGACAACCCCAATAAATCCCGGACATGGAAACTGGCCCGGTGATATTCCCGAGGTGCACAGGTGGGCCTACGATTACAGTAAGGATGGCAGAGAGTTTATCCCTCAAACTGAAGCAATATCGCCTGTAGAGGTAAAGGCAGCAAAAGCAATAAAGATGGATTAAAGTTTGGTTTTGTTTGTTTGTTTTGTTTTTCCAAACCCTATAGATGCTGTGCCAAAGAGCTCCGGTTTTTTTACCGGAACTTTTGTTTAAACAATAGCCAATAATGACCATCTTGGATCCTTTAAAATTTGCACTGATTTAGTAAACGTATGTGTTTGTGAACATGTCAGAACCGTGCGATAATTGCAATTGGTATCATTCCTGACTTTATCTCGATTGACGGAGCAGAAGGAGGAACCGATATTTTACAATGATGGCCGTACCCCTAACATCATTTTTAAGAAAAGAATTGATTAACAAACCGAAATGGGGGCTTGGTGTTTCGATTGCATTTGAACAGTTTGATTATTTTTATTAAGCCCACATTCTAGTCGAGCAGTTGGTTCCGTTCTATCTTTTTAGATAACGCAAACCCAATCGTAACTCCTCATTAAAATGAGATACGGTATAAGATTGTAAGGTCTCATGCATCTTACTGCGAATTATTTTAAATTCATCATGAAGAGGACAGGGCTTTCTTTCGTTACATTTCGCTAAGCCCAAAGCGCAACCTTTAAAAATTCTGTCGCCATCAATAACTTTCACCACATCTGCCAATGTAATCTTTTCCAAAGGGTCGTCAATATAAAAACCGCCGCTAGGTCCTTTTTGGGAGTGCACTAACCCATTCTTCTTGAGCACTTGTAAAATTTTAGCAATGAAGGCCTGTGGTGCATCGATGCCTTTGGCAATTTCTATGATACCAACGGTTGCTCCTTCGTCTGTTCGCCTTGCGATGAAGATCATTGCCCTGATTGCATATTCACAGGCTTTAGAAAACATAAATTGATTACTTGTGTTCTATAAAATAATTACTGATTTATTGGCCAGTTCTTCATCTATTTTTACTTCGCAGGACAAGATAAATTTTTTCTCAGACTTACAGTTCTCTTTAATCAACACGCCACAAGTCTTGCAACTCCCACCACCGTAACAAATCCCAAACCTTGATATATTCAGGTATTCATTTATCAGGCACATCAAGGAGTCATACCTATCATTTCTTGTCTGTATTAAACTAACAGTACCTTCATAACAGAGGCTAAATATAATGGTATTCTTTTCAGATGGCACAGTAGTGATTTTCCAGATATTCCTTAATAACGATCGCATGTGTAAGTTTGTCATAAGTGGTAGCATAAAGAAGCGTAATCACCTTTCTTTGCTTGTACGTTTCCATAAATACTTCAACCATTTTGTTTTGATTTAGCTCCATTTGATATTTTCGTTTGAACTGCTGCCAATAATAGGGGTCATGATCGAACCAGTTTCGTAATCTGTCTGTCGGAGCTAATTCCTTTGCCCATTCATCTAACTTAGCATCTTCTTTTTTTAATCCTCTCGGCCATAGCCTGTCGATAAGTACCCTGTAGCCGTCAGATCTTAGCGGCCGGTCGTAAACACGTTTTATTTTTATCAGTGGCATATAATTGACTCGGTTTTTTGCAAAAATTTTACTTACACGGATGTAATGGAATTTATTAACAAGGGAACATCACAACGACGAAAAAATTTTTCAGCTGGACTCCGAATTACATACAGGGTGACCTTTGCCTTCAGGGCTTTGGCAATCCTCCATTCTTCATCGGCGATGACCTTTGCCGAAGGTTCATAATCCAAAGCAATCAATATCTTTTTCATGTTGTACAATTGATCTCATAAGTCATTTATTTCATCAATCATTTAAACCTCGCATTGGCACAGGAAAAATAAAATCCTGTAAGACAGTGTGATCTGCTTTTTTTACATGCCTTTCATATTTTTCAAAACTTTTATCTAGTATGTTGGCATACGATTTATCCAATTTGCCAAGAATGAAGTGGATTTGACTTATTTTCTCCCTTAGTGCCTGGCGGCCTGCATCATCAAATGGCTTGTACTGCCTCACAGCTAACTCAAACCGCTCTTGAAACTGCTTTTCCACTTCCATATAAAAAGGAATCAATAAAGGGTCAGCCGTAAACGTTTTCAAATGAGCCATTTTAATAGCATCGGCTTTTTGCACTTTGTTAACCTCATTATTGGTACAGCAGGCCAGCACGGATAACAAGACCGGTGCAGAAAATAAAAGCTCTCTTTCTTCAATTGTAAGCCTCTCAAGTTGCTTCATGGTCAGGGATTTATTAATTATAATGCTCCTTAATTGACGTCCCAGAAAACCGGTGCATATCGCCTGTCCTTCGACGGTAACAAACCATCGGTTCAGGCACCATTCATTAATATCAGTGGATTTTTGAAAGGGTGATAGCAGAATATGAAAACCTCGTGACAAAGATAAACAATAATAATAGAAGAGTAAATTGTCCTTTAATTATTTTTGCCGCAGAACCGAAGTTTGATTTTTAACCAAGCTGTTGTTCCGGTAAACAACATTGGGAACAATCTGTTCAGAGAATGCAAAAAGAGGAATTGACTTAAATGAAGCACATATGAAATATTCTACTTTCTTTTTTGGGTTATTGATTCTATCTGTTTCCTGCAACGAAAACAACGGGGCGCCCAACGGCAATTCTAAAATGGTTTATGGTGCACCCAAAGCAGTGGTTACCAGCACCGCGGACCATGAACAACAAAGAGGCCCTTTATCTTATGCACCAATGTTCCCAAAATACAGGAGGGCGATACCGGTCGAAGTAAAAATTGATGTGCGACACAAACTCTTCACAGTAAAGAACGGGATACAATTTACAGGATGGTTGTTCGGAGATTCCCTGCCGGGCCCTATATTAAGAATAAGAGTGGGACAAACGGTTAAGTTTTCAATGACCGACCGCTCCAACGACTCAGCCATGATGAATATGAGCGTTGGTCACCAGATGCTTCAGCCTATGCCCCACTCTATCGATTTTCATGCGGCCATGGTCAATCCTGAAGATAAATACAGAAGTGTCTCTCCGGGGGAAACGATTCATTTTACATGGACGGCTAATTACCCGGGTGTGTTCATGTACCACTGTGGCACCCCGATGGTCTTACTGCACATGATCTCCGGAATGTTTGGGATGGTGATTGTTGAACCACGAGACTGGTTCCCAGGTAGAGTTGACCGTGAGTTCGCTATTGTGCAGAATGAATATTACCTGAAACAACAGGGCAACGCCTATGCACCCGATACTTCACTGGCATTAAAAAGACAACCCAACTTTGTTGCGTTCAATGGCAAAGTCGGGCAGTATGTTGTGCGTCCTATTCGTGCAAAAACTGGAGAAAGAATCCGTTTATATTTTTTAAATGTTGGTCCCAATAATATTTCCAGCTTCCATATTATCGGAACTATTCTTGACAAAGTATGGTTGGATGGCAATCCCGCAAATCAGCTTGTAGGCACGCAGGCAGCCTTGGTGGGTCCTGCACAGGGAGCGATCATGGAATTTGTGCTTCCCGAAAAAGGCACTTATACATTTGTTGATCATTCTTTCGCCAATGCAGAACTCGGAGCAGCCGGAGCATTCGTTGCTGAATAATAATGATGAAAAAATCCCAAAGGACTTTTGGCTCCCCGAAAATGAAATGCTCATTGATCTATTCAAGATTTCCAATTATAACTTCTGCATTATCCAACTGCTCATCAATAAGGATCTGGCAAGCCAGCCGTATGTTGGGCTGGTCCATGCCTATTTTTCCAAGGGCACTCGCTTCATTTCTTTGTTTCTCGGCCAGGCAATTTCCTTTTGCCCGTATTTCAATTGCGCAAGTACAACATCTTCCCATTCCTCGGCATTCGCCAAAACTTTCGAGATAAAATTTTTCATTTAGAAGCACCATCAGGTTCCTGTATTCACCTGTATACGATTCAATAGTTTTTTCTTCTTCAAAATATTTTACCTTAAAAACGATGATTTCCTTTTTTACGCCCTTTACATCCTCTGTCAAATTTGTATGGCCTTTTTCCATAACTATCTATTGCGCTTTGATCCAGAATTCGTCTTCGTAAATATCGTGGACTACAGGTTGCTCTTCAAGTTGCTTTCCAATTGCTGCCAACTGTATTTCGGTCAATGTTTGTTCCAGGTAAGGAAATAGCTCCCTCTCTTCATATCGCACATGAGCGTCAACTGCATCAGCAAGTGATAACAACTGCCGGGATAATTCTTCGTGATCAAACGTCTTTAGAGCATTATCTATCTTTCGCCGTATCTCGTGGTGCTCTGCTATTGCCCTTTGAACTTTATCATCTTTTAACGGGGCAAATAGCGTGTCGTCTTCCTGGCGAAAATGAGGTTGCATATCATGATGCCAGAAATACCGGACATATTTCCTTATCCTTTCAGCTTGCACTCCGTTTTTAATTCCCTGGCGTATTTTCCATGAAAACAACAAGGTAAAATGATGATCTTTAGAAAGCTTAAAAATGTGCTTGCTTCTTTTGATGGGTGATTTCCGCATGGTTATTGATTTATTTGAATAGTACCTGACCGTTGTCTTCTGATTTTATTCGTTGGTGGAAGTGAAGGCGATTTTCGCTGTACCATTCACACCTGGTTCAAATGCCTAATCTTCCATTCAAACATTTCTGCCATCCTGCTTCCCCGCCACTTCGCTTCCTCGGCTTTTTCGCCCATGAATAAGGTGTTCACTGTCTTATGAAATAGCTCAAGCCATTTTTCAAAATGCAGTGATGCAACCGGTAGCTTTGCATGTGGTGGAAATGGTGTTCCGAAATAAGTATGTTCTTCTAGTAAAACAGTTTGCCAAAAGCGATACATTTTTTCGAGATGCTCAGGCCACCGGTCGGCAATTCGTTCATTAAAAACAGGACCAAGTATTTCGTGCTGCCTTATTTGATTATAAAAGGTATTGACCAGTAATTTTACATCATTGAGATCCAAAATATCGTGTTGATTCATGTTTTATTTTAATTCGCCGCAGTATTGAATTCTTCCCGTTTATCCGAACAAGTAGGCAAGACCGTTATTGACCGGCTCACATAAATCTTCTACGGATTTGGTATTAAAGATCCTGTCCAGAATGTCTCTTGCGGCTTTATATTCATCGTGAATAGGACACGGGTGCGCAGCGGAACAGCGGCTCAACCCCAATCCGCACCCTTTAAAAATATTTCTACCGTCAATGGCCTCCACAATATTGATTAAGGGCTGCTTTTTTTGCTTTTTTGAAATATAAAAACCGCCTGCAGGCCCTTTCATGCTATTGATAACATCCTGTCGAACCAATGTTTGCAGGATTTTTCCAACAGTATGTTCACTGGCTCCGATGTGTTCTGCAACTTCCTTAAGGCCAGCCTTCTCATGTCTCTCATACGTGGTTGCTAAGTAAACAACTGCCTTTACCGCGGTTTTACAGGTATAGCTTAGCATGATTACTGATTTAAAAATTGTTTCCCTTGTTCTGAAATACGTTCCTGGCTCCATGGTGGATCAAACACCAAGTCAATGTCAATGGTGTATTGAGGAAAAGCATGTTGCATCGCTTTGCCGGCATTACTGCGAATGCTATCACCCATTGGGCAAAATTGTGTTGTCAGCGTCATGGAAACAAAAACAATCTTATTGCCTTCATCAAAATCAATTTGGTAAAGCAACCCGAGATCTACGATATTCAATCCTATTTCAGGATCAATGACATGATGCAGTGCCGCTAAAGACTGGTCGCATTTTTCCTGGTCGTTTGTAATTACTTCATTCATTTTATTAAGGGTTTATGGAACAGCATCTTCAAAACATTAAAATTGTACAATACTGCTGTGATCAGTAACAAAACACTGGCAACCTGTAAAGTAATAGCGTTGCTTAACAGCACACCTGTTAAAAACAAACAAAATCCTGCGAGATAAGCAATACCCATTTTATTAAAAACGCTTTCACTGAAAAGATCTTTGGGGTTCGGCGTTTTTCCTTTTCCTGCCCTGTTGTGATACACTTTATTCCACACGATGAAGGGAAGCGTTTTGAATGTCATTCCAAGTATAATAGCAGTCAGCCATCCAAAGAAAATGGAGAAACCATATGCCAACGCAAGCCTTGCATTAGCAAAAGAAAAAACAAGCAACACGATCATCATCAGGAGTAAAACTATAGGCAAAAGCATCATAGCTACGGAAAGCAAAGAAATTTTTACCTGTTCATCTACCTGCTTACGAATACGTTGTTGGTAGGCTTTGTAGCAATACTTTGCAAACAATATTAAGACGACCAGAGTGCAGGCCATTGGAAGCATAAATAAGACGTCATCCACTCCTGAAAAGAACAGGATGATAAAACTGATTAAGGCACCATTCAGTAAAAAATAGATGAGCCAAAGTTCTTTGCGGTTGTCATATTTTGATATTAAGAACATTGGGATCAATCGTGAACCTACTCCAATCACTAACAATAAAAACCAGCCTACAATACCAATATGTGCATGCAAAGACAGGTAGTGAAGGGAATCTTTCGGCAAAATGCTTTGAGAGAAATTGCACAATAGCAAAAGCCCGATCAAAGCAGTAACGAGTAACCATACCGATGCGGTAAAAACAAAAACGGCATGCACATTCTCTTTTTTACTTTGCCAAATACTGACTGCAAGATTGGTCAGATAGCAAATAATGGCAGCATTAATTAGAATAGCTCCTATTTGCGCAATCCAGTTCAATTGAAACGTGAAGAAAGAATAGACCAGTAATGGAATTCCCAGCCCTGCTAACACAAAGGATAGATAAGCCAAAAAATTGCTGAATAGTTTTGCTTCAATGAGAACAGGAACCAGTTGGTGGCTCGCACCTAGAATGATCATGGTTCCCCAGCCCAAAGCCATGGTATGTGTAATAGCTAATGTGCGTGGGTGAAAGTAATGTTGCGTGAATGCATTGTCGGACAGAAATAATAGAACGGTAGCAGCAAAAAACGACAAGGCCGCATACACATAAAACGGTATCACCACTTTATACGTTGTGTTCTGAACCAGGTTATTATTTGTTGTTACTACCATTGTTTTCAAAAATCAGGAGATGAATTTCTCCGTCTTTAATTTCTTTTATTCTATAATCAAAACCTCTTTGCGACAGCTCGGGCAAAAGAAAAACCGGGATGCGTTTGTGGTAAACAAACAAAGCGGTACCAGCCTGCAAGTGATCTAAAGCATCTAAAATGGTGAGCATGGGTTGTGGCATTTCCAAATGGCGAACGTCTATTTTTTTTACATTATCACCGAAGCCCTGTAATACATTGTCCCAGTCATTTGACTTCGGCTGTTCTGATTTGCTTTCTGCTAAAATGTTTTGCCCGGCTTTGTGAAAATAGGTTTCAATTAAATTATCGCTGACATTGTCTACATAGGTTTCAAAACCTTTTTTCTCCAGCATCAGTACCAGTGGCGTTGGTTCAAACGTATTGATGATCTTTAAGACCTGGCCGGGTTGAACCGTTTTCACTTTTTCCATAATGATGTTGAGTGGATCACTTCCTGATGCAATAACAGGCCGCACATCCAATTCAATCAGTTGCTCTTTTTTAAGAGAAGTGATAAAAGCCGGAACGGGTTTCTTTGCTTCTTCAACCGCCTTTGTGTTGCGGTCTATTTCGAAACCCAGGGGTTCAAGCTTTGCAAAGAAATCCTCCACACTGCACCCGCCTAGTTTCGACGCAGCAGTGAGTGTAGTTCTCCCTGCCATCATTTTGCGAAGTATAGGATTTCGCAGCTTCTCAAATTTTGAACTGATACTGACGATAGCATCTAAAGCTTTCGGATTTTGTTTTAGTATGGGAGCAATTTTTGTGTTTGCATTAATAGTCATGTTTGGTTATTTTTTCAATTTTCATCAACGCACTCCCGCCAACTGTTTGTGGAAATGCGAATCCTGGTTTTTTATGACTGATGGTTTGGATTTTCTCTCTGACGGGCGAATGATCAGCCGCAGCGACTGGTCATAAGTAACATATTGCCAGATCCAGTTGATGAGAATGAACAACCGGTTCTTCACTCCAATGATGGACATCAAATGAACCATCATCCATACGACCCATGCAATGAACCCTTTTATTTTTATCTTACCTAGTTCGGCAACAGCCAGGTTGCGACCCACCGTAGCCATGCTTCCCTTGTCTTTATAGATAAAAGGCTTTAGTTCTTTTCTTTGTTGTGCGTTCAATAAATTTTTTGCAAGCAAACTTGCCTGCTGCATGGCAACCGGCGCAACCTGCGGATGCCCTTTTTGATATAAGCCTGTTTTCATTAACGCTATATCACCAATGGCAAAAACATTTTGCAATCCTTCGATACGGTTAAACTCATCTACCAAAATTCTTTTGTTGGGAAGAACCGATGCTCCAGGCAAACCATTAAGTGCAGCACCTTTTACACCCGCTGCCCAAATTAAACAACGAGTGTATAAAGTGTTGTTGTTACTTAACGAAGCAGCATGCCCGTTATAATTTTTGACTGAGATGTTTGTCTTCACAAGTACGCCAAGATCTGAAAGATATTGTTCCACTTTTTTACCGGAAGTTTCACTCATTCCGTTCAGTAAACGTGGTGCCGCCTCGACGAGGTAAATATTCATCTGGCCGAAGTTCAGCTCGGGGTAATCTTTCGGCAATATTTTATCTTTCATTTCTGCAATGGCACCAGCCAGTTCCACACCGGTAGGGCCACCACCTACAATTACAATATTCAACAACGCTGATTTTTCTTCTTCGCTTTTGCTGGTCAAAGCCTGCTCATAATTCTGCAACAAAGTATTGCGCAGCAATAATGCTTCCGAAACTGACTTCATGGAAAATGCGTTTTGCTGCAAGTCATTCATTTCAAAATAATTGGTTTCGGCTCCGTTTGCTAACACTAAATAATCGTAGCCAATATCACCAATAGAAGTCTGCACAAGATTGTTTTGAGTAGCTACAGATTTCACGTCGGCAATACGTATGAAAACATTTTTCCTTTTTTGAAAAATTTTACGAAGAGGAAAACTAATACTGCTTGGTTCCAAGCCCGCAGCAGCTACCTGGTAAAGCAGGGGTTGAAACTGGTGGTAATTATTCTTATCGAGTAGTACTACCTGGAAATATTTAGGCGCCAATCTTTTGGCAAGTGTAAGTCCGGCAAAACCGGCACCCACAATCACTACTCTTTTTTGTTGGGCGGCTGTATCAGGAAGTTCCATAATTCTATTTTTAGTAAATGGCTAAACAGGTCCTGATGATTACACAAGACCTGTTGCCATTTTATGTCAGACAGTCTTTCATGATCTTAATTCTCTATCCAGCTTTAAAGCTTTAGGAAAAAGAATGTTATTCTCTAAATGAATGTGCTGGTGCAAATCTTCATCAATATCTTTTAGTTTTTTGTATAAGAACTGATAGCTATTGCAGGCATCAGCCGGCGGTGTGTAATTGCCAGAGAGCTTTTGTATTTGCTCCAGGATATCACCTGCTGCTTCATGATCAACTTCCATCAGGCGAATAGGCTCCGTAAGAGAAGGCTGGCTGTTCAATGCCTCAAAATTTCCTGTACGTTTAGCAAGTACCAGGGCCTTGATAAATGGGAATACCACTTTCTCTTCACGCATGAAGTGGGTATCCAGTTCCAGGTAACTCATCATAATAATAGCGGTGATGCTGGTTGTAAATATAATCGGCAAGAAAGTCCAGTTCCCAACCATTGTAATTATTGGCAGATGAAATTTTTTGTCCAGGATTTTCAAGTTCTGCTTCAACAATTTCAAGATCTAAACCTTTTTCCTCGCAAACTTGTTTAAGGGATTTCTTTCCCCCGCAGCAAAAATCTATACCATATTTTTTAAACACTTCTGCTTTGCGAATATCTTTTGCAGCAATCTCGCCGACAGTATCACCGTTAGCCAGGTCATTCTTTTTTATTTGAACTCTCCACCATTGAGGTCCCTGTTCTAAATAAGACCAGGTAAAAATATTTCCTCTCTCACCCAGCAGTTGATAATATAAGGGTTTAGGATCGTGGTCGTTCAGGATCTCGAACGCTTCTCCCTCTTTCAATGCGTCAAAATGCTTAAAGATGGTAGGATGTTTCAGGCGTGGTTCAATCAGTGTCACATTCAAAACAGACGTTTCTGATTTTATCTCTTCCTTATTTTTTATAATCGGATTTACAGTAGCTGATTTGTCGGCTGTCTTTTTGATCTCCACTTTCCATACCTCAGGACCATCTTCTATTTTCTTCCATTCAAAGATATCACCCTTTTCCGCTTTCATTTCGTAATACAGAGGGATGGGATCATGATCGTTGATTAACAAAAAGGCCTCATCTTTTTTAAGGTCATCAAATTTTTTCAAAATAGTGGGATGCTTAACTGCTGGTTGTAGTGAAGGAACGAATAAACTGTCCATGGTTATCTTTTTTAAAGAATAAAAGTACTTAAATACTTTTATTTAATTGCCTCTTACCCTTTGACTATATTTTTTTTACTGTCCTTTTACAATCATTTTAACGAGTGCCTCCATTTGAGTTGGGTATTAACACAAAAACTCCAGCTTTAATACAGTTGAAGTGGGTTTCATTACAACATCTGGATTTCGTTGCCTCTTTTAGGAAGGCTTCAAGGCGGCGATGGCCGTTAGTGAAGAATTGATGCAATTGTTTATTCATAGCCTGTTTATAATAAATCTTAAAACTAGTTTCCTTTTCTACCTAAAAGTTTGCTAGCATTTGTAATTACATCAATCGATCGCTACACCACATTTTATTATTGCGTGTAAAATTTACAAATATTGAACAATAGCAATTATGGAACTAAATACAAGACAGAATTGAATTGGCTGAGAAAGAACTAAATATTTAGCAATTGACTTAACTACAATAAAGGACAATTTTATCTTCTATCATAATTGAAGTATCTTTGTCTAAAGATTACATGCAGGTTGTATTCTAAAATTGCAAATCCAGAAGCGTCAATAGCTGCATAGTAATTATAAAGTTTTTAAATTGAAGAAAGAGATTTTTTATAATTTTTTAGGTTTGTCAAAAGAGCAAACAATTTTATAAATAGTCTCTTCCTCTTTAGCTACTTTGCGAACCCAGATCTTAGCATAATGTAACATTACCTGAAATATTTTTTTATTATTATAATTGATTTCAAGAAAAAAATATTTTCTAAACGTATGGTGAGTTATAACATCACACTTGCGTCGAGCCAACCATAAACAACCACTTAAGAATCCACTTCAACAATTAGATGCGGCTATAAACCGTGTAATTCCGGCTTAGTCTGCAGTATAGCCGTATTGTTGTTTTTAGCATAGTATCCTGTGTAAACTTGTTAATAAGTGCATACCTGTTCTCAGGTGTCGGCATATAAGATTACAGAGAGCGGAGTTGAACTCATGGAACGGATATCAATGAATTGATGATATTAGCAAACATAGTGAAGACTGGTTCTCAAAGAACTATTCAACCGCAATTGAAAACATGATTAGTAAACCATAATTGTCAAAAATGAAAAAAATATTAGTAGCATTAGATTATGATCCGACTGCTCAGAAAATTGCAAAAACCGGTTATGGCCTGGCTAAGACAATGAATGCCCATACAGTTTTGTTACACGTAATTTCCGATCCGGTTTATTATTCTTCTCTCAACTATTCTCCCGTAATGGGATTTGATGGTTTCAATAGTATTGATACGATCCAACCTGAAGCTGCCGATGAATTAAAAAAGACGGCTCAAAGTTTTCTTGATAGATCAAAACAATTTCTTGGTGATGAAAGTATTGAAACCGTTGTAAGTAGTGGCGAATTTGGAGATGCTATTTTAGAGACCGCAAAAAAATTAGATGTTGATATTATTGTTTTGGGCACGCACAGCAGGCGGGGATTGGATAAAATTCTGGTGGGAAGTGTAGCGGAAAAGGTTTTGCGTCACAGTTTAATACCTTTATTTATTGTCCCGACCAGGTCTTTTGAAGAAGAATAAAAATAGACTGTCTCAATAACTACGGATTCTGAAAGATAAATAGCGATCTAATCATGTCCAGAGATATTTATCAAATAAAAAAATTACTAACTACCAAAAACGGCACATTCACTTACTACAGCCTTGCAGAACTTCAAAAACAGGGATATGGTATTGACAAGCTGCCCTTTTCCATTCGCATTTTGTTGGAGAATGTTTTGCGCAATTTTGACGACTTCGCAGTAACCAAAGAAAATATTGAAACCATTCTTCAATGGAAACCTGCAGGCTCCGATAAAGATATTCCATTCAAACCCGCCCGTGTATTGATGCAGGATTTTACCGGTGTTCCTGCCGTTGTGGATATTGCTTCGCTTCGTGCAGAAGTTGCGAGAAAAGGAAAAAATCCTGATGAAATAAATCCACTGATACCTGTTGATCTTGTTATTGATCACTCTGTGCAGGTGGATTATTTCGGGACGGATTATGCCTTCTCCCGCAACATGAATGAAGAGTACAGGCGTAATAAAGAACGTTATCAATTTTTGAAATGGGCACAAAAATCTTTCACCAATTTCAACGTGGTTCCTCCCGGAATGGGCATTTGCCACCAGGTCAACCTTGAATATCTTTCAAAGGGAGTAATTGAACGCAACGGAGAAGTTTTTCCTGACACATTGGTTGGCACCGATAGCCATACCCCAATGGTGAACGGCATTGGCGTGGTGGCCTGGGGCGTTGGCGGAATTGAAGCGGAAGCTGCTATTCTTGGCCAGCCTGTTTATTTTATTATGCCGGAAGTCATTGGACTGAAGCTGACAGGAAAACTTCCATTAGGTTCTACAGCGACAGATCTGGTACTGACCATCGCTGAAGCATTAAGAAAGTATGGGGTGGTTGGAAAATTCGTGGAAGTTTTTGGCCCCGGCCTTGATCATCTTTCCGTGCCCGACCGTGCGACCATTGGCAATATGTCTCCCGAATTTGGTTGCACCATTACCTATTTCCCGATCGATGAAAAAACGCTGGAGTATATGCGTAAAAGCAACCGCTCCGAAGAGCAGATAAAATTGGTGGAGGACTATTGCAAGGCAAATATGTTGTGGCGGACCGGCGATGAAGACATTAATTATACGGATATTATAGAACTGGATATTTCTTCTGTTGAGCCTTCGGTTGCCGGACCGAAACGACCACAGGATAAAATCCTTTTAAAAAACTTTAAACCGAAATTCATAGAGCTCTTACATCAATCCTTTGGCCGGAAATATATTCAACCCGAAGAACAATTGACCGGTTGGTATGCAGAAGGTGGTAGTCAGCCTGTTAAACCGCCATTGCCGATGCCTCCGGAAACAATTATTGAAGAAAAGGTAGAACATGGTATGAAGACGGTTTGGGTAACCGTTGGACAACAGAAATTTATGATCTCAGATGGTGCCGTGGTAATTGCAGCAATAACCTCCTGCACAAATACATCCAACCCATTTGTGATGATTGGCGCAGGTTTGGTAGCAAGAAAAGCCCGCGAACACGGACTGGATATAAAACCCTGGGTAAAACCTTCGCTTGCTCCCGGTTCTAAAGTTGTTACCGATTATCTTGAAAAAGCTGACCTGCTTGATGATCTTGAAGCTTTGCAATTTCATCTGGTAGGATATGGTTGTACCTCCTGCATTGGTAACTCAGGCCCCTTGCCCCCTTATATAGCAAAAGCTATTGAAGAGCATAACCTGGTAGCAGCTTCTGTGCTTTCCGGTAACCGCAACTTTGAAGCAAGAATTCATCCGCAGGTAAAAATGAATTTTCTCATGTCCCCCATGTTTGTTGTGGCCTATGCCATTGCCGGCAGGGTTGATATTGATTTGATCAATGAACCGCTGAGTTATGATCCCAATCAACAACCTGTTTATCTGAAAGACATCTGGCCAACTGATGATGAAATACATGCGGTGATGAACGAAGTGCTTTCGCCGGAATATTTTGCAAAAAACTATGGAGAAATATTTGAGGGCAATGAGACATGGAAAAAACTTGTCGTGCCGGATGACAGGTTATATGTATGGGATAAAACATCTACCTATATTAAAGAAGCGCCATTCTTTTATAATATTTCCGATGATGCTCCGCCGTTAAATGATATACAAGATGCAAGGGCTTTATTGGTATTGGGCGATAGCATTACAACAGATCATATTTCTCCCGCAGGACAGTTCAACGAGTTTTCTTCAGCAGGAGAACACTTGATTAGCCGTGGCGTTGAAAGAGCCAATTTCAATTCCTATGGCTCACGAAGAGGAAATGATGAAGTAATGGTACGCGGCACTTTTGCCAATGTTAGAATTAAAAATAAGCTGGCGCAAAAAGAAGGCGGGTATACAAAATATTTGCCCGCAGGCGAAGAAATGACGGTGTATGACGCATCGGTAAAATACAAGCAGGCACAAATTCCTTTAATTGTATTGGCAGGAAAAGAATATGGCAGCGGTTCATCAAGAGATTGGGCTGCGAAAGGCACATTCCTGTTGGGCGTTAAAGTTGTGATTGCAGAAAGTTATGAACGCATTCACAGAAGTAATTTAATAGGCATGGGCGTTTTACCGCTGCAATATGAAAAAGGTGTTACAGCAGAAAGCCTGGGCCTTACAGGAAATGAGCTATTTACTATAACAGGTATTGCAGAAGATATCAGGCCTTTAAAACCTGTGAATATTCTTGCAAAAAAAGAAGACGGATCACAAATTAATTTCCGGGCCATTGCCCGAATGGATTCTAAAATAGAAATTGAATATTACAGGCATGGAGGAATCTTGCAGTATGTACTACGCCATTTTCTGGAGAAAGAAAATTAATAAACGATAAATAGATCATCATGGAAAATGAAAATTTATATCCGTTGACAACCAAAGAACTTGCTGATAAAAAAGGTGCGCTGGCGCCTAAGAATTTAGAAGCTTGGAGAAATTTTAGTAAGACGGTATTTGAAGAAGGCGCTCTTCCGGAGAAAACAAAACAACTGATTGCAGTTGCTGTGGCCCATGTAACACAATGTCCTTATTGCATCAGGTCGCATTCCAAACAAGCTATGCGAAAGGGAGCGAGTAAGGAAGAAATTATGGAAGCTATTTGGGTAGCTGCTGAAATGCGGGCAGGAGCTGCTTATGCACACGCAACGATTGCTATTGATGAAATGGATAAGCACTGATTTATTAAACGAAACAATTAAGATGATGGAACAAAGATTAAACTATGCAAAAGTTTACCCGGAAGCGTTAAAAGCGATGATGGGACTTGAAACATTTGCAGCCAACTCCGGACTTGAACACAACTTATATGAACTTGTAAAAACAAGGGCCTCTCAAATAAATGGCTGTGCCTACTGTTTGGATATGCATACCAAAGATGCCCGCAAAGCGGGTGAAACAGAGCAACGCTTATACGCTTTAAGCGCATGGCGTGAAACTCCTTTTTATACCGACCGTGAACGTGCGGCATTGGAATGGACAGAAGCATTGACGTTGATTTCGGAAAATGATGTACCGGACTCCTTGTATGATTCTGTCCGCAAGCATTTTGATGAAAAAGAAATGGTTGCTTTAACCATGGCGGTCATTGTAATAAATGGATGGAACCGTCTGGCGATCAGCTTTCGCACTGTTCCGGGAACCTACCAGCCGAAATAAGACAGTACGATATTGAAAAAATGGATCTGGCTTGTATTGATCCACTTGCATTGCCACAAGTTTTTTAATACTGAGGTGTCCAAACGCACAATGATACAGCAATCAAAAGGGTTTTGCCTGAATAGCTTTACAAAACATGAAAGACGATACTTATTATATTAAACGATGTGAAATCTTAGCTGAAGCAGCAGCAGCACAAGGAGAAGCACCGGTTGGCTCTGTAATTATAAAAGAGGGTGAGATTATCTGTGAGGCCATTGAAGCATCAAAAGATAAAAACGATGTTACTTGTCATGCAGAATTAGAAGCCATAAGGCTTGCGGTGAAAAAATTAGGAACAAATGATCTCTCTGATTGTGTTATTTATTCTACTCATGAGCCATGCATCATGTGTTCTTATGCAATCCGGTTTTATAAAATCAAAAAAATAGTGTTTCTGCATACAGTAAAATATTTCGGAGGGATCTCTTCCTCAATGCCATTGCTGCTAATTAAAGAAGTGCCGCCACATTGGGGTGGCATTCCTGAAGTGGTTCATTTAGAAAATATGTAAAATTCCAAAGCGGGCAAACTAATTGCTGTATTTCAAAAAATTAGTAATACAACAATGCAAAAGAAATTTAAGATTGGCGATCACGTAACCTGGAACTCAGAAGCCGGCCACGTGTCCGGTAAAATTGTGAAAGTCCATAAAAAAGATTTTGATTACAAAGGCTATACACATCATGCCAGCAAAGAAGATCCGCAATATGAAATTAAAAGTGATAAAACAGATCATATTGCTGTTCATAAAACCAGTGCACTATCAAAAAAAGCTGACTAAAATTCCTGCATGGAAAACGTACTCATGCCTGTTTCAACACGTGATGGAAAAGTAACCAAATGGGGCAAACCACAAGTTAACTAATGGTCATCTCCCCAGGACCAGGATTTAAAAATGTATTGAATGAATCCAGGTTGATAGCTATGGGCGGCAATACATTTAATGCTGATACATTTAAACCTTCAGCAAATCATAAACCTATTACAATGACGGCCACCATGATAAATATAAAAACCCAGGAAGTTCCGGACAGCTTGAATTTTACAAGTGAATCGCCTGTTGACTTAACGGCCCTACTCAGAACAAAGGTCATAAGCAAATTGCTTATAGTTGACGAACCGCATGTAGCTATTCATTTTTAAAAGAACAATTAATTGATGAATTATGGCTTACACTTTGAGCCCAATATTTGAAATAGGCCGCAATTTTGCAACAGATGTAAGCCTGGACATCAAGTTACTTTTACTACATTTTGAGAAAGTGAATGAGCAGGGTACATTGATCACAAAATATGCCGTAATGAAAAAAAGACAATGAAACGTAACCTGATTTGTCCCTGGTTACTCTAATCATTATGATGAAACTGCCTAACAAAAATTGCCATGTCGGTTAACATTACTGAAGAAGAAAAACGATTGCATGAACATTATGCGAACACCAAAAACTGGTTGAAGTGGGGACCCTATTTATCTGAACGGCAATGGGCAACCGTTAGGGAAGACTATAGTGCAGACGGCGATGTTTGGAATTACTGCACGCATGATATTTCCCGCTTTAAAGCCTACCGCTGGGGAGAAGATGGGATAGCGGGCATCTCTGATCATTTTCAAAGAATATGCTTTGCCATCGCTTTATGGAATGGCCGGGATGAAATTCTAAAAGAAAGATTATTCGGTGTTACACCCATATATGGAAATCATGGAGAAGATGTAAAAGAGTTGTATTACTATCTTGATAATACACCTACTCACTCGTACATGAAATATTTGTACAAATACCCGCAGGCTGCTTTCCCCTACCGGGACCTGGAACAAACCAATCAAAAACGCAATAAAGACGATGATGAATACGAAATTATTGATACTGACGTTTTTAACGATAGCCGCTATTTCGATGTATCTGTTGAATATGCCAAAAACGATGAAGAAGATATTTGCATAAGGATAACGGCGGACAACCGATCTGCAGATAATGCATCCATTAGTTTATTGCCAACATTATGGATGCGCAATCTTTGGTCATATGGTCTGACCAAAGAAAAACCGGTAATCGAATTAGTAAGTATTAATGCCATTGGTGAGCTAACAATCAACAATGCTCAATTGGAAGCATATCATTTCTATTTTCAAAAAACGGCAAATGTTCTATTTACAGAAAATGAAACCAATACCGAGCGTTTGTATAATGTACCCAATAAAAGTCCCTTCACTAAAGATGCTTTTCACAATGCTGTTTTGAAAAATGATTTTACCTTGTTCGATGCTAAAAAGAACGGCACCAAATGTTCCCCGGTTTATTCCTTCAATATTGAATCAGGAGACTCTGTTGAAATAAAATTGCGTTTAAGCAAACAACCTTTACAGCATCCTTTGAATAATGAATTCGATGAAATATTTGCCGGGCGAATAAAGGAGGCTGATGAATTTTATAACCAGATCATTCAATCAAAAAATGAAGATCTAAAAAACATTCAGCGGCAGGCGTTTGCCGGAATGTTATGGAACAAGCAGTTTTATTATTTTGATATTCCTTCATGGTTACAAGGCGACAAAGGTCAGCCACCTCCACCTGCGCAACGAAAGTGGGGCCGTGACAGCGATTGGATGACATTAAATAATGAAGACATTATTTCCATGCCCGACAAATGGGAGTATCCATGGTACGCCACATGGGACCTGGCTTTTCACTGCATTCCGCTTGCCAGGTTGGATGGACAATTTGCAAAAGATCAATTGGTGCTTTTATTAAGAGAGTGGTATATGAGCCCTTATGGCCAACTGCCTGCTTACGAATGGTCATTCGGCGACGTAAATCCGCCCGTACATGCATGGGCATGTATACAGGTTTACAAAATAGATAAAGAGCGAACCGGTATCGGAGACAGTTTATTTCTTGAAAGAGTTTTTCAAAAGCTGTTAATCAACTTTACCTGGTGGGTCAATCGCAAAGACAGATTTGACAATAATGTTTTTGAAGGTGGCTTTTTGGGATTGGATAATATCGGATTATTCGACAGGAATAATGTTCCCGGCGGAGGTGTTTTACAACAAGCTGATGGCACGGCATGGATGGGAATGTATTGCCTGAATATGCTGGAAATAGCACTGGAACTGGCCCAAACTAATCAAGCTTATGAAGATCTTGCTACTAAATTTTTTGAGCATTTCACCTATATCGCCAGTTCATTAAATCAAATCAGCAAAGATTTTCCCGGCGCCTGGGATGAAGAGGAAGGTTTTTTCTATGATGTCCTTAAAATGCCCGATGGAGAATTTATTCCTCTTAAGGTTCGCTCACTCGTTGGCCTTACTACGCTGTTTTCAGTTCATGTGATTGATAAAGAATTACTCGAAAAAGTTCCTCAATTCTATCATCGTTTAAAATGGTTTATAAGGTACCGCCAGAAAAATAATCAATACCAGGTTATAGAAGATATGGATGAAAAGGAAGGAATATTACTTTCTTTGGTGCCCTATAAAAGATTAAAAAAGATTCTAGGTCCATTGCTTGATGAAAATGAATTTTTATCACCCTGTGGAATCCGGTCGCTTTCAAAAATTCATCAACAACCATACAAGATCAATCTTGATGGAGAAGAGTTTGGGCTCACCTACGAACCCGGTGAATCAAGATCGGGCTTATTTGGTGGCAACTCCAACTGGCGCGGACCTGTTTGGATGCCGATGAATTATCTGATCATTTTGGCATTAGAAAAATATCATCAATATTTCCAGGATGAATTACTCGTTGAATTGCCCGTCCATTCAGGGAATATGGTTAATCTTAAAACCGTTGCAGAGGAATTAAGGATGCGTCTTACCAGAATTTTCGTTATTGATGAGAAAGAGAAAAGGGTTTTCAATGGAGCTGTAAAATTATTTAATGATGATAAATCTTTTAAAGATCTGGTTTTATTTTATGAATGTTTTCATGGCGATAATGGCCGGGGAATTGGCGCTTCGCATCAAACAGGATGGACCGCACTTATTGCAGAAATAATCAAACATGTAGAGCCTTAGTTTATCTTCCAGAAGGTCTCTGGTGAAAAGTCTTTTGATGTTGAGGTAGACACTGTGAAGAAGCGGCAAATCAGTACGCTTAACTGGCACGCTCTTTTTTCGACGCCACAAATTTGCCACACTTTTCAAATAATCGATGCTCAAAGATTGAAGAATCGAGTCCTGAACAGCTCCAATCAGAGAAAAAAATACATTTTTTATGATGACGATTCTTGCTTTTTGATGTACAACTCTTTGACAAGTACAATAAGAATAATCATTAATGGTGTTGCCAACACTAATCCCCATCCACCTGTTAATGGTGCCATGAGTAATTGTGCAATGATGATGAGTGCTGGAGGAATGTTGATCAACTTTTGTTGCACCATCGGGGTTATAAAATTACTTTCCGCTACTTGCACTGCGATGTAAAGAGCAGCAACCCAAGCGGCAGTGGACGGTCCTTGTAAGAAAGCCACCAACACTGCCGGAATTAATGCAATGAGAGGACCAAAGTTTGGAATGAAGTTCAGCAAGCCTGCAATCAATGCCAGGGTAAGCCACATAGGCATACCCATGATAACAAGACCAATAGAAGTCAGAACAAACACCACAAGCATAGCAAACAATTTCCCCTTCAGCCATTTTTTCAAACTGGTACCGATGTTATTCAAAACCGCTACTGCCTTCTGCTTCCCTTGTGTAGGAACAATTGTTACAATACCTTCCTTATAAAGCTTTGGTGAGGCTGTAAAAAATATTCCAATGAAAAGAACTACATAAATATCTCCTAACAGTCCAAATGTGTTTTTAAAAAAAGTTTGAGCGATGAATTGTGCCCGCTGTTGGGTTTTGACAGAAGATATTTTTTCCACGATCTTCTGTCCTAAAGAAGATTGGCTTAATTGCTCCTTTGTTTTATCTATGGTTTTAGGAAGTGTATCAGATAGTTCTGCAATTTGCGATTGTACTTTGGCCCCTATTAACCAGAATAAAAGAATGATCAACAACAAGGAGCCAATGATAGATATTGCGAGACACCACCCTTCCTTCCACTTTGTTTTCCTTCGAACCAGATCACTAAGACCACGAAAATAGACCGCTATCAGGCTTCCGGCAAGTATTAATAACAACACACTAAAAGTTGACCTCAGCAGTAAGAGCACAACTACAATCAGCGCAAGAATACCTCCTGCAATCCAAACTTTTTGAGGGAAAGAATACTGTTTATCGTTCTGCCGTGTCATTGTTCAATTGTGTTTTTTCAGATTGTCTTTTTGACGCACTTGTTTTCAACTCTCTTTCCAAAAAATAGTTGAGTGCTGTTCTTAGTGTAGCAATGGCTGCCAGCTTTCCAATATCATCCCATGTAGGTGCAATAGCAGTGGCAAGTATATCTGCAGCTAGCAAAAGTTCAAGCGCAATGGTTAATGAACTTCCAAACTGGATGCGAACGTTTTGATTTTCTTCTTCAAGGTGCGGCTTTGTGAAATTCCTGATATAACAGACGATGAATTGTATCAGTGCAATGCCAATAACAATCGCAGCCAGTATTTCTACAAAACTGCTTAGGTGTTTAGTAATAACTTCCGCCCAATCTTTCATTGCCTTACATTTTGCTTGCTGGGAAACCGTTCAATATGTCAACTCAACAACTTTGCCAGCTGAAATTGACCCTCGGCATAGCATAGACATTGCTGATAATTATTTTGTTTCTCAACAAAAAAGCAACCTAGTCTGTAAATGAAATGTGGAGTTTTGGCGCAGGCTAAAGATTATACCAGACAACAATGGTAATGATTAGAATGTTATTAAAGTTTGATAGCAAGTTCGTGAATGGTTTCCATTAACACATTCACCTTAATAACGCCTCACTGAATTGATAACCTAACTGCGAACTTTGATACTTTTCCCCCTTCGTTGCTTTCGGTGATAGTGCCTCCGTGACGTTCAGCAATTTTTTTACACAAAGCAAGTCCAAGTCCTGTTCCTTCGTACTGGTATTTTGAAATCGCGAACAATGATTTGTATCGACCCTTTATTTTGGGCTAAGTAGTAGACTCGACTTCAATCATTTTAGGCGCTTAAGAACGAAACCCTACGATAGGTCGTAGGTGTGCGTTCACAAATTTGGGCCATTGAATCAATTGGAAGCAGCCGTACAGATTAACAATGAGTGTGTAATGCGATATCTGTTTTTCTTAACGGATACTTGCAATGCATCAGCAACAATAACTGCACGATACTTGTAACATCATTGTAGCAAATGATTTCATGAATAAAGTAGCAACGATACCTCCCGCATGGAATTACAATCCTTCTTCATGGCCGCAGCGCATACCCCTAATTGTGGTGGGCACCGTTGGATTTTGCGTTGCTATGTATCTGGCATTTTATCAGATGCATATAGTAAACAGTGTGTTCGATCCTTTTTTCGGAGATGGAGCTGAAAAAGTTTTAACATCGAAGCTCTCGCAAAAATTTCCAGTTCCCGATGCATTACTTGGTGCATTTGGTTACCTGGTAGATGTAGTTACCGGCATAGTAGGAAACACGCAACGGTGGAAAACAAAGCCATGGATCGTTATTATTTTCGGGATCGCTGTTGGGCCCTTGGGACTGGTGAGCATTTTATTAGTGATCTCGCAGCCAGTGATCGTTGGTCATTGGTGTACACTTTGTCTTTGTTCTGCATTTATTTCTGTAATCATGATCAGTCCTGCAATGGACGAATTTTTAGCAAGTCTTCAATATTTGCAAAGAGTAAAGCAGAAAAAATTGTCTGTATGGAAGGCTTTTTGGGGAGACAAAGCAATTGAGCAAAAAGTAGTTTGATTATGTGGTCAAGATTTTTAAATATCATACTTGGATTATGGCTGATGATTTCACCCGAAATTTTAAAAATGAATCAGGCTACTTCTGATAATAATCACATAGTAGGGCCGCTGGTGATCACCTTTAGTATCATTTCGCTTTGGGATATTAATAGTAGCGTAGTGAAAGCGAACATTATTTTAGGTGCGTGGCTTTTGATTGCTTTATTCATACTTGACTTCAGCAGGACAATTGCATTTTGCTCCAATGGCGCTTGTGCATGTTTCATCATCGTGCTTTCATCAATAAAAACAAGAGCGAAAGAAAGATTCGGAGGAGGATGGCGTTCGCTATTTCAACATAACCCACTTCATTTACGTGAAGCGGAAAAAATATCGCAACAACAAACCGCTATTTCATTTGACGATTGATTGTCCTCAATTCTTTTGCCTTTTTGTTTTTATCACCGCTTAATTCAATTGCCGCACTTATCAATGCAAGATGCGTGAAAGCCTGCGGGAAATTTCCGAGATGTTCGCCTTTCATCCCGAGTTGTTCTGCATATAAACCCAAATGATTGGCATAACCCAACATCTTTTCAAAATTTTCTTTGGCTCTTTCTATTTGTCCGCTCAATGATAAGCACTCTACGAACCAAAAGGAACACATGGTAAACGTTCCCTCTTTCCCTTTCAGCCCGTCAATTTCATCTTGTTGTTCACGATAACGATAAACTAAAACATCGGATCTCAATTCTTTATCGATAGCATCCACTGTGAATTTCCATCGTTCGGAATGCGGGGAGATCATGTTGAGTATTGGCATGAGCAATGCACTCGCATCTAAGTTTTCAGAACCTTTCGATTGAACAAACGCCTGTTTCTTTTCGCTCCAGTAATTATTGTAAACATCCTCGTAGATTTCATTTCGTACCGAATGCCATTTTAAAAGATCGTACGGATAAGAGAATACCTCGCCGATTTTAATTGCACGATCCAATGCTACCCAGCACATCATTTTTGAAAATAAAAACTCTCTCTTCTCTCCTCTTACTTCCCAAATGGAGTGATCCGGTTTCTTCCAATTATCAATCACCAATCCAACATAGTGTTCAATGATCTTCCAATACTCATAAGTAATATCGCCACCGTGCTTAACGAAAATATATATGGTTTCCAATAGCTCACCATAAATATCCATTTGTGTTTGCCTGTGTGCCTGATTACCGATGCGAACCGGTTGCGAGCATTTATATCCTTCCAGGTAATCGAGGCATTTTTCATCCAAATGCGTATTACCATCAATGGCAAACATCAATTGAAGGTTCTCCTTTGTACTCTGATCTTTCACCCACTCCAAAAAACGTTGGGCTTCTTCCAAAAATCCTAATTGTAAAAAAGCATGCATGGTGAATGCTGCGTCGCGTATCCATGTAAAACGATAGTCCCAGTTTCTGCTTCCTCCAATGGATTCTGGAAAACTGAATGTGGGTGCAGCTACCATTGAACCAAATTGCTCTGAAATCAAAAGCTTTAATGTCAATGCTGATCTTCTCACTACTTCCTCCCAATGGCCCTCATAATTGGACTGAGCGATCCATTTTTGCCAGAAATTAATCGTAGACTGATAGGTTCTCTTCACAAACTCACTTGCCTGTTCGTTTATGTCATCGTTATTATTCTGCAGAACAAAACAGGCTACATCATCTTCCTTTAAATCAAATGAACAAACAGCATCGTCTCCTTCGGTATTTAACTCTATTTCTGATTGCAAAATCAGTGATGGCTGATCCGCCTTTTCCGGATTGAAAAGAATTCCATTTTTATTTTTCTGTGCCTGATGTTTTACCGAAGCATAATTAAACCGCGGCGCACATTTTACCTTGTAATTAATTTTTCCCCTGATGGTTGAAACTCTTCTTACAATCGCTTCATTTTCTTCAACAGGCATGTAGTCAATAATTTCAGCTATGCCTTCATCAGAGAAAAACCGTGAGACCAAGACGTTCGTATCTGGCAGATACAATTGTTTAACAACAACATCTTTCATTTGCGGAGAAATGGAAAAGAAACCTCCTTTATTTGTATCTAAAAGCTTACAAAAAACAGAAGGTGAATCAAACCTCGGAAAACACATGTAATCGATAGAACCATACAATGAAACCAATGCCACCGTTTTTAAATTTCCAATGATACCGTAATCTTCTATCGGAAGATAGCCTTCGCTTTTTTTGTTTGCTTTCATGTATCAATAACAATCATTTTCTTTTTGAACCAAGTGCAATTACAAGACCTGTTGCAGCTATCCCTGCGATCGTTCTAACGAGGTTGCGATGCAGGCTTACCCACAATGTGAAACTTTTTTTGTGGGCGACTTTTGTAAAATTCCCATATGCACCGCGGTCTTCATGTACCGGCTCCCAAACATTATTTTCACGATTTGGATCAACAGGTTCATCAGTTTGCTGACCGTCAACACCGGTTTTTGCCAATACATAATCTGCATACCATGATGCGATCTTGTTCCCATAAATTGCTTTGAACGTTGGATAGCCAACATAAATTTCTCTGCGATTATGGGCAGCTGCATATACGATTGCCCTGGCCGCAACTTCAGGATCATACACCTTACCCATTGGTCTTGGCTTGTTAGGCAACCGGCTTAACACCCATCCAAACTGTGTTGTATTCATTGCTGGCAGTTGCACCATGCAGGTTTTTATCTTGCTTTTGTCGTGCATCAGTTCTGTTCTCAGTGAGTCATAAAATCCCTGTATGCCGTGCTTGGCTCCGCAATATGCAGATTGCAATGGAATACCGCGATACGCTAATGCCGATCCAACAAAAACAATTGAGCCTTTGTTTCTGGGCGACATTCGTTTCAATGCTGCTTTTGCCCCATACACTTGCCCGAGATAAGTTACTTCTGTTACTCTTTTAAACTCATCAGGATGAATTTCTTTAAAAGGAGCAAATACACTGTTCATAGCATTGTTCACCCAAACATCGATTGGACCGAACACTTCTTCTGTTCTGCTCGCAGCCACTTCAACCTCATCATAATTTGAAACGTCGCAAGGAATTGGTATCGTTTGTCCACCCAAATCCTCTACTTCTCTTCTTGTCGCATCCAATTGCTCTATACTTCTTGCAAGTAAAGCGATCTTTGCTCCTTGCTTTGCAAACTCCCACGCTGTGGCCCTTCCAACGCCACCGGTTGCACCTGTGATTACAATCACTTTGTCTCGAAATTCATTTTTCATAAATCGTCCCGTTTAAGATTTCGCAGCAACAAACACACCAACTACTCCTACGTTATGCAATGACGTTAGTAGGCCAGATGAGTATTGGTTCCATTGTGTAGAGAAATTTCTATACACTGCTCCAACAATTGTTCAAGCCATAACCAACAAAAAATTCTAATTAAATTCTAATCTTAGATTGCTTACCACCTATCTTACTCGTTAACAGGCAGTTTACATCCGTCTTTATATCGGCGGTATCTTTTTTGTGGAAACTGTTCAAACCAACAATCTATGCCATTTGTTTGGGGAAACCTTTTAAGGGTATCTCCTGAGATTCCATTGCAATCAGTGCTACGATCATCTTCGCAACAAGCCGAAGAAATTAACCGCATCACGAATTACTTCTTTATTGCTGCTGGGTTTATTTTATTAATAGTAGCGCTGCTTACCGCTTACATGCTATACAAATTCAGGGATGGGAAAAAAGAAACTTCAACAAAGCCTTTAAGTAGCAAGTGGGAAATTGCAACCATTGGTGTACCGAGCCTACTGGTCGCTGTCTTCCTGTATTTCAATATCAAAACAATAAATCTTGTTGAGCCCGAATACAAAAATGAAACACCCGATGTGATCATTACTGCACATCAATGGTGGTGGGAAGCAAATTATCCATCAGCTAATGTTATTACTGCAAACGAAATTCATCTTCCAGCAGGAAAAAAAATCTTGCTGAAGCTTTTAGCAGCAGATGTGATTCATGACTGGTGGATTCCTCAGTTTGGAAACAAGATGGATATGGTGCCTACGCAGGAAAACTATTTATGGCTTGACATCAAACATCCGGGAGAATACTATGGTGCATGCAGTGAATATTGCGGAGCGCAACATGCACACATGCGTTTAAAAGTTATTGCACAGAATGAAGAAGATTATAACAATTGGTTGCAGCAACATCAGCGCCCTGCAATGAACACAACATTCGAAAGCGGGGCACAATTATTTATGACAAAGACCTGTGGTAACTGCCATCGCATCGGCGGTACAGAAGCAAAAGCAACCATTGGTCCAGATCTCACGCATCTTGGCAGCCGCAAAACATTGTTAGCCGGACTTCTTGAAAACAATATTGAAAACCTTACAAACTGGATTAAAGATCCGCAACAAATAAAACCCGGCGCCTACATGCCCGATTTTCATTTGGATGATACAACGGTAAAAAGCATAGCAGCTTATTTGAACAATTTGAAATGAAAGCAATTTTATTAGATAGTATCGAACAAGATCTTCCTGTTGCGCATCGCGACAGAAAGATTTTGTATTGGCTTTCTACAGTTGATCACAAAGCAATTGGCAAACTATATCTGCTCACAGCACTTTTGTTTTTTGTGATTGGTGGTGCTGAAGCATTGCTTATGCGTACACAATTAGCTGTTGCTAGCAATCATCTCCTTCAGCCGGAAGCGTACGATCAGATCTTCACCATGCATGGTGTAACGATGATTTTTTTTGTGATGATGCCCGCATTGCTTGGGCTCACAGTTTATTTTACCCCTTTAATGATTGGCGCCAATGAGATGGCATTCCCAAGATTGAATGCATTTTCTTTTTGGATCACTTTCTTCGGAGGACTGCTATTGTATTTCAGTTTTGCAGCTGGAGGCGCACCAGATGCAGGTTGGTTTAATTATGCTCCGCTTAATGAAGAACACTATTCAAACTCGCCTGGAATTAATTACTATGCAATAGGGTTGTTGCTCGGCGGAATAGGCAGCGTTACCACAGCTATCAACATCATTGTTACCATTATGAAGTTGAGAGTAAAAGGTATGTCGCTGAAACGCTTGCCTCTATTTGTATGGATGGCATTAGTGAATAGTTTTTTGATCATTGCTGCAATGCCATCATTGAACGCTGCACTTTCTATGTTGTTATTAGATCGTGTAATGGAAGCCCACTTCTTCAATACGAATGCAGGCGGTTCGGCTTTGTTATGGCAACATTTGTTTTGGATGTTCGGTCACCCTGAAGTGTATATTTTAATTCTTCCTGCATTTGGAATTTATTCAGAAGTGTTCCAGGTATTCTCACAAAAAAAGATTTTCGGCTATGTGTTTGTTGCAGCATCAACTGTTGCCATTGGTTTACTTTCATTCGGTGTATGGGTACATCACATGTTTGCCGCAGGGCTTGGCAATACAGTGAACAGCTTTTTTGCAGCAGCAAGTATGTTGATCGGAATTCCTACCGGAGTAAAAATTTTCAACTGGATAGGAACAATGTACGGTGGAAAGATCCGGCTCACAACATCGATGATGTTCGCCGTTGCTTTTTTAATTGAATTTACAATTGGTGGATTAAGTGGAATTGGATTTAGTATTGTACCAATTGATTGGCAATTGACAGACAGCTATTTTGTAGTAGCTCACCTGCATTATGTTTTTATTGGCGGATCGTTGTTTTCTGTGTTTGCTGCATTGTTTTATTGGTTTCCAAAAATTACAGGAAGACAATTGAGCGAAAGGTTAGGTAAATGGTTCTTCTGGTTGTTCGTGATTGGCTTTAATCTCACTTTCTTTCTTCAGCATTTTTTAGGGCTGATGGGAATGCCGAGGCGAGTATATACTTACCAGGATATTCCTTACTACACTTTATTGAATTTGCTTTCATCTGCCGGTGCATATTTAATGGGTGCAGCTGTAATTGTTTTGCTGTACAACATCTATAGAACGTTAAAAGGTGAAGTGATGAAAGACCAAGATCCATGGAATGCATTCACGTTGGAATGGTATGCCGATGCTCCACCCGGTGAAAGGAATTTCGTAGACGTACCTGTTGTTACCAGCAGAAGACCATTTTATGATTTGAAGAATCCACATGACCGGGACTATGATTAATAAAAAGAACGTTCCATGAACAATACTCAATGTTCGATATTCAGTTCGTGTAATTCGTGCCTTAAAATTTGTGTAATAATATGAACAGACTAATGATGAAATTAACTATAGGCTCGGAAGCAATCTTCTTTCTTTGCCTGATTGTTGCCTACTTATATTTCTGGAGAAGCGGCAATTTTCAAAGAGAAGTTGCAGAACATCTGAGCATTAAGTCTGCTGGAATATTTACAGCTATTTTATTGTTCAGCAGTTTTAGCTTTTGGCAGGCAGAAAGAAATCATGCGAGTGAAAATTATAAAGCAACAAAACTGTGGTTGATCGTCACCATCATTCTCGGAGTTATTTTCCTATTGGGACAAGGACACGAGTATTATAAGCTGATCCAGGAAAATATTTTGATCAGCAAAAGCGAATTTGGTTCAAGCTTTTATACGTTAACAGGCTTTCATGGACTGCACGTTTTGATTGGGCTCATCATCTTATTAATTGTTCTTGCATTAACCATGCAAGGCTACCTTTTGAATAAAAATTCATCCGCGATAAAAACAGTTGGCATTTACTGGCATTTTGTTGACGCCGTTTGGGTTTTCGTTTTTGCCACAATTTATGTCCTGCCATACATTTTATGAAGCAATTACTATCATACTGGCGTTTTGATCTTTCGTCTGTTATTATTTTTGCAATAGCAATTCTTTTTATCGTTCTAACAAAAAGTTTCAGCAATAAAAAAATCATTGCTTCAATTTTAGTTCTTCTGATCATTTGCTTCTTCTCCCCTCTTCACATTCTTTCAGCAAACTATTTATTTTCTGCACACATGACTGTTCATGTGATTTTACTTCTTTGCGTAGGACCTCTATTAGTGTTGAGTTTGTCACCGAAGTCAAAACAATTTCATCACCCATTTAATTTTCTAAAATACCACCCAATTGTTGGTTGGTTAAGCGGAATCGGTATCATGTGGTTCTGGCATGTGCCGGTCATTTTTAATTCAGCTATGTCATCAATGCATCACCAAGGTCTTGATTTCATTGCCATCATTGAAGCATTGAGTTTGGTTGTTGCCGGTGTTTTATTCAGTTCACCAATCATTCATCCCAATAAGCAGTATAGAATTGAAGCTTTATCAGGGGTGGTTTATTTATTCACTGCATGCATTGGATGTTCATTGCTTGGGCTGTTGATCACATTCGCACCCGTTGGCACTTATTATCATTTTCTTTCCATGCATGATGAATACGGTTTGAATAAAATGATTTCAAGATCAGGAATCACGCAATCCGCAGATCAGCAGGCTGCCGGTTTGATCATGTGGGTGCCCTGCTGTTTGATTTATGTAACAGCTGCCTTGTATTTATTGATTCATTGGTTCAAACAAAAAGAAGAAGCAATTGCTTATTCAAACAAAATATGAACGAAGAAATTAAACAAGGAAAACCGATCACGCAGGAGTATGTAAAAGCAAAGCCGGAAATTTTACCAAAGCCAACTTATATGCCCTTTGTTTTTGCATTTTCTCTTTTGCTTTTAGGTTGGGGACTGCTGACAACGTGGATTATTTCTGTTGCAGGTGGCCTCGGTATTTGCATTTCACTTTATGGTTGGATTAAAGAGTTATTGCATGAACAACGAGACGAATATTGACAGGAGAAAATTTTTAGTTCGTTTGAGTTTATTAGCAGGTGCTATTCCAGCTGCTGTTATTGCTGTACCGATTTTCAGCGCATTGCTCGGGCCACTTTTGCAGCGACAAAAACAGGAATGGAGAAAGGTGGCCAATCTCTCTGACATCGCGGTAGGCGAAACAAAATTGATCACGTATATCAATGCTGATCCATTGCCCTGGGCCGGTGTTACTGCAAAATCTGCTGCATGGTTGAGAAGAGAAAGCGAAAATCAACTTATTGCCTTTTCTGCACATTGCTCTCATTTAGGTTGTCCTGTTCGTTGGGAAGACAAAGCACAATTGTTCATGTGTCCTTGTCACGGCGGCGCTTACTATAAGGATGGAACAGTTGCAGCAGGACCGCCCCCAAAACCGTTAACAAAAGTTGAAGTGAGAATTAATAAAACTGATGTCGAAATAAAAACAGCGCCTGTTCCTATTACAACGATAACACAATAATGAAGTGGTTAAAAAAAGCAGGAAGATGGATTAATGATAGGAGCGGCTTATCAGAGCTGGTGAAGCCACTTATGAATCACCCTGTGCCACAAGGTTCCAAATGGGCTTATGTTTTTGGAAGCGCCTCTCTTTTTTGTTTCATCCTGCAAGTTGCAACAGGCATCGCACTCGCACTCTTGTATCAGCCTTCATCAGACAAAGCATTTCAATCGCTTCAATATATTACCTACAAAGCCACGATGGGAAAGACCCTGCGGGCCATTCATTATTTCGGTGCATCGGGAATGATCATCATGGTTGGACTTCACATGATGCGTACCTATATAACTGCTGCATACAAATTTCCGAGAGAGATGAGTTGGATCAGTGGTGTTGTTCTCCTGATACTTACCATCAGCATGGGCTTCACAGGACAATTATTGCGATGGGATGATAACGGTGTGTGGTCAGCTGTTGTTGCAGCAGAACAAATGGGAAGAATTCCACTCATTGGGAAATCGGTTGCACGTTTGTTGTTAGGTGGCGATACTTTAGGTGGACAAAGCCTGAGCAGATTTTTTTCTTACCATGTTTTTTTATTTCCTGCACTCATTTTCATTTTTGTAAGTTTTCACTTGTGGTTGGTGATTCGTAATGGAATTTCGGAACCGCCACAAGCGGGAAGGTTGATTGATCCAAGAACATACAGGCAATGGTATCACAATATGCTTCGCCAAAGTGGTGTTCCCTTCTGGCCTTATGCTGCATGGCGCGACGCCTTATTTGGTTCCATCACCATTATAGCCATTTTTATCTTAGCGGTGATCTTGGGTCCACCTGTATTAACTAAACCACCAGATCCATCTTTAGTGTTTACTACACCACGACCAGACTGGTATTTGTTATGGATATATGCATTGTTTGCATTGATACCGCCGGCGATTGAATCATATGTAATGTTCTTTGGCCCGTTGCTTATTTTCTTTTTGTTGTTTGCATTGCCATTTGTTTCAAACACAGGTGAACGCAGTCCAATTAAACGCCCCTGGTCAATTATAGGAAGTGCTTTTGTTGTTGTTATCGTTATTTCATTGCTGGTTGTGGGCAACAAAGCTGCATGGTCGCCACATTTTAAAGCGAAACCGCTAACCAACTCTTCTATTCCTCCAACAGATACGTTGGCGCTGGCGGGAATGAATTTGTTCCAACAAAAAGCTTGTTTGTATTGTCATAAAGTAAATGATGATGGAGGGAATGTCGGGCCTGATCTAACTCATGTTGCCAACAGGTTGAATGAACAACAAATAATTGTCCGGATTGTGAACGGTGCTAAAGATATGCCTGCATACGGAGGATCGTTGTCGGCAGATGAATTGAGCAAGCTCGTTGCATTTTTGAAAACGAGAAATTAATAATTGATTAAAAATCAAAAATCATTTAGCCATTATTTTACTGGCTCATCTTCTTCATTGAAATCATTTTGCGAAAGTTTATTCTCAGCAGGAAGAATTCCACCTTTGACATCACCTCTTGATTCATTGAAGGCACTTCCTGGGCGGGATAGCCGCTCGCTATTTCTTTCAATTGTTCCATCAGGATCTAATGGCACTTTATGTTTTCTTCTCCAGGTTGCTGCAAAAAAACCAATAATCAAAATCAAAGCAACGAAAACAAAAAAAGTTATACTAACCATAATTAAATTGATTGATTCAGAAATGTGGCTCAAAAACCATGCGCACAATTGTTCTTATTCAAAACATGAAAAGGTGTTATTCATTTTCTGTTAATCTGTGGTATCTGTGAAAAACGTCGATGGTCTGATATTTGAATCCAATTTGTTGCTCCTAACACTGCGCTACCTCAATTATTCCCCACCACACTTAAATGGAAAACTATGGCACAAACAGTTGCAGAATTCGCTATTGATCGTTTACATGAATGGGGTGTTAAAAGAATTTTTGGTTACCCAGGTGACGGCATTAATGGTTTCATGTCGGCCTTAAGGCATAGGGAAGATAAAATTCAATTTGTCCAAACACGCCACGAAGAAATGGCTGCGTTCATGGCTTGCGCACATGCGAAGTTTACCGATGAAGTTGGTGTATGCATGGCAACGTCGGGACCGGGAGCTATTCATTTATTGAATGGCTTGTATGATGCGAAGATGGATCATCAACCTGTTGTTGCTATTGTTGGGCAACAGGCAAGAGCAGCATTAGGAGGAAGTTACCAACAAGAGGTTGATCTCATCACTTTGTTCAAAGATGTTGCAGGTGAATATGTACATATGGCTTGCGAGCCTTCCCAGACAAGACACCTGGTGGATCGTGCTATTCGCATTGCATTAGCAAGAAGAACAGTTACATGCATCATCTTTCCAAATGATCTTCAGGAATTAGATTATGAAGAACCAAAGCGAATGCATGGAACCATTCATTCGAGTGTTGGTTATCGAAGACCTCGTGTACTTCCGCATGAAGATGATCTTGAAAAGGCCGCAAACATTTTAAACCAGGGAGAAAAAGTTGCGATGCTGGTTGGTGCTGGGGCTAGGGGTGCTGAAGAAGAAATCATACAGGTTGCGGATATTCTCGGTTGTGGTGTTGCAAAAGCTTTGTTAGGTAAAGATGTTTTGCCTGATGATCTCCCGTTTGTAACCGGCTCAATCGGTTTGTTGGGAACAGGACCAAGTTGGGATATGATGAGTGACTGTGATACACTGCTGATGGTTGGCTCAAGTTTTCCCTATTCAGAATTTCTTCCAAAAGAGGGACAGGCAAAAGCCGTGCAGATAGATATTGAAGGAAAGATGTTGGGCATCCGTTACCCGATGGATGTGAACTTACAAGGTGATAGCAAATCAACATTGGAGGCACTTCTTCCTTACTTAAAAAGAAAAGAAGACCGTGGCTGGCGAAGTAAAATTGAAGACAACATTGATAAATGGTGGAAGATTTTAGATGGAAGAGCACACAACAGTGCTGATCCAATCAATCCTCAATACGTGTATTGGGAACTATCAAAACTTCTTCCTGACAATTGCATTCTTTCTGCGGACAGTGGTTCAACCGCAGCATGGTTTGCACGTGATCTGAAAATCCGCAGCGGAATGAAAGCATCGTTGTCAGGCAATCTTGCAACCATGTGCCCAGGCATGCCTTACACCATTGCAGCAAAATTTGCTTATCCCGATCGTGTTGCAATTGGATTGATTGGTGATGGCGCCATGCAAATGCTTGGTATCAACGGACTGATTACCGTTGCTAAATATTGGAAGACCTGGAAAGATCCACGCATGATCATTTTGGTTTTGAATAATCGTGATCTCAACATGGTGAGTTGGGAACAACGTGTAATGGTTGGTGATGCAAAGTTTGACACCTCGCAGGACGTTCCCGATTTTGCTTACGATGAATATGCAAGAATGCTTGGGCTCGAAGGCATTCGTGTCGACAACCCCGATGAAGTAAAAGATGCCTTGGATACTGCCATGGTTGTACAAAAACCGGTTGTGCTCAACGTATATACGGATCCAAACGTTCCAATGACACCGCCGCACGTAAGTATGAAACAAATGAAAGCATTTTCATCTGCCATCTATCATGGCGATAGCGATGCATGGGACATGGTGAAGCAAACTGCAAAAGATGTGTGGTCAGAATATTTTCCGGGAAAGTGATTTAAAAATGTGCAGATATGCAAATATGCAGACGGGCAAATAAAACTGAAAGAGAATTGTTTTGCACCAACCAACACTTCTACTATTAAACTTCTGTTGCGTCGCACTCTTGTGCGTTCTTATTGCTATTCGGCATAGCGCAATAGTCATCACAAAAAGCCACCATCTTCAGCGTCGATGTAAACAAAATGAAATGATAGTTGATGACGTAAATAAAGTAATTGATTTTGTTCCAATAGAAGAAATTGAAGTATCCGCTTACAAAATTCCCACCGATGCGCCTGAGGCTGATGGCACACTGCAGTGGAACAGCACAACATTAGTGCTGGTAGAAATTAAAGCAGCAAATAAAAAAGGAGTTGGTTATACATACGCAGATGAATCGACAGCATTCCTAATCGAACATAAATTAAAAGACCTGATTCTTCATAAAAACGTTTTGGATATCCAGGGCATCAACTCATTTCTTGTACAACAAATTCGCAATAGTGGCACGGGTGGCATCACCATGATGGCAATATCAGCTATTGATAATGCACTATGGGATTTGAAGTCAAAAATTTTTGATGTGCCTCTTTGCAAACTTTTAGGCCAGGTAAAAGATTCAATGCTCGTTTATGGAAGTGGAGGATTTACTTCTTACAACAAAAAACAGTTGCAGCAACAATTTTCAAATTGGGCAGAGCAAGGCATTCGATTCATGAAGATGAAAGTAGGCACCCACCCTGAAAGAGATGTGCAACGTGTGAAAGATGCAAGAGAAGTTTTGAATGATGACGTTGAATTAATGGTTGATGCTAATGGGGCTTATTCAGCCAAACAAGCATTGCAAAAAGCAAACGAAGTTTTGAATTATAATGTCACGTGGTTTGAAGAACCTGTTTCATCGGATGATTTGGAAGGCTTGCATTTCATTCGTGAACATTCGCCATCGCAAATAAATATTGCAGCTGGAGAGTATGGGTACAATCTCCCCTATTTCGAAACCATGCTTTGCGCAAAGGCTGTTGATGTTTTACAGGCAGATGCAACACGATGCTGTGGCATTACCGGTTTTTTAAAAGCAGGTATCCTGGCAGAAGCGCATCAACTTCCATTCTCATCTCATTGTGCACCCGCTTTGCATTTACATGCAGCCATTTGCTTACCATCATTTTCCATCTCAGAATATTTCTATGATCACGTGCGAATAGAACAAATGCTATTTGATGGCGTGCCTCACGTTGAAAATGGTTCCATCAAACCTGATTTGTCGCGACTGGGCTTTGGATTTGAATTCAAACATCCCGATGCAGAAAAATATAAACTCTAAATTTTTTAAGATGTCAATGCAGCATACAAAGGCAAAAGAGAAAGGAAATAAGATCAATGAAACGAAAAAACCGGAAGTAAATATAAAAGTTGACAGCAAAAGCCAAATTGACGGAACACAGATAGACACTCGTTTTGAAACCAAATATTCAATCGGCGTTGATCGTGAAAAATTAGAAAAAGAATTGACCAAACTAATCACAGGTGAAGTTCGTTTTGATGAAGGCAGTCGTGCCTTGTATTCCACCGACGCTTCAAACTATCGTCAAATTCCAATTGGAATCGTGTTACCAAAAACGGAAGAGGACATCATCAACACCATCAACATCTGCAGAAAATATGGAGCACCCATTTTATCAAGAGGCGGAGGAACATCACTTGCAGGACAATGTTGCAATGTTGCTGTAATGATGGATATGAGCAAATATTATAACAATGTGCTTCACATTGACGAAGAAAAAAAACTCGTGACAATAGAACCAGGAATTGTTCTCGATGAAATGCGTCACACAACAGAACGTGAAGCAGGATTAACTTTCGGTCCCGATCCTGCAACTCATGATCATTGCACATTGGGCGGAATGTTAGGGAACAATTCGTGCGGAGTGCATTCAGTGATGGCGCAGTTCTTTGGTTATGGTGCGAGAACTTCCGATAACACAGAAACGATAACTGTTGTTACGTATGATGGTATCAAGATGAAGGTAGGACCAACTTCAGATGAAGCGTATGAACAAATTCAAAAAGAAGGTGGACGCAAGGCAGAAATTTACAGAAGGATGAAAGAGTTGCGTGATAAGTATGCGGATCTCATTCGCAAAAAATTTCCAAATATTCCCCGTCGTGTTTCCGGTTATAACTTGCCTGCACTTCTTCCTGAAAATGGTTTTAACGTAGCACATGCATTGGTTGGTTCCGAAAGTACATTGGTTACAATTACCGAAGCGACGCTTAAACTAATTACTACACCGAAAGAAAGAAGTTTGTTGGTGTTAGGTTATGCAAGTTTGCCTGATGCAGGATATGCAGTTCCCGAAATTATGAAGCATGAACCTATTGGCCTGGAAGGACTCGATGATCTTCTTATTGAATTCATGAGAAGAAAAGGTCTGAACATCCAGGACATTCCCTTATTACCGCAAGGAAATGCATGGCTGATGGTTGAATTTGGCGGCGACAGTAAAGAAGATTCGGATAACAAAGCAAAAAAATTGATGGATGAACTGAAACAAAAAAGCAATCCACCAACAATGAGCTTGTTTGATGATCCGGAACAGGAAGAAAAATTATGGAAGGTTCGTGAATCAGGATTGGGTGCAACGGCATGGGTGCCCGGCGAACCCAATGGTGGCCCCGGCTGGGAAGACAGCGCTGTCGATCCAAAAAATGTTGGTGATTATCTGAAAGATCTTCGTGCATTATTTGATAAATACGGGTACAAACCTTCAATCTATGGTCACTTTGGACAAGGCTGCATTCACTGCCGTGTAGGTTTTGATTTTTTAACCAAGGAAGGGATAGAAAAATACAAACAGTTCACTGTTGAAGCAGCACATTTAGTAGTGAAATATGGCGGTTCACTTTCAGGCGAACATGGTGATGGACAAGCAAGAGGCGATCTGCTGCCGATTATGTATGGAGATGAATTAGTTGAAGCCTTTAAAGAATTTAAATCCATTTGGGATCCGCAATGGAAAATGAATCCCGGGAAAATTTTGAACACCTATGGGCAAACAAATGATCTGCGACTAGGAACTGATTACAATCCACCCAAACTAAAAACACATTTTCAATTTCCGGATGATGCGTTCAGTTGGGAACGTATTACGCTTAAATGTGTGGGTGTTGGCGAATGCAGAAGACATGAAGGCGGTGTAATGTGTCCGAGTTATATGGTGACAAGAGAAGAAATGCACAGTACTCGTGGCCGTTCACGGTTGTTATATGAAATGTTACATGGCAATATTTTAAAAGGCGGCTGGGAAGACGAACACGTAAAAGAAGCACTTGATTTATGTCTCGCTTGTAAAGGTTGTAAAGGTGATTGCCCTGTGAATGTTGACATGGCAACTTACAAGTCAGAATTTCTCTCGCATTACTATGAAAAAAAATCAAGGCCAAGAACCGCCTATGTTTTTGGATGGATTTATTGGTGGAGCAGAATGGCCTCAAAGATGCCGGGAGTGGTAAACTTCTTTATGCATGCACCAATTATCAGCAACATCACAAAAACAATTGCAGGCATTGCGCCACAACGCAAAATGCCTAAATATGCGGAGAGAACTTTTAAGAGTTGGTTTTTTGAAAGGCAAAAGTCGAAAGGGAAAAGGTGGATGTCGAACGGAATTGCCAAGACGGAACAACGAATGAAGAATAATGAAGCAAGAGAAACCACAAACTACATTTCCGATAGCTATTGGCAACAATCTGCAAACTCAAAAGTTATTCTTTGGGCAGACACATTCAACAATTATTTTTTACCTCAAACATTAGTTGCGGGTGTTGAGGTTTTAGAAGCAGCCGGGTTTGAAGTGATCGTTCCTAAAAAATCAATGTGCTGTGGAAGACCATTATATGATTTTGGAATGTTGAATACCGCAAAACGAATGCTTGTCGACATTATGGAAACACTCCACGATGAAATCAGGGACGGTGTTCCTATTGTAGGATTAGAACCGAGTTGCGTTGCTGTTTTCAGAGATGAGTTGCACAATCTCTTTCCACATGATGAACAGGCCAGTCGTTTATCAAAACAAGTATTTACACTCGGAGAATTCCTGGAAAAGAAAGCGCCTGATTTCAAAATTCCTGCACTAAATCAAAAAGCAATTTTTCATGGCCATTGCCACCATCGTTCAATAATGAAAATGGATTGTGAGAAGAAAGTTCTTGACAAGACGAAATTGAATTATGAAGTATTACCAACAACCTGTTGTGGAATGGCGGGATATTTTGGTTATGAAAAAGGAACACATTATGATGTTTCCATTAAAGCCGGAGAACAAATGTTGTTACCAAAAGTTCGTGAAGCAGATGAATCAACAATCATCATTACTGATGGTTTTAGCTGCCGTGAACAAATAGATCAGGAAACGAACAGAAAGGCAATGCACTTAGCACAGGTGTTGCAAATGGCATTGCATGAAAAGAATGGAGAAATAAAAATGGCGGAAAAAAAATATGTAGATGCAATGGCCTTAAAAAATCCACATAAAACAAGAAACAATTTATTTCTGCTTGGAGCAGTTGCACTAGGCATTACAACATTGGTGCTACTTAAGAATAAAAGGAACATTTAAGCATTGCTGAATAGAATTACAGAACGTATCAACGCCTTTGTCCCGCCAAGGCGGGATGAAGCTTTCAGTTAGATAAAGCGGAAACGCCACAAGAGAAGCAGCATAGTAGTAAACAGTTGGGTAAAAAAATTAAAACACAATAATGAAGACTAAAAATAAACCATTAAAAAATTCTCTTTTCATTTAAATTCTAAACAAAGAACCAGCCATTAACTATAACAATCAATTCTTGTCTCATTTGCGGTCAAAGAAATCATCTACTTCACCAATCGCAGTTCTTAGACATCGCATGATTTCTTCGTGAAAGTCGGTACCCGATGCATGAAGAGGATCAATGGCTTTTACCAATAATGTCCTTAACTCATAAAGTTGTTCTCTATTGTACTTCTTGGATGCTTTCGCCAGTTCCAACTTCATTAACTCTTCCTGTTGATTTTGTTTGGGGTTGAAAATTTCGTTTATGTGGCTGCACTGATGACAAATACCTTCCTGGTTGATTAATGCACATCTATGTTCAAATATATCGGTCATAGTATTTCTTGCATCATTTAATAGATGCTTTACCACACCTTCGGTCTTTTCGAGAATAAGACAAATTTCCTTTAGTTGGAAATCATAGATATTTTTTAGGATCAATGCCACCTGTTTTTCAATCGGCAATGTCTTGGAGATGCAGGTAAAACAATAATCAATATGTTCTCTCATTTCGTAAGCACCCGCCAGTGATGTATCATGGACCATCCAAAAGACCTGCCTGATCTCTTCTGAACCAATGGCTAAATCGGCTGCACGGTCTTGTGCGTCCGGTTGCCATCTTTTTTTGCTTCGTAAATGGTCATAAGCAAGGTTGGTTGCTATTTTGAATACCCAGGTTTTTAAGGAAGAATCCTGGCTAAAGGTTGATATTTTGGAAAATGCTTTTATAAAAGTATCATGTGTCAAATCATCCACGTCATCACGATCAGTAAGCAAACGGTACAAGTAAGATTTCAACTGGTTTTGAAATTCAGCAAACAGCGTTTGAAATGCATAAATATCGCCTGTTAAAGCAGCATTGAGGATTTCTTCTCTTTCCATTTCATTCCGTTAGTAAAAAATCGGTTGCAGCTTCCCTTTGAAAACTGCAACCGCTAAATGTATTACAATATGTTTAATTTTCCGCAATCCACATCAACGATGTGGCTGTTGAAAGCTACTCCGGTTTCCGAGGCAAGAAATGCCGCCGTTTCTCCCACTTGCTTTAATGTTGGACTTGTTTTTAAAATATCAAAGGCCTTGTATTGGGCGATCAACTGCTCTGCAGGCATTCCATATTGTTGCGCAGCTGCATTGATCCATCCGGAAATCCTCTTTGTTTCCATAATAGCGCCGGGACAAATACAGATCACTTTTATAGCCTCTTTGCCCCATTCGGTAGCCATTACCCGTGTCAGTCCTTCAATAGCGGCACTGGCGGCTGTAATTCCAGCGACATTGGAAAGCTTTGACCTGGATAAAGCTGCCGTTAAAAGCAAAATTGTTCCTTCCGACTTGGTTTGCATCATGTACTTCGCTGCCACTCTAGAAGTAAGGAACTGTGAGCCGCAAAGTTTTTCGATTGGGGCCATAAATTCTTCGAAGCTGGCTGTTGTTGTAGATGGACGCCCCCCCATATCAGAGTAACTGGCTCCAATGCCATTGAAGACAATATCTAATCGGCCATTGTCTTCCACAACTTTTTTAAAAAAATTATCAATCTCGTTTTCATTCATGGCATCTACTTTGGCTGCTTCAACATTTCCTCCATCTGTTTTGATTTTTTGTGCCAATGCTTTTACAGCATCTAAATTTCGTGCGGTAACATACAGCTTTGCTCCATGCTGTGAAAATGATTTTGCAACTGCTCCCGAGATCTCTCCCGATGCCGCAAACACAACGGCTACTTTGTTTTTTAGATTTTGCATTTTCGTTGATTTTGTCTTTTGACGGTTGAGCCGGAACAAACGATCGGAATTTTTCAAAAAATAAAAATTATGTGGGAAACGCATTCTAAAACTTGTAAATGGTTGTATAGGTCAACTAAAATTGAAAGCATTCACAATCTCAACTTTTAGGCTGCAACGCAGAAACACTTAACCAGCTATAACGCTATCATTCACATCGATCGCTTTAGTTTGTATATGAGTGTTAAATCCGCTTGATTTTGGTTCGACTTTTGATGAGGTTGAACTGTTGTAATCAGTAATGAAGAAGAACCGCTGTTTACGAAAACTGAAAATAAAGTAGCGCAACCGCGGCTATTGTCATCAGAATGAATGTTGCCCATCCCAACACATTTGATAGCCTGCTATTAGTGTACTCTTTCATAATTTTTTTATTGTTGGCAATATGCAGCACAACGGCAATTAAAACAGGAGATGTTAACCCGTATAAAATAGCGGTGTAAACCAATGCCTGAATGGGACTGATTCCAATTAAATTCACCATAAGCCCTAATACCAACGAACCGGCAATCACTAAATAGAACTTCTTTGCCTGGTGAAATTTTTTATCAAGGCTTGCTTTCCAGCCAAAGGTTTCCGAGACGATGTACGACAATGCGCCTGTGAGTACTGGAATAGCTAAAAAACCTGTACCTATAACACCGACAGTGAAAAGCAAATAAGATGCTTCACCAGCCACCGGTTCAAGTGCTTTCGCTGCCTGTTCCACCGTATCTATTTTATGAATACCTGTACTGTATAACGCTGTTCCGGTAGCAAGAATAATAAAGAACATGACTATGTTTGAAAGAAACATGCCCACGTTTACATCCAGCTGCATTTTTTGAATAAGCAGGCGAAAAAAGTTTCGCTCTCGGGGCTTATGATCCTGGCCGTTGCCTTCGCTTTTAATCAACCGCCGCCTTGCAAGTACCAACCGCCTGCTTTCTTTCACATCCTCAGCTTCCATTGTAACCTGCCAGTAAAAAAGATAGGGTGAAATGGTAGTACCCAGGATGGCTACAAGAACACCAAAAAACTCCTTATCAAATCTTATTGTGGGAACAAAAGTGGAATGAAGCACATGCACCCAATTGGAATGGGTAAAAAACGGTACAGCAATGTAGAGTAGCACCGCCAGGCAAAGATATTTCAGTACGGCGACGATCTTTTCATAAGGCAAATAGATAATGAGAAACAAAAGAAGTAAAGTAAAAGCTATACTAAAAACAAAAGGTTTCACCGAAGGAATCATAAGGTTGGCCACCGCACCCATGCCACCAATATCAGCGCCTATGTTCAAAATGATGGCCGGAATACTAAAAACCATCATTAAATACAAAAGCCATTTTGGATAATGGTTTTTCAACGTAGTAGTTAATCCAGCTGATGTAACAAGGCCAATGCGGGCACACATTTCCTGCACTGCAGCCATAAGCGGAAATGTAATCAGGGCAGTCCATAAGGTTGCTAATCCAAATTGTGCTCCGGCTTGCGAGTAAGTAGCGATGCCGGACGGATCATCGTCGCTTGCTCCGGTAACAAGACCTGGACCCAGTAATTTAAAAAATCTTACTATAGGGTTAGATGATTTTGCCATGCGTCTTTTTTCTATTATCTCATGTATAAAAAAATCGAACCTGAGCCGGAGTTTAGGCAGAACATATTTGTCTTCGCTGGCCGCATTTTTGTGTGCTATACTTGCTCAAAGCTTAAGCATGCATAAGAATGATAAACAAAAGAGCACAGAATCTGAAACGGACTTAAATACAAATGAAAAGCCGAAAGAAGAATGGCTGGACGCTGAGTCAACCAAGGGGTCAGAACCAGGCTCTAGTCCAGGGTCTGATGAAACGCCTCGGGAAGTGTGGATTGATGAAAAAGACAAAAAGAAAAAATAGTAGTAGCACACGCCTGCTAACACCCAGTAATAAACATTTTGCGCATGATAAAATGTCGTATGAAAGTGGCCATGCAAAGACACCAAACAAAAGAGCGGGCACAAAATAGCAGGTCTCTACGTGGAAAACCCGGCAGGTGATTCCTCAATTACAGAGAAATTTTCGATAGAAGCCTCGCAAAGCGGACAATGATAAAATAAAGGGAGATTTTCAAATTTTGTCCCGACGATTATATTTTGTTCTTCGTCGCCAAGTTCAGGATCGTAGATTGTATGACAGTCGCTGCATTGATAAATTAACTTCTTACGAGGAACTGCGTCAATTTTCGCGGTGCTTTGATCAGGAAACAACTCTTTCTTATCAAGTTGTTCGTAAAACAATTTACATAAGCTTACGAGATAAACGCCAAGGTGTTCCTTCTCCACTCCTTCTCTAAACAAAACATTTTCCGTTTCACTCGGATTAAAATTTTTCTTATAGAGAATATTGTATCGTTCCAAAGATTTTAAGTGATGCGGATTTTTTTTCTGTTGTTTTTGGATGATGATATTACCAAACATACTCGAAGTTGGTTTTGTTTGCACTGCAAAGCAAAGGCCGTAGGTTCGTACATCTTCCTTATCAAAGTATCGGATAATATACCGCTTTAATTGAAGTCCTTCTTCCGGGCCATCTTCAACCTGCCAGTTCAATTCATTGGCGGCATGTCGAACATTGATGCGATATTTTCCGAGAACATAGTCCCAAACTTTTCTATTGGCTGGGGCAATATTTTTTATGATGATGCTTTTCCATGGAGTAGTGTATAGCTGCCCAATTCTATCATTCAGGCAAATCTCGCAAACATCAAGCAAAAAGTTTACAGGATACAATTCATCACGCCTGTAAATCCCCAACCACAATTGGTTGTTTGTCTTATTGAAACCTTCGTAATAGGGAAGCGAAAAATCTATTAAACTTTCGTGTATTGAAGGTTTGTGTACATAAGCGGTAAACGATTTCGCCCGCTGATATAACAGATCGCCGTTGGCGTTTTCGCCTGCGTAAAACAAAGACTTGTCATTCAATATTTCCTGCTCAATCTTTTTCGATAGCCTAACAAGATCATTTGTGTACACAAGATCCTTCCATTTATATAATTGGTTTGTTTTAGGGAAGCGTATATACAAATGCCAGAAATGATCCAATGATGAAGAAATCCAATTGACATGGCCAGAATAAAAAGGGGTAAAACATTGCAGCCGGTCGCAAATATTTATTTTTAATTGCGAAGGATAGTTAAACAAGTCGAAGATATCTTTATAGGTTCCTTCACGCAACCAACTATCATTGTTAAATATGCCCGCGGCCGGATATGAGCTTACAATGTTAGGCATAGCGCCTTTCAATTTATAAAAGACAATATCTTTTGATGAACAGAGCCTGCTGAATTCTTCAAAATGTTTTGAAGGCACGTGCAGGATTAACTGCTGGCGTAGGCCAAAACTTACATCATTCACTCTTGCCTCTCTTGCTACCTGTAGTATTTCTTTCAGATAACCGGGAGAGACAATACCTCCTTTAAAATTTATCGTTACACATTGCGTTTGCATTGTTATTCCTTGTCATCTTTTACATATACCCAGGCAGATTTGCCGGATCGAAGAGTTGCGTTTATCCTTTTGTAATCTTCTGTTTCGTAATCATCGGCCTTTTCAAGTTCCTGCGTTACTGAAAGCACTACATCATCAACTACTTCTGAATCGTTACCACTGTAGCTAATGACCACGTCTTCTTCTTCTCGGCTTAAATCGACAGCCATTTCAACTTTTATTTTGATCCTTTCCTTTTTGTAACCGACAAGCGCATCAGGTTGCATTAGCAATGTTCTGCCAAAAAGGTGTAACTGAACCAGCGTTAATTGTAGTGTTTCGTAAGAAAATAAATTTTCCATAATGCTGAATTATGTTCTGAACGTACAAGTGAGTGACACAACGGAAGCGGACAGTAGCCATAAGATGATTTCAAAAAAACATTTTATGCTCTTACAATTTCCATTTCTTTTTTTCTTTCAATGTTATCAATCGTCTTATTTAATATCGCTTCAACTTCAGGCTTGCAACTGCCACAGCCCTGTCCTGCGCCGGACGCTGCACATAAGGTTTTTATTTCTGTACAACCTTCCTTGATTTTATTAACGATGTTTCCTTCACCAACGCCACCGCAGGAGCAAATCAATTTTCCCATCACAGGTTCCGCCTTTTTGTTGGAACGCAAAAGCTCCAAACGCTTTCCTGAAAGCTCGATTTTGTTTTGAATAAGCTCTTTGAATTCAAGGAACTCACTTTTATCACCGATTAATATTGCGCCAACTAATCTGTCGTTATGAATGATGCATTTTTTATAGTATCGTTTTGCCTTATCGATGAATAGAATTTCTTCGTAAGCCGGATCGTTTGATGGTGCTTCGGCTAAGCCAAGAGAAACCAAATCCGTTCCATGCATTTTTAAAATATTCATCAGCAACGATCCTTCGTAGTAATGAGCAATGTCGCCGCTTAAATGACGGGCAACAATTTCCGCTTGCTGTTCCGCAGCTGAGGTAATGCCGTACAAAAATCCCTTAAACTCCGCTATTTCCCCAACTGCATAAATAGAAGGATCAGATGTTTGCAGATACTCATTTACAATTACACCGCGTTTGTGATCAATACCCGAAGCTTTTGCTAGTTCAATATTCGGAATGGTTCCAATTGCAATCACAACTGCCTGGCAAGGGACTTCCAACCCACTCTTTAATTTGACGCCAGTCACGTTTTCACTTCCCAAAAATCTTTCTATTTCATCATTGTAATAAATATCGACACCTTTTTCTTCAAGTTCCTCATGTAACAATTGGCTGCCCAAAACATCAAGCTGCCTGTCCATCAAACGAGAAATCCGTTGAACAACACAAATATCAACATTCACTTCTCGAAGCGAAGCTGCAAGCTCAATCCCTAACAAGCCGCCACCAACAATCACAACTTTGCCTTTTGAAGGGGCAACATGCTTTTTGAAATTATCTGCATCAGTGCGGTTACGCATTGTAAAAATGCCATTTAAATCAGGAACATCTTTCAGCATGAACGGGCGACTTCCAGTGGCGAGCAATAAAATGTCATAGCTATGTTCAACTCCATTGCTATCTGTTACAATTTTATTTTTCCTGTCGATAGTTTCAATGCTAACGCCACGATAAAGTGTGATGTTGAAATCCTGTTCTTCTTCATCTTTCATTTTTACAAGATGATGCCATTGCTGAACGCCGCTGATGTAATCGGGTAACATTACACGATTGTAGAAAGGAAAATTTTCTTTGCTGAAAACCTCTATTTCATCTTCGGAGTTGATCTCACGATAGCTTTTTACAAAACCAAAAGCACCGGCACCGGCACCAACAACAATTATTTTTTGTGCAGGCTTGTTGTAACGTTTTACCTGAACTGCAGAAAATTTAAAATCCGGCTCTTTGGAGATTGGATCAACCAGGTTATTGGTCAGGTTATTTGCACGATTCAAATCATTGTTTAAAATTTTTCCCCAATGCATGGGTAGAAACACAACACCTTTTTTGATTTCGTTGGAGAGCTTTGCTTTGACCCTGACATTTCCCCTGCCATTCGTTATATCAACTAAATCATTTTCTTCAATACCTCTATCGTCAGCGTCATCGGGATGTATTTCTAAAAATGCATTTGCGATATGTTGTTTCAGGCGGCTCACTTTTCCTGTCTTCGTCATCGTGTGCCATTGATCACGAATGCGACCTGTAGTTAAGATCAGTGGCGAATCCCTGGTGGTTGATTCAGATTGGTTGTCGTCATCAACTGCATGAATGATCGCTTTCTTCGATGAAGTGTAAAATTTCTTGTCTGTGAACAGCCTTGGTGTGCCAAATTCCTTTTCATTTTTTTTATAAGGCCACTGAACACTTCTTTTTTCTTCTAGTGTTTCATAACTCAATCCGCTAATGTCAATGTTTGTACCTTCTGTTAGTTGGCAATGCTCCGCATAGATTTCCGAAAAGCTTTTAAAATCAAATCCATCGAAGCCCATTTTTTTCGCAAAGCGACAAAGTATTTCTGCGTCTGCCAATGCTTCTCCCGGCGCATCGACAATTTTATTTAAAAGTGTAATGCGGCGTTCAGCATTCGTCATTGTTCCTTCTTTTTCGGCCCATGTTGCAGCCGGCAAAACCACATCAGCATATTTCAATGTTTCGGGTTTGTTACTAGCTTCCTGTATCACAACAAATTTTGCTTTCTTCAAAGCTGCTTCCGCCATGCGAACATCAGGTAAACTCACTAGAGGGTTTGTGCCCATAATCCAAATCGCTTTCAACCTTCCATCATTCAACCCTTCGAACATTTCTGTTGCGGTATATCCGGGCTTTGCTGAAATAGATTTGCTCTTCCAAAATGACTGAACAAACTTTCTGTCTTCTTCATTGGCAAGATTCCTATGCGCCGGCATTAAGTTTGCAAGTCCACCAACTTCTCTTCCTCCCATTGCATTCGGCTGACCTGTTAATGAAAACGGTCCGCTACCAGGTTTACCAATATGGCCAGTAATTAAGTTGAGATTAATCAAACTCAGATTTTTGTTTACACCAACAACACTTTGATTCAATCCCATCGTCCACATGGTAACAAAACCTTTCGCAGAACCGATGTGGTTTGCAGCCTCACGAATTGATTCTTCAGGTACATCGCAAATAGCCGCTGCTTCCTCAATGGTGCGCTGCATTACCTTGTTCCGATAATTTTCAAAACCTTCTGCATGGTCTTTAATGAATTCAAGATCGATATCGCCATTTTCAATCAATGCACGGCCAATGGCGTGATGCAAAACAATATCAGTACCCGGTCTTAATTGCAGATGAACGTTTGCATAAGAAGCCGTTTGGGTTTTCCTGGGATCGCTAACAATGATTTTAAGATTTGGATTTTTTGCTTTAGCAGCTTCCACTCTTCGCCAAATAATAGGATGACACCATGCAGGATTAGCACCGGCAACAAAAATGCAATCAGCCAATTCAAGATCATCATAACAAACAGGCACACTGTCTTCACCCAAGCTCATTTTGTAAGCAGCAACTGCGCTGCTCATACAAAGACGTGAATTAGTATCGATATTATTGCTGCCGATAAACCCCTTCATCAATTTGTTGACAACGTAATATTCCTCAGTCAAACATTGTCCCGATGCATAAAATGCCACACTATCAGGGCCGTATTTTTCAATCAGTGTTTTAAAAACTGCAGCCGTTCTTTCCAGGGCAACATCCCAGGAAACCCGTTGCCGTTGCATTTGTTTGTTGTGGCGCATTTCAGGATATAGCAAGCGACCGCTTCTATCCATTACAGTGTAATGCAGGTTCATTCCCTTACTACATAACATGCCGCGATTAACCGGATGATCTTTATCTCCCTCTGCATGCAGTTTTCCATTGCGATCCTTGTGAACCACGATGCCACAACCAACGCCACAATAACAACAAGTTGTTTTAAATGTTTCTTTCATAAAGACTGCAACGATTGTTTATTACTAAGCTTTCAATTAAGCAACTGCAATTTCTTTTTCTGTAAGTGAAATTTCTGCGGCCGATTCTCTTTTGAATTTGGTTACCAAGACAACAGCCGAAACAATCATTACTGTAATGCCTATATAAGTGAATGCATCAACGTAAGTAATGTTTTTACTCTTGAAGAGAAAGCCAAAAAACATCCCACCAAGATTTCCGCCAGCACCAACAATGCCGCTGATCAAGCCAACATTTTTTTCATTGATGAATGGAACGATTCCGTAGGTGGCACCATTTGCCATTTTTAGAAACAGTGCAAATGATAACATGCTTACGATGGCTAAACCAAACGACCCGGATTTCGCAAACATGATGATACCTATGCCTTCCAGCAACAACATCAATCCTAGCAAAAGGCCCTTGCCTTTCATTCCAAAACGGCTACCCACTTTATCAGAAACAATTCCGCCCAATGCACGGGCAAAAAGATTCATGAAACCAAATATGCCGGCCCAAAAACCTGCGGCAGGTTGTGAGAGTTTGAATGTATCAACAAAATGCAGTGAAGCAACATTATCGAATGTGATTTCCATTCCGAAGCACATACCGTATGCAAAAGTCAATGCCCAAATGCGCCAGTCGAGCAGAATACTGTAATCTGTCTTTTCCCTTGTTTCTTTTGTGCGGCCAATCTCACTGAAGTTGCCTGCCGGCGTATCCTTTGTGAATTTGTAATATAGAAAAGCAACGATCAGCATCATTACTCCGGGAGCGATCATGGCGTAACGCCATGCTTCAGGTTTTGTATAACCAAAACCAACGATGGCAGCAAAAATCAAAGGCATCACCATATTAGTCACACCACCACCAAGGTTGCCCCACCCGCCTGTAACAGCGTTGGCAGTGCCTTTCACATTTTTTGCAAACATCATGGAAGTGTGATATTGCGTAACAACGAACGAAGCACCAATGATACCGATGGCTGCACGAAACAAAAGAAAGCTTGTATAGTCCTTTGCAAGACCAACAAGGAACACAGGTAAGGATCCCACTAACAATAAACGAATAGCAGTTTTTCTTGGTCCCCATGTGTCACACAATTTTCCAATTAACAAGCGGGCAATGATAGTTGATGATACAGAGATGATCACAAGATTGCCGACCTGGGCTTTTGATAAATGTAAATCCTCACGAATGGTAGGCATTAAAGGTGCTAATCCAAACCAGCCAAAGAAACACACAAAGAACATTAGCCAGGTAATGTGAAAGGTTTTCATCTGAACGCCTTTCAAAGAAAATATTTTGAGTTGTGTTAATTGTTTTGTTGTAGCTGACATAAAAAGAGTTTTGTTGGTTTTAGAAAAGCAGGCAATCCTAAATGAAAAAGCAAACAATTATAGCGTTTACTTGAATAAGAATTCAGGTTTGATATTGATCATTACATAGACCCAGTCTCCAGTTGACTTTGCGTTGGATACATTCTTCACTGATGGAGAGGTTAGCAATGATGTAACGAAGTATTGTGCATATCCGGCTTCGAAACCTATTTGCTTTGTTAACGCAAAATTTCCAACCAGGTCAATCTCCTGCCCCAGGTCTTTTGAAGAATAATTTGTTACGCTTGATGCGCTTTGAAATTGGTGTAAGTCCAGAGACAAAAGAAATTTATCTGAAGGCTTGTATTTGCCTTTGATATAATAGTCGACCAAACCATTTTTACCAAAACTGTTTGCAGCATAGTAGTAGTCCAATAAGCCGGCAAATTTGTGGGGCGTTCCATACAAAGGATCAAAAGCATGACTGGTTGCTCCGTTGCTACCGCCGGAATAATAATCAACACCAATAGCAGGAGTGAGTTTTTTCGACAATGAATATGATAGAGATCCACCCAATAATTCAGCTCTTATATTTTGCCCAGTTGCCGTTTTACCAAATTGATAATATGCGGATGCACTTGCAATAAGTTTCTCGAAACTATTAGTGAAGAAGAAACCGGTAGTTGCCCGACTCCAGGTATTTCTTTCAAAAACTTTTAGCGACGTTACTGAGTCATTGTGATAACGACTGAATTGATCGGCCAGAAATAACAATGAAACGTTTCCTTTTTTCAACTTTCTTCCTGCATAAAAATACTCAAGGCTTTTATACATGTTGCCTCCATTAGTGGTTGCGGGGTAATTTCCTGCAGGTGTACTATTATAAACTGTCCCCGATGCATTTTCTCTATTTTGATTAAATGCGCTTCCAAAATGCAGTATCCAGTTTTTTGTTTCACATTTCAGCACTGCTGCATCATGGCGACGACCTTGTTGAAGCCAGTATAGATTTCCAAGTAAACGTTGATCATCGTAAACCAATTCCTGCCTTCCAATTTTCAAGCTAAGTGTTTTGTTTTTGAGAGCGGTGTCCGTTAACTGAATTTCTGCCCAGGCCTCGTGCAGCATCAATCCGTTTAAGTCTTGAGAAGTTGTGCGATTGATGGTAGAAACATCCTGTCCCCAAACACGAACATCTTGTGCAGTTACTGCAAACTTCAAACGATAGGTAGTGTAAGCCAAAAAAAGTCGTGTTCTTTGAGAAGTAAAGGGAGCCGGCTTTGCTCCTTTGGGGAGCGGAGATCCTTGCCCGTCTTTGAATTCACTGCGAGTTCGCAGTTGTCCTGTTAATGTTAATTGTGCTGATGAAAAAAGTGAGAGTGTGATGCAAACAGCCAATAACGACGTAGAGGTTTTGGTTGTTTTTTTCATGTAGATTTGACGGGGTTTTAAATGGTGAACAAACATTTGAACCTTTTAGCCCGGCAGGTTGCCGCCTGATCCGGGCTTGTTTATGCGACTAGTTTTTCATTTGCATTTTCGCACTCTTCAATTCCAATATAAACGGTAGTGCCTTCAATTTTTACAGGGTAGGTTTTAATGTTGTCACATGCATCATCATTCATACAATGACCATCGACTAGTGAAAATGTTTTCTTGTGAAAAGGACAAGCCACTTTAGGTTCACCGTCTTGTGAACCAATCATGCCGCGACTTAAAGCCATTTGTTGCCGGTGAGGACACAGGTTTTGTGTGGCAAACCATTCGTTGCGCCGTGTGAAATGGAATAGTGCAATTTGTTCGTCTTTGTATTTAACACAAACGCCACCGTTGACAGGAACGTCAGTTGTTTTACAGGCAGCAAACCAGGAGATGTTAATTGATAATGTGTTGCTCATATTGATAGAATTTAATGCTGTACAAATTCTATTCAATGAGCAAACAATCGTCAGTGAGAAGCAAGTCTTGATCTATTTATTAGTTCACTTCCACTCAGCCGCTCTTTTTTGATCACGCAGCGGCTCAAACTTCACAGTAGGATCTTTTTCTTCGGGGGCATTTACAAAGTGGTTAAAACGTTTCCGCAGTTCAGTACTCTCCACAACTTCCCTCCATTCGCATGTGTAATGGTCAACAAGAAATTGCATTTCTTGTTCCAGTTGTTCTGCAATGCCTAAACTATCATTCATCACCACATTGCGCAGGTAATCAATACCTCCTTCCATTTTATTTAACCAGGTAGCAGTGCGGGTAAGCGGATCAGCAGTTTTTATATAGAACATCAAAAAACGATCAATGTATTTAATGCAGGTTTCATCATCGAGGTCTTGAGCAAGTAACAATGCATGCTGTGGTTTGGAACCACCATTGCCACATACGTAGAGATTCCATCCTTTCTCCGTAGCAATAATGCCAAAGTCTTTTGATTGCGCTTCTGCACATTCGCGAATGCAACCCGAAACAGCAGATTTAATTTTGTGAGGCGCTCTCAACCCACGATAACGTTCTTCAATGCGAATTGCAAAAGAAACACTATCATGCAAACCAAAACGACACCATGTGGAACCAACACAGCTTTTAACGGTGCGCAAAGCTTTTCCATAAGCATGACCGCTTTCAAAACCTGCAGCAATTAATTCTTCCCAAATAGAAGGCAGATCACTGAGATGAGCGCCAAACATATCAATGCGCTGACCACCCGTAATTTTTGTGTAGAGATTATACTTCTGAGCAATTTGTCCGATGACAATTAGCTTTTCCGGAGTGACTTCACCACCAGGAATGCGAGGAACAACAGAATAGGTTCCACCTTTTTGAATGTTGGCGAGATAGCGATCGTTAGAATCCTGTGCTGTGTCATTTCCTTTCTTCAAAATCATTTCATTCCATAAGCTGGCAAGGATAGATGCAATTGCAGGCTTACAAACTTCACAGCCATCACCGTGCCCAATTTCGTCCAGAACTGCATCAAAAGATTTCAGTTCTTTTACTTTGATAAGATCATACAACTCCTGGCGTGAATAAGAAAAGTGTTCGCATAAAACATTACGAATGTATTTGCCTTGCGATTTCAATGTGTGAAGCATTAAATCCTTCAACATTGGAACACAGCCACCACAGCCCGTTCCAGCCTTTGTACATTTTTTAATTGCGTCAACGGTTTCACAGCCATCGGTGACAGCATTACAGATATCGCCCTTACTCACACTTTCACAACTACAGATCAAGGCTTCATCTGGCAAATCAACAATGCCTGCAGCAGCATCAGCCTCCCCGCCCCTTGCTCCTAAAATCACGTCTTCCGGATTTGGAGGGAGTACTACTTTATTTTTGCATGTTTGCAATAACATGTTGTAAGCTTCTGCCTCACCCACCAATATGCCACCTAAAAGATGTTTACCGTCTTTACTAATATTGATACGCTTGTAGATTCCCTTCCTTGTGTCTTCAAAAACAACCGTCCTTGTATTATCAGTTTGAATGAAGGGATCACCAAAGCTTGCCACATCAACTCCAATTAATTTTAGCTTGGTGCTCATATCAAAGCCGGTGAAAGTTTTATTTCCTCCGGTCAGGTTAGCAACGACCACATCGGCCATTTCGTAGCCGGGAGCTACAAGGCCATATATCATATTATTATGCAAGCCACATTCGCCAATGGCAAAAATGCTTTCATCGCTTGTTTGTAATTGATCGTCAACAACAATACCACCACGCTGTCCAACTTGCAGCCCGCAAGCCTTTGCTAACTCATCTCTTGATTTAATACCTGCGGAAATCACAAGCATGTTAACATCAAGCGTAGTATCGTCTGCAAATTGCATAGCACTAATGCTACGGTCGCCGATTATTTCTTTTGTGTAGGTGTTTGTATGAATTCGTAACCCAAGGCTTTCAAGTTTGTTGCGTAACACTTTTGATCCAGCATCGTCTATTTGGCGAGGCATAAGCCGCGACGCAAATTCGATGACGTGCGTCTCTTCAATACCAAGATCCATCATTGCCTTTGCGGCCTCAAGCCCTAATAAACCGCCGCCGATAACAGCACCTTTCTTTGCTTTTCTTGCATAGGCTGTCATCATCTCCAAATCCTCAATGGTGCGGTAAACAAACACGCCTTCTTTTTCTAAACCCGGAATAGAGGGAACAAAAGCAGATGACCCGGTAGCAAGAATGAGATAATCATAAGATACTATTACCTCGTTATGCGACCTAATAGTTTTATTAACACGATTAATCTCCTTAACCGGATCGCCGAGGTAAAGTTTTATGTTGTTATCGTGATACCATTGAGTAGAAGCAAGGGATAGATCTTCAGCCGATTTACCGGAAAAATATTCACTCAAATGAACGCGGTCATAAGCGGGACGAACTTCTTCACCAAAAACAGTGATTTCGAATTCGTGGTTTTTAGAAACCAGTTTCTCACAAAACTTGTAGCCAACCATTCCGTTACCAATAATTACTATCCTCATATTACCGGATTTTTGTGATCAATTATTGGCAAGCAATCGTATTATGATATATAATATTGAATAAATTTAGTGCATCTAAATAGTAAAATCACATTATTTCATCATTTGCACAATGAAATTACAGATTTACGTGCAGATTATAACAACATAATAAAAATTAGTATTACATATTTTATAAGATAATATAATTTTATGCCTTTAACTTTGTCCCTTATATTATAAAGAAATAGGTGTTTCAATAACTCAATTACATGCCTCAGTAGGTTATATTTTTTTCGACAGGTTATTTATTTTGCTTTGCGGGCAGGCAAGATTTTTCTTAGCTGTCTCTTAGTGAAAGTGTTGAGATGGAAGCATCGATTTCTATTCAAATTCCCCTGATGCGGAATGGCATTGCCGCCTTTTATAGATGTGCCCGGGTTGAAACATTCATTTTAGCTACATAGTCTCTCTCATGAAGGAATGCTTTATTAAACTAGCATATTTCAATGAATTTACATAGAAGCAGTAAAAAAAGGAAGGATGAAGAATCATCCCTCCTTAATGACTGCTTACACGAGAAAGTAAATATTGCAATTGGCTTAGCTTCATTATTGTTTCTGGCTATTTGCAATTAATTATCTTGTTAATGCTTCTTTTACTTCAGTTTTATTATCATTTGGGTAAATGAATGCGGTGGAAAAGAATAAACAATCTTGTTATCTCTCACCATGATGCTTTTTATCACAGGAATGTATTGTTGTTGTTTATCAAAGCTGAATACTTCATTGAGATTTGTCGCATTTATTTCATTAACTAATGGCTTGCCTAAAAAGCTGCCTGACTGATTAATGATCTCTGTAGTGATCGTTTTTTCTTTGTGACGATTAACAACATTAACTACAACTGAGTTAGTTTCTTTAGAATACACTGTACTCACATCGAGATACGGAATGCCTGAATATTTTCCTGCACTAAAAGTGTCGCATGCCACATAGGTGTCAATGGACCTCCCGCGACAATTATTAGAGAACAGTTTAAAAGTATAGTACAAAGGAGATTTGAACGTTCCCTTTTTAGGATCACTTGACAATAAGGAAGTCATCATAGTGAAATTTCCCATCTTCACAACGTCAGCATGCCGAATGAATGAATTCAAGGATTGCGCTATCGGAAGAATATTCATGAAGTTTCTCCCGAAAGCTCCCCATTCATCTACCGAAATACCAATTGGATTTTTGTATCCCATTATTGCAGATACGTTTTGAATTTCATTTGCCGTTAGCCTGATTCTTTCTTCGAAGGTCATTGCGCTTGCGCCCATGTAGCTGTAATAATCGGGTGAATTTTCCCAATAGCTATGAATAGAGAGATAATCGATCCTGTCGCCAAGTCCTGTTATCACTTTACGGTTCCAATCATCCCATGTGCCCTGGCTATACCACGAGGAACCAGATGCAACCAGCTTAATTGAGTTGTCAACTGCCTTCATTGCCTTAGCTGCTTCTCTTGCTGTTTCAATGTAATCTTCGGCATTTTTATGGCCAAGTTCCCAGGGCATACCGTCTACTTCATTTCCCAAATCCCATATTTTTACATTGTAAGGTTCTTTGTGACCATACTTTGCACGTAAATCAGAATAATACGTTCCTCCTTTGTAATTACAATACTCAACCCAATACACAGCATCCATAATACTGGCCAGACCAAGATTTACACAAACGATATTTTCACCGCCAATTGCTTTGTTAAGCTGGATCCATTCGTCAGTACCTACATGGTTATTATCAGTGCCACCCCAAGCAAGATTGATTCGAGTAGGACGTTGCTCTTTTGGGCCAATGCCATCCTGCCAGTTATATCCCATTAAAAAATTACCCCCGGGCCAACGCATGTTAGTCACTTTCAAGTCTTTCATTGCATCGATGTAATCTTTCCTAAAACCATTTTCATCTGCAAGCGGCGAAGAAGGATCGTACAACGTTCCGTATAGTGTATTGAAATCGCTTGTATCAGGCAACCCTAATCTCCTTCCATTAAAGTGAATCGGTTCCATGAACACACCATAAATCTTCGGGTCAATTTCACCAATCACCCGGTCAACATCAATTTTAATTTTTGCACTCTGAGCGCTTAAGGAAAGCGAAGAAAGAAGTTGACAAAAGAAGAAGATTTTTTTCATGTTGGTATGATTTGTAAATTATTAAACAAACAATTTCCCCGTGAGAGCGTTTGGCCAATCGCATAACAAACTACTATTGATAGCATCTCAAAAAATTATTGTGGCACGCAATCAACTACATCCAGCCCTGAATGTGCAAAATGAACAGGCTTCGGTCGTATTGAAATTATTTTTTGAACACCCTCTCCTATTCTAAGATGCTCATCCGGACGAATGTTTTTAAACACCTGCACATAATTACTAACCGGCCATTTTATTTCCAGGCTTTTTATGGTTGTTGCCGATCCAATTCCAATGTGTTGTTCTAATGGATTTGCTCCAAAGCTTCCACCGGAATTTACATCGCGATATACTGAACGTTCAACACCATTTTCTTTGAACGTTACCTTGACTCTCGCTCCTATTGCGGCCCGGTTGGTTGTAACGCCTTCCAATGACACGTTAATCCAGTGATTTTTGTTTTGCCCCGGATTCAAAAACAAGGAATTTTGATAGGCATCGCCTATATATGCGCCACCCATTTTCACAAAAATATCCTCATCACCGTCGTCATCTAAGTCTGCGAAAGAAACACCATGACCTTTTTGCAGATTGCCTACTCTTGCAGCACTTGTTACATCCAAAAACTTTTTACCTTGTATGTTTTGGAACATTTTATTTGGTACAAGAGATTCGTATTGAGGATTGCCAGTAGCGAGATAAATATCAGGATATCCATCATTATCGATATCACCAAAATTTGATCCCATTGCAAAAGCAACTTTATTCAAACCAACTTTTTCTGTGACTTCTTCAAAAGTTCCATCGTGTTTATTCCTGAAGAGAAAAACTCTTCCTGAAATATCCTTATTTGAACCCAATGCTTCCGCCGCAGCATACCAGGCCAACGAATTTGTGAACTGGTATTCGCAAACCAAAATATCCAGCCAGCCATCATTATCATAATCCCAAAACCACGTTGGAAAAGTTGGGCTTTGATTTATTGTGAGTCCTGCTTCCTCAGAAACATCTTTGAAAAATAATTTTCCTGTTTCCCCTTCATTCTTTAGCAAGATTTTTTTCCCGTTCAATGTAGAAATAAAAATGTCTGTCCAGCCGTCGTTATTGTAATCACCCGAGGTTACTCCTTTCACAAAACTTACAATGGCAACGTTGCATTGTTTTGCTACATTAGTAAAAGTGCCATTCTTATTGTTAATATAAAGTTCACATGGATGTTTGGCAGCATTAGAACTGGTTTCGTTGCCAATGAAAACATCTAACCATCCATCATTATTAAAATCTGCCCAGGTAGCAGTTTGTGTGGGATGAAAAGAAAGCAAGCCACTTTCTTTCGTTACGTCTGTAAAAGTTCCATCACCATTATTCCTAAGCAAAGAATTAGGTTCGTTACCGTATTCTTTTTTCCACGCACCTCTTAGTACAAAAATATCTTTGAAGCCATCGTTGTTATAATCTGTTTGAATGATGTTTAAGCCACCGGTAAATTGTGCGAGTCTCGATGAAACTGAGATATCACTGAAGGTGCCATTTCCATTGTCTTTAAAGAAACTCATTTTTTCATCTAGCCCCCAGCCGCTTAGTATTATATCCAAATAGCCATCATTATTAAAATCATCAACGATGCTCCCTCCCGCCATCGATTTTTTTCCCAAACCTAGGTTTGGTGCAATGTCGACAAAAGGTTTGAAATCGTTTGCTTTATCTGGAAGCAGTTTTAATAAATATTCTTCAGGAACATCTGCCGGGTAACCACCAACCGTCATATACGCAATGTTCAGCAGCCATCTTGCTTCAAGGTTTCGGGGATTGGATTTTAAAATCTCCTTATATATTTTTATCGCTTTTTGGGAGCCGTATTTGTCTTTGTACACAGCGGCAACTGAAAGTGGGAAAATGCAGGATTCGGTGGAATGATCATGAACGCAGTTTGTTTTTTCACCGAGGCGCAGATAAGATAATGCCAGTTGCGAAAGCACTTTATTTCTGTCAAACATGCCTGGTACTTGTGCTTGCTTTAAAAGTCCTTGATATACTTCTACTGCTTTTTGTTCCTCGCCTAATTTCAGAAGGGCCATTCCAAGCGAATTCTTTAAATCGAATAATTCATATGGATCATGAGTAACAGCAATTAAAGAATCGAAATGAACTTCCTGGGCTTCAGGACAAAAAGGATTCTCTGGCACACTTACTTCCTTTGAAACTTTTTGCAACAGCAATGCCATTTGCTTATTAGATGATGTAGTAGCATTACAGGCAACAATCAACAGCAATGGCAATATGCTTTTTAAAACACGTTTCATTGATTCAGTGTTTGGGCATTGCGTAAACCCATAAAAATTTTAAAACTTACCAATCTTAAAAACTCTCAGCGAATCATTGTTCACAGCCACCAGCAAAACTTTTTCATGATTTGATAAAGAGATCAACTCCATATCCCTCACATCTCCATCAACTACAAAACCACTCTTAGTTGAAGGAACAAGTCGAAAAGCTTTGCTCTTACTACCTTTCAAAAACAGACCGTAGAACGCATCATATCTTCCAGTCATCACTTCCTCCTGGTATTCATTTCCCGCAATAATTAAATCTTTGTATCCATCACCGTCTACATCATCACAAACAATGGAATTGATCGGTGCAAATTGGGCTTCTACCGGCAATACATGTTTTTTAAATTTTCCATGGCCTAAGTTTTCAAACCAGCAACTCTGAGTCTCATCGCAACTTAATTGTAATAAGCCTTCCTTTTTGCTAGCCGGGAAAATTTCATCAAAGGATGCTTTTGAATAATCCTTCGCATAAAGGAATTGCTTTTTTATGGCCGGCACTTGCTCTGAGAACATAGCCCTGCTGATTGCCGGATAAAGATGCTTTCTCCCATCAGCACTTTTGATATAATAGAAGAATAGAGGGTCTATGCTTCCGTTGCCATCCAGATCTTTTGCAAATAATTGCATGGGTTGACCCTTCGAAACACCGTAATTGCAATTCATACCCAAATTGCCTGCAACGATATCTTCATCTCCATCATTGTCTATGTCGGCTATTGCAAGACTGCGCCACATCCCATTCATTTGATCAAGACCAGCGTTTGCGGTAACCTCTTGTAATCTTCCACGATTGTTTTTGAAAAAACGAACCGGCATCCATTCACCTGCAATGATCAAATCAGGCTGTTTATCGTTATCAAAATCTGTCCATGCAGATGATGTGATCATGCCTGCATTTTGAAGAGAGGGACAAACCTGAGATGTAACATCAGAAAAAACCCCCTTGTTATTTTGAAGAATAAAGCTTCGGGGAGATTGTGGATATTGTCTCGTTACTCTTCCTCCTATGAACAAGTCCATATCTCCGTCACCATCAAGATCACCGACGCTAACGGTTCCTGCAATAAGATTTACAGCAGGCGGAATTGAATTCTCTTTCAATGTAAAATTGCCCTTACCATCGTTAATGAAGAGTTTAGGCTTAAAGGCTGCTGAGTTTTCAGGCTGCTGCGAATCGCCGTAAGTAATTAATAAATCGAGATCCTTGTCATTATCAGCATCAAATAAAATACAATCCATGTCTTCTTCAACTTTTCCTGTACCGTAAACAAGATTCTTTGCCGTGAACAATTGATTACTTCCCTGCATAAAAATCTTTCCTGAAAAGTTCGCAGCTCCGCCAACAAAAAAATCAATGGAGCCATCACCATTAACATCGCCACTTGTTATAAATGGACCAAGTTGCGAATACTTTTGAGGCAACAGCCTTTGATTGGCGAAGTCATTAAACTCATATTCTGAGTGCTTGTATTGAATACCTGAGGTCGAAGTGATATCTGTAAAAAGAAAAGAAGAAACGTTTCCGGAAACACTGTTAATCATCAATGCTGTAGAAGGTCTAAGTGTAAGCGTAGTATCTGCAGAAATATTTTTTAGGATGGTTTTCTTTCCATCCGGCCAGGTAGTAATTAATGAATCGACCCCTGTGCTCACTCCAAGACCAAAAATTAAATCCTGGTCAACAGACGAACAATAGCCCCTCACAGGATTTTGTTCCTGCATTTGCATTTTACCATTCGAGTATAAACAAAGTTTTGTGCCAAAAGCATGTTTGTTATTATCATCTCCTTTCAAAACCAATTTCAAAAAATGTGATTTTACCGGTTGTGATTTTTGAATTGTATTGTTGATGAAAACAAAAGCCTCCTTATTTATATTATTTACAACAAGGTCAAGATCTCCGTCATTATCAAGATCAACATAGGCAGCCCCGTTTGATAAAGAAGGTTCATTAATACCAGCTTCATCCGAACTGTCTTTAAAGAAATAATCGTGGTTGTTGATGTATAAATAATTACTGAGGTCTACAGATTTGAGGCTTGCTAATTTTTCTTTAATTAATTTTTGTTGCTCTTTTTTGTCATCGACAGCATCGAATGTCTGGTTGCTAAATTCCAGAAAGTCAGCATTGATAAAATCTCTTCCCACGCCATTTGTTATGTGGATGTCCTTCCATCCGTCATTATTGAAATCAGCAAGCAAAACACTCCAGCTCCAATCTGTTTGAGAGATACCTGCTAATTGCCCTATCTCGCTAAAAAATGGAACCAATGTATCGCCACGATACCTGTTTCCGTTATTTAGCTGCAGCATATTTCGCATAAATTCAGGTTCATATCCCCGCGACCTCTCTGACTGATAGCGCTCATAATTCATAAATGAGTACGATGTTTTTTTTCTTTCATTGTACTCCGGCATCATGTCTAATGTTACAACGTCAGAAAGACCGTCATTATTAAGATCAGCAGCATCAACGCCCATGCTTGAATAACTCTGATGTTTTAATGCCTTGTCGATGCAATTCGTAAAACTTCCGTTTCTGTTATTCAGCCATAGATCATCATTAGATATAAAGTCATCTGCAACATAGATATCAGGCCATCCGTCATTATTGAAGTCACTTACAGTTACACCCAAGCCATAACCATCTTCTTTAATGCCTGCCTGCAAACTAACATCCGTAAAAACAGGATGGCCAAGGTGTAAAGAGTCGCCATCGTTTCTGTATAATCGGTCGTTTGCTATTGAATGGCCGCTTCTATCCCTGGGCACAACATAGTTCGCACTGGTATTGCTATTGTTAAATGAATAATTAGCTAGGTACATGTCGAGATCACCATCGCGGTCATAATCAAAAAAAACAGCCTGCGATGAATAACCAGTATCAGCGAGTCCGTATTCCTGCGCTTCTTCTTTAAAAGTTAAGTTGTGCTGATTAATGAACAGCAAATTTTTTGAGCGATGAAGCAAATTTTTTCCATAGGTGCAGATGTAAATATCATCGTAACCATCGTTGTTGATATCGACAATGCTTACACCGGTTGCCCATACATTGGTAGCCAGACCAGCGTTTTCAGTGATGTCTTCAAATTTGTTGTTGCCTTTGTTGATGTATATGCGGTTGCTCACCTGGTTGGCTGTAAAAACGATATCTTTTAACCCGTCATTATTAAAGTCGCCAATACCTACACCGCCGCCCATGTAACCAAATTCGTTGATAAGAGAATTGGTTGAATCCGTATCGTGAACATCATTGCTAAAATGAATACCTGATTCTGATGAATCCAGCTTTGAAAACAAACCATGTTTCTTCGAATGGCAACCAACGTTTACCATCACCAGAGCAAAAAGAAAAATGTGTGCTATAAAAGATTTCAAAACCATGGTTTGTTGTTTGTCTCAAGCCGGTTCTTCGAACAAGTACGTTGTGAAATAGCTTGAACAATTTGTAAGTAAGAAGCCATTACAGTTGCAATGGCTTCTTCTTTGTGAGAGACACCTAAACCATCTGAACATTTATTTTATTGAAGGATTGGTTGAAGTTTCTGCAAGTGGAATTGGGAAGAATTCTACCTGTCCCGGTTTTGGATCAACCATAAGGGAAGGGAAATATCCTTTTTTTCTCCAACGCAGAATATCAATGTTCGCAACTTCTTCACCGGCCAATTCAACAGCTCTTTCATGCATAACGGCTTTCAATGCATCATTCTTTGTAGCTGGTGCTACCGGAGGCATAGCAACCCCTGGCCTTGCACGAACTTCATTGATATATGCTGCAGCCTGGGCAGGTGTCCCAACCTCAGCTTCACATTCAGCTAACATTAATAAAACATCTGCATAGCGAATAACACGTTGGTTAAAGCCACCCGGATGGAAGCCTGATTTCAACCAATCCAGATCAGAATATTTCCTGTAAACTCTTTTTATTGTTACGCCACCTTTGGTACTGGCAGCCACATTCATATCAGGTCCGGTCATTACTACACCGGTTTGAGTGCCTTGCCTGGTTAAAATATGATCTCCTTCTTCCCAAAAAGTCATTTTATATCGAGGATCACCAGCTTCAAATTCGTTTAAAATCCTGTCGGAGGGAATTACGTTACCCCAAACAATACCATACTCCTGTGGACGCATGGTTGATACAGGGCTGCTGGAACCTTCGCCTGTGTATGCCCAGTTAAAGTTGTTATCCCCTTTATCAAAGAAAGCAACTTCAAATACAGATTCTGAATTGAATTCATGACCAGATGCGGTAGTTCCTCCACCATCATTGAGGTCTCCATCGAAATTCCATAAAAAGTTAGGCACCAGGCTAAACTTACCGTACACCTGCAGCAAGGCTGTTTTAGCAGCGGCGTAATCACCTTTTTGCATTTGCACTCTTCCTAACATTGCATACGCTGCGTATTTAGTTGCCCTGCCCAAGTCACTGCCTGAATAAGATGCAGGTAATTTAGTTGTTGCATCTGTAAGATCACTAATGATCAAAGTATAGATATTAGAAGCTGATTCTTTGCCTTTAAAACCGGTTGGTGATGTTACTGGTTCTGTGTACATCGGTACATCGCCCCACATGGATACCAATTCAAAATATGCCCAGGCTCTTAAGAATTTAGCTTCACCAATGAGCCGATCTCTAAGAGTTGTGTTGTCAGTTACACCCGGAGCTTTAGATAAAACCAAATTTGCCCTGCTGATCATATTATATGTTCCGCGCCATACATCAGTCATAACTGAATTCACTTCAGACGGTTTAGGCTGAGAGAGCAATTCTGCACGGGGCTGCTCCAATTGTACGCCGCCTGATGAAGTTTCGCCTCCTCTCATATCATGCGTAAAAAACCATTCTCTTCCCATTAGCCTTCCAGATCGAAGGTTGGAATAAATAGCATTTACGCCATTTTGAAGTTCTGCAGCAGTTTTAAAATAACTTTCCTGCGTTGGCCTGTTTGTATCCAACACATCCAACTTTTGTTTACAAGCAAATACGATTGTAATCGCGGCAGATGCTGCAAGAATAAGTGTCTTTATATTTTTTTTCATTATTGTAATTTTTTACTGAAAACAATCAGTTTTCTTTTTGTTATTGGAAATTCACCTGTATTCCTACCTGAACTGCTTTTGGTTGCGGATAAATAGCCCAATCAATTCCGTTAGTCAGTGAACTACCGGTTCTGTTACCCACTTCAGGGTCATAACCCGTATAGTCAGTAAATGTTAACAGGTTCTGACCCGACACATAAATCCGGAAGCTGCTTACTGTTCCTTTTGTCAACGAAGTCAATTGTCTTGAAGAAAAGTTGTAGCCCAAAGTAATATTCTTCAAACGCAGGTAGGAACCGTTTTCAAGAAAACGTGTAGACGTGCGGGCATTACCGTTAGGATCGTTGGCAACAGCACGGGGAATATTTGTATTGGTGTTTGTCGGAGTCCATGCATTCAAAACCTGCTTGCCAGCATTAAAGAAACGGATCATTCCTTCTGTTATAACCCTTGTATCATTATATATCTTATTGCCTTGTACTCCCTGGAAGAAAATTCCGAGGTCAAAGTTTTTGTAATCTGCAGAGATATTTAAACCATAGCTAACCTTTGGCAAATAGCTTCCCAGGTCTGCACGATCGTAAGAATCTATTTTACCGTCAGGCTTACCATTCGGACCGCTTATGTCTCTGAACTTAAGATCACCGGGAGCCGTCGCAGTAGTTTGGAAAGGAGAATTTGAAACTTCACTGGCAGTCTGGAAAATTCCATCAACAATAAACCCATAGAAATATTGGATAGGTTTGCCCGGTTCCGTATTTGTAACATCCCATCCACCAAAATCTGCTGCATCTGCGCCTGCCGGAAGATTGTTAAGGCCCGGTGCAAGTTTCAGTACTTTGTTTTTTGTAAAGGTGGCATTAGCACTAGCATTCCATTTGAAGTCTCCCGCCTGGCCATTATATCCAAGCAAAAACTCTAAGCCATTATTTTCCAGAGCTCCAATGTTTTTATTTACGCTGTTGTTCAAGTAACCGAACGATGGAGGTACTGTAACTGACAATATCAGGTTATCTGTTTGGCGGTGAAAATAGTCAGCAGTCAGAGTGAGTTTGTTATGAAGTATACTCAGGTCGACTCCCACGTTAGTTTGTTTGGTAGTCTCCCATTCCAGTTCGGGATTTCCTAACTGGTTAATTGAAGAACCTAACCCCCCGGGATTAAGATTATTGAAAGGATAAGAAGAACTATTCGCATCTACATTTACCAACCAGGGCGTATTGCCCAACAACGCTCCATTGATACCTGTAACACCATACCCTGCTCTAAGTTTTAATTGAGAAAACAAGCTCTGACTTTTCATAAAACGCTCCTGGTCTATTTTCCATCCTATTGAAGCAGAAGGGAAATTTCCCCATTTATGGCCGGGTGCCCAAACTGAAAGTCCATCCCGGCGAATAGCGCCACTGATCAGGTATTTACCTGCAAAATCATAATTTATACGTCCTACTAGAGAAACAAGGAAATTTTCCCCGGTTGATGTAGACACCGATTGATTTAATGCATTCTGAAGAATTCTTAGATTATTTGAAGGCTGGTTGCCGGATCCGTTTTCATTTTTTGTCTTTTGATGTTGTGATTCAAACACGCCGGTAGCTGTTAAATGATGCTCTCCAAACTTTTTATCAAACGTCAGTTGTTCTGTGTAAAGCAATACTGTTGAAAGACCCCTGTTATTAGTGATGGTAGCTTGTGTAGCGCTGGAACCATTTATTGTACCGTTGTCATTAAATATGGGTTGGAAACGATAAAACAAGCCATTGGAATAATCAACACCAAAGCTGGATTTAAATTTCAGCCAATTGGTAAAATTGATATCCAAAAAGGCATTACCCAGGATCTTTAGAGTTGTGTTTGTTTGAGGATTTTTCAACTCAGCATCTTCAATCGGATTAGTGGGGTCACCTCCGTCCAACGTAGCATTTACGCCTCTGTATCCACCATTCGAAGTGGGGTCATGCACAGGCATGTGAGGCATCATACGAATAACGTTGACAAGGTTACTTCTTGTACCTCCGGAGTTGGCATCGCCATTTCTGCTGGAATTTGAGGCAAAAAGTGTCTCGCCAAAAGTGAACACCTTGCTTAGCTTATGATCGGAAGACAACTTAAGATTATAACGCTTAAACGAAACGTTTGGAGCTGTACCTTTTTGATCAAAATAACCTGCAGAGAAGCTAAACCTCGATATTTCATTTCCTCCGTTCAGATCAATATTTGTCTCAGTCATTGGACCATCTCTAAAATATTCATCCTGCCAGTTTGTATTTGTCTGGCCATAAGTTTGGGTGGCACCTGTATATATAGGAGTAGTAAGCCATGGATCAAGAAGACGTGGCACCTGGCTACCCCTGTATGCCACAGCGTATTTCATGAAACCTTCCCTGTCCAGCAGATCAAGCCTCTTATTTATCCTTTGAACTCCATAATATGAATTAAGGCCGACATGCAACCTTCCATCTCTTTTACCTTTTTTTGTCGTAATGATGATTACGCCGTTGGTAGCACGGGAACCATAAATTGCAGCAGCAGAAGCATCTTTAAGTACGTCAACTGTTTCTACATCCCGCATATCAAAGCTTGAGATGTCGCCGGTTGGAATCCCGTCAACCACATACAATGGATCCCCTGAACCTGTAATAGAACTGATACCCCTGATCCTTACTATGGGCTGTGAACCGGGACTACCATTGTTAACTACGGTAACGCCGGCCATCCTGCCTTGCAAAGCCTGGGAAAGATTAGGCACCGGCAGTTCATTCAATGTTTTGCTGTCAATGGAAGATATAGCACTGGTTACGTTGGTCCTTCTTTGAGTACCATAACCAATAACTACAACTTCATTCATGCCACCGACTGCGGACTGTAAGGCAACTGAAATATTGTTGCGGCCGTTTACCCGTACCTCTTGCGAGGTATAACCAATAAATGAGATTACTAATGTAGCGTTGCTGCCAACGGTAATTGCAAATGATCCGTCGTTAGCTGAGACGGTACCATTGGTGGTGCCTTTTTCGAGGATGGTGGCTCCGGCAATTGACTGGTTGTCTGATTGCGTAGTAATTTTTCCTGTAACCCGGTTTTGAGCAAGAAGATTGCTACTAATGAATAGCAGCAATGCAAAGCACAAGGCTTTACGAAATTGATCGCTTTGTTTGCACATAGCAAGAGGAGGTTTTAGTTTAATAAACAATTAAACTCAGTGTAAGCAATGTGTAATCACCGTTATAATGCGCAATCAGTAGGGGTAAGAATTCGGCTTAACTTTTTTATCTTTTTCTGAAACAGGCAATAAAACTCACCCTGCGCTAAAGTGTAGCCAGATCATAAAAAACTTTAAGCAATTTCTGTTTATACGAGAACTCGTTAGGTTTGTCGTTTCATACAGCAGTCTTTTAAATTAGTAAGCGGTTAAAAAAAACCAGTCAATTTCCGGAGAAAGATTTCGACTTCTCCAACAGTACACATCCAAATCTATATCCGTATCTGTCGAATGAATAACTCGTTTGTTGAAACTTATACAACAAATGTCTCTGCACATCAAAAATTATAGTTGAATTAGTAAATTGTTGTAGTGTATTGTTTTAGATGTACTGAACACTTTTATCTTTGATTAAGATGGAATAACACGACTCCTTCATTCAAGGTTTTAGGATGCCAAAACGATACTTGCTTAGAGTTTAACACTTAGGTTACAGAATGTTGACGTGAATAATACTGCACACTCTGTAACTGATTTTATGTAATTGCATTTTATTGCGATAAACTGCTTCTTATTAACTGTTGCTGCTGTTATGAGCTTTAAAAGAAAGATCCTGCTTCCTCTTTTTGTGATGGGAATTACCATGGCTGCCGATTCCCAGGGCGATATCAATTTTACTTCTCTAACTATCAAGGACGGACTTTCATCCAATACAGTAACAAGCATTCTAAAAGATCATTATGGCTTTATGTGGTTTGGTACTGAAGACGGCCTCGACAAATTCGATGGTACTAATTTTAAAGTCTATCGCTACAAACCTAACGACCCCTCTAGCCTACAAACAAACGAAATTTTATCTCTTTATGAAGACCCGAAAGGAAATTTGTGGGTTGCTACCAGTGGCGGCTCTTTAAGCCTTTATGACCGGAAAAAAGACGCTTTCATTAATTTTCCGGCAGGTGAAAAGCCGGGCTTAATACCAAACAGTGTTGTCTTTGATGTTTGTAGCGACTTTGAGGGTAGAATCTGGGTAGCTCACTACAGCGGAGTAAGTATTGTAGATCCGAAAACCAAAAAAGCTTCAGCTATCCCGCTCGCAAATAGTTTGGGTCTCTCCATGAAAGGTCCGGCAAATGTTCTTTATGAAGACAGTAACCACCTGATGTGGATTGGAACTGCAAATGGTTTGTTTCAGTATAATCCAGCTAATAAAACCCTGCAGCAGTTTGTTCATTCCGATGGCAATCCTTTAAGTTTAGTTAGTAACAATGTTAGGGCACTTGCGAAAGATTATGATGGCAATATCTGGATCGGCACATACGGCGGTTTAAGTATGCTAAAAAAGGGCACAAACCAATTTGTCAATTATCTCGCAAACAAAACCAATTCAAATAGTTTAAGCAGTGATGCTATTAGCTCTATTGCACTGGATGACGAAAAACTCTGGATTGCAACCGATGCAGGCATTAATATACTTAATATCAAAACACAGCAGATTCAAAAATATAGTTCTGACGATCGTAACGTTAACAGTCTGACAGCTCGTTCAGGACGTTGCCTTTATATTGATAAGCAAGGTATCTGTTGGTTTGCAACCAATGGCGGAGGCGTGAACAAATACGACAAAAATCTCAGTCTGTTTAGTTTTGTAAAAAGCAATTCATTTGATCAGAAAGGATTAAATTCTCCAGTTGTAAGTTCATTTGCTGAAGATGGTGAAGGAAACATTTTTGTTGGTACTGAGGGCGGTAATGGCCTGAGTTTGTTTAATCGCAAAACAAGATTATTTCAGCATTTCAATATCCGGTCTTTGAAAAAAGGATCGGAAAATAATATTTCGGTTTTAACGCTGGCAAAAGATAAAAACAACCAACTTGTTGTAGGAACATACGGAGACGGCTTGTTTGTATTTGATCAGAATAATAGAAACTACCGGCAACTGATGCAAGGTGCCCGCACTAGTGATTTAAACTCCAATTTTATTTTTTGCATTAAGACAGATCATAACGGTAATCTGTGGGTGGGAACTAATGGCGATGGCATCAATGTGTTAGACAAGAACTATAAGGTAATTGCCAGGTACACGCCAAACCCAAAGTTTCCCAATGACACGCAATTACCTATCAATGGCTATATACGAGATATAGTCGAAGACAAAATTGGAAACATTTGGATCGCGACACATGGAGGAGGCATAGCAGTATTGAATCCATCTACAGCAAGATTCACGATTTATAATACCAGGAACAGCCATCTGCCTAACGATAAGGTGCTGAGCTTACACGAAGATCATCTTGGAAATATCTGGGCTGGGACTTTCGGCAACGGAGTAGCCATGTTAAATCCAAAGACTAATGAATTCACTTGTTTTTCTGAAAGCAATGGTCTTCAGAACAATACTGTTTATAAAATACTTGAGGATGAAAAAGCCCGTATATGGGTGAGCACGAACAAGGCTATCAGCAGTATTGATATCAGAACTAAAAAGATCACAAACTACAGCACTCACAATGGTGTTCAGAACAACAATTTTGTTGGAGGCGCCGGGTTGATTTCTTTAGCCGGCGAAATATTCTTCGGCGGACTTGAAGGCTTTAATTATTTTAACCCGTCTAACCTAAAAAGAAGCATCAATGTTTCACCGGTTCTTTTAACTGATTTAAAGATTTCAAATCAATCTGTAGTTCCGTCTTCAAATGGTCCTATTAAAGAAAATATTTCAATCGCTAAAGAAATCAACCTTGATTACAAACAAAACTTCGCGTTAAGTTTTGTTGGCCTTAATTATACTTCGCCAGAACAAAATCAATATGCTTACAAACTGGAAGGATTTGATAAAGAATGGAACTACGTAGGACGTTCCACCACGGCATCATACACAAATCTTGATCCGGGTGAGTACGTGTTTCTTGTAAAAGTTAGCAACAATGATGGCATTTGGAATAATGAAAACGCATCAATAAAGATCTATGTCCATCCTCCATTCTGGAGAACATCATTTGCGTACGTATTGTACGCCTGCATGTTTATTGGTGGTCTTTTTTACCTGCGGTATAGAAGCATTAAAAAGCTGCGAAAAGAATTTCTTTTGGAGCAGCAACAAAAAGAAGAAGAACGTGTTCGCGAACTTGACAGGCTGAAAATCAAATTCCTGACCAATTTAAGTCACGAATTCAGAACACCGATATCATTAATTCTTGGCCCGGTTGATACATTGCTGAAGCAAGAAAATGAAAAAACGTTTGGCCAACTGCAGATGATCAAACGCAATGCAAGAAGGTTGTTAAATCTGGTAAACCAGCTTCTTGATTTTAGAAAGATGGAAGAACAGGAACTCAAATTACAGGAATCGGAAGGAGAATTGGTTTCATTTATAAAAGAAACAAGTGACTCATTCAAAGATCTGTCGGAAAGAAAAAAAATCAGCTTTGTTTTTGAAAGTCAAATCGAGCAATTGCATACCTGTTTTGATCATGACAAGTTAGAACGTATCATATTTAATGTATTATCCAACGCTTTTAAATTCACACTCGAAGGTGGCAGAATAGCATTAACATTGAAAAGAATGCCTAATCCACAAGATCAGTGTAAAACCTGGGTGTCAATAAAAATCAGCGATACGGGAATCGGAATTCCTCAAGACAAAAAAGAAAAAATATTTAATCGGTTTTTCCAAAACTCAACGGCTGCTTCAGTACTTAACCAGGGAACCGGCATCGGTTTGTCCATTACAAAAGAATTTGTTCAAATGCATGGAGGTAACATTGAAGTTGAAAGTGAACATGAAAAAGGCACTACATTTTTTATTTATCTTCCATTCACTCCAATTACAACAACAGCGGTTGCGGCAAACGACGATAAAGAATTGTTGCAGGAACCTGAGCCAGGTGAAACAGCCCAAGGCGAAAAACAGTTCGCAACTAATAATGAATTGAATGCAACAAATGGCAAATCCGAATCACCCCTGATTCTTTTGGTAGAAGACAATGAAGACTTTCGGTTTTATTTAAAAGATAATCTCCGGTTACATCATAAAGTTGTTGAAGCATCTGACGGGCGGGACGGATGGCAGAAAACGTTGTCGCAGCATCCGCAGCTCATCGTTACCGACATCAGCATGCCTCACATGAATGGAATTGAACTGACAAGAAAAATTAAGTCGGATAAAAGAACAAGCCACATCCCCGTTATCCTTCTGACTGCATTGACAGGTGAGAAAGAACAGATACAAGGTTTGGAAACCGGCGCCAACGATTACATCACCAAGCCTTTTAATTTTGAAGTATTGAACGCCAAAATCAATAATCTGCTTACACTTAATACCACGCTGAAGAAAACATACACCAAACAGATCAAAGTATTAACTCCCGAAATAAAAATTGAGTCGGATGATGAAAAGCTTTTAAATACAGTCATGATTTACCTTGAGGAAAAGCTTACCAACCCACAATTATCGGTTGAAGACCTCGGCAAGCATGTAGGAATGAGTAGAAGTTCTTTATACAATAAGATTCTCGAATTAACCGGACAAACGCCTGTAGAGTTTATTCGTTCCGTAAAGCTGGACAAAGCCGCAGTATTGCTGGAAAAAAGCAGCATGAATATTTCACAAATTGCATATTCAACAGGCTTTTCAACGCCTCATTATTTTACCAAATCATTCAAGCTAAAATTTGGAATGCTTCCGTCGGAGTTTATGGCTAAAATGAGAAAGAAAAGCGACAACGCTCTATTATGATGGAGATTAATTAGAAGACTTAAAAATACAATTAAATTCGGCCTAAAATCATTGCTTATTACTCCTTTTTGACAAGAGCTTCTGCTAAAGCCTGCCACTGCAGTTTTGAAAAACCATGCTTTGCCCCCAGCCCAATAACCGCATTCCGAAATTTATCTAACGGTTCTTTTGTTTCTTCGTTCGCTTCAATATTGCGATCATATATAGAGGCGGTTACTTTATTTCCTTCTCTTGTAATTACAAAAGTGCTTGTTGATTTCTCAGACAAAAAATGGGCAACATTAGCATTAGGCGTTTGAGGATTTGATGCGGGCCGCACCAGAATTGCAATACTGTCCACCTCTGGGGTATTTACTTCTTTCACATCTTCTACTCTTGCCCAATCAAAACCTTCCCCAGCATGACTTCCCGGACCCGCAATGTCAATCCGAAAATGATCGTCTTTCTTCACCAGCCTGTCCACTTCATTTCCGTCATTGTCCGTTAATTGGAAATCTGCACTTAGCCACCCGGCTATTTTATGCCAATTATGTATGTACAATAATTTTTTGCGGGCTTGCTGAAAGAATGTATTAGCATTCTCGGCATTTTGAAATTCTGTCGCTGCCTCTGCTGTAATTTTCCTGCCTTCTTTCTGCTCCGGAATTAATCCTGTATAGTTTTTATCGCCCATGCAATCATAATAGTAAAGTTTGTGCCAATCAGGGCGGATTTATGATTGCGTTTGAAAACTTAAGTAACGATTTCACCGCCAAAGCAATCAAACCTGCAAAAAAGTAAACAGTTTTTGAGCTGAAGCAATTTCAGTAATTTTCGATTATGGGCTTCTTACCCCGCAACGTACACAAACTGTTCCTTTGCCTTCAATTTATTTTGTTGTTCGCTGAAGGCTTCACGCAAACCTATTATACAAGTATTAAAACTTTTGGGGAGCCAGATGGCTTCCATATAACAGAGGGGATCACAAATATGAGCCAGGATAAAAAAGGTTTTATCTGGATCAGCTCCCGCAATGGTTTATACAGGTTTAATGGAACTAGTTTCAAACATTTCAAACATATTGTGTCAGATAGTTTTAGCCTTCCTGCAAACGAAGTGAATTTTTGTTTCCAGGATAAGGATGGTGACTATTGGGTGGGTATTTCCAAAATGGGCCTATACCAGTATGATGACAAAACAGAACGTTTTACTCTATGGAAAAATAAAAATTTTGCCGAGATCGACATGTCAAAGCTTTACAACATTATTGCGCCTTTTGAAGATAGCCATGGACAATTGTGGTTTTCAGCAGCAACACGAGGAATTATTAGTGTTAATAAAAAAGAAAAAACGGTAAAGCTCTTTAATGTTTGCGACCATTATAATACTGTTGATCTCTACCGCAGTTGTTTGTGGGTTAACCAATTTGCAGAAGACAGAAATGGATGGTTTTGGCTTTGTAGTAATGACGGCATGATCCATTTCAACCCATCTAATGGTGATTTTAAAGTTTACAGGAACGGCAATGAATTTACATCCTATTTTACAGACAGCGAAGGACAGGGATGGATTGCAACATGGGGCGGTGGATTGAAAACGCTTGATGTTACGACTAACTCCTGGAAGCAATATACATGGACTACCGCGGGTCCAATTGGAACAAAAAATATTGTCATCAGCATTTTAGAAAAAGATAAAGACCATTTATGGATTTCATCGCTGGATAATGGCCTGATGATTTTTGATAAAAGAGATGGACATTTTACACAGGTCCATGCTCAAAGTAAAACCGATAATTTCTTATCCGCTACCACTGCGCTACTGGCAGATCGTGAACAAAATATTTGGGTGATTGCAAAGGAGCAGCTCGGCAGAATTAATGGAAAGAATTTGCTGCAATACGAATCTCTCAGCGATAATGGCAGCGACAAAACATCCACTTGCTTTCTTCACTTACCAGGCGATTCCCTTGTGTTTATTGGTGCTATTTATTCAAAAGAGGGCTTGCACGTTTATAATTTAAGAACAAGAAAAATTTCTATAATTCCATTAGGAATAACATCTGAAACAGAAGATATCAAAGATTTTTTTGTCGACTCAAAAAAGCAAATCTGGATAGGAACAGCAAAGGGCATCTATTTACTCAACAGGAAAACCTTAAAGACAAAAAAATTCGTATCTCCATCTGCCATTTACCAAAAATTCTTCGAAAGCTCATTCGACAAAATTCTCGAAGATCAACAACATCGTGTATGGTTTGCATCGCGATGGTGGGGATTGTTTCAATATGATCCTTTAAAAAACACAATTGTTCACTATAGCTCTGATTCCTCCGGTGGACACCATATCCCGTTTAACCAATTTCATTACGCTTCGCTCGACAAGGAACAAAATCTATGGCTGTCTATGCATTCTTATCTTTTGGAACAGCCTCCAGTATTTTGTATAACACCCGGAGGTAAAATCATTTCATACGTTAATAAAATTCCACTTGATGCAGCGCCGCAAGTGATTGCTACAAAAACCAACAAAACATTAATAGCAACGACCTTTTCAGGAATTTTTGAAATTCAAAATGCATTGCAGCCAAATGAATCTATAAAACGTTATGACGAAGATGATGGCATAGCCGATACTTATGTGGAAGGTTTTACGGAAGACAAAAATGGAAATCTTTGGATAACAACTCACAATGGGCTGTCTTGCCTGTCAAAAAACCGAATCGTTAGCTTTCATATGGCAGACGGACTTGCAGATAATTTTTTGGAGGCTCCTCCCTATTGTGACGAAGACAATACGATCTTTTTGCCTTTTAAAAACGGTTTTCAATATTTCAATGCTGATTCTCTCTTACAATATCATCAGCCGATTGGGCCAGTCATTCTTGAATCACTATTTATTAATCAAAAAAATTATGAAGAAAACCCTAACCAAATCAAGAAGCTGGATCTAAAATATAATGAAAACAACCTGTCTTTAGAGTTCGCAGCTTTTGATCTTTCGCAAGGAGATAAATTACAGTATGCCTACCAGTTGCAAGGCTCTGATACAAAATGGACCAATCTTGGTGATAACCGGCAACTCTTCTTTTCAAATCTTTCTCCAGGCAGTTATAAATTAAAATTGCGGGCAGGTGACCGCTTTGGAAACTGGAGTAAGCAGGAGTTAATTTTACCCATTACAATTCGCCCGCCGTTTTGGAAAACATGGTGGTTTTATTCCTTATGCCTGCTGTTTGCATTTACTGTTGTTTACTTCATTTACAGAATGAGAATTAACAGCCTTGTTTCGGAGCAAAAGCTTCGCAATAAAATTGCCCGGGACCTTCATGATGATATTGGCTCAACATTAAGCGGCATTAAGTTGTTTAGCAACATGGCTCAAACAAAATTGGTGGAAGAAAGATCCGAGGCTACGAATATTGTTGAACGAATTGGAGAACGGTCTGAAAAAATGATAGATGCCATGAGTGATATTGTCTGGAGTATTAATCCTGTTAATGATTCAGTTGAAAACATGCTTGTACGAATGAAACAATATGCTGCAGAAATGCTGGAGCCTAAGAATATCAATTACACATTTTATGTTGATGACAAGGTGAAGAAAACGAGATTCGGATTAGAAACAAGAAAGGACATTTACCTTGTCTTTAAAGAAAGCATCAATAATGCGGTAAAATATTCAGAATGTAGAAATCTTAGAGTTGATCTCCACCTGTTAAAGAAGAATTTCGAAATAACAATTACGGACGATGGAAAAGGTTTCGATACATCAAAGAATGGATCTGGTAACGGGTTGAATAATTTCAAACAACGGGCAAATAACCTTGGCGGAGAGATTATAATTTACTCAAAGGAAAGTGAAGGAACTATCATTACATTGAAAGTGCCCCTCACCTGATAAGGTGATTGGTTGAGAACAACAACAGTAATAATTTGCACCAGTCAGAGAGTGAACACAAGCCAAACCATAAAAGTGATTTTGTACGAAGACAATCCCGATATGCGGGAAGGTCTTTCCACCTTGCTGGCATTTACTAAAAACATGGAGCTAGCCGGTTCCTTCATGAATTGTAACGATTGTGATGTTCATATACAGACGTTACAACCGGATGTGGTACTAATGGATATTGAAATGCCTGACACGAATGGACTGGATGGCATTAGAAGTATAAGAAAAATAAACAGCGATGTAAGAATTATTGTGCTTACCGTTTTTGAAGACAATCAAAATGTATTTGATGCTATTTGCGCAGGCGCTAACGGTTACTTATTGAAAAAATCCTCGCCCCAGCAAATTGTCGATGCAATACATGATGTACTTGCCGGCGGTGCGCCAATGACGTCAAGCATTGCCAATAAAGTCTTGCGGCTGCTTGCCGATGCAAGTTTGTCAACACAACAACAACAGAATTATGGTTTAACGAAACGAGAAAAGGAAATACTGAACTCGTTGGTGAATGGTAACAGTTACAAAATGATTGCCGTTGAGCAGGAAATAACAATTGACACCGTCAAATCGCACCTCAAAAAAATTTATCAAAAGCTGCAAGTCCATTCGCAAACTGAGGCGGTTGCAAAAGCGCTGAAAAACAGAATTGTTTAGCTCATAGAAACAAGCAAAAAGGCCGGACTAGTCCGGCCATTCGTATTCTCAATTGTTGTATCAACTCTGTTTTATTTACAATCATTCCCCTCACAGGTGAATGCCATGTAATCACCCTGATAACATTTCCATTGACTGTTATCTAATCTCCATGCTCTGTAATACGGCCCGGAAACTTTTCGATTACCATAGTGTTTCATTGTTTAATCATTTTAACGGTTCGTATATTACCATCCACGATAAGTTCAACAATATAATTTCCTAAAGGGAACGACTGCACATTAATTGATATGGAATTATTTCCATCAAAAAGCTCAACATGTTTTAATGATATCACCGCTCCTCTCGGATCTATTAGTTTTAAATCTGCTTTGCAATCCGTTATTGAATTAACAGATAGCCAAGCCTGGTTTTTTACAGGATTAGGCCACAATTTGAATTCATCAGACTTGCCACAACTCACCTTATTTACAATTGAATAACTAACTCTTCCATTTAGGTCTACTTCAGCAACACGGTAAAAGCTATTTTGAAGTGGTGAATTATCTGTAAAAGAATATTCGCGTGAGGTAACACTATTTCCATGAGCAGCTAAGCTGGCTATCGTAATCCAGTTTCTTCCATCGATGCTTTTCTGAACCTCAAAAGATTTACTGTTCGTTTCAGTTTCAGTTGTCCACTTCAACACAACATTATTGCTATTACATTTCGTATTGAATACACCAAAATGAACAGGCAACGCATTACCGGGGGTTGATAATGTCCATCTTGAAAAATCAGTTATCGCATTCTTTTCGACATAGTTTGTGCTGGTGTTCCTTGAATCAAATCCAAGATTACTCCAAAAGGTAAGGTTGGTACTTTTCCACACTGCTAATGTCGGTTCGGACAATCCATTGAGCTCTGCATCAAGATAAGTAAATCGTAAGGTAGCATTAAGAGAAGAATTGTTTGTTGGAATGATATCATAATATCTAAGAATTGAAGAACCTGCGCCAGCGCCATTGGTTTGCGACACATGCCCTCTTCGAATCGTAATAGTGCCCAAATTTTGAGCAGTAGTGAGAATCGCTCCAAGATTTCCTGGATTTGAAGATGAAGGTGCATTCAAAACATCTGACCATTGAATATAACCGCCTGCAGGACCGATAACATGGTTCACTTCATTTTCATTTGTTAAGTAACCAAACTTTCCAAGATCAAGAACGTGATTATTTAGATGAAGAATGCCGGAAGTAAAAAGTATGCTTCCCCATGCATCAACATCTCTTTGCAATACTAATTGCGAAGAACCTGTTTTGGCAAGTTCAATGTTATTGAATAAAGGTTTGTTTGTTCCAGAAATATTTGTGTTTGTACTGCCTGAGAATTTGAACGTACCATTTCCTGAATTCAAATTAACTGTTCCATTATTTACTAGATGAGTGTTTTCTAAAACAATGTAGTTACTATTCCAAAGTTTTAATTCTGTTCCTGATTGAACAATCAATTGCGATTGAGCAAAAGGCTTAAAACTCAATGCAACCGCAAACAGGCCCGCTAAAATCCTTTTTCCAATTTTATTCATCTTATGAAGTGTTTAAAATGGAAATTTATTGATTGATTAAAACAACATCCATATAGCTCTGTATGGCTTCGCCCCCCGCTCCTCCCGAAGTACCAAAAACGGTTATTGCCGGTCCTGACAATTGCTGTGCTTTCATTTTTATTGAATGGCTCCCAGGTGTCAAACTCAAAATCACAGTACCCATTTGACTAAAAGTTGTATTGTTATTTACATTGCCATCATATGTATAGGTAAGTACATCGTCTACATACAAAAGGCTGCTAAATGAACTGGCACCGCAGCCAAAGCAGGAATTTGATTGCACGGAAATTCTAAAGCTAACCATAGCTTTAGTGTTGGCTGATGCGGAAAATATATAGCTGAGTCCTGGTAAATCTGTGATCGCCGAACTCGAACCACTCAAAACAAGATAGGAAGTTTGTCCAAGGTGGGATATATTATTGTATAAAGCGCTGGTAGGCGAAACCCAGGTAGGAACAGCATTACCATTGCTTTGTAAAATTTGTCCCGAACTGCCTGTGTTATTTGCGGGAGCAAGTGGTCCGTTAATAATTGTCTTTCCATCACCTGTAATAGCAAACAGGTTGCCGGCGATACCCGAACTGCTATTCCAGATTTCCAGTCGTGCATTAGCTGCAGTTGTTTGTGGATTCGCATTAATTTCCCAAAAAGAGTTTGCATTTGTATTTCTGAATTGCATTCTGGCAAAATCATTTTCGGTTTCCTCAAGCAGAATTGTTGGAACAGGATAGGAATTGTGCTTGACATGAAGCCTGCCTGTTGGTGTTGTCGTTCCAATACCAACGTTTACGTCGGCATTAGCGCCATTAATACCATTGATAGAGCCCAGCACTAAAGTGTTACTTGATCCTGCCATTGCTCTATAACCGATTGCTGCAGCATTGGTGAGATTGTTGGAGAGAACATTTGCAGAAGTACCTATCGCTGTATTATAATTTCCCGTCGTGTTATTTGCTAATGTATTTTCTCCGATACTTACATTTTGATAGCCGGTTGTATTATAGTATAGAGAAGAATTTCCTAAAGCAGTGTTCGCAAAACCGGTCGTGTTTTGATGCAGCGTATATCCACCGCTTGCTGTATTATAGGAGCCGGTAGTATTTGAAATAAGAGAACTGGCGCCGTAAGCGGAATTGCCGTTTCCTGTCGTGTTAGAATTCATTGAAAAATCGCCAATCGCAGTATTTTCAATTGCAGTTGTGTTGTTAAGTAAACTGCGAAAGCCAATGGCAATATTTCTGGCTCCTGTTGTATTTTGGTAAAGCGCTTCACTGCCGTTTGCAATGTTCTGATAACCGGAAGTATTGCTACGCAAGGCATTAAACCCTATAGCGCTGTTATAAGAACCTGTGTTGTTCAGATAGAGTGCCTTCGATCCTATTGCCGTATTTGCTATTGCTTCATTTGCATTTGTAGCACCTGCACCATTATTATAGAGTGCAGAATCGCCAACCGCAACAAGATTACTTTTTGTTGAGTTCCAAACTAAAGCGTCAATGCCTATAGCAACGTTACTATGTCCAGTTGTGTTACCGGACAAACTACCTGCGCCAACAGCTGTGTTTGTGCCACCCGATACGTTTGAATACATGGCCTGATGGCCAATCGCAGTATTGAGATCTGCAGTTGTATTTAAGTAGAGTGCCTGTGTTCCAAAAGCATTATTTGCGTTACCTGAAGTATTTGAAAAAAGAGCATTGCCACCAAGTGCGTTATTACTGTTTCCAATGGTATTGGAATTTAGAGCATAGGCGCCAATTCCATTTGACAAAATAGATGTAGTGGAAGACGCTCCGGTGCCAAAACCCAAAAAAACATTGCCACTGGCGGCAAGTGTACCCACTCTTGCATTATTCACTCTAAACTTCAGATCACGATTATCTGTAGTACCAACAAAATTGATGGATGTATCTGTACCAGTGTTCCCGGTAAGTTTCCACCCGGTTGTGCTTCCTGCAATTAATTCTGTCCAAGCACTACTGTTATAAAACCAAAATGAAGAAGTGGTGTTATCATAAACTAATAATCCGGACGCAGGGGAAGAAATTGCGGTTCTTTGTGCGGTGGTCATTCTTGGAATCAACATTCCTTTTGTAGTGCTTTCCACATCAAGCATAGCACTACCATTTGCATTGTTGCCAGTAGTATTGATTGCGACCTGGGAGTATGAGAAATTGAAAACAAATAACGAAAGCAGCAATAAGTAAGGGTGAAACTTTTTCATGCCAGTTAAGTTTCACCAAACTTAGTTTTCTATACAACTGAAGACAATCGCCTGATGGGGTGATAAAAATAAGCAGTTAGTAAGGGAAACATTTCAAAAATGCATTCAATGTGTTCCACCCCTGTTTTGATTCGCATGAGAAAATATAATTGCCCCTTGTCCACGCAAAAAAAACATGTTGCTGTTTACCTACTTTTAACCATGCAGGATTAGCAGGTGGTTCTTCTTTTGAGATCAAATTATCACTTTCGATTGCTTCGTTCTTTATCGTTTGAAAAACGCTGTTACGTGATGCAGCATTCTCTTGTAGGCTAAAGAGCATCAACACAGAATCTTTGTCATTAGAATATTTTGCTTCTCCATCAAACATGATGGTCGGGTCTTTAAAATAAATACGTTTCCATTTACAAACAGCGGTAGGAATCAGGCTTTTAAAATTATGTCCAATGGGCACTTTCTTTTTGCAAATACCATAAGGGTCTGTGCATTTTTTACCAACACCGGATTGTTGAACTTTTATAAATCCGAATGTTGACAAAAAGCAAAAAAAGAACAAAATATAAAATAGCTTTCGTTTCATTTGAAGTCTTGGATGAAAACTAATTAACAATAAAAAACATAGCCTAATTAATATCCGGAAGGTCTGTAAATTTTGTAATTCTCCTTTTTTGTTCAATAGGCCTGTCGGGGAAATCTTCAAGTGGAACTGTAACTCCGGAGTGGGCATTTGCATTGGTAAAAGGAATCGGAATCTTAACGTCGTAAAATTTATAGATGTTTGGATTATAACGTATGGTTTGCTGATCATCCAACACCACGGGAGCTCCATTATAATTTAAATCAAACCGGAACTTTATGTTGTACCTGAATGCGGCAGGCGGCGTTCTCCAATCGGTAGAATATTTTGACAACTCTCTTCCCAGGCTATCGACAGGTACATAATAATTACCGCTGTTCAATGTTGCCCACTCAATAGTTCCATTCTTCGAAAACTCAACGCTGATGGTGGGATATTCATAAGCATATCTCCATTCACCTGAGCGATCGTCCTGGCCTTTTATAAAATGCTTTTTTTGCGTAACAGGATCAACCCATGCAATATAGCCTTGGATACCGGCCGGTTCCTTTCCATCCCTTATAAGCTTAGAAGCTGGCTCTGAAGTAGTAGAGGAACCAACATTTGCATTACTTGAAGAAGTATTATTGTTTTGATTTGGCGTTGTTACCGTTTTGGGTTGCACTTTGATAGTTGGCTTTACTGGAACCGGGTTCGTTTGTGCCTGCGCAATTGCAATAACAAACAATGCAACTGATGAAAGAACATATCTCATAACAATTTTTTAGTAGTCAGTTAATGTTGTTTTCTGTGTCTTCCTTCAAAATCAATTCGCAACGCGGCGCCGGGTTGATAACTCGTTTGTGTTGTTTGCTCGCGGGCTTTTATGGAATGGAGTCCCTCGAAGTCAATTCTCAAAACAGACCCTGGCTGATATTTTGTTGAGTCGGTAGAAGCGTGGTTTAATAATTTGTGCTTGCCCTCAAAATCTACTCTCAATACTTCCCCCGGCTGATAAGTTATAGCTTGTTGTGCACTGACTGTATTACTGATAAAACCCAGGGCAATAAACGCCAGCAAGCTTAATACAATTTGCTTCATAATAATTTATCGATTACAAATTGAATTTGATTTCTTTTTTTTCAGGGCTGTTGAAGTCCGGTTTTCCCGGAACAATCATTGTAAAATTATTTTCATCTTTTTTTGGATTTAGGCCAATGAGTACTGCCCTATGAAAACCATTTGGCTCAAACTGGCTGCTCCATAATGCGTCGTATTCCTTTTGATGATTGGCCTCAGCATAATCTACTTCATAAGCACCAACTACCCATGGCGCCATTAAATTTTTATCACCATCACCTTTTATTACTGTCATTCCAAGAATGCGGGAAAAATTAATGGGAGTAGAAAGCTTATTGTGAACTGACACATCTAGCACCACTAATTTAGTTGACGGGTCAACTTTAATTGGTTGATATGATTTTGGTTTCAATTCAAAAGAAATGGCACGATGAATTTTTAAAACAAAATCATTTGTTTCCATAGTGGCTATGGCCGGGCCATCATCAACATTGCTTTGAGCAACTGTTTGTACGGGAGCCGGCATACTTGTTTTTTCGGCAGCAGCGATTTGAGTGCCTGTTTGTCCATTTACTTTGCTATCATTATTGCAGGCCACAAAGTGCAAGGCTCCTAACATAAATATAAAACCGCTAAATAGTTTTGTTTTCATTTTTTCGCTTGTTTAGTTTCCACGCAATTTTTCAATTTTAAAATAAAGTGTGTAATTACCTTGTAATGCCGGATCGTCGATGTAATCGATTTTGAAAATGCCATTACCAATTCCTAATGCATTCAGGTTACATAATTGCTCAGCGTCCTTGTAACCAAGTTTCATAGCTATAGGACGAAATGAAAAATGATCGCCATCATCATACATCCCTACTGGCCTGTCCTTAGGGTCGCCGATAATATTTTTGGTCACAGTTACCCTGCTGCCAGGATGTTCATTATTGAAGGTGTACAAGATATTTCCCAGATAGCGGAACTGCGTTTTACTGTTATCCGAATAGTTGGCATTATCTGCTATAACTCCTAATTGATAATTCGTCAGGTCAATTAAACCTGCGCCGGTAATAAAACGCAGAAAAACATTAAGACCATCTTCGCCATCGCCATCCCATTCCCACACAGTTGGAACAACTACTGCCTGGTTTTCGTCTTCAGTTAATGGTCCCTCGTAAACAACATACGGGATAGTTGCAGTTCTTCCCGGGAATGGATAGTCTGGTGTGGTGCTTAAGGAATAAGGTGTGTTGGGATATGAATTTCTCGAATCAATCCCACCAAACGCACTTTTTGATCCAAACAATATCCTCGAATTGGGCCCGGATATCCATTCAGGTTTATTGACATCGCCAAATACTTTTGTTCTATTATTTGCTCTTTGCGTGGTGTTTCCATTTCTATCCACATCAAAATAAGAAGTTGAAATGTATATCTCATCGCCTTTCCCGTCCCGCTCCAAAACATCATCATTCGTTGGATGGTTACAAGTGAAGCCGGTAAGTGTAATTCGATAATAGCCGTATTTTTTAGGATAATCTGAAACGTATGAGTTAGTAGAAGCTCTCTCTTTCAAATGCCATACAACCACGCCACCACGATCCTTGTAATAATACAGTATTGCATTTTCAAAAACCTGCATGCTGTTTGCACCGTCCTGCAATTCATCGGTTACAGGGAATCCAAGCGGGTCAACATTTCTGGTGGCTTCAAACTCCGGAACAAATTTTTGCGGGACAGCATGAATGCCGGTGTAATATTGATAATATACGTTTCCCCTTTCAAACTTTTGAACGCTACCACTCATATTTCCCTGGGCATAATACACCGGGGCCGAATAACCTTGCAAAGAGTTTCCGAAATTCTTTTCTCTGGCTTTTGCTGACATTTGCGTTTTCAAGAAATCAGTCGCCGCCGGTTTTTGATTAACCACAGCTTTATTTACGCTGATTGCAGAGATTTGAGAATAACAATAAGAAGCTTCCAGTATCGAAAGCATGATGATCATGCATTTGATACAAGTGTTGCGACTTTGAAGAAACTGTATTTTCATAACCATGTTTTTAGTTGTTCAGCGGGCAGGACTGATTTTCCATTTGCTGTTATCCTTGTTTGCAAACGTGTATTGCACAATCTTAGTTCCGTTCTGAGTACTGTTTCCACCCTGAACTGTAAGACATTTGCCGCTGTTGCGATTGAAAAAAATATACTTACCACTTTCTCTTGCAACCGGCACAATGATCCATTTTTGATTGGTGCCATTTACACATGTCCAGCAACCGGCAGGGTCGGAATCCTGGGTAGAAAAATCCAAGATCTCTGCGCATTTTGTTGGAGCGTTTCTTGGTTTCAGTTCATAATACCCGGGAGACAAAGAAATTTGCCATTGTTGTTTCGTTTCGCCGTTCCGGAGTTCATTTATCTTCAGAGGCTCTCCGTCTGTTTCGGCAGCACCGGATGCATCTATTGCTTTTGTACCGGCGTAAGAAGTGGTAATATTTAGCCAAGGACCGCGAAGGCTTGGAGGAACTGTAGCACCTGTACTAATCAAATTGAATTGTTGATTGGCGTTCCCGGTAAATGCTGCCAACTGGAAGCGATCACCATCTTTTATATTACCCTCTGGTATTTCAACATATTGACGTGAAGAAAAAGATTTAATCAACCAGTTCTGCCCTATTTTCTCAAAAACCCACAACTGATTATCGGCATCTACGCCTTCATTTACACTCAAAGGCACCATTGCATCCAGGTATTTCAGAAAGCCATTATTGATAATGTAAAAAACGAAACCGCCTTCCCGCTTTCCTGCCGGAATGATCAACCATTCCTGGTTATGTCCATCTACAAAGCCATTTCTTGAATAGGAAAAAAATTGCTGCACTTTGGTTCCCTTTTCAAACGCACCATCCTCAGCTTCCATTGCTTTTTGCGTCTTTACATTTTTGATGCGGTAGATGCTTTGAAAGTTGAATTCGTTATCAGCAACCGGTGTTTGCGAAAAAGAAAAAAAATAAGTGAGGCAAAAAACCGTCAAATAAAAAATGCTTTTCATGCAGGGGTGTTTGATGAAGACTATCGGTATCAAACTTAGTTCAATGAAAAAAGCAAGTCAATCACCCGATGGGGTGATTCCAATTTCGGTCAATATATCGTAACGAGAAATCAACTCCCTTTGAATTGAACAACTAATTTCAAATTTGAAAAAAGGAAATCGCACGGATCTTTCTGTGGATCACAAAATGGAAAAGGGTTTCAGTAGAAACCCTTTCTGATAAATTCCTGTTTTCCGCTCTAACTGCCTAATTAGTGCTATCAGGAAACATAATTTTAAATGCACACTTTTTTTCTCTTCAATGCTTATGGCTTTGCCTTCACTAACTCAATCGTTTTAACATCAAAATTCCCATCATTAACATTTAACCTGAGCTTATTATCTCCTTTGACCAATCGAATTTGCTTTACTACTATCGTTTGCCAGTCATTTGACTCTTTTACATCAACCAATGTTGGAGCATTATTATTTAAAGACAGCGATAATTTCCCCTCTTGATTTTTTGAAACACAGCTCAACTTCAAATTGTATATACCGTCCTTTGCAACATTCAATGTGTATTGTAGCCATTCTGCCTTTTCAAAGTTTGTTATGTAAAATGTATTTGTTTTTACTGAATCTGCTTTTATATCAACACCATCATTCCTATAAAAGCCTCCTCTATTCGAGCTTCCTCTTTTGCCGGTAGAAACATGATAATCGGCTGTGTCGTTATCGAAATAAGCAATACCATTCTTGCCCAGATCATAATCGACCGCATTTAAAATGGCAGTTTTATTTATCAGGTTCAGTTTAAACGGAATTGCTTCAGCCGAAAATGGTTGACGGAACATGGCATCAATCACGTCCTTTTTTATAACTGTGTTTTCCAGTTTCGCCGATGATGCCAGTTTCATTACGCCATCAAAAGCTTCTTCTGCAGTCGGCTTCGGCCCGCGACCACTCCAGTAAGCAAGAATTTTATCGTAATTCGGGTTTGACAGAATTTGCATTGGATTATTATTGCCCATTTTCTTCAACGGCCACCATGCCCATCCAATATTATTTGATTCCAGCAAATAAATCGCTTCTGTAAACCACACATTGGAATTTTCGCCTGTTTCTCCTAACCATACCGGCACATTGTATTGATCTCTTGTATTCAGTATGTGCTGTATGGAAGCCGGATTATTATAGTTCCAGTATTTATGAAAACTCAAAACCATATTGTCATCCCAGGTTGGCAAAATGCCATTATAATTGTTTCCCCAACCATTGCCTTCAATAATAATGATGTGTCTTTTGTCCACTTCACGAATAGCCTTAGTAATATCAACCATTAATTTTCTCAAAGGCTCGTTTTTCTTTTCCTTAAGTCCGTTTTTATCATTGGTTAGATCTTCAAATCCCCAATTGGGTTCATTAAGAATGTCGTAACCTCCTATCCATGGTTCATTGGCGTATCGCTGTGCTAATTTTTTCCAGAGTGCAATTGTTTTCTTCTGGTTTTCTTCACTTTCCCAAAGTGAAGGTTTGCTAGCATCTCTATCTGAAATATTCAGATCATTTCCCTGACCACCTGGTGCTGCGTGAAGATCCAATACCAGGTAGATTTGATTTGCCTTACACCAGGCCAGCAAACTATCAGTTATTCGGAAGCCTTTATCGATCCATGTGTTTCCTCTCGGCACAGGTTCCTTATCAATTGGTAAGGTGTAAAGATTGAAATGCATAGGAAGTCGCACCGAGTTAAAACCCCATGCTTTCATAGAATCAATATCAATTTTCCTGGTATGATTGGATAACCAGGCATTATAAAATTGTTCTGTGTTGGCCTCTCCAATCAATTCAGCAATCCTGCTGCGAATTTTATTTTGCTGTCCCTGGCCGTTTAACCTAAGCATATAACCTTCCTGCAGCATCCACCCCCCAAGTCCAATTCCTCTCAACAAAACATTTTCCCCCTTTCCATTGACAATTCTTTTGCCCTCTGTATGGAGGAAACCTTGCGCATTCAGATGATTTAGTGTTAGAGCTGCTATTAACGCTAAAAAAAATGAGCTTCTTAATCCCGATAAAAACATTTTAGTGGTTTTAATTCAAAAACTGGATAATAAACGAAAAAAGGGCGGCTTGCACTAACCCATAAAAATACTAAGCCGCCACTTTAAACGATTGCTTTACTTCGTTGCAAATTATGCATCCTAATTCCGGTTTCCTCATCAGGCCACCCTTCAATACCACATCAAAAATAATGAACAGCCTTACTGTAAAGGCTTTACATACATCATTACCACATCAATAAAAAACTTATCTTTAGTGCTCGCCATGCCTAGGAAAATTCTGCTAACTGTTTTATTATTTTTATCCGTTGCCGCCGTTTGCCAAAACACGATTGCACTACCTGAAATTGTAAACTACTCCAAACAAGTTTATAATGCCGGCACTCAAAACTGGACCATTGCCCAGGATAAAAAAGGAATCATTTACGTTGCCAATGATGAGGGTCTTTTAACCTTTGACGGAAATTTTTGGAAAAAATATTCAACTCCTACTTCAAGCACTATCCGTTCCCTGGTAATTGCACCGGATGGAAGAATATATGTTGGCGCACAAGGAGAAATCGGGTTCTTCCAGGCCGATAACGCAGGGGTTCTTCAATATACTTCGCTGAACAACCTGATACCTGACGCAGAAAAGGATTTTACTGATATATGGAACGTTGTGATTTATAAAGATGCCGTGTTCTTTCGCTCATTTAAAAAAATCTTCCAGTACAGAAATGATAAAATCACTGTTTACAGGGATATTTCCTGGAGCTTTCTGGGTTCAGCGAATGACCAGCTGATAAGCAAAGCATATGGCAAGGGGCTCATGCGATTTGAAAATAACAGTTGGGTCCCGTTGTCAACAAAGGACTCTATCCCGTTAAAAGCACAGGTAATAGCTTTGCTTTCACTAAACAAAGACAGCCTGTTGCTGATCACTAAAAAGCATGGCGCATTCGTTTTGAATGGAGATCATATCATTCCATTTTCAACCCCTGATCTTACAATAATCAATGAAAAAAATCCGTATGGCGCAACGGTAATTGATGAAAACAGGATTGCCATTATTACCAGTATTGGCGGATGCTATGTAATTAATAAGAAGGGACAGTTTATTCAAAGACTTGCAAAACAAGATGGCTTGCAAAACAACAATATCCTTTCAGTTTTTGTTGACAAGGAAAAAAATCTTTGGCTGGGCCTTGACAACGGAATTGATTTTATTGCTTACAGCAATGCTATCAAGCATATTTTTCCAGATTACGAGGAACAAAGCGCAGGCAAGTCTGCTATCATTCATAACAATATATTGTACATAGGAACTTCGAATGGATTGTATCGTACACAGATTGGTCAGCAGCAGGATATTAGCTATGTGAAAGGGAATTTTGAACAGGTACCCAACACAAAAGGACAGGTTTGGAACTTATGTGAACTGAATGGCGAATTAGTGATGGGTCACAATGATGGTTTCTTTGTTATTAAAAACAAAGTTCCACAGGCCATTGATGCCAGTTCGGGCTTTTGGACGTTCTCTCCACTGAATAATGTAATTCCTTCGCCGGTCGTTATTGCCGGAACTTATAACGGCGTAAACTTTTACAATTATCAAAACGGAAGTTTTAAAAACCCCTCGGTCCATTGCCATTTTGAATCTGTTCGATTTATGGCTGTTGACAACAACATTGCATGGGTATCGCACCCTTATAAAGGCCTATTCAAGATTCAGTTGAATGGCGGCATCAAACCAAGCTATACGGCTTATAATGATAAGAACAAAATTCTATCACCAAACAACAACCATATTTTCAAAATCAAGAGCAGGATTATTCTTTCCAACGAAAAAGGTTTTTTTGAATACGATGAGAATACAGATGATTTTAAACCTTCTGCATTTTTTAAAAGTATTTTCGGAAATACTGTTGCTGAATATTTAAAAGAAGACGATGAAGGCAATATTTGGTTTGTTGAAAATAAAAAATTGGGTGTAGTGGATTTTTCATCAGGCACTGCCGAAGTTGTTCATTTTCCGGAATTGACTAACCGGATAATGACAGGTGGTTTTGAATGCATTTACCCTTATAACCGTAACAACGTTTTTGTTGCAGGAGAAGGAGGCTTTTATCACATTAATTACCAGCAATACAAATCAAAGAAAGAAAACATTCCCATATCCATTGGAAATGTCAGGATCAACAACAAAAAGGACAGCGTTGTTTTTGGCGGACATTACGCTAACTATGAAATTAAAAGCAGCACGGCTCAAATAAATTATTCATGGAATTCTATTCATTTTGAATTTTCATCTCCACTGTATGGGAAGCAGCCAAGTATTGAGTATTCTTGTTATCTCGAAGGCTTTGATAAAACATGGTCCAAGTGGTCAAGAAAAACAGAAAAGGATTACACCTACCTTTCACCCGGCCGCTACAGTTTTAAAGTAAAAGCAAGAACACACGAAGGTGAAGAGTCGGCAGTAGCCACCTACCAGTTCACCATTTTACCACCGTGGTATCGCAGTACTGTGGCCTACCTTTTTTATTGGTTACTGATAGGTGCAGTGATTTATTTTTTATACCGTTTCCAAAAGAAAAAATTTGTTGAGCAGCAATTAAAGCATGAAGAAGAAACAAAAAAGCTGGAATACGTAAACAAATTGCAGAAGGAAAAATTTGAAGAAGAACAAAAGCAACTGATGTATTTGCATCAATTGGAAATAGAGAGAAATGAAAAGGAAATCATTCGGCTAAAAAACGAAAAGCTCGAATCGGAAATCCAGACAAAGAATACTGAACTGGCATCAACCACTTTGAACCTTATTCAAAAAGGGGAAATGCTGGTTAAGGTAAAAGAGCAGTTTGTTAGAATGAAAAAAGGAAGCGAGGTAGATAAAGAATCAGAGGATTACAAAAAGATTTTAAAAATGTTGGGTGAGGATAAAATGAAGAAAGACTGGGAACAGTTTGCAGTACATTTTGATAAAGTGCATAGTGATTTCCTGGTCTCACTTAAAGCCGTTTATCCCAATCTTACACCGAGTGAATTGAAACTTTGCGCTTACCTCAGGTTAAATCTTTCAAGTAAAGAAATTGCACAGATCACAAACATTACTATTAAAAGCGTTGAGCTAAGCCGATACCGTTTAAGAAAAAAACTACAAATACCGCCGGATGAAAACCTGTTCAATTTCCTGCTGAATTTTCATTCAGAAGCTTAGTGCAATCATTCGATACAACTAGTCAACCGATCAAGTCTGCAAAGTTCTTCATTGATTTTACTCAGCTAATTGAAAACTGGATTGCAGTTGAATATTATCCGATGCCGTTCCTATCATTAATGTAAATGTTCCGGGCTCGGCTTTCCACTCAAGTCTTTGATTGTAAAAAGAAAGTTTGTCCCTATCGATAGTAAAATGAATGATCTTACTTTCACCTGGTTTGAGCCCAACCTTTTCGAAAGCTTTCAATTCTTTTACAGGACGAACAAGAGAAGCAACATTATCGCGGATGTACAATTGAGCAACTTCTTCACCTGCAACCTTACCTGTGTTAGTCAATGTGAATGACACTTCGATATTATTTCCTGCACTCATTACAGAATCGCTCAACTTCAAACCATCATACTTAAATGTCGTATAACTTAATCCGTAGCCAAATGCAAACTTTGGACTCTTTTGTAAATCGATATAACCGGAACGATAATTTGGCATGGCATTATTGTCCGGTGCAGGGCGACCAGTGCTAAAATAGTTATAGTAGATAGGAATTTGTCCTTCTGTTCTTGGAAAGCTCATTGGCAATTTTCCTGAAGGGTTATAATCGCCAAACAAAACATTTGCGATGGCGTTGCCTGCTTCACTTCCCAACCACCATGTGTACAAAATTGCAGGCGCATTATCAGCCGTCCAATTAAAGATTAAAGGTCTTCCAGCATTGATGATAACAACAATTGGTTTCCCTGTTGCGTGCAATGCCTTTATCAAATCTTCCTGCACACCTGGCAAATGAATATTGGAACGACTCTTTGCTTCACCGCTCATGTCTCTCTTCTCTCCCACACTCACAATAACAATATCGGATTGCGTAGCTGTTTTTACTGCATCGGCAAATCCTGCACGACTTGTATCATTGATCTCTGCGCCTTTTGAATAAAGAAGTTTCGTTCTACTTCCCAGTTTCTTCTCTAGGCCCTCATATAGAGAAACTACATCGCTGTTATCTGTCCATGGTACGTTCCAGAAACCAAGCATATCTTCTTTTGATTTCGCAAGCGGACCGATAACAGCGATTGTTTTGTAAGACTTTGAAAGCGGTAACAAACCATTTTGGTTTTTCAGAAGAACAATACTTTTTTGTGCAACATCTCTTGCAATGGTGCGATGTTGCTGATTGTTGATCGCATCTTTTTCCCTTTGCGCATTGCAAAAACGAAAAGGATCATCAAACAATCCCATCTCAAATTTTTTACGGAGGATTCTTTTTACTGCATCGTCAATTAATATTTCAGACACTTTTCCTTCTTTCACCAATTTAGAAAGGTTAGCAGTATAGCTCCTGCTTTCCATGTCCATGTCGCTACCCGCAGTGATTGCTTTTAATGCCGCATCATATTTATCAGCAGCATAACCATGTTGGATCATTTCGCCAATGCTTCCCCAATCACTCACAACAAAACCTTTAAAATTCCATTTGCTTTTAAGAATATCTCTTTGCAAATACGCATTACCTGTTGCAGGAATACCATTCAAATCATTAAAGCTATTCATGAACGTTGCAGCACCTGCATCGGCTGCTGCTTTAAATGGAGGAAGATAAATTTCCCACAAGGTGCGTTCGCTCATGTCGACGGAGTTGTAATCTCTCCCGCCTATGGCAGCGCCATAGGCGGCAAAGTGTTTTACGCATGCCATTACTGCATCAACATTACCTAGGCCTTTGCCTTGAAAACCTTTGACTCTCGCTTTTGCGATCAATGATCCGAGATAAGGATCTTCTCCTGCGCCTTCCATTACTCTTCCCCAACGAGGATCACGAGCTATATCCACCATTGGAGCAAAGGTCCAGTGAATGCCTGATGCTGACGCTTCGGTAGCTGCGATTCTTGCAGATATCTCAATTGCATTCAAATCCCAACTTGCTGCTTCTGCCAATGGAATTGGAAAAGTTGTTTTGTATCCATGAATAACATCAAGACCAAACAGCAAAGGAATTTTTAACCGCGACTGCATGGCAATTTCCTGCATGCTTCTTGTTTTATCAACACCCTTTACATTGAGTAGTGAACCGATCTTTCCATCTTTAATATCTTGCAACTTGTTTCCTTCTGGTGAAACAGGCCCTGTGCTCCAACTGCTTGTATACTGATTGAGTTGGCCAATTTTTTCATCAAGCGTCATCAGTTTTAAAACAGAATCTACTTTTTGATCGATGGCTTTTTGCTGAGCAATCGCCGTGCTAATACAAAAAACACTTGCAATAAATAAAACAGTAATTGGGAGAAGTAGCTTTTTCATGTGCCAGAATTGATTTGCTTTCGAATTAAAGGGTTAAAAGAATTTCATGAAGTTCATTCTATGCTTACTGCTTTACATAAAAAGGAATATTTGCAGTAGCCACTTTATTATGACCGTCAGTTATGTAAACAAAAAGCCGGTAAGCGCCTTCTTTAGTTGGTGATTTCAACATTGCTTTTCCATCTACACTATTTTTTATGCTGTTTTCTATTGCTATTGGGCGGTCCTCGTGATCGCCGCCTTCTCCAAGTTTTGTTGCTTCTTCAAGTAGTTCCCAGCGGTAATTCAATTTGTCATTGTCAGGATCAAAAGCAGTTGCAAGAATATCATAGCTTATACCAGGCTTCAGCACAATATTGTCTGTAACTTTTTTATTATCGATCTGGAATGAATAGATATGTGGCGCCTGGTTTTGCGGCCATTTTCCACTCCATAAAAATTGCATTACATCAACAACCTCGTTCTCTTCTCCTTTTTCTGTAAACAATCCATACCATGTTGGTGTACGCTCCTGCTTCTGTCCCCAAAGAAAAACATAAGAGCCAAGACATTTTTCTTTATCCCTCTCGATAGAATATTCATACCTGCTTTTGTACACCGCCGCTTTTTCACTGCTGGTTTCTTCAATAGAGGCCTTCCATGATGTTTGCAATCCTTCCCAATGTCCGGTTGGTCCCCACTCTGTTACCATGTAAGGTCCTTCCCAACCGGCAGCTCGCAATTGTTGTGGTACACTCGCCAGTCCACCATACACTTGTACAGAAATCAAATCAAGCTGAGGACATCTATCTTTTATGTAATCAATTTCTTTTTTGTTGATGCCAGCCAACATAGTTGTAGCAGGATGATTGGGATCTTCTTCATGAATCATTTTTGCGATCTCATTTACAGCATCCCAAACCTTAGGGTTTTTATAATTCAGATTTAATTCGTTACCGATACCCCAGATCAATAATGCCGGGTAGTTTTTGTATTTACGAACCTGCTCACGAAGTTTTTCTAATTGTTGTTTCACGGCAATAGTATCATCATAATTGAAACCATGTCTTTCGCGGGCCACATTTAAACCCATAGTTACTGTAAGTTCTAAGCCATTTGCCTTATTTAATACATCATCACCATTTCTTGAATCCCAGGTGCGAATAGAATTACCACCGTATTGTGCAAGACGTTCCATATAGTTAGTGCCACCTGCTCCTTTAATAAAGTAGGGCTGACCGCCACGAAACAGTTTATAGCTGCCATTGATCTTTTTTATTTCAACTTTTACAGGTATTGAATTTTGTGCACTTACACTACAATAACTAAAAGAGAAGAAGACAGCCAGAAAATAAAATGTAAATGGGCGAAGTAGTCTTTTCATACTACGGTATTTAATTGTTCGATGAATTGTAAAACAAAAAATTGCTGGAGTTCATTTTATTGATATTACTGCCAAATTTTATCTGCAAAATATCATTGCCGTTTCAAAAGTTTTCGATAGGTCATGACATAAAAAAAGGTTGCCGTGTAGAAACACGGCAACGTGTTATGACTGCTTTGCGAGCGAGAAAATTCTCAACATGATTCTTAACTTATTTAAGCAGGATTATTGAGCGTCCTGTTTTTTCGGATGCTTAATAATCGCTGTAAAGACTTACGTTTGAAATGCCAACCGAAGTAAAAGAACTTCCCGTGCCTACTTTTATTGTGAAATAATAAGTTCCCGAAGTTGCCGGAGTAAATGTGGCGGTTTTAGTGCCTGATGTACCAGGATTGGTAGTAGAATTCCAGCTCACAAAAGTTGGTGTCGAACTACTGGCATTACCACTCGAAGGAGCATTGGCTCCATAGTCAGATCCATTAACGGGCTGGAATTTACCAATCCATATTTCACCCCATGTGCTATTATACGATTTAGCATCATAAGTTATCGAAACATTGTATTTCTTACCTCCAACCAATTGCACCGCCTGGTAAATACCTGTATTGTTTGGATTGTTGGTTACAGTATAAAAACCGCTGGTCAAAGCCCATATACCATTTTTCGGACCTTGATTGAATATGCTCCAATAAGCATCATCACCAGTTCTCATCTGTCCTCCCTTTAAGATATATCTTGGATCATTTACTGTAGTAGTTACGGCTATCGGTCCTGCGGTGTACAAATGTCCTCTCTTATCTAACACCTGCATCTTGATATTATATGTTCCTGCTAAAGGATAAAAGATTGTATCCACGGTTTTCCCACCAACAAACTTATTTCCCTGGTCAGAGTCCCAATATGTTCCTACGCAGTTGCCCGTAGTTGTATTGGTAACAACAAATTTTGTATTACTTCCCTGGACAGGCGTAACCGTAAAACTTGCTTTCAAACTGTCAACAGATGCATAAACTTCGTAGCTGTTATTTGATTCCTTCTTACACCCCAGCAGCATCATTGTGCCCAAAGTGAAGTAGAATATTGTGATGAATATTTTAGAATTTCTTGGCGACTTCATAATCATAATTTTTGTAGCGTTTATGATGATCTTGTGTTGTGTTTAATTACCAACCAGCATTTTGTGTCCAACCTGTGTTTATAATTTCACTTTGTGGAATAGGATACCAGTTCATTTTATCATCATACACACGGTCCTCCAACTTCTTAACTGCATAAGTATAGCTGGTACCATTAAGTGTAATTTCTATCCTGTTCAGTGGTTGACGGAAATAATTTCCCATTTTCCATCTGCGCACATCCCAATATCGATGTCCTTCAAATCCAAGTTCTACCCTACGCTCATGCATGAGGAAGTCTTGCGTCACATCAGTGCGTGCAGGCATTGCCACGCCGGCACGAGCTCTTACTTTATTGAGCGCTTGCAACGCTGTCATGCCATAGCCCAATGGATCGCTGGTAGCACCATAAGCATTGTACATAGCTTCTGCATAATCTAAAAGTATCTCTGCATACCTGAAATACATCCATTGATGCTTTGTTTTGGTACCAGTAACCAGGTTAACACCAGGATTCACATACTTCGATAAATAGTATCCTGTTTTAGTAGCATTTAATTTAGGCTGACCGCTATTTCCCCCGAAATAGGTTTGAATAGTATTTCCGCTAAATGTGGCAGTGTTATAAATTACAGTAGCTGCCAGGCGAGGATCTCTGTTGCTGTATGGATTAGCAGCATGAGTTGCATTGTTCCAATCGAAAGGTGCAGCGGTACTGCCAGTTTTCACTTCAAATTCGTCTACAAAATTTTGACTTGGTGTTACACTGCTTCCATTGCTTTTTTCAAACACAATAGGGAAATTATTAGCTTCAAACCAGTTTTGATCTCCAAATCTCCTAAAGAAAATTGCCTCAGCAGATGTTGCGTTGGTAGCTCCAAACAAGTTTGCATAGCTTCCATCAAGATTATAAAGATTCGTTTTGATGACATCATTGGCAGCCGCTGCAGCATCAGCCCAGGTAAGGGTTGAACCCGCATCTTTGAACAAAGGACTGGCTGCATATAACAGTGCTCTTGCTTTCAAAGCTTTGATGGCTCCGTTAGTTGCCCTTCCGGATTCATACCAACTGGTAACAGAGCTTGTACGTACACTGTCAGGAATAATAACTGAAGCCTTATCGCATAAAGAAACGATGTACTTAAAACATTCATCAACTGAATTCCTTGGCAAGCCTTTCCATTTAGACGCTTCATCATATTCCAATGCCTGGTCAATGACAGGAACGCCACCATAGCGTTTCACTAATTCGAAATAAAAGAAGGCTTTCAAAAAATAACATTCCCCTTCCATCAGTTTGAGGTTTGTTAATGCTCTTTTGTAAGTTGTTGAATCATTATTCTTAATTCCATTTGCCAGGTATGATAAATCCACATCTCCTTTATGTTTGAGATAAAGATTTGCCTGGTAAATACCGTCAAAGTAATTGTTCCAAACACTTTCCGGATTATTGAACTGATTCCATACTCCATTATTGAAAATGTGGGAACGGTTGCTTACGTTGGTATGATAAGCATCATCTGTTGCTGCTTCCATATCCATCCATGCATAGCCATCAGGCAAAAAACTGTATGTTTTCCATACCACATCCTGCGCATAGTCGTACGTTTTGTACATCATGTCTATGGGCATGTCGGCCGGTATATTTTTAACATTCAGGAAGTCTTTTTTACAAGAGACAAACGAGCATGTGGCCAACACTATAATCACTATAGAACTATAATATTTTTTCATTTTTGTTATCTTAAAATGTTCGTTCTAAAATTTTGCTTTGACTCCAAATGTTACTGTTTTCATCAGCGGATATCCCATTGAAAGTCTTTCAGGCTCCAGTCCTTCGATCTCATTACCTAAAAGGTTATTGCCGATCACGTAAAATCTTGTGTTATCAAAGCTTTTCAGGAAACCTACCTTGGGTAAAGTATAGCCCAATTCAACGCTGCGAAGCTTAAAGAAATTACCGCTTCGTAACCAGAAGTCAGATGCCTGGTTATTATTGTTGTTTACCAAAGTGGACAATCTTGGTGAAGTAGCTGTACTGGCTTTCTCCGGAGTCCACGGATTGTTTGAAAAGACGGTGATGTTATTGTTGCTCGCTAACGGATGTGTATAATCAAAAGCATCATCCAGTAAGCTTACAGTCCTGTTCATCACGCCTTGCACGAAAGCTTCGAAATCAAGTCCTTTATATTTGAAGCCCAGGTTAAATCCTCCAGTAATTTCAGGAAGTTTAGCAAAGTTCATCGGAACCTTGTCGTAATCACTAATGAGTCCATCACCGTTTTTGTCAACATATTTAAGGTCTCCAGGTTTCACTTGACCATATGTTGATTTAACTACACCTGCATTTAAATTGCCACTAGCATCAAAATCAGCAACCTGGTAAAATCCTGCATATTCCAATCCTCTCATTTGCCCGATACGATATCCCTTTTGATACAGGTATTCATAAGGCTGAGGGTTCTCTGCTTTTTTTGTTATTTCGTTGTGAGCATAGGCCATATAAACTCCGAAATTGTACTCAAAACTATTTGCTACTTTATCGCGGAACTGCAGGTTAACTTCAAAACCTTTATTTACAACTTCGCCCGAATTTGTATTTCTAAAATTGAAGCCAGTGTAGTTAGGAACGCCAACAGGTGCTTCCAAAATGTCAGTGCGTTTTTCCTTAAAGACATCGACCGTTGCATTCAATTTTTTGAAAAGCGTTGCATCAATTCCCACATTAGCCGTTTGTTTTGCTTCCCATGTAAAATCAGCATTTGCGTAGGCTCCTTCAGTGCGTCCGTTTCTTGTTCCATCAGTGGTTCCCAACACATACACATTCGATGTATAACTTGCCCAACGTTCGTATAAGAAGCGGGAGCTTTCGTTGGTATTTGCGGTTAAACCGTAAGAGGCTCTCAGTTTTAAGAAATTGACAACTGAATTATTTTTCAGAAAATCTTCATTGCTTACGATCCATCCTATACCTAATGCAGGAAACAATCCATAACGATGAGCTGATTCAAAATCACCTGAACCGTGATAAGAAAAAGACAAATCCGCAATATATTTTTTAGCATAATCGTAAGTGACAAAGCCACGCAATCCCTGGTCTACCACTGCATATGTTTGACCATCATGAGTATAACTGGAACGGGTAGCTTTTAGCATTCCCGTAAAAGTATTTTTACCAAAACTTCTTGCATAATCAAAACCAAATAGTGCAGAGGTGCGATTCCAGTGACTGTTACCTCCATCCGAAATACTTTCATCTGCCTTACCTACAACTTTGTAAACAATGTTTCCATTATTATCAACAACAGGATTGTCATAAGCATCTTTAGTAATTTCATAAGCAGCCACAGCAAACTTTTTATCGTACACACCTGTGTACACATTGCTAAATGAGATGCCACCGCTCAGTGATAAGCCGGTAACTAATGCGTCCAGCTTTTGGGCGAAGCTGACGTTTGTTTGTAAGTATCTTGTGTGAGAGTTGTAGATACCATTGCGTCTGAGCAACTGTACCGGGTTAAAATTATACACAGAACTATTGCCCCATGATCCATCCAGGTTTGTAACGGGGAATGCTGCGGCGGGAACTTTCATTAAATTAGAAAACACAGATGCCGCAGTAAAACCGGATGGCGTGTTACGATCTTCCGTGATTCCTGAAACACTGGCTTTTACAGAGAGATTTTTGTTCAGCTGCAGATCAAGATTAGCTCTCAAATTGAGTCTCCTGTATTTTGCATTTGTCCCAAAATCTATGTCGATGATATCTGCATCCTTGTATACGCCTTCGAAATTTGTATAGCCACCTAACACATAAAAACGGGCAACATCTGTACCTCCTCGAAATGAAATATTATAATCCTGCAAGGCCGATCTATTGGTCAGCATTTTATCATACCAGTTTACATTGGGATGAAAAGGATCATCACTGGCTTTGTACAAATCCGGGTTATAATATTTGATAGGCAAGCCGTCATTTTGCAAGGCCTGGTTGTAAGCGGTTACGTACCCATAAGCATCCATTACCTTAGGCAATGCAATGGTGTGCATGGCTCCGTATTTGGCACTTACTTCAATTTTTGTCTTACCTGTTTTTGTTCCTTCTTTAGTGCGAACGCTTAGCACGCCTGCACCGCCGTTAAGACCATAGATAGAAAGCGCAGCAGCATCTTTCAACAAGGTTATTGTTTCGATTTCATTCGTTGACAAGGCAGAAAGCGCATTCATGTCCACCTGGAAACCGTCAAGAAAAATAACAACCTGATTACCTGCAATATTCCAACTGCTTTGACCGCGTACATACAGCGTTGGGTTATCATAACCAGGTTCACCGTGACTGGAAACTACTGTTAGTCCCGGAATTCTTCCGTGCAAAGCATTCAATAGATTTCCTGCAGTTGTTCTTGCCAGGTCTTCTCCTGTAATGGTAAAAACGGATCCTGTATTCCTCCAGGCCTGCTCTGTTCTAAAGCCTTCATCAACATAATTAGCAGGAAGGCTGTTTTTTGATTTTAAAGAATCTGGCTGAACAGATTTTATTGTCTGCGCCTGGGCTACAGTTACCCCTAACAACAGGATCAGCCAAATGCAATGCTTAATATTTTTATTTTTCATTTGTTTTACGATTATGATTTAACAACCATTGACTACCATCCCGGGTTTTGACCATCCCAGTCCTTACCTCCCAGGTAATTCATACTTATCTGGCTTAATGGGAATGGAACATAGTAGTACTTCATCGGGAATGATCTTGTTATGTAGGTAACAAGCTCCCAGTTCAAATATGGGTTGGTAGGTTTAGGTGTTATACCATTTGTTGACGCAGTGACTGCAAAACCGTGGAAAGTTTGATTCAATACAGTATGAGCTTTCAACCAGCGGTGCAAATCATTATACCTGTGCATTTCAAAAGCCAGTTCCACAGTACGTTCGTTTTGAATGGCATCTCTGAATTCTTCGGTTGATGCAGGGAACTTGGCTGGCATACCGGCTCTTGCCCTGATCAGGTTTAAGTAAGTAGTAGGATCGCCTCCAGGCCCTGCATACTCATTTAATGCTTCTGCGTAACTCAGATAAAATTCGGCGAGGCGGAAAACCGGCCATGCAAAATGGTTGTCATTTTGGTTATCAACTCTTGCTACAAATTTCACACACTCTACTGCACTTCCGGTACCATCACCAGCATTCGTATCATCACATACAGCACCTTTTGAATAAGAATTATCTTTAGCTGCCTTATAATATGCAACAAAGGTTCTTGTAGCATTGTATCTCTGCCCGGCCCATGCAAGACACTGGTATGCACGAGGATCCAAATTCAGCCCCTCGAAGTAAGATTTAAAGTTTGTACCGGTTGGAGTTGCTGTCCATTTTGTACCATCAGTTTTTTCATACAATTGCAAAAATTCTACAGGTACATTGTTCTTTGCCCCCCATCCATACATACGAATCTTAGAAGTATTATAAAATCCCCATTCATTCCACTGGCTTTTGTCGGGATCTCTTTGATTGAATGTATTCACCAAAATCATTTCAGGGTTACCATAAGCACCAGTGGTACCATATACATTGTTACATACTGCCTCATAATCACCAAGGCCAGCATAATTATCTGTATTAGGAGTTGTAGTAGGTTTTGGTGTAGCACTAACGTACAAGGACACACCGGAGCCTGCGGCTGCATCAATCACTGCTTTGGAAGCATCTGCTGCTCTTTTCCAACGCTCTTTATCGTAAGTTGGATAACACAACACAGAATCTCTTGCATCGCCAAACCTTGCACCTGCAATAATGGACTTCATTTCATTTGGGGTATTATAGAGCGGACTGGCGGCATATAACAGAACCCTTGCCTTCAAAGCCAAAGCAGCAAGTTTTGTTACTTTTCCATAATCTGCTCCATCACGGGTTGCTGGAAGTTTAGCTGCTGCTTCATCGCACCATTTTACTATTGTTTCTACCAAAGTGTTTATAGACGCACGAGGAATTGCAATGTTTCCATCACCTTGTAACACCTCGGCTACAATGGGCACTCCTCCATACATACGGAATGCGCTGTAATGAGCCATTGCCCTACAGAAAATCGCCTGTCCTTTAACGTCATCTATCCAGGCCGGAGATGCGTCTGTTACCTTATCAATATTTGCTAAAACAAGATTAGCTCTCCTGATGGCTTTGTACCAGGCATTAAAGGCTTGCGCATCATTACGACTTACAGCCGTAGGCCCCCTGTCGATTGTACCTGCAGGGGTCATGGAACCCTTAATGTAATTTTCATAGTTATAGTTACCACCAACCCATGCAGCACCCGGAAGGGTTAGGTATACATTATCTGTAAGTGCATCTTCGCGACAATCTGCAGATTCAGTTAATACAAAACCAGAAGGGATACACCATTTGTACATATCTGCTATAGCATATCGTGCCTGTATTTGTGTATGAAATATCGTGTCTACTGTTACCGCCCCTCCTTTAGGTTTTTCCAGGAAATCTTTTCTACAACCAGTCAACATACCCGTTGCGACGAGAACGGCAACAAGCAGAAGAGGTAGATATATTTTTTTCATCATTTTGTTTTTTTCGGATTAACAATTAAAAATTAACCTTAAGTCCCGCATTGTAGGAGCGTGTAAGCGGATAACCCATGAAGCCCATATTTTCAGGATCGCCCCAAATTGAATTCTGACTCCAGGTGTACAGGTTATACCCGTTGACATATGCACGAACAGAACCGATTCCCACTTTTGTAAACAGGGCCGGTTTAAACGTGTAGCCTATTTCGCAATTCTTCAAACGCAGGTAAGAAGTGTTCAAGTGGAAGTAGGTATTGACATATGCCGGTCGGTTATAGGCTGCTATCGGGAAATTGATTGTCTCCCCTGCTGCATAGCGCTCAGGTGTAAAGCGGGTCAAGTCCACTTCAAAAAGTGCTTCCGTTGTACCGTTGAAATGCAGGTTTGTAGACGGCATAGGATCGGCCGCTACACCGGTTGCACCTTGAAATAATGCAGAGAAGTCAAACCCTTTGTAAGTAAATCCGAAAGAAACGCCATAGGTAAGCCGTGGCAGTTTTGTGTAGCCCGATCTTACATAATCCTTATTGTCAATTACACCATCATAATTGATGTCCTTGATCTTAATGTCGCCAGGTTGCAAAACCTTGTTTCCTAATGAAAGATCTCTTTCATAAACAAACTGTCCTGCAGCATTTTTGTAAGGATTACCATTTTGATCTTTTGCCAGTACCGGCTGAGACAAGATTGGGTTGTTGTCTTTATCAAGCGTATATAATTGGGCCCACGATGTATATAAGCCATCATCCTGCAGGTACGATCCCTGGCCAACAGGTCTCCCTGTTTGCGCCTGGTATTCGAGACCTTTTACAATTGCTTCATCACGGAAGATGATTTTGTTTTGGTTATTGGCGGCATTGGCCTTTACCCAATAATTAAAGTTTTTAGAAATTCTGTCATTGTACGTCAATTCCAATTCATTACCCCAGTTATCCACTTTTCCAAGATTGTAAGCAGGCAAGCTTGCAGCAACAATTCCAGGAATTGTTCCTCTATATGACAGGATATCCACTCTGTGTTCGTTGAAGTGATCATACGTAACACTCAGTTTATTTTTGAATAATTTGGCTTCAAAGCCGATATTCATTTTTTGCGACTTTTCCCAGGTTACTTTAGGATTTCCCAGTGTACTTTCAGAGGCTGAATTTACCCTGTTGCGGTTTGAACCATTGATACCAAAATAATAGCCTGCCATATCACCACTGTAAGTATTCCATACATCGGGCAAGTATAGATAACGGGCACCTCCAACCTGGTCATTGCCTACCTCACCAAAAGATCCCCTGAGTTTCAGGAAGGTTACATAATTGTTCTCGGGCCAGAATGATTCCTTGCTAGCCACCCATCCTGCTGAAAATGCCGGGAATACATCAAACCTCATTCCTTCCGGGAAGTTTTCAGAACCGTTATAACCCGCGTCAAATTCTGCCAGGTATTTTTCTCTGTATCCATAGGTGACCCTGCTGACAAGGCTTTCATAAGCATGGGGAAGATCTGGTTTCAAATCAGGATCGTACTTTTTTTCCAGGTTACCCATTGCCAGTACTGAAACAGCATGGTCACCAAAAGTGCGGTTATAGTTGAACGCTAGCTCAGTGTATAGCTTACGCCATTTATCTGAGTACCAGTTGTCCCATCTTTGTGAAGGCGATTCGTTGTTATTTCTAACCCAGATCGGATTTAACTTGTCTCCATTTGGATTTTTGCGCAAGGACCAGGATACCGGGAAAGATTGACCACCCGAGCTACTGGAAAAATAACTGTCATAAGAACCCCTCATGCTTACAGAAAGTCCCTTAGTTATAAAGTCCAGCTTATGCGTTAAGCGAATGGCAGAAAAGAGTGTACTGTTATTATTGATATTATATTGGTTACGCATTGACAGGCTATACAAAGGATTAAATTGTTCAGCCGTTCCTTGTCCCTGTATTGCCGCACTTTGATCAATAAAAGCAAATTTGCCATCGATATAGCCAGGAGAAGCCATAGGATTCGTCCACATCAGGTTCTTCTCGTAGTTATATCCATCATTGTTCATTCCTGAAATTTGAACGAACTGCGTTCCTAAGTCCAAGGCGATTTTAAAATCTTTGTTTACGTCAAAATCAAAATTGCCTCTCCAATTGTACCTCGCCTTGGCATAATCCATCTCGTCAGAGAAAGGCATATAATCCGTTTTGAAAAGCCCACGCTGCGACAGGTAGCCACCAGAAAGAAAATACTTTACGCCTTTTGTTCCCCCGGTTACGTTAATGTTTACTTGCGACTGATGTGCAAACTTTTTGAAGATCTGGCTTTGCCAATCTTGATCGGGGTGGAAGTATGGATCGTAGTAAGGATTTTGCGTTCCATCAGCCAGTTTCGGTGTATGTGCATTTTGGAAATACTTTAGATCTTCTGCAGTGTATTGTGGGACCATCGATGTATTTCTCTTCGCTATAAAATTGGCCCAACCGTCTGTTTGATTAAACACGTCTGGGTCATTTGCATGGTCTTGCCAAAACACCTGTGAAACCTGTTCATTTCTTAACGTAGCATATTGGTATGAATTCACATACTCCGGCAGCCTGATAAATTGTGTTGCAGCCGTTTGAGCTGTAGCACTAACCTTGGGTGTCCCTTCCCTTCCGCGTTTAGTAGTAATAAGGATAACTCCATTGGCACCACGTACACCAAATACGGCTGTTGCAGAAGCATCTTTAAGAATACTGATCGTTTCAACTTCATTGGGATCAATGTCGTTATAAGTGTCCCTTATAACCCCGTCAACCATCACTAAAGGGGCTGTTCCGGCGCCATAAGTACCAATTCCTCTGATATAAATATCAGCGCCATCGGAACCCGGCTTACCTGTACTTTGAATAGCTATCAAACCAGGCAACCTTCCGGCAAGACCGTTGCTAATGTTAGCAACAGGCGACTGAACAAGTTCCCTGGAGGAAATTGTGCTGATAGATGCAGTAACAGACGCTTTCTTTTGCTGGCCATAGGCAACAACAACCACAGTATCAGTTGTTACAATGGTGGTGGTGAGGCCAATGGTAAAGAAAACTTCCTTTCCAATGGCCACTTCTTTGGTACCAAAGCCTACCGATGTAACCACGAGTGTTTTGGCTGAAGCGGGAATAGCAAGTGAAAAACTGCCGTTGGAATTTGTGGATGTGGCAACGGTGGAATTTTTTACCATAACCGATGCGCCAATTACGGGATTATTATTTTCATCTTTGACGATTCCACTGATCGTTTTTGTTTGTGCGGAGCCCTGTTGTGCCAGTAGTGACAGCAAGCAAATCAACAGCAACCCCAAAAGGTGCCTTTTTCTCATATAAGCGATTAATGTTAGAAAGTTGCTTTCGCAAGAATCGAGTTAAAAAATTGAGGAGTCAAAAATAAAAACAAGACAATCCAGACCCTTAATATCGACCCCCTCAATACCACATCAATAATTTTGAAATGCGCGAAAAATGGGCATTTTAAGTACATCATTGCCACATCAGCAAAAGACATAGCTAGGTGATAGGAGATAACTCTTACTCAGAGCGTATAATGATCACCCGAGAAGTTTTGAGTTGGCGATCAAAGACATGTTCGGCTATAATTGTCACACAAGCTATAGGTCATTTTGTTCTGCGCATTCGATTCTTCATCAAGGAAAACATAATGGTGTGGTTTGAAATGTTCTATCAAAAAATCATTTCAGCAGATGACTAAAAACATTATTCTCAGGTTTGGCAGCCCATACTTTCGCCCACTTAGCAATGAAACAGTAAAAATTAAAACAGCTAAAAATGTCAATGGACCTTTCAAACAAAGTAGTAGTAATAACCGGTGGTGGCGGTGTTCTTTGCAGCACCATGGCCTTTGCGCTGGCAAAACAAGGAGCAAAAGTTGCCGTGCTTGATTTAAAAGAAGAGAACGCAAAAAAAGTTGCAGGTGACATAACAAATGCCGGGGGAATTGCAATAGGACTGACTGCAAACGTACTTGAGATAGAAAGTCTTAAAAAGGCAAGGCAGGAAATAAATAATTCATTAGGGACCTGCGATATTCTTATAAACGGGGCCGGAGGCAATCATCCAAAAGGAACAACGTCAAAAAACTTCCTGTTCGAGGACGATCTTTCTTCAACTGAAGAATTAAAGACCTTTTTTGAACTTGATCCTGAGGGGATCAAATTTGTTTTCGATTTAAATTTTATTGGAAGCTTATTGCCGACACAGATATTTGCAAAAGATATGGTTGGAAAACCAGGTGCTACCATCATCAATATTTCTTCGATGAACGCTTTCAGGCCATTAACTAAAATACCTGCATATAGTGCTGCAAAAGCTGCTATTTCAAATTTTACGCAATGGCTGGCAGTACATTTTTCGAAAGTCGGGATTCGTGTGAATGCAATGGCCCCGGGATTTTTTCTTACCGATCAGAATCGCAGTTTATTAACTAGTGCAGATGGGAGTTTGACAGAAAGAGGTAATACCATCATCAGCCATACTCCAATGGGAAGATTTGGCACGCCTGAAGATTTGATTGGAACATTACTCTGGCTTTGTGGCGACGGATCAGGATTTGTAACAGGAGTGGTTGTACCGATCGATGGTGGTTTTAGTGCATTCAGTGGTGTATAAAAAATTTCAAAACATTAAACGACAGATATGCAGTTTCAACAGACAATGCGTTGGTACGGACCTAATGACCCGGTTTCTTTACAGGATATACGACAGGCAGGATGCACCGGAGTGGTAACTGCTCTGCATCATATACCCAATGGACAGGTGTGGACAATTGACGAAATCAAAAAAAGGCAAAAGCAGGTTGAAGAAGCAGGCATGGTATGGAGTGTTGTAGAAAGCGTTCCGGTTCATGAAGCCATTAAAACTCAGACAGGAGATTTTCAGCTCTTCATTGACAATTACAAACAAAGCATTCGCAACCTGGCAGCTTGCGGCGTAATGATCGTGACTTACAACTTCATGCCTGTACTTGACTGGACACGTACTGATTTAAGTTATACGGTTGAAGACGGATCAAAAGCTCTTAGGTTTGAGAAAGCGTCGTTTATCGCTTTTGATGTATTTATGTTGAAGCGTAAAGGTGCAGAGAGCGAATACACAAGCGAAGAATTAGCAAGAGCAAAAACAAGGTTTGAACAAATGCGTGATGAAGAGAAGCTTCAACTGCAACGTAATGTGATTGCAGGTTTACCAGGAAGCGAGGAGAGTTTTACTTTGGAACAATTTCAACAAGCTTTAGATACGTATAAAGGAATAGATGCCGAAAAACTTCGGTCGCATCTTATTTATTTTTTGAAGCAGATTGTACCTGTAGCAGATGAAGTTGGAGTAAAGATGGTAATTCATCCGGATGATCCTCCCTATTCTATTCTCGGATTACCAAGAGTAGTGAGCACTGCGGCAGATGTACAAGCGTTGGTAGATACTGTTCCTTCTCTTAGCAACGGCCTTTGTTTTTGTACGGGTTCATTTGGAGTAAGGCAAGACAATGATTTGCCGGAGATCGTAAAACAGTTTGCAGACCGCATCAATTTTGTACACCTGCGCAGCACTAAAAGAAATGAGTTTGGAGACTTTCACGAAGACAACCATTTGGAAGGTGATGTGGACATGTATGCAGTGGTAAAAGAATTGGTTGAAGTGATGCAAAGAAGAAAAGTGTCTATTGCTATGCGCCCTGATCACGGTCACCAGATGCTTGATGACCTGAAGAAGAAAACCAATCCTGGTTATTCAGCAATTGGAAGATTACGTGGACTGGCAGAACTACGCGGACTTGAATTGGGAATATTGAGAAGTAAAAGCAGTTGAAATTAGTTGGAAGTGAAAAACGAGTTTGTGACTCAAGAATACATTTTATTAAAATAGGTATGATACGCCCAACCTCGCACTGATGCTAAACACATTCTTATAATACCATTGATAATTCATAGCGTTTATGAAAGAGAGTTTTGCATCATAAACAATTCTATGCCTGGCCCATGATTTATTTAAGTTTAAGGATATATCCACCCAATGCTTTTGCCATTGTTCGATAGGCGCAAATGCGTTGTAATAAAAATCATTGTTGTGAACAACACGCTCAAGCATCCCGCCAAATTTATTGAAAGCTTTGCCCCATTGTAGCCCTATTGTTTGACTTGAGCTTCCGGGACCAATCCCGGCTCCCATCACCTGGCCATAGTTCGTGTAGCCATGCCTTACCTGGTAATGTGTATACCAACTTTCCTGAGGCCTTAAAAGACTTGTGGAAGGAATTTGAAGATTTGTTATCTCGCCAAATAAACGCACATCAGTTTTCGGGGTTTCAAAAGTTTTTGAGAATCCTATGATATAAGCCCTTGAGTGCTCCGGCTCCAGTAAAAAATCGTTTGCATTTTGGGAATGATCATTCCTGCCATATTCTGCGTATAACTCGGCTTTTTCTTCAGGAAGCAGCAACCTGAGAAAGAACGAAAGCATTTGGTCTCTTTTCTTGGCGTCGTCATTTGAAAGACCTCCTTTAAAAAATTTTCCAAAGACAGGAACATATCCGTCAAATGAAGATCGAACGTCGGAAGTGTATTGATAAAACACACGTGAAAATCCAACAAACAGTCCTTTAGTCCATTTGGGTTGCCAGGTAATTACCATACCATTAAGGTATCTGTCTCCATCCGGTTTTGGCTGATATAGCGGTTGTCCATTAAATTTTAGGGTTGTATCAGGAAGGATACCCGAACCTTTCAGTTGGCCACTGATCAGTTGCCATTCAAAAGAGCCGACGGAAGAGATAACGGGCTGGATGGAATTGAAACTTAGATGTGGAAACCCGGGAGCATTGTTACTCATAAGCAAAGAATTCCTGAGGCCCGGTCCCCACCATAAATTTTCAGTTGAAACGCCTAAACTCAAATTGCCGTAATTGAAACGGAGGCCTGACTGACCCGGAAAAATTCTAAAATAGCTGCCCGAACCCAAGCGATCAGGAGCGTCGATCTTGTTAATAAGCGTATTGTAATAACTTCTCCAAATACTGTCTTTTTGCTGGATTGGAAATTGGGAGAAAGAACTGTTTTGTGCAAACACGAGCTCAGGGTTTAATTGCAAGCTGATTATTCCCTTTTTCAGAAATACGCCAAATGATAATTGCGTTTGGTAACCTTTTGCAGGTATCATGGATCCGTCATTCCATCCGTAAGGATGATGGCTGTTGTACTGTTGATTCAACTGAACAGGGAGAAGGATAGTTCTTTTTGAAGATTGCATGGAATCAAACCGCTTAAGTTTCTCAGCGAAATCCTTCCCGTTTATTGAATCGGGGTAAAAGACTGTTGTGTTGTAAACAGGCCGAACACAAAAAGACAGAAGTGGATTTACGTAGCCATTATCTTGTAAATCCCTGGCAAGGTCACTATAAAACTGAATACCCGAAGTTTGTGGCTGTGCGTTGGAAGAAAAATGGATATTGGTTGTAAGAACTGCAAGAACAATTCTTACTGCAGATTTGAAGTTCATTTAGTATGCATTCTTTTCGCCTTTAATCATGTTAACCAGCGTTTGCACAATAATTTGCAGATCGAGCCAGAAGGTCCAATGTTCAATGTACCAGAGGTCATATTTCACCCTCTTCTTCATCAGGAATTTATCTTTTGTTTCGCCCCTGTATCCGTGCACCTGGGCCCAACCCGTAATGCCAGGTTTTACCCAATGACGCATCATGTATTTTTCGACGCTATCTTTTGAAGTGATGTTCAGAGGCACAGGATGAGGTCTTGGGCCTATCAAAGACATAGAACCTAACAGCACATTGAACAATTGGGGCAGTTCATCGAGATTGGTTTTGCGAAGGAACCTGCCGATTTTAGTAACCCTTGGATCATTTTTCTGCGCCTGCTGGTATACACCATTTTCATCTACATCGCGACAACCTGTTACCATCGTTCGAAACTTCAGGCAAGTGATTACTTTATTATTCAAACCCCAGCGGTCCTGCTTAAAAATTACCGGTCCCCTGGAGGTGATTTTAATAATCAGACTAATAATCGGAAAAAGCCAGCTAACAAGAAAAACAATTCCCAGGAGTGAAAACACGATGTCAAATAATCTCTTATAAAGTTTGTTGTCAAGCGCATCCAATGGCAGCGATCTCAAAGTGATAACTGATAAATTGCCCATGCTATCCACGTGCATTTTGCCACCACCAAAACGGTGGTAGTCGGCGACAATGCGAACCCTTTTACCTTCCCGCTCTCCTACAGCAACAATTCTTTCTATTTCCTTTTCTCTTGAAATGGGCAAGGTTACTACAATGTCGTCCAGCTCGTATTTGGCGATGACCGTTTCTATTTCCGATGTTTTACCGAGGTAATTCCCATTTAGTTCGGGTTGTTTTTCATCATCCAAAAAACCGGTCAACTGGTATCCAAAATCATTGTTCACCCAGTTTTCATAAAAACTGATGCCGTTTTCGCCTGCCCCTACAATCAAAACCTTGCGACAATAATTATGGCTGTTCCTTAATTTTTTGAAGATGATCCTGATAAAAAGCTTTTCAGCAGGCAAAAGAAAGAATATAAAGACTGAGTTTAAAAAGAAGGGATATTTTTCGAAAGAAAAATCGCTTAGTAATTGAAAAAAGATAAAAGACTTTACCAGGGTGAAAATACCAAAGGCTTTAAGAAACATCACCCACTCTACCGAAATAGGTTTCATCCTAAGATCATTGTACAAACCAAAAGCCCTCGCAATAAACAGCCAGCCTAAAATATTTACGATGACTACAATAAACAATGACTGTGAGAAAAAGCTGCTCTGAAACTCCTGGAATCTTGTGGCGATTACAATTAAGCCCAGGAAAACAACGTCCAGGCTGGCTTTAAGCTTTATGAGGAATGAGGATTCTCGTAGCATGTTTTGGTTTTTCTTGCAGTATTAGTAAATAGTAGATGTGTTACAATAAGGAAAGTTTAAAAGATTATAAGTTTTTTCTGTTCTTAATTCATACAGCAAGAATATATTGCTTCTAATGGTTTTCCTGTATTTCCAAAACATCATATAAACAGTCTGCGGTTAGCGCCACAAATATGGGCAAAAGTATTTATATCTCAAATGATTTTCTTTAGGCTGACAAGAAAATAATATGAGACGATGCACAGCTTTAAAAAATAATCAAAGTTTTATCCCTGGCTAATGGCAAGTGCTTAGCTATATGAAGGTTTCCAGCTAGTGCTGCTGACCTTCAACCAGAGCCAAAATATGGCTGCTACTGCTTTTTTCTATAACGATGCTATCCCTTTAATCGCCTATAACTCGCCTGTAACTTGCCTATAACTTGCCTGTAAGTTGCCTGTAAGTTGCCTGTAAGTTGCCTATAAGATTATGAATTATTAAGAAGGCAGCTTATTTTGAGATTTAAATCGTGTGTAGATGAGCAAGAGAAGGAAAAGAAAACACAGAAAGCGGGATGTTCCTCACTGTTCGGATCCGGAAAATCATGTGCTGGTAGAGACCAGGGAAAGCTTGTTTTGGCGGAGGAGAAGAAAAAGAGGAAAATTGAACGAGACCTTTGCTACCAATGTGGACCTTTCAAAAATTTGCGGCCCGGCGGCAAGTAAGATTGTGCGAAATCTAAGGCCATTCATGAAGGGAATTGATGCCGGCCGGATTACACTGAGAGTAAGCAATGCTCTGCGGCAATTTCTAAAAGACAAAAAGCAATTGAGTCTTTCAGCGCTGGAAGAGATAGAAATACAAAGAGATTATCTTTTGCACCAATTGCTGCTTGTGCCGTATGAAATTGTTGTGGAAGAATTGACCTGCACTATAAGAATTGCGATTGGGGAAGCATGCGTAAAGAAACAAAATACCCTTGCAACGAATTTTTATTTTGAGGGGATGATTTTATATGGGGATGTAGGAAAAGAAGGCGGATTAAAATTAGATACTGTGGAATCCAAACTGTACGCATTTGGGTCAGAGCCTACAGAAGTTTGTGAACTGAATTTAGCATTGCCCGAAGAAGACCAGTCGTGGATTGTTTTGCTGAAGGTAAGTTGCCTGGAAGGGAATGAGATGGCGGTGCATCCGAAGCACTATGGTATGAAGGTGATCAGCGTTAAGAAATAAATTGAGATGATAAACGCCAAGCGTTTCAGGATACTTTTTGTTTGGCCAGAAACTGATCCTGATATACACTCCTAATTCCATCTTCCAGTTGGATAGACGCTTGCCATCCGAATGAATTTAATTTAGATACGTCCATTAATTTTCGCGGCGTACCATCCGGCTTTGTAGTATCATAAATTATCTCACCGCAATAACCAACAATTGTTTTGATTAGGTTTGACAGTTCAGCGATTGTGACGTCTTCACCGATGCCAATATTAATAAGGCCGGGTTCATTATAATTTTGCATCAGAAAATAGCAAGCATCGGCAAGATCATCTACATGAAGAAATTCTCTGCGTGGTTTTCCTGTTCCCCAAACTACCACTTTATCATCGCCATTTTCCTTTGCTTCATGAATTTTCCTAAGCAGAGCGGGCAAGACATGGGAAGTGTTTAAATCGTAGTTGTCGTTAGGGCCGTATAAATTTGTAGGCATAACGGAAATAAAATTGCATCCATATTGATCTCTGTAAGCATCGCACATTTTAATCCCTGTAATTTTTGCAATGGCATATGGTTCGTTCGTAGGCTCAAGCGGACCAGTTAATAAATATTCTTCTTTTAGCGGCTGCGGCGCCATTTTGGGATAGATGCATGAAGAACCAAGGAACATCAGCTTTTTTACACCATTTAGATAAGATTGATGAATGAGATTTGCTTCGATCATCAGATTGTCGTACAAAAAATCCGCCCTATAGGTGTTATTAGCAACAATCCCTCCCACTTTGGCAGCAGCAAGAAAAACATAATCCGGCTTTTCGTTTTCAAAAAAAGAAGTAACAGCTAGCTGATTTCGAAGATCTAATTCCTTAGATGAGCGCAGGATGAAATTGCAATAGCCTTCCTTTTCCAGCTTTCTTTTAATGGCGCTACCCACCATTCCGTTGTGACCGGCTATATAGATTTTACTCTCTTTTTTCATACGAATATGGTTTTAACATGCTGAAGACGCTAACAGCAGAATAAAAAAACAATAACTAGACAAGCATTTTACGCTAGCCCACCTCACACCTTATAATATCATCTTTAACTTCGATTTGATATGACGCGTTCTTGGATTTTATATAACTCTCGAGCTCTTCTAGTTTTGGGTAATCACCAACTCCTTTAAACTCTCTTGCATCATCAATAAGTAACACGTGGCCCCACTTGTTATTATTGAAAATAGCATCCAGTTCTTCATAAACGGGACAATTTTTATCTCCTTTGGCTGTTATCCCACCCGAGTAATGACCATCAAGCCAGAAGATTGTTTTTCTGTCAAGTTTAGTTACGATTTCTCTCAAGACTTTACCGCTGTCACCCTGCAAAATTTTAATATGGGCGTATTTCTGGAACTTCTTTTCAGCATTTTTCCATAAATCCATGCCTAGCTCAATGCTGTATATTTTTTTAAAATTATCTTTCTGAGCGAGTACCATTTCACCGAGATAAGTCCCTGTTTCTACCATTACCTCAATGCTGTGTTTATTTTTATAGTACTCAATTGCTAATTGTTTTACTGCGTGTGGCGTTGGCAGCGGCTTGCCGTTCAACTCCCATTTTTTAATAATTGCATTTTTCGATTTTTTATTGCGAATAACCCATAGTTCATTCTTTAGGTTAACCGGCAAAAGCCGGAAGGCTGTTCTTAATAAACCCATACGAATATTAGTTTTAGCTACTAATTAGAATTATAAGATGTTTAAGAATATTAATTATTTACTCATATTGTCTTGAAACCCGGAAGCCCGAGTTTATTAAAAGTTTTTCCTGCTGGAATGAATGCAGATCAGCTTTTATCATTTCAGCAATCATCTCTTTTAAGGAGTATTTGGGTTGCCAGCCAAGCTTTTGCTTTGCTTTTGAAGGGTCTCCTATTAAAAGATCAACTTCCGTTGGACGAAAATACCGGGGGTCAATCCGAATTACCTCCTGACCGACCTGAAAATGATATTCATTAGTGCAGGATTTCACGATTCCAGTCTCGTTCACTCCCTCTCCTATAAATTCGATTTCGACTCCCACCTCTTCAAATGTCATTCTTATAAAATCACGCACGGGTGTGGTTATGCCAGTAGCAATTACATAGTCCTCCGGCAAATCTTGTTGAAGTATTCGCCACATGGCCTCCACATAATCCCTGGCATGTCCCCAATCTCTTTTGGAATCGATGTTTCCCATGAATAGTTTATCGGCCAATCCTAAAGCAATTTGTGCAATTCCCCGGGTGATCTTACGTGTAACGAATGTTTCTCCTCTCAACGGACTTTCATGATTAAAAAGAATACCATTACACGCGAACATACCATAAGCCTCCCTGTAATTTACGGTTATCCAGTAAGCATAAAGTTTTGCAACAGCATAGGGAGACCGAGGATAGAAAGGAGTAGTTTCTTTTTGGGGAATTTCCTGGACCAAGCCATATAATTCAGAGGTTGACGCCTGGTAAATTTTTGTTTTTTTTGTAAGCCCTAATAATCGTACAGCTTCAAGAATACGAAGTGTTCCAACACCATCTGCATTTGCCGTATATTCAGGTGTATCAAAACTCACTTTTACATGAGACATAGCACCAAGATTATAGATTTCATCGGGCTGTACCTCCTGGATAATACGAATAAGATTGGTACTATCTGTTAAATCACCGTAGTGCAAAATGAAATTGCGATGCTTTTCATGTGGATCTTGATATAAGTGATCAATACGATCTGTATTGAAAAGAGATGACCTTCTTTTGATACCATGAACGATATATCCTTTTTCTAAAAGAAGCTCAGCGAGGTATGCTCCGTCCTGTCCTGTTATACCAGTAATTAATGCAATTTTGCTCATGTTCAAATTTTAAACGTTATCATCTTGACCGTGAAATCAAGAGATGGTGGGTAAATTCATTGATTCGCGATTGATTCCGTCATTTTTATGTTGAGTAATCGTGTTCCTCTTTCTACGGTGCTTGCAACTCCCTCGACAACCATGCAGTATAAATTTCTTCGAATGTGGTCTTAAGATTTTTAGTAATATCCCAGTATGGATAATGCATTTTCATTTTTGAAAGATCTGAAATATAGCAAATGTGGTCGCCTATCCGGTTTTGTTCCTGGTAGGAATATTTCATGGGTTTACCTGATATTGATTCTATAAGCTTAAATGCTTCTATTATAGATATTGAATTAGCTCTACCTCCACCGATATTATAAACTTCGGCCACTTTCGGTTTTTCGAGAAAAAATTTTATGAACCTTGCAACATCGACCGAGTGAATGTTGTCCCTTACCTGCTTTCCTTTATAACCAAAAATTTTATATTCGATCTCATGAACATTACATTTGATTAAATAACTTAGGAAACCATGTAATTCTACACCACTGTGATTAGGGCCAGTTAGACATCCGCCTCGAAGACAACATGTGGGCATTCCAAAATATCTGCCATATTCTTGAACCATAATATCGCCCGCTACTTTTGAAGCACCAAAGATCGAATGCTTACTTTGATCAATGCTGAATGATTCCTTAATGCCATTGTAAAACTCGGAATCCCCATAATCAAAGCGAGTCTGGGTTTCAACCATATGTAGGGTATTGGGTGCATCCCCGTAAACTTTATTTGTTGAAAGATGAACAAATGGCGTTGTTGCATCTACCCGCCTGTTTGCTTCCAAGAGATTTAATGTACCAACCGCATTAACATCAAAGTCATCAAATGGCCTTGAGGCTGCTAAATCATGACTAGGCTGAGCTGCTGTATGAACAATTGCATCGGGTTTGTGTTCCTTTATGAAAGAAAGAACTTTTTGCCTGTCTCTTATATCTAAATTAAAGTTTGTAAAGCCCGGATATTTTTTTTCTAGTTGTTTAATATTCCAAGTTGTATCACCCTTTTCTCCAAAAAAGTCCGCTCTCATATTATTGTCGATCCCAACAACCTCGGTATTATTTTCCAAAAAATATCTTACAACTTCACTGCCGATCAATCCGCCGGCACCTGTAACTAAAATCTTTTTCATTGTATTAAATTGATCTTTTTACATATAAACAGGTAAATAAACTGGCTATTTGTAAACAAATAACGCCTCCACAAACGCCTAGGTTCTACGCCTAACCTAAATAGCCATTCAAGTCCCGCATTTTGCATCCACAAGGGTGCTTGTTTTAGAGTACCTGCATGGAAATCGAATGCTGCGCCCACCGCCATCATAACCGCATTTATCTTCCCGAGATGATCTGCGACCCAAATTTCCTGTCGTGGACACCCTCTGCCTACGAGTACGATGTGTGCGCCCGACTTATTCACTCTATCTACATCTTGTTTATCTTCTTCAGGAGAAGCATCTCTGAACCTGTCAACATGCGTTCCGACAATTTTAATCCTAGGAAAAGAATGAGATATATTTTTTGCAAATTTTGTCAGGGTGTTTTCGGTACTGCCAAACAAATAAACAGATAGACCTAATTCATTAGCACTGTTCAATACACACCATGTTAGCTTTGGGCCATACACTCGGTCTTTCAGCTTAGCCCTAAAAAAATTATTCAAGGCCCAACGAACTGGTTGGCCGTCAGGAACTATCAAATCTATTTCATTGACTTTGGTTTTTAGTTGCGGTCGGTTATAGCACTCTATTAGTCCATGAACCGCCAAAGCTGAAACTCCAAATGAATTATGTCTTACAGCATTTTTGATAATGAGCTTTGTGCTCAGCTTATAATTGGTAAGAGAATAGTTTATGCCAAAGAGATTTCTTTTTTGTGTGGATAAAAAATCCAGATTATGGTCTGACATCACTATCGATTTATTATGACGGTTATCTGTTAAATAAAATAAGCAGCAAACTAATATCAGGTCTTTAAGCTTAGATTAAATTATGGGCCACAATAGACTTTACAACACCTCCAAATCTTTCTTTCCAAATGTAGGATTCAGGAAATAACTCCTTCATTTCTTTAACAGTAAGCAGGCGGACCTCTTCAATTTTTAAACGAGCTTGGTTAATATCCTTTTCTCTTGACATATGCCCAAGATCAAATTTATTAAGAAGCAATGTTCTTATACGTCTAGGAAGAAACTGAAATGCAGGAAACAGAAAATGCGGTTCAATAGGGAAGAAATAGTTTGGCGTTTGAATAAAATAGTATATTCCAACTCTTTTAACTTCAGCAGCCATCTTTCTTTGACCCTCTTTTGTAAAAAGGTGTTCAATAACAGAATTAGAGAAAACAACATCAAAACTTTTATCGGGATAATTTTGAAGATTGGTCGCGTCACCAACGACACTATCAAAATTGGGAGAAGTAATCGCCTGCTTTGACAGGTTCAGAAGCGTTATTTTGTAGTTATTATCATCCAGTCCCATATTTATCCAATACTCTTGTGTTCCTCCAATATCTAAAATTTTGACGGGGGTATTTAATTTCTCAAGTAGTCCTTTGAAGTAAATAAATCTTTTAAACCTCATTGAATGAGCCAAGGACTCTTTCGAAGAATTGTCAGCAATTTTTTTTAATAAATTCATATCTACAAACGACCGCTTCTATTTTGATGAAAATATGATAATTCATTCTCTTTTGCCTTTTGTACGAGTTGCTTTCAAGACATATCACTCGCAAAAAAGGATTCTACTTTGTCAATCACGTATTTAAGTTCTTCCTCTGTTATTGAAGGATATGAAGGAAGGTTCAGACCCCTGTGCCCGATTTCTTCTGCTACCGGAAAATGGCAATTGTACTCAAAGTACATTGGCATTTCATGTGCCGGATAAAACGTCGGCCTGGTTTCAATGCCTCCAGTAGCCAGATATGTCATTAAATTATTTCTCGAAAATGGCTGCTTCACAAGAGCAGTGAACATCCAATATGAATTATCTACTGATTCATCCTGAGGTAACAGATCGAAAGGAAGCTTGCTCAAATTCTGAATGTAATAATTAGCTATCTTCTTCTTTTTTTCCAGAATCTCATCAATTTTTTCCAGCTGCGCTTTTCCGATGGCAGCGCAAACATTCGTCATTCTGTAATTATATCCAACTACATCATGCCAGTATTGCCTATCTCCTCCATGAAGCCCCTGGTTTTTTAATTTACAAGAAAGTTCATAAAGCTCTTTGTTATTTGTTGCAACCATTCCTCCTTCGCCTGTTGTTATCGTTTTGTTTCCAAAAAAACTAAATGTTGCAATGTCACCAAAAGTACCTAGATGGCGACCTTTAAATTTCGACCCTAAAGATTCCGAACAATCTTCGATTACAAAGAGGCTATGTTGTTTGGCTATCTCGTTTATTTTTATCATATCGCAGGGGTATCCGTATAAATGGACAGCCATAATAGCCTTGGTTTTGTTTGTGATTTTTTTCCCTATATCTTCCGTACTTATCTGCCATGTTTTTAAATCAGAATCTACAAACACAGGTTTGGCCCCCATATATGCAATTGCATTTACTGATGCGATATAGGTAAACGACGGCACTATAATTTCGTCATCAGACTGTATATCCAATGCTAAAAGCGCCAGGTGTAGTGCGACAGTACCATTACAAACGGTTGTGGCGTATTTTGAGCCGATGTATTCAGCAAAATTCTGCTCAAATTCCTGCACAAATTTGCCTTTTGAAGAGATCCAATTTGTGTCAATACATTCGTTGATGTACTTCTTTTCATTTCCGTTTAGGTAGGGTTGATAAACTGGTATTTTCAGCATATTAATTCAGTATTTGTTGAACGATCTTATATGTTACAAAAGGCCACTGATGCGGATAACACCTATGTTTGCTTATGTTTTCAAGCCTGAAATGTTTTTGAATGATAGCAATTTCACCAAAACCCGGTATATCGTCTTCCATAATAATGGTTGCATTCTTGTGTAAGCCCAAATCAACAATTGATTTTATAATTGCCAAATGGGAGTATCTGATAGAGTCGATAAAAATAAAATCTGGCTTATAGAAAAAATCCTTTATCAACATTTCCGAATTTAACTCCATATTCTTCAAAACATCTTGTTTAAGATCAGGCTCTAACTCTTCCAATATTATCGCTTCTCTAAAAAACACTATCGCATTTTTTGTAAGAAAATATTTTTTTTCGAGACGTACCTCTTCTACTCCATTCCAGTTGTTTTTTGCTTTATTATAGCAAATATCCATTGGTTCATACCCTATTAAACGAAACTTCTTGCCAGAACTTTTTAAATTTCTATAAAGAGATTTTGTTGATGAATCGCCGAAAGCAGTTCCGATTTCCAGCACTGTAATCTCATTTTTTAAAAGTTTCCTGAATTGTGAACGGACCATTGAATAAAACCACCGGTTATTATTCAAATTGTTTTTATAGCTTCTAATTTTTTGTAGTACACTCATTTTAAAAGTTCTTAACTATTTTACTTGTAACTGCTTCCCATGTAAACTTTTGAGTAACGCTCTGTAAACAGTTTGATTTGATTTGATTGTATTTCTCTACGTCTTTATAATAAACATTAATTGCTGAAACCAAATCATCAATAGAATCGGGGTCAACCAATAAGCCATTATAGCCGTCAATAACCTCTTCAGATGAATCATTCCCCCTAATTACCGGTGTGCCACAAGCTAGGGCCTGCTTGTTAGAAAGTGACATCGACCTTTTCCTACCTACTTCAACATAAAACTTTACGTAAGAATATAGGACGGGTAATTCGTCGTATGGCAATAAGCCAAGAAACTCGACATTGTCTTCAAGTTTATTTGTTCGGATATAATTTTTGTAACCACTGAGTTTGCTCTTATTCTCTCTGGTATAGGTCATCAGCAGTTTAAAATTTGGAATTACTGACTTCAGTTTTATCAGGCTGTTAATCAATAAATCTGTTCCTTTAAATGAATCGAAAGCAGTGGAATGCATGATAGGAAAATAACCTTTGTATTTTGCATCATACTTTGCAGTATTTCGTGGATAGAAAAAGGATACATCGACCCCTTCATAAATTACTTCGGAACTTAAATTATAAACCCTCTTAATTTGGCTTGCTTCAAATTTGCTCAATGTTAAGGCGATATCGCTCTTTTGTGTTGCCCGTATATCTGACTTTGCGTAAAATAGCTTTATTGTTTTGAAAAACAGATACGAAGGCAAGCCAAAACCTTTTAAGAAATGATTATCGTAGAAAAAAGCAAATGGCTCATATATAATTTGTAAATGTTTATTGGGATATTGCGCAGCTAAGATGTTCATAGGATACATACCACTAATAATAATAGTATCATCTGTAATTATCTCATCAAGCTTTTTTTTGTCTTTAGATAATGTTGATCTGTATTGAAGCCAAAACTTCAAATCCGTAAATGATAGAGACTGAAGATTGATATACTTTATTTCTTCCTTGTCGAAATCATTCAAAACTAGCGTATCTCCCTTTTGGCAAGCCACCGTTACATCGAACTCTTTGTTTAAAATTTTGCAACATTCAAATACGTAGCGAGTGCCGCCCATCCACTTTTCCAATTTTGGATACAGCCAAATTATTTTCTTCTTATGCATTGTGATTTTTATTATTGGCAAAATTTATAGCCTGAATAAAACCTGATGCCTGCTTTTCGTAAGTCCATTCTTTAATGATTTCCAGTGATTTTTGTTGCATCCTGTATAGCAATTGATCATCTGATAAAATTTTTTCCAAAGCCAATGCAAGCTGATTGCTGTTTCTCTCTGGCACTACATACCCATTCCTGCCTTCTTCCACCAAGCCACCGACTCCGGCACCAACAGCGTCTGAAGTTATTATGGCACAACGTTGACACATGGCTTCGTTTACCACAAAGCCCCAATTTTCTTTAGAGGTCTCGGTAGTAATAGAAGGCAAAACAAACACATCGGCCAGATTATAATAGAGATAAAGTTGATCAGCGGGAATTTTCTGCAAATGGATAATATTGGGACATTGCTTATCTATTAAAATTTCATCAGGACCAGTACCAATAATCAGCAACGTATATTTCGGATTATCTAATTTTTTAAATGCGTCTAGCAAAAAGTGCAAACCTTTTACTTCAACCAATCTTCCTACAAAAAGGATTACCCTATTATCCTTAATACTAAGTTTATTTGCTAACTCTTGGCGCTGCTCCTTGGATACCTCTGTTAAGTATTTTATGTTATTCTGAACCTGCCAACCAATGAAAATTTTTTTGGAATCGATTCCTAAGGACTCAAGATATTTTTGTACATGCGTGCCATACACTACAACAGCGTTACTTTTCCGGTACAAAAGCTTAACGACCGGGAAGGAAAATCTGTGAAATAATGTTGAAGGATGTCGCCAGAAACTACTCCATAATATGATCTTTTTCCGTCGCAACTTACCAATTAAGAATCCAAGCAAAAGTGGCATTGGACCGTTCACACTTTGAACAATATGCGAGTAATTTCCAAATAATAATATTTTAACGAGCTTTGGATTTATTTTGACCTTTGGTAATATATAAAAACCATTTAAATATTCTCCGTCAAAATCACCTGTTACTGAAGGCCCATCATAATATTTTTCCTCGCCTGAAGAAAAGAAAAGACATTTCATTTGATATTGCTTCGCCAAAAGCTCAAACAAACCCACTCTATAGGGCGCACAGAGGTTAGTGATAAACAAAATCTTTTTGTTACCAGTGTTCATATCCGATCAAACTATCTCTCGTTTTTCCACCTTACTTCCTTCAAACCGCATTTGCGATCGCAGATTAGTCTTAGGAAAAAAATGTAATGAATTTTTAAGAGAAATGAAGCTAACAGAAACTCCAATTCTTATGCAATCAAGGATAAAGTAAAAGAATTTAAGTGGTGAATTTTTCATCGCCCACCTGTACCTGATTTTTAAATTGATGGGCGACTTAATTGAAAAAAACAAGTTCCTATAATATTTTAAGCTAAATCTTGCACTATTGATATCTGTACCCATCGCCTCGATGTGGCTCATTAAGTATGTTCCCGTTGGCACCAACAACTTCCAGCCATTTTTTCTGGCATTCAAAGAAAAATCTTCATCAGCTGCATATTGTGGAAAGTTTTTCGAGTCAAACAAACCAATTTCAAAAAATACTTGCATTGGAATCAAGGTACCTCTGCCTGGCAGCATGTGAGAATCCACAATTTGCTTTCGACTAATTAGCTCCTGAAATGAATACTTGTAATCCATTGCCTTAGAGTGATATTTCGCAGTAAATCGATTCCACGATACTCCGCAATAACTCAATTTATTTGGATCACTAATATCTACGGACACTGATCCCAAAATTGCGCCGGGATTTTGAGCAGCGCATGAAACAAGAATTTGCAGGTAATTATCATTTACTTCGAGGTCGTTATTCAGCGTAAGCACATAATCTGAAGCGGTTGCAGCTTCATTCTTTAAAACATATTCTATACCTGCATTTGTAGCTGCTGCCCACCATAAGTTTCCATCTCCTTTTAATACACACACCTTAGGGAATTTTTCAGTTATCATTTCCGACGTTCCGTCTGTTGACCCATCATCTACAACAATTATCCGGTAGTCCTTAAATAGTTGATTGTGTAAACTTGAAAGGCAGTTCTCTGTAAACTGTCTTCGATTGAACACCGGAATAATAATAAAGATCATAAGGCTAGAACTGAGTTATTCAATCGATTTAAATTTGTTTCTAGTGAATAGCTATTTAGTCATTTGAAATCAAGAATAATATAAATGCAGAAGACCTTTGGCAAAATATTAAGAAAGTTATTTACCTGATCTTTCTTCCGGGGTTCCCTCCCCAAATTTCCTCTGCTGGAATATCCTTGGTGATTACTGATCCGGCTGCTACAACGGCTCTCGGTCCTATGTGAACCCCTTTCAAAATAGTAACATGGGCGCCAATAAAGACATCATCTCCGATTATTACAGGTTTTGTTTCTGCAAGATCAGTATGTGCTGTCCTTCTTTTTAGAAAATCTAAAGAATGAAAATCAGAATCGTATATCACGGTGTTTCCACCTATTTTAACATTGTTTCCTATAGTTATAGAATCATAACAAATAATCGCCGATGAACTTACTCCAACAGTGTTTCCTATCGTAAGAACTGCATTTTCGCCAACAACTATCTGGCATCTCTGGTTTCTTCCTATGGGATTGTAAAACATCTTGCTATTAAACGTGCAACCATCTCCTATGGTGCAATTGCCTTTTTTATTTACCTCGACGAAAGGAACTCCGTTAAAACTCACGTTTTCTCCCACGTCCACTTTGTTTCCAAGCAAGACTAGGTATGACCATAAATCTTCACCAAAACCAATAACAGTCCTTTTCATTTTTCTGAAGCCCTTAAATAAAAAAGGAAATACAGTATAATCAGACACAAGATTTAATTAACTGAAGGCAAAATATAATCGTCAGCTTGCAGTACCTGAGAATTCAATTCTGGTGGTACTTTACTTAGATCATTGTCAATATAATACAAACAAAGCCCGACAATCCCCCAAAAAATTAAAGGTGGCACGTAGCTAAAAGCGTAAAGAGCTCCTGACAAAGAAAAGGCAATTAAAACTCTTGATTTATCGCTTAATTGCTTTCGCATTTTTTTTGCTATGGAGTATAGGGGATAAAATTTCAGCAAAAGACCTGTTATACCAAAATAAAACAGCACTTCTATGTAGGCATCATGGAAGTGATGCCCTGTGCCTTCATCCCAATTAACATTAAACGGATTAGACAATTCGAATCCTGAGAACCCCCATCCGAACAAAGGTTTTTGTATAAAATAGTTGAGATAAGATAATATCTGCAAATATCTAAACCCGCCAGTATTGTCTTCGTTCAGCGGGTCAAGAATATCCACAAACCTATCAATCAATAGTTGACTGAAACCAGGTATTGCAAATATGAGCACAACAAACACTCCGATTATTACTATAATTAAAGTAAAAAGCTGCCGAAGCATTTTTTTATTTCCACCTTTCATAAATAGCAGCAACATGATTGAAAAAATCGTTGTCACCCAAACCGTTCTATGTTGATGAATTATGATGATAGTAAATGACAGAATAAATCCAGCGATTGTTACATATGTTTTCTGAGAAGACAACATTTTATTTAGAAAGAATAAAAAAGGCAATAGAATTAAAAGGATAGAATTGGCATGAAGGATTCTTGTGTCACCTGAAACAGGGCCGGAATCCTGCTCAAGCGGCGTATTACTAAAATCAAAATCATGTCCGTAAAAAAGCATAAAAAGAAAATAGCCGATAAAAATAAATGCAATCAATGTTTCAAGTACATCAACATTCAGTCTTCTAAATAAATTCTTTATAAAATAGACATACAAAAAAGGGAAGATTACCGCAAGTACCGAAGGATAAACTAATGGTGAACCATAAAATATTAACGACTCTAAGACCAACTTCAACAAGAAAATGGTGAATACTGCCACAGCCATTTTATCTGAATAGCCCCACCGAGAAATATTGAAGAGCACATAAAGAAGACAAAAAAAGGAAAGAAGCTTAATGTAAATAATTATCAGGTCTTCGTTCCTAATGACTAAATAACTAATGGTCTCAATCGTTAATAAGAACAATAAGAATACTATTAGCAACCTGATTTTGCTAAGCCTGTAAAATTTTTCACTTACCATGTGCACAGCCACCGCTAGATCTTATCTAATGAAAATTTTTTGAAATGCCCTTTTTATGAAATAGCCTAGTAGCCAAAATTCCATTTCAATATTATGGATTTTGAATGGCAAGCTTTTTCGATTGCTAACCCATGCACGACTCTTAACCCCCTCTAAATACATTTTTTCGAAAGTGCGTTCTTTTTCGGGCACGACAGACCTGTAAATACTGGCCTTGCGATCCACAATTGCTTTATTGATATATCCTAGGTGTTTTAGCCGGAAACTTGTTCTAATTGTTTTTCCAGCAATTCCCTGAATAAGGCCATTATCAATTTTAGAATCTAAAAAATAACCTTGTGACGATTCTCTCCATAAATATCTATCATGGTTTGCAGAATATAATAGCCAAAAAATTGAAGCGGCAAATCTATTGCTGGTTGAGAAGTGAAACCTGCGAAAGGATGCTTTATTATAAATGCTTTGGCTCATTAAGCTATTCAGACATTCTCTCGTCATTTCTTCCTCAAAAATTTCATCAATATCCAACCATAGGCACCAGTCTGGATTTCTTTTTCTAGCCATATTATACACCAGTATTTTATCTCTTCCTTCGTCAAATCCTTCCGTTTGTATTATATCTACAATTTTTGGATGTTGTTTTAGTATTTCAAATGTGCCATCGGTTGAGCCATTATCTACAACAACTATCTCATCTACTAATTTCTCAAAACATTGCAACCATTCTTTAACAAACAGGATACCGTCTTTGACACGAACCATTAATACTAACTTATTCCTCACACAAACAATCTTTTGAGCTGTATTTCCAACAATGAAATAATTTTATACCATTGGGACTTAAACCATTTCAGGTTCTTCTTTCTGTTAAGCACAGATTCTTCATTAAAAAAACCTCGTTTACTAAAATCCACAACAATTTCGTTGGCTGCAAAAAGAGATTTTATCTCTTTTTTCCATTTGCCTTTGATAATGCCAGTAAAAATATACGGAAGCATTTCATTTTTCCCAACGCCGTATTGGTCCTTATCTATAATTAAAAAGGTGTCCTTATACAAAGACTGAGCTCTCTTTGTGCCTATTAGTTCAAACTGCCATGGTGTCTCATATGTTCTGATATATTTTTTTAGTTCATTTGTACGCCATAAAGCCGCCTGACAGGAAATACGATAGTCTGCTTTGCAAGATATAATTTTGAAATTTTTATTACCAATGTAATCTTCAAAAGGTCCTGGCGTTGCCTGATCTGTAAGATGTATACAGGATAACGACGAATCTTTAAGCATCAATTGATAGGCCTCGTCTATAAAGCCAATATTTACATGGTCGTTCAAAAAATAATCTTCCTGCATATACAGTATAATGTCTTCTTCAATAAAATTCAGAGCAGCCATCAGACTTTTGCTCCAATTCGGTTTTCCCTTTAGGAATCTTTCGTTTTTTATTGAGATAATATTCAGATCATCAAATTTAAAAGATGCATTCTCGGTATTGAGATAGATTTTACCAGAAAATTGACTCCAGAATTTTTTGAATAGTTTAAAAAAGGGAATCCAACAATCGTTAAAACTGTCTGTGGTGTTTACAAAAATTGCGAACTTATTTGTCATTACTTACTGTTTCCCTTATATTCTTTTACAACTGCAATATTCAATGTAATAGATGTGAGTTTCGCTTTTGTTTATCAATTGTCTAAACGGTTGATGACAGATTCCAATTTTCATCCCAATATTTTCTAAAAACTTTAATACCAAGCAGATAATTAAAATATCTGTTTTGATTCAGTATTGAGAAAGGCAATACCTCAATAACGGTAGCTTTGACAAGTTTGGGAGCATAAACAAAGAAGGCCAGTAAAATTAAAAGAGGTGCACAAGTCATTTCCACAATAAACCTGATAGTATCTGAAAAAGTAATGTAATGAGAACCATATTGGACCAGAAGTGATATGGAACCAACAACAACTATGACATACAAAAAGGGCGCATTCGTTTTCAGGCTTGATGCAATATTAATTTTAAGCATGCGGTAACTTACCGCACTATATAGAAAATAAAAAGAGGCTTCAGTGATCAGGTATGCAGAGGCAATTCCTTTTAATCCGTTGGGCTTAAACAAAAAGAATAAAGAAACCATTACAGCCATGTGAAATATCTTAATCAGGATTTTTTGATTCAGATGAGCATATACATCATAGACCAATCCATTGTAATTGATAAGCAGATTGAAGGGGACGGCCAATGCAATGATTCGCAGAATAGGTGCAGCCTCATTCCATTTCGATCCTAATAAGGCATGCACAATGTCTGCTGCATAAACAGAAATAAAAACGCAAACACCAAACAAAACAAACCCAAGCAAGTAATTCACCGACAGGTAATATTTCACAAACCTGCCCTTGTCAGATTTCACTTCGTTTAAGGTAGGAAACAGAACTTTAATAAGGTTTGCCGAAATATACTGTGATGGTAACTGAACCAACAAAGCCGCCCTGTTGTAAATACCTAAAACACTTTCTTTAAAATAATGACCTATGATAATGTAATCGGTATTGTACATTATTATTTCGAGAAAAGTACCAATTGTGTAACGACTTCCATAATTCAAGAACTTTTTGCCTGAATCAAGATGAATCCTGGTAAAACTGAAATACTCTCTTGTGAAATAAAAAGCCAATAACAATTGTATTGTTCCCTGTACCAAAACTGCTGTTACAAGACTCCAAACCCCAAAGCCGTGTGCAGCCATCCAAATTCCGATAATTCCATTGCCAGCAATAAATGCAATAAAATCAATTGTACCTAAAAGCCGGTATTTGTAATTTACCCTCAATAAACTAACAGGAACAGTTGCAATGGAATTGAAAACAATATTGATTGCCAAAATCCTAATGATATCGGTTATTCCAGCACTTGAAAAAACATATTTCGACAGAGGAGCAAGAAGAAATAATATCACATAAAAACTCAATGAAAGTACGAGGGTTAGCACATAGGCAGTAAAAACATTTTTTTTGTCAATTTCATTGCGTTGAATTAAAGATTGGCCGATTCCCATCTGGGCGAGATAAGAACCAAATCTTAAAACAACGTTTCCCATTGCTACCAATCCATAATCCTTAGGAGAAAGAAGTCTGGCCAGTATTGCAGTTAGCGCCAACTGAGAAATGACATTAATTACAGTAAACAGGTAGCTCCATTTTAACCCATTTATTGTTTTGCTTGCTAAAGACATCGAATCTTCCTGTTTAAATTAAATATTGATGCGATTACTGCAATTGTTTTTTAACCAGGTAAAAGAAAACAACTGCTAGACCCAAAATGGCTCCGCCAAGAAGCAAGTATAAGAGTTTGGAAGTCTTCTCTTTTTTCAGCGGTAAAATGGGGGTGTCAACTACTTGAATAGTAGGTGTTTCCTGCGTTAGGGTGACTTTTGCTATTTCAAGATTTTTTACCACTTCGGCAAAAATGGTAGCAATCATTGTTTTATCTCTCGAGGTAATCTCGGTTGAAACCGATGCCATTTTAAGAGCAGGATTTAGATCAACCAGATTTTGTTGTTCCGCAGCTACCGAATAGGTGCGATTGTTAAGTAAAGCTCCCAAGCTGTCTGCCCGACGTTGGAGTTTTGCAACATTCTGAGATTTCAGTTTTGTTTTTGACTCAACGTATCTATCAGTAGCGATCTTTACAAGGCGTTCAATAAAATACTTACTCAAAAGTTCGTCACGCATCAAAGCAGTAACTTCTATAAAAGAAGCTTTTTTATCTGGCTTGCTAACACTCAGTTCTTTTTTCAAAATACGGTTAACGATCCCCTGCAATAAACTATCTGCTAATCTCGAATAAGTTTGCGCTTTATAGTTGGAGAAGTTAACATCGCCAATTCCCTTGTTTTTGGCCCAAGAGGATTTGAGTTCATTGCACTCTGCATATTTGTCGGCTAAAGTTTTACCGGCAGAATCATAATCTGTAAGCAAGACTTCTCTGCACAAATTCTGGCTTTTCAAAAACAGCAGGATGTTGTCTCCTGAAAAGACCCCGCCGGCTGAGCCGCCCCCGAGGTCAAAACCAAACTGGCCAGCAAGAGAGGCAAGGCCTCCCACCCCGGCTTTGCCTTCCTCCAGCACAAAACTTAACCTGGATTCATACTTTATTGGTTGAGACCGGGCATAAACAAATCCAATTCCGGCACCCACAATTACCGCTAAAAGGATGAATACCCATTTCTTAAGCAGATAAGTCCATATTGCCTTTATCTTAACAACCAACTCTTTTAGAGAAATTTCTTCTTCGTGTTGGATTTGATTGCCTGGCATATTAAACGATTTTGTTTTATAGATAAAGTTGAATAAGGGTATGGCTTCGCCATCTCAGTCACATTGCTCTTTCAAAATGACTGTTCAAATAAAAAGTGCTCAGCTTTCCCTTTTTTTATGCGCCTTTCGTTAATGCAATCATTACGAAATGTACTTCGTCCTTATCACGAATATTTACACAAGTCCTCTTTTAGCAACTACAGAAGCTTGATTAAAGTGTTTATTTAAATATCAACGCCAACGCCGTCAACAACCCTGTCACTGCTGATATAAATATTCCCGCTTTCGCTGCATCGACACCTTCTTTTTTGCGCTTCTCCGGCACAAATATGTTTGATCCCGGTTCTATTTTGGGGTAAGTTCTAAAGATCCCAAGAGGTCTTTTGATCTGCGCTGAACTCCCGTTAGCATAAATCACAAACGCTCTTCCCTTTTTACCTGATTGCGTTACACCACCTGCATCTGACAAATAATCATTGATGTTCTTCCTCTTCTCATACATTACCTCGACAGGTTTAAAAACTTCCCCGTTGACTGTAACCGTGTTATTTATTCTCGGAATGATTAATTCATCGCCTTCCTCCAAAGTGATGTCGTCAGCACTACCGGGATGTTGTAAAATATATTTAAGATCGATAGCTACATCTGAAGTTGTCTTTGCTACTGATTCTGTTGTGGTTTTTGAAGTATCTTTTGCAACTGATTTTAATAAACGCTTGACTTCTGAAGTATCTATTAATTCCTTTTTCTGGCGAACGAGTTTGGCTCCGCCAATATTTGCAGTGTATAAAAGTCCGCCTGCACGTTGAATAATAGAACTTAATCTTTCCTCACGACTTTGCAAGGTATAAACAGCCGGCATTAACACTTCGCCTGTAACTTTTACGCTGATCTGCTTTTTGTAGTAAGGGTCCTCTTTTATGGTAACAATGTCAAAAGGCTCCAGCTTAATATCAGTTGAAGTCCCGGACAGCTCTTTATTGTCATTTACTGCTATCAATTCGACAATATTGCTTCCTGATTTATTTACCTGAACGTCTCTCTTTCTGCGGGAGATCTCAATGCCCTGTCCTGTTGCTTCATCGGCAAATCCCTGGGCCTTTAGTATGAGTGATTTTAATGAAAGTCCTTCTTCATAACGATATGTACCAGGCTTTCTTACCGCTCCATTAATTACCACGGTAGCTGTATCCTTTAAATCAAATATGGAAGCGATGTGAACGCTGTCTTCTCTTTTCAACAACAGACCATCTTCTCTGCCTTCTGTAATTGGTTTTAATTCAACAGCAATGTATTCCTTTGATAAATCGTCTTTTGTTCTTACCACTAATGCACGGCCGGTGTAAACATCTTCTTTCAGTCCCTGTGCTTTATTAATCAATTGCCTCAATGTCATTCCACTTTCCACAGCATAAGGTCCAGGCTTGAAAACAGCGCCGCTAATGATCACCCTGTTTTGATAGCGATCCACCACTGAATCAATAAAATATTCATCCCCATTTTTTGGCGTAAACCATTGAAGGGAATCACCGGCGACATCAATAACCCTCCGGTCAAAATCTGAATAGCGGTTTCCTGTTATGCGGCCTTTAAATGCCTTACTCTTGAATCCACCTGCATAAGTAATCGCATCATTCAGGCTCTCGTGATCCTGCAACTCAAATATTCCGGGGCGGTTTAAAAGTCCGTTCAGTGTGACCATATTCGTTGCAAAAGGAACTCTTATCACATCGTTATCTTCCAGCCTTATGTTTGCGCTTAGATCCCCTTTGACTAGGAAATCATATAAATCTGCTTTTTGAATCACCCTGTTATTCCGGATCAATTCAATGTTCCTGAAAGAACCATTTTCTGCAGGGCCTCCACTTACATATAAGGCATTGAAAAGGTTGGCAAGAGATGGCAAGGTGTAAGTGCCCGGACGATTGATGGCTCCAATGAGTATCACACGGATGCTTCTTATATTACCAAGTGCTAACTGCAATTTTGTTTGCCCGGAGTTTAATGCAGGATAATATTTTGCCAGCCTGCTTTTTAAAACAGCAGTTGCTCCCTCGATGGTAAGACCATTTACATTGATAACACCCGCATATTTTACATTCACTGTTCCCTCAGGGCTTACTTTCAATGTTTGCTGAGACAAGTTCAGCCCGTAAATATTTAATATCAATTCATCATCGGGACCAATGACATAAGTTTTAGGCGTTGCCATCCGAAGATCGGGCTCGAAGGTGAGGTTGGTATTTGCAAACAGTTCTGATCCGAATATTTTTGAAACCTTCGTTTTCTCTAAAGGTGGATTGAGTAAAGGGTTGGTTTCCGGAAGTTTTCGTTTTGTGACCTGGTTTACGGTATTAACGTCGGTGGTTGTATTTGTATCTGTAGCATTTAACTGGCGTATGCGGGTTCTTAATTCAGCCATCTCTGTTTCAGGAAAGCCTCTCTGGAGGAGTTCCGATTCAACCTGTTCAACAGTCAATCCTCTTTGCTTTGCCTGGTCGAGGTATTGCTGCAGTTGCGTATTTGAAATTTGCGAAGCTTTTAAATTGCTTAAGTCGGTAGGTATTTGCTGGGCAAAAACTGAAGTTGCTAACAGGAAGAAGGCGAAAAGGAAAAATCCTCGTAAGCAGTTTATAATTTTCATATTGGATTTACACAATATTTTTTTGTAAATAGCCCGTAGCTGCGGGTTATAGTTTTTTCAGGCCGCTAAGATATAATTTTCCACTAATAACTTATCTGACATCTGATTAATACTTATAAACAAATCCTAAAAAATGAAATTGGCTCCCACAGTTAGTATGAGGCAATGTACACAGCACCCGCTCAAACATTTGTCCAACCGATAACATTAGGAACGAAGCTAATTAATTGGGATAGCAGCAATAATGATAATAGTCAATTCCGGGAAACATGATTTTGATTTTGCTCAAGAATTTTCTAACAGCCGTCTCGATAAGAGACTGGTCTACGGGCACCATTAAGATCTCCGTAGATAACCATGTTTATTTTTCATTTGGCAATGAACATGAGGGAAAGGGTAAATGGCCATTCAATACTCCTTTTTATTTATTGCTGAATATTGCTGTTGGCGGCAACTGGGCGGCCAGAAAGGCGTTGATGACAAAGCTTTCCCCATGAAAATGGAGATGGATCATGTGAGAGTTTACCAGGCAAAAGAATAAAAACGTACTTCTTTAATTTTTGGGTTAGGAAAATAACGTTCAATAATTCCTGCAATTTTTCGTTCTTTGCCTTTCATGTCTTTATTTATTTCATCATTGAATTCGGGAAGTAATGGCAACTGCTACTATATCGGCAACGACAGCGAAGCGGTGTTGGTAGATGTGGGAATATCCTGCAGGGAAATTGAAAAAAGAATGAAGCGTCTTAATCTTTCCATGCAAAAGGTAAAGGCTGTTTTTATTTCGCATGAACATACGGATCATATCCGCGGACTTCATTCACTGGTAAAAAGGCATAAGCTTCCTGTATACATCACTACTCCTACTTTAAGATTTGGAAGATTGTACCTGGAATATGATGTGGCAAGAAACTTCAGTGCACATGAAACCATTTCTGTTGGTGATTTAAAGGTGACGGCATTTCCCAAATTGCATGATGCTTCTGACCCTTACAGTTTTACTATCTCTTACAATAATATCAATGTTGGTGTGTTCACTGACATTGGTCTTCCCTGCGAAAATGTCATCAATCATTTTCAGCAATGCCATGCCGCTTTTCTGGAAGCTAATTATGATGATGAGATGTTAGACAAAGGCAATTATCCTTATCATCTAAAGAAAAGAATACGTGGAGAAAGAGGGCATCTTTCAAACAAACAGGCATTGGAGCTTTTCAAAAGACACAGGCCATCCTTCATGACACATCTTGTGCTTTCACATCTATCGCAGAACAATAATTCACCTGAATTAGTAGAAGCATTATTTACACAACACGCTGACGGTGTAAAAATGGTCGTTGCATCGAGATACGAGGAAACGCCGGTTTACCATATTGCTGTAACGAAGGATGCACTACGCCAATTTACTGACCAGCCTACTCAGATGGAGTTATTTGCGTAATTATTCTTCTTTCAATTTTCCAAAACTCACAGCAAGCTTCATAAACAGGTTCACTTTGGCAGGAAGATGTTCTGTGGCATAAACCCAGTCAAAACCAAAACCAAATGTGGAAGGCAATTTTGTATTGGACTTTTTTAGAGATGAAGAAAGAACATTAGTGAATACACCCATGTGGTAAGATGGCGAATTCTGTGTTCCAAATATGGCAGCCCAATATGGAGTTGGGTTGAATCTTTTATAGAACATGGGAAATGAAATGGCCATGCGGTATTTGAAAAAGTTTTCACGCAATGCTCCGTATCTCCCATCGAAATCCTGCATTGCAATAACATCCGGCCGCATCGTAATCTTTGAAACTTGCTGGTAAGAAAGAAGATTGCGGTCGTTCCAACTGCTACTTACAGAACTGTAAATGGATAAAGCCTTTTTCCAGTTTGAATTTTGCTTTTTATTCCTGAAGAAAAAAACATAATTGCCCTCTGCTCCATAAGTAAGCGGATATCTTTTCTCAGCTATTCCTTTTGTCGTATCATACAGTTTGATATTGTCAGCATTAAAAAAAGCATTGATGCCCCATGTATGGGTTGCATTTTTGTTTGACTGATCAACCTCATTGAATTGTCTTATCATATGTTGGTAGCCCAACTTAATTCCTGCACCTGGCCTGATGTCCCTTAATTTGTTGACTAATGGAAAATCGCCTGAATTAAGAATAGAGAACTGAAGAAGTGTTCCTGAATTGTTAGCAGTTTGCCTTGAAGGAAATACATACGAGGCCGACAAAGGCACTCTCCTGTTGAACTGAATTCTTGCATCATTGAATGAGTACAATTGAAAAATGGGTTCGCCTTTGCTGTCAACCGCAACTTCCTGCGTATAAGAAAAACGAAAGCTTAAAAAAAGCAACGCGACAAGGGTAAATTTTCTCATAATGGCTGGCTTCAAAATTGTTGCAAACTTATAGCTTGCAAATTTATTCTCTCAACTTTGTTCGCCCATATGACTCATAAGTTTATTGCTGATGTTCACCTTGGTAAGCTTGCAAAGTTGCTGCGATTACTTGGCTTTGATGTCGCTTACAGAAACAAATACACCAACAGTGAAATTTTACAGATAGCCCGGGAACAAAACAGGGTGGTATTGTCCAGGAATGTTTCTTTTGAAAAGCAAACTAACATTCAATGCCTGGTTGTTACAAGTGAAGATGCTTTCCGTCAGCTGAAACAGGTGGTAAACCAGTTTCACCTAAAGGAACAATTCCATCCGTTCACTAGATGCATCGTTTGCAATGAAATGCTGGAGCCAGTAAAAAAGGAAAATATATTACCGTCGCTTGAAAAAAACACTGCTCAATACTTCAACGAATTCTGGCAATGTAATCATTGCAAAAGAATTTACTGGAAGGGATCGCATTATGAAAGCATGTTGAAAACGATTGGACATATACTGAATTGAACATTTAATTTTTCTTTAGCTTCAAACAAATTTTTTTATGTCAACCAACGAAATAGCAAGCAGGCTAGCCGACTTATGCAGGCAAGGAAAATGGGACGAAGCACAAAAGGAATTATTTGCAGACGATACCGTTAGTATTGAGCCGCATGCCTCCCCGGCATTTGAAAAAGAAACAAAGGGGTTGAATGCAATTATTGAAAAAGGACAAAAGTTTGAAACCATGATGGAAGCATTGCATAGCGTTAGCGTGAGCCAGCCGATAGTTGCCGGCAATGCCATTGCTTTCAAGTTAATTATGGAAGTTACTATGAAAGGAAGTCCAAAAGAAAACTGGGAAGAGATTTGTGTTTATACTGTAAAAGACGGAAAAATTGTTTCAGAGCAATTCTTCATTTGAAAATGAAACAACATATTGCACATATTGCCCTTGTTGTTGACGATTATGATGCAGCTATTGAATTCTATACTCAAAAATTGAATTTCACACTCGTAGAAGATACCGTTTTGAGCCCAACCAAAAGATGGGTATTGGTGGCGCCATTGCATTCAGAATGCAAACTGTTATTAGCCAAAGCTGCTAATAAAGAGCAAAAAAGCCGTGTCGGAAATCAAACAGGAGGAAGGGTATTTTTATTTTTGCATACTGATAATTTCGAAAGAGATTACAACGATTATAGAACAAAAGGAATTGAATTTGTAAGACCTCCATCGAAGGAAAGCTATGGTATTGTTGCTGTTTTCAAAGACCTTTATGGAAATCTTTGGGATTTGATAGAACCTGCAAATTGAATCAATTCCCCGATCAAACTAACTGTAATGAAAAAAATCATCGTCGTAATTGTTTTGTTGCTGGTACCTGCCCTGCTGATCGCTTCAGGGTTTTATTTTGAAAATGAAATTCTATCTTCAATCGGCTACGTGGTGCTAATTTTTTACATCATAATGGCCGTTCGTGGAAGATTCAGCAGACCAAAGAAAACCTGACTTCCTCTCAAACTTTAATTGATTTCATGAAGATTCATTTCCCATCCTTTCCGCAACTTGAAACCGAACATTTCATTCTTCGTCAATTATCGTTGAAAGATGAAGAAGAAATATTAACTCTCCGATCGGATGAGACAGTGAATAAATATCTCGACCGTCCGAAGGCAAATTCGATTGAAGATGCAAGGGCATTCATAAACAGGATCAATGCGGGTATTCATCCTTCCTTCTTTTGGGCCATTTGCTTTAAAAAAGATTCCAAACTTTTAGGAACGATTTGTCTTTGGAATTTTTCAGAAGAAGAAAAGAAAGCAGAGATAGGTTATGAACTTCTTCCGCAATTTCATGGAAAAGGAATTATGCAGGAAGCGTTTCTAAAAGTTGTTGAATTTGGATTTCAAGTTCTAGAACTTGACAGGATTGAAGCATGGACAACCATTCAAAATACCGGTTCGACAAAGATCCTGGAACGCAATCATTTTAAAAGAAATGCCACCCTTGAGAATAAGATTGACCGGACAGTTGAAGGGCCGGATCTGATTATCTATTCTCTTTCCAAAGAAGTATTTAAACAGCAGGCTTCATTTTACTAATCATCATGCAGGGCTCGCACTGCCCTTCAACTTTACCCGCGTACACAAACTGGTATTTACTCAATTGCATTAATTCCACAAGTTTTGATGCGGTAACACCATATTGCAAATACACTTCATGAATCTCATCTTCGGACATCCCCATTTTTTCAATCAATAAACTTTCCGATTTCCTTTCAATAAACGAAGGAGATAAAATTTCTTTTTGGACGGAATTTCTCATAGGTAAATTTTGGATTCGGGCTGCAAAATAGCCGCTGTTGAATATTTTTCATAATGAATTCTGGAAAAGATATTCACTACAAGTTTTCACCTACAGATGACTGATGTAAGCTAATTAGAAACCAAGCCCTATTTGGGTTTTCATTGTGTAATAGGCTAGCATTCTATTTGCATACATGAAAGACTTTAATAGATGAGTATGGAAATTTATGATTGCATTATAGTTGGAGGCGGCCCGGCCGGGCTCAATGCCGCAATTGTTCTGGGCCGTTGCCGTAGAAAGGTTTTGATATTTGATACGGAACAATACCGAAACAGGTATTCGCACGGCATACATAACTATCTCACCAGAGATGATATTCTTCCACATGATTTTCTGCAACTGTGCCAAAAAGAACTTGAAAAATATTCCATTCAGAAAATTCACAAGAAAGTCATTAACGCAAAAAAGAACGACGACGATGTATTTGTAGTTAAGGACGAAAACGGAACTGTTTACTATTCAAAAAAGTTATTGATTGCAACAGGGTTGATTGATACACTTCCTGACGTAGAAAGCATCAGAGATTTTTATGGAAAGTCTGTTTTTCATTGCCCCTATTGCGACGGATGGGAAGTGCGTGATAAAAAAATTGGAGTGTACGCAAGAAATAAAGAAGGATGGGAATTAGCACTTGCCCTAAAAGGTTGGAGCGACACCATCACCTTGTACACTGATGGCAAGAACAAGGTAAAGCCATTCCAAAAAGAATACCTCGATGTCAATGAAATTGCTATTGTTAGGGCACCCATTGCAAAACTGCACGGAACAAACGGTATATTAGAAAAGATCATTTTCAAAAATGGAGAAGAAAGAGATTGCGATGCTCTATTTTTTGTAAATGGTTATTCGCAGCAATGCAATATTGCTGAAGCTTTCGGCTGTGAGGTGAGTAAAAAAGGCGTGATTGTGACCAACCGTGTACAGCAAACCAATATCAAAGGATTGTATGTGGCAGGTGATGCGTCAAAGGATATGCAATTTGTAGTAGTAGCCGGAGCAGAAGGTGCAAAAGCAGGTGTTACCATCAATAAAGAATTACAGAAAGAGATTTATGAAAAGAAATTGGAGGAAAGCAAAGTGGTTAATAAGGAAACAGATTTATGAAAACTACCTCTGCGGAGCTACTCCCGGTTTGTATGGATTATTATACCAGTAACCGTCAATTTCTTTCACAATGCTTTCTATCTGCCGATCTGTTTTATCGTGAGTAATGTCGTAGTCTTGCTTTAAACTGCTTCCAAAAAAGAAAGCGACGGTTTGATACATTCTTGCACTGAAACCGCCACGGTACTCTTTAATAATATCGTAGCAGTTGTTGTTCGTTTGCCGGTTGATCAGCTTCATAAGGACCCTACCCTGGTAAACAGAAAGATTAGAAAGCGGATCAGAGAATTGTTTCTTCAGATCTTTCTCCCTAGACTTGATATATTTCTTCCTTTCCGATTTACCTAACCCCTGCAAATGAAAATTCACATCGTTAATAACATAACCTGCTGTTCTTGCATACGGATAAGTTACGTATACTGCATTGCGAAGACGGTTATACTCATCCAGGATCTTCGCCATTTTATCATAAGAGCCGTTGGTTACATAAACCATTTGCATATCGCTGTAGGGAATCCATTCGTTATCGTAATAAACGGTTGCAACCTTTATTGTATCATTCGGGCCGAATTTAAGGGGTTCGTTGGTTTGCGCACCGGCTTTATGGGTGAAGCCCATAGAAAAAACACCCAGAACAATTATGCAAAAAAGGCGGCGCATGTCTTAAAAATACAAATGAAAATCTCCTTAACAAAGAGACAGGCAAATTATCAAAAACGCTGTTTAAAAAGGCTTAAAGTTTAAGCGTTTAAGGTTTAGAAATTGTTAGAATAGCAGAGCGTCAAACCACAGCTTCGCCTACTTCTTTCTTCTTCATTTCCTGTTCTTGGTAGAATGTTCTTTTTCTTTCCCTGCGGTGAATTGCGCTAATAAAGAAGCCTATGACCATTAATATAGTGCCGAGCCAAACAAGATTGATAAAGGGGAATTTGTAAGCTTTTAAGGTGATGTACTTTAAAATGGCGTTTGATTCTTTCACACCCAGCTGTGCCTGGTTACCATCGGCTTTTTGTAATTGCAGCACAAGGCTTTCCGACATTACCGTGTCAGGGTAAGCAAATGAGCCGCCGTCCTTATTCATCAGCAGCGCTTTTGTAGAATAGCTTGTAGCATTTTTTGACGTCACTTTGATTGAAGCAACCACGATACTATCACTGGGACCAAACTCAATGCCCGGAACCTCTTTTCCCGAGTTCAATTCTTCAAGCACCATGTAGCCATTGGAATAGAAAGTGGTATCGCCCACTTTTAAGTCCACAGGTTTAAATGAAGATGTGTCCTCAGTTTTATTAGGATTTGGCAACGATGTGATATAGGTAAAGACATCGTAATTCCAGTAATGCTTTGCATCAGGATTTGCCATCAGGCCCATATTGCCTTTATAGTTTACAAAAGCATTAGGTTTTAAAGTAAATCTCTCCTTGGAATCCTTGGTTTCAAATTGAAGATTATAAAACCACAAAGGCTTTTTGGGGTGCGAAGAGTCCTTGTCATAAGTAACCCAATATTTACCCATGTCAGTTTTCATACCCTGGATAAGCGTTACATTCTCACCTGGATTCTCCTTACTACCTTCTCCAAAAAATGCGGGAACACCACCACGATAAAGCGACATCACTTCTTTTTTGGAAGATGATATTAAAATACCAAGAAGCAACATGGCGAAACCAAAATGCCCGATAGCACCACCGGCTTTTTTTATTCGTCCTTTTTGCCCGGAAAAAATGTAAGAGCCATTTGCGATTAAGGAATAGGTAGCGGCAACAACAGCAATCCAAACAGCAGCCATGTAACCATAACCCTTTGCATGATAATCAATATTACCGAATGCAACTATCAATCCTCCAACTAGTACTCCTGCAATTGTTGGAACGATCAACTTCTTCAAAAAAGCTTTGCCTGTGCTTTTGTATTTGAGGTACATGGCGAATGCCGTAAATGTGCCCAAAATAATTGCCACAAAAATTTGAATGCGGTTGTAAGCATACGCCGAATCCTCCCCTACAGCCAGAGGCGTGAACAATTTATCTTTCCCGCTAAACAAAGCAGCAATTTTGTTGAACACAGGAATGGATGTCATCCCGATGATCAACAGAGCTGATAAAAACAAAATGAGCGATCCCACGAACATCCAAAATTCTCTTGATGATGTTTCTTCCTCTTTAGCAACGAAAGGAATTTTCTTATACCTGCTAAAGAACAGGGTAAATGCAGGTAAGGCAAAAATGAAGAGTAGCGTTCTTAAATGCCATTTAGTAATTCCTTCGCCAGTGAATGCATGGACAGACGTATCCTGCAGATCACCACTACGGGTTAAATAAGTTGAGTACAGAACAAGCAAAAAGCAAAGCGTAAAGAACAGATAAGTCGTTCTTAAAGCGTTTCCTGTATGACGGTAAATTAAAAGTGTATGAATACCAGCAACTAAAACCAACCATGGAACCAGCGAAGCATTTTCAACCGGGTCCCAAGCCCAATAACCCCCAAAGTTTAGCGACTCATAAGCCCATGCGGCACCCATCATAATGCCCAATCCTAAGATGCCTGCAGAAAATAATGACCATGACAAAGCAGGCTTTGTCCATTCGCTAAAACGTTTTGTCCAAAGCCCACCAATAGCAAATGCAAATGGAATAATGGTAGAAGCAAAACCTAAAAACAAAACTGGCGGATGAATCACCATCCAGTAATTCTGTAACAGCGGATTCAGATCGTTTCCGTCCTGGAACATGGAAAGATAATCTGTGCGAAGACTTCCATCTGCATTGTGAAAGATGGGAGCATTATCTAACAATCCAGAATTTCTTGACAGTATGAACGGGTTTGATCCAATATGCCAGTCAAATAAAGAAACACCAAGGATCATGGTTGCTAAAAGCACTTGCGCAAAACTCACCACCGTCATCACCGGGCCTTCCCATTCTTTTTGTCTCCAAATAAAAATCAATCCAAGCACACAATGCCAAACGCTCCACAGAAGAAAACTTCCCTCCTGTCCTTCCCAAAAACAACTCAATAAATATTTTGGCTCGAGAGATTTGCTACTGTGCTGCCACGCATACTTGTACTCGAAGTAATGATTGCTGATAATAAAAAACAAAAGTGCAAAAACAGCAAATACAGAAATCACCTCTGTGATGAAAAATAGTCTTGCCAGTTTTTTCCATTGCTGACCAGCCGAAACCAAGGCTAGATCCTGCCATGATGTTGTATTAAGTGAACGACTTTTTTGAACACTCAAAAAATAACAAACCGTGGCACCAATTGAGGAAACAAATGAAAGAAGTAAAAAGAAATGTCCGAGCTTTCCGGGCAGTAAATGCTCACCAGTGAAATCCATCAGCAAAAATTATTTTGTGGTTGAAGCGGTTGGCAAATTCTTTTCAGCCGCTTTGGGATCATCTTTGTATTTCGAAGGACACTTGGTTTGAATGGTCTTACACTCAAAATATCCGTCACGCATTACTCCATTCAGGTCAAGGCTCTCCGAACGTTCCATATCTGTGATCTTAGCATTTGAATAAACAACCTTTGTGCGGTTGCCATCTTTATCCAGTGCATAAAACACAGTAAGGTTTGGATTTTTCACAGCGTCATATTCAATAGGTTTGGATTTATCAAGCTGCGCTTTGATGACTACAAACTTTCCACTCTTTTTTTGAGCAGTGGCAAAAGTTTCCTGCGTGGTCAGGTCCTTGATAAAAAACGACATGCCGACTATGCCGGCAATTACGAGAATTAATAAAACGATCTGTGTTTTCTTCATCTGTGGACAGTTTAACAGCCATTTTCAGCTTCCGCAGATCATGGATCCGTTGGTCTTTTGTTTCAGAAGATGGCAAGGACAAAGGTAGAGCAAAAAAGGTGTCGTAGCGAGGTTTATAAAGTGAATTTGGCAGCCCTTCAAAGTTTTCACAAAATAATAATTGCTGCTAAAGATGATTGACCATGTTGTTTAGGAAGAAGGCAAAATTATGATGATGTGCTTATTGAAGCCGTCTGCATTTCTACTGTGTGATTTTTCTTGCGACGCTCCGTTCAGGGTTCTGTAATTCTTATCATCACTGTTCAGCGGTTCTCTCCATTGCAATCAGTCTTCAACGACAAGTTTTTAAAGACCATGGATGAGGCAGTAAAAAGGATTTATAAGTAAAAGCAGTGTCTATCCAATTCATCCGTGTTATCTGTTGATCTATTGCGCCTAAAGATTTATGCGATCCACAAATGCTGTTGCATATGCGAAATAATTAGCGAACGTACAAGTGAGTAACCCTTCGTTACACTCACGGTAAACTCCACGAAAGCCGATAGTTGCAATGGAGCTAACCACAAAAATCAGTTATCCGTTATTGAAAAAATTTTTAATGACTTTTGATTTTAGAACCTCCAACTTCTTTTTTCCCACAGAAACCTTAAACTTTCTCATAAGTTGAAAACCCTTATTAACTTGCGCTGCTTTAAAAATCAATAATGGCTGACCTTTCAAAATTTGACCCGAATAGTGCCGGCAATCCCAATAACAATATTTTCGGTTTGCCTTTTTCGGAAATTGACTCCAGGCTTGTGATCCTACCTGTTCCCTGGGAAGTCACTGTGAGTTTCGGATCGGGTACAGCCCGGTCTGCCGAACAAATCATGAGAGCCAGTTTGCAGATAGACCTTTTCGATCCGGATGCACCCGATGCATGGAAAGAAGGTTTTTTCATGAAGGAGCCTGACCGGAAGATATTGTTGAAGAGTGACTACCTCCGCAAAGAAGCCGAGCTTTATATCGATTATATATCAAAAGGCGATGCAGTAGAAAGTAACCAGTTCATGTGTAAAACCATGAAGGAAGTGAATGAAGGGGGTTATTTTTTAAACAATTGGGTTTACCAGCAAACAAAATCGCTGCTGGATAAAAACAAGCTTGTCGCTTTACTTGGTGGCGACCATAGCACGCCTCTTGGTTTTATGAAAGCCATTGCAGAGAAGCATGGTGAATTTGGAATTTTGCAGGTAGATGCTCACTGCGATCTTCGCGAAGCGTATGAAGGCTTTGTGTACTCGCATGCAAGCATCATGTATAATGCCCTGAAGGAAATTCCTTATGTTCAAAAACTGGTGCAGGTTGGTATTAGGGATTATTCACAAGGTGAGCATGAATTCATTGTTCAAAATTCTCACAGGGTAAGAACCTATTTTGAAAGAGAACTTCGTGAACGCAGGTTTGAAGGAGAAAGCTTCAAAAAAATTACAGAAGAGGTCATCGATCAATTGCCCGACCAGGTCTATATCAGTTTTGATATTGATGGCCTTGATCCGAAACTTTGTCCAAATACAGGAACACCGGTTCCCGGTGGTTTTCAAACCGAAGAAGTTTATTATCTTTTTAAACAAATAATAAAAGCTGGTAAAAAAATTGTTGGGTTTGACCTAAGTGAGGTAAGTACCAGCGAAAATGGTTGGGATGCCAATGTAGGCGCAAGAGTTTTATTCAAACTGTGCAATTTAATCGTGCAAAGCAACCCGGTTTAAAATGTATAGCATCGCCGTAAAAATTGAAGGAATTGAGAGCCGCAGGCGCAGTGCAGGTATACTGCACGTTGTGATCGGCTTTTTTATGATCTTTAATGCGGCTAACTACTATCGTCTCAATAATTATAAGAATGTTTTGCCTGTGGCTTTTATTCTGCTTGCAGCAAGTGTGTCATTGTTCTATGGTTTTTTCAGAAAGAAAATGGATTTATCGGCACACTATAATTACTGGCTTCGCCTTGTACAAGTAGTGAGCTTTACAGTGCTGGGATTTCTGGCGTTGAATACAGGAAGAGCAAATGATTATATCGGTGTATTTGTGTTTGCAGCTTTGAGTATTGTATTGATGTTTTCTGAAAAAAGAATTTTTAATGAAACATCGGTTTATTTTATTGATGAGGGTATAAAAATTCCGGGTTATTACAGGGATCATTTAGTGAAATGGGAAGAAATTTCTGAAGTGATCGTACGCGAAGATTTTCTTACCATTTTTAATGTCAATAAAAAATATTTGCAGTTCCAGGTGTTGCAGGATTTATCAACACTAGAGGTTGCAAAGATGAATGCTTTTTGCAGGGACAAGCTTGGTATTAAAACAGAAATTGAGGAAAGTCCAAACGAAGAAGAACAAAACGAACCAAGCTTTAATTCAAAATCATAAACGTTTAAACTTTTTCATGTCTCCGTTCATTCTATATTCTGATGGGAAGGGAAATATTTTTGAAGACACTTCTTTGTACGCGGTAGGAAGAAGTGGCTGGGATGCATTGCCTGTTCCGGAAGATGAATGGATTGAATTACCTGAAGGTGGATCATTGTATGAACTTCCGGAGCGCAGAGGAATCGGTATTGATGTAAAAACCGGTGAAATGCGTTTGTGTGAAAAAGGTTGGGCCGTTGCAGCTTTTATTCCCCCTGCGCATACAGGATTGTATTTATCTGCCTACGAAACTTTGCCAAACGCTCCTACGCTTCCTTTATTTTGTTATACCGCTGTTGGTTGGCACAATGAAAAGTTTTATGTTCCTGCAGTTCGTATAGAGCAAGACATACGACAAGAGTGCGAAGGCTTTGATCAGGGTAAGGTAGAACAAGGCGTTGGACAGTTATTAAAAGCATATCCACACAACCGATTGGTTGCACACTTAGCCAACAATTGCGCACTAACTTACCATTGTCCCGCCGCAAGAAACTATTTCATAGGCAGATGGGAATGCCCTATTCCTTCATCTCCTGCTTGCAATGCCAATTGTGTTGGATGTATTTCTTTTCAACCCCAAGATGGAAAAATTGTTTCCACACAAGACCGTTTAACCTTCAAACCAACGGCGGAAGAAATTGTTGAATACACGGTTCCGCATCTGGAAACTGCACCTTTCCCAATTGTAAGTTTCGGACAAGGGTGCGAAGGTGAACCTTTATTAATGTGGGAAACCATTCGTGAAGCCATAATTGAAATAAGGAAGCACACAAAAAAAGGAAGTATCAACATCAACACGAATGGTTCAAAACCTGATGCAGTTAGAAAATTGTGTGAAGCAGGGTTGAACAGCGTTCGCGTAAGCACCAATTCTGCACGAAGAGAAATTTATACGCCGTATTACCGTCCGAATAATTACGAGTTTGAGGACCTTATCGAAAGTTTGAAAATCGTTAGAGCGTTTGGTGGATGGACTTCTATCAACTATTTCGTTTTTCCCGGAATGACAGACACCGTTGCCGAATATGAAGCGCTGAGAAAATTGATCATCGATACAGATCTCAGTATGATACAATGGAGAAACTTCAATATTGATCCTGACTGGTATTTGGGAAAAATCGGTGTAGCTGATAGTGGAGAAATTTTGGGTATCAGGCAACTCATGGATCTGATTCATGAAGAATTCCCTCATTTGAAATTTGGTTACTTCAATCCACCAATGGAGAGAATCAAGGGAAAGTATGATGTGGATTTTGCGCACTAAGAACACGAATTACACTCATTAAGATGAATAATTGAAGAGGGCCCCGAAAAGTTTCGTGTGATTCGTGCATTAAATTCGTGTAATGCATCACCAGCCATCGAAACTGCTTTTACCGATCATTGTATTTTCACAATTTGCCGGAACTTCACTGTGGTTTGCAGGTAACGCCATCATCAACGATATTCAGCCAACATCATCAGTTGGATTTGCCAACATCACTTCAATTGTTCAATTTGGATTTATTGCTGGCACATTGATTTTTTCGCTGTTAACTATTGCAGATCGGTTCTCCGCGTCGAGGGTATTTTTCCTTTCTTCTTTAATTGCTGCGTCCGCCAATTTGATTTTAATACCACTTGCAAAAGATATTTCATGGTTGATGACTTTAAGATTTATAACAGGATTTTTCCTGGCAGGTATTTATCCTGTAGGAATGAAAATAGCGGCAGAACATTTTCCACAAAAGCTCGGAAACGCTTTGGGCTTTTTAGTTGGTGCTTTAGTTTTTGGAACTGCGTTCCCTCACATACTTCGATCACAACTGCAAGGTTTGAACTGGCATAATGTGTTGTTGTTTACTTCTTGCCTTGCTTTTATTGGAGGGCTATTAATACTGATTTTTGTTCCCAAGAAAATACCTCAATCAAAATCTTCTTTTAAGGTCAATACTGCATTTACTGTTTTTAAATCAACAAACTTCAGAGCCGCAGCATTCGGTTACTTCGGGCATATGTGGGAGTTATATACATTCTGGGCTTTTGTTCCATTTATGCTTACAAGTTTTAATCAACTAAATAATTCCAACATCAATATTCCTGTTTGGTCATTCATCGTGATTGCAACGGGAGGGTTAGGTTGTATTCTTGGCGGCATCATTTCTCAAAAAGCAGGAAGCAAAAAAGTAGCTTTTTATTCATTGTCGGTTTCGGGAATTTGTTGTTTGCTTTCACCACTTATTTTCCATCTTTCAAAGGGATATTTTTTATTGATATTACTCATGTGGGGACTAACCGTGGTTTCTGACTCACCTCAATTTTCAACGCTGGTTGCTCAATCTGCCCCAGCCGAAAATAAAGGAACAGCTTTAACGATTGTAACATCAATTGGATTTGCTATTACTATAGCAAGCATCCAGCTATTAAAATTCATTTCGGTGGAGTGGAAACAAAATAGTTTGCTGTTTCTTTTTATAGGTCCTTTGTTCGGACTTATTTTCTTAAAAAAATATCTGCCCCACTTAAGCGGGACAGATGGCAAGCAGAACCGAATAAAAACTATTGAAGTGTTGCGGTAACCTGGCCCCTGATTTCTCCACTACCGTGTGCAGCGGTATGAACGTTAGCATACCACAATCCATTTAAAAAATCTGTTTCCTGCGCATCCGTTAAGGTTGTTGTGCCGCTAACCGAAGTAGCTCCTGCAGTTAATGTAAAAGGTATTACTACACCAGCGTTTGTTCCTGCAGCAGCAGGCCCATGAAAATGTGCCAGTGTTGCATTACCAGACAAATTACTCCAAGAAACATTATAAGTAAGCGTATTAGTGCTGGCATCATAGGTACCTGTAACAGTACCGGTACCGTTAGTTGTTACGGCAGGCACTTCCTGCGCACCGCTTAAAGTCGCCACAATATTGTACATAGTGGTATTCTTTGTTGCCTTATCTTTTTTACACGAGCTGGTAAATAAAGAGCAACTGATTAACATAGCGAGTACAGGAAGAAGTGTGATCTTTTTCATCGTTAAGTTTTTGTAGTTAATAAATGCTGGTTTCAAAGAAGAATACGGATTACATTTACTGAACCTCATGGCACAGAAAAAAATAATTATAGTCGGAGCCAGTTCGGGTATAGGCCGTGAAATCGCTTGTAGATACGTGGAAAAGGGAAATAAGGTTGGCATTACTGGAAGAAGAGAAAATCTTTTGAATGAATTGAAAGAAAAATTCCAAGGACAAATTTTTACTTCTGCATTTGACGTAATGGGAAATCAAAATCAAAAAAGAATTCAGCAGCTTATTGAAGATATTGGTGGACTGGATCTTTTAATTTACAACTCTGGGTATGGAAATCCAGCCAAAGAATTGAATTTCGAAATTGAAAACACAACAACTAAAACAAATGTCAATGGCTTTGTTGAGATCGTAAGCTATACTTTTAATTTTTTTGTTGCGCAGGGCAACGGGCAGATTGCGATCACATCTTCAGTTGCATCAGTCCGCGGCAACAGTTGGGCACCTGCATATAGTGCCAGCAAAGCTTTTATGAGCAACTATGTCGAGGGTTTAAACATAAAAGCGAAAAGGTTAAAAAAGAACATTATTGTAACAGACATCAGACCCGGATTTATTAATACAAAAATGGCTAAAGGCAATGGGCAGTTTTGGATTGTTGCCAAAGAAAAAGCTGCGGATCAAATCATTAACGCCATTGAAAATAAAAAACGCATTGCTTATATTTCCAAACGGTGGTGGCTGGTTGCTCAAATTATGAAGTTGTTGCCTTACAGTATTTACAGGCGAATCCTTTAAGAAGTTAAGATGATCACTCTTCACATCACACAACCCTTTGCAACTAATCCCGAAACCTGCAACATCAAACCTGCCACCCATTTGTTAAAACATCCCTTTTCATTGGCAAAATCTGAACAATTTATCTAACTTTTGCATCGTTATCCTGTCAAAGCCAACAACCATTATTGTATGAACAACAAAAATTCCAACTCGGCAGAGTTTGAAAGACAAAAAAATATTAAGGCCTTCAGTTATACTGCAGGTATTGTCGGCGGATTACTCATTATCTTCATCTTCGCGAGAATGACACTACCTCCAGAGGAAATTCCCCAAGAGCCACAATACGTGGAGATTGCTTTACCTGATGAGCCGCCTGTTGATGATGTTAATCTTGGCAATAATGATGTAGGCTCCGGTAAAGTCCAACCAATTGTAACCGGAACACCAAGCTCAGCACCAACATCGCAGGAAGTTTCTCCTTCACCCGCAAAAAGTGTAACCCCACAAGTTGCTACAAAAGACGTAGAAACAGAGGATCATCAAAGTTCACCACCAATAACAAAGGCAAAAACTCCTAACACAAATAGAGAGATTAACAATAATGAAACGGATCTAACCACAAAAAGCAAACCTGTAGAGCAGAAACCGAGAGCTTTGATGACGAGTACAAGGGGAAGTGGTAATGGCGGTAATACAAATGTCCCCGGGTATAACAGGCCAGGCGGACAGGGCCCTGGTGACGGGCAAGGTGATAAAGGTGTACAGAACGGTAATCCAAATGGAACAAGATACTTAGGTGTAAGGGTCATTTCAATTCCTGCGCAAAATTTTGAGGATGATTTTAATGAAAGCGGAAAGATAGCATTGGATGTTGAAGTGAATGAGTCAGGCAAACTCGTGTCAGCATCTTACCAGGCAAAAGGTTCTACACTTGCAAGATCCACCAAGCAATACAGCATTGCGTTAGACAGGGCAAGACAAATTAAATATCCGCAATACGATGGTGGTTTCAAACAAACACTCACATTTAATTTTACAGTGAAGTAGTAACAGCAATATTTTTGCTGTTTAATGAACTATCAGCAAACGATACATTATTTATACAACACACTGCCCATGTTTAGCCGCATGGGCAGTGCTGCGTTTAAGAAAGACCTTACCAACACATTGCTTCTTTGTCAAGGATTAGGCAATCCCCATCAAAAATTTAAAAGCATTCACGTTGCCGGGACGAATGGCAAAGGCTCAGTGAGCCATATGCTTGCAGCAATTTTTCAAACGGCTGGCTATAAAACAGGACTGTACACTTCGCCGCATTTGTATGACTTCAGGGAGCGGATTAAAATAAATGGCATCATGTGCGATGAGGATTTTGTCATTGATTTTGTTGAAAGAATAAAACCGGCCATTAAAGAAATACAGCCATCATTTTTTGAAATCACTGTTGTCATGGCATTTGAGTTTTTTGTTCAGCAAAAGGTTGACATCGCCATTATTGAAGTGGGCCTGGGAGGAAGATTAGATAGCACGAATGTGATCACTCCCGAACTATCCGTCATCACTAATATTGGCTGGGATCACATGAACCTGCTGGGAAATACGCTTGAAGAGATTGCATTTGAGAAAGCAGGAATCATCAAAGAAAATATCCCGGTTGTAATCGGAGAAAAAAAAGAAGAAACAGCAAAGGTCTTCAGGGACATAGCCTCACAAAAACATGCTCCGATTTTTTTTGCAGAAGAAAACTTTACAGTGAAAGGTTACCAACTCCTGAATGATTCGATACAAATTTCAGTTACTGATCAAACATCTTCAATCAAAGATTATCGATTAGATCTTGCAGGGATTTACCAAACGAAGAACATCCTTTCGGTGTTACAAGTAGTTGAACTATTGAAAGAGTGGAATCTTTCACAACAACACATTCAAACCGCATTAAAAAAAGTAAAACAACTTACCGGTTTGCATGGAAGGTGGGAAGTAATTCATAAAGCGCCACTTGTTGTTTTAGAAGTAGCACACAATAAAGACGGCATCGACCAAATGTTGCAGCATCTTCAAAACATTCAGTTCAACAATCTGCGTATTGTTATTGGGGTAGTTAAGGATAAAGACGTTGAAGCTTTTTTAAAATTGTTGCCCAAAGGAGCAAGTTATTATTTTACGCAAGCACATATTCCCCGTGCATTGGATGCACAAACTTTACAACAAAAAGCGTTGGCTTTTTCTTTAAACGGAGATTATTATAGCGATGTAAATACTGCCATTCAGCAAGCCTTAAGCAATTCGGCAAAAGATGATCTTATTATGGTTTGTGGAAGTATTTTTCTTGTAGCAGAGGTAATTAAAGAATTAGTAGCTCATCAAGCCTAATTTTTCCAACGCATAAAAAGCTGTGGTAATGTGCAACGACTGCACCATTTTATTTTCTTTCAGCATTTGCTTCACTTCATCAATGGTATGAATTAAAACTTCCACATCTTCGGTTGCATCTAATTTCTGTTCAGCAATTTTCTTTCCACCTTTGGCAAGAAACATGTGCATGTAATTAGTACTTGTTGCAGGATTAGGAGATATTTTCCCTAGTTTTTCAATTGAATCAAACTTGTATCCTGTCTCTTCCAGCAACTCCCGGGCAATTGCAGCTTCCGGCTTTTCATTATTATCAATCACGCCACCTGGCAATTCAGTACTGATAACACCGAGCCCATGACGATACTGCCGAACCATCACCACCTTATTATCGTCTGTTAACGCAAATGCTGTTGCCCAATCGGGGTATTCTAAAATGTAGTAATCGTTATGCTGCCTTCCATCGGGCAATTCGCAAACATCTTTTCTAACATTCAACCAGGGTGCTGAAAACAATTTCTCTGAGCTAACAACTTTCCATTTCATACTTACAACTTAAAACGTACAACTTATAACTTATCACCATTTCAATCTTTCCCGCAGAGCAGTGATATGTGCCACATGGTGACGACTATGCCAGGCATACATTCCCAAAAAGTGCCAGAGTGTCAATTGTTTTTTATGCTCCGGGTGGAACAATGTTTTTTGCCAGTCTTCGTCTGTGAAGGATTTTAAAAATTCGTACCAGCGTTGATGCAAGGCATACAACAAAGTGATAGAGATATTAATAGGAAGATTTTTTACATCTGCAGTTTTTGCCCACTCTTTTTCTTCATAAGGTTTGATCGTCGGGGTCTCTTCTGTATACCCAAGTTTGAAACGTATGTAAGCATTCACGTGACTATCCGCGACGTGATGCACCAGTTGGTGAACAGTCCATCCCCCCTCTCTGTATGGTGTTTGCAGTTGCTGTTCATCCAGATTATGAACGGCGTTTTCAATGGCGTTCGGAAGAAATTTGACATCGGCTAACCATTGTTCTTTTAACTCTTCTGAAAATGGTTGTGGCTCGTATTTGCCGATCGGATAACGAAGATCTTTTGTTTCTATTTGCATGATGGTGGGTTTAGTCAAGTATTTGCAGCAACTCTACATCAAACTGCAAGGTGGCTCCGCCGGGAATGCCGGCCCCTGCTCCATTATCTCCATAGGCAAGATCAGATGGAATCCACAATCTCCATGCACTTCCTTCCTTCATCATTGGAATTACTTCCTGCCAACCCTTGATCAACTGGGTTAATCTTGCAGTGAAAGGCTGGTTTCTTTTGTAAGAACTATCAAATTCTTTCCCATCCAATAAACAACCACGGTAATGTGCTTTGATCATGCTGGTTGGCTTTGGTTGTTTACCATCGCCTTCTTTCAGCACTTCGTATTGAATACCGTTTGATAGCTCTGTTACGCCTGGTTTGTTTTTATTGTCAGCAAGGAATTTTGCTCCTGCTTCTTTCTCTGCTTTAATTTTTTCGGATCGGAATCCAAATAATTTATCCTGTAATGACATAGTTTTATTTTTAATCTTCTCTCAATGATTTTCCTGTTAAATGAATGAACACATCTTCAAGATTTGCCTGCTTTACTTCTTTTGGTCTTTCAAAACCTGTAGCTACTAATTCATCAATTAATTTATCAGGGGTATTTAAGGCAACTATACGACCAGAATCAACAATGGCAACCCTGTCGCACAGATATTCTGCTTCATCCATGTAATGCGTTGTAATGATTACGGTTGTTCCTCTTGAACGAATCTGCCTGACCAGTTCCCAAAGATTTCTTCTTGCCTGCGGATCAAGACCAGTCGTAGGTTCATCCAGAAAAATAATTTTCGGATCGTTGATCAGTGTTGTAGCAATCGAGAATCTTTGTTTCTGTCCCCCGCTTAACTCTTTCACTTTAGCTTTTGCTTTATCACGCAAGTTTACTGTATCCAGCAATTCCATTGCATTCACCGTACGATTGTACAAACCTGCAAACAAGTGGATCAATTCAACAAGTGTAAGATTGGGATAATAACCACTGGTTTGTAACTGTACACCAATAATCTTTTTTATTTCCTGCGGATGTTTAGCAAGATCAATTCCATCAACAATGATCTTTCCATCGGTTTTTTCGCGAAGTGTTTCAATGATTTCAAGCGTAGTGGATTTGCCTGCGCCATTTGGTCCCAGCAAGCCAAAAATTTCATTCTCATACACTTCAAAGCTGATGCCTTTAACCGCTTCAAAGTTTCCATAATTTTTTACCAGATGTTCTACAGAAATGATCACTCTCCCTTTCTCCATGAAAATGAATTTGGTGCAAATTTCTATAAACTCCCCAATCAGCAAATTTTATTTAGTCGGAGTAGCTGGCTCCGCTGCTTTGACACATTCTTCGAGTTCGGTCATCATATCAATACTCCCGACAAAAAAGGGGGTCCTTTGATGCAGTTCTGTAGGCTGAATATCTAAGATTGGCTCTCTTCCATCTGTGGCCTTTCCACCAGCAGCTTCTACAATAAAAGCAAAAGGATTGCATTCATACAAAAGCCTCAACTTTCCACTGGGCTTATCAGTTGTTCCGGGGTACATAAAAATTCCGCCCTTAATTAAATTACGATGCACGTCTGCAACCATACTACCAATATAACGCTGGGTGTAAGGCCCTCCGTTTTCTTTCGTTTTTTTCTGGCATAGATCAATGTATTTCTTAACGCCTTCTTCGTACTGGAAAAAATTTCCGTGGTTAACTGAATAGATCTTCCCGCTAGACGGACATTTAATATCTGGATGGCTTAGGCAAAATTCGCCGATCGACGGATCAAGGGTGAACCCATTTACACCGCGACGTGTTGCATATACCAGCATTGTTGAAGAACCGTAAACCATATAGCCAGCAGCTACCTGGTTCCTCCCTTTCTGCAAAAAGTCTTCACGACTTGCTATTGTTCCCCTGTCAGAAACCCTTCGATAAATGCCGAAAATAGTACCGATAGAAATATTTACATCAATATTGCCACTTCCGTCTAAAGGATCGAATAAACAAACGTATTTGGAATTCTTGCTGATGTCATCATCAAACGCAACATATTCATCCAATTCTTCGCTGCCGATTCCTGCACAGCTAATTCCATGTTGCAACACACCCATAAACTGGTTGTTAGCAAACACATCGAGTTTCTTAACGTCTTCACCTTGCACATTAATAGTTCCGGCATCTCCTAAAATGTCTACTAGCCCAGCCTTATTTACTTCTACGTTCACACGTTTTGCAGCAAGACCAATGTCGCGAAGCAAACTACTTAACTCACCCGTGGCTTGTGGAAATTGTCGCAACTGTTGAATGGTAAACTCGTCAAGGGTAAGAATGTTACGGTTAATAGGGTTCATGTACAATCGCTTTTGGTAGCGACAAATGTAAGGGATAAAGCCGTCAACCAATTGAGATATGTGTACGGCAAACAATAAAGAGTCTAAAGACATCTTCCATGTGTTTAAGCAGGAATCATTGATAAAATTCATTCCTGCTTCGTATGCTTTTCCACATCTTTGCAGCCTATGAAAGTGTTCAAATTTGGTGGTGCTTCCGTTAGCACGGCAGAGAGAATTAAAAATGTTGGGGAGATTTTGAAGGAATATTCCAATGAAAAATTGTTGGTTGTCATTTCTGCCATGGGCAAAACCACCAATGCTTTGGAAAAAGTAGTAGAAGCGTTTTATAGCGGTGATCAGCAACAAGCACTGGAGCTTTTTCAAAAAATAAAGGAAGATCATTTATCCATTGTAGAGCAATTAAAGCCTTTGGACTCACCGCTCGCATCTCAGCACTCACTAATTGATTTTTTCACCGAGGTGGAATGGCTGCTTCACGATAAACCTATGCGCAATTTTGATTATTACTATGACCAGGTGGTTTGCGTTGGAGAATTATTGTCAACGGCCATCGTAAGTGATTATCTGAGTTCCATTGGCATATCCAACCAATGGATTGATGTGAGAGATATCATTCGCACCGATGATAATTTCCGAGATGCAAAGATTGATTGGGCGTTTACAACCAGAAGAGTTGAAGAAAGTATTGTTCCGTTATTTGAGGACAACAATATTGTTCTCACGCAAGGTTTTATTGGCGCTACTGACGAAAATGAAAGCACAACGCTTGGCCGCGAAGGAAGCGACTACAGTGCAGCAGTTTTCGCCAACATTCTTAATGCGGAAAACCAATCCATATGGAAAGACGTTCATGGTGTAATGAATGCAGATCCTAAACAATACGCAAATGCACAATGGATAAAAGAGTTGAATTACCAGGAAGTGATTGAGATGGCTTATTATGGTGCACAGGTCATTCATCCCAAAACAATAAAACCTTTGCAAAACAAAGGCATTCCATTGTATGTGCGTTCATTCATCAATCCTGACGAAGAAGGTACTTGCATTCAAAGCAAAAACTTTAATCACTTACCTCCTATTATTGTTTACAAGCAGAACCAGGTTTTGATTGAGTTAAGATCAAAAGATTTCTCTTTCGTTGGTGAAGGACTAACTGCTGAAGTGTATAAAATTTTTCAATCGATAAAATTCAAGCCGAATCTTATTCAAAGTGCAGCCATCAGTTTGCTTTGTGCGGTGGATGATTATTCGCATAAGGTTGAAGAATTTGCTTTGAAGGCCTCGGATGTTTTTGATGTGAATGTTTCAAAAGATTTGATCTTACTTACCATTCGTCATTATAACGATGAGGTATTATCGGAGTTAACCAACAACAAACAAATAGTACTTCGGCAACAGACCCCCGAGACGATACAGATTTTGATGAAAGAAAATGGTTGAAACCCATAGTACTGCTTACAGCTTTGATGATAAGAATTACCAAACGTACAAGAGTACGATCCGTCTTTTTACTCAGGATAAACTCCAGAGACGGTCAATAGTAATGTAGTCTGTTACAAAATTAAAGCCTCAAACAAATTGAGGCTTTAATTTATCAGAAGTAAACTCAAAGCTTACTTGCTATTTGCAATATCTCCGGTTCTTTCCACTACAAAGCTTTGCTTCATTTTTTTTGCAACGGCCTTTTCATTCAATATAGCTGGTTGCCATGTTGGCATTTGTTCCAGTACTGTTATCATTTCATCATTAAAATATTCATCCACACCTTGCACAACTTTAAAATTGGTTGGTACGCCATCAACATCAACGATAAATTCGACAACCACATTTGCTTTTTTTACCCCCGCAGGCAGTGATTCTCCTAATGCCTTACCCATTTTATCCAAATATTTTAAGAACGATTGACCACCTCCAGGAAATTCGGGCCATTGTGTTACTACGTCGGCAACTTCGGTAATTGTTCTCGTGCGATGCGGCACGGGCGCCTTCTTTTCCCTTTCCTTTTTCTCTTCTACAACAGCAACTCTTTTCGATAGACCATCAAACACATAATTGCCTCTTGCATCCGTCATGATTACAGGCAATTGATGCGTCAGCTCAAAATGATCGTACACCTGCTCCAATTTTTCACCAAACGGTTTTAATGCAGCATCCGTTTTGGAGAGATATACCAAATAATCCATGCTCTTTTTGACACTGTAACGAACAGGATAAATATGAACCGGAATATAATCTTCTCCCAATGCCTTTGCGTAAGCAGCGAGAACATAGACCTCTTCAATATATTCATCGGTCAAGGGAATGCAACCGACGGTTACACAACTTCCATGAATATAAATATCACCGCCGGGACGAAGTGAATCGCTTAGAAGTTTATCTGACTGATTCGGATAATTCAATCCCAGTGATAAATGATAATTACTGTTCGGATTGAATTCGTTGATGTAATAAAAACCCTCCGGAACCTGGTAATCGCCAGCCATTCGCTTTGGTCCAAGCGTTCCGGCCATAGCGCAAACTCTGTAAGTTTTAAAAAGTTTGAATGGTTCCTTACGTTCGTTCTTTACCCAAACTTCCAACTGACCATCGTACTTGAAAGAGCGGATATAAATGTATTTGGCAGGCCACTGCAAACCTTTTGCTTCAAACTGTTTTTTAAGAGTATCTTCTTTTTTTCTCAATGCATCATTTGGACGCTGAAGTGTTCTCTGAAAATCCACAAAAGAAGCGGAAGGCCCCTGTGCAAATGCAGAGATTGCTACAAAACTCAACAGAATAAGGAAGAGGTTTTTCATGATGACATTTATTACTGCAAATTCCTGAAAACTATTTATAAAGAAACGAAAATTTCGGCTAAAGATTGCCACGAGCCGCCTGTTCCCTCTCGATAGCTTCAAACAAAGCCTTGAAATTTCCCTTTCCAAAACTCTTTGCGCCTTTTCTTTGAATAATTTCAAAAAAAAGTGTCGGTCTGTCTTGTACGGGTTTGGAAAAAAGTTGGAGCAGGTAACCTTCGTTGTCTCTATCTACTAAGATACCCAATTCTTTTAATGGCTCAAGGTCTTCGTCGATCTTTCCCACACGGTCGAGTAGATCATCGTAGTAAGTATTCGGCACTTTTAAAAATTCTACACCACGGCCCATTAAATCACGAACCGTTTTTACGATGTCATTTGTTGCAAGCGCCACATGTTGCACACCTTCGCCATTGTAAAATTCAAGATATTCTTCTACCTGCGATTTTTTCTTTCCTTCAGCCGGTTCGTTGATTGGAAATTTTACGTAGCCATTTCCGTTGCTCATTACTTTACTCATCAGCGCTGAGTATTCAGTGGAAATATCTTCATCGTCAAACGATAAAATATTTTTGAAACCCATCACATCTTCATAAAACTTCACCCATGGATTCATTTGATTCCATCCAACATTACCAACGCAATGATCAACATATAACAAGCCAGTATCTGTTGGCGCAAAGTGTGGATTATTCCACGCTCTGTACCCTGGCAAGAAAGCACCGTTATAATTTTTTCTTTCAACAAAAAGGTGAACAGTTTCGCCGTAAGTATGGATCCCACTTAATACAACTTCCCCACTTTCATCCTTTAAATGTTGTGGCTCAAGATAACTCTTACCGCCACGCTTTGTTGTTTGCTGCCATGCATCCGTAGCATCATCAACACGCAAGGCCAGAACTTTTACACCATCGCCATGTTTGTAAACGTGATCAGCCATATCAGTATTTGGCCTCAACGGTGTTGTCAACACAAACGTCAATTTATTTTGACGCACCGCATAGCTCGACCTGTCCTTCATGCCTGTTTCCGGGCCGGCATAAGCGATTGCCTGGAAGCCAAATGCGCTCATGTAATAATGTGCAGCCTGTTTTGCATTACCAACATACAATTCAACGTAATCTGTTCCTTGTAGTGGAAGAAAATCCGTTTGTGTTTCTGTAGTTTGTTTAGTAGCTGTAGCAATCGTCATGTTTCAAAGGTTTAAGGTTTGTTTCGATCGTTCATTCACTGTTCATAAATGGATTTTATGGATGCCATCTTTATTGCTACTATCGGCGCCTGTTGTGTCACTCACTTGTACGTTCAGCAATTCTATTCATCAAAAAGCTCCGTAGCAAAATACGTTGTTGAACAATGAAGTTTTCCTGTACAAAGTTAAAAAGACAAGTCCAGAAATATTGTTTGTGTGGGAATGTCAATATTTTTACAACCGACGAAGCGGATCCCAGGGCTTCATTTTAGAGGTTATAAAAAACCACATTGGTTAAAAGATCAAATCCGCAATTACTCTGAGACCTGCCGTCAAAAGAAACGTTATGGCATGGATAGCATCATGATCCATGAACAGATGCAGAATCCAAACGAATAAAAGTTTGCGATTATTTTAAAATAGCATGTCGTTTAATGATGCACTTGTCTTCTTCGCAAAACACCCCCTGATGCCTCGCGAATGATACTAGCGAAAACAAATGCATTAGGGTCTGTTTCATGAACAAGATTTTTTAAACGCCTTAGTTCAAGCCTGGTTACAACCGTAAAAATGATGTCGCACTCGGTGCTTGTTTCGAACTTACCCGGAAGAAACCCTCTCTCACCTTTATAAACGGTAATGCCTCTGCCCAATTCATTTACCAACCGGTGCTTCAACAAATCACTTTGACCAGATATAATAGTAACTCCTGTGTAAGCTTCTATCCCTTCAACAATAAAGTCGATGGATTTAGATGCGGTGAAATAAGTGAGAATAGAATACAGCGCCGTCATAATTCCCGACCTGAATGCAGCAATACTAAATATGAGGATATTCAATCCAAGAATCATTTCTGTAACGGTGAAAGGAGTCCTTTTAAACGTTTTTAAGGCAAGAACCTCAATCCCATCCAAAGCACATCCAACTCTCATGCACAATCCAATACCTATACCTAAAAAGAATCCTCCGAAAATGGCGATCAAAATATTATCTGTGGTCTTTACTTCCGGAAACGGAACAAGGAAAAGACAAATAGCCAGGAGAAAAACACAAACCAATGTTTTTATTGCAAACCTTTTGCTTACGGTAAAATAGGCAAGCGCAATTAGTGGAAGATTGGCAAGAAGAATTACAATAGCAAGATTGAAATGATACAATTCATGAATTAAAAGAGAAATACCGGTTACGCCACCGTCAAAGAAATGGTTGGGAACCAAAAATCCTTTCAACGCAAGACCCGATATCAATACACCTGCAATCATAAAAAATGAGTCACGAACATAAGACCTCGTTCTGTCGCCCATCCTATGCTCTCTCTGTTCATTTTTCCATCGATCTCTGATTTGCTTTAAATACTGTTTCTTCTTTGCCGATTTTTCTGTAATGGCAGTGTTGGTAAAATATTGGTGAGCTCTTAAAAAACTTAGTTCTTTAAGATTCCATTCTTCGTGGTTTAAAACGATTTCCTCTGCCTTTAACTCCTTGTAAAGATTTTCAGAATCTCTGAAGAAATTAGGGGAACCGAGATAATACAGGTCAGCATCACAAATGATCTGCTGCAATTGGTCGGTTGGCGACTGCGGTAATTTGGTAGCCATTATCAACTTGCAAATACTTTCTACCGCAGTATAAGAATAACCAAAGCCAGGAAGTATTTCTTTCGCAATTTCACAGGAGTGCTCCTCGTGATTTTTGTAAGACTTTAAGAACCCGGTATCGTGAAACAATGCTGCTGATAGCAATAACCAGCGTTCCGACGGAGATACCCTTTCCGCTTCTAGCAAGTGCTCTGCCGCTTCCAAAACATTCAAAGTGTGTTGGGCATTGTGGTAAGTAATATGAGAAGCGAGTTCTGTTTGAAGTTTCTTAATGATCACTTCATGAACAGCTTCATATTGCTCTTTGGTTACAATCTCTTCTGTCGCTAAAATTTTGTCTTCCATATTGTGCAGTTAGTTTACAACTTCGTATGCCGCGATGGACTGCTGTTTATTTTTTACGGTTAACGATCCCACGCTTTTGCAGACAAAAAATTCTTTCACTTTTTCGAAGTCCTTTTCATCAATAAGTATTTGCCCTGCCGTGGCCATTGATTGTAAACGTTGCGCAGTATTTACAACATCACCAATCACGGTATAATCCAGTCTTTTTAGCGTTGCAGAACCAATATTACCGCTGATCATTTCACCAGTATGAATACCAATAGAAACATTGGGACGAAAATCGACACCGTTTTGTTCAGCAGGTAATTTTTCAATCTGGCTTCGCACGGCAAGCGAAGCTTCAATGGCCCTGTCAAGATGAAAATCACCACGGAAAACAGCCATCACGGCGTCGCCAATGAACTTGTCAACAAAGCCACCATGCGCTATAATTTCCTTTACCATCACATCGAAATATTTATTGAGTAAGCCCACTACTTTGTTCGGTGGTGCCGTTTCTGTAATAGAAGTAAAGCTGCAGATATCAATAAAGACAACTGATCCTTCAATAGTTTCATTTGACATAAGGGAAGATTCAAACTCCTGCTTGTTCATAAAATTCAACACCGATTCATCAACATACATGCGCAGGATATTGTTTTCCTTGATCGCCTGCAACGTCTCTTTCAATTGCTTCACATGTTGCAGCGTTTTTTCAATCGTTACTTCAAGGTCTTCAAAGTTGACAGGCTTGCAAACGAAATCAAATGCTCCTTTATTCATGGCACTGCGAATATTATCCATGTCGCCGTATGCAGAAACGATAACTGTTTTTACTAAAGGGCTTTTCTCGGCGAGATTACTAAGCAAGGTAAGGCCATCCATCTCGGGCATATTGATATCGCTGAGCACAAGATCAATATCATTGTTCTGCTGCAATACTTCCAACGCCTGCTTGCCGTTCAATGCAAACTTAAACTGGTATTTATTTTCACGAATCTGCCGCCTGAAGCGCTGTTTGATCAATACTTCGAGATCGGATTCATCATCAGCAACTAAAATCTTTGCCATTAAGCTGGTATTTTAAGTTTGTCCTTTAATAAATTAAAATCAAGTGGCTTGGTAAGAAAATCATCGGCGCCTAATTGCATGGCTCGACTATAATTTTCTTCGTCTCCATAAGCAGTGATCATCATCACAACGGGCGGCGGCGCTTTGTGCTCCACCTTTATCTTTTCGAGCAATTGTAAACCGGTCATGCCAGGCATGTTGATGTCGGAAAGAATTAAAACGGCTTCATGGTTGTGCATGTGCAGGTAGGACAAAGCTTCTTCACCCGAAGTGGCAAAAACAAATTCGGTTTTGCCATCGCGGATCTCTTTTCGAAACCGCTGTTCGAAAAGTGTTTTCATGTCTTTTTCATCATCAACTACTAAAATTTTCATAAGCAATATTTTTATCTATGCAGGAAGAATGATTTTAAATGATGCAAACTCGCCTTCTTTCGTTTCAACTTTCAATTCACCATTATGCCCTTTCGTAATGATGTCATAACTGAGCGATAAACCAAGGCCCGTTCCCTCACCAGTTGGTTTTGTTGTAAAAAAGGGATGGTAAATTTTGTCAATGATCTTTTGAGGAATGCCATTACCATTGTCCTTCACTACGATTTCTATTTTGCCATCAGATTTTTCTGTACTGACAAAAACTTTAGGTTCATAAAGTCCGTTCAGCATTTTCTTTTTTTCGTTGACGGAATAAAAAGCATTATTGAAAAGATTCAACAACACTCGTCCTAAATCCTGCGGAATAATTTCAACCTTCTCAATATTGTAATCAAAACTTGTTTCCATCGTTGCATTGAAGGATTTGTCTTTTGCCCGCAGGCCGTGATAACTTAACCTGAGAAATTCGTCAGTCAATGCGTTGATATCAGCGAGTTCTTTTTTGCCTGTACTCGCACGGGAATGCTGCAGCATGCCTTTCACAATACTTTCTGCACGTTTGCCGTGAAAAGCAATTTTGTCATTGTTCTCTTTGAGATCGGTTGCAAGAAACTTTACTTCCTCGATATTTCCTTTTTCTAGCTCAGTGTTTAATTCATCAACCAGTTCAGTATTGATCTCCGCAAAATTGTTAACGAAGTTGAGAGGGTTTTGAATTTCGTGTGCGATGCCCGCAGTGAGTTCTCCGAGGGAAGCCATTTTTTCTGACTGGATCAATTGCTTTTGTGTTGCCTGTAATTCTATGAGTGCATGTTCAGCTTTTTTTCTTGCTGCTTTTATTTCTATTAAATCCTGCTCGGCCTGCAAGGCATGCGCCTCTGCCACTTTTAAATCGTTGAAACGTGTGAACGTGAGATTGAAAACGTAAGCAAACCTTTCGAGCAGTTGCAAGGTTTCGTTTGGTTGCTCCTCGGGTGAAGCCATGCCAATAAATCCTTTTGAGAAAAAAGCAATGTACTGCCATCTTCGTGTTTGAGAAAGACCACCTTTGAATGGAACATGTAATTCTTTTCCCAGATAATGAAAATAATCTTCAAGCTCTTTTCCATGCATATCTATCACAATAGATTTTTTCCTTTGCTGCCAACCATCGACCATTTTTTGTATTGAATTGTTTTTGGCAGCAGACCCCTTAAACATGGTACTCACCTTCGAGCCATCTTCATCGGTTATCCAGAACTCTATGCTAGTTGAATCATCTTCAGTAATGCCAATATATAAACGATTAGGCTCGATACCGAGTTGAATAAGTTGCTGAAAAAGAACAGCGGCTGTTTCTGCGAGTTCATCCGATCGCTGCATAGCAAGTGTTCTTGCCCTTACCCGCTCCAACGCTACTTCTATCCGGGCTTCTTTCGCCTGTGCCTCTGCATTTTTTAAATCAAGAAAACGTGTGTAAGTCAAGTCAAAAACAGACGCAAATCTTTCCAATATTTGATTGGTTTCATCTGCAGGAGGCACCATTGTTGAAATGGAAAGAGCTCCTTTCGAGAAGAAACCTACTGAAACATAACGCCGGTCATCGCCTTGCACTTTTGTGTCATGCGCATATTTTCCGCTCAGCGCATTTCGATATTTGATCCAGTCACTTAATTCTTGTCCCCCAAGACTTATTACCGTAGATTTTTTGTTTTCTTTCCAGGCCTTAAATATTTTATTGATCAACGTAGGTTCATCGATGCTTGCGTTGAATGTGTGGTCAATCTTTGAACCTGAGCCATCGCCGCCGGTGACTTTAAACTCAATAATGTTTTGGTCTTCGTTAAAAATGCCAATAGTAATTTGAATTGGATCTTCTCCAAGTTGTTTGAACTGTTGAAAAAGAATGTAAGCGGTTTCAGAAAGTTCATCACTGTGCTGCATGGCCATTGTTCTTGCCCGAACTCTTTCTAATGCTAATTGAATTTGCGATTCTCTGGCTTGTTCTTCGGCTTTTTGTAAGTCTAAAAAACGAGTATAAGTCTGGTCAAAAACCAGAGCGAATCTTTTGAATATTTCATGCGATTCAGGAACGGGTGCATACGTAATAAACAAAAGAAATCCTTTCGAGAAATACGCCTGGTGCATGACCTGGAAAACTGGCAACGAGTGACCCGCTTTTATGATAGAATCGAAGATATGGCCCACAACCGGCAACGTACGCATATACTGATAATGAGCTACGAGTTCTTCGCCTCCCATTTCCACCACATGCAATGACTTGCCCTCCTCATATCCCTTTCGCATTTGGATGAACAGTTCATCCTTGGTTGTAGGAGCTTTAAAAGGCGGTTGCAATACACCTTCACTGCTCATCCATAAAGTAATGGCTTGCTTATCGTCCTCCCAGATGCAATAACCAGCAGCGAATGCCGGCAAACCCAGCGACTGTATTTGCTGGAATAATAAATTAGCAGCCTGGGGTAACTCAGCACTTTTTTGCATCGCCATTGTTCTGGCACGAATTCTTTCCAATGCAGCTTCAATCTCCAGTTCCCTTTTTTGTTGCTCAACTGATGCTCGTTTGCTTTCCAGTTCTTCTATTGTCTGCTCTAGCAAAACTGTTGTTGTGTATTTTACTTTTTCAAGCCGTTCTATTTTGAAAGAAGCAATTGAAATTTCTTTATCGGCGTCTTTCAATGACTTTGCAATCGCATCCTTTTCTTCCTGCGAAAGTTTGTTTGATTGCTCAATCAGGTTCCATATGTACTGTATCTTGCCGTTCATTCTTTTTCTTTTAAAACAACCCAACAAGTTGTGAGGTTATGCATTTCCAAATTGCCATTTGGTGTGCGGCCTATTTCGGCATTTGAAAACATGCCCGCCATTGGCACATTCCATACTTCTTTCATGCCTTTTATTTCTTCACTTAACAATGGTCCGAGACTCATCAAACGTCCACCGCAGTTGTACACGATCAAAGCATCGGCATCAGGCATCTCTTCATCTTTCATCTTTTTATTCTCTTCAACAACTTGCTCAATAACATTGAAATCAGGAGGGAGCGAGAACTTAACTTTCGAGCCTTGCGGCAACTTGCCGCTCGTAAGCATCGAATGATCTTCCCAAATAACATGAAACTGTGGACGCATCAGAGGAGTACCTTTTTCTCTTTGCAACTGCAAAGGAAAATTGGTAACCAATTCTGTTATCAGTTGAGGATCATCAACAGCAAGACCGCTATAACGTAGACAAAGATCGAGCGCAGGTGTATTATCGATTGTATAAACGCGGTTGCCTTCACTCCTTGTAATTACTTTCTCTGTACCTACTGCTTTCCAACCGTGTGTTGCTCTTCCAATAACTGTGATTTTCTCCTGGTTAAGAACAAGGCTCAGAACTGCACGGCTTCCAGACCTGTTATTTGTAAACACATATTGATCTTTAAAGGTCATATCGTCACCTGCCATGCCACCAACAATATTTGCTTCTTTGCTCATAACATCTGTAAAACCTCCTAACACTTCTTCTACATCGGTTTCCAAACTGCTGCCCATGATAATAAGTGCAGGAGCGTCAAACCTTGCCGTAGCTTGCTTTGCTAATGCTGAAGTGATTTGACGATCATGTTTTCCGTTGAGTTCAGCAAACTGAATGAAAAAATCAGATGTATTAATATCAAGTAACAAAATAGCGATGGTACCTTGTTCATAATCTTCATCAACAAATTCGCCATTAGATGTAGCACCAAAAATTGAAATGGAAAACTGGTTCAACAAATTAGCTACAGCATCTCTGTCCTGACTGATAGAAAGAAACACGATTGCGAGTGTAGGTTTAAAATTGTCGGGCAATGCTTTCAGAGCATTTTCAATTTCTTTTAACGTTTTCGCTTTGACGGATTTGGCTTGCATGCTATTGATTAATTGGTAATTCAATAATGAACTCTGCCCCTTCACCCTCTTTAGTCTCTACTTTCAATTCACCATTGTGTGCTTTGGTAATAATGTCGTAACTCAAGGAAAGCCCGAGGCCCGTTCCTTCACCTGCAGGTTTTGTTGTAAAGAATGGCTGGTAAATTTTTTCAAGAATTTTTTCTGATATACCCATACCGTTATCTTTCACGTAAACATTTACATGATTGTTTACTCTTTCCGTGCGAACAATTACCGTTGGCTCATAGCCATCTTCTGCCTGTGATTTCCTTTTTGCAACAGAATAAAAAGCATTATTAAAAAGATTGAGCAATACACGGCCAATGTCCTGCGGAACCATTTCTACCTGGCTTACTGTTTTATCAAAATGTGTTTCCATGATGGCATTAAAAGATTTGTCTTTTGCACGGAGACCATGGTAACTTAACCGCAGATATTCATCAACCAATGCATTGATGTCTGTTGGTTCTTTTCTTCCCGAACTTTTTCTTGAATGTTGCAGCATGTTCTTCACAATACTGTCGGCACGTTTGCCGTGGTAAGAAATCTTTTGAAGGTTTTCTTTTAATAAAATACTGAGATCTTTTGCTTCATTAAGGTTGCTTTGATTGATAGCATCAGTGATTTCATCTGTAATTTCTGTACTGACTTCAGAAAAATTATTGACGAAGTTTAGCGGATTTTGAATTTCATGTGCAATGCCTGCAGTAAGTTCTCCCAGCGAAGCCATTTTTTCAGACTGGATCAACTGCGTTTGGGTCTTCTTCAAACTTGTTAAGGTTTGATTGAGAGAATTAAATGCATCTGCATTTTCCAGAGCGATCGATGCATATACTGCAATATTTCTCAACATAAAAAGTTCATAATCTGAGTAGGCCTTTTTTTGAAAACTTTGAACGGTAATAACACCCAGCTTTTTCTCCTTGATTTTAAGAGGCAGGTAAATGAGAGAAACGGTTTGATCGCCGGCTTTTGGCTTTTGTATGTCCTGGATGAATTTATTGTACTCTTCATTCAAATCACCCATTACAATCTCTTCAGCGGTTCTGAAACACATCGCATCAAAACGGTTTTCGTCGTAAATAGAATTGGAATAAAATGGCAATGGTTCTCCGTTTTCATATGTTGCAGGAAATTCAATTCTCTTGAATGCATCGTTGTAGATACCGATGCCGAACACAGACGCATCCATTAATGAATTGACGTTGTCATAAACAGTACCGATAATTTTTTCAACTGAAAGCGATGAGGTGATTTTCTGGCCAATTTCACTCAACAGTTCGACGTTGCTGTAAGACTGTTCCAGATTTTCTTTTTGCAAGGAAAGCTCTTTGGCTTTCTCATCAATGACCTGCTTCTGTTGTTTCAGGAGGTCATTTGCTTTTTGTTTCTGACGATTATTTCTCAATAGAATAATTGCCAGTACAATTACTGAAGCAAGTCCGCCCAGAACCATTACAAGAAATGATCTTTCTTTTCTGTTTTCAGCAAGCTGCAATTCTTTGTCCTTCTTCAATAATGCAATCTCTGTTTGCTTTTTATCAAGGTCAAACCCCGCCTGCAACATGGTTACTCTTCTTGTTGTTTCCTCGCCGGTAAGGCTGTCTTTATAATGTGATGAAAGAATCTGGTATTTGTATGCCGTATCCCATCTGCCCAACTTGGCTGCAGATTCGGAAAGTATTTGTGTAATTTCTCTCAGGTAAAGTCGATAACCTAAATGATAAGAATGTTCAAGACTATTTTTTGCGTAGTAATAACCGCTATCCGCATTTCCTGAATGTGTATGTGTCTTTGCCAATGCCCATTCATCCCATGGAATCATCGTAGAAATTGGCAGCCGTTTGTAATAGTTGTATGACTGACGGAGATGGAAAAAAGCCTGGGGATAATTTCCCATGCGTTCGTACACATCACCAATGTTGCTATGATCTATAAAAATATTTGCAGAATCTTTTAGTTGTTGATCGATAACAAGGCCCTTTGTATAGGCATCTAGCGATTCCAGATACTTACCGGTTGTTTTGTAGGTTTTGCCAATAGCATTGTACGCTCCTGTAATTCCCGTGATGTAACCAATAGCTTGCGCCTGCTTCAACGCGTCTGTCTGGTATGGAATTGCTTTTTCTGGTTCGCCGACTATATTGTAGAAATAGCCAATCGTTCTTTCGATATCAATCATCGTTTTTATATCGCCTGCTTCCTGTGCCAGTTTTAATCCGTGTAAAAAATTATCCAACGATTCCGCATGTCTTCCATCATCCATTAAAAGGTTTGCCCTTACCCTAAATAAATAAGCCAGCCCTTTTTTGTCATTTACGCTTTCTAAAATTTTCCTGGCTTCATCGAAAGATTTATAGGCCAAAGGATATTGTGAAGAATTATAGTAATGTACTCCTTTAATGGTTAAAGCCATTCCTTTCCCTTTCTGATAATGGATTTCATCTGCCAGTGCAATGGACAATTCATTTAGCGAATCGGCCTGTTTTGGCCTGGGCCGTAAATATTCTCTTGTTAAACTATTAAGCAGGTTTACCCTGGTAGTGTCAGATTGAGAATGTTCTTTTAAGAGCGTTAACAAACTATCAACTACAGAAGTTTTTTGTCCGTAAGAACATAGACAGGCTAATATAGCCAGAAGGAATAAACATTTCTTTCTCATGTGCGCAAGAGTTAGTAGTGAGCTTAAGTTGAGTAGTAATCATAGTGAGACCAAATCGCACAGCACGAATTTCAGAGGGATGGCATTCAAAAACAATTCGTCATTTTCAATAGATAAGTTAGGTATTTTTCCACGAAATCAAATTATATTAGAACAGATTCAAACTTGAAGACCGCCTTCCCTACATTTGCACGATGTTAAAAGTCGGAATTCTCGGTGGTGGACAATTAGGAAGAATGCTTTTGCAGGCTGCAGCCAATTACCAGGTAGAAACGCACGTTTTGGAAAATGATAATGAATGTCCTGCTGCACATTTATGCCGCTATTTTGTAAAAGGAAATATCCGCGACTTTGATGCCGTTTACAATTTTGGGAAAAATCTCGATGCCATGACCATCGAAATTGAAAATGTAAACATTGACGCATTAGAAAAATTAGAAAGTGAAGGTGTGAACGTTTACCCGAAACCTCATGTTCTTCGGACTATAAAAAACAAAGTACTTCAGAAACAGTATTACTTAGAGAATCAGATTCCCACCGCTGCATTTGCCGTCCTTCAATCTTTGAAAGAAATTGACCAATGGGAAGAATTATTGCCTGCGGTTCAAAAATTGGCAGAAGGTGGTTATGATGGGCGTGGTGTTCAAATTATTGATGATCTTTCATCATCTCACATGGGATTTAATGAACACAGTGTGCTGGAGAAGAAAATAAAAATCAAAAAAGAGATTGCCGTGATAATTGCGGTTGATCAAAATGCGAAAACAGCTTTATATCCACCGGTTGAAATGGTGTTCAATAAAGATTTTAATCTTTTGGATTATCAGCTTTGCCCTGCAGACATTCCTGAAAAAGTTTTGTGGAAAATAGAAGCTGTTTCATTAGCGGTGGTTCGCAATTTTAATTCACCGGGTTTATTTGCCGTTGAGTTGTTTGTTGATCAGAATGACGAAGTTTTTGTGAATGAAACGGCACCCCGGGTTCATAACAGCGGTCATCATACTATTGAAGCACATTACAGTTCCCAGTTTGATATGCTTTGGAGAATCATGTTAGGACATCCTCTGGGTAACACAAAGTACATTCTTCCTTCAGTAATGGTAAACATCATCGGTAGTGATGGCTACACTGGTCAGCCAAAATATGCAGGACTTAATGAGGTTTTGAAAATTGATAATGCTTTTCTTCACATTTATGGAAAACTTCAGACAAAGCCCGGCAGAAAGATGGGGCATATTACCATTTTAAGCAGCGAGAAGCAGGACCTCATTCACAAGGCAAATAAGGTAAAACAACTTCTTTCGGTGATTGCTTAATTATACCTGTGTATCTCCTTTAATCAGGTTTCAACGTTAAAAAAGGTTAACCACTTGATGAATAACCATTTTTACACAAGTCGCTTGGGTATAGTTGACTAATTTTACGCCTTCAAAATTTAAGGAACCTAACGATGATATTACGAGTCCTTTTTTCTTCCATTTTGTTTGTTTTTTTGACTTTCGCAATTAGTTCGTGTAGCTCAGGCAGTAAGGACGATGCTCCAAAACAACAGAAAGGTGGTCCTGGCGGACCCGGTGGCAGACCTTCTGTAAGAGCCGATGGGTATATTGTAAAAGCAAAACTTCTCCTTGATAAAATAGAGATACCGGGGACTATAGTCTCTAATGAAACGACAGAAATTCACCCCGAAGTGGCCGGCCGTATTACCGCGATCTATTTCAAGGAGGGAGCTTATGTAAACAAAGGTGCGTTGCTGGTTAAACTAAACGATGCAGATCTACAGGCGCAGAAGAAAAAAATATTAGTTCAACTGCAGGTAGCAAAGCAAAATGAAGAACGCTCTGCCCAACTTTTAAAAATACAGGGCATCAGCAGGCAGGATTATGAAGCAATGGTACTCCAGGTTAGCACTGCTAATGCAGACCTTTCAGTAGTTCAAACGCAAATTGAAAAAACGAACCTCCGGGCCCCGTTTAGTGGAAAGCTTGGATTGAGAATGGTAAGTGTTGGCGCTTATGTCAGCCCAACAAGTGTAATTAGTACTATCAGTCAACCCAATCAATTGAAAATTGATTTTACAGTTCCTGAGCGGTACATCAACCAAATTAGTTACGGCAAGTTCGTAAACTTCAAAGTTGATGGCAGTGACCGGACTTATGCCGCAAAAGTAACGGCAACTGAATCGAACATTACACAAGATACAAGAACATTACAGGTTCGTGCTGCTGTGCAGGGCTCAACACAAGGACTGGTTCCGGGAAATTTTGCAAAAGTGAATCTTGATTTTGAACCCGATCCTAATGCAATTGTTATTCCTTCACAAGCTATCATTCCGCAAGCGAGGGGCAAGAAAGTTTATTTGTACAATGACGGCAAAGCAAAATTTGTTGATGTTGTTACCGGCATCAGGGATTCGGCTAACGTGCAAATTACCGAAGGATTAAGAGTTGGTGATACTGTTCTGATCACTGGTTTGCTTGCATTGAAACCGGATGCCAAAGTGATGTTAGGTAAAGTAGTGAACGGTACCAGATCAAACGCCAATACCAACCGCAGAGATTCAACCGGAAAAACTAAATAATAATCCAGAGAGTTTGCGTTTATGAATATTTCAGAGCTAAGTTTAAGAAGACCCGTATTAGCAGTGGTGATGAATATCGTCATCGTGGTCTTCGGTGTGATTGGATTTAAATTTTTGGGCGTTCGCGACTATCCCGCAATCGATCCGCCAAATATCAACGTAAGCACATCATACGGCGGCGCCAATCCTGACATCATCGAAACACAAATAACAGAGCCGCTTGAAAAAGCCATTAATGGTATTGCAGGGGTAAAGAACATTACTTCCTCAAGCAACGCGGGACGAAGCAATATCAATGTTGAATTTGATCTCGGTATCGATCTTGAAGCAGCAGCTAACGATGTGCGTGATAAGGTTTCACAAGCAACTCGTGCATTGCCTAATGATTTGGATGCCCCACCAGTAATTTCAAAAGCTGATGCAAGTTCTGACCCTATCATTTCGATGACGGTTCAAAGCAATACCCGTAACCAGTTGCAGGTAACGGAGTATGCAAATAACGTATTGGTTGAAAGATTGCAAACTATTCCGGGTGTGAGTGGTATTCAAATTTGGGGAGAGAAACGTTATGCTATGCGCATTTGGTTCGATCCAAAAAAGCTGGCCGCTTACAACCTCACTCCTGCTGATGTGCAAGCTGCCATGCTCCGTGAGAACGTTGAGTTACCCAGTGGTAAGATACAGGGAAATACCACGGAGCTAACAGTAAGAACATTTGGCCGACTAAATACAGAAGAAGAGTTTGAAAATATTTCCATCAAGAATATTAATGGAGGCGATATCAAGATCAAGGATGTTGCAGACGTGGTGTTAGGTCCGGAAAACGAAGAAAGTTCATTAAAAGAAAGTGGCATACCGATGATTGCGCTGGTGCTTGTTCCGCAACCCGGCTCCAATTACGTTTCCATATCAGATGAATTCTATAAGAGGCTGGAGGAAATGAAGAAAGATGTCCCTGAAGATATCAAGCTGAACATCGCAATGGACCAAACAAAGTTTATTAAGAAATCAATTTCAGAAGTTGAAGAGACCTTGATCATAGCAATGGTGTTGGTGATCCTGATCATTTATTTATTCTTCCGCGACTGGATCATTGCGCTTCGGCCGCTAATTGATATTCCTGTTTCACTGATTGGTGCCTTCTTCATCATGTACCTCGCTGGATTTACCATCAACGTATTATCGCTGCTTGCCATCGTACTGGCTACCGGTCTTGTTGTAGATGATGGAATTGTGGTAACAGAAAATATTTTCAAAAAACTGGAAGCAGGCATGCCCAAATGGCAAGCCGCAAAAGAAGGTTCTAAAGAAATTTATTTCGCCGTTATCTCCACTTCTATCACACTTGCCGTTGTATTTCTTCCGATCATTTTCCTTGAAGGTTTTGTTGGAAGATTGTTCCGTGAGTTTGGTATCGTGGTAGCCGGTGCTGTGTTGATATCCGCGTTTGTTTCATTGACATTAACCCCTGTACTCAATGTTAAGCTTACAAGGGATTTTCATCATCATTCCTGGTTCTATCGTAAAACAGAACCGTTCTTCAAAGGGATGGACAACTTTTACAAAAATTCGTTAACAAAATTCATGAAGGTGCGGTGGATGGCTTTCGTCATCATTGCCATTTGTGCAGGTATTATTTATTTCATTGGAGGAAGTTTGCAATCAGAGCTTGCACCAATGGAAGATCGCAGCCAATTTCGCTTGCAGGTAACCGCACCCGAAGGAAGTTCTTATGAGTACACCGATCAGTTTATTGAAAGGCTTACGAATTTGATTCTCGATTCCGTTCCTGAAAAACAAACGGTGATGTCATTGACCGCACCTGGGTTTTCTTCTGGCGCCGCCAACACAGGTTTTGTAAGAGTTACGCTGGTTGATCCCAAAGAAAGAACAAGATCTCAAAAGGATATTGTTACGATGGTCAATCGTAATCTCAACAGATTTTCCGAGGGAAGAGCTTTTGCAATTGAAGATCAAACCATCCAGGTAAACCGTCGTGGCGGACAACCGGTGCAGTTTGTAATACAGAATAACAATTTTGATAAGATAGCAGAAGTACTTCCAAGGTTTTTGGAAGAAGCTAATAAGAGCCCAATATTACAAGGTGCGGATGCTGACCTGAAATTCAACAAACCGGAACTGCGTATTAATGTTGACAGAACCAAAGCAAGTGAGCTAGGTGTTAGTGTTGATGATATTGCCAGCACATTAAACCTTGCGTTAAGTAACAGGCGGCTTGGCTATTTTACAAAAGAAGGAAAACAATACCAGGTACTTGGACAAGTTGTACGGTCTGATCGTGATGATCCGTCAGATCTGAATTCTATTTACGTTCGAAACAACCGTGGAGAAATGATTGGTCTTGATAATCTTGTTACCATGACTGAAGCGACTTCCCCGTCCAATATTTATCACTTCAATCGTTTTAAGTCTGCAACTGTTTCAAGTGGTCTGGCCCCTGGCAGAACGGTTGGCGAAGGCATTGCAGAAATGAATCGTATTGCCAAAGGATTGTTAGACGAAACATTTGTAACATCACTTTCGGGTTCGTCGAGAGATTACCAGGAAAGTTCAAGCAATATAGGATTTGCATTCTTCCTCGCAATAGGATTGATCTTTTTGATTCTTGCAGCGCAGTTCGAAAGCTTTATTGATCCTATCATTATCATTGTGACCGTTCCGCTGGCATTGGCCGGTGCGGTATTATCGCTGTGGGTATTCAATCAAACCCTGAATATTTTTTCTGAAATCGGGATGATCATGCTGATCGGCCTTGTTACAAAGAACGGTATCCTTATCGTGGAATTTGCCAATCAAAACCGGTTAAAAGGGATGTCAAAAATGGATGCATCTATTTATGCAGCTACTATGCGTTTGCGTCCCATTCTCATGACAAGTTTAGCAATGGCATTAGGTGCATTACCAATTGCACTGTCGCTTGGCGCTGCAGCAACGAGCCGTATTCCATTGGGTATTGTAATCGTTGGTGGAATCATGTTTTCATTAGTGCTGACATTGTTTGTGATCCCGGCAATGTATTCTTACATGTCAACGCCAAAGAAAAAGAGTGAGCTAGATAAATTTGAAACTACAAAAACGGATTCTTTAGAAATAGCACATGAGCACATTTAAGTTTTTAAAGTGGAGTATTGGGGTAGTTGTTCTGGTATTTGGAAACATTGCATCTGCACAGGATACATTAACGGTTGAAAAAGCTATTGCAACAGCTTTAAACAACAACTACGATATCTTATTATCAAGGCAGGATTCTGCTTCTGTAGCTATTAGCAATGAATACAGGAATGCAGTATTCCTACCAACGTTAAATGCCAACTCAACTGTACTGTTCAACAATAATGCACAGAGATCAAAGTTTGCTTCTGGCAAGGACACCACAAGAACCGGAATCCATACAAGCAATCTCAATGCTTCACTCAATTTAAACTGGACGTTGTTTGATGGCTTCAGGATGTTTATTGCAAGGGACAGGCTTGATGTGGCTACAATTCGTGGCAGTCTTGTGATTAAGAACCAGGTGGTCAATACTGTTTCCGATGTCATCAAAACTTATTATGACATCGTTCGACAAAAGCAATTGTTGAAAAACATACAGGAACAAATGACGTTGAGTGCAGATCGTCTCCGTTTAGCACAATACAAATTAGATATAGGTGTTGGCATCAAGCCAGATGTGCTGCAGGCGCAAATTGATTACAACACACAACATGCTGCGCAAATTAATCAGCTATCTGTTATTGATCAACGCAAGCATGATTTGAACCGGCTAATGAATGTTCCGCAAACAGTGGATTATGAAGTTATAGACACCATTCTCGTTACCTCTGATCTTGTACTTGGTAACCTAATGAACGGTATAGAGGAAAGTAGTCCGGCGTTGCGATTAGTAAGGACAGAAATTGATCTTGCCCATCTTGATGTTCGTGAAGCAAAAGCACTTCGTTTCCCTACAGTTGGATTTACCAGTGCATATAGCTTCGCAAGAAACACAAATAATTCTGTTGTGAATCCTGTTGCCCAAGCTTTGTTCAACCAAAACAGGGGATTTAATTATGGATTCACAGCAAGCATTCCCATTTTCAATCGCTTTACTGCAAAACAACAAATGCGACAAGCAGAACTTGCCGTTAATTATTCGCAATTACAATTAGAGAATCAGCAATCAATTGTCAATACAAATATTTTGAACAATTATCGCTCCTATGTAGCTCAAAGAGAAATTGTAGGCGTGAATGATTCCAGTGTGGTTTTGGCAAGAGAAAACCTGAGTATTGAAAGGGAGCGTTATCGCCTTGGTGCAACTACGTTTATTGAATTAAGACAGGCCGAAGAGAATCTTGCTAATGCTATCACCAACTCAATTACTACAAGGTATAATTTAAAGGTTGCGGAAACAGAACTCCTTCGTTTACGCGGTGATTTAGTGAGATAGTTGACAGTTGATCAATGATCGTTTATTTTCGCAGCAAATCCACACAATGGCTGAACAAACTCCTCTTGTCGGAATTATTATGGGAAGTGACAGTGATCTTCCTGTTATGCAGGCGGCAGCAGATATTCTAAAATTCTTCGAAATTGATTTTGAGCTCACAGTAGTTTCTGCCCATCGAACTCCGCAAAGAATGTTTGAATACGCATCTTCTGCAAAGGAAAGAGGATTGAAAGTGATCATCGCAGGTGCTGGCGGTGCAGCTCATTTACCAGGAATGGTTGCATCTATTTCACCGCTGCCTGTTATTGGTGTTCCCATCAAGTCAAGTAATTCAATTGATGGATGGGATTCGGTTCTTTCAATTCTTCAGATGCCGAATGGAATACCGGTTGCAACTGTTGCCTTAAATGCCGCAAAGAATGCCGGCATTTTTGCGGCTACAGTTATTGGTGCATTTGATCAAGTGATCGGGAAAAAAGTTGCTGATTATAAAAAGCAACTGAATGATGAAGTGTTAGCCAAGGTTGAGAAGTTGAAAGAAGGTGGATGGAGTAATCAGTTTGATTAAAAAGGCATTAAATTTCTTCCCAGGATACTCTTTTCGCTTTGATTACCCAGTTCGGCTTCTCATGAACATAACTGGAATTATCGAAGATATTCATAGATAAGCTACGCTTCATTGCCTTTACCACCTTGACCAATAACAAAATCAAGATAACATCCGCCTACAGGAAATTTATCGAACAGTGATACTTCAACCAATTGACGAAAAGTTAGTTTTAAAGTGCATGGAATAAGGTTCTCTTAGTGTCCTTTTCCATAAATTACTCTTTTGATTAACAGGCCAATTTCCGCACGATTGTTTCCAACATCAAGATGAAACGATTTGATTCTTCCATCACTTGTCCAATAATCCTCGAGAAATTTTGAAAAGTTCATACCAATGAAAGAATAGAAGTTTTACTCTGTTGCTTCGGTTAGAATTGTAAACTGTTGATCCAAGGTCAAAGAATTTTTCAACAACTCCTCAACAAAACTTCTCCCCCACTTGGCATAAAACCAACTGAAGTTTTCTACCCTTTCCTGCAATCCTTCCCGCGGAAAAAGAGCCTCTTTTATTTTTTGTATCTGCCTTTGCTGCTCTTCGAATTTTCTTTTTTCCGCACGAAGCATTTTCTTTTCCAGTTCTTCAAGATCTTTCAAGGATTTAGCCTTAATTGCATTAACGTATTGTGAAAGCGTTTTATCAACTGCTTCTGCCTGTTCTCTTATTTGCTCGTAAAAAGCTTCAGCTTTTTCAAAATTACCATTGAGTGCAATCTTGTTCTCTGAGTTCTTTTCAACGATCATTTTCATCAATTCATTCTCATCATGGAAAAGATCGGTAACATTCAAATCAAGTCTCTGGATTTTTTGCTTCCACTTACCTTCTACTATCAAAAACGAATTACGAAGGACCAAAACAGGGTAAACAACTTTATAATGATCAAACAAATCTTTCAATTGAAGCCAATAAGCCATCTCGCCGCCGCCGCCAATGAAAACAAGATTTGGTAAAATAGATTCCTGGTATAAACCTCGCAATATAACATTCGGGCTAAAACGTTGTGGGTGGTCCTGTAACTCTCTTTTAATTTCTTCTTGTGTGAATGTAATTTCAGTATTCAGAATTTTATAAGCTCCGCCTTTTTCTTCTATCCTTTCCCTTATATCATCTTTCAGGTAAAATAAATTGATCTCTCTTGGATTTGCCTGCACACTATAATGCTCACCCAATTTTTCAGAAGTTTTTTCTACGATTTTTGAAGAAGTATTACTAAACAAATCGTCCTCAAAAACTTTAATCATCTGCGATTTAAGATCTGCATTATCAGGAATTAGAACAATCAATCCCCATTGGCCATACAATTCGTTCACTAATTCAAAAGTTGCAGTTTGAATTGTTTTGCCCTCAGCATAACATCGGCGAAGAAGTTCAATTACTTCTTTGCCATGCGCCTCAAGTGAAAGTTGCCCTTCCAATTCATTGATCAACTGCATTAGGGTTTGGTCGACTATCATCCTTCCCACCGCACCTTTCTGTTCCTTGTTCCATTCAATCTTCTTCCCATCAACATAAGTGTGGTTCAGTTCTGCAAAATCGGCATCTTCGGAACCCATATAATAAACCGGAACAAAGTTGTATTGCGGCAACTGATTCTTCAAGAATGCAGAAAGCTTTATTGTATGAAGAACTTTATAAACAAAATATAATGGTCCGGTAAATAAATTGGGTTGATGTGCCGTACAAACCGTAAATGTGTTTTCTAAAAGAAGCGATCCGATATTTTTTTCTACTGCTTCTGTCTTGGAAACATTTTGGTATTGCTCTTTCAAAACATCAACCAGCATTTTTCTGTTTACAGGTTGCTGCTTCTTCTTTTCAATTGTTTCTTCAACGCCTTTTATTGTTGGCAATGAAGTATAAAATGGTTTTAAACTTTCTGAGCAACTTAAATAGTCTGAAACTATCTTGCTGAATGCGTTGGTTTGGCTGTATGAGAAATGTTCGGTTAAAAACATAGGTTAAAAGTAAATACAGTTCTCCATTTGAAATTGTTAAGTTCTAATAAAGGGTGTAGTGCGTTTGAACCTTTTGTTACTTACCTGGTGTTATCCGGTCGCCATCTATTTTCACAAGATGAGTAAAGCGGTGTTTTGAAGTTTGCAACCACTTTGCAATTGATAGATCATCTTCATGATGATCAAAAAAGAATTCGACTTCAAATAATCTTTCTTCATCTATACGGATAGAAACTTACTAGACGATGACTTTGTTGTATTACGAAACTTTCCTTGGCAATTCGCAGTAGCACATGATGATTCATTGACAATTGGCAGGCGGATTGATCCCCTCTTTATCCATGGATAAAGTAGGCTTCCCATTTTGAAAATTAATGATCCAGATGGAATCAAAATCGCTACCCGGCCATTTAGACACATTCTGTACACCAAGCGCCTTGGCAATATTATCAATATGATCATGCTCCCAAACCAACAAAACTGTCCCGTTTCTTTTTAAAACATCCGCTGCGAGGTCTTTAATGTCGTCAACATCATATTTACTGTTAATGGTGAGATTATATTTCACTGCAAATGGCACAACGGTTTGATACATTCTTGCTGTACTCGTTTTTTTCCCGGTGTTGATAGACGGAACAAAAACATAATCAGGCACTCCAAACTTTTTATTTAATACATCAGCCAATTGCAATGATCGGTTCAATCCCTGGCAGGAAAGATTATCACCTTGTTCCGGCTTTTCTCCATGACGAATAATAATCACTTTTTTTAACAACGAAGCATTTTGCTGTCCGGAGGAATTATGACAACAAACGAAAACGAATATTAACGCTAATAAGACGAGGGAAGTATTTTTCATAGCCAGGTTTTAATTGATCTCATCTTTTGTCAATTGGTTATTCACTGTTCTCCACAGGTCCAATGAATTTTCATTCTTCAATTCCCGTGGCAACAAATCATTGCTCCAGTTTTGAAAACAAAACGGTCTTGCAAATCGTTTGATTCCGTCGGCACCAACAGCGGTAAACCTGCTGTCGGTAGTTGCCGGGTAAGGACCGCCATGCTGCATACTCAATGCAACTTCCACACCAGTTGGCACGCCATTGACAACGAACCTTCCGCATTTGTCTTTTAATATCTCAATCAGATCAGTATTATTTTTCATTTCACTGTTTGTAGCCATTAAACTACAGGTCAGTTGCCCTTCTATTGCGTCGGCAACCTTAACCAATTCGTTTAAATCTACACACTTGACTAATAAAGAAAACGGCCCAAATACTTCCTTGTGCAATAGTGGATTCTTCAAAAAAACTTTTGCAGAAACTTTAGCAAGGGTTGGAATGCTTTCATTTTCTCTGACTTCATATTCAGTTACCGCAGCAACCGCTACAGATTCTTCTGTCAATACCTTTCCTCTTTTTTGGATGAAATTTTTTGCAATGCCGGCATGAAGCATTTTTACAGGTTTCACCTTTTTAATTTGCCCACTCAATAATTTTTCGAATTCAATTAATGAGTCATCTTCAATACCAACCAAAATTCCCGGATTGGTACAAAATTGTCCGGCGCTTTGTGTAATGGATGCTGCATACATTGAAGCAATTGCAGCCGTATCCTCTTTCAATTTCTGTGGCAACAAAAAAACAGGATTTACACTTCCCATTTCTGCAAAAACGGGTATCGGTTCTTTTCTTTGATTGGCAAGATCAAACAACGCTTTACCGCCTTCAAAAGAACCAGTAAAGCCAACTGCTTTTGTCAATGGGTGTTGAACTAATGCCTTGCCTGTTTCAAATGAAGCACCATGCAGATGAATGAAAACTCCCTCCGGCAAATTTGAATTGTGTGCAGCTCGTTGAATTGCATTCGCAACCAATTCAGATGTTTCAGCGTGTGCAGGATGTGCTTTAATAATAACAGGGCAGCCTGCAGCCAATGCGCAAGCGGTATCGCCACCTGCTGTTGAATAAGCGAATGGAAAATTAGATGCGCCAAACACTACCACAGGGCCAAGAGGCACTAGCATTTTTCGCAAATCGGGTTTTGGCGGATTGCGTTTTGTATCAGCCGTATCAATTCGTATATCAAGCCATGTCCCTCCCGCACAGGCATCGGCATAAGAATTTAATTGGAAGATGGTTCTTTTTAACTCAGTTGTTAACCTGGCTTTACCCAAATTGGTTTCTTTATTTGACACCAAAACCAGGTCGCTGCTTACAGAGTCAAGTTCTTTTGCAATTAACTTTAGAAATGATGCCCTCTCCTTCAGATCTTTTTTCCTATATAGTTTGAATGCATTCCACGAATTCTGTAATGCCGTATTTACTTCTTCGAGAGTTGCGTCTTTATACATCGTTGTTTGTTTTATTTTTTTGCAAAATCGAGGAGTTGAAACTGTACATTAACCTCTGATGAGATTAAAGCCCACGAAGTTGTTCAAGTGTAGACAAAAAAAAATACCAAAAGATCATCTCTACAATAACTATTATTGATTCAGTGCAAGAAACAGGTCATGAAGTTGCGATTCATTTTTAAGCTTTAACTTTTGATCGGAGCAAATCTTTTGAATTGCACCGGCATAGTCAGGAAGTGTCTTAAGCATATAGTCCTTATCGGCTTTGACCAAAACAATTTTACTATCCGGCCCAACTGCATACAGAAGCTGTTTTGCATAATCTCGATCTTCTTCAGGCACGTCTTTGTCCTTGTATAAAGCAATGGTTTTTGCTTTGCATTTTAATAGCTGAAACTTGCCATCCACTAAAACCTCGTAAAAAGTATCATCTGTGTTTCTATGTATCGGCGGATATCCATTTCTAAAATGCACATCTACAGTGTCAGTCTTTTCTACAACAGCAATAAAAAACTCCCTAACCGGTTGAATGAATTCCATGACCATGCTATCTTTCAAAAAATATAACTGATTATTATAGACATCGAACATCAGCGGCACATCCATTTTGTTTGCTGAGTTTTTGAAATAAATAGTTCCCGGACGCCATGTCTGGCTAAGAAAATTGCTTTGAACAGTTTCCACCTTATCATCTCCTGGCAAATTTTTGAAAGCCAACATTCTTGGGGAGGATCGCTGGAACTCATTAGCCGTCTGAGCATTAGTCTTTAGCAAAAAAGATGTGGCGACAATAAACACAAGTACAGAACGCATATACGGTTTTTTTTAAAGTTACATGCTTTATTAGTTTTTTGATCGCTCAGGGTCGCTTCTTATACGCAGTAAAGAGTACCTCAATTACTTTACCACCGGTACTTCTTTGATTAACTTCTTCAACCTGTAAACCGCAAATGAGTGGGCTAATTTTCCATTGCGTTCAACATCGATAATAAAAGCAAGTTCTTTTGAGTGATAAAAGTTCTTAGGCACATAATATTTATCGTCACTGGGAATGATGCAATACGCATTGTTCAGATCGACTTCATCTTTTCTCCATTTGTTGGTCCACATGTATTCATTTATTTGTTGTGGCTTACCCAATGCAATCATTTTTAGATTCAGCTGTCTTCCAAAATAATATTCGACATGTGCACCCCACCAGTTAGAAGTTACCATTGCCGCGTTCGCAGGCATAATTTTTTTACTCACATCTTCTCTATACAAAGAATCAAATTGACGGGAAGCCTTTCTCCATCCATACATGTCAAGCGTAACATCGCCCCGTCCTTGTTCCTCTCTATTCTGAGATCCAAAAGTGCCCGGATAAAATTTTACCACAGCTGTATAACCTAGGTAGCTCACTAAAAAAATAGCCATACCCCATTTAAGTATACGTGGAAAATCATTTTGGGTTGAATTGGCAAGCCATACGGCAGCCAATGGTATAAAACTAATGTATGCCGGCCCACTCCAATGAGGAAGCGTTACATTTCTGAAAAGAGAAACAAACAAAAGCGAAAAAATAAGTGGCAGCCCTGTAAAATTATAAATAGCCAGTGCAGGCTGATAGGCTATTTTTTTACGATACCAGGCAATTAACCCTGAAACACTAAGGAAGAAAATGACAGGGTTATTAAAACATATCTCAGTCCCTAACTCCTTTAAAAGATATTGTCCATGCACAACGAATTCTTCAACACCAACCCTGTTACTATGAAAACGGAATGTGGCAAAATCATACTTCATGTTCCAGAAGAAAATCGGGCTTATGACAATTACAGTTATCAAAAAAGCCAAATAGAGTTGTGGCCTTCTTAACCATTTATTTTTTTGAAACAAAACATAACCGCCTAATCCTATCCATAAAAAAGCGCCATGAACTTTGCTCATGATACAAAGTCCAGCTACTAACCCGAACAGTAACCAATTACTCCAACTGTTTTCATCTTTTGTGATTTTTGCAATCAACCAAAGGCCCAAAGTCCAAAAAACCATTTGAGGCGAATCAGGTAAAATATAAAGACCGGCCGTTATTGCCGAATAAAAACAAACGTTGTAGAGCACTGCTGCAAACCATCCTGCTTTTTCTGAATCGAATAAACTAACAGCCCTGAATAAGAACCAGGTTGACACAGCACTTCCTACTACACTTCCCAACCTTATAAAACCTTCGTATTGTTCCAATGCAAGATTGGCGGTAAATAACCGTATCCATACGGCTACCATGGGTGGATGATCGAAATAATTCCATTGCCAGTATTGGCTATATAACCAATAATATGCTTCATCATTTCCCAGCTCAGAAATAAAGGCGAGAAAGAACTTGATCACTGAAAAAACTCCAATGAGCACAAATAATTTTTTTCGGTAAGAAAAGCCATCCACCGTATTTTGCTGTAAAGAGCTTTCGTTTGTAGGGTGAAAAGAATACATTCCTGTGGTTTTGCTTTCTATTAGTCAACAAAGTAAATGCAGGATATGCATACCACAAATGATGAGCAAGAACATAAATACTTAAGTATGCTGGTAAAAGGTAGTTTATATTTTGACGTTGTTGTTGGAAAAAGCAAAATTCATGGCAAGGGTCTGTACGCAACAAAAAAAATACCGGCAAGAAAAAAAATTGGATCCTTGGCAGGAGAAATTATTTCTAAAAAAACAGCAAGAGAAAAAGCCAAATTGAATGAAAGCATTTCTATTGTAGAATTGTGGAACGGTAAAGCACTCGACGCATCCAATGTCAACAATGAGCTACGATATATCAATCACTCATGTAAGCCAAATACCTATATGAGGACTATTGACCATCACGTGGAATTTTATGCTTTGCGGTCAATAAAACCAAACGAAGAACTGACCTGTAATTATGGGCCTACACACCACGATGGAAAAAAAGAATGCAGATGCGGAGCGCCGGGCTGCAAAGGATTCATTTAATCTCTACAACTTCTTAAACCACTCAATCATTTTCTTTCTTACTGAATCATTCGGCAATGGCTCTATCCCTGCTTCAAAATTATCAGAAGCATGAGAAGAATCGGATGTAGCAGGAATGACACAGGTAACTGCCGGATTTGAAATAATAAACTTCAAAAAGAACTGGCTCCAGTTTTTTATATTGAATTCAGCAGCCCATGCCGGCAATTGTTTTTCTTTCACTTGTCTGAACAAATTTCCTTCACCAAATGGGCGGTTAATTAAAGTTGCTACCCCGTATTCATTTGCTGTGGGTAGCAAACCTTTTTCAGCATTCCGATGTGCAATAGAATAATTAAATTGTACAAAGTCTATTTTCTCCGCCTTAATAATCTCCACCAATTGATCATGCATGCTGTCGGTATAATGTGTAATTCCGATATACCTGATCTTTCCCTCTTCCTTCCAATCCCTCAATGTTTTCAAGTGTATTTCCCAGTCAACAAGGTTGTGTATTTGCATGAGGTCAATTACAGGCCGTTGAATCTTCCGGAATGAATTTTCCATTTGCTTTATGCCTTCCTGCTTGCCCTGTGTCCACACCTTGGTTGCATAAAAATATTTGCCGATTGGATCGTTAGAGGTAAGAACGCCAATTATTTCTTCTGATCTGCCATACATCGGTGAGCTATCGATAACGCTTCCGCCTGCTGTACTCATTGCTGACAGAACTTGTTTCAAAGGCTCAAGATTTGAAGAGGGTGAGACGTCAAAGGTCTGCCACGAGCCAAGTCCAATTACAGGAACCGTTTCTCCCGTCGATGGAATTTTACGTTCAATCATTTTGCAAAAATGCAGTGTTATCTTTTAAAATAACTGACCAGTTATTGGCATGTTTTTGTTAGTGGCTTTAAAAAGAGCTTATGGGCTTGCATGTAGCCAGATCATATAACGAGTTGATGCAGGAAGCAAAAGAAGCCGAAGAGAACAACGAGTTCGAAAAGGCCACAAAAATTTATGAAAGAGCGGTAAAATTGGAACCTCATGAAGAACAGCCCTATGACCGCCTAATGATCATTTACCGAAAATTCACCTGGTACGAAGATGAATTGAAGATAATTAAGAAAGGCATCGCCAACTTCGAGGAGCTGTATCAAAAAAAATCGGAAAGGCTACTTGGAAAAAATCAGTCCGTTGCAAGACTAAGCAATGCATTAGCAAAATCGCTTGGACAAAAAGGGAAAAAAACAGAATCAATTTATTACCCTGAACCCATTTCAAAATGGATGAAACGCCAGAAAGTAGTGGAAAAGAAATTAGGGATCGGTTAAGCTGTTACTTCACCTTCCAGGTCGTAGTCAAAAGCTTTTGTAATCCTCACATTGTAGAAATTTCCGGGGTGTAATTTCTTTTCAGAAGAAATGATCACCTCATTATCTACCTCTACACTGTCAAATTCAGTGCGGCCGATATACCGCCCGGCTTCTTTTTTATCGATTAAAACTTTGAATGTCCTGTCAACTTTTTCCTGGTTCTTTTCATAGCTGATCTCCTGTTGAACCGACATGATGTCTTCAGCTCTTCTTTGTTTTTCATCTGCAGGAACATCATCTTTCAGATCGAAAGCAGATGTATTCTCTTCGTGCGAGTAGGTAAAAATGCCAACGCGATCGAAACGTTGTTGCTCTAAGAATGATTTTAACTCTTCAACATCGTCCAAAGTCTCTCCTGGGAAACCTGTGATTAAAGTTGTACGCAAACAAATTCCCGGAACTGTTTCTCTCACCTGTTGAAGCAATTCTTCCATTTCTGATCGTGTAATTTGCCTGCGCATTGCTTTCAACATATTATCCGAAACATGTTGCAAAGGCATGTCGAGATAATTGCAAATGTTTTCACGTTCACGCATTACATCTAAAATCTCTAATGGAAACTTATGAGGATATGCATAATGCAAACGAATCCATTCAATACCTTTTACATCACTTAATCGTTTCAATAAATCAGAAAGCATTCTTTTTTTGTACAGATCCAACCCGTAATACGTAAGTTCCTGGGCAATCAGCATGATCTCTTTTACACCGCGGCTCGCAAGATGCTCTGCTTCCTTTACCAGATCTTCAATAGAACGACTCAGATGTTGACCCCGCATCAAAGGGATTGCACAAAAAGCGCAAGTACGATTGCAGCCTTCCGAAATTTTTAAATAAGCATAATGTTGAGGAGTGGCCAGCAACCGTTCACCTAATAATTCGCTTTTGTAATCGGCTTCAAATTTTTTAAGGATGAGTGGAAGTTCCATGGTACCGAACCATGCATCTACTTCCGGAATGGTTTGTTCAAGGTCTTCACGATAGCGCTGACTAAGGCAACCTGTTACATAAACTTTATCCAGTTTGCCTTTTTGTTTTAATGCTACCTGCGACAGAATAGTATTGACACTTTCTTCTTTGGCCTTGTCGATAAACCCGCATGTGTTTACAATAACAATATTATGATCCTTCTTTGTGTTTTCGTGTACAACATCAATCTCATTGGCCTTAAGCTGCCCGCTTAAAACCTCACTATCGACCATGTTTTTACTGCAGCCGAGTGTAATAATATTGACCTTGTCCTTTTTAAGTGTCTTTGCTTTCATGGAGAGGCGCAAAGGTAAGATTATAGGCTTGTAGTGCTGTTTAGGATTTGATAAAGTATATTTGACAATTCCGCAATTTAAATGCGCCTGATGGGTTTAAAAAAGTCCTTTTTTGAGGAGTATCGTATAGAAATTTTTCTGTTCCTTTCAGCTCTTTTTATCCGTCTTCCTTTTTTCTTCAGGGATTATATTGACCAGGACGAAAGCACCTTCATCCTTATGGGTCAAAGTATAGCAGACGGCCACCTCCCTTACGATTATTTATGGGACCTGAAGCCGCCTCTTCTTTTTTACTTTTTCGCACTCATTGAAAAAACATTCCCCCATTCTTTCATTGCTATTCGTTTTACCGGGGTTCTGATAGTTTTTTTGTCTGGCCTTCTTTTGATAAGAATAACAAGAAAGGCAGGTTTAAAAAACGGATTTCTAATTGCCCTGGGATATATTATATTAAGCAGTGAATTTGGCAGCCTGCAAGGTGTGATGTCGGAGCATTTTGCAGTTTTCTTTCTACTACTGGCGTTCGATTTTTTGCTCAGGGAACAGAAGCATTTCAATTTTCTGATCACAGGACTCCTTTTAGGTTGCGCAGTTTTATGCAAATTGAATTATGCTTATGCCATTGCTGCTCTTTTAATTTTTTATTTCATTTCGGAATTAAAGAAAGAAGATATTACAAAGACGTTTGTTGCGGCGACGCTTGTTCTGTCTGGGATATTAGTTTCGATTTTTCTGACGGCTTTCCCATTCATTGTAAGTGGAAAGATTCATTTGTTCATTAATTCAGTTTTTCTTGCCCCATTGGAATATTCAAGAGCAACAAATTACACCAGCTTCGAAAAATTTAAGACCACATGGTGGATCATTCTATTAATAGTTATTGTTTGTTTTTTTGCAATAAGGGCATCGAATGAAGAAAACAAACGTTTTGTCTGGAAACTGATAGCAATTTTAGTTGGAACCGTTTACACGTTTTACTCGAGTGGCATTATTAACGGCCATTATCTGGTTCAGTTGTATCCGTTCTTGTTGATGATTTTGTTCGGTGTAATATTCCGAAAAAACATGCAATTGAAATTAGGTCTTGCAGCAGCAATTGTTCTTCTCCTAAGCTTCGAAAGCATTTGGGAATATTATCGCATAGCATCGAATTTGAAACATTTTGCAGAATACCGGCCCACTTTTGAAATAGTCAGGGAACTAAAAAAAAGAAATCTTCAAAATGATAAGATCTTTTTTGCCGACTACCATATTGGCTACTGGCTGGTCGATCAATACCCGTTAACAAAAAGTACTACGCACCCTTCAAATATTGCAAGGCCTTATCTTTTTAAATACTTCAATGATTCAAGTAAATCGTCGCTGGAAGATTTGAAATTCATTATGGAGAAAATACGGCCTGATGTTATTGTGAGTAAATACAACAAGCTTAATTTTTTTGCTGACAGCAGCGCTGAAAATCTTTTCTTTAAGGAAAACCTTTCTCAAAATTTCGGTGAAGTATATAAAGACAGTATAGACAAAATCTTCATCTGGAAAAGAAAAAACGATTAAGCTTGCAGCGGCATTGCTTTTTTCGATGTCAGAATATTTATGAGAGTCTTACTATTTGCGATTCTGTTGCTTGTTCTTCTCGCTTCCTGCCACAGAAACAAATGTAATATTGCAACTGTCACTCAAAGCGGAACGCCATGTTCTTCCTGGGGAATTAAATTAGGAACACAGACTTACCCTGCAGATTCTATTCCTGACAATTTTAAACGTGAAGGCCTTTTGGTTTGTGTAAACTATGAGTTGTATTCCGATAATCGTATGTGTCCATGCTGCGGAGGAACCTGGGCAAGAATTAAGTCCATCCGTCACCCGGACGAATAATTATTGCTCCTTCAAACTAAAGAGGCTGTCAACAAATTCGTGTTTATCAAAAACCAGTAAATCTTCCATCTTTTCACCAACGCCAATAAACTTCACTGGGATTTTAAATTGGTTAGCAATAGCAAGAACAACTCCACCTTTTGCAGTTCCATCAAGCTTAGTTATGGCAAGTGCAGTTACATAAGTTGCTGCTGTAAAATGCTTTGCCTGTTCCAATGCGTTTTGCCCTGTTGAACCGTCAAGTACAAGCAACACTTCATGCGGAGCACCGGGAATTATTTTTTGAATGCTCCTCTTGATCTTACTTAGTTCATCCATCAAATGCGCTTTGTTATGAAGACGGCCGGCCGTGTCAATCAATACTACCTCAGAACCTCTTGAAATGGCACTTTGAACGGTGTCATAAGCAACGGCTGCAGGATCAGAACCCATGGCTTGTTTTACAATAGGCACTCCCGCTCTTTCGGACCAAATTGTTAGCTGATCAACTGCTGCGGCACGAAATGTATCTGCGGCACCTAATAAAACCGATTTGCCTGCAGTTTTGAAATTGTGAGACAACTTGCCGATGGTTGTAGTTTTTCCCACGCCATTTACACCAACTACTAAAATCACGTAAGGTCTGGTTGGAAGTTCGGAGTGAAAATCATAACTGTTGGAAGAAGGTGCATCGATTAAGATGTTTTCAATTTCTTCCTGCAGAATTTTATTGAGTTCTGTTGTATTGAGGTATTTATCTTTTGCAACTCTTTTTTCTACCTGGTCAATGATGGCAACAGTGGTATCGATTCCAACGTCGGCAGAAACCAAGGCTTCTTCTAAATTATCCAGCACTTCTTCGTCAACTGTACTTTTTCCTGCAAGGGCCTTGCTAACCTTTGAAAAAAAATTTTCTTTCGTTTTTTGAAGTCCTTCATCCAGGCTTTCTTTTTCTTTCTTGCCGAAGAGCTTATTGAAAAATCCCATGAAATTTATTTGTGGTGCTAAATTAAGCTGAATAGAATTATTGAACGATGAACGGATTGCGACGCAACAGATGCTCAATGAAGGCCCATTTGCTGGTATCATAAATAACAAAAGCCGTCACGTTAATGACAGCTTCCGGAAAATTTGTTAACCAACAAATTATTTCTGAGCTAAAAAGTCTTTCACTTTATCCTTGTGCACAATAGCTTCTTTAAAAGTATAGGCACCAGTTTTAGGACTGCGAACAGCTTTAATTACTTTACTCCAGTTCTTTGCTTCAGCCGCTGCTCTTGCGTCTTTAGATTTGATGGCGGTTTTTGCTGCTTTTGCCATGGTATAATGAGTTTAAATTGCTTACTTAATTTCTTTGTGAACAGTTACTTTCTTAAGATTTGGGTTGTATTTCTTCAACTCCAAACGCTCAGGATTGTTCTTTTTGTTTTTGTTAGTGATGTAACGGCTTGTACCAGGCACATCTGTAGTTTTTTGCTCTGTGCATTCCAAGATTACCTGTACACGGTTTCCTTTCTTTGCCATTGTTATAAGTTTTAGATATGTTGACCTTGAGCCCTGAGCTCTTTTACAACGTTATACAATCCTCTTTTGTTAATAGTGCGGATACCGTCAGTTGTTAACTTCAGCGTAATCCATTTGTTCTCTTCAGTTAAAAAGAACCTTTTTGTTTGCAAGTTGGGTAAGAAACGACGTTTAGTCTTGATATTCGAGTGGGAAACCTTGTGGCCACCAATCGGAGTCTTACCTGTTACCTGACATACTCTTGCCATGACTTTGAAAATTTGGAGTGCAAATGTAAGGGAAAACGAGCAATGGATGAAAGCCGCTGAGAGATTTTTTAGCCGTTTAGAAAAATATTAGCAATAATTTGCCTGTGGCCTGTCGTTTACAGAAATAATCTGGTCCATTCCTATTGCAAAACCAGCATCTGTTTCAATAATTTCCCGGTCTGACACTTCTTCCATTTTTACAATATGGCCTTTGATGGTTGCTACAGCACCGTCAACATCTCTGAACTTAATGGTACAAGACCTTTTCAGGTCCATTTGCTCTTCCAGGTAATTTTTAAAGCTTTCCATACAGTGTTTGTTATGAGCCAAGAGGTTGTCTATCCATTGAACGTTTGTTGCGTCGCAATCCATTCATCGTTCAGTAATTCTATTCAGCAAAAATCAGTCCTTCCGCTCACTTTTGAACGTAACTCAAATTAAAGTAGCTTCGTGCCGCTTTTTTAAACAGAAAATCAAAAGAAATAATCATGGCATACGATGTAGTTGTTATTGGTTCGGGTCCTGGCGGTTATGTTGCCGCTATCCGTGCTTCGCAATTGGGCTTTAAAACCGCAGTCATTGAAAGAGAAAGTTTGGGCGGAATTTGTTTGAACTGGGGCTGTATTCCTACCAAGGCTTTATTAAAAAGTGCACAGGTTTATCAATATATCAAACATGCAAAAGATTTTGGTATTGAAGCTACAGGTCAACACAATTTTGAAGCGGTTATCAAACGCAGTCGCGGTGTTGCCGACAAAATGAGCAAAGGCGTTGCCTTCCTGATGCGCAAAAACAAAATTGATGTTATCAATGGATTTGGAAAATTGGTTGCAAAAGGAAAGATTGAAGTAACCGGCGCCGACAACAAAAAGCAAACCGTTGAAGCAAAACATATCATTCTTGCAACCGGCGGACGCAGCCGTCAATTGCCTTCAATGCCGATTGATGGAAAGAAAATTATCGGTTATCGTGAAGCTATGGTTCTTCCGCAACAACCCAAATCAATGATTATTGTTGGTAGCGGAGCAATTGGAGTTGAGTTTGGATATTTCTACAACAGCATGGGAACTAAGGTAACTATCGTCGAATTCATGCCAAGAGTAGTTCCGGTTGAAGATGAAGAGATTTCGAAAGAACTGGAAAAGAACCTGAAAAAACAAGGCATCGATATTATGACTTCTTCAGAAGTAACTAAAGTTGATACTTCGGGCAATGGCGTAAAAGCAACGGTAAAAACAGCAAGTGGCGAAACTACTTTGGAAGCAGATATTCTATTAAGTGCAGTTGGTGTTTCTGCTAACATTGAAAACATCGGCCTCGAACAATTAGGGGTTAAAACTGAAAGAGGTTTGATCTCTGTTGATAAATATTACCAGACTTCTGTTCCCGGTATATATGCCATTGGAGATTGCGTTCCCGGCCAGGCATTGGCTCACGTAGCATCTAAGGAAGGAATTATCTGTGTGGAAAGCATTGGCTACAACGAAAAGAAGTACAATCATCAACCTGAACCGCTCGACTATGGCAATGTTCCGGGCTGTACTTATTGCTCTCCTGAAATTGCTTCTGTTGGATTAACCGAAGCAAAAGCTAAAGAAGCTGGCTACGAAGTGAAAGTTGGAAAATTCCCTTTAAGTGCATCAGGCAAGGCTTCTGCTGCCGGACATACCGAAGGCTTTATTAAAGTTGTATTTGATGCTAAGTACGGCGAATGGTTAGGAACGCACATGATTGGTTACAACGTAACTGAAATGATTGCCGAAACCGTAGTTGCAAGAAAACTGGAAACTACTTACCATGAAGTGCTCAACAGCATTCATCCTCACCCAACTATTAGCGAGAGTATAAAGGACGCTATTGAAGTTGCTTACGGTGAAGCGATCCATCTATAAAATTTAATTTCTGATACAGAAGGTTGCAAGATGATTGCAACCTTTTTTGTAAGCAGCATTAGCCTGGTTTTTTTGCTCTTACAATTGTCTCTCAAGCCTGCACTAACTATGAAAAAGATCCTTTTTACTTTAATTGCTTTTCTCTCGTGCTTTTTTGCATTAGCGCAACCCGGATCGTATAAGCCAAACATCAGTTTAAAATGGACGCCTACGGGAATTGTTTTTGGCAATATCAGTCTGCAGGGTGAATACAATTTTGGCAAGAACTCACTGACAGCAAAAATTGGGATTCCCTTCAATAAACACCAAACCTTTCAATTTGATGATAAGGATGCGGACTTTACAATGAAAGCAACATCATTCCTGGCGGGCTATCGCACATACTTATCGAAAAGGCATATGAAAGGTCTATACTTCGAACCGTTTTTCAAATATGTTCACCACACAAGCGAGGGAGCTGGTAATGCTATTTTGGACGGGGAGCCCGTCACCATGAATTTTACAAACGATTATAATAGCGGTGGTTTCGGCATTCAGTTGGGTGCTCAATTCATGGTTGCAAAAAAGTTTGTGATTGATTTTTTCTTTCTAGGACCGGAGATCAATTCTGCTAAGAATAATTTTAAAGCGGTAGAAATTTCAAGCACAATTCCCTGGACGGCGGTAAAAGCAAATGAAGCAGAACAGGACATCCGCGATTTTATTGACAAATTTCCTTTCATCAAAAACAAGGTTGATGTTATGGTTGACCAGAACAATAAAACAGTGATGGCTAATTTCAAAGGAACTTTACCCGGCTATCGTATTGGGGTTTCTTTCGGCTTTGCGTTTTAGCTAAAGCGATAAATAGCGTTTCATTCAAGCGGTCACTTCACTAAATAAAAAAAGAAAAGAGTAAGTAAGCTTCTCTTTTCTCTTTTCAACCTTTATCTCTTAGCTTATTTGGCGAATACTTTTTTCAGAATGTCTGTTGTTCTTGCCATCGGATCTTTTCTAATCTTTTGCTCTTCCAACCCAACCTGGTGAAAAATTCCTGAAAGCGATTTTTCTGTTACATAGGCTGCCAGGTCAGGATTTATTTTATCACTACTGAATTTATTGTAAGTACTAAAAACTGTATTCCAGTATTTGGTTGCATTCACCTTAGCTAATGACGTTTCAATCACAGGGCGGAATGCTTCCGTTAATGGCGATGTAGTCTTGTTTTTTAAGTAACCTGTTGCTGCAGTGTCGTTTCCTCTCAAAATCCCAACGGCATCCTGTATGCTCATTTGCTTGATAGCATTGACAAAAATCGGAGCTGCATTTTTTGACGCATCTTCCGCTGCACGGTTCATTGATAGAATCGCATCGTCAACCAGTTTGCCCATACCAAGACTACGCAATTTTTTTTCTGCTTTTACTGCTTCAGGTGGCATTAAAATTTTTATAGCAGCATCTTTAAAAAAACCATCGACGAACGACAGTTGTTTCGAGGCATTATTTGCGCCAACGCTCAAGGCTTCTTTGAGCCCTTGAACAATTTCATCATTGCTTAAACTTGAAGATGAAGTCGTTTTTTGAATGATCTTGGAAATTCCACTCTTTCCTGAAGAATCTTTCTTCAATATATTTTTGAACTGCGCTTGCGAATTAATGGCAAGTGTTGATGCAAAAAATGTAAATACAAAAAACTTTTTCATAGATTGGTTTTATTGAGTGTAAAGTAAACCGATGTAACTTAATGCGCCGTTAAAACACGAATTACATAAATTATCATTGAATTAAGAAAGTAAAACTTCTAAGCGATAATTCGTGTAGTTCGTTAATTCGTGTAATTATGATCAGTATTTGGGAAAAAGAAACGTTTTATGCTCCTTATGATATAGTTATTGTTGGAAGTGGGTTTGTCGGATTATGGTCTGGATTTCAATTGAAGAAAAAAAATCCGAAACTGAAAATTGCAATCGTTGACAGGGGAATTATACCAACTGGTGCCAGCACACGCAATGCCGGTTTTGCCTGTTTTGGAAGTTTGAGTGAAGTGGTGTATGATGCACAAACCATGGGCAATGATAAGATGTTGCACTTGGTAGAAATGCGTTACAAAGGACTGGAAAGGATTCAAAAGTATTTTGATGATAACTTGATCGATTTTGATATGTGCGGCGGCTATGAATTATTTGACAGTTCCGATAAAGTTTCATCAGGGCAACTGCAGCAAAATATTGACTACATCAATTCACTTTTCAAATCCATCACAGGCAAAAAGAAAACATACAAACTTGTTGACGGAAATATTTCTGCGTTCGGTTTTGCTAACACCAAACATCTTGTAAAAAACAATTTAGAAGGTTATCTGCATTCCGGGAAATTGATACAGGCCCTGTTAAGTAAAGTGCAAGGTATGGGCGTACAAATTTTTACTCAAACGGAAATAAATTCCTTTGAAAGAATTAATGGTAAAATTGAATTACAAACTTCTCAGCCATTCAACCTCTCAACTTCCCAACTATTAGTTTGTACAAACGCCTTTGCAAAAGAGCTTTTACCCGAGGAAGATGTCATTCCTGCAAGAGGGCAAGTACTCCTTACCTCTCCTGTTGAAAATCTTCCATGGAAAGGAACATTCCATTCTGATGAAGGCTTTTATTATTTCAGGAACCTCGGGAAAAAAGTTTTACTAGGTGGCGCAAGAAACAAAGCTTTCGATGATGAAAGAACAACTGATATGAGCACAAGTGATTTCATCCAGTCAGAACTGGAAAAATATTTGAATGAAGTTGTGCTACCGGACTTCAAAGGCCGTTACACAATTGAAAATCGCTGGTCGGGAATTATGGCTATGGGAGGTGAAAAAATGCCCATCGTAAAAGAAATACAACCAAATGTTTTTTGCTGTATTCGAATGAGTGGAATGGGAGTTGCACTTGCGCCGGTTGTATCGCAACAAGTTGCAGAAATGATGTTAGGTGCTTTATAACTTTATGAATTTCCCTCTCAATTTCTTGCCTGCGTTTTCTGCCTGGATAAAATACATTCCAGCTTTTAGTTGCGACAGGTTTATTTTTTGAGTTTCTGCATTGACATTGAATTTCATAACCACAGCCCCCTCAATGTTCACAATGGAAATTGTTTTACCAATCCATCCGCCGCTATAATTAAAATTTAAGACCAGGTCTCCGTTTGTAGGGTTTGGATAAAACTTGAACACCTCGTTTGGCAATTCAATCGGAGAGCCTTCAACCCATGGCTGGTACAGGCCCTTACTGAATAACAGTGAATTTCTCGGCCCGCCTGCTGCAAACAATGCCTGCATTCTATTCTTTTGACCTGTAGTAAATAAGTTCATGCAAGCATCGTTGGTAAAGTCCATGTAGTTCATATACATATCGCCCATGCTACCGTTGCTGCAGGATGAGCGAAATGAATCAGGGCAGCCCGAAGTAAAATTTCCCTGCACGGGAGTATCATCTACCAAGTCGTCCCCACAATAGCTGTCACCCCAGATATGTTTTAGTCCCAGCCAATGTCCTACTTCGTGGGTTGCTGTTCTCCCAAGGTTGTATGGCGCACCGACATTGATCGTTCCGAATGCTGTATAGTTAATTGCAACACCATCTTTTTCTAGCGCAGCACCCGGAATTGCAGAATAGCCCAGCAAACTCCCCAGGTCGCCAATCCAGAAATTTAGATAATAACGGCTATCCCATGCATCATCTCCTCCCTCTGAAGAATATTTGATCCTGTCATCGGTACTCCATTTTGACACATTGGTTGCCTTGCGAATGATGCCTGTAGTTGCCCTTCCGTTTGGATCTGCAGTTGCCAGTTTAAATTGAATTTGAATATCGGCAGCAAAGGGTTTAAAACGGTCAGGTGTATTGACTGTATCTGTATTTCTTTTTCTAAAGTCCCGATTCAGCGCATCTATCTGACTATTGATCTGTTCGTCGGAAATGTTTTGTGTGGCAGTTTTATAAATTACATGAACTACTACTGGTATGGTAATAATGGCTGGGGCAATTTCACCATTTTCCTTTGCCATAATTTTTTGCCTGCGTAAGAAACTTTCAACCTCAATTACTCTGTTGGAGAAGTTAGGATCAACGATCTTTTGTTGATCATTATATACAGAACTGGCACACTCTCGTTGTGCAAATACAATAGTAGTAATAAGTAAACAAATACCTGACAACAATGTCCTCATAGTTCCCGGTTTACGGGTCTGCACAGGCTTGGAACATTAAAGGTTTATCCCGGATTGGAATTGAGGAAAAGGATTTACTTGAAATCCAAGGAATCGAAGCTTAGGGACGGTAAATGATGAGGATTTTTTATAAGAATTGGGAGAATGGTCAAATATAGTTTCGGATTTTAAAAAAACAAAGCATTGAAACCTATTTGTTTAACAAAAACAGATCGATTGCATCTTTATTTTTGTTTGATGAAGAAACAGTACGGGTTTTTACTAAGCTTATTATTTTTTTTGTTCATCAGTTGTAATAATTCAACTGATACACTTTCCGACAACAAGCCCTCAATTCCGGTTTCTGCACCAAGTATCGTTTCAACCCTTCCTCACGATACTTCTTATTTCACAGAAGGCTTAGAATTTTACGATTCGAGTCTATTAGAAAGTACAGGACAATATGGTCCTTCAAAACTTTTACAATTGGATTCCAAAACCGGCAAAGTTGTAAAAGAGGCAAAACTTGGTGACAAATATTTTGGAGAAGGCATTACTGTTTTACACGACACACTTTATCAACTCACCTGGAAGGAAAAAGTTGTTTTCGTTTACGATGTAAAAACGTTTAAGAAAATAAAGGAGCTACCATTTGATGGTGCTGAAGGCTGGGGAATGACGAATGATGGTAGAAATATTATCGTGAGCACAGGAAGTAGTAACCTTTATTATTATGAGCCTGGCACTTTCAAACTGGTAAAAACAGTCCCTGTATCAGAAAATGGAACGCCTGTACTTAATGTAAATGAACTGGAATATGTCGACGGATATGTTTATGCTAATCAATGGCAGTACGATTATATTGTGAAGATCGATCCATCAAATGGCAATGTGGTTGCCAAATACGATTTGGGAGGTTTGCATGACAGCGTAAAAAGAATGGATCCGAACGCTGACGTCCTGAATGGAATTGCATATAACCCTGCAACTAAGAAGTTTTATGTCACCGGAAAATACTGGCCGCAAATGTTCGAGATACAGTTCTAAGCTTTTTCAATAATGTAGATTACGGAACTGCAATGATCTTTGTTGAAAACAGTTTTCAAATTTGATCGTAGCCCACTCACTCCTGCTCCCAACCAATTTGTTTTTCCGTTTTTGTATTTGCTGCTTAACAGGCTGATGTAAAAACTATCAAACCACATTGGTTTCTTTGAGACCACCTTCAATCCGTGCTTCTCCATCAAAATATCAATTGCCTTTGGAGTGAAATGATACAAATGACGCGGCACATCATAAGCAGCCCAATATAATTTGTAAATAGATGCATCTAAAGAATCGTAATTAGGAACAGCAATAAATATTTTTCCACTGGATTTCAGTAAGTCTTTCAATCTCTCAACATAACTGTGAAGTTGATGTACATGTTCCAAAACATGCCAGAGCGTAATTGCATCAAAACTGTTTTCAGGCAGTTGATTTAAAGTATCTGTTTCTTTTAGTTCAATGTTGAATAAGTTTTTTGCTTGTTGCCTTGCTCCTTCATCGGGTTCAATGCCTTCAATTTCCCATCCTTTTTGTTCCATGGTATTAAGAAATGCTCCAATACCGGCTCCCAGGTCTAAAATTCTTCCTTGCTTTACTGTTTGCCAGATGATCAGATTTGCTTTCTGACTCAAGGTGTAGTTACGAACCTTCTGATAAAGCTTATTAATTAATCCCTTGCTTGTATTGCTATGAGAGATGTAGTCTGTAGATTGATAATACTTTCCAATTGAAGCTTCATCCGGAACATCCTGCGTAAATCTTAGGGAACAATCGCTGCATTGCCAGATCACAAATTCTTCTTTGCTTACCGAATGATCTTTAACCGTTAAAAGAGGATTGATATTGGCATTGCCACAAACAGGACAATTTGAATAATGTGCTTTGTTTATTCCATTTACCATCTTAGTTGTAATCCTGTTGAAGTAGTTTGAAATTGTTTCATGTACAAAAGAATAATAATGGAGATCATCGCCAATATGAAGATGATCCAACCCACAACCATAAACCATGGCCGTTTACTCTCTACCTTCTTCAACACGTCTGTTACCTGTTGTGAAGTCATTTCCTGGTCACCAACAAGCATATTGTGCTGAACGTTTTCTCTCAACACCTTTTGTGCAGGAACAGGTTGCAATCCTGCCAACTGAATCTCATCCGGTTCAAACAATAATTCATTTGATGAAAAACGAAGCGTTCCGAAACCTTTCCAATGAAATGGCGATTTCTGAATTTTTCTTTTCAGTTTTTCGCCAAAAGAAGATAGTTCTTCTATTAAGCTTTCACGTTCTCCTCTTCCGTTTGTAAGAAAACGAAACTGGTGATCCGGAACCCCGTCATCGATTCTATGTCGTGTGATGTAGGTTGGTGGAGAGATGCGTTTATCGGCAACATCCAGTTGGGGAGATTGCATAACAATTTCAAACGTACCTACGTTTGGTATGCAAACCCTTTTGTATCGGAGCAAATATTTAGTGAGTAATGTTAACACTCTGGCTCTTTTGAGCGAACGAAAATACGACTCCGCCCAAAAAGTTGAACCCATAAACCGGATATTGATTCCAACGCTGGTATTCTTTGTTGAAAATATTATTGAATTGCATCCACAATTTGATGTTCTTGTATACCTTAAATTCAAGTCCGGCACTTAAATCGGTAGCTACGGGAAGATTTTTATTTCCCGTTTTTGTTCTTGACCAGGGACCATCAAAGATGTACAGTGTACTGTTGACATACAGGTCTTTTAATACCTCAACCTTCATGTTTGTTTTCCATTCCAATGGAAGCAATCCGTAAGCTTTGTCATTATCTTTTACTTTGAAAGCATTCAGACTAAGATTTGAAATGACCGAAAACTTTTCTCCAACCGTATAGCCCAGTTCACCACCGACAGTGTACATTTTTAAATCAGGCTCATTAATGGAAATAAAGGATTTTCCATTTGCCGTATCATTAATGAACAAAGGCTGATTATTGATAATGTTGTAAGCAAGCCTTGCACTATAATTGAAGTGATCTCCAACAGATCCTTTGAGCCCTAAAAATCTTTCTTCAATTTTTGTGTTTCTAACTGAATCAGGTGCCCAAATCCAAGGATTCATATTCGCCTGGTATTGAAATCCGGAATTCCGCAAATAACCTGTCCAGCCGAACTGAATTGAGAAGGGATAATCTGCTAGTTTAAATTCTGCAAGAAAATTGGGGAATATCTTGAATTCGCCGTTGTCCCATGAAGGTCGTAGACCCGCACTGATATTGATGTTCTCTTTTCTATAAGCTAAGGATGGCGAAAAGTATAAATAGTTATTTACAACAGCTTCTTTCTTGTTGGGTTTGTAGCGTGAAAGATTTGCAGTTGCCGCAAGATCAACTTCGAAAGCGGTTCCAATCGTTTTTTGCAATGGAAGATTGATGTACGTATTACTTTCCGAGTTGCTCAATTGATCATTGAATGCATCTATTTTTAATTCTGGTGCATAAGAAAGCCCAAGATCGGTTCTTGTGATGTTATGAAAGTTGATCCTTCCTCTCCATGTCTGGTACTTTAGCTTAATAGAATCTTCGGGGAACGTCAAAGTCTTGGGTTCGAAACCATATTTATTATAAGTCTCCTGCTGACCTCCAAAGCGAACATTCCATTGTAAATTTTTTGCCGATTTGATAAAAGCATTGGCATCTACCTGGCTGCTGCTATAATCCTGGTAAGGAATATTGCCCTTAGATGAACTGTGTTTTGCATAAAAATTTATTCCCGCATTCCTTCCGTCGCCAAACGAAATCCCGGCTTGCGCAAAAGGTGTTTTGAAATTTCCATAACCAATCTTCACATAGCTTTCGTTACCCCATCTTCTACCTGAATCAACTTCCAATGCCAATGGTTTTAATGAGCCAGGTGTAAATCCAAGGGCCAAATTTTGGTTAGGAATATTGTATTGCAATCGTGGTCTTGTTGTATCGGCGGCCGGTGGCGTAGCGTTGAAATTGATTTTTGCAGCCTCCTTTAACGTAGGCTTGAACTGGGAGGTAACATTCACTTCCTTGCTTTTAGTCGTATCCTGTGCTGATGATACAATGCCAGTTGCTAAAACTATCGCTAATAAGATGGAATATTTCATAGATGATGTACTCATGATGATCAAAAAATTTAGCCGGTAAACTATCCTCCTACCTTGCTGCTCGTTTTCTCTTCTTCAATTACTTTATTCAATTTAGTTTGTGCTTCGGATTTCAATTCAGAATTTAAACTATTATCAACCACACTCTGAAAAGTAGCCTTCGCATTGAAGTAATCTTTTTGTTTTAAGTAAACATCTCCCAGCAAAATATAGGCTTTCGTTACCCACCAATCATATGAACCGGATTTATTGATTACTTCAAAGGCAGCTTTTTCAGCATCGCTTAAATGATCGGTCATGAACCAGGTATTTGCGATTTCGTAACGGGCTTCAGCTGCAAATGCGCCTTTATTTACTGCAACTACTTGTTTAAATGAATTGATGGCAACATCATATTGACCGCTCATTTGTGCCGACTTTGCAATAGTCATACTTGCCAAAGCTTTATCGTCTGCGCTTGCACTTTTTTGAGCAACGAGGTCTTTGGCATTGGCTGCTGCATCGTTCCATTTTTGCAATTGATATTGGCTACGCAACAAACCACGCATAGCTTCCAGTTTATTTTCCTGGCTGGCGGTAATTTGTTTTAGCTGCGCATAATATTTTTCAGCTTCATTGTAATTCTTAAGCTCAAAGAAATTAATTCTCGCAGCTTGCAAAACAGCTCTTTCCGCAAATGGATTCGGTGCTCTTTGTGCAACCGTAGTATAACTTGACAAAGCATTGTTCCAATCTTTACGTGCATTGTATATCTCAGCACGGTAATAATTGGCATCAATCGAATGTTCGCCACCCGGGAATTGCTGCAAGTAAGTATTGTAAGAATTTAAAGCAGCATCAAACTTACCGGCATCGTATTGAACTTGTGCCGCAGCGAAAGTGAGCGAATCCTGCGTATTTTCAGTCAATGGTTTTCCAGCTTGTCTTGCTACATCTGCATATTCGCCAGGGCGCCCCTGTTGTACGTAGATTGTTTTTAAATTATCCAGTGCATCATCAGCTTCGGGAGCGTTGGGATATTGATTCAATAACTGTTTATAAGTGGTAACAGCATTATCGTTATTATTCATGTTGTAATATGCAATGCCCAATTTCAAAAGAGCTTGCGGCTTCATACTGTTGTTTCCGGTAGCATTTACAACATTATTCAAATAAGGAATGGCCTCCCTGAATCTTTCCTGCGAAAGGTAAGTGTTAGCAATTTCCATATTTGCATCAGCAACTAAGCTCGATTGAGGAAACTTCCTCATCATTGTATTTAAGGTGCTGATCTTTTCTGCAGGATTATTTATGCCGGTAATCATCGCCTTCTGGAAAGTTGCATAGTCTTCAGCGGGCCATGACATGCGAATCACATTATCGTACATGGATTTTGCCTGCGCATAATTCTTACTCATGAAATATACATCGGCCATGCGAACATATACATCCTGTGTCAGGGGGTCAGAACTTAACGATACGTTTGTTGCCAAAGGTTCGAAGAAAGTTTTGGCAACCGCATAATTTTCTCTCCTGTAATAGGTATAGCCAAGATTATACTTAACATTTTTTGCATTGGCTTCGCCTGATGTTGGTGCGCCTGCATTCAAATAAGCATAATAATATTTGATGGCGTCATCAATTTTATTACTACGATACGATAACTCTCCTTTCCAGAAATTTGCTAAAGGAAGAACGGATGCATTATTCGGATCTTTCAAAACCCTA